>NZ_CP092099.1:1373750-2747500 GCF_022259695.1 Flaviramulus sp. BrNp1-15
GAGCAAGGAAGCGAGCTGAATTAAATGTATCAAGAAATAAGTTTAATGATGATGTGTATCCAACTTATAAATTTCCGTTTAATTATAAAGGATTAAAAAATATCGTTAGAAGCCTTTATGCAAAATGGTTAATTGGTTTGTATTCTTCAGAAAAAGGTATTATCAAATTAAGACAAAAAATAAATAAATTAGAACGTACAACATCAAAATATAAATATTGTAAAGCCCAATTAGAAGAACAAAAACCAGATTTAATATTTTGCACAACACAACGTTCTACACAATCTATAAGTGCTTTATTAGCAGCAAAAGATTTAGGTATTCCAACTGTGGCTTTTGTGTATTCTTGGGACAACGTACCCAAAGCTATGCAAGTTGTTGAAACAGATTACTATGTGGTTTGGAGTAATTTAATGAAGCAAGAGGTTTTAAAATATTATCCTTTTGTAAAAGAAAATCAAGTATTTATTACAGGAACACCACAATTTGAACCGCATTACAATACCGGTTTAAGGCAAACTAAAGAAGCCTTTTTTAAAGAGTATAATTTAGATTTAAACAAAAAATACATTTGTTTTTCTGGTGATGATGAAACCACTTCACCATTAGATCAGTATTATTTACAAGATTTAGCAAATGCTGTTAGAAGTTTAAATAGTAAAGGTGAGAATTTGGGTATCATTTATAGAAAATGTCCTGTAGATTTTACATCAAGATATAATGCCGTAATAGAAGCAAATCAGGATATAATTGAAGTTTTAGATCCTATTTGGGAACAAGTAGGGAAACAATGGAATCAAGTTTTGCCAACACCAGAAGACTTTAAAATGCTTTATAATGTTTGTGAGCACAGTGAGTTTGTAACAAATGTTTGTTCATCTACGGTGTTCGATTTTGTAGCTCATAATAAACCTTGTATTTATTATAATTATGAGCAACCACAACTTAAAAAAGGTATCCGCGATATTGGTCAAAATTACAAATACGTTCATTTTAGAAGTATGCCAAGTGATAAAGCAGCTGTGTTTTGTACAAATAAAAATGATTTAGAGCATTTAGTAAAAAAAATTTTAGATGGCACATTATCAAATGTTGAAGAATGCAAAGCGTGGTATAAAATTGTGGTAGGTGATATGCCTACTAAAGCTTCAGAGAATATTTGGAAGTCCATAAAAAAAATACTGGAATGAAAATAGGTTTCATTACATCGGAGTATCCACACCCACAAGTAAGTCATGCAGCTGGAATTGCAACAAGTATAAAAAATTTAGCTGTAACACTTGTTAAAAAAGGAATAGATGTAACAGTTTTTGTTTATCATCAAAACCAATCTGAAGTAATAAGTGATAATGGCGTTGAAATTCATTTAATAAAAAAAGAAAAGTATAAGTTATTAACTTGGTATTTTTATAGAAAGTATATTCAAAAATATGTTAATACAGTAGTTAAAGAAAAGGGGATTTCTATATTAGAAGCTCCAGATTGGACGGGAATTACTGCTTTTATGAAGTTTTATGTGCCTCTAATAATTAGGTTTCACGGCAGTGATGCATACTTCTGTAAATTAGAAAACAGAAAACAAAAGTTTAAAAACTTTTTGTTTGAAAAATTGGCTTTAAAAAGAGCAAAAGCATTTATTGCACCAACAACATACGCTGGCATTGAAACGAGAAAAATTTTCGGACTTGATAAAAATAAAATCAAAACTATTCATTATGGGTTACAATTAGAAAATTTTGCTAACATTAAACCAGAAGTTTATTCTCATAATGTCATACTTTACATAGGTACTGTAATACGGAAAAAAGGGGTTTTTGAACTAGCAGAAATATTTAATAAAGTAATAGAAGTAAATCCTAATGCTCAACTTATTATGATAGGAAACGATTCACCTGATGTAAAAACAGGAGCAGCATCAACTTTTGAGCTAATAGAATCAATATTTTCAAAAAAAGCTTTAAAGCAGGTAAATTACTTAGGGAAAAAACCTTACACAGAAGTAAAACAATATATAAACAATGCACATGTTTGTGTATTCCCTTCATTTGCCGAAACTTTAGGTATGGTAACAATTGAGTCTATGGCTATGCAAAAGCCAGTAGTTAATACAAGTATAGGTTGGGCACAAGAAATAATAGATGATGGGATGAATGGTTATTTGGCACATCCAAGTAATATCGATTTATATTCTAAAAGAATACTCAATTTATTAAAAAACCCAGATTTATGCCTACAATTGGGTAAAGCGGCAAGACAAAAGGTAGAAGTACGCTTTAATATTGAAAAAAATGCAGATATAAATATAGCTTATTATAAATCTGTTTTAAAACTATGATCTTATTAATTCATCAAAACGAAACTGTAGTTGAAATTATTGATTTGGAAACGAATCAATCCATTGATAAAACTATAAAAAGTGTTACTAACGCTTTGTTTGATATTGCTGAAAAATATAGAGAACATATTTTAATTTGGTGTCATGAATCTAAAAAAGGGCAATTAAATTTTGAAGGATTAAATGCTGCTTTTTATCTAAAAAATATGATGTTGTCATACAGTGAAAATCAGTATTTACCACCTCAAATTGGATATGTAGAAGATTCGCCTTTTTTAAAAGTGAATAAAAATGTTAAGTATCCTACTTGGCATATGAGTAGTAATATAGGAGCAATTCATGCATCACAGTTACTAAAATTTCAAAATCAAATTAATTTAAATCAACCTTTAGACTTTGTACTTAATTCCATAGCTAAGTTAGGTATGCCCAATGGTTTGTTTTGTTATTCAGAACCTCGATTATTAATTAATAATGATTCATACTTCCCTAATAATCAAGCTTCATTTTACAACTTATTTAAGTTTGTAAAGCAGCATTATAGAAGTATTTGGAGTATTTTATTATTAATAAACGTTGTTATTTATGATAAAAAATTTCCTGTATTGGCTTTTATTAGAACTTTTTTTGAGAAGAAGATTAAGTTTTCATTGACCTTTCATTTAGAATCTTTGAAAAATCAAAAAGTAAATGAATTTACAACAATTGATGTTATTATACCTACACTTGGAAGAAAAAACTATTTATATGATGTTTTATTAGATTTAGCTAAACAAACAGTATTACCAAAACAAGTTATAATTATAGAGCAAAATGAAGATGAAACGAGTGAATCTGAGTTAGATTTTATTCAAACTAATTCCTGGCCATTTAAAATTATCCATGAATTTATACATCAAACTGGAGCATGTAATGCGAGAAATTTAGCTTTAAGTAAAGTAGTATCAGATTATGTTTATTTAGCAGATGATGATAATAGATTTGAAAGTACTTTGCTTAAAACTGTAATAGATAAAATGAAAGATTGCAATTTTGAAGTAATTACAATGAGTTATTTGCAACAAAATGAAGTAGAAATAGTTAAGAATCCAGTTCAGTGGAATGCTTTTGGAGGAGGTTGTAGTGTTATATCATCAAAATTTTTAAATGATGTTAAGTTTAATATGGCTTATGAACATGGTTATGGTGAAGATACTGATTTTGGTATGCAATTGAGAAATTTAGGTACAGACGTAATTTACATGCCAAATATTAAAATTTTACATTTAAAAGCACCAATAGGAGGTTTTAGAACAGAATTTATTCATTCTTGGGAAAAACAAGAAGGAATTCGACCTAAGCCATCACCTACAGTAATGCTTAGTAGAATGAATCATACAACAAAGTATCAACTACTTGGATATAAAACCAATTTATTTATTAAGTTTTACAAAAGTCAAAAGATTAAAAATCCTATTAAATATTATAAGACATTTAAAAAACAATGGTTAGAAAGTATACGTTGGGCAAATCAATTGAAAAGTAAGTAATTATGAGTTTTTCTTTAATAATATGTACTTACATGAGGCCAATAGCTCTACAAAATTTACTAAATTCAGTAAATTCTCAATCGCTATATCCAAACCAGATTATAGTTGTGGATGGATCTTTAAACAAAAAAACATCACAATTATTAAAGGAAAGCAATTATAAGAATTTAAAATACGTTTTAGTGGATGAAAATAATCGTGGTTTAACTAAACAACGTAATTACGGTATTAATTTAGTTGATGATACTTCAGAAATTATATGTTTTTTAGATGATGATATTGTTTTAGAATCTAATTATTTTGAAAGACTTCTAGAGACGTATCAAAAAAAAGATGAAGCACTTGCAGTTGGAGGTTACATTAAAAATGAAGTTATTTGGAAAAAATCAATAGGAAAATTAACACCTAATGAATTTTACTATGATGGTTGGGTTCGTAAAGAGCCTTCACGTTTTAAACTCAGGAGTAAATTTGGTTTACTACCAGATGCAGAACCAGGATTTTTGCCAACATTTGCTCATGGAAGGTCAATTGGGTTTTTACCACCTTCAGAAAAAATTTATGAAGTAGAACTTATAATGGGTGGTGTATCTTCTTATAGAAAAGAAGTTTTTAAAACCTTAAGATTTTCAAACTATTTTGAAGGTTACGGACTTTATGAAGACGCCGATTTTAGTTTACGAATAGCAAAATTAGGTAAGTTATATGTTAATACCTCGGCACAATTAAACCATTATCATGATGAAAAAGGAAGACCTAATAGATATAAATATGGAAAAATGGTAGTAAGAAATGGTTGGTATGTATGGCGTGTAAAATACCCTAATCCAAACATAAAAGCCAGAGCAAAATGGCATCTTACAGCATTTTTACTTACCAGTATTAGATTTTTAAATATATTCAATACTCAAGATAAAAAAGCAGCATTTACAGAAAGTATAGGGAGAATAGTTGGTTGGTTTTCTCTTATTTTTAACAAACCTCTTAAGAATATTTAATACAATAAAATATAGATAGAATGAATTGTAAAATATGCAACAGTAAGGTTAACTTAATTAATAAGAAATTTAATTTAGGACAATGTGAAAATTGCAAGTTGATTTTTTGTTTGAAACTATATTCTCATGATGAAATCATACAGTTATATGATAAGCTTTATAATAATGAAAATGCTAAATATAGTAGCTATGTAATTAATGAATATGATATGTTATTAAAAAATAAAAAAATTAAAATAGGATATCATAGATCTAATATTTTAAGAAAACATATTCTAAAAACTAAATGTAAATCTGTGCTCGAAATAGGAAGTGGTATTGGACTAATGGGTGCTTATATTAGAAGTAAAAATAAGGGAATTAAATATTTGGGAATTGAAATAGATAAAGAAGCTTATGAAAAGTCAAGAAAACTTAATTTAAATACCGTAAACTCGGATTTTAAGATTATGGATAAAATTGATGAGTCTTTTGATGTTATTTTGTTATGGGAAGTAATTGAGCATTTACAAGACTTAAAAAGGTTTATTGAACTAGCTTATAATAAACTAAACAAGAATGGTAAAATTATTCTATCAACTCCTAATTATAACAAAATATATAATTATCCAGATAGAGAAGTAGATAATCTTTATCAAGATACCCCTCCTATACATTTAAATTTTTTTACAAAGCAAAGTATTAAAAATATTTTCGAACTTAATAACTTTAATCATTGTCAAGTAAAAATCAAAAAACTACCCTATTTACAGTATAAGTCTTTAAGTTTTTATAAAAATATTATTAAAGCCATTTTTAATAAATATCATGGTTCTACCATATTTTTTATAGCTCAAAAATGATTATTTAATTTACAAAGTATATGAAACTAGAATTATCAATATGGACGCATCATTTAACACATTTGGTATACTCCTATTTTTATTATTGTAGAGCCAATAAAATAGATGTAAATATTGTTTATAATTCAAAAATTAAATTCAATTCCGCATTATTAATAGTAAATGATAAATCAATTCTTTTTGATTATTCTGATGATGTTAAGTTTATAGATTTACCAAATAATTTTGATTTTTATTTTAAACGTTCTCTGTTAGAAAAAGATAAAAAGAATAATATATTTCCATTGAATTTTAATGTACCAATGGCTTATAAGAGCCACCTTCTACTATTAAAACTAAATAAAGATTTATTGTTTCATAAATTTAATAAAACTGAAATAGGGAGAGCTTTAGATATTTTTGGACTATTTACAAATTCAGGACACGGAACATTGGATATTAGAAATTATCCTAAAAACATTTCTGATTTTGGAGGAAATATACTTTACTATACAAGGTTATGGAATCCAGACAATAATCCTGATAAGGAAGAGAAAGAACGTAGAATGCTTCAAAATGAATTCAGAATAAATGCTTGTAGGATTATAAAAAGAGAATTTAAAAACGCATCTGTAGGTTTGTATAGTGATAGTTTCTCTAATAAACTAGCTCCGGATTTACTACTTCCTCCTGATAAATCCGATAAAAAAAGCTATCTTAAAAAATTAACTCAATATAATATAGGTATTGCTGACGATGGTTTAAAAAACACCCCAGGATGGAAAATAGGAGAATATTTATTGTATGGAAAAGCTGTTATTTCTACACCATTAAATGTTTGTATTGATAATTTTAAGGAGCACGTAAATTATGAAATATTATCATCACGTTCATCATTTGAAGAAATCCCAGGAAAAATTGAATTTTTATTAAAAGAAAAAAAATATCTTGAAATGAGTGAAAATAATTTTATTTGGAGTACGCGTTATTTGCATCCAAAAAACTATATAAATAGAATTTTAAATGTAATAAGAGAAAATGTTTTGTAATAAGAATGAAGTTTTTAATCATCACACATGTAAAGCATAAATTTGAAAGCAATAATATTTTAGCTTATGCGCCTTATGTTCGAGAAATGAATATTTGGTTTAAGTATGTTGATGAGGTTACAATTGTAGCGCCTAAAACATCTGAAAAATCTTCGCCAATAGATTTGGAATACAAGCATCCTAAAATTCAATTTAAAGAAATTCCATCCCTTGAGTTTACAAGCATAAAAAAAGCATTTTTATCATTTTTAAAAACCCCTTACATTTTTTTTGTAATATTTAATGCTTTTAGAAAAACAAATCATATACACTTACGTTGCCCTGGAAATATAGGTTTGATAGGAAGTTTTATTCAGGTTTTATTTCCCAAAACATTAAAAACAGCAAAATATGCTGGTAATTGGGATCCAAAAGCTAAACAACCTTTAAGTTACAGGCTTCAAAAAAAAATTTTAAGTAATAACTTTTTAACTAAAAACATACAAGTTTTGGTTTATGGTGACTGGAAAAAACAAACAAAAAATATAAAATCATTTTTTACCGCTACATTTACCAATAACGAAAAAGAGTTACCTGAAATAAGATCTTATAATGAGAATTTGAAGTTTATTTTTGTTGGTAGCCTTGTAGAAGGTAAACGTCCATTATTAGCAATAAAAATTATTGAAGCTCTACATAAAAAAGGCATTTCATTACAATTAGACTTCTATGGAGAAGGTAAATTAATACAAGAATTGCAGCAGTATATCATAGGAAATAAGTTGGTAGACATTATTGCATTTAAAGGAAATAAAAATAAAGAAGTTTTAATACAAGCACTTAAAGAAGGACATTTTTTAATATTACCATCAAAATCTGAAGGTTGGCCTAAAGCCATAGCTGAAGCTATGTTTTTTGGTGTTATACCAATTTCTACTTCAATATCGTGTATACCATCAATGTTAGACTATGGAAACAGGGGTATTTTAATTGAACCAAATGTAGAGGAAGCATCAAATAAAATATTAACCTGTTTAAATAAAAAGGAAGAACTCATTGAAATGTCTAAATTAGCATCAAAATGGTCTCAAAATTACACACTAGATAGTTTTGAAGTTGAAATATCCAAATTATTAAGATTTTAAAATGAGGGTTTTACAGTTAATTGATTCTTTACAAACTGGAGGGGCAGAACGAGTGGCTGTTAACATTGCTAATGGATTATCTAACAATATTGAAGGCTCTTTTTTATGTGCTACTAGAAAAGAAGGCCTTTTAAAGGAAAGTCTCTCAAAAAAAGTTAAGTACTTATTTTTAAAAAAAACAAGTAAATTTGATTTTGTAGCGATTAAGCGTTTAAATAAGTTTATAAAAGTTAACCATATACAAATTATTCATGCACATTCTAGTTCATTTTTTTTAGCAACACTAATAAAGTTCTTAAACAAAAAAGTAATTGTAATCTGGCACGATCATTATGGAAATAGTGAATTTTTAGCCCAGAGAAAACATACTGTTTTGAAGCCCTTTTCTAAATGTTTTTCTCATGTTTTTAGTGTGAATAAATCTCTGGAAGGTTGGGCAATACAAAAGCTAAAAGTTAAAAATGTAACGTATTTACCAAATTTTGCAAAAATAGATAAAAAGTGTTCTGTTACCAATTTGAATGGTGTTTCAGGTAAACGTATTGTTTGTTTAGCAAATTTAAGAGAACAAAAAGATTATATTACACTTTTAAAAGCATTTAAAGAAGTTCATCAATTATATCCAGATTGGTCATTGCACTGTATTGGTAAAAATTTTAAGGATAATTATTCTAAATTAGTTGAAGAAAAAATTAAAACACTAAATTTAGAACACTCAGTTTTTTTATATGGAAGTAAACCAGATATATATAACTTCTTGTCACAGTGCGAAATTGGTGTGTTGTCTTCAAAATCAGAAGGACTTCCTATAGCATTACTTGAGTATGGATTATCAAATTTGGCTGTTGTAGCTACTAAAGTTGGAGAGTGTGAAACAGTAATTGATAATAAAGTTAATGGTTTGTTGGTAAATCCGTGTTCAACAATAGAATTGGCAAATGCAATCGTTTCATATATTAAAAATGAGAATATGAGACTTAGTTTAGCAAACAAGTTTAATCAACATATTGTAGAAAATTATTCACTATCAAGACAATTAGATACTATTATTAAAACTTATAATATTTACCTTAAATAAATTGAAAAATTTTAGTTATATAAAGGTTATTGTATTACATCTATTAATAGGTGTTTTTATATATGGTTTTTCAGCATTATCAAAAGTATATTTGTTAGGTATTTTTATATATTTTACTTATGATATTTTTAAATCTAAACCATCGCAAAAAGCTATAAGAGTTTTAGTGGCATGCGGTTATGTGGTTGGTGCTGAAGTTTTTATAAGAATGACAGGCGGTAATTTTTTATATGAGGCATCTAAATATTTAGTAATACTATTTGTATTGATTGGAATTTTTACAACTAGATTAACTAAGCAACCCATACCATACATAATTTACATATTTCTTCTTATTCCAGGAATTTTAGTAGCAGGATTTAACGCAACAGAACAAACATCTCTTAGAACTAATATTGCCTTTAATTTGAGTGGACCAGTATGTTTGGGTATAGTTGCTATTTTTTGTTATAAGAGAAAAATAAGCTATCAAAGTATACATAAAGTTCTGTTATCAATGGCATGGCCTTTGATAGCTATGACTACATATTTGTTTTTATATACACCAGATATTAGAGAAACAATAACAGGTACGGGTTCAAATTTTGCTGCTTCTGGTGGTTTTGGACCTAATCAGGTATCAACAGTTTTAGGTTTGGGAGTTTTTGTATTTACACTTCGCTTTTTTATGCTCTCACCAAATTTCTTATTAAAATTATTAAATGGATTATTGTTATTGGTAATGAGTTTTAGAGGTATAGTTACTTTTAGTAGAGGAGGAGTTATAACTGCTCTAATTATGATAGCTGTCTTTATTTATTTTTATTTCAAGAAAGTTAATGTTAAAGCTAAATTTAGAATTAGTAGACTTGTATTCATTTTTATAGGTTTAGGCTTATCTGTATGGTTAATTTCTTCAATTCAAACAAGTGGATTAATTGAAAATAGATATACCAACCGAGATGCATTAGGTAGAGAAAAAGAAGATGTAACAACTGGAAGAAGTAATTTAATTTCTTTTGAAGTTGAAGAATTTTTGAATAATCCCATTTTAGGTGTAGGTGTTGGTGAAATTAAAGAGTTAAGAGAAGAAAAAGAAGGTATACAGGCAGCATCGCATAATGAAATGAGTCGTATTTTATCTGAACACGGTTTGTTTGGTGTAGCTGCGTTTTTGATTTTATTATTTGTGCCGTTATTTTTTAGATTTAATAATAAATCAAATGTCTTTTTTTATTCTTTTTACCTTTTTTGGTTTTTAACCATAAATCATTCTGCAATGCGAATTGCTGCACCAGCTTTTATTTATGGTTTATGCTTATTAGATATTCAATTTAGTAAACCTAAAAAGATTAAAAGACCAGTAAAATTAATATAAAGCATAATATAAGTAGTATTTGAAATGTATTGTATACATAGGAAACAAATCCAGAAATGATGATAAAACAAATTTATCTTCAATAGATATATTAACACCATTACTCAGAGAAAGCGGCTTTAGTGTATTTTCAGTTTCAGATAAAAAAAATATTTTCACACGATTACTACATATGCTCCATACATGTTTTAAGTATAGAAATAAAGTGGACTATGTTTTAATAGATACCTATAGTACATTAAATTTTTATTATGCATTTTTTGTGAGTCAATTATGTGGAGTTTTGAAGTTAAAATATGTTCCAATTTTACACGGAGGTAATTTACCTAATAGGTTAGAAAATTCTCCTAAACTGTCTAAAGCTATTTTTAAGAAAGCGCATGTTAATGTGGCACCATCAAAATACATGATGTCTAAATTTGTATCTTTTGGAATTAATAATATAATTTTTATACCTAACACTATTGAACTTAAAAATTATACTTTTAAAAAGAGAAATTTTGATAAAGTTAAATTATTATGGGTACGATCATTTTCAAAAATATACAACCCATTGTTAGCTGTAGAGATTTTGAAGAAGCTGAAAACTGAAAATATTGACACTGAATTATGTATGGTTGGTCCAGATAGTGATGGAAGTTTAAAAGAAGCAAAAGCTTATGCAAAACAGTTGAAAGTTGATGTGAAATTCACAGGAAAATTATCAAAAAAAAAGTGGCTAAATTTATCTAAGGAATACAATGTTTTTATAAATACAACAAATTTTGATAATATGCCTGTTAGCGTTATTGAAGCAATGGCATTAGGTTTACCAATAGTATCTACAAATGTTGGAGGCTTACCTTTTTTAATTGAAAATAATAAAAATGGACTTTTAGTAGAACCTGATTCAGCAGAATTATTTGTAAAAGCTATTAAAAATTTAATAGAATTTCCAGAGAAAACTAATCAAATGATTTTAGAATCAAGGAAAAAAATAGAACAATATGATTGGAAAATCGTTAAAAATCAGTGGGAAGAACTCTTTCAATAAATTCTAGCTTAATTAAATTTACTTACTATCTTTATGGTCTCTCATTTTAGCTTATAAGAATGTTTAAAAGCAGTATTCATTTTAATATATCCGAACGCAAAATTCTTTTAAGGGTCTTCGATGTATTATCAATACTAATTATACTTTATGTTGTAGGTAACATTTTTAAGTTTGATTACTTCTCCATAACAAAAGAAAACTGGACATGGGTTTTAGTACTCATTGTTTATATATCAATATTCGGAACTGTTTTCGAATTGTATGATTTACAAAAGTCCAGTAAAATCGAGAAAGTCTCTTCAAGTATTGTTCTTACTGTGTCTACTACAGTTCTATTTTACTTATTGACACCTTTTTTAACACCAGTATTACCAGATAATCGTTTACAGATTTTGTTTTTCTTCTTTTCAATGCTTGTCGCATTATTATTGTGGCGTATTGCATATTTAAATTTTATAGTCTCTCCTAGATTTTATAAAAAAGTTTTAATAATTGGAGAAACGTCAAACATTGAAACAATTCTGGAAGCTTTTAAAAAATCTGATCCTAATTATAAAATTGTAGGTTTTGTTAATTGTGAGATTAACAAAATGGAAACTGTTAAATTTAACGCTATTAAGGAATATAGTCCAAAGCAAATTCATCAGGTTATTAAAGATGAAAATATTTCAGAAATAGTTATTGCAAGTTATAATTCAGAATCTATTACTTCTGAGATTTACTATACACTCATAAGATTACTTGAAGAAGGCTTTCCAATAAAGGAATACACTCAAGTTTACGAAGAAATAACTCAACGAGTTCCGGTACAATTTGTAGGAAAAGATTTTTATAAATATTTCCCTTTTAGTAGAAGCAATCAAAATAAATTATATCTTTTTTTTCATCGTGTTTTCGATATTGTTATATCTGTTTTAGGGATTTTAGTAGGCATTATATTTCTACCAATTATATTATTAGGAAACTTATTTGGTAATCGTGGTCCTCTTTTTTATATACAAGATCGTGTAGGTAAAAACGGTAAGCTTTTTAAAATAATTAAATACCGAACCATGATTAAAAACGCTGAAAAATCTGGTGCAGTTTGGGCAAAAAAAGGTGATTCTAGAATTACTCCTTTCGGTAAATTTTTAAGATACTCTCGTTTAGATGAAATACCTCAATTTATTAATATTCTAAAGGGAGAAATGAGTTTAATTGGTCCGAGGCCTGAGCGTCCATTTTTTGTCAAAGAATTATCTCAAATGCTTCCTTTTTATGAAACCAGACATATTGTTAAACCAGGTCTTACAGGTTGGGCACAAGTAAATACTAGGTATGGCTCAACGGTAGATGATAGCTTACTTAAGCTTCAGTATGATTTGTATTATATTAAGCATCGAAGCTTCTTTTTAGATGCTATAACCTTAATAAAAACATTAAGTACAGTTATTTTCTTTAGGGGTCAGTAGTTTTAGAGTAAAACCCTACTAAAAACACATATCTAACAAAAAGTGCTATTAAAAAAGGAAGTAGACCAATAGCAAATATTTGCACTCCAATCATCCAATGTATAGTTAAAAGACAAAGAAGAATAATCAAAAACTTTAAGTATTTAACAAACCATTGGTTTATTTGTTTTTTTAAAAGCTGACCTATAAATATAATATTAAGTGCAAATGCCCATAATAGATTGTAATTTTGATGCGTTCCTATATGGTCTGTGGCAAACCAAAGTAGTAAGATAAAAACACCAATAATTCCAGTAATTACAAATAGAGAAACATCAAGCCATTTGCTTTGTTTTTGTTTTTTGTAATCTTTAAAAGTTATAAACAGAATAATTAACCCAATAATTCCAAAAACAAACAACGGACTTGTTAAAAATGAATCTGATTTAATAACTTCTCTTTGTTGAAATAACACACGGCTACGTTTAACTAGCGGTTCAGATCTGTTTTTTAAAGTAGCACTTTCAAAAAAATTATAAATATTTTCAGGTAAAAACATATGATCTTCTGGAGTTGCAGTTTTATCAATTACCGAACCCAAAGCAACATCAATACCTAAACTTCCCCAAGAATTTCTATTTAAATTATTTTGAATTAAGGTTCTAAAAGTTGCATCGTTAAAACCTTCTGGTTTGTTAAATGTAATGTTATTGTTTAATGCAATGTTAGCAACATCTTTTATTTTGGTAGCGCAATTATCAAAGAAGAATTCATAGAGATAACCTCTGTTTTCTGGTTTATAATTGTTTATTAAAAAGTCGTATAGTTTTTGTTTTTCGGCTTGAGAAATGTTTAAAACCTGTTCTTTTATGCTTCTATTATAGTAAACGTAAACCTGATAAAATCTCTGGAACTCAATTTCACTCATTAAATAATTAAGTTTTCCTTGAGCAAATTTTAAGTAGAAATTAGGCGCATCAAAATCATATTCACCATATCCATAAGTGATGTCAAGACCTAATTCGGGGTCGTAAATTCTAAATGCGCTATGTCCAAAAGCGTCATTTAAAGATGCGCCTGGAGCCACTGTAAGTACACTAATTTTAGCATGTTCAGATAAAGTTTGTTGTTGAGCCAGAGTTACTTCAACAAAAATTAGTAGAAATAAAAAAAGAAGTGTTTTTTTCATGTAAAAAAAATTATCTAAAAATACTAAAATCGAGTTTTAGAGAAAAGACATTGGAATAGAGTGCTACACTTTGGTCTCCAATATCTGTAAAAGCATAGTCAATTTGAATACCGTTGTATTTAAACCCTACACCAAAGCTAGGTTGAAAACTTAATTGTTCGGTATTATCTATTTGTAATTCATTTTGAAAATTACCCATTCCGGCACGTAAATAAACCATATCTGTATATCCGAATTCAAAACCTAAAGCAGGATTTATACTTGTAAAAGATGTTGAAATAATATCGTTATTTTCTTCAAACCGAACATTTAAATTTACTGCAGATAGTAATGAATAATCGGCATTAAAGTTTACTAATTTAGAAACTCCAATTTGTAATTTAGGAATGGTGATTTCAGTAGTTTCTGGTAACTCTTGATTTTGTCCTTCTACGGCATCACTTATAGTAGCAAATTGTTCTTCATCTATAGCCCAAGCATTAAAAGTTGTGGTGATATCTCGAGCCATTACACCAAATTTCCAATCATTATCAGTTTCGAATTGAATTCCTAAATCTAGACCAAAACCCCAAGAGGAAGCAAAATCGCCAATAACTCTTCGTATTACTTTTGCATTAACTCCATAATTTAAACCTTGTACAGGAAGTTTTCTAGCATAAGAAAAAGTTAAACCATAATCTGCAGTTGAAAATAAACTAATACGATCGTAATTTATATTGCCTTGTTCGTCAATAAGCTGAGTGGTGTTTAAAATATCATCAACCGCAAATCGAATTAAAGATAATCCAACGGCACTTCTATCATCTAAAGGCATTGCATAAGCTGCATAATCGTAATTTGCAATATTTGCAAAATAACTGGAGTGCATTAAAGCTAGTTGGTTGTCTTCTAATTTTAATAAACCTGCAGGGTTCCAATATCCTGAGTTTACATCGGCAGTATGCGAAGTTACCGCACTACTCATACCTAATGCAGCGGCATCAACACCAATATTCATAAATTCATTAGAGTATTTTCTAACGGTTTGACTAAATAGAGATATTGATAAAACAAAAAATAATGCAGTTATGTAAGGTCTCAATCGCAATTTTTTTACAAACCGACATAAATTTTTCAGATGTAAATATAATCAGAACACATGAAAAATTTATACGGAGGTTACCTGTGACAAATTTAAAACAATTAACTTTTACACAGGAAAGATGCACATAATATTTAAACCTATAAACTTGAAATTATTACAGATATTGCTTTAGACTGAAATTGTTTGTTATTTTTACAATATTAAAATAAGTATATGAAACGATTTATACCTAATGCTCTAACACTTTTAAATTTACTTTGCGGTAGTATAGCGGTGATTTTTGTGATTAATGATAACTTTGTTACAGCTTCACTTTTTGTGTTTTTGGGTATATTTTTTGATTTTTTTGATGGTTTTGCAGCCAGAAAACTTAATGTGCAAAGTGAATTAGGCATTCAGTTAGACTCTTTAGCAGATATGGTTACTAGTGGATTGGTTCCAGGATTAGTGATGTATAAACTTTTAGACTTATCTCATACTAGTTGGGGAGAAATGAATAGTGATTCTATTTTAAATTTTAATGAAGTTTCTTTAATCCCAATTTTAGGTTTAGCAATTACGTTGGCTTCAGCTTATAGATTAGCTAAATTTAATATAGATGAAGATCAACAAACTTATTTTAGAGGTTTACCAACCCCAGCAAATACTTTATTAATAATATCATTACCTTTAATATTAGAGTTTCAAAACAATGATGCCATTAATGTCATTATTTTAAACAAATGGTTTTTAATAGCCTTAACTGTTTTAAGTTGTTACCTATTAAACTCAAGTATTAAGCTCTTCGCTTTAAAATTTAAGGATTGGAGCTTTAAAAATAATGCTATTAGATATATTTTTATACTACTGTGTATAGTTCTCTTAATTGTTTTACAATTTGCTGCTATACCACTAATAATTTTAGTTTATATAATCCTTTCCCTTTTAGATAAGTAATTTAAAAATTTTATATGGCTTCAGGAATTTTTGCATTGTTAGATGATATCGCTGCCCTTATGGACGATGTTGTTGTTATGACCAAAGTGTCTACTAAAAAAACAGCAGGTATTTTAGGTGACGATTTAGCTGTAAATGCTGAAAAAGCTACGGGCTTTGTGTCATCAAGAGAACTGCCCGTATTATGGTCCATTACAAAAGGTTCGGCTTTAAATAAAGTCATTATTTTACCCATAGCCTTTTTATTAAGTGCTTTTGTGCCTTGGGCAATAACTTTAGCCTTAATTCTTGGTGGGATTTATTTAGCTTTTGAAGGTGTTGAAAAAATTTATGAATTTTTTATACCACATAAGGAAGTTAAAGTTAAACCTGACATTGATTTAGATTTACCCAAAGAAGAATTATTATTGTTAGAAAAGAAAAAAATTAAATCTGCTATTTTTACAGATTTTATATTATCTGTTGAAATCGTAATCATTGCGCTTGGAACGGTTTTAGACAGATCTTTAACGTTTCAAATCATTATTGTATCAATTGTATGTATTATAGCTACAGTTGGTGTTTATGGTATTGTAGCGTTATTGGTAAGAATGGACGATTTTGGTTACCGATTAATTAAAATAAGTAACGGGAACTCATTTGTTAAGTTTATAGGAAACTTTCTTGTAAGAGCTTTACCAATAATTATAAGAAGCTTAGCAGTTATAGGTACCATAGCTTTAATTCTTGTGGCAGGTGGTATTTTTGTTCATAATATTGAATTTATACACCATTTAGTTGAAGACATTAACCTTCCTTCAATTATTATTGAGTTTATAATAGGTCTTATAGTAGGCTTAATAGCTTTAATCTTATTTAAGTTTGGTAAGTATATTTTTAAAAAGATAAAGGGCTAATCGTTGTTTTAGTCCCTAATTTTTTTCTTTCTAAGCTCAAAGTTCTGCCCTAAATATACTTTACGTACCATTTCGTCTGCAGCAAGTTCTTCAGGACTACCATGTTTTAAAATACCACCTTCAAACATTAAATAGGTTCTATCTGTAATGGCAAGTGTTTCTTGTACGTTATGGTCTGTAATTAAAATACCAATATTCTTTTTGGTAAGTTGTGCTACAATACGTTGTATATCTTCAACCGCAACAGGATCTACCCCTGCAAAAGGTTCATCTAAAAGAATAAAATTAGGATCGGTTGCTAAAGCACGAGCAATTTCTGTACGACGGCGCTCTCCTCCAGATAATAAATCGCCACGACTTTTTCTTATATGCCCTAAACCAAACTCTTCAATAAGCGATTCCATTTTATGAATTTGCTCTTTTTTACTCAGTTTAGTAAGCTGTAGTACACTTAAAATGTTATCTTCTATACTTAGTTTTCTAAAAACCGAAGCTTCTTGCGCTAAATATCCAATACCGTTTTGTGCACGTTTGTACATAGGGTAGTTTGTGATTTCGGTATTATCTAAATATATATGACCACCATTAGGTTTTATTAAGCCAACAATCATATAAAAAGAAGTTGTTTTTCCAGCACCATTAGGTCCTAAAAGGCCAACAATTTCTCCTTGGTTTACTTCAAGAGAAACGTCTTTTACCACTTTTCGCCCGCTGTAGGACTTCATTAAATTTTCAGCTCTTAAAATCATATTTGCAATAACGTAATTTTTATTTAATTGAAAAAGTAATACTCAACGTTATAACGTTGAGGTTCCTTTGAAATTGTCATTCTCGCAAAAGCGGGAATTTCAGTAAAAGAGAATTATTAAATTTCTTTTACTGGGCTTCCAATGCATCCCAAAATTCGTAAGCACGACGTAAATGCGGGATAACTATAGTCCCACCAACTAAAGTTGCAATACTTAAAGCTTCTACAACTTCTTCTTTTTTTAAGCCTATTTTATAACTTGTTTCTAAATGATATTTAATACAATCATCACATCTTAAAACTGCCGATGCCACCAAACCTAAAAGTTCTTTTGTTTTAACATCTAAAGCACCTTCCGCGTAAGCGTTAGTATCTAAATTAAAAATGCGCTTAATCACCTTGTTGTTATCTGCTAAAATTTTATCGTTCATTTTAGCTCGATAATCATTAAATTCTTTAACTAGGTTTGACATGTTGTTTTTCTTTTCGTTTTTGATTTCTAACCACGATCTTGGAAATATAAATACTTATTTGGTATAATATTAATATTGGTATAGCAACTATAACTTGACTTGCAATATCTGGTGGTGTAATAATTGCAGAAAGAATTAACACAATTACCAGAGCGTATTTTCTATATTTTCTTAATATTTCTGGAGTAACTAATCCAATTTTAGTTAAAAAGTAAATGATGATTGGTAGCTCAAAAATTAAGCCAGATGCTAATGCTGATGAGCGTACTAATGCTATATAAGAGCTTATGTCTATTTGATTATCTACAATTTCTGAAATACTATAATTAGCTAAAAAGTTAAGAGATAAAGGTGTAACAATATAGTATCCAAAAAGCACACCTATAAAAAATAATAGTGATGAAATGATAATGAAACCACGAGAATGTCTGCGTTCGTTATCATGTAAACCAGGACTTATAAATTTCCATAATTGATAAATAACATATGGAAATGAAATTATAAAACCACCAAGAATAGCAGTCCATATATCTGCAGAAAACTGTCCAGCCATGGTACGGTTTTGTATTATCATGGGCATTTTTTCTGCACAAAACGTAGTGTCAACCCCAATAAATTTAGCTGTTTCACACAAAAAACTATAAGTTGGGAAACTCATTTCTAACGGAGCGAAAATAATTTCATTAAAAACAAATCGGCTAAAAATAAAAGCTAAGGTTGCAACTAAAATAACTGCAATACATATTCTAATTAAATGCCAACGTAAATCTTCAAGATGATCTAAAAAAGACATCTCATTTATATCTTTTTTTGCCATTATATAATACCTTCTTTTATTAAATCGTGTAAATGTACTACACCAGCGTATTTACCATTATCTTCCACTAGCAATTGAGAAATATCGTTAACTTCCATTACTTCTAAAGCATCAATAGCCATAGCGTCTGCATGAATGCTTTTTGGATTAGCTCCCATAATATCTTTTGCAGTTAATTTAGAAAAATCGTCTACTTTGGAGAGCATTCTACGTAAATCACCATCGGTAATAATACCTATAATTTTATCATTTTCAACTACAGCAGTAACTCCCAACATTTTTTCTGTAATCTCAACAATTACATTTTTTATACTGGTATCTGCATTAACTTTAGGTTTTTCGTTTACAGAAGAAATATCTTGTACGCGTAAATACAACTTTTTACCTAAAGCCCCACCTGGATGATACTTTGCAAAATCATTACTTGAAAAACCACGTAATTCTAATAAACATATTGCAAGTGCATCGCCAATTACTAACTGTGCAGTAGTGCTGGTTGTAGGAGCAAGGTTATTTGGGCAAGCTTCTTTTTCAACAAAAGCATTTAAAATATAATCAGCGTTTTGTCCTAGAAAAGAATCCTTACTACCTGTAATAGCAATAATATTATTGTTGGCTCTTTTTATTAATGGTATAAGCACCTTAATTTCTGCTGTATTACCACTGTTAGAAATACAAATAACAATGTCGTCTTTAAGAATAAGTCCTAAATCGCCGTGAATAGCTTCGGCAGCATGCATAAAAATAGCAGGTGTACCTGTAGAATTTAAAGTAGCAACAATTTTATTGGCTATTATAGCACTTTTACCAATTCCGGTAATAATAACACGTCCTTTTGAATTGTATATAAGTTGAACAGCTTCTGCAAAATCATCAGTTATAAGGTTAGACAAATTTAAAATGGCTTCACTTTCCATCTTAATAGTTTGCTTCGCTAGGTTAATAATAGAATTTCTGTCTTTCAAAATTTATTATTTTTTTGTTGATTTTTTAAAGTTTTTGTTATCTTTAGTGATGGCCAAATCGAATTTTGGTTTAATTTCGATTTTCGTTACAAAACTAACGAAAAAAATATGAGGGGTTTCTCAAAAAGCATCATTAAATTTATTAAAATGATTTTTGATGTTTTATGGTGTTTAATAAGAAAATAAATTTTATATAATTCATGTTGATAGTTAAAAGTGAATTACATGCTGCACTAAAAAAGTATTTTGGATTTAACAAATTCAAAGGTCTTCAAGAAGATGTTGTTGAAAGTATTTTATCAGGTAATCATACATTTGTAATCATGCCAACAGGAGGCGGAAAGTCTCTTTGTTACCAATTGCCTGCTTTAATGCAAGAAGGTACAGCTATAGTAGTGTCTCCATTAATAGCTTTAATGAAAAATCAGGTAGATGCCATTAGAGGTGTTTCAAATGAAGAAGGTATAGCACATGTGCTTAATTCTTCATTAAATAAAACCGAAGTAAAGCGAGTTAAAGAAGATATAGTAAATGGTGTTACCAAATTACTTTATGTTGCTCCAGAGTCTTTGACTAAAGAAGAAAATGTAGAGTTTTTAAGATCGGTTAAAATATCTTTCATGGCGATTGATGAAGCACACTGTATAAGTGAATGGGGGCATGATTTTAGACCAGAATACAGAAATTTAAGAAGTATTATTGGTAGAATAGGAGATAATATTCCCATAATTGGTTTAACCGCTACAGCTACGCCTAAAGTACAAGAAGATATTATAAAAAATCTTGGTATTACTGGGGCAAATACTTTTAAAGCGTCTTTTAATAGACATAATTTATATTATGAAGTACGCCCAAAAACAAAAAATGTAGATGCTGATATTATTCGTTTTATTAAACAAAATGAAGGAAAATCTGGTATTGTTTATTGTTTAAGCAGAAAGCGTGTTGAAGAATTGGCACAAGTGCTTCAAGTTAACGGTATAAATGCAGTGCCTTATCATGCTGGTTTAGATGCAAAGACAAGATCGAGTCATCAGGATAAATTTCTTATGGAAGATGTAGATGTTGTTGTTGCAACTATTGCATTTGGTATGGGAATAGATAAACCCGATGTACGCTTTGTAATTCATCATGATATTCCAAAAAGTATTGAAAGTTATTACCAAGAAACAGGAAGAGCTGGACGCGATGGAGGAGAAGGACATTGTTTAGCATATTATGCCTATAAGGATATAGAAAAGCTGGAAAAATTCATGTCTGGAAAACCCGTAGCAGAACAAGAAATTGGGCATGCCTTATTACAGGAAGTAGTGGCTTTTGCCGAAACTTCCATATCCAGAAGAAAGTTTATTTTGCATTATTTTGGTGAAGAATTTGATAATAAAACAGGCGAAGGAGGCGATATGGATGATAACGTAAGGCATCCTAAGAAGAAACATGAAGCCAAAGATGATGTTGTAGTTCTATTAGAAACTATTGAAAATACAAACGAAAAGTATAAGTCTAAAGATTTAGTTAATGTTATAACAGGTAAAGAAAATGCATTAATAAATTCCCATAAAACCAACGAGCAGCCATTCTTCGGAAAAGGAAAAGACAAAGACAAAAAGTATTGGATGGCCTTATTAAGACAGGTATTGGTTGTTGGCTACCTTAAAAAAGATATTGAAACTTATGGAGTTATAAAACTAACTGAATCAGGCAAAACTTTTATAAAAAAACCTGAATCTTTTATGATGACCGAAGACCATGTGTTTGAAGGAGAACAAGAAGATGGAACTATTGTTACTGCAGCAAAAGGTGGAGGAGCAGTTGCAGATGAAGTCTTAATGGGCATGCTAAAGGATTTACGTAAAAAGAATGCAAAAAAATTAGGAGTTCCACCATTTGTTATTTTTCAAGATCCTTCTTTAGAAGATATGGCGTTAAAATATCCTATAACGTTAGCAGAACTTAGTAATGTTCATGGTGTAGGCGATGGAAAAGCGAAAAAATATGGAAAAGACTTTGTTGAACTAATTGCTAAATACGTTGATGAAAATGATATTATTCGTCCAGACGATTTAGTTGTAAAATCAACTGGTAGTAATTCTGCAAACAAACTATACATCATTCAAAATATTGATAGAAAATTACCATTAGACGATATAGCATCTTCAAAAGGTATGTCTATGGAAGAGTTTATAAAAGAAATGGAAGCCATAGTTTACTCTGGAACTAAATTAAATATAGATTATTGGATTCATGATATTTTAGATGAAGATCAGCAAGAAGAAATTCATGATTATTTCATGGAATCTGAATCTGATAGTATTTCTGCTGCTATAGAAGAGTTTGATGGCGATTATGATGATGAAGAATTGCGTTTATATCGCATAAAATTTATTAGTGAAGTTGCCAATTAAATTTTCTTAAAACAATCTAGCTTCAAGCTTCCGTCTTCAAGCTTCATTGCTTATCTTTGCACTTTCTTAAAAATTAGAACAATGCAAGACGGTTTATACGCAAAATTTAATACTACAAAAGGAGAAATTCTTGTTGCTTTAGAGTACAAAAAAACACCTGGAACGGTTGGTAACTTTGTAGCTTTAGCAGAAGGAAATTTAGAAAACAAAGTAAAACCACAAGGTACACCTTATTATAATGGTTTAAAATTTCACAGAGTTATTCCAGATTTTATGATTCAAGGTGGTTGTCCTCAAGGATCAGGTTCAGGAAATCCTGGTTACCAATTTGATGATGAATTTCACCCAGATTTAAAACACGATGGCCCGGGAGTTTTATCTATGGCAAATGCAGGTCCTGGAACAAATGGAAGTCAGTTTTTTATAACTCATATTGAAACAGCTTGGTTAGATAATAAGCACACTGTTTTTGGTAAAGTTGAACATGGTCAAGAAGTTGTAGATGCTATCGAGCAAGGTGATACGATTGAAAGTATAGAAATTTTACGTGTTGGTGCAGATGCAGAAGCTTATAATGCTGTTGAAGCTTTTAGAACTTTTGAAGGTTCAAGAGAAAAAAGATTAGCTGAAGCTAAAGCCGCTGCTGAAGCTGAGTTAGATAAACTAGCTGCTGGATTTAAAAAAACAGAAAGTGGTTTGCGTTACCAAATTATTCAAGAAGGTAATGGCGCAAAAGCAGAAAAGGGTAAAACAGTATCTGTGCATTACAAAGGACAATTGTCAGACGGAACTGTTTTTGATTCTTCATATAAACGTAACGCACCAATTGATTTTCCTTTAGGAATGGGACAAGTAATTTCTGGATGGGATGAAGGTATTCAATTATTAAAAATTGGAGATAAAGCACGTTTTGTTATACCTAGCCATTTAGGTTATGGAAGTAGAGGTGCAGGAGGTGTAATTCCACCAGATGCTACTTTAGTGTTTGATGTAGAGTTGATGGATGTAAAATAAGTACAGCATATCATACTTATATAAGTAACAAATTTTTAAAAAAATCGTCTCATTTATAATGAGACTTTTTTTTTTGCTCATATTTTTATCATAAAACTAATCAAACCAAAATGAAAACTAAAGCCATATTATTCTCTTTGTTTTTTATAGTGATTCTTTCAAGTTGTTCTAAAAATATAGATTATTCAGAAGAATATATAGAGCAAACATCTGGACGGTATTTATATAATCATGATGAGGTTATTGATGTATATTACAAAGACAAAACATTATTTTTAAAATGGAAAGGCGCAGAAAAAATTAAACCTGTTATTATAGATGATAGCATTTTTTTTGTACCAGATATGTACACGAAACTTCATTTTGTTCAGCATCCAAAAACAAAAAAAAGGTATTTGTCTAAAATTTCTAAAGAAGACGAAAATTTAATTAGTTATGATTATTTAAAAGTTAGTGATTCTTTTAAAACCCCAAGAATGTACCTTAAAAATAAAGAATACAAAAAAGCCTTAGCAGGGTATTTAGAAATTAAAAAACAAGATTCTACAAGTGTTTTAATTGAAGAGCGATTGGTAAATAGTATGGGGTATGATTTACTTCGTGAAAACAAAGCTGAAAGAGCAATAGAAGTATTTAAAATAAATGTTGCATTATATCCTGAAAGTAGTAATGTATATGATAGTTTAGCTGAAGCGTATTTGAAAAACGGTGATAGCTTACAAGCTTATATAAATTATAATAAATCTTATGAAATGAACAGTGATAATAAGCGAGCCAAAAAATATGTTGATACTTATTCTAAAAAGCATAACTAAAAGCATGTTTAATATTTCTTACAACCACTTCGATTGAAGTAGTTTTTTAACGCGAAAAATTAAACTCATCTTATTATTCATCTAGTTTAACGAAAATATTTTATGCATGCATAATAAAGAAATATTTTTGTGGCATGATTAGCATTAAAGAGACAGATTTGTATAGTGAAGTATTAAAAGAATTTAATTATTCTTTTGGTGATGTGTTTGTTTTTGAGGGGTTTGTCGTTTCAGAAATTAAACGTGGAAAAACTTTAAATTGGGATGACCATGCCAAATTAATAGTGAAAGATGTTACAACTTATCTAAATACAAATGGAGAAGATATTATCTACATAACTAACAGAATTCATTCTTATTCTGTAGTAGCTACAGATTGGTTAAAATTCTTTAAGCATAGTTATTCTTTAAAAGCTTATTGCGTAGTTTCAGAAAACAAAGGAGGCGTTTTAAATTTAATGATTGAAAAGCTATTCTTTAAAAACAAAATAAAGCATTTTGAAAACCTGTATGCTGCAGTAAATTATGTAAAAATAGGGTTGGTAGAAGTTGCTTGACAATTCTTTATATTTGTTCTTATGACAGGACAAGAGCTACAAAATTTAAAATATCCTATCGGGCAATTTAATTGTCCAACAAATATTTCAAAACAACATATTGAAAATTGGATTTCTATTTTAGAGGAATTTCCTAATAGATTAGAAAACCTAGTTAAAGATTTAACAGATAAACAACTTGACACACCTTACAGACCAGAAGGTTGGACTGTGAGACAGGTTGTTCATCATCTTTCAGATAGTCATCATCATAGTTATACACGTTTTAAATGGAGTTTAACTGAAGATAAACCCATTATAAAAGCTTATTTTGAGGAAAGGTGGGCAGAACTTATTGATGCTAAAACAGCTCCTATTAAAATGTCTTTACAGCATTTAAGAGCAATTCACACGAAGTTAACCTATTTACTTAAAACATTGAATGATGACGATTTAAACAAATGTTTCATTCATCCAGAAACTAATAGTGAAGTTCCTTTAAAAAAGAATATTGGCATTTATGCATGGCATAGCAACCATCATTATGTACATATCGAGAATTTATTGAAACGAGAAAATTGGTTATAGAATTTAACTATGATTAGGAAAGTACAACCTGAAGACGCACAAGAAATAGTTGATATTTATAACTATTATGTGAAGAATACCATAGTTACCTTTGATAATATTCCTTTTACAACAGAAGCTTTTAAAACTAAAATAGAAACTGTTTCTAAATCGTTTCCATTTATTGTTTTTGAAGAAAATAATAAAATTTTAGGTTATGCTTATGCCAATAAATGGAGAGAGAAACCAGCATATAAAAATACTGTTGAATCAACGGTTTATTTGCATTACGAAGCTCAAGGTAAACAAATTGGCACAAAGTTGTATGCTGAACTTTTAGCCCAATTAAAAAAAGAAAACTACCATGTTATTGTTGGTGGTTTAACTCTACCAAACGAAGCCAGTGTAAAACTGCATGAAAAATTTGGGTTTAAGCAAGTAGCACATTTTAAAGAAGTAGGCTATAAGTTCAATAAATGGTTAGATGTTGGCTTTTGGCAGTTGACTTTATAATTATTTCTTCCATTTAATATTGCAACCAATACTTGGTTTTTGTGATTCTAAATTTTCTTTGTTTTCAAGTAAACAATCCAGAGCATGTTTTAAATCTTTTCCGGTAACAGGAATTCCATTTCCGGGTCTGGAATCATCCAATTGTCCTCTGTATATCAAGTTTAAACTTTTATCAAACACGTACAAATCTGGTGTGCAAGCTGCATCGTAAACTTTGGCTATATCTTGTGTTTCGTCATATAAATACGGGAACGGATAGTTGTTTTCCTCAGCATGAATCATCATTTTATCAGGACCATCTTGTGGATAGTTTTCAACATCGTTACTAGAAATAGCAATAAAACCAATACCTTTTTCCGCGTAAGTGTTAGCAATAGTTACAAGTACTTTATTTATATGAATAACAAACGGGCAATGGTTGCATAAAAACATAATAACGGTGCCTTCATTACCTTTTCCTTCTTGAAGAGACAATTTTTTTTGAGATACAGTATCAAATAGATTAAAATCTGGTGCTTGTGTCCCCAAAGGAATCATGTTTGATGGAGTATTCGCCATAATTATAAGTTTTACTCAAAGTTCGTTATTATTTGTATTTTTAAAAAATGAATAAGACAATAACTTTTGAAGATTTCACTAAAGTTGATTTAAGAGTAGGTACTATTATTGAAGTTAACGATTTTCCAGAAGCACGAAAACCAGCATATCAACTAACCATTGATTTTGGTGATTTAGGAATAAAAAAATCTTCTGCTCAAATAACAACGCTATATAATAAAGAGGATTTATTGCATAGGCAAATTGTTGCTGTTATAAATTTTCCGAAAAAGCAAATTGCTAAATTTATGAGTGAATGTCTGGTTTTAGGTGCTGTTAATGGTAAAGATGTTATTTTACTAAACCCAGAACACAAAGTAAAAAATGGTAGCGTTGTCGCTTAAAATATGCAGGAGTTAGATCAAGTAAAAATACATTTTGACAGTAACGGATTATGGGTTTTAAACATAGCACTTGCAGTTGTTATGTTTGGAGTTGCTTTAGGTATAAAAGTTGACGATTTTAAGCAGTTACTTAAAACACCTAAATTACTGTTTGTTGGAATTTTTTCTCAGTTTATTTTGTTGCCTCTTTTAACGTTCCTTTTTGTAATTATTATTAAGCCACAGCCAAGTATTGCTTTAGGAATGATAATGGTTGCAGCTTGTCCTGGTGGAAATATCTCTAACTTTATGACGCATTTGGCAAAAGGAAATACTGCCTTATCAGTAAGTTTAACAGCATTTGCTACGCTAATAGCTATTTTTATGACACCTTTTAACTTTCAGTTTTACGGAAGTTTATATCAACCTACAGCTTTAATATTAAAAGATGTAGCATTAAATCCTTTTCAGTTAATAAAAATCGTGCTTTTAATTCTAGGTATTCCGCTGGTATTGGGGATGTTTTTTAGATATAAAAATGAGAAACTAGCTAGTAAATTATCAAAAATTTTAAAACCATTTTCAATAATAGTTTTTGCCTTAATTGTAATAATAGCCTTTTCAAATAATATTGATGTTTTTAATAATTATATTGACCATGTTTTGCTTTTAGGTATTTCGCATAACCTATTGGCTATCTTTTCAGGTTTTATGGTGGCAAAGTTATTTAGATTGTCATTTATAAATCAAAAAACATTAGCTATAGAAACGGGAATACAAAATTCTGGTTTAGGTTTATTGTTGATTTTTACATTTTTTAAGGGCATGGGTGGAATGGCTATTTTAGCAGCTTTTTGGGGAATTTGGCATATTCTATCTGGTTTAACAATGGCATTTTATTGGTCTGGTAAAACTTCAAAAAATAAGTATTGAAAAATATCTGGTTATACAGTGTACGTAGCTATTTAAAGCTTGGGATGTTTTTTTATTTTAAAAGAATAGATATCCATAGCATTGAAAATGTTCCAAAGAACAAGCCTGTTTTGTTTTTGGCTAATCACCAAAATGCATTGCTAGACGCCCTTATAATTGCAGTCTATAATAAACGTTTTTTATATTTCTTAACTCGTGCAGGAGTCTTTAAAAGCTCAATAGTTGGTAAGGTTTTAAAAAGTTTACAAATGCTACCTGTATATCGCATTAGAGATGGATGGAATAACTTATCAAACAACGGAGCCATTTTTAATACATGTGCCAAATTGTTTAGTAAAAATGAAACTGTGGTTATATTCCCTGAAGGAAATCATAATTTAAAACGTACGGTAAGACCATTAAGTAAAGGATTTACAAGAATTATTTTTGAAACTTTCGAGAAATACCCTGAAACAGATTTACAACTAATTCCTGTAGGTTTAAATTTTAAAAATGCAGAAAAATTTCCTGATAGTGTAGCGTTGTTTTATGGAAAACCATTGCAAGCAAAAGATTTTATTTTAGAAAACAAAAATGAATCTGTTTTAAAATTAAGAGAAAAAGTACATGAAGAAATATCAAAACTTACAACACATATTCCTTCTGAAAGTTATGAAGAAACACTAAAAAGACTTAATGATTTAAATGTTGATTTTTTAAAACCTAATAGCGTTAATAAAACTATATCTAGCAACTTTAAATTTCATGAAAACTTTAAGAAAAGCTCTTTCTCGGTTTTAAAACCATTTTTTAAAACTCTTTTAATACTGTTGCTAATAGTGCCATATGTTATATGGAAGCTTTTAGTGAAACCAAAAATTAAAGAAGTAGAATTTATATCTACTTTTAGATTTGCTATTTCAATAACTTTAGTTCCTGTTTGGGTTTTAATTATGATGTTTGTTTTAGTCTCAAGTTTCTCTTTGGCTATAGCTTCTACATACTTAGTACTAGTTTTATGTATAGCTTTAATTACAGTAAAAACATAAAAAAATCCGCTACATAAAATGTAACGGATTTTAATTTATATGGTTTGAAAATAATTATATATCATCAAAATCTATATCTGTAAAGTTTTCTGGACTTTTTAATTCAGGCTCAGTAACACTAGGCTCATTGTTATATTCTTTTTTAAAGTCTTTTTGGTGTCTTTCACTAATTACTTCATCACCTTTTTCTCTAATGATGTAATCAGTCATTTCAGCTAAAATTTCCTTGAATTCAGCAAAATCTTCTTTGTAAATGTATATTTTATGCTTTTTGTAGTGATACGAACCATCGTCATTTGTGAACTTTTTACTTTCAGTGATTGTTAAGTAATAATCATCAGCTTTAGTTGCTCTAACATCAAAAAAATAGGTACGTCTTCCTGCTCTTAATACTTTTGAAAAAATTTCCTCTTTCTCCATCATATCGTTATTATTCATGTTTTAATTGAAATTAATTTAAGACTCAATAAGTATCAAAAATCTAAAAAAAACAGTTACTAACCAACAAATAATGAAGTTTCTTTTTAAAATATTGTTTTTTAACATTTTTAATTCAAATGTTAAAAAAAGCATGTGATTTTAATTTGAGAACTTATAAATTATTTAGACTCGCTTTTGCTTAATTGTTTTAAATAAAGGTCTTTGTAGTAGCCATCTACATTTATAAGGGTATTGTGTGTGCCTTCTTGAATGATTTTTCCGTTGTCTAAAACAATTATTTTATCAGCATTTTTTGCAGATGATACTCTGTGACCAACTATAATTGAAGTTTTTCCTTTAGAGATTTTATTAAGACTTTTTAGTATTTTTTCTTCTGTTTCGGTGTCTACGGCAGATAAACAATCGTCAAATAACAATATTTTAGGAGATTTAATGATAGCTCTTGCAATTGATACACGTTGTTTTTGCCCACCAGAAAGTGTTATACCACGTTCTCCTAATTTCGTATCATACCCATTATTAAAATTCATGATATTTTTATGTACTTGTGCATTTTTAGCAGCCTCAATAACATCATCATGATTGGCATCTTGTTTACCAAATTTAATATTGTTTCTAATGGTGTCTGAAAACAAAAAGGCATCTTGTGGCACATAACCAATGCTTTCTCTTAAATCGGTTAAATTAAGTGCTTTAATATTTGTATTATTTATTATAATAGAACCTTTGTCAATATCATATAATCTTCCTATTAAATCTAAAATAGTTGATTTTCCAGAGCCTGTTTTACCTAAAATCGCTAAAGTTTCACCTTCTTTTACCTTAAAACTTACATTGTTTAAAGCCTGAATATTTGTGTCATCATAAGTAAAAGAAACATTTTTAAAAGCTATATCTCCAGTTATTTCTGTATGTGCATCAACAGTATTAATAATTTCTGGCTCAATTTTTAAAAACTCATTAATTCGTTTTTGAGATGCTTCAGCTTGCTGAATTATAGATGTTACCCATCCAACCGTTGCTACTGGCCATGTGAGCATATTTACATAAATAATAAACTCTGCAATAGTACCAATACTTTCAATTTCGCCATTTATATATTGCATACCACCAATGTAAATAACTAATAAATTACTTGTGCCAATAAGTAAAATCATCATAGGGAAAAACCAAGCCTGAACCTTTGTTAAACTTATTTGTTTTTCTTTGCTTTCTCCGGCAAGAGTTTTAAAATTAGCCGATGTTTGTGGCTCAATACCATAAGCTTTTATTACAGAAATACCACTAAAAGATTCTTGAGTAAAAGTAGATAGCTTAGATAAATATTCTTGCACAACTGTACTGCGTTTATGTATTTCTCTACTTAAATTATAGATAATTATGGATAGAATTGGTAAAGGTATTACAGTATACAAAGTTAATTTAGGCGATGCTTTAAGCATGTAAATAATTACAATTACAAAAAGTGTGATAGTATTTATACTATACATAATTGCAGGTCCAGCATACATACGCACTCTACCAACATCTTCTGTAATTCGGTTCATTAAATCGCCTGTTCTGTTCTTCTTATAAAAATTTAATGATAGTTTTTGGTACTGTTCGTAAACTTCATTTTTTAAATCAAACTCTATATATCTGGATACATTTATAATGGTTTGCCTCATAAAAAAAGTAAGAATACCTCCAATTATTGCGGCACCAATAATGTAAATGATAGCTTCAGAAAGTTCAGCTTTAAAAACGTCTTTAGTAATTGTGTCTTTTGTGTAATTTTCAATTACAACAAAAATTTTCTTTACATATCTTGGGGTAAAGAGTAGAAATAACCTAGCAGCAATGGTAATAATAACACCTATTAAAAGTTGCGTTTTGTATTTATAAAAGTACTTGTATAAGTGTCGTAATTCTTTCATTTACTCGAACAAAGATAGAAGGGCAAATATAAGGTATAAAAGATAATTAACTCTGTTAGATAAGTGTACTAATTGTTAAAAATAGCTTAAAGTATTTAGTAATAATAAAATGTATAATAAAGTGTGTTTTTTTAAATATAGTGTTATTTTTGCGGCACGAAAACCATGAATAGATGTTCATCTTTTTTAATTTAAGTTCTTTGTAATTATGCTAAACAGAAGACACATACGCGTTAAGGTAATGCAAACCATGTATGCCTTTAAAGGAAGTGAAAGTGATGATTTAAGTAAAGACCAGAAGTTTTTACTTTTTAGCATAGATAATATGTACAACTTGTACTTGTTATTAATCGCCTTGTTAATTGAAGTTCAAAAAAGAGCTGAAAAAGACTTACAAAAGAAACAGAAAAAACACCTTGCTACAAAAGAAGATAAAGATCCCAATAGAAAGTTTGTTAACAATCAGTTATTAAAGCTTTTAAAAGATAATCTTCAATTAAAAGATCAATTTAAAGCACATAAAATTAATTATTGGGAACTTGATAATGAGTATGTAGATATTATTTTTAAAGCCATTACTGCTAGTGATTTGTACAAAGAGTATATGAAAACTAGAGTGTCTGATTTTAAAGAAGATAAAGATTTTATCGTAGATGTTTTTAAAGACATCATTGCACCTAACGAAAAGCTGTACGAATATTTAGAAGACAAAAATTTAACTTGGTTAGACGATCTTCCAACGGTAAATACAACTATTTTAAAGTTATTACGAAAGGTTAAAGTAGCATCACCAGAAAGCTTTTTTACACCTAAATTGTATAAAGATGCAGAAGATAAACAGTTTGCAATAGATTTATTTAAGAAAACACTTTTAAACCGAACAGCAATAAATAAAGAGATAGAACAAAAAACTCAAAACTGGGATGCAGATCGTATCGCAAATGTAGATTATGCTTTATTACAAATGGCAATCTGTGAGCTTAAAAATTTCCCATCTATACCAGTAAAAGTAACAATCAATGAATATTTAGAAATATCAAAAGAATATTCTACACCAAAAAGTAGTATTTTTATAAATGGTATTTTGGACAAATTGGTTAAAGAATATGAAAATGCTGGAGAGTTAAAGAAAATTGGTCGCGGACTACTTTAATTTCTGTTAAGAAGAACACAAAAATTTTTAATCGTATAAATAATTACTATTTTTACAAACCAAATTAAAATAATTATCATGAAAAAAGTAATATTAGGATTAGGTGCTTTATGCTTAATCGCCTTTACTTCTTGTAAAGACAATGCTGCAAAAAAAATTGAAGAAAGTAATGTAACTGCAGCCGCAGCTAGAGATGCTAGTGCAACAAAATTTCCAGTAATTGAGTTTGATAAAAAAGAACATGATTTTGGTGAAATAGAGGCCAAAACCGCTGTTGAAACTACTTTTAATTACAAAAACGTAGGTGACGCACCTTTAGTTATTACAGATATTAAAAGTTCTTGTGGATGTACAGTACCACAAGATTGGAGTAGAGAACCATTAGCTCCTGGAGCAGAAGGAAAATTTACGGTTAAGTTTAACGGAAGTGGAACTAATAAAGTTTCTAAAACAGTAACTGTTACGGCAAACACAGAAAAAGGTTCTGAAATAGTAAAAATCACTGCATTTGTAAAGCCTGACCCAAATGCTAAAAAACCTACACCAACGTTAAATAACGGACCTGTAGTACAACAGCCTGTGAAGTCTAGTACTCAACCAGGTCACGAAGGACATAATCACGACTAAAAAATAGAAAAATGGGAGAAGGAATGGGTAGTTTACTACCATTTGTATTAATGTTTGTAGTAGTATATTTCTTTATGATAGCACCACAAATGAAACGTGCTAAAAAAGAAAAGAAATTTGCTGCCGAATTAAAAAAAGGTGATAAAGTTATTACAAAAAGCGGATTGCACGGTAAAATTTTAGAACTTAACGATAAAGATGGTAGTTGTATTTTAGAAACTATGTCTGGTAAAGTAAAATTTGAGCGTTCAGCTATTTCTATGGAAATGAGTACAAAACTTAATGCACCAGCTAAAAAATAGTAAATCAATAAAATAGTTTAAAAAAACTCCCATCGGGAGTTTTTTTGTTTATACATACATATGTTTTTGTGTTAACCTTAACATTAATTACTGTGAATTAGCAAGTTGTTTATGTAAATTTGTGCAATGCATATAGGATTACATGAAAAGCAGAATAGTAGAATATTCAACTTTAATTTTCTAGTTTTTAGAAATCAGTCTGATAAATTTATTCCTCCAACTTTCTAATATTTATTCCGGATTTTAATCCACTTTTCCCCTACAATTAATTTTAATTATAAGTTGCATTTTAGTGTTCAGCTAATACTAAACTATAATTTAAATTCATAATCATCTATTTGTTTTTTTTAAACTCTAGATGAAACAATCAATTAAGAAATCATTTCAGAAACAATTTTTAAAAATATAAACATGAAATTTATACACATAAAAAGAAAAACAAAATATGAGAAACGTTACTCTGTAAAAATGGGCGAGCTAACTACAAGAGTGACTTATATTAAAAAGTGCTTATTTGGTTTGCCTATACAAACAATACATAAATATAGAGAAACATATTATGGAGAAGTAAAAGATACTGAGGATTGTATATTATTTATCTAATATACGTTTATGCATTACCTATCAACAGTTTTTATATTTGTCATGTAAACCAACACCTTGTAAAATCATTGGTTTAATTTTTTCTAAACGTGATTGTTTTGTGGCTTCACGTTTTGCGGTGTCTATATACTCACAATATTCTCGTTGTTTACTTAGGGTTAAAAGTTTGAAGGCATCAAATAAACCTGAATTAGATTCTAATTCTTGTTTTAGTTCTAAAGGAATAATAACATCCTTTTTTGTGGTTTTTTTAGGTTTTATCTCTTTCCCTAGTTTTTGATTTTCAATAGCCTCTTTTATGTAAGCTAAAACAACGTTTTTATCAATTTGATTAATCGACTCAAAACGCATTTGTCTTAAAGCTTTTGTTTTGTTTTCTTGAGCATTTACAAGTAAATTGTGATTGTCTTTTAAAAACACACCATTAAAAAACCAAATACCAAAATGGTTTTTAAAAGCTCCTAAACCAATAACATTTTTACCGTTTAAATCGTAAACAGGCGAAGACCATTTTATAGATTCGTTAAGTTCGGTTGAATTTATGATATCTCTAAGTAACGTTAAGGCATCTGAAAAATTAGTTTGAGTTTCAATATATTCTTCAACAGAGGAAATTTTTTTCATGAGTTTATTTATTGACTTTTAAACGAAGTTATCTTTTTTTTGTAAAAAGTCAATCTAATTTTAATAAAAAAAACCTGTAATAATAAGTTACAGGTTTTAATCTTTATTTGAATATATATTAAGCTTTTTTCTGCTTATTAATTTCGTCTTGCAATTGACGCCTCACTTTTTGTTCACGTTCTAAAGCTGTTTTACGATGTTCGTCAAAAGCTTCTTCAATCTCTTCAAGAGCTTTTTTAGCATTACGTGTTACAGCATTACTGTTCTTAAACTTATAAATAAATAAAATAAGTAAGGCTAATAAGCCAGCTATTATAGTCCACATTAAGGCGTTATAACCAGTTTTACTCATTTGTGCACCAAAGAAAGACATACTGTTTTTTTCAGTATTCGTTTGGGTTAAATCGTTTTGTGTGTTTGAGAGATTTGCTTTTAAATCTGAAATTTCTTTTGCTTGAGCATTAACAATAGCTTTAGTATCTGCTAAATCTTTATGAACTGTTTTTAAAGAATCAATAGTGTGTGCTCTTAGCGTAAGTAACATGCTAAGTTTTACGGCTTCATACATTTGCCCGTTTGTGCCTCTAAAATTACCAGATTTCCTTAAAACATATTCAAATTGATTATCTATGGTTCCGCTGTCTAAAGATAATTGATCTTCTTCAGCAGGGGTAGTTTGAGAAAATGTTGTTAAGGTAAATAAGCAGGTAAATACTATGGAAATTACAGATTTTATAGGATTCATTTCTTTCGGATAGGTTTTAATAGTTGTAATTGGGTTACTAATTTATAAAATATTGTTTATTATATGGTTATAAATAATTAAAAAGCCTCATAAAACGAGGCTAGTTAATATACGACTGATATTTTATTTTAGATTTTTAAACCATTAATAATATGTATAACGTCTAACTTTTGCTATATGTTTTGCAAGTCTAATAACTTGATGGCTATAACCATATTCATTATCATACCATATGTAAAGCACAATGTTTTTTCCATCTTTTCTAACTATTGTAGCTTTGCTATCATAAATTGAAGGAGCAGAACTTCCTACAATATCACTAGATACTAATTCGTCACTCAACTCGTATTTTATTTGTTCGACTAAATCGCCTTCTAAAGCATACTTTTTTAAAATGGTATTAACCCCATTAAGAGATGTTTTATTTTTTAGTTCTAAATTTAAAATAGCCAAAGACCCATTAGGTACAGGAACACGAATAGCATTTGAAGTAAGTTTACCTTCTAAACTTGGTAAAGCTTTTGCAACAGCACTTCCAGCTCCGGTTTCAGTAATAACCATATTTAAACCTGCAGCTCTACCACGACGGTATTTATTATGGAAATTGTCAACTAAATTTTGATCGTTTGTGTAAGCATGAATAGTTTCTAGATGACCGCTTTTTACTCCAAAAGAATCTTCAATAGCTTTTAAAATAGGAGTAATAGCATTTGTTGTACATGAGGCTGCAGAAAAAATATCGTTTTTATCTGGATTATTTTCTTGATGATTTACACCGTGTACTATGTTGGGAATACCTTTACCTGGTGCAGTTAGTAAAACCTTATCTGCACCTTTAGCTTTTAAATGTCTTTTTAGAGCTTCATAATCTCTAAAGGAACCGGTATTGTCAATAATTAAAGCATTATTAATATTGAATTTTGTGTAATCTATATCTTCTGGAGCATTAGCAGAAATCATATTTACAGTAGTACCATTAATAATTAGAGCTTTGTTTTTTACATCTACAGAAACCGTACCCGGAAAATCACCATGAACAGAGTCATTACTTAATAAAGAAGCTCTTTTTTCAAGTATTCTTTCATCAATAGCACCACGAGTTACAATAGCTCTTAAGCGCAATTGACTGCCTTTTCCAGTACGTACCATAAGCTCGCGAGCTACTAAACGCCCAATTCTACCAAAACCATAAAGCACAACGTCTTTAGGCTCTATATTTCCATTTTTACTGGCATCTTTTAGTTTTGATACTACAAAAGCAGTAGCGTTATTGTGTTTGTTGTCTTCTAAATGATATTCATAAGTAAGTTTTCCAATGTCTAGTTTTGCGGGAGGAATATCAAGTGTTTTAATAGCTTTAGCTATTTCTACAGAATCAAAAATTGAAATTGGCTTTTGTACAAATTTACCAGCATATTCATGCAGATTTAAAATTTGACTAACATTTCTATCTATTAGTTGATTTCTGAAAAGCACTAATTCGATAGCTTTGTCGTACCAAAGATCGCTTACTATTTTAATAAATTCTACAGTTGCCTTTCTACGGTCTGCTTGAAAGGCTAATTCTTTTTCATAAGTTTTGTCAAAACTCATAGCTTAAATGGTTTAGTTTGTGTTGAAAATTTTCGCAAAAATACCATATTTCAAACGTTTTCGTAGCGTATTAAGGCAAAAAAATAACCCTTCAAAAAAAGATGTTTTTTTGAAGGGTTAAAAACTAAACTAAACTAAATTTATTTAAAATTATAACGTTCTTTTTCTCCATTAGAATTTATAAGTTCAATTCTTAAAGGTTCATAAGATGATCTATTTTTAACTGCTTCTTGTGCATCATCAACACTGTATATTTTTGTGTCGTTTATAGATGTAATTATGGCACCTTCTTTCACACCATTTTTAATCCAATAAGATTCGTATTGATCATTCAACTGAATTATTTTTACACCATTGGGAGCTTTCAGTTTTTTTAAATCTTCTTTTTTAGCATTTTTAACCATTCCAACTAAGGGTAAAGTAAATGTTTCGTTTCGGGTTAATGTTACAGAAATTGTTTTTAGTCTTCCGTCTTTTGAAACGGTAAGATTAACTATATCTCCCGCGCGTTTGGCACCTATTTGACCTGTTAAGTCTGCAAATTTTGAGACTTTAACTTTATCAATTTCTTTAATGATATCACCTTTTTCAATACCAGCTTTTTCTGCGCCAGAATCTTCTACAACACTATCTACATAAATACCTTCGGTGTCGTTTATTCCTAATTTTTCAGCAAAAGTGCTATTTAATGCGCCACCACTTATACCAAGAATACCGTTTTGCACATTACCATATTCCATGATGTCTTCAATAACGCGTCGTGCAATATTACTTGGTACTGCAAAAGAGTAACCAATGTAAGAACCTGTTTGCGATGAAATAGCTGTATTGATACCTACTAACTCACCATTTGTATTAACTAATGCACCGCCTGAATTTCCTGGATTTACGGCCGCATCAGTTTGTATAAAAGATTGCGTGTATTTACCCGAAGGGTCTAAATTTCTTGCTTTTGCACTAATAATACCTGCAGTTACTGTAGAAGTTAAGTTAAAAGGATTACCAACAGCTAATACCCATTCGCCAATTTTAGCATTATCAGAATCAGCAAAGGTTACAAATGGTAAATCTTCATCTGCATCAATTTTAAGAAGTGCAATATCTGTTTTTGGGTCTGTACCTACAATTTCTGCTTTATAAGTTTTGTTGTTATTTAAAGTAACTGACAATTCATCAGAATTATTAATAACGTGGTTATTTGTAATTATATAGCCATCTGCATTAATAATAACACCAGAACCAGTACCCATTTGAGCACGTTGCGGACTTCTGCCAAAGAATAAATCTTCAAAAGTCATTTGTCCAGAACTAATCGTTACATTTTTTACGTGTACAACAGCATTTACAGTATTTTCTGCAGCAATTGTGAAGTCTGTTAATTCTTTATTACTATTAAACAAATTATTAACATTGCTAGTAGGTAGAAATGTAGGATTAGCGTCTGTAGTAGACACTACAACAGGTTTGTCTTCTTCTAAAAAAAGTTTGTAGGTTCCTAAGGTAAAAATGCCACCTAATGCCGAAACCAATACTAATGTTAAAATCTTCTTCATAATTTTCGTTTAAGTTTTATTTATCAACGATTAAAATTAAATATTTATTGAATTGTAAATTCAACTTTAACGACTATTTAACAATCATTAAAACAGTTTCTAAAATTAATTCTTCAACAATTTTTGTTGAAGTTTCCTTTTAAATTGTCATTCCCGAGAAACGGGAATCTCAGTAAAGGAATATTGATTAAAATATTCCTTTACTATTTATATATTTGTGCTTTATTATGCCACAGACTTTTTATAAATATCAAGGAACAGGAAACGATTTTGTGATGATTGATAATCGTCATCAAACTTTCGACAAAAATAATACCAAACACATCGCCTTTTTATGTGACAGACGTTTTGGCATTGGAGCAGACGGACTTATTTTATTAGAAAACCACAAAGATTTAGACTTTAAAATGGTGTATTATAATGCCGATGGAAATGAAAGTTCGATGTGTGGAAATGGTGGCAGATGTTTAGTCGCTTTTGCAAAATATTTGGGTGTTATAAAAGATAAAGCGGTTTTTGAAGCTATTGATGGTGTTCACCATGCTACAATAGATAAGGATATTGTAAAACTTCAAATGCAAGATGTAGATGTTATTGAAAAACATAAAAACCATGTGTTTTTAAATACAGGCTCTCCACATCATGTACAGTTTGAAAATGCTATTAATGATTTTGATATTAAAACCAAAGGCGCTTCTATAAGATATGGAGAACCTTATAACGAAGCCGGTAGTAATGTTAATTTTGTACAAAAAATAGCAAATGATATATTTAGAGTAAGAACATACGAACGTGGAGTGGAAGATGAAACACTATCTTGTGGTACAGGAGTAACGGCAGTTGCTTTGGCAATGCATTATATAGGAGAAACAGAAAAGAATCTTATAAAGTTAAATGTTGAAGGTGGAAAACTTCAAGTTTCTTTTGAGGTTGATAATGGTACATACAAAAATGTATGGCTTATTGGTCCTGCTAATTATGTTTTTAAAGGTGTTATATGATTACTTTAAAAGGAGAACATATATATCTGCGTGCTTTAGAACCAGAAGATTTAGAGTTTATTCACACTATTGAGAATGACGAAACTATTTGGGAAATTAGTAATACGCAAACACCTTATTCTAAGTATTTAATTAAACAGTATTTAGAGCATGCCCACAAAGATATTTTTGAAGTAAAACAATTACGATTAGTTATTTCAAGTTATGATGATGTAGCTATAGGAATGATAGATTTGTTTGATTTTGATTTTAAAAACGGTAGAGCAGGAGTGGGAATTCTAGTTAAAGAACCAAATGACAGATTAAAAGGTTATGGTAGTGAAGCACTAAAATTATTGATTGACTATAGTTTTACTCATTTAGGCATACATCAATTGTATTGTAATATCTCGGAAGAAAATGAAGCTAGTATTAAGCTTTTTTCAAATCATGGGTTTAAAAATGTAGGACTTAAAAAAGATTGGAACAAGGTAAATGGTTCTTATAGAAACGAATATTTTTTTCAGCTAATAAAAAATTAAATGTATATAAAAAAGATACTCTTAGGAATTGCTATAATAGGTTTAATAGTCGCAGCTTTTTTTGCCAATTTTGTTTATAAAGCTATGATGAGACCCAATACAGCTTTTAATAATGAAGAAGCTTATGTTTTTATTCCGTCTATTGCTACTTATGAAGAAGTTAGAGGGCAATTAGAGCCTTTGTTAGATGATATCGATTCTTTTGACAATTTAGCAGAAAGGAAAAAATACACTACTAATATTAAAGCAGGGCGTTTTAAGATTACAAAAGGAATGAGTAATAATGATATTATAAACTCAATACGAAGTAAAAACTTGCCTATTAAATTGTCTTTTAATAATCAGGAAACGTTAGAAAAGTTAGCAGGAAGAGTTTCTAATCAAATAGAAGCAGATAGTGTTTCGCTTTTAAATGCTATGAAAGATGCTACTTTTTTAACTGAAAACGGGTTTAAAGAAGCCACAGCACTTGGTATGTATTTACCAAACAGCTATGAGTTTTTCTGGAACACATCAGCAGAAAGGTTTAGAGATAGGATGTTAAAGGAATATAACCGCTTTTGGACCGATGTAAGAACACAAAAAGCAAATAACATAGGTTTAACACAAGACCAAGTTATTGCATTGGCATCAATTGTTTATGAAGAATCTAAACAAGCAAGTGAACAACCTAGAATTGCCGGTGTTTACATGAATAGATTAAGAATAGGTATGCCACTTCAAGCAGATCCAACTTTAAAATTTGCTGCATACCAACTTCCTAAGTATAAAAATACTGTTATTAAACGTGTCTTAAATGTTCACAAAGACATAGAATCTCCTTATAATACCTATAAAAATAGAGGATTACCACCAGGGCTCATTGCAATGCCAGATATTTCTGCTATTGATGCAGTTTTAAATTATGAAAAACATCAGTATTTGTATTTTGCTGCTGATGCTAAACGTTTAGGATATCATAAATTTGCTAAAACATTGAGTCAACATAATGTAAACGCAAGAGAATATCAGCGTTATTTATCGTCTCAAGGTATTAATAGGTAGTGAAAAGGGTATTCGTAAAACATATCATTTTTCTCCTTTTATTTCCTTTTATTTCTTTTTCGCAATCAACTCTAAATCAATTTTTAACTCCAAGTGATACGTTAAATAAACCAAGGCTTAATACTGTAATAATTTCTGAAGCTGCAATATCGGGTTTAACCCTGTTGGGTTTAAATGAACTTTGGTATAAAGATTTTGAGCGTTCTAAATTTCACACACTAAATGATAATGAAGAGTGGCTTCAAATGGATAAGTTTGGGCATGTATTTACATCTTACCAAATGGGTAAACATGGCGCACAGTTATTAAATTGGAGTGGAGTTAGTAAAAAAGATCAATTGCTATATGGAGCCACTTTAGGTTTTACTTTTTTAACAGCTGTTGAGGTGTTAGATGGTTACTCTAAAGAATGGGGTTTTTCATGGGGAGATATGTTAGCAAACGGAGCAGGAACAGGATTGTATATTGGTCAAGAATTACTCTGGAATGAGCAGCGAATTGCCTTAAAGTACTCTTTTCATCATACAAATTATGCTTCTCAACGTCCAGATAAGCTTGGAGAAACGTATCTAGAGCAAATTTTGAAAGATTATAATGGGCAAACTTATTGGTTAAGTTTTAATTTACATTCATTTTTTAAAAGTAGTAAAATACCCAAATGGTTAAATATTGCTGTTGGTTATGGAGCTGAAGGTATGTTGTCTGGAGTGAAAGATATTGACAATCAAGTGTTAACAAGTAATTCGAGGTACAGGCAATACTATTTAAGTTTTGATGTAAATTTGAATGCTATTAGGACAAATTCAAAATTATTGAGGTCAATTTTCGATGTTTTTAATATGATAAAAATACCATTCCCAACTTTAGAATTTAATAAAAATGGGGGTGTATTTCATCTATTCTACAACTAAAAAATACACATAAACGATTAATTTTGATAGTATTAAAAAAATTCCTAATTTTGCACGCTCAAATTTCAAGGCATATTTTATATTAAAATAGGCTGAAAAAATTTAAAACTATGGTAAGAAATATTGCAAGTTATATTACAATAGCACTTACAATATGTATACTGATACATATTTCGTTTCAGTCAAATGAAACAATTGATTTAACTAAGTACTCAACAAAAGGCTTAGATTTAAGTTACACAGTGAGCGATGATGCAAATGAAAGTGATAAGCTTTTAGCATCAAATAGCACTTCAGACTATGAGTTTTCACCTTATTTAGGAAAATCTTTTGTAGGATTTAAAGAAGCTTTAGCTTTCAAAGAATCTGGAGGAAATTATTTTTCTGTGAATACTTATGGGTATTTGGGGAAATATCAATTTGGAGCAGAAACTTTAAAAATGATTGGTATTAAAAATCCAGCTCAATTTTTAAAGAATCCAAGACTTCAAGAAAAAGCATTCTTAGCAAATACTGCACGTAATAAATGGATTTTAAGACGGGATATCAAGAATTTTGTAGGAAAACGAATTAATGGTATTATAGTTACAGAGTCTGGGATTTTAGCTGCAGCTCATTTGGGAGGTCCTGGTAGTGTTAAAAAGTACTTAAGAAGTTATGGTTTAGATAATTTTGCTGATGGTTATGGTACTACAGTGCATCATTATATGAAAAGATTTTCTGGATATGATACATCTTTTATTAAACCAAATAAATTAGCAAAAGCTATTTAGTAAACTAGCTTTTATGAATAATAAATATGGTAGGTCTTTTATGTAGGTCTACCATATTTTTTTTCCACTCATTTGCGGTTTTTGTTTTAATGAACTCTGTAGGAAGCGTGATATCGCAAGCAACATAAACATCTGTATTTTTGTCAAGAATTTGCGATAAATCTTCTAACATTTTATTGTTTCTATAAGGTGTTTCAATGAATGATTGTGACTGATTATGCTCAAAAGATAAACGTTCGAGACGCTTAATTTCATTTTTTCGCTCACTTTTATCAATAGGTAAGTAGCCATTAAAAGCAAAACTTTGTCCGTTCATTCCAGAACTCATTATGGCAAGTAAAATGGAAGAAGGGCCAACTAAAGGCACAACTTTTATGTTTTTTTGATGAGCAATTTTTACAATATCTGCTCCTGGATCTGCAACACCAGGGCAACCAGCTTCAGATAACAATCCAACATCAATACCATTTAAACAAGGTTCTAAAAAACTTGGTAAATCACTTGCGTCAGTATGTTTATTAAGTAAAAATAATTTTAGTGAAGGTTGCGATTTTTCTGGACTAATTCTTTTTATAAATCGTCTTGCAGTTTTTTCGTTTTCAACAATAAAAGTATCTGTTTTCTCAATAGTTTGTTTTACGGTAATAGGTAAAACATCTAATGGCTCACTATCGCCTAGAGTGGTAGGTATTAAATATAGTTTTCCAATTTTAGAATTCATCACTTTAACTTTTCTGCAATAATATCACAAGCTTCATCAAGCATTTTGTAAACATTTTCAAAACCTTCGTCTCCACCGTAATATGGATCTGGGACATCATAATTTTGATTGTTGTAAATTTCATTTAAAATAAGCTTAACCTTGGCAATATCGTCATCATTTCTTGCAAGTTTAATAACATTTTTAAAATTTGATTCATCCATAACATAAATCATATCAAACTCATCAAAATCTGAAATATTGAATTGACGACCTCTAAGATTTGTAATGTCTAACCCATATTTTCTGGCAACAGCAACAGATCTTTTGTCTGGTGAGTTTCCAACATGGTAATTGGCAGTTCCTGCTGAATCAATAAAAAAATAATCTTCTGGGAGTTTAGATTTTAAAATACCTTCGGCAAGTGGAGAACGACAAATGTTTCCCAAACATACCATTAGAATTTTAGTCATTTTAAGTGATTTTTAAACTGAAAGCTTTTTTGTAATGTCTTCAACATATTTTCTGAATTGTTTATCAGTTGAAGATAAATTGTCTACTGTTTTACAAGCATGTAAAACTGTGGCATGATCACGCTTTCCTATTTGAGAGCCAATACTTGCTAATGATGCTTTAGTGAATTTTTTAGCAAAAAACATAGCTAATTGTCTAGCTTGAACAATATGGCGTTTTCTAGTTTTAGATTGTAAAGTGTCAATATCCATTTGGAAATAATCTGAAACTACTTTTTGAATGTAATCTATAGAAACTTCTCTTTTGGTGTTTTTTACAAACTTTTCAACTATAATTCTAGCTAAATCAATAGTAATCTCTTTTTTATTGAAAGACGATTGAGCAATTAACGAAATGATAGCGCCTTCAAGCTCTCTAACATTAGTTTTAATATTTTTTGCAACGTATTCTATAATATCTTCTGGCATTTCAACACCATCACGATATAATTTGTTTTTTAAGATAGAAACTCTGGTTTCAAAATCTGGATTCTGTAGTTCTGCAGATAATCCCCATTTGAAACGAGAAAGTAAACGTTGTTCAATATCTTGCATGTCTACAGGAGCTTTATCACTGGTTAAAACTACCTGTTTTCCATTTTGGTGTAAATGATTGAATATGTGGAAGAAAACATCTTGTGTTCCTGTTTTTCCTGATAGGAATTGAACATCGTCAATAATTAATACATCAATAATTTGATAAAAATGAATGAAATCATTTCTATTATTTTTCTTAACAGCATCTATATATTGTTGCGTAAATTTTTCTGCAGAAATATATAAAACCGTTTTTTCTGGATATTTATCTTTAATATCAACACCAATAGCATGTGCTAAATGTGTTTTTCCTAAACCTACACCTCCAAAAATTAATAAAGGGTTAAATGAAGTACCGCCAGGTTTTGCAGCAACTGCTAATCCGGCACTACGTGCTAATCTGTTAGAATCACCTTCAAGGAAATTTTCGAAACTGTAATTAGGGTTAAGTTGAGATTCTATCTTAACATTTCTAATTCCAGGAATTACGAATGGATTTCTTAATTCTGGACTCTTATTATTTAATGGAACATCAACGTCTTGAGATTTTAAAGCGCCTCTGTTAGAACTCGGGATTTTTTCTGTAAAAGGTTGTTTGTTGCCATACGTGTTTTCCATTTTGATAATGTAAACAAGTTTGGCTTTTTCTCCTAACTCTTTAGTTAATGATACTTTTAAGATTTTCACATAATGTTCTTCAAGCCATTCGTAAAAGAATTTACTAGGTACTTGAATGCTTAATGCGTTATCGGTAAGTTTAACTGCAACTATGGGTTCAAACCAAGTTTTATATGCTTGCGGTTGAATATTATCCTTTATGAATTCTAGACAATTATTCCATACCGATTGCGCAGTTACACTCATTTTTTAATTTTACAGGTTTTAGTTAGTTATTAGAATTTGTATGAAAATTGACTTTTCATATCCCCCTTTTATAGTGAGGCAAATATGTGAACAAAATTCTTAAAAAAAAAATGAATTACTATTGAATTTTCAGAATTTTTTTCTCATGTTTAGCCGTCCGTCGAAACTACAAAAAAATATTTAAACTTTCCAATGAAAATCGATGAAATACAAATAAGAGTGAGATATGGTGAAACTGACCAGATGGGAGTGGTATATCATGGGAATTACGCATTATATCTTGAAATGGGGCGGGTTGAGTGGTTAAGAAAACTCGGAATTTCTTACAAATGGATGGAAGAAAACGGAATTATGTTACCTGTAGTTTCTTTAAATATAAACTATAAAAAATCAGCGGGTTATGATGATGTAATTAATGTAAAAACTCAACTTAAAAAAGAGCCAACTGTTAAGATTGAATTTGATTATGAAATTACAAATGAATCTGGTGAAATTTTAACAACAGCAAGTACAACGTTGGTCTTTATAGATATGAAAACTAATAAACCAATCATGGCGCCAGATTATATTTTAAAACTCCTTAAAGATTAAATTATACTTCTTTAATGTTAATCTCAAAAAGATTTTCAAATATTTCAAAAATAGAATTTGCATCTTTTTTTCTAACAGAAATGGTAATCTGACAATCCATTTCTAATTTTTGATTGATAATATTTAATTTTTTCTCCTTTATAATACGCATTACCGTATTCATGTTTTTATAATCAAAATGAATTAGAAAATCAATATTTATAGTTTTTTCAACAATATCTGCTTGTTCAAGTATCATTTGTGCAGCAGTTTTGTAAGCATTAATCAATCCGCTAACACCTAGTTTAGTACCACCAAAATAGCGAACTACTACAATTAAAATATTTGTAACCTCAAAAGATTGAATTTGTCCATAAATAGGCAAACCTGCAGAATTATTTGGTTCGCCATCATCGTTAGCTCGATAGGTTATGTTTTCTGTTCCTAATTGGTAAGCATAACACCAATGTCTAGCAGAATGATGCTCTTTTTTTAGTAAATCTATATTTTGTTTTACTTCTTCTTCGTTTAAAACAGGAAATGCATAACCAAAAAATTTACTGTTTCTATCTTTAAATAAAACAGGTTCAGGAGCAAGTTCAATAGTTTTGTATGTGTCTTTTTCAGTCAAATAAACCGCTGTTTGTTTTAAAAAGGTTTATAATATCATCTTCAAACGGTTTTATATGCCAAGTTTTAATTTTTAAATCTTTAGCAGAAATTATATTGTCTTTATTATCATCAATAAATAAACATTCACTTGCTTCTAAGTTGTTTTCATTTAAAACAAATTCGAAAATATCTGCACTGGGTTTCGATAGATTAATTTCATGAGATAAATAAAATGCATCAAAACAGTTTTTAAAATCATTATAAAATGGCACGTTTTTTTTAATCCAATTTATATGAAGTTCATTAGTGTTACTTAAAAGGATGAGTTTATATTTTTTTTCTTTTTTAAGATTTTGAAGAAATTCTAAACGGTATTTTGGGAAATCTTTCAACATATAGTTCCAAATATCAACTAATTGGTCTTTTGAAATATGTGGAAAGTTATCAGAAAAAAACTCTAGAAACTCATTGGTAGAAATCAACCCTTGCTCGTAAAAGCTATTAAAACCTAACATTTCTTCTGATAAATCTTCAATATCAAACTGTTTTAAGGCATGGTTTTTAGCGCCTTCAATATCTAGGTTTATAAATACGTTGCCAAAATCGAAAATTAAGGTTTTAATCATTCGTAAAGATTTTAAGAATATCTGTTTCTATGTGTGTTTCAGAAATTAAATTTCCAGAAAAATGAGGTGCTTTTACGCCTTCTTTAAATTGAATATTTCCAGTAAAAACTCTGGCTTCATCCCAAATATTTTCATCAATAAACGTTTGAAGTGTTCTGAGTCCACCTTCAATAATCACAGAATTTATATCAATCTTATATAGTGTTTCACATATTTGAGAGGCTAAACCTTTTGAGAAAACTATATTCTTTTCTGAAATTATAATGGTTTCTGCTTCATTGTTAAAAACATTGAAGTCTTTTGAAAGCTTTTCAGTTTTATCTATTACAATTCTGGTTGGGTTTTGTCCTGTCCAATTTCTAACTGTTAAGGTAGGATTGTCTTGTAGAACTGTGTTTGTGCCTACTAATATAGCTTGTTCTTCAGCGCGCCATTTATGTACTAATTGTTGTGAAATAGTATTAGTAATCCAAACAGGCTTCTTTTCTTTTTTTGTTCTTGGAGCAATAAATCCATCGGTAGTTTCTGCCCATTTTAAGATAATATATGGTCGTTTTTTATTGTGGAATGTAAAAAAGCGCTTATGATGCTGTTTGCATTTATCTTCCAAAATACCAACTGTAACATTGCAACCAGCTTTAATAAGTTTTTCTATACCTTTTCCTGAAACTTTACTGTGGGTATCAATTGTTCCAATTACAACATTGGGAATTTTATGTTCTATTATTAAATCGCTACAAGGTGGTGTTTTGCCAAAGTGTGAACAAGGTTCTAGAGTAACATATAATGTAGCTTCTTTTAATAAATCTTTGTTTTTTACTGAGTTTATTGCGTTAACTTCTGCATGATTGCTGCCGTAAGCGCTTGTGTAGCCTTCTCCAATAATTTTATCTTCAAGAACAATTACACTCCCAACCATAGGGTTTGGTCTGGTGGCTCCCAATCCGTTTTTGGCAATTTCAATGCATCGTTTTATATATTTTTCATGTATATTCACATTGCAAAAATAAGATTAAAAAACGGGTATGAACAACATCGTTATCAGAGAAATTGAACCTCAGGATAATAAGCAAATAGAAGCAGTAATTAGAGCTTGTTTTCATGAATTTAAAATACCATTAGAGGGCACTGCGTATTCAGACGATGAAACTCCTAGGATGTATGAATCTTACCAAAATAATAATGATATTTATTATGTAATAGATTTAAATGGGGAAGTTTTAGGTGGCGGAGGAATAAAACCTTTAAAGGATTTTGAAGCTGATGTGTGTGAAATTCAAAAAATGTACTTTTCACCTAAAGTGAGAGGTGAAGGTTTAGGTAGAAAATTATTTAAGAAATGCATGCAAACGGCTAAAGAGCTAGGTTATAAACAATGTTATTTAGAATCTGCATCGCAACTTAAAGCGGCAATACATATTTACGAAAGTAATGGTTTTAAGCACTTAAAAGGAGCTTTAGGTAATACAGGACATTACTCATGTGGGGTATGGATGATTAAAGATTTATGATTTTAAAAGATATTAAAAATATATTTCATCAAGAATTAGATTCACTTTATATAAAAGAAGAAGTAGATAGCTTTTTTTACATGTTAATTGATTCGTATTATAATATTTCCAGGATTCAGCTGGCAATACATTCAGATCTTAAAATAGGTGATAGTGAAAAGATTTTAAAAGCCTTAAAGTTGCTTAATCAGCAAAAGCCAATTCAATATATTTTAGGTGAAACAGAATTTTTTGGATTACCGTTTAAAGTGAATGAGCATGTGTTAATACCAAGGCCAGAAACTGAAGAATTGGTAGAGTGGATTTTAAATGATCAAGCAGTAAAACCTAAAGATAAGTTATCTGTTCTTGATATTGGTACAGGAAGCGGTTGTATTGCAATTTCATTGGCTAAAAATTTACCTAATACCAAAGTGTATGCTTTAGATGTTTCTGCAGAAGCATTACATATTGCAAAACAAAATGCAAAATTAAACGAAGTAGACATAGAGTTTATTGAGGCTAGTATATTAGAACAGCCTATAATAGACGAAGAATTTGATATTATTGTTTCTAACCCACCATATGTTCGAAAACAGGAAAAACAGGAAATGAAGGCAAATGTAATAGATAATGAGCCGCATTCAGCACTGTTTGTGGAAAATGAAAACCCATTAAAATTCTATAAAGCCATTACTGAGTTTGCATTGAATAATTTGACGACAGAAGGTGCTTTGTATTTTGAAATCAATGAGTATCTTGGTAACAAAATGATTGAATTGTTGGCAGACAATGATTTTAAAAATATTAAACTAAAACAAGATATCTTCAAGAAAGATAGAATGATAAAAGGAATTAAAAATTAATGAGTCCAAAACAAAAAATAGAAGATTTACGCGAGGAATTACGTCAACACAATTATTACTACTATGTGTTAGATAAACCAGTAATTAGCGATTACGAATTCGATATAAAACTTAAAGAATTACAGGAATTAGAAGCTAAATATCCAGAATATTTTGATCCTAATTCACCAACACAACGTGTAGGTGGAGAAGTTACCAAAAGTTTCGAAACTGTAGCTCATGAGCATAGAATGTATTCGTTAGATAATTCATATTCTAAAGAAGATCTTCAAGATTGGGAGACAAGAATAAGGAAGCTTGTAGATGGAGATATTCAATACACATGTGAATTAAAATATGATGGTGCTTCCATTAATTTAACTTACGAAAAAGGGAATTTGGTAAGTGCCGTTACGCGTGGAGATGGATTTCAAGGAGACGATATCACAACCAATGTAAAAACCATTCGTTCTGTCCCGCTTCAATTAAAGGGAGATTATCCTGATAAATTCAACATTCGCGGCGAAATTGTACTGCCATTAGCAGGATTTCATAAATTAAATGAAGAGCGTATAGAAATAGGAGAAGAGCCATACAGAAATCCTAGAAATACGGCTTCAGGAAGTTTGAAATTACAAGACAGTAGCGAAGTGGCGAAACGTCCTTTAGACTGTTTGTTGTATAGTTTAATAGGAAGTAATCTGCCAATTCAAACTCAATTTGAAGGTTTGCAAAAAGCTCGAGATTGGGGTTTTAAAGTACCCAATGAAGCTAAATTGGTAAATTCTATTGATGAAGTTTTAGAGTATATTAATTTTTGGGATACAAAACGAAAGGAATTACCGTATGAAATTGATGGTGTAGTTGTTAAGGTTAATAGTTTTTATCAGCAAGAAGAATTAGGTTTTACTGCTAAAGCTCCACGTTGGGCAATGGCCTATAAGTTTAAAGCAGAACAAGTCTCAACAAAACTAAATAGTATTTCATATCAAGTTGGTCGTACTGGAGCCATTACGCCTGTTGCTAATTTAGAGCCTGTTTTGTTAGCTGGAACTATTGTAAAACGTGCATCATTGCATAATGCAGATCAAATTGAAAAGTTGGACGTTAGAATAGGAGATGAGGTTTTTGTGGAAAAAGGAGGTGAGATTATTCCAAAAATTATTGCTGTAGATTTAAGTAAGCGTCCAGACCATTCTCAGCCAACAAAATATATTACACATTGTCCGGAATGTGAAACCGAATTGGTAAGAACTGAAGGGGAAGCACAACATTATTGTCCAAATTATAATGGTTGCAAACCACAGGTTATTGGGCGAATTCAGCATTATATTTCCAGAAAAGCAATGGATATAGAAGGCTTAGGAGGTGAAACTGTAGCGCTTTTGGTAAACGAAGGCTTGATTAATAACTACTCAGATTTATATGAATTAACCAAAGAGCAAGTCATTCCTTTAGAGCGAATGGCAGAAAAAAGTGCTGATAACTTAATTAAAGGCATTGAGTTGTCTAAACAAATACCATTTGAACGTGTTTTGTATGGTTTAGGCATTCGCTATGTTGGAGAAACTGTTGCAAAAAAGCTAGCTAAACATTATAAAAGTATAGATGCTTTGGCAAATGCCACAGAAGAAGATTTGATAAATGTTGATGAAATTGGAGTTAAAATTGCGGAAAGTGTTGCAGAGTTTTTTAATTCTGAAGAAAATAATTTAATTATAGAAAGATTACGAAGTTTTGGGGTTCAACTTGAAATTTCAGCTGAAAAATTAGCAAATCAAACAGAAAAATTAAAAGGGCTAACTTTTGTTGTTTCTGGTGTATTTGAGTCTATTTCACGTAATGAACTTAAAAAATTGATTGAAGATAATGGAGGGAAAGTCTCATCTTCAATATCTTCAAAAACCAGTTTTATAGTTGCGGGTGATAAAATGGGACCAAGTAAGAAAGAAAAAGCAGAAAAGTTAAACGTTGAAATAATAAATGAAAATGAATTCCTACAAAAAATAAAATAAAATTGTTTTTTTATCGATAAAATGCTTTTTTTTATCGTTTATTTGTAAAATAATTTTATATTTGACGCAGAACCCCAAATTGCTGTTATGTACAAGTCGAAAGTCTTGATAGGTTTTATCTCAATATGTTATGTGTTGTTTGCTATATTCGAATTTAGTGGCAACGACATAGTTGCATATAATTTAAATGCATTAATCATACCACTGATTACGTTAACTTATATGTTGTTTATAAGTAAAAAAAGTATTTGGTTTTTTCTGTTTTTAATTCTTTATTCTATTGCAGATTTGATGGCATTGGTAATTAATAATATGCCGATAGATCAAACAGGGAAGTTATATGATTATCAATATTATATAGGAAACTCACTATATATTATTGCTTATATGTTTTTGGTTGTTAAGATTGTGAAATCACTTAGTCTTAAACACGTAATAAAAAACTTTAAAATTCACTTGCTGGTTTTAAGTATTTTAAATGTATATCTGGTATATGTGTTACAGATAATTATTCATCCTAATTTAGTTTTAGAAAGCGATTATTATTTAGAATTGGTTTACAACATAGTAGTAGTACTGTTGTTGGCTGTTGCCTTATTAAACTATTTTTATAGAGACAATAAAAAATCTTTATATCTGTTTATAGGTTCTGTATTTATTGTTTTTTCAGAATTTATTGATGTTGCCTACATATATATAACACAGAGAAGTTTGCTAAATGTAATAGGAACTACACTTGCTATGGTAGCCTTTTATTTCTATTATCAGCAATCTAAATTACTTAACCAAAAAACAGAAGAAAATAATTACATGCTATTAGATTAATTTATAGCTTGTTTCTTTTTAAATGGTAAGTCTTTCCTGTATAAATAAAGAATAATAGAAGATAGTACAAATGTAATGATTGCTGTTATAAATAGAACGCCTCCATCACCATTAATTTGAATTCCTAATTGTGTTAAATGCATAAGTATTGCTCCTCCAATAATTCCTAAAGTAAGTGTGGCGCCAATCCAAATGGTTTTAGGAATAAGCAACAATATTCCAGCAATTAATTCTAAAATACCTATGCCTATTCTACCATAAGGTTCTAATCCTACTTTTTCAAAAATGTATATACTGTCTGGATGAGCTGTAAATTTAAAACGTAATGTTTGTATGAGTATAATAGCTACAATTATTCTTAAAACTAAAGGTGTAAACTTTTTCATTTTATTCTAATTTGAATAATTAGACGCAATAAATTGTGGTTACTTAAAAAGAAATTTTTAAAAAATCAGATGAATTACATTTTTAATCAAAATAATCGATGAAAAGTGTTATTTTATCGTTTAAATTGAAAAATATTTATATATTTGAGATAACCTACTTATGTGAATATTTTGAAAAAAGGAAACAAATTTACTTTTAGTAAACTATTTTTCTGTGTTTTACTATTATTGATTGCAATTAATTTTTTGGGTGCTTTTTACCATAAAGAATTATTCATGCAAACTGCATCACTGTTATTTATTCCAGTTTTTTTATTGGTTTTTGTAACCAAGTATAAAAGACTAAGTTTGCCATTTATATCTTTTTTAGTTTTATCCTTTTTAGGAGATATTTCATCAGTATTTTTAAATAATGATACTACTTTTTATATAAGTAATATACTCCATGCTTTAAGTTTTGTGTATTTGTTATTAATTGTGATACCAAAATTTAAATTATTTGATCTGGAGAAAATTGTAGGTCTTTATTTGGTTGTTGTATTTTCAATAAACATATACTTTTTATATGTATTACAAGGCGTTTTGAAAAGTACTATTTCTGATGATATAGAAGTAAATCTATTTACAGCCAAAAGTTTAGTGCTTATTATATTAGCTTTTTTGTCATTTGGTATTTATTTAAATACGCAAACCAAGAGGTCTATTCTTTTTTTAGCTAGTAGTGTTTGTTTTGGTTTTTCAACAATTATAGATTATGTAAATCTCTATTATTTTTATGATTGGAATTTTATTATGCTACACAAAATATTATATGCTGTAGGGCTATATTTTTTATTTAGTTATGCTATGATTGAAAGCTATGTAAAAAAATCTAAACCAGTTGAGCTTAATGAAACGTATTCTTCAGATAATATTTTAGCTTAAACTATTATAGAAGTACCATTAGCAGATTTATTCTTATCTGTATCAAAATAAAAATCTATTTTACCTAGATTAATACCATAACAACCTACTTGGTTTACTAACATATTCTTATTTTCAACATTTTTCACAACTGTTGGCTTTCGTAAAAATGTGTGTGTATGCCCACCAATAATTAAGTCAATGTCTTTTGTTGCAGCAGCAAGTTTTAAATCACTTATTTTGGTTTCGCTATTTCTATAATTATACCCTAAGTGCGATAAGCAAATAATTAAATCACATTTTTCATTTTCTTTTAAAATGCGAGTCATGTCTTGAGTAATTTCTATAGGGTCTAAATATTTGGTTTCTTTATATAAAGAAGGAGCAACCAAACCATCCAATTCAATTCCTAAACCAAAAACACCTATTTTAATACCATCTTTCTTGAAAATTTTATAAGGTTTAGAGTGTGTATCCATTATGGTATTTGAGAAATCATAATTTGCTGAAACAAATTGAAATTCTGCATGAGGTAATTGTGCAAATAATCCATCAATACCATTATCAAAATCATGATTTCCAATTGTGGCAGCATCATATTTAAGCTTACTCATTAATTTAAACTCTAATTCGCCACCATAGTAATTAAAATAAGGAGTGCCTTGAAAAATATCACCGGCATCTAATAGTAAAGTATTTGGATTTTCCTTTCTAATGGATTCTATTAAACTAGCGCGTCTGGCAACACCGCCTTTATTTGCATTTCTTCCATCTTCTGGTCCAAAAGCATCAATATGGCTGTGTACATCATTAGTATGTAATATAGTTATTTTAGTAGTCGTACTAACTGTTGTGAATGATTGTAAACCTAAGCTGCCAAGTGTAACTAATGCTGTTCCTGCCGATGCTTGTTGAATAAATTCTCTACGTTTCATCTGTTTATTTTATTTGGATGAATCTATCATCAATTACGGGGTTTATAGTGTCTTTTTTTATAAAATTATCTATTAAGGCATTTCTAATTTTGTAGTTTAAAACATAAAGACTGTCATTTGGTTTAAAAAAACTCATGTTATCACCACCATTATATAAGTAATCATTTGTTGCTACATAGTAAGTTTGGTTAGATTCAATAGCCTTCTCTTTTATTTTTGCCTCTAGAACTTTATAATCTTTATCTAGTTTCAATTTAAGTTTAGATATAGGGTGCGCTCTTTTTGATCTGCTTAAATAATGTATCAAACTATCTATTTGATTGCTTTTTAAAGCCACAACTACTATATTGTTTTCAAAAGGCATTATCTCAAAAGCAGTTCTTTTAGTAATATTTCCTTTTGATAAAATAGAACGAATACCGCCATGATTTAATAATACTATATCAATGTCATGACCTGTTCTGCTTTTAAAAATAGGATTAGCTTCATCATAAACTGCATCGGCCATAAAATTTCCAATAGCTGTATTTAATTCTCCATCATTTTTTGTGTAAGTATCTGCAGAATATGCTAAAACACTATCTAAATCTTTTTGAATGTTTTCTCTGTAGGGTTTAATATATGTTTCAATTTCAGGGTCGGTAACTAAAGAATCTGTAATAGAAATTTGTTTGCCTTCAATTTTTGTAAGGTGTTGCTGCTGCTGCTTACAACCAGAAAAAATAAAAATATATAACAAAAAAAATAAATATGTAAACCTCATATATTAAACTAAATTTTGAATGTACTTTTGCTACCTTTGCGCAAAGGATAAAGATAAATGATTTTAAAGGGTTTTAAAGAAAAATCTAATAAAAAGTACTTAAACAAATTGTTATCGGAAAGACAAATAAATGTTACTGATAATAAAGTTGAAAGCTTGGGTGTTATCTTAAATGTTGATGAAGTAGATGATTTTGAATTATTTAGAAAGCTTGCAGATGATCTAAAAGTTCTTCCAAACAGATTAAAAATAATTGCGTTTTCTGAAGGTAAGAAAGAGGATTTACTTTCCTGGGATGAATGTTATAATCTAAAAGATTTTGGCTGGCGTGGAGCCATTAAAAATACAGAATTACAATCTTTTTTAAATAAGGATTTTGATGTTTTAATTAGCTATTACCAAAAAGAAATTTTAGAATTAAAACTAATAACGGCTCAGTCTAAAGCCAAATTAAAAATTGGCATTTTACAAACAGACGAGCGTGTAAACGATTTAATTATAAAAACCGATTTAAAACAATTTGAAGTATTCAAAACAGAGGTTTTAAAATACCTAACTATATTAAATAAAATTAAGTAATAATGAATAATAGTAAGTTTCTGGGCACTGGTGTAGCACTTGTTACGCCTTTTAAATCAGATTTAAGTGTAGATCATGATGCCTTAACAAATATTGTAAATTATAATATTGATAATGGTGTAGAATATTTGGTGATTTCTGGAACAACAGGAGAAAGTGTAACCATAACTAAGCAAGAAAAAAAGGAAATTATAGCTACCATTACAAAAGCTAATAATGGTCGTGTGCCAATGGTTTTAGGAATTGGCGGAAATAATACAGCACAAGTTATAGAAGAAATAAAATCTACAGATTTAAGTGATATTGATGCCATTTTATCTGTTTCTCCATATTACAGTAAACCAACGCAAGAAGGGATATATCAACACTTCAAGGCTATTTCTGAAGCGTCTCCAGTAGATATTATTCTTTACAACGTTCCTGGTCGAACTTCAAAAAATATAGAGCCTGCAACCACTTTAAGATTAGCAAACGATTTTAAAAATGTAATAGCAGTTAAAGAAGCCGGTAATAATGTGTCACAGTATTTACAACTGTTAAAGAATAAACCAGAAGATTTTTTAGTAATTTCTGGTGATGATGATTTAGCATTAGGTGTTGTTTTAGCAGGTGGAGCAGGAGTAATTTCTGTGATCGGTCAAGGTTTTCCTAAAGAATTTTCAGAAATGATTCGTTTAGGGTTAAAAGGAAATGCTAAAGATGCTTACAAACTTCATTATAAATTAATGGATGTTATTGGTTATATTTTTGAAGAAAATAACCCTGCAGGAATTAAAGCTGTTTTTGAGGCATTAAAATTATGTCAAGATACAGTAAGGTTACCGCTTGTACCTGCAACAAATAGCTTGAAAAATAAAATACAGGACTTTGTAAATACGTTTTAGTATTGTTAAATATTACTTAAACCTTATAATAGCTAGCTTTAAGCCATTATTTTAGCGTTAAAATAATATTTTTAAAATCCATATTAATAACTTAATTTTGCATTCTGTTTAAAATTTATGAAAAAGCTTTTTTACATACTAATAGCACTCACAGTTTTAACGAGTTGTAGTGAATATCAAAAGGCATTAAAGTCTGAAGATATTGCTACAAAATTTAAAATGGGAGAAGACCTGTATAACGAAGGTAAATTTGCTAAAGCGAATAGGCTTTTTGCTCAAATTGTACCAAACTATAGAGGTAAGCCACAAGCTGAAAAACTTATGTACTTGTATTCCAATTCATTTTATAAAATGAAAGATTACTATGTGGCAGGTTATCAGTTTGAGCGTTTTGCTTCAAGTTATCCAAGTAGTGAGAAGTTAGAGGAAGCTTCTTTTTTAAGTGCAAAAAGCTATTATATGCTTTCTCCTGTTTACACTAAAGATCAAACAGAAACTAAAGATGCTATTGAGAAGCTTCAAGAGTTTATTAACTTGTTTCCAGATTCTGAGTATGTAGCAGAAGCTAACACATTAGTAAAAGAGTTAGATTTCAAATTAGAACAAAAGGCATACAGTATTGCAAAGCAATATGCAGATATAGCTCCAGGTTACACAAAAGATTTTAATGCGGCCATTAAATCTTTTGATAATTTTCTTTTTGAATTCCCTGGTTCTGTTTTACGTGAAGATGCACTTTATTACAGATTAGATTCTGCATATAAATTAGCAATGAATAGTATAGAATATAAAAATGGTTTAGACGGATTAATTCATTTAAGAAAAGATCGTTTAGAAACTGCAAAAGAATATTCAGAATCATTTAAAAATACATTTGCTAATTCTAAATATTTAGAACAAGTAAATAGTATGGCCAATGCTATTGAAGAAGAGTTAAAAAATTACAGCACAAAAAGTTAAATAATAATGACAATGGATTTAAAAAAAACCAATGCTCCTGTTAATTCGGTAACGTACGACAGAAACCAAATAGATGAGCCAACAGGCAATATCTACGAATCAATTTCTATCATCGCTAGACGTGCAGAACAAATTAACACAGAGATTAAAAAAGAACTTATTGATAAGTTAGAAGAATTTGCTACTTACAATGACAGTCTTGAAGAAATCTTTGAAAATAAAGAGCAAATTGAGGTATCTAAATTTTACGAAAAATTACCAAAACCTCACGCGTTAGCTGTTCAAGAATGGTTAACAGATAAAATTTATTTTAGAAATACTGAGGAAGATTCTCAGGAATAATTTCTTATGAGCATACTAAGCGGCAAAAACATACTATTAGGAATTAGTGGTGGTATTGCCGCTTATAAAACAGCTTCATTAGTTAGGTTATTTATAAAATCGGGCGCAAACGTAAAAGTAGTTATGACGCCAGCTTCAAAGGATTTTATTACACCTTTAACCTTATCAACACTTTCAAAACATCCTGTACATTCATCTTTTGTAAATGAAGAAGATGATAATTCGGTTTGGAATAATCATGTAGATTTAGGTCTATGGGCAGACTTATTTGTAATAGCCCCTGCAACTGCAAATACGATGTCTAAAATGTCCAATGGTGTATGCGATAATTTGTTGTTAGCAACCTATTTATCTGCAAAATGTCCTGTATATTTTGCGCCAGCAATGGATTTAGATATGTATAAACACCAAACAACGCTAGAGAGTTTTAAAAAGCTTAAATCTTTTGGAAATATTATGATTCCTGCAACAAGTGGCGAATTGGCAAGTGGTTTAGTAGGCGAAGGAAGAATGGCAGAACCAGAAGATATAGTCGCTTTTATTGAAAAAGATATTTTAGATAAACTTCCTTTAAAAGGAAAAAAAGTTTTAGTTACTGCGGGTCCAACATATGAAGCGATTGATCCTGTTAGATTTATAGGTAATCATTCTAGTGGTAAAATGGGATTTGAAATTGCTAAAGCTGCTGCAAATCTTGGTGCTGAGGTTGTTTTAATTACAGGTCCAACACATCAAAAAGTATCGCATAGTTTTATAGAAGTTATTCCGGTAACAAGTGCCCAAAATATGTATGATGCTACTCATAAGTATTATAACAATGTAGATGTAGCTATTTTGTCTGCAGCAGTTGCCGATTTCAAACCAAAAGAAATGGCTACTCAGAAAATAAAAAAGAAGACTGATACGTTAACTTTAGAGTTAGAGAAAACAAAAGATATTTTAGCATCTTTAGGAGACATTAAAAAACAACAATATTTGGTAGGTTTTGCTTTAGAAACTAATAATGAGCTTGAAAATGCTAAAGAAAAATTAAAAAGAAAGAATTTAAATTTAATTGTTTTAAATTCGTTAAACGATAAAGGTGCTGGTTTTAAAACAGATACCAATAAAGTAACTTTTATTGATGATAAAGAGAATATTACTGAGTTTCAATTAAAATCTAAAGTAGAAGTAGCTTCAGATTTACTTAACAAAATCACAAAAGAAATTAATGCGTAACTTACTTGTTATATTTATTTTTTGTCTTGCTTTTAAAGGTTTCTCACAAGAGCTAAACTGCAATGTAGTTGTTAATGCGCAACAAACCGGTAATGAAAACTTTCCCATTTTTAAAACCTTAGAAAAGCAACTTACAGAGTTTATAAATAATACTAAATGGACTAATAAAACTTTTAAAACTCAAGAACGTATAGATTGTAGTATGGTAATAAATGTTACCAATTATAGTGGTGAAGCATTTCAAGCTTCATTGCAAGTACAATCGTCACGTCCTGTTTATGGTTCGTCTTTTAGTACGCCTATTTACAATTTTAACGACAAAGATTTTAATTTCACCTATTTAGAATATCAAAACTTAATCTATAACCCTACACAATTTGAATCTAATTTAGTGTCTGTTTTAGCATTTCATGTGTATATGGTTTTAGCTTTAGATGCCGATTCTTTTTCAGAAAAAGGAGGTGATGAGTATTATAAACAAGCTCAAATAATTACTAATTACTCGCAACAGGGCAATTTTAAAGGCTGGAAGCTAGAAGATGGTTTACAAAGCAGGTTCGCACTTATAGATAATGTATTGTCACCTACTTTTAAAGAATATAGAAGTGTAATGTACAACTATCATAGAAATGGTTTAGATGTTATGGCAGATAATACTAAACAAGGTAAGGATGTAATTGCTTCATCTATAGAGCAATTTCAAGCTATGAATAGTCGCAGACCAAACTCTTTTTTACTACGAACTTTTTTTGATGCTAAAGCAGATGAAATTGAACAAATTTTTACTGGAGGACCAAGTGTAAATATTGCAAGCGTTAAAGAAACCCTTCAAAAAGTAGCGCCAATGCACAGTAGTAAATGGCAAAATATAAAGTATTAAGTTTCTTCATTAAATTATACTAAATTTGTTTTACAATACTTGCTTACTGTAAACCAAGAACTGATATGCTAACATCACTTTCAATTAAAAATTACGCTTTAATAGATAATCTTCATGTAGATTTTAATGATGGTTTTTCTATAATTACAGGAGAAACCGGTGCAGGAAAATCAATTTTATTAGGAGGTTTATCATTAATTTTAGGAAAACGTGCCGATTTAAGTAGTTTGAAAGATGATTCGCAAAAATGTGTTATTGAAGCTGTTTTTAATGTTTCAAATTACAATTTAAAAGCCCTATTTAAAGCTGAAGATTTTGATTATGAAGCGCAAACTATTATTCGCAGAGAAATTCTACCTTCAGGTAAATCTAGAGCATTTGTAAATGATTCTCCTGTGAATTTGAATAGCTTACAACTTCTTGGAGAGCGATTAATAGATATACATTCTCAACATCAAACCTTACAACTTACAAGTAACGATTTTCAGTTTCAGGTTATAGATGCTTTGGCTAACAATGATGCTGCTTTACAAGATTATAAGTTAGAGTTAAAAGCTTATAAAACACTTCAAAAAGAACTAAAAGAACTTTTGTCTTTTCAAGCGGAAGCTATAAAAGAACATGACTATAATTCATTTTTATTAAACGAGTTGGTTGAAGCTAAACTAGTGGAAGGTGAGTTAGAAACACTTGAAGAAGAATACGAAACTTTAAATAATATTGAAGGTATTCAAGAAAAGCTTTCTGAAGCTTATCAATTACTAAGCGAAGATCAAATAGGAGTTTTATCATCGCTTACTTCATTAAAAAACGTCTTTCAAAAGTTATCTGGATTTTCATCAAAATATGAAGACTTGTATAATAGAGCCAATAGCAGCTTGATTGAAATGGATGATCTTTTCAGTGAAGTAAATGATTTACAAGATAGTTTAGATGCAGACCCCAATAGGTTAGGAGTGGTAGATTCTAAGTTGAAAATGCTCCATAATTTAATGCAGAAGCATGTGGCTAATAGTGTTTCAGAATTAATAGAAATTAAAAATCAACTAGAAGAAAAGGTTTCTATAACCGAGAATTTAGATGATACTATTAATAAAAAGCAAGCTGAAATATCTTCTAAAGAAAAAGTATTAAATGCTGTTGCAAAAACAATTCATGATAAACGAATTAAGGTAATTCCAGAATTAAGAAATCAGTTAGAAACTATTTTAGCTAATTTAGGTATGCCAAATGCTCAATTTAAAATAGATGTTATTTTAAATGACTCGTTTTTCGTGAATGGAAAAGATGAATTGTCATTTTTGTTTTCTGCTAACAAAGGCGGCAGTTTTAATGAGCTTAAAAAGGCTGCGTCTGGTGGAGAGTTATCTAGAATCATGCTTGCTATAAAATCGGTTTTAGCCAAGTATATTCAGTTACCCACTATTATGTTTGATGAAATTGACACTGGAGTTTCTGGTGAGATTTCAAATAAAATGGGAGACATCATGCTACAAATGAGTAAGACTATGCAAGTATTTTCTATTACACATTTACCGCAAATTGCAGCCAAAGGGCATTCGCATTTTAAAGTGTATAAAGAAGATGTTAATGAAGTTACACAAACCAACCTTGTAAAACTAAATCATGATGAGCGTATTGTAGAAATAGCTCAAATGTTAGGAGGTTCAGAAATGTCTTCATCAGCGATTGCTCATGCTAAAGAATTGCTTAATTAATTACTATATTTGAAACCAAATTAAAAACTACATAAACCAAAGTATAAACCATAAAGTATGTACAATTTATTAAAAGGAAAAAAAGGAATCATTTTTGGAGCTTTAGATTCAAATTCTATTGCTTGGAAAACTGCAGAACGTGTTCATGAAGAAGGAGGTGAATTTGTTTTAACAAACGCGCCAGTTGCAATGAGAATGGGACAAATTAACGAGTTAGCAGAAAAAACAGGTTCTCAAATTATTCCTGCCGATGCTACTTCTCTTGAAGATTTACAAAATTTAGTAGATAAATCTAAGGAGATTTTAGGAGGTAAAATAGACTTTGTTTTACACTCTATAGGCATGTCAATAAATGTTAGAAAAGGAAAACATTATACAGACCAAAATTATGATTGGACACAAAAGGGAACTGATGTTTCTGCCATGTCTTTTCACAAATTGATGCAAACACTTTATAAAAGTGATGCCATGAATCAGTGGGGAAGTATTGTTGCATTAACCTATATGGCTGCACAACGTGTATTTCCAGATTATAATGATATGGCAGATAATAAAGCCTATTTAGAAAGTATTGCTCGTAGTTTTGGATATTTTTTTGGGCGTGATAAAAAAGTACGTGTTAATACCATTTCTCAATCTCCAACACCTACAACAGCAGGTAGCGGAGTAAAAGGGTTTGATGGCTTTTTAGCTTATGCTGATAAAATGTCGCCACTTGGTAATGCAACGGCTTTAGACTGTGCTAATTATACCGTAACGTTGTTTAGTGATTTAACAAAACGTGTAACATTACAAAATCTTTATAACGATGGTGGTTTTAGTAATATGGGTGTTAGCGATGCAGTAATGAGTACGTTTACAGGAGAAGAATAAATTATTTTAAAATATTGAAAAAAAGCCATCTTTATAAAGGTGGCTTTTTTGTTACTTTTGTGTTATGCAATTACAGTTTTCATTTATAATTCCGGTTTATAATCGCCCTGACGAAATACAGGAACTTTTACAGAGTTTTGATGCGTTAGAAACCAATTTGCCTTATGAGATTGTAATTATTGAAGATGGTTCAACTAAATCGTCTAAAACTGTAGCAGATAGTTATAAAAATAAACTAAATATATCTTATTTTTTTAAAGAAAACTCAGGTCCTGGGGATTCAAGAAACTTTGGTATGCAAAAAGCAAAAGGAAACTATTTTATAATTCTGGATTCCGATTGTATTTTGCCTAAACATTATCTAAACGAAGTTGAAAAAAGCTTAAAGGCAGACTATGTAGATTGTTTTGGAGGTCCTGATGCAGCACATCAATCATTTACAAATCTTCAAAAAGCGATTAATTTTTCAATGACATCGTTTATCACAACTGGAGGTATTAGAGGCAAGAAGAGCAGTGTTGATAAATTTCAGCCTAGAAGTTTTAATATGGGACTTTCTAAAAAAGCATTTGAAGCATCAAAAGGGTTTGGACGTATTCACCCAGGCGAAGATCCAGATTTGTCTATTAGACTTTGGAATTTAGGTTTTAAAACCAAATTAATTCCTGAAGCTTATGTGTATCATAAGCGTCGTATTTCATGGAAAACATTTTACAAACAAGTTAATAAATTTGGTTTGGTAAGACCAATTTTAAACCAATGGCATCCACAAACTAAAAAACTCACTTATTGGTTTCCTACGGTTTTTAGTACAGGCTTATTGGTTTCAATTTTGCTATTTTTTATTGGTTTCAAATGGCTGTTCTTTACTTATATTTTGTATTTTTTAGTAGCATTTGTAATGGCATTAATTTCAACCAAAAGCTTAGGAGTTTCTATACTTTCCTTAATGGCTATTTTAGTGCAGTTTTTGGGTTATGGGTACGGATTTTTAAAGTCTACTTTTGCGGTTTCAGTACTTAATAAAAAACCAGAATTATATTTTCCACAGTTATTTTTTAAATCAAAATGATAAAAAAGTTAAAATCTGAAATAGTAAAGTCAATTAAAAATAAAAGGATTAATGTGTTCTTTTTGTTTTTGCTATCAGCATTTATCATTTTAATATTTACTAAACTATCCAAAGAATATACTAATACTGTTGCTTTTGATGTTGAAAAGTTAAATGTGCCACAGGAAAATATTATATTAAATGATTCAATAAAAATTAATATTACTTTAAAAACACATGGTTTTAAATGGCTTAAATACTATTTATCTAAACCAAAAATTAAAATAGATTTTGCAAAAGATGTCTATAAGAAAGAAGGTGTTTTTGTTTGGAATAAATCTAAAGCATATTTAAATAACACACAGTTTGATAAAGAAGTTGAGCTGCTAAATATTTCACCAGATACGCTAACTTTTAGATATGGTATTAATTTGGTTAAAAAAGTGCCCGTAAAAGTGAATGCTAAAGTTAATTTTAATCCGGGTTATAATACAGCTGGTGAATTGGTTTCAAATCCAGATTCCATAGTAATTGTGGGACCAAATGTAATAGTTTCAGAAATAGATTTTTTAGAAACTGAAGATGTTGTTTTTGATGATGTTAAATCAGATTTATCTGAAATCACAAAATTAAAATTACCCCAAAACACATCAGATTTAAAATTTTCAAATAACGAAGTGCTTGTAGAAGCTAAAGTAGAAAAGTTTACAGAAGGCACGCTTAAAATCCCTGTTACTATAATTAATCAACCAAAGCAAATGGAATTAAAGTATTTTCCAAAAACAGTTAATGTGTCTTATTACGTAAGCTTAAATGATTATAATTCTATTACAAATAAAAATTTTAAAGTCATTTGTGATTATAGTAAAATAACTGAAAATCAGTCTTTTTTAATTCCTGAATTTGCTAAAGTGCCAGAGAATGTAAAAAACCCAAAAATTAGTCAGCAACGCATAGAATTTATATTAACAAAATGATTATTGTAGGACTCACAGGTGGTATAGGAAGTGGTAAAACAACGGTTGCAAAACAGTTTATGGAATTGGGAATACCTGTTTATATTGCAGATGAGGAAGCTAAAAATCTTATGCACAGGTCTAAAATAATTAAGCGTAAACTTAACCAGTTATTTGGAGATAAAGCATATATAGATGGTAAACTAAATAAGCCATTTATAGCAGATATAATTTTTAACGATAAGTCATTTTTGCAAAAAATGAATGCTATAGTACACCCAAGAGTTGCTAAGCATTTTAAAAAATGGGCACTAAAACAAGATGCACCTTACGTTATAAAGGAAGTTGCAATTTTGTTTGAAAATGGAGGCGATAAAGCATGTGATTATGTAATAACGGTAACAGCTAAAAAAGCCGTAAGAATTAAGCGGTTGTTGGAACGCGATAATACATCAAAAGAAAAGATTGAAGCTATTATGAAAAATCAATGGTCTGATGAGGAAAAAATAAAAAAATCTGATTTTGTAATAGAGAATACTACATTAAAAAGTATTGAAAAACAAGTCCTGAAAATTCATAATCAAATTCTTAAAAAGGTCTAGAATCGCTCTAACTTTAACATTTTTGTTAATGTAAGGTTAAAAATGGGACTGCTAAATGTTAAAATGTTAATTTTGAACGATGAGCAAAAGAATATTCATCCTACTCATAATACTTATGAGTTTATCACTCGTAGGTATTATATCTATTCAAGCTTATTATATAAACGATTCAGTAAAAAATGAAAAAGAACGTTTTAAGTCTAATGTTGTAACGGTATTAAATAACGTTTCAAACACCATAGAAGAAAACGAATATGAAAAGTATTTTGCTGAATATTTAGGCTTAGATAGAGAAAAGAAAGCAGATGAAGATGCAGTTTCTCAGTTGCTTATTTATCGAAAAAATAATAGTACAAAAGAAACGCTTATTTATAAAAGTAACGTTTTAGAAGAGAATTATAAACTCTCTTCGTCGCTCTTTGACATTGGTTTAGATAGCCTTGATATAACGAATATTATTGGTAACTCAAGTACAGAAATTTATAGCGATTTAGGTGCCACAGAAAAAGATTTAAAAAGTCCTATAACTAACATTATAAGAAGTGGTACCATAGATGAAGCTCAAAAATTAAATTTCAAGAAAAACCTTAAAGAAATTTTTAGAAGTAAACCTGTACATAAACGAGTTTCAGAAGAAGAAATAAGAACTTTATTATCAGAAAAACTTAAAAAATACGGTGTAGATATAGATTTTGAATTTGCTATTTACAGTAATGATTTAGCAACAAAAGTAAGTAGTGATAATTTTGAAAATATTAAAAATTCAACTTTTAGTGTGCCTATTTTTTACGACGAAAACAATCAGAGTTTATATAAGCTGCTTGTGAATTTTCCTGATGACAGAAAATTTATTTTGTCATCAATAATGAGTATGATTTTGCTGTCTATAATTTTCACCTCAATCATCATACTTGCTTATTCCAGTGCATTATTTCAACTGGTTAAACAACGTAAGATATCGGAAATAAAAAGTGATTTTATAAACAACATGACGCATGAGTTTAAAACGCCAATAGCAACTATTAATTTGGCTTTAGATGCTATTAGGAATCCCAAAGTGATAGATGATAAAGATAAGGTGTTACGTTATCTTGGAATGATAAAAGAGGAAAATAAGCGTATGCATGCACAGGTAGAAAATGTATTAAGAATATCTAAATTAGAGAAAAACGAACTTAATATTAGTAAGGATAGAGTTAAGTTACACGACTTAGTTGAAGATGCGATAACTCACGTAGAACTTATAGTTGAAGACCGACAAGGCTACATTAAAACATTTTTAGATGCCGAAAAATCTTCAATTTTAGCAAACGAAACTCACTTTACCAATGTTATTGTTAATATATTGGATAATGCTATAAAGTATTCTCCAAATGCCCCAGAAATTGAAGTTTATACAGAAAATGTTGGTAATAACATTTTGTTAAAAATAAAGGATCATGGTAGCGGTATGAGTAAAGCTGCTGCTAAAAAAGTGTTCGAAAAATTTTATAGAGAACACACCGGAAATATACATAACGTAAAAGGTCATGGTTTAGGTTTAGCATATGTAAAACGTATTGTAGAAGACCACCAAGGCTATGTATCAGTTGAAAGTGAAAAAGACAAAGGAAGCACATTTATTATAAAGCTTCCATTAATATCATAACTATGGAAGAACATAAGAAAAAAATATTACTAGTTGAAGACGACCCTAATTTTGGAACCGTTCTTAAAGATTATTTAATGATGAATGATTACGAAGTTACCCATGCTAAAAATGGTATGGAAGGCTTTGAAAAATTTAAGAAAGACGATTTCGATTTATGTATTCTAGATGTTATGATGCCTTATAAAGATGGGTTTACATTAGCTAAAGAAATAAGAGAAAAAAACACTGATGTGCCAATCATCTTTTTAACCGCTAAAACAATGAAAGAAGACGTTTTAAAAGGTTATAAAGTTGGTGCAGACGATTACCTTAATAAACCTTTTGATAGCGAAGTATTGTTAATGAAAATTAAAGCTATCATACAACGTAAAGCTACAGAAACGATTTCTGATAGTAAGCAATTTGAATTTAAAATTGGGCGTTTCGATTTAAACTCTAAATTACGTTTCTTAAAATTTGATGGAGGAGATCCTGTAAAGTTATCACCAAAAGAAAACGAATTATTGCGTTTATTAGCGTTGCATGAAAACGATTTAATGCCACGTGAGTTGGCTCTTACCAAAATATGGCGCGACGATAATTACTTTACCTCACGTAGTATGGATGTTTACATTGCTAAACTGCGTAAATATTTAAAACTAGACCCAAAAGTAGAAATACTAAACATACACGGTGAAGGGTTTAGATTGGTAATAAACGAATAAAACTAAATAAGTCTATAATATTAAAAATCCAGCTCATTTGCTGGATTTTTTTGTTTTAAACATCTATTTTTAATGAAATTTTGGAGGTTCGTTTAACGACTTGATATGAAATCGTTTTAATGTTTTATATCTAATGTTAAACGAAGTTAGCTGAAAATTTTTACAAAGTCAAACTTTAATACTTATCAAAATTATCTATGGCAAAGGCTTCATTATAAGAGGCTTCATTAATGGTATTGTTTTCAGAAGAGTCATAATCTGCCAGCAATTTCCAAACACCTTGTTCTTTCTTTAAAAGCACATGAAATTTACCATAGTAACTCTTTTCGTTTGGTGTATTTGGGTTTCTAGTTAATTTATAAATACCACGCTCTGAGGCTGAATTTTCATTGGCTATGCGCTCTAAAAACCGAAACGAAATGGTTTGGTTAAGGTCTTTGTTTGCCCATTGCTGTTTATAGCTTTTTAAATACTCTGTTTTGTTTTTAATTTTTTTGCTGTTGCCACTAACGCGAATTAAATCCTGAGTATGTATACTTGTAAATAACTCATAGTCTAAAGTTTCAAAAGCTTTTGAGAAATTACTCCAAACATCTTCATTAATAGCTTTTAGATGGTCGGTATTTTGCGAATGGTTACTATTGCTAATAAAAAATAATGCAAAAAATGTGAAATAATAAAGCGGTTTCATATCTGAGATTTTTGAGTAATCAAGATATGAAATATTTCTCGATGTTAGATTTTGTCATTGCGAGTGCAGCGAAGCAATCGGTTAAAATTCACTTCCAATTTTAAAGATTACTTCGGTCATTCTTTCCTCGTAATGACGGAGTATTAAATACGCTCACTCAACCAATCCTTAAATTCATAAAAATTTTGTGGAGCTACACCATGACCCACAGGAAATTCTGAGTATTGATGTTTAATGTTTAGGCTGCTTAAAAATGGCGCATTTTGTCTTGCCCAATCTACTGGGATAACTTGGTCTACACTACCGTGAGAACAATAAAAATCTAAATTAGAGTAATCTTGTTTTTCAAGATTTTCAGGGAGAATATCACTATTTATATACCCGCTTAATGCGATAATATTTTTAACTTTTTCAGGATATGTTAAAGCCACAGCGTAACTTAAAATGCTTCCTTGGCTAAAACCTAAAAGTGTAACATTGTTTTTATTAACTGGATAAGTTGAAGTCGCTTCATCAATAAACTTAGCAATTAAATCGCGCGATTGTATCGCTTGTTCATTATCACTCCATTTACCTTTTTCTGCATCAAAATTAATAGCGTACCAAGCATTACCAAAAGGTTGCATAGCATAAGGTGCTTTTACAGAAATAATAAAAAGCTCTTCTGGTAATTCTGAAGCAAAAGAGAATAAATCGTTTTCATCACTACCGTAACCATGCATCATAATTAATAATGGCGCATTTTCAGTTAAAGTAGATTTACGAATGATGTGTTGTAAAGATAATGATGTGTTCTGCATGTTATTTTCCAAGGTTAGCAAATATTTTTTGATAGAAAGCTCCAACTAAAGGAACAGCAAGTGCTTTTCTTCCTAGGGCATTTACAAAACCATAGATAAAAAGTACTGCAAAAAATATGTAGAACCCAGAAGTTACATACCAACTGTCAAAACTACCAATAATATAGCCTAAAGCCCAAAACGTAAGCCAAAGTCCTAAAGATTGCCTAATATGAAAACTGGCGAAAGCACTTTTTTTATCGTCTTCATTATTTAAGTAATAAGCAATTATAACACCTATTATAGTTATATAGCTAATGATGGCATTTTTACGCCCTTTTTCAATATCTTGTTCAGTCATTTATTTTTAATTTAAAGCTACTTTATTATTAGAGATAATACCGTAAACTTTTCCTTTTAGCGATTCATTTTCAAAAATAGCATTCTTAGATCTTGAGATGATTTCGCTTTTTGAGAATGTGTATTTTGTATCTGGGTTAAAGAGTGTGATATTTAATTTCTCACCAATATTTATTGATGAGTTATTTAATCCAAATCTAGATTTTCCTTTTGTAAGTAAATCTATGGTTTTCTTTACAGTGAAAATTGTTTGAAGCGCTCCAAAGGCACTTTCTAAACCAATTGTGCCATATTCAGCATGGTCAAATTCTACTTTCTTTTGCTCTACATCAATAGGGTTGTGGTCGCTAGTTACCATATCTATTGTACCATCTTTTACACCTTCAATTAAAGCATCTACATCGGTTTGTGTACGAAGCGGTGGTAACACCTTAAAATGCGTATTAAAATCTGTTAAGGCTTCATCAGTAAAGTATAAATTATGGATAGTTACACTACAAGTTACATCTAGTTTTTTCTTTTTTGCTTCTCTTATAAGTGCTACTGATTTTGCTGTAGAGATTGTAGGAATATGTAATTTACCGCCTGTGTATTCTAATAAAAATAAATCGCGAGCTACTTGTAATTCTTCAGCCAAAGCAGGAATACCTTTTAAACCCAATTTTGTGCTTGTTATATTTTCATTCATAACACCATGACCAGAAATTTTATTTTCTTGTGGGAATGAGCATACTAAACCATCAAAATTACTGGCGTATTGCAAAGCAATTTTCATAAGGTTTGGATTTGATATTGGCTTTTTGTGGTCGTAAAAAGCCACCGCTCCAGCCGTATGCATATCATAAAGTTCTGCTAAATCTTCACCTTTGCTACTCATAGTTAAGGCTCCAACTGGCAGTAAGCTAACGGCATTATTATTTGCTTTTGAATTTAAAAATGTAATATCGGAATTTGAATCTATTACCGGATTGGTGTTAGAATTTAGTGCTACAGCTGTAAAACCAGAAGACGCAGCAGTTTTAAGTCCGTTTTCAATAGTATCACGTTCCTCGTAACCAGGTTCTCCAAAACTAACACTACTATCAAACCAACCTTGAGATATATGGAGGTTGTCTAGTTTAATTTCTTTGTAGTTTTTTGGATTTTTAATGTTGCTGGCAACTTGAGTAATCACACCATTTTCAATTAATAAATCTTGAGTGGTATTGTGAAAATCACTCTTAGAATCTATTATGGTAGCAGATTTTATAAGTATGTTCATTTAAAGAATTTTAAGATGAGCATTTCAATAATCAATAACGCTAAGGCAAAAATAACAAACCATTTCCATAGGGCGTTAACTTTTGTGTCACTTTTTATTGTTTCAAAAATATCGACAATAGAATTACTAACTGTTATGTTATTTAAGTTAGAAAGGTCTGAGTAATTTAAATCACTTTCAGTTCGGTTATAATTGTAACTCACATTTTTAATATGCTCATTTTTATTGTTTATAGCGTATGTGGCAGCAACAGATGGATTTTCTGAGGTATTAATCATCACTTTGTTATTAAAATACTGTTGCTTTGGTATGAGGTTTATATCATTAAAAACTAACGATAATACAGCATCTTGCTGTAATTGTGTTTCAACATCAAAGGTGTTTTCTTTTCCTATGGTGTAATATAATTCAGGAATTTTAAAACTCTGTTTTGCAATATTGTATAGTGTAGGAACAATTAAAGGGGAATTTTTAAAACTGGAATTTTTCTCGTTTAAAGCCGAAGAAAACACAAAGGCATTTTGGTAATTCCCTAAGAAAACCTTAGCATCTTCAAACTGTAAAGCAGGGGCCATACTATTTGAATTAAGATTATAAAAACTATTAACTTTTGGATATTGAAAATTAGAGACTTTTTTCTCAAAAACACCATTGCTGTACAAAGGATGCGAGAAATTAATACGAGTTATACGTTTTTCTGATGTAACAACATTACTAAAGTTTGTTCTGTAGTTAGCTAAAAATTGATTGTAAGCATCTTTATTTATAGTATTTGAAGGAATAACAACTAAATATCCGCCTTGGTTTGTAAATTGTTTTAAAACAGATGATAAAGCTATTGGAATACTGTTTAATTCGTTTAAAACAATTAAATTTTGTTTGTCAATGCTGTTATAATTCAATTGGTTTTCTTGAGTAGAAGTATAATTGAATTCATCATTAGTATAAATGCGTTTTAAGAATGAATCATCACTAGCATTTATTGTTAATACATTAATTTTTGAAGCATCATTAATGTTAAAATACAGGGTGTTATCAAATTGTAGGCTAGCATCATCAATCGTTATTTTCCCATTTATAATTTGATTTGCTGGAAGAGTAAAAGTAGTTTCAGCTTCTTTATCTATTTCTACCGATGTTTTTGCAATAAGCTTTTCATCATTAAATAATGAAATGGGTAAATTTTTAACTGAAACACCACTGTTTTTCAATAGAACTTTTAATGTAATTGAAGTAATTGTAGTTTCAGAAATAAAAACACTGTCTATAGCAATGTTATTGGTGTTTACAGGTTGTAGCTTAACAAAATTTAATTTTGTGAGCGAATCTGTTATTGAGGTGAAATTTAAGTTTGTGCTTTGAAAATCACTAATAAAAACAAGGTTTCTTAATGTATTTTTTTTATTACTAAAAGCCGCTTTACTTTTTAATAAGGCTGCATCAAGCGGTAATACATTTGACGCATATTCTATTTGTAATAAATCGTTTTTAATAGTATTAATAGTGGTGTTTTTATAGATATTATCGTTGGTAATTAATGTTATGTTTTCATCATTTGGTACATTGCTAATAATATCTTGTATGGCACGTTTTAAAAGTTCGCCTTTATCTCCTTTAGCCTGCATGCTAAAGGAGTTGTCTAAATAAATCACGGTTTCTTTTTCAGCTTTGAAAGCATCACTTTTAGATGTAAAAGGTTGAGCAAACGCAAAAACCAAAGCAGCTAGAAGTAAGAGTCTGGTTAAAAGAATTAACCATTTTTTTATTTGAGAGCTTTTACGGGTTTGCAGTGTAGCTTCTTTTAAAAATGCCACGTTTGTAAACTCTACTTTTTCAAATTTACGTAGTTGAAATAAATGAACAATAATAGGAATAAGCAGTAAAAATAAAGCGTAAAGAAGTTCGGGGTTTTTAAACTGCATTTCTTTTTAGATTTGTCAAATATAGAAAATGGAAATGAATTTATTGGAATGCTTTTGCTTAATATTAACAAAAGAAAATATAATCTTCAATAGGTTTCATGTTTAGTTTTTGCAAATAGCTTTTAATTTCTTTTTGCGAATTTTTATTTGCCACGGTAATGATGCTTTGAATATTCTGTACTTCTGATAAATAATTAAACGGTTTTAAAACTTCACCATAGATGTCTCTCCCAATTTTATTTGGGTTATCACAAATCCATTTAAATGAGATGTTTTTTTCTAAAAGTGCTTTAGCTATGGTTTTTCCTTTATTTCCTGCGCCCCAAATTACAAGGGTTTTATTTTTATTGTAATCTAGCTCTAAAAAGTAGTTTAGTTTTAAAGGAATAAAATGATTTTCGGCATAATGCTCATGAGTTCTAGAGGTACGCGAACTGTAATCTCTCCAATCGTGTAAAACTTCATTACAAGAAATACACTTAAATTGATGTTTGTAAAACCTGAATGCCAAATCGTAATCTTCAGGATATGTGTTAGGGTTAAACGCATCACAAGCTATTAAATCGTCTCGGTGTATCATCCAGCACGGTGATGGAATGACACACTCTTTATAGATTTCAGAATAATTAGCTCCTGTTTTGGTAAGGTTGTTTAACCAAATTTCGTAACTTTTATAACCTGCTTTAATGCCTTTTTTTGCGAAGTAATTTACCAACCCAACCGCGACATGTTTTTTACCATGTTCTTGTAAATTATTTACTAAAATTTCAAGCTTGTTAGGTCGCATTGCATCATCGCTATCCATTCTTGTTATAAATTCACCTTCGCTATGTTTAAAGGCTAATTGTAAAGCGTCAATTATACCGTTTCCGTCATTTTTAAATAACTTTATTCTCGAGTCTTTTTCCGCGTAAGCGTTAACAATATTAAAGCTATTATCGGTTGAATCATCATCAACTATAATCAATTCCCAGTTTTTATAAGATTGATTTATTATGGATTGTAAACAATCGTTTAAATAAGTAGCTGTGTTTTTAAAAGGGATGAGTATGCTAACTAATTTTTTTTGCATCTAGCGAATATACATAAATACTCTTTTTAACAAAATCTTAAGAAGATAACATGTAACATAATGGTATTTTCGACGTCACTTTAAAAATTATAAATTTACTTTTATGAATATTAGAATTTCTTCACTATTGTTAATGGTTAGTATTTTGTTTGCTAGCTGTGGTTCAACTAAAAGCACCAGTAACGATTTAGCAACAAGCTTGCCTATAGAAACATCAATAAATTTATCTCAAGTAGCAGACGATAAGGCTCCTGTAGTAATTAATCCCGGGCGTTTTACTGTTGAAACAGTAACTTACAGATTACCAAAAGTTGTTCAAGGTACTTACTCTGTAAGTGATTTTGGAAAATACATTGATGATTTTAAAGCCATTGATTATGCAGGAAATGAAATGCCAGTAAATAAGGTAGATACAAACACATGGACTATTGCTAATGCAAAGCAATTAGATAAAATTACTTACTATGTGAATGATACTTACGATATTGAAAAAACTGGAGGTATTGGTAAAGACACACCTTTTTCGCCATCAGGAACTAATATTGAACCTAACAATTACGTATTGAATTTACACGGATTTATTGGGTATTTTGATTCTTTAAAAAACAATCAATACAAACTAGATGTTACAGCTTCTGCTGATTTTAAGCGTACTTCTGCGTTACAAAATATGAGTTCTACAACTAGTGAAGATGGTAAACATGTAACGACTAGTTATTTTGCACCAAGATATTTTGATATTACAGATAACCCGATGATGTACGGAAATCTAGATGTTGAAGAGTTTCAGGTTGGTGATATAAAAATTGTTTTAAGTGTTTATTCACCAAATAATATGCATTCTGCAAAATCATTAAAAGAAACAGTATTTAAAATGATGCAGGCGCAAAAAACATACTTGGGTGATATTAATGCTACACCACGTTATGATATCTATTTGTATTTATCTGAAGGAAAAGAGGATTCACCTAAAGGATTTGGAGCTTTAGAGCACCATACATCTACCGTTGTAGTTTTACCTGAAGCTATGGATGAAGCTGCTTTAGCAGAAAGCATGATTGATGTAGTATCACACGAGTTTTTTCATATTGTAACACCTTTAAGTGTACATTCTGAAGATGTGCATTATTTCGATTATAATAACCCAACATTTTCAAAGCATCTATGGATGTATGAAGGTGTAACTGAATATTTTGCAACTCTATTTCAAGTTGATCAAGGTTTGGTTGAAGAAAGTGAATTCTTCAATAAAATTATGGGTAAAATTCAAGGTTCTAAACGTTTAAACGATGCGATGAGTTTTACTATTATGAGTGAAAATGTTTTAAAAGCACCTTACAAAGACCAATACCTAAATGTATACCAAAAAGGCGCATTAATTGGTATGTGTATAGATATTTTAATGCGAGAAGAAAGTGATGGTAATAGAGGTATTTTATCTTTAATGAAAGAACTTTCAAATAAATACGGAAAAAATAAACCTTTTGAGGATGATAAGCTTATAGATGAAATTGTAGCAATGACATACCCATCAATAGGAGACTTTTTTAGTGCTCATGTAGTTGGCGATATTCCTATAAACTACGATGAGTTTTTCGAGAAAGTTGGATTAGAAATAGGAGAGGGGAAAGTTGAAACCAATTATATTTTAATGAATGGAGCGCCAATAGTGAGCGGAGACCCGCAAAAAGGAACTATTTTCTTCACCGATGTAGTTTTAGAAAACAGTTTTTGGGCAGAAAATGGAGCGCAACCTAACGATGTTATAAAAACAATTGATGGTACAGATTTAACTATGCAAAATGCTAATCAGTTATTACAACAAGTTTTTAGCTGGAAACCTGGTAAAGAAATTGAGGTTAAATTAGAGAGAGATGGAGAAGAAGTTGTAATAAAAACAACTACAACGCAACCTTACACAACAGGTGAAGGTATTATGGAAAAGGCTGATGCTACTGATGCTCAAAAAGCCTTACGTGAAGCTTGGTTAAAAGGGTAAAAGTCATCAATTATAACAACAAAAAACGATCGATAAACATTATGTTTATCGATCGTTTTTTGTTGCATTACGTTTTAATACACTTAATTTTTTAAATATTTAGCAGATTTTCCTTTAGATAAAGAATTGTTAATAAATTCACGTAAATCATCATTAGCGGATATCAAATCCTCTTTTCTTAAGTACATCATATGCCCGCTTCTATACCCTTTAAAAGTAAAGCGGTCTTTCATTTTTCCGCTTGGGTCAATTTGCCACATAGTATATTTTGCTGCAAAATAAGTGGTAGCACCGTCATAATACCCAGATTGAATAAGTACTTTTAAATATGGGTTTTGTGCCATAGCTTGCCTAAGTCCGTCACGTGTGTTATCATTTCGTCTGTCCCAAGGATGTACATCTCCAAACATATTATATTTTACATCTGTTTTAAAATTAAGATGCTCTCTAATGTAGTAGTTTATAGCGGGTGTAAAAGCATGATTCCACATGGTTAATTCTGGACTATAATCTGGTGAACTTCCAGCTTCAGTTTTATCAATTCCTAAATATCTGGAATCTAAACGCCCAATAGTTTGACCTGTTTTATCACGCAATAATTCTTTCCAAAAAAAGCGAGTTGGTACATCTAAATTATGTTGTAAAATAGATTTTTCAGATAAACCAGAATAGTAAGCCATTTTTTTTGCAACTTCTTGTTTTTCATTTTCAGAAATAAAACCACCTTTTGCTAATGAAGGCATAACAGTATTAATGGTATAATTTTCAACTTCTGGTAAAATTTCTAATAAATCTTTTTGTTGTAATTCTGATGGTAAAACTTTTTGATACCATGCAGCTGCTGTAAAATAAGGTAAGTTTAATGCAGAATAAACAGGTTGAGATGTACTATATAATTTGTAATCTGCAGGGGAAACTAAAATAACACCATTTAAATACATCCATTGACTGTTTTGTAACTCTTTGGCTAACCCCATAACACGTGTGCCACCGTAACTTTCGCCTATTATATATTTAGGCGATTCCCATCTGTTTTGCCTAGATACAAACGTATTAATCCACTCTGCTAGATATTTAATATCGGCATTAATACCAAAAAAGGTTTCGCGCTTTGGTAAATTACCCTCTTTGTCTTCTATCATTCTTGAATAACCTGTGTTTACAGGGTTTACATAAACAATATCTGCAACATCAAGAATTGAATTTGGATTGTTTTTTACGCCATAAGGTTGTACAGGATAGCCTTCATCATCAATGTTTAAAACTTTAGGTCCTGTATATGCGACATGCATCCAAACCGATGCAGAACCTGGTCCACCATTAAATGAAATAACTAAAGGTCTGTTTGCTTTATCTTTAATATTATTACGCTCGTAATAGGTATAATAGAGTGTTGCTATAGGTTCGTCTTTTTCATTCCAAATGGGTTGTGTTCCTGTTGTTGCTTTATATGAAAAATTAACACCTTTTATTGTTGTGCTATGGTTTGTTATAACTGTTGTGTCTGTTGGTATTTTTCTTTTTTGAGAAAATACAAGTATTGTAGTAATTGATAGAAGAAAAGCTAAATAGTGTTTCATATAATTTGGTTTAATGATTGAATAAAGATAAATAAAACTAATGTTAAAACCCTTCAAAAACTCCTAGACCAAATAAAGCAAAATCATATTTTACTGGATCTGTTGAATCTAGTTTTCTTAAACTTGTATCTAATTCTAATAATGCTTTTGCATCATTTTGTTTTCTAGTTAATATACCTAGTTTTCGTGCAACATTTCCAGAATGTACATCTAAAGGGCAAGAGAGTTGCGAAGAATTTATGGTTTTCCAAATACCAAAGTCTACACCTGCGTTATCATCTCTAACCATCCAGCGTAAAAACATATTAATGCGTTTTGCTGCTGAGTTTTTTAAAGGATCGCTAATATGTTTTTGAGTACGTTTTAAATGGTCAATTTCAAAAAAGGTGGATTTAAATTTTGATATGGAAGTTTGCACAGAGTTTTCTTCTGCATATTTTGCAAAAACACCTTCCAGACCTTCGTAATGTTTGTAAATGTGTTGCATCGATTTTATAAACTGGATACAATCTAATCCGTTAAAAGTTCTGTGAACAAAAGGGAGGAGTTTTTCTAAATCGGTTTCGGTATGGTTAACAACAAAATCGTAAGGTGAGTTATCTAACAATTCCATTAACTTATTAGCATTGTTAATAATGCTTTTACGGTTTCCCCACGCTATTGTAGCAGTTAAAAAACCAGAAATTTCAATATCTTCTTTTTGTGAAAAAGTATGCGGAATCTGTATCGGGTCGCTTTCAATGAACTTTGGGTTGTTGTATTGTTCAACTTTACTGTCTAGAAATTCTTTTAATTCTGAAGCGTTTAGAGTTTTATTCAATTGCTTGTGTTTTACAAAGCAAAAGTAATAACTGTTTTTTAAATAGGAGTTTTAAAACTAATGAAGAACTTATTCTATTCTAATGTAATTTTCTGCCAGAATTCTATCTCCACTTTCATCAAGTTCAATTTGGTTAAAAGTATTTTCGTTTAAAATAAGTTCAAATCGAAATTCATTATTTCTATCAATAGCTTCTTTCATAGAATTTGAACCATAAACCAAAGTTTCAGTTAGTGTGCTATCTGTTATTTTATAGTCTCCAAACCCAAACCAATCTGTAGAATCTTGTTTGTTTAACCTGCTCCACATAACCTTTGTAGGTGTATAAATTTTAAATTGTTTATAAGTATCGCTACTCATAAACGAATCGGTTACCTTATTGTCATTATAATTATAGTATCCTACCATTTGCCATACGCCAACAAGAGAATGTTTTTTGTTGTTTTCAACAGCATTTTGGTTATCAAGCGTTTTATCATTTTTACATGATATTAATAATACAGCGACTAGAAGAGTGGTAGATAATAATTTCATAATTAGGGTGTTTAGTAGTTGGCATTCATATTCCTAATTTACAAAAAAAAGTAATATCCTCTTTATTAGATGTATAAAAACTTCTTGAAAAGATTAACGGTTTGTGTTGAGAAAATATTAATTAACTATGTTTCCATCAATCATAGTAAGCTTTCTGTCGGCCATATTAGCTAATTCTTCATTATGTGTTACAATTACAAAAGTTTGTCCAAACTCATCACGCAATTTGAAGAAGAGGTTATGTAAGTTTTCAGCAGATTCGCTATCTAAATTTCCCGAAGGTTCATCAGCGAAAATTAAATCTGGATTATTTATAAGGGCTCTGGCAACAGCAACGCGTTGTTGTTCACCACCAGAGAGTTCACTTGGTTTATGATTGTATCTATCTGTTAATCCTAAAAAATCTAAAAGCTCTTTAGCACGTTTCTCGGCATCTGTTTTTTTTATGCCTTTAATAAAAGCAGGTAAACATACATTCTCTAAAGCAGTAAATTCTGGTAATAATTGATGAAACTGAAAAATGAAGCCAATATGTTCGTTTCTAAATTTGGCTAGAGCTTTATCATTAAGTGTATTAATGTTGGTATTATTTATACGTAATTCAAAATTTTCATTTGATGTTGCTTTATCTAAAGTGCCTAAGATTTGTAAAAGTGTAGTTTTACCAGCTCCTGATGCGCCAACTATAGATACTATCTCACTCTTATTTATATTGATGTCTACACCTTTTAAAACCTGTAAATCACCGTAGTATTTGTGAATGTTTTTTGCTTGAATCATTTTATTGATTTAACCAATTATTAGAATTTTTAAATTTAAAGTAAATCAATATTACTACTAATATGGTTGAAATAAAATTTATTATCCAAATTTCATCAAAGAATAAATAATGATTTAGAGTAATCAATTTTAAAATTATAAAACTTGTAAAGTAAATCCATTTTAGAAAATCTAATGTTGATTTATTTTTCTTTTTTAAAAAATAGGCTGAGTATGATAAAAGTGAAAAAGAAAATGCTATGGTAAACATTTCCATAGAATAACTTAAATGTAGAATTTTAAATAAAGCACTAATTATTATTAATGAAATACTAAGTAAGAAAAACTTGTAAAATTTACTTTTATCAAATTTACTGTTTTTAATAATTAAACCTAGTGAAGAATAAAGAAAAATTAAAGAAGCATTGTTACCAATATTTTTTATGTCAGAATTAAAATTGGGTAATAATGAAATCATAAAAATTATTAGAGAAACAGATGAGATTAGAATATAACCAATATTAGGAATACTGTCTGCAAAGCTTTTTAACCTTATCATCCATAGTTTTTTGCAATTTACTACTTTAAGCCATACGGCACAATTATGAACTACTTTTGTTACGAAATACTTTTTTTAAATCGTTGTAATCAATAAAATAAACGAGCCTTAATGAAAAAGTATTTTGCTTTTCCTGATCGAATAAGTTATTTAAACTTTTAAAATAACTTTCTTGAGAATCATTTGTGAAATTAAATATTTGATTACGGTATAGTGCCGTTAATTGGCTACCTGGTGCAAATTGCCAAGTGTAACTAAAATCTAAATTCCAGGTATTAAAATTGGCATCAGGATTAAAATCTGAATCGCTACCTATAGTATATTTTGTGTTAGTATCAGATACTAAAAGTGTACCATCATCTTGTAGGTTATACACTTGGTCATCATAAGTTACTCTACTTAAATAATTTCTAAAACTAAGTGTTAGAGCGTTAAATGGATTAAAATTATAGCTGCCGGATATGCTTACAACAGTTTCAATGAGTTCGCGTTGGCCAAAAATGATTTCATCTTCAACTGCTTGGTCGTTAATATAACCTCTATCTGCAGTATAATCATCATAAGAATACCCTAAAACTAATAGGAATTTATCGTTAAATTTAAAACGAGGGGTTATACCGTACCAATAATTATTGAAGTTATCTCTAACATCATCAAAAAACCTACCATAGCCAATATTAGCATTTAAAGCAAAAAAATTGTTGTAATTTGAAGAAATCCAAAGGTTTGTTTGTGCATAATTATCAGTTAAGAAATAGCTATCAAAACCATTTCTAGGCTCAAAATAATCATATTGTTTACCAATATTCCAGTTGGCGTTTATACCAAAAGTGTGTAGCTTTTTTGTGGTAGCTCGAAAATTAGCGCCCATATTTGCACCAGTGTAAGTATTTGGGGTTGCCAATTGATTGTAATTAAACCAAGTGCCTACAAATAAATTGTTGAATGATTTAGTGGGCTCGAAAATTCTATAATTTATATTAAAATTGTAATTACTATAGTTATTTCTGAATAGTATTCCTAGATCGTTAATATCATAATTTTCATCTGCAAACCTATGTCCTAACCAAAATCTTAATTTACCGCTATTTTTTCCAAAACTTACCCTTGAGCTATAACCATTCTCTTTATCTTCTACATCGTTAAACGTACTCATTTTTACTTCACCATAAACACTATATGTGTTTTTTTTGTTTGCTAAATCTAATAGCAAACCTGTAACATTTGCATCTCTAAAATCACCATCTCTAGTAACATTTGTATTTATAAGAGTTACCGATGAGTTTTTATTAAACTGCTGGTCTAAAACCATAATATTATAATTAGCCAATGGTTCTATGGTTTCTTGTCGTGAAGATTTTATAGTTTCTTCAGAGGGAGTGTTTTCATTTACAATCTCTGATTTTTCAATATTTACATTTGTTTTTTCTGTTATTGCATTAAAAAAACCAATACCAAGTCCATTTTTAGTTCTACCTGAAACTTTTACTGCATTAAGTAATTGCACTTTCTCAGGATAATTTAAAATCTCTTCATCATCATCAATTTCTGGGTCTCCAGATGGACCACCACCAATACGTCTTGTGTAAAAAAGATTTCCTTTGCTAAATAAATCTAAGCCTTCTGTAAAAAACTGTCGTCGTTCTGAAAATTGTTGCTCAAAAGGGCCAAGATTTAGTCTTATATTATCAAATCCTGCTTGACTAAAATCTGGTATTAATGTAGCATCTAAAGTTATATTTTCTGTAATACCGTATTTAACATCTAAACCTGCAGCAAAATCGGTTTCAGTTTCACCTTCAAAAGAATTTACTAATGCAGAAGCATAAGGGTAAAAACTTAATCGTGTTGGCGGTGTGATATTCTTTAAACCTTCAAGATTGGCATTGTATAGTCCAAAATTTCCTTTGGTAACATCAATCGGGTTCCAAGAATATTGCGCTCGTGTTTGTCTAAAATGTCTGTGAAATTGTATGCCCCAAACTGGGTTTTCTTGTTGTGTAAAGCGTAGCGCCCTGTAAGGTATTTTTATTTCAACTACCCAACCATCATCAACAATTTGAACAGCGCTATCCCAAACTGCATTCCAACCAAAGTCTTCACCGTTATTTGGGCTTTCTACAGCATCTGCTTGTGTACCAGAACTGAAAACAAAAAACTCTGTATTATTTTGAGCATCGTTGTTGGGGTTGAATATAATTCCAAAAAAATCTGATTGCCCAAAGTTATCACGTTGTGTAAATTGACGCATGATATCTGTTGGTATATCATATAAATAAGCAGCAATGTAAATAGCATTATCATCATAACTCATTTTAACTTCCGTTCTTTTTTCTTTAGGAAGTGTATTCCCAACATCTGGTCTAAATTGTATAAAGTCTGTGGCGACTTGTAAATTTTGCCACATGGTTTCATTTAAAACACCATCAATTGTGGGAGGCTTATCCGTTCTTGTAATTTGGTAGGTCTTTTTATTTTGGGCTTCTAAATGTGTTAGAAAAAGAAAGAGGGTTGAAAATAAAAATAAGTACTTCATTGATTTGATTGATGAGTTGGTTTTTAAAAGACAACAAACAATAAAATTTGTTACAGTTGGTATTACAAATTTAAACTTGACTAAGGGTTGTTTTCATAAATAAACGTTAAAAGAAACAGAAGATTGTTAATATTTAAGATTCTTGATATGTTTTCATTTATAAACTAATTATCCTTATTTTTAAACTGTTAAAAATTTATTATGCCATATAAAAGTTTTGAAGAGTATAACATGCAAGTAACCGATGATGTTAAGACTCGATATGAGAATATTATAAAGGATTTAGGGGAAGACACTAAAAGAGATGGGCTTTTAAAAACTCCAGAGCGCGCAGCAAAAGCAATGCAATTTTTAACGCAAGGGTATCATCAAGATCCAGTTGAAATTCTTAAAAGCGCTATGTTTAAAGAGTCTTACAACGAAATGGTTATTGTAAAAGATATTGAATTATACTCACTTTGTGAGCACCATATTTTGCCTTTTTTTGGAAAAGCGCATATAGCTTATATTCCTGACGGACAAATTGTTGGGTTGAGTAAATTGCCACGAATTGTAGATGTTTTTGCAAGACGATTACAAGTGCAAGAGCGCTTAACCAAACAGATTTTAGATTGTATAAATGATACTTTAAAACCACAAGGTGTTGCTGTAGTTATTGAAGCTTCACATATGTGTATGATGATGCGTGGTGTGCAAAAACAAAATTCTATAACTACAACTTCAGGCTTTAGAGGACAGTTTGAAAAAATTGAAACCAGAAATGAATTTTTAAAACTGATTGGGAAGTAGTTTTTAATAAAATTTGGTATGTTTATTGTAATACCACTATTAAAAATACACAACTATGAAATTAGAAAATTTAAGTAAAAATAAAAAACTCATCCTAAGTATTATTTTTGATGCTATTGGTATGCTTACAATATTTGATATTATTTGGGCGCCGGCATCAGGATATTTAATGAGTAAAATGTATAAAGGGACAAGAGGTAAAATAGCAGGTATAGTTTCTTTTATAGAAGAGATCATTCCAGGATTTGATATTATACCAACATTTACAATTATGTGGTTTTTAACCTATGTGTTTCAAAAGCAAGAAAAAACCGTTGAGGTAAGTTAATAACAACTCAAAATATTAAAGGAAGAATAGTTTAGTTTCTTTTCAACTATACAATATATTTCCCTTAAAGATTAAATTTTATTTTACACTTTTTATTCGGTGTATACTTGTCCGCGGTGAGGCTTTAAAGCATCTCTTATAGGTTTCATTTCATTCTCGTTAACTACCATAAAAGCAATGGTATGCATATCGTTTAAAGTTTCAGTTCCTGTAATAGAAACATCTAGATTTTCTAACTTAATATATTCTTTTAAATGAATTTCATGATGCTGTGCAGTTTTGTTTGCATTAGGACCACGAAAATCCCAAATTAGTTTTAATTTTCGCATTAGCTAATAGAATAAAAAATCGCTTAATTTAATGCTCAAAAGTAATCATAAATTATATAATAATTACTTTCATTAATCGTTTGTTAAACAACTTGTATTATAGGTTTATATTAGTATTTTTGTAACCGTTTAATAATTTTCCTCTATGCCATTAAGATATTTATTTACTGTATTCTTAACTGTATTATTTTTTAGTGTAAATGCACAATCAAATTCTAAAGAAGAAGTATTTTTTACTGTAGCAGGAGAGCCTGTTTTTACTTCGGAATTTTTAAGAGTTTACAATAAAAATTTAGATTTAGTTCAAGATGAATCTCAAAAAGATGTTGATGAATATTTAAAGCTATTTACTAACTATAAGCTTAAGTTAAAAGAAGCAAGAGCATTGGGGTTAGATAAAAAACCTACTTATCTTAGAGAGTTATCAAACTACAAAAAACAGCTTGCTAAAAGTTTTATGAAAGACAGTAAAGTTACTGATGCTTTAGTTAAAGAAGCTTATGAGCGTATTTCTTACGATGTTAATGCAAACCATATTTTAGTAAAGTTACCAGAAAATGCAAGCCCGCAAGATACTTTAGTTGCCTACAATAATATTATTAAATTAAGAGAGCGTGCAATAAATGAAGGCTTTGAAAAAGTTAGGGAAGAGGTGCATAACGGACAAACCATTTATGGAGAAAAACTAGGATATTTTTCTGGTTTTAAAATGGTATACAATTTTGAAACTGCTGCTTTTAATACAAATGTAGGCGATATTTCTCAATCTTTTAGAACCCGTTTTGGCTATCATATAGTTAATGTTATAGATAAGCGAAAATCTAGAGGAGAGCGAACTGTTGCTCATATTATGGTAGTTGAAAAAGAAGGAGAAGCTTCAACTGAAAAAGCAGAAAATAGAATTCAAGACATATACAAGAAGTTAAATCAAGGTGAAGATTTTGAGTCTTTAGCAAAACAGTTTTCAGATGATAAAACTTCAGCTTCAAAAGGTGGTATGTTATCTCCATTTTCAGGAGGGCAATTAAGTGTGCAAAAGTTTGAAGATGTTGCTTTTGGTTTACAAGAAATTGGTGATATTTCAGAGCCTTTTAAAACTAATTATGGGTGGCACATTATTAAGTTATTCAAGAAAAAACTAATACCAGATTTTGAAAGCATTAAGCCAGAGCTTGTAGAGAAAGTTAAGCGCGATGATAGATCTAAACTTATAGATAAAGCTTTGGTTAATAAGCTTAAAAAGCATTACCAAATTAGCGATGAGCAACCTGCTTTATCCTATTTTGAATCTATTTTTAACGACGACTATTTTAAAAGAACATGGGAGCTTCCTAATGATTTTAATGCAGAAAACCCTTTGTTAAAAATAGGAGAAAAGCAATTCTCTTATAAAAATTTTGGAGATTACTTATTAAAAAGTCAGCGTACACCAACACAAAGAGGTACATATAAATCAATAATTTCAAATAAATACGAGTCGTTTTTAAGTGAAAATTTAATTAAGTATCATGAAAATAATCTTGAAAACGAGAATCAAGAATTTGCTTTTATAGTCGATGAGTACAGAGATGGTTTGTTGTTATTTGAACTTATGGAAACTACAATCTGGAATGCAGCTAAAACAGATTCTACAGGTATTGCTAATTACTATAACAATAATAAAAACAAATATGTGTTTCCTAAACGCATTGATGCAGTTGTAGCATCTTCAGCAAAACAAAAAACACTTAAAAAGGTTTCAAAATTATTGGAGCAAGGAATGCCTTTAGATAGAATAAAAGAGCTTGTTAATAGCAACGATAAAATAGAAGTAATTTTTACCTCTGGTATTTTAGAGGTAAATCATCAGGCTATTCCTAAAGATTTAAAATTGAAAAAAGGTATTTCAAAAACATATAACCATAATAATACTTTCGTAATCGTTCAGGTAAAAGAAATATTGCCAGAATCTCTAAAAACATTTGAAGAATCTAAAGGAGCTGTTATAAGTGATTACCAAAACTTTAAAGAGAGTAATTGGATTGATGAATTAAGCAAAAAATATAAAGTAGAGGTTAATCAAGAAGCTTTAAAAAACATTAAAACTCAAATTAATAATCAATAAGTGCGCATAAAACCTATTCTGTTTATAATTATACTTTCTGTAATATCATGTGATTTTATAAAAAAATCAAATGAAAGTAAACCAGTTGCGAGAGTTAACGAATCGTATTTGTATTTCGACGATATTAAAGAGTTAGTTCCAGAAGGCACATCAAAAGAAGATAGTACGCTTGTGGTTCAAAATTTTATTAACCGTTGGGCTACACAACAGCTTTTTGTAGATGGCGCTATGCTAAATTTAAACGAAGAAAAACAAGCGGCATTCAATAAGTTGGTAGAACAATATAAAAACGATTTATATACTAAAGCTTACATTGAAGCCTTAGTAAAACGTAATATTGACACGTTGGTTAATACCGAAGAAGCTAAAGGTTATTATGAAAACAATAAAGAGGTTTTTAAATTAAATGAAGAACTGCTTAAGTTTCGTTACATACATGTTGATGAAAATATTATTGATTACAATGATATAAAGAAAAAGTTTGAACGTTATAATGAAGAAGATAAACAAATATTAGACTCCATATCTATTCAATTTAAATCTTACTCATTTAATGATTCTATCTGGATAAAATTAAGTCAGGTAATAGACAAAATTCCAGCCGTTACACCAGAAAACAAAAATCAACTGTTAAAAAAATCTAATTTTGTACAACTCAAAGACTCATTAGGAGTATATTTGATGCAAATTAATGATGTGTTGTTGAGAAACGATACAGCACCTATGGAGTATGTTAAACCAACCATAGATCAGATAGTCATTAATAAAAGAAAACTAGAGCTTATTAGAGAGCTAGAAAAAGATATAACAAAAGATGCTATTAAAAATAAACAATTTGAAATTTATAATTAATTTGAAACACTTACCAATTTTATTCATAACATTACTAACTATAAATGTTATGTCTGCGCAGGAAATAATTGAAGATGAAGTAAAAGAAAAAGCAGTTAAAAAAACAGATTCGGTAGATACCAAAAATGCCAGAAAAGTTGATGGTGTGTCGGCTGTAGTTGGTGATTACATTATTCTAGAATCAGATGTAGATAAAGCCTATTTACAATTACAAGCCCAAGGTGTTAATACTTCAGATATTGGAAAATGCGAGCTATTTGGTAAATTATTAGAAGATAAATTATATGCTCACCATGCTGTTCAAGATAGTATTGAAGTGTCTGATGCAGAAATAAGAAGACAAGTTGATTATCAAATAGAACAGTTTTTACAACAAACGAATGGTTCTATGGATCGTCTTTTAGAATTTTACAAAAAAGAAGACGAAAAAAGCTTTAGAGATGAAATGTTTGAAATTAACAAGTCAAATACTTTAGCACAAAGAATGCAAGCAAAAATTGTTGAAGAAGTTGAAATAACTCCAGAGGAAGTTAGAACATTTTTCAATAAAATACCTAAAGATGAAAGACCAACTTTTGGTACAGAACTTAAAGTAGCTCAAATTGTTGCAGAGCCAAAAATATCTGAAGAAGAAAAACAAAGAGTTATAGATCGTTTAAAACAATTTAAAGCTGATATCATAGAAAATGGCGCTAGTTTTCGTTCAAAAGCTATTCTGTATTCTGATGATCCAGGTTCTGCAAGTAAAGGTGGAAAATATACCTTAAACAAAAAACAACCACGTATGGTTAAAGAGTTTAGACAAGTAGCTTTTGCTTTGCAAGAAGGAGAAGTTTCTGAGCCTTTTGAAACAGATTTTGGTTATCATATCATTACATTGGAAAAAATAAGAGGGCAAGAATACGATGTTGCTCATATATTACTGCGTCCAAAAGTAACCTCAGAAGCTATCAATGAAGCTAAAGAACGTTTAGAAAAAGTAAGACAACGTATTCTAGATGGTGATATATCTTTTGCTGATGCTGCAAAAGAAGCTAGTGATGAAAAAGAAACTAAAAACGATGGAGGGCAATTAATCAACCCAACTACACAAGATTATAATTTTGAACTAACAAGAATGGATCCTGAGTTGTATGCACAAATTCAAGATTTAAAAGATGGCGAGGTAAGTTTAGTTTTAAGTGAACAAGATAGAGTAGGTACTACAAAATTTAAAATTTTAATGGTTACCGATAGAATTGATGAACATGAAGCAGATTACGCTCGCGATTATTTAAAAATCAAACAATTGGCTGAGGAAGAAAAGAAAATTAGAGAAATAGAAAAGTGGCAAGAAGAGAAAATACTCGATACTTATATTAAAATTAGTGGAGAATACAGAGATTGTGAATTTTCTGGAAATTGGTTAAAAAAGTAATCCTATGTCTGATGTAGTTGCCATTGAAAAATTTGTAAAACAATTTAAAGATTTAAAATCCGAAATAGCTAAGGTTATTGTTGGTCAAGATGAAGTTGTAACACAAATATTAATTTCTATTTTTTCTGGAGGACACTCATTACTTGTAGGAGTTCCTGGTTTAGCAAAAACCTTAATGGTTAATACTATTGCTCAAGCTTTAGGTCTAGATTTTAAACGTATACAATTCACTCCAGATTTAATGCCTAGTGATATTTTAGGAAGTGAAATTTTAGATGAAGACCGTCATTTTAAATTTATTAAAGGTCCCATTTTTGCTAATATTATTTTAGCAGACGAGATTAACAGAACACCACCTAAAACACAAGCAGCTTTACTAGAAGCTATGCAGGAACGTGCTGTTACAGTTGCTGGTCATCATTATAAATTAAGTTTACCGTATTTTGTTTTAGCAACTCAAAACCCTATTGAACAAGAAGGTACATATCCTTTGCCAGAAGCCCAATTAGACCGTTTTATGTTTGCTATTAATTTAACTTATCCTTCTTTTAAGGAAGAAGTGCAAGTTGTAAAAACCACAACTACAGATACACAAACTAAAGTAAATCCATTATTTTCTGCTCAACAAATTATAGATATTCAACATTTAATCCGCCGAATTCCAGTTGCAGATAATGTGATAGAGTATGCAGTTTCAATAGTTGGCAAAACAAGACCAGATTCAGAAACGGCACCAGATTTGGTTAAAACATATATTGATTGGGGTGCAGGACCAAGAGCCTCACAAAACTTAATTTTAGCTGCAAAAACACATGCTGCTATACATGGTAAATTTTCTCCAGATATAGAAGATGTTCAAGCTGTTGCTTATGGTATTTTAAGACATAGAATCATTAAAAACTACAAAGCAGAAGCAGAAGGTATTTCAGAAGTACAAGTTATTAAAAGTTTGTTTTAATCACTTTTTAGATTTGCAGCTAATAAATCTTCATTTTTACTTTAAAAATATTATAATAAAAGGAATCATACTAAATTATAATATCACTATAATAATTTAATATTGCAGAGCAAAGTATTGCAAGGTTTATTTTTAGAACTTTGTATTAATTTTGTATTTTGCGATACTTTTAAAAAAACCAAAACTAAAATATTTTTTATGGCATTTGACATAGACATGATTAAAGGTGTTTACACCAAAATGGCTGAGCGTGTTGATAAAGCACGTGAGATAGTAGGTAAACCATTAACGCTTTCAGAAAAGATTTTATATTCTCATCTTTGGGATGGAAATCCCACTAAAGCTTTTACCAGAGGGAAAGATTATGTAGATTTTGCCCCAGATAGAATTGCATGTCAAGATGCAACTGCTCAAATGGCATTATTGCAGTTTATGCAAGCCGGAAAAAGTAAAGTAGCTGTACCAACAACTGTGCATTGCGATCACCTAATCCAAGCAAAAGAAGGAGCAGCAACCGATTTAAAACATGCTAATACTGTAAGTAGCGAAGTTTTTAATTTCTTAGAATCAGTTTCAAACAAATATGGAATTGGTTTCTGGAAACCAGGAGCAGGTATTATCCATCAAGTAGTTTTAGAGAATTATGCATTTCCTGGTGGAATGATGATTGGTACAGATTCGCATACAGTAAACGCAGGAGGTTTAGGTATGGTTGCCATTGGTGTTGGTGGTGCAGATGCTGTTGATGTTATGGCAGGTATGGCTTGGGAACTTAAATTTCCAAAACTAATTGGTGTTAGATTAACTGGAAAATTATCTGGATGGACAGCGCCAAAAGATGTTATTTTAAAAGTAGCTGAAATTCTTACTGTAAAAGGAGGAACTGGTGCTATAGTTGAATATTTTGGACCTGGAGCAACAGCTATGTCTTGTACAGGAAAAGGAACTATTTGTAATATGGGTGCCGAAATTGGTGCTACTACGTCTACATTTGGTTATGATGATTCTATGGAGCGTTATTTACGAGCTACAGATAGAGCAGATGTTGCTGATGCTGCAAATAAAGTTAAAGAACATTTAACTGCAGATGCTGAGGTTTATGCAAACCCAGAACAATTTTTTGATCAAGTTATAGATATCAATTTATCTGAATTAGGCCCACTTTTAAATGGACCATTTACTCCAGATTTATCTACTGAAGTAGGTTCTGCTATGACTGAAAAAGCAAAAGCTAATGATTGGCCAATAAAAGTAGAATGGGGATTAATAGGTTCTTGTACTAACTCATCCTACGAAGATTTATCTCGAGCTTCTTCTATAGCTCAACAAGCTTTAGATAAAGGATTAAAAATGAAAGCTGAATTAGGAATAAATCCTGGTTCTGAGCAAGTACGTTTTACTGCTGAACGTGATGGTATTCTTGGTATTTTTGAAAAATTAAATGCTAAAATATTCACTAATGCTTGTGGTCCTTGTATTGGGCAATGGGCAAGATACAGCGATCCTAAAAACGCACCAAAAAACAGTATTGTACATTCCTTTAATAGGAACTTTGCGAAACGTGCTGATGGTAATCCAAATACGCACGCATTTGTAGCATCACCAGAACTAACAGCTGCAATCGCTGTTGCGGGTCGTTTAGATTTCAATCCGTTAACAGATAAGTTAATAAATGAAAACGGTGTGGAAGTAATGTTTAATGAGCCAACAGGATGGGAGTTACCTCCAAAAGGTTTTGCTGTAGATGATAATGGTTACTTAGCGCCTGAAGCTGATGGTAGCCACGTACAAGTAACAGTTAAAGACGATTCTGAGCGTTTACAACTTTTAACACCTTTTGAGCCTATCGGTGATTCAATTACTGGAGCAAAATTATTGATAAAAGCTTTTGGAAAATGTACTACAGACCATATTTCTATGGCTGGACCTTGGTTACGTTTTAGAGGGCATTTAGATAATATAGCGAACAACACGTTAATCGGTGCCGTAAATGCATTCAACCAAAAAACAAATTTTGTAAAGAACCAGTTAACAGGTGATTACGGTGGAGTACCAGATGTACAACGTCAATACAAGAAGGCAGGAATAAAGACTATTGTTATTGGTGATCATAACTATGGTGAAGGGTCCTCAAGAGAGCATGCTGCAATGCAACCAAGACATCTTGGTGTAGCTGCTGTAATTGTAAAATCGTTTGCGCGTATTCACGAAACAAACCTTAAAAAACAAGGTATGTTAGGTTTAACTTTTGCTAATGAAGCTGATTACGATTTAATTCAAGAAGATGATACTTTTAACTTCATAGATTTAAATGAGTTTGCACCTAACAAGCCATTAAATTTAGAAGTGGTTCATGCAGATGGTTCTAAAGATGTTATTGAATTGAATCATACATATAACGATGCACAAATTGAATGGTATAAAGAAGGTTCGGCTTTAAATTTAATTAAAAAGCAGAATAAATAGTTTAAAATACAATCATTTGAAAATATTTAGACCTGTTAGTTTTTTAAACTTAACAGGTCTTTTTATATTATAACTTTTAGCTTGTTTGCTGAAAATTTTTATTCTTCTCTTTTAAAATAGCCAATTGTTTTTCTAGAAATGTAATTGCTTGTTCGGTTTTAAAACTGGATTTTGATGTAAAACTCTTTAAATCTTCTTTAAATTTAGCTTTTCCAGATTGAGCAGCCTTTGTAACATCTTCTTTTACTTCTGTATAATCTTGAGTTATTTGGTCTTTTATTTTTAAACCTTCTTTTTTGAGTTTATCTCTGGTAGTTTTTCCTTTTTCTGATGCCAAAAATACACCTATACCAGTGCCAATTAATGTACCTAAAATTAATGCTCCTTTATTAATAATCATATCTTTTGTTTTTAAATTTAACTTGTCTACTTGATTAGTAGTGTTAATAGCTAATTTGTTACAAACAATTTTAATGCCAGACATTTAAGAAAATGAAGCCAACACTCTTTTCTAAAGTGTTTAAAGACATATATATAACTCCAAAAGATATTGTGTTAATTGTAAAGTTATAGCATTGTATAGTTTAAAACTTTATTAGTCTAAGGTTAATAATTTAAATCATTATCTGTTTCTGGTAATTCACTTAAAAAAGTATCTTTATAAACTCAATCATGTAAATGAATTAAATGAACACCAGACAAGAACAACTAAAAGCTTTCGATAGATTATTAACAATAATGGATGAGTTACGTGAACAGTGTCCGTGGGATAAGAAACAAACTATGGAAACCTTACGGCATCTTACTATAGAAGAAACTTATGAGTTAGGTGATGCTATTTTAGATAACGATTTAGATGAAGTTAAAAAGGAATTAGGAGATGTTTTATTACACATTGTTTTTTATTCAAAAATAGGAAGCGAAACTAATGATTTTGATATAGCTGATGTTTGTAATAGTATTTGTGAAAAATTAATAAATAGACACCCTCATATTTATGGAGATGTTAAAGTTGAAAATGAAGAAGATGTAAAACGTAATTGGGAAAATTTAAAACTTAAAGAAGGCAAAACAAGTGTTTTAGAAGGTGTACCAAAAAGTTTGCCTGCATTAGTAAAAGCAAATAGAATACAGGAAAAAGTTGCTGGTGTAGGCTTTGATTGGGAAGAGCCTAATCAAGTTTGGGAAAAGGTAGAGGAAGAGTTAAATGAATTTAAAACAGAAGTAGAAAAAGGAAATCAAGATACTATAGAGAGCGAGTTTGGAGATGTTATGTTTTCTATGGTTAATTACGCTAGATTTTTAAATATAAATCCTGAAAATGCTCTTGAACGAACTAATAAGAAATTCTCTAAAAGGTTTCAATATATAGAAAGTAAAGCCAAAAGCCTAAATAAACCTTTAAAAGAAATGACTTTAGCAGAAATGGATGTGTTTTGGGAAGAAGCTAAACGTTTGCCCAAATAGGAAGTTAAAAACCTTTAACCGTGATATAATGTTTTTTGTCTTAAACTTCAGAGTAAATAAAAAATATTCATTTTATTTATATAAAAATTAGGGTTTTTTAATGTTCAAAATTATAAATAACGTAATTTATTGTATTGTTTTTTTCATTTTAGCTAGCTATAGCTGTTTTTCTCAAAATGAAGCACCAACATTAACAGCATCGGGTAATCAACCTTATTGTCCGAATAGTCAAATTAATATTGTTACCGATTTTGATATTGTTGATCCTGATGATACAGAAATAGAAGCACTATATATACAAATTTCTACAGGATATGAACAAGGTGAAGATTCTTTAATTCTTCTAGAATCTCACCCAAACGTTATAACATCTTGGAATGCTACAGAGGGTAAACTAACACTTTCTGGTGTAGCATCTGCACCAGTTAGTTATGTGGATTTAATAGCTGCAACTATGGATGTGGTTTTTCAAAGTACTAGTGATAGTCCATCTAATAAAGTGTTTTCAATTACTATTGGTGATGCTAATTATTTACCTTCAACAGGTCATTATTATGAATATGTTTCAGATATTGGAATAACTTGGACATCAGCAAGAGCAGCTGCTGAGGCTAGAACATATTTTGGTTTAAAAGGATATTTAGCTACTATAACTTCTGCTGAAGAAGCTCAATTATCTGGAGAACAAGCAGCAGGTGCCGGTTGGATAGGTGGAAGTGATGCAGAAACAGAAGGGGTTTGGAAATGGGTTACAGGTCCAGAGGCTGGAATCGTTTTTTGGAATGGAAATTTTACAGGTAGCTCGCCTAATTTTGCTTTTTGGAATACAAATGAACCTAATCAAGCAGGTGATGAAGATTACACTCATGTTACAGCTCCAGGTGTTGGAATTCCTGGTTCATGGAATGATTTAAGTAATGTTGGTAATCCAACAGGCGATTATCAACCCAAAGGATATATTGTTGAGTATGGTGGTTCACCGGGAGATCCAACTTTAAATATTTCTGCTAGCTCTAGTATTTATACTCCATTTATTGTAAATACAAATACGGCAAGCATCTGTGAGAGTGGTAGTGTAACTATAGAAGCTACAGCTTCTTTAGGAGACGTTTTGTGGTTTGATGAATCGACTGGAGGAAGTCAAATAGGTGTTGGTCAAACATATACAACACCTGTTATAAATACAAATACTACCTATTACGCATTAGCTTCAATAAACGGGTGTTTAGAGGGACAAAGAATTCCAGTTACGGTTATTGTTACACCATTACCTACAATAGATTCTGTAACAGGAGATTTAGTATGTGAATCTGGCTCAGGTAATTTATCTGCAACAGCATCGGCAGGAACTATTAATTGGTATGATATACCATCTGGAGGAACTTCTTTATTCAGTGGTACATCATTTACAACACCTGTGGTAAGTACAACAACAACTTATTATGTAGATGCAACTGTAAACGGGTGTACAACAAGTAGCAGAACAGCAGTTACATTAACTGTACAAAGTACACCATTACCCACAACAACCAATTCAAACCAAAGTTTTTGTGATATAGAACAAACTACTATTTCAGATTTAATAGTTACAGGAAATGAAATTTTATGGTACGCCTCTGATACAGGAGGGACTCCTCTTGACACATCAAATTTACTTGTTTCCAACACAACATATTATGCAAGTCAAACTATAAATAGTTGTGAGAGTTTAAATAGATTACCAATTGATGTTATTGTTTATGAAACAGTAGTATTACCAGATGCTTCTACAATATCAGAGTTATCAGAATGTGATACTATGTTAGATGGAGATGATACAAATGGATATTCAACTTTTAATTTAACAACTAACGAAGCTATTTTATTGAACGGAAAAAATGCCGCAGATTTCTCATTTTATTATTTCACAGATGCTGCATATTCCATTCCAATTTCTACACCAGAAACCACATTTGTAAACACCATTCAAAATGGTCAAACAATTTATGTAAGAATTGAAAATAACCTTGATAATTCATGTTATACAGATGCTTCATTTACTATTACTGTGAATGAATTACCAGAAATACAGGATTCAATTATATTCAAAAATTGTGATGAAGATGGTATTGCAGATGGTTTTACCGATTTTAATCTTGCTGAAGCAAATAGTGTTATTTCTAGCGATGTTTCTGGTTTAACATATAGTTACTATTTATCATCAAGCGATGCTGAAAATGCTAATGGAGTTGGAGAAATTGATACAATTTTTAATAATCAAGATGCAAATACGGTTTATGCACGTGTTGAAAATGCCAATGGGTGTTATCGTGTATCCACAATAAATTTACAAGTCTCAACTACTTCATTTGATGACGATTATTTTCAAGAGCTAACAACCTGTGATGACGATGATGAGATTGATGGGTTACATGTTTTTGATTTATCTCAGGCTTCAGATGCATTTATAGCTCAATTTCCTTTAGGACAAAATTTAAGTGTTCACTATTATGAAACTTTAAATGATGCTCAGCTAGAGCAAAATGAAATTACAGAGCAAGATAGTTATGAAAGCACAGAGCCTTTTTCACAAACTATATTTGTTCGTGTAGAGAGTGATGATAATGGAGAATGTTTTGGAATTGGACCACATTTGGTTTTGACAGTGCACCCTAGACCAGAATTTGAAGTAGATAATTCTGCTATTTATTGTTTAGATGGAGAACCAATTACATTAACCACGTTTAACCCAAAGGGGAATTATGCTTATGAATGGAGAGATAGTGAAGGAAATGTTGTGAGTAATTCATCTTTTGCTGAAGTTATTTCTGGAGGTGAATATACAGTTATTGCAACTTCAGATTTTAATTGCGAATCTTTCCCTGTTATATTTACAGTGGTTGAATCAGCAATTGCTGAAATTGATATAGATGATATTACTATTGTAGAACTTTCAGATAATAATAGCATAACTATCAATAATGATGGCAATAATTTGGGTATTGGAGATTATGAATTTGCCTTAGATGATATTGATGGACCTTATAGAGATCAACCTTATTTTGATAGAGTAGGAGCAGGAGAACACACCATTTATGTTAGAGATAAAAAAGGTTGTGGTATAGCACCATTAGAAATTTTTATTCTTGGATTCCCTAAATTTTTCACACCAAATAATGACGGAACTAATGATACATGGCAAATTAGAGGCTTAGGAACAGATTTTACTAACGCTTCTAAAGTTAGTGTATATAATAGATACGGGAAGTTAGTAAAGCAATTAAATGCAAAAAGTGGTGCTTGGGATGGTACCTTAAATGGTCAACAACTTCCGGATTCTGATTATTGGTTTGTAGCAGAATTAATAGAAACTACAGGAAGTATTATAACCTATCGTGGGCATTTTAGCTTAATTAGATAATAAAACAGTTTGGAAAACCAAACTGTTTTATTAATAATTTATTAATTCTTAATAAAGCTCTTTAATTTTACTTAGTTTAGTTTTCCAGAGCTTTAAAGAATCTTTATGAGCTTTTATATTATTCTGAACTTCTTTCACAACTGGATTGTCATCATCAACATTAGTAAAAAATTGCAGATTATTTTCTAACTGATTTATTTGACTTTTAACTTCGCTTATTTTTTTACGAATAAAAGAACGTTCGTTATCTAAGTTTCTATGGTCATCATCAGTGTTATTAATACTGTCTAGTTTGTTTTCATATTTAATCATTTCTACTTCATTCTTGTCCATTTTCAAACCTGTCAACAAATCATCAATAGTTTTTTGAAATTTACTTTCTATATAGCGTTTGTCATTAGGTACTCTGCCAATACTTTGCCACTCTGCAATATGAGTTTTTACGGCATTTATATTCTCTTCTTTTGTGCCTTTTAATTTTAAGTCTTTTAAGGTACTTAACAGCTCATTCTTTTTATTAAACGCTTCAATAAACTCTTTGTTTGCAGCATTTCTGCTGGAGTGTAGCCTATCAAAATAATAATTACAAGCGGATTTAAATTGCTTCCATATTTTATCACTGTCTTTACGAGGTACATGACCAATTTTTTTCCAGTCGCTTTGAATTTTTTTCATCAAAGGTGTGGTAACCTCAAAATCTTCACTGTCTTTATTATCTTCGGCTATTTTTATTAAATCTAATTTTTGCTGAAGGTTTTTATACTGATCTTTTTTAAGTCCTTTGTAAAAAGCATTTTTCTTTCTATTAAAGCTTCTAACAGCTTCTTTAAATTTAGCCCAAGTACTTTCATTCACTTTTATTGGTACTTTACCAGCATTAAAAAAGTCTTCTCTTAAGACTTCAATTTGTTTTATTTTCTTTTGCCATGCATTATGAGAGTTACCTTCTTGAGCATTAACAGCATTAATTTTTTCTATAATCTCAAGCTTTTTCTCTAAATTTTTCTCATATACTTTATCAATTTCTTTATAGTAAAGCTGACGTTTATCGTTAATTATTTTAGTAGCAGTTTTAAAACGCTCCCAAATTTCTTCTCGATGTTCTTTACCAACAGGACCAAGCTCTTCTTTCCACATTTTATGTAATTCCTGTAGCTCTCTAAAAGCTCGCATTACATCATCATCTTGCGCTAATTCTTCTGCACGCTCTATAATTAAAAGTTTCTTCTCTAAATTGTGTTTAAAATCTAAATCGCGTAAATCTCTGTTTAAATGTAAAAAGTCGTAAAACATCTCTACATGATGGTGGTAGCTATTCCAAGCATTATTGTATCTATCTCTAGGAATAGGACCCGTGTTTCGCCAACGTTCTTGTAATTCTTTAAAGTGTTTATAAGTAGTGTTAATATTTTCTTCTACATTTATTAAACCTTTTAATTCTTCAATAATTTCAAGTTTGTCAGCTAAATTTTGCTTTAAATTTTGCTCTAGGCTTTGGTAATGATCATTTAACTTTTTCCTGTACTCTCTGTAAGCTTCTTTAAATCTTTTTTGAACGGGTGAAGAATAATAAAAATCTATCTCATTACCACCATCGTTTAAAAATTCTTCTTTTTTCTCATCGATTAAAGCTTGGAATTTTGCTTTGAATTCTGAGTTTATGCTATTTACATGGGATCTAATGGCTTGAACTTTTTCATTATTTAAAAGCTTTTCCAACTCAATTGCCAGAGCTTCTAAAGACATGGTGTCGTAAGCCTTTACTTCAATTTTATGTCTGTCTTTATTGCCTTCATCTTCTGCATCTTCTGCATTAGATTCTTCAATTTCATTTAAAACATCATCATTCTCATCTTCAGAATTTGAAGAGACTATAGTAGTTTTTTCATCTTGCGTGTTAACTGCATCTTCATTTTCAACATGAGGTGTTTCAGTATCTGTATTAGATATTGATTCATCTTGTTGATTTTCGTTTAATTCTAATGATTTTTCATTTGAATTATTTTCATCTATTTCTTCTGCTTTAGGCATTTTATTTATATCAGACATTTTAAAAAATGTTAGGGTTCATTAATCTCTTTTGTCTTTAAAGATACTAACAAGTAAAGTATTTACAAAGTAGTGTTAATGGTTTTAACTATAAATAGTGGTATTTTAATTACAAATTCCAGATAGACCAAGCTTTTTCGGCTTGTAATTTCAACATATTTAAGCCATTAATAGTAGTTGCTAGTTTTTCTTTACCTCGTTTTAAAAAAGTAGTTTCTTCTGGATTGTAAATTAAATCAAATAAGATATGATGATTTGTTATGCCTTCATATGGAATATTAGGACAATCATCAATATTTGGATATGTGCCTAAAGGAGTACAATTTATAATGACTTGATGGTTTTTTATATCGCTTTCGTCTAAAGTATCGTAGCTAAAGTCAATTCCCTTTGAGAGTTTTCTAGATACATATTTATATGAAATTCCTAATTCTTTTAAGCTAAAGGCAATGGCTTTACTTGCACCTCCTGTTCCTAAAATTAAAGCTTTTTTATGATGAGATTTAATAAAAGGTTTAAGCGAGTTTTTGAAACCATAACAATCTGTATTATAACCAACTAATTTTCCTTTTTTTGTGATTTTAATAGTGTTTACGGCCCCTATAGCTTTGGCTTTTTTATTTAATTTATCAAGATATGGGATAACTTGTTCTTTATAAGGAATAGTAACGTTTAGTCCTTTTAAATCTTTTGTATTTTGTATAATTGAAGGGAATATATCTATACTTACTATATCAAAATTATCATAGCTTACATTTTGAATATTTTCTTCTTCAAACTTTTTTTTAAAGTATGCCCTTGAAAACGAATATGATATGTTTTTACCTAAAAGACCTAATTTTTTCATTTTACTTTTCTGGTTTTTTGTCCATACCATTCTAATGCTAAAACTATTAAAATACCTAATAAAATGAAGCCAACTGCATAGTAAGTTTCTGTGTTTAGTTCTGGTATAAAACGTTTGTAGTTTTTAATTACTTTTTCACCTGTAGAATCTAAAATAAATCCACCGCTTTCATTTAATTTAAAAATTGTTTTTTTCCATGGCCAAACCACACCTAAAGACCCAATAATAAAGCCAATGATGGCAGAAAGTGTAATACTTTTATAGTGTTTTAAAATATAGCTTAATAAATGTGAAAATGTTACTAAACCAGTTACAGAACCTAAAGTAAATACACCTAAAACTTTTAGCATTCTAATACGTTCTGGGTTATTAATTAAACTAAAATCTCCACTAAAAATATTTGAAAAAGTATCGTAAAGCGCATTTACAGAATCTACCAGAAGTAATACATAGTTTCCTAACAGAATAAGTATAAAAGAACCCGAAAACCCAGGAAGCGTCATTCCCGAAACACTTATAATTCCACAGAAGAAAACAAACCATAAATTATCATTTTCTTTTGCTGGATTTAAAAAACTTATACTAATGCCAATAAGAATACCTACAGCTAAAGTTATATATGTTCTGTAATTCCAATCTTTAAAATCTTTGTTGATATAGTAAATAGAGCCAATAATCATTCCGAAGAAAACACTCCAAACATATAATTCATAATGTTTTAATAGATAGTCTAAAACTTTAGAAACACTAAAGTAACTAACTATCATACCAAAAAATAATAAACCTAAAAATCTACCATTAATGTATCTGTAAAAGCTTTTAAACCTTCCGTTAAATAGTAATTTAAAGGCTTTGCTATTTACTTTTTTTAAAGAATAGATAAACTCTTCGTAAAAGCCAGCTACAAAAGCAACAACACCGCCAGATACTCCAGGTACTTTATTGGCAGCACCCATACCTAATCCTTTTAGAATAAGAAAAATTTTATCGGCAAGTGTTCTGGTGCTTTCCATACTATTTTTTAGATCCTAACCTTTCAAGAATAAAAATAGTTAAAAATCCTAGAATCATTAAAGCCACTGCAAAAGCAATTTGATTGTCGCCGTTAAATGAAAAAGGGGAAATACTTTCTTGTAATAATGGAATTTTTTCACCTTTAGAATTTGTATGCCATGATAAAGTTTCTTTCCAAGGCCAAACTTTGTTTAGTGATCCAAAAATAAAACCTGTAAGTAATGCTAAAGTAATATTATGATAATGTTTAAAAAGCCATTTTAATACATGACTAAAGCTTAATAAACCAACAACTGCACCACCAACAAAAATCATAATTTTCTTTAAATCAATATCATGAATGGCATCACTAAGGGTTTTATAAGCACCAAGAATTATTAAAATAAATGAGCCTGATATACCAGGTAATATCATAGCGCAAATAGCAATTGACCCCGCTAAAAATAAGAACCAAGGGTTTTCATTTGTGCCCAAAGAAGGCAATTTACTTATATAAAATGCTATTGCTGCACCAATTATTAAAACAAGAATAGTTGCAATATTCCATTTTGTAATTTGTTTACCAACAAAATAGATACTGGCCACAATAAGCCCAAAAAAGAACGACCAAATTAAAATAGGGTGATATTCAAGTAAATATTTTGCTAGTTTCATAAAAGACACAAAGCTGATTATGATTCCAGATAAAAGGGCTAGAATAAAATTTCCGTTTAACTGCTCCCAAAATGTTTTGAAGCCTTTATTAAAAAGTGTTTTAAAAAGAGAAGGACTAACATTACTAATAGTATTTATTAATTCTTCATAAATACCAGAAATAAAAGCAATAGTTCCACCAGAAACACCAGGAACAGCATCTGCTGCACCCATAGCTAAACCTTTAAAAGAAATAATTAAGTAGTCTATAAAACGTCTTTGCATATTTTGATTTTTTTACCAAAACCAAAGGTATACATTTTTAATTATAGATTTGTTTTAAGTATATTTTTAACTAATATTTTATTAGAAACTTCTGGGAAAAGTTCTTCAATGATAAATGAATATTCTTCATTGTGTTTAATAGCATTTTTTAAATGAAATGCACCTTTATCATTTTGATTTAAAGAGAAGTATAATCCCGCTAATCGATACTCTAATTCAGGATTTTCTGGATAAAATTCAACAGCTTGTTCAAAGTTGTAGATTGCTGCTTCAGGTTCTCCTAATTTAATTAGTAAATCGCCACGAGATAACCATGTGTTCAATTCGTAATTTCCTAATTCTAAGGTTTTTTTAAAGCCACGTTCTGCTTCTTCATAAAAATTTAAACGCTGGTTAATTTGAGAATATAATTTCCAATAAATTACATTTTCAGAGTCAATATTTATAGCCTTATTTATAAAGTACAGCGCTTTTTGGTAGTTTTTCTTTTTATAATAGAATTTAGTAATTGCTATCCAACCTTTATCTAATAAAGGATCTTCGTGCACAGTTCTTTCATAAAATTGAAGCGCTAAGTCATTATTTTTTAACTTCTCGTAACAACTACCTATACGTAAAAGTGCAAATGATGTAGGTTCATCTAGAGTAAGTGTTATTGTGTAATTTTCAATAGCATCTTCAAATCGTTTTAATTTCTCTAAAACTTTACCACGTTCTAAATAAGCTCCAACAAAAGTATCATCAGAAATAATAGCAAAATCAAATGATGTTAATGCTTTTTTATAGTCTTTTAAGCTGATATATTGTTTACCTAATTGATGCCAAGCGACTTCACAATAAGGATTTTTATCTAAAAACACATTTAAGTAGGAGATAGCATCTTGATGTTGATTTAAAAATTCAAAGCAATAAATGACATTGTATAATGCAGAATAATCTTCTAAATCGGACTCTAAACACTTCATGAAATACACTTTAGCGTCTTCAAACTCATCTAAAAATAAATACTCCATCCCAATTAATGAATACAAATCAACAACATCATCGGTAAGTTGTAGAGCTTGTTTTAAAACATCAATAGCTTGTTGGTGCTCATCTTTTTTAGAAAATATATTAGCCTTTTGAATGTAAATTTCTTCATTCATCGGGTCTAAAGTATGTAGTTCATTTAACAGAGTGTCAGCCTCAATTAATTTATCTTCAAAAACATAAACTTCAACTTTAAAAAGTCTTAAGTTGATAGAGGTAGGGTGTTGATCAAGACCTAATTTTATGGCTTTTTTAGCTAAAGCGATTTTACCTTGATTAAGATAGTGGTGAATGATGTTTTCAAATTCATCTGAATCGAAAAATAAAACATGATTTGTTTTTAACATCGATTCAAACTTAGTGAGAGGTAAATTGTTGTTGTCGTTATGACTAAACTCCATAGGCAAATTTGTAAAATTCTTGCAGAATAAATTTAAGCTTCTATTTGTTTTATTATGGATTGATTAGTAAATGTTTTTAACAAAGTAATGAACAGTTGTAGTATCATAAAATTGACATGTTCTTTTTAGGTTTGATTATCAGGGTGTTGAAGACTTAATTTGCGTGTTGAATTTCATTCAAAATATCAATAATTATTTTACAGCCTTTAATGATTTCATCATTAGATATGGTTAGTGGAGGAGTTATTCGTACTGCTTTAGGCTCAAAAAGTAACCAGAAAAGTATTAAACCAGCATCCTGACATTTTAAAATTAATGTATTTGTTATTTCAGAAGAAGGAGTAATGAAGGCAAGCATGAGTCCTTTACCTCTTATTTCTAATATCAACGGATGAACTAAAAGTTTTTTAAAAAGTTGTTCTTTTTCCAGAGCTTCTTGTATTAAATTACTTTCTGTAATTTCTTTTAATGTAGCTAAAGCTGAAGCTGCTATTACCGGATGCCCGCCAAAGGTTGTAATATGACCAAGTTTGGGGTTATCTTGAAGTAAATCCATTAATTTACCTGATGCTGTAAAGGCACCAATTGGCATGCCGCCTCCTAAACCTTTGCCTGTAACTAATATGTCTGGAATACAATTATAATGTTCAAAACCAAACAGTTTTCCAGTTCTACCAATACCAGGTTGAATTTCATCTAAAATTAAAAGTGCACCTACTTCTTTACATTGTTTTTGTACTTTATGTAAGTAATTATCCTTAGGAACGATAAAACCCGCACCACCTTGAATGGTTTCTAAAATAACACAAGCTGTTTTATTGGTGATATGTTTTAAATCATCTTCATTATTAAAATCTATAAATCTCACATCTGGTAAAAGTGGTCTGAAAGCTTGTTTTCGTTCTTCATAGCCCATAACACTCATTGAGCCCATGGTATTTCCATGATAAGCTTTATTTGCAGCAATAATTTCACTGCGTCCAGTAGCACGTTTTGCCAATTTTAACGCGCCTTCAATAGCCTCAGTACCAGAATTTGTTAGGTAGGTTTTTTCTAATGACTCGGATAAGTTTTCTGCTAATAATTTAGTTAATTCTACAGCAGGTTTTTGGATGTATTCTCCATAAACCATAACATGCATGTACTTATCTAACTGTTCTTTAATAGCATTTACAACTTTGGGATGGTTATGCCCTAAAGGACAAGCAGAAACACCAGCTACAAAATCTAAATAAGCTTTATTGTTTATATCATAAATATATGAACCTTTAGCATGAGAAATTTCCATAGCTAATGGATGTGGGGTGGTTTGAGCTTGATATTTTAGGAAATCTGATGCCATCAATTTTATTTAATACTTTTTTTTTGAGGTTTAGATTTTTTGTTAGGTAATTTTAAGAGGGCGCTTTTGTCTTTTGGTTTAGTGGGTAAATTACGAGATGCTTTTGTAGAATGCGATTTATTATTTGCTTTGTCATTTGCATCTGCTTTTTTAACACGTTCTAACATGTCGTTATCTACAAAATCTTCTTGTGGCACATAATCTTCTAAACCTTTAATAATTGGAAGTTCTAGTGGAGGGTCATCTCTAAATAAATCTTCGACACTTAAAGGGCGTTCTTCTTCGCGCCAATCAAAACCTTTTAAAATTTTTTCATTCTCTGGGTATTTAGATTCTGGATACAGATTACCATCAACCTGATTGAATCTTGTATATTCTTCAATGTCGCCGTTGTTAAATAACATAGAAATACTTCCAGACTTAGCTTTGTCTATACCAATAAGTTCTTGCTTGTCATTCCTCGCGTAAAATATAGATTGAGCATTTTTAGTGATATCAACTTGACGCATTTGGTTTTCATCGTTAAATAAACCCACTAACCTCATTCCATTAATTTGGTTGTAGCCCGTTTTGCTAATTGTATCTTGACTTATAATAAAGGCGTTGTTAAAAACGAGTAAGGAATCAATTTTTTCTGTTTCACTATTCGATATTAAATGAATAGTATCACCAGTCATTTGATTTTCAAAATTCCAAAGAATAGGTTTTCGTTTAGTTGAAAATTTATCACCAGGTGAGAAACGTGGAATATTTATCAATCTAGTAATACCTGTTTTTTGATTAGAATAAATAGAATCTGCTTTTCCGCTAATATCTGTCTTAAAGATTTTAGCATTGTAATACGCATTAATAATTCGGTTATCTGGTTTACCTGTAACCATTATTTTATCAGCATGCATATAAATAGAATCATTTTCCTGAATTGTAATGGCTAAAGCGCGTTTAGTTATAAAAACGGAATCTTTTTCCTTAAAAACTTCTGCGTAATGCCCTTTAATAATGCTGTTATTTATGGTGTCTGTAACTTTTATATTGTTGGTAGCAGATGCAAAACTTTTATTGTTATCAAAGTATAAACTATCACCTTCAATAATTCTGTTGTCATAATTAATCCTTGATTTTTTTACAGCGTATCCAACCTTGTTTTCGGTATCGTAAAATCCTTTTTCACAATAGGTTTTGCTTTCTGGTGTAGTTATGGTTGACGGTCCAAATAAATAAGCATGACCAGTATCAGAATAAAAATCAAAGAAATTGGAGTTTATTGTTGTACTATCATTTACCAACACAACATCTTCAACAAATTGATATTTTTTAATATCCATATAATATCTACCAATTTTACTGGTAATTGTTCCAGAAGAATCTTTTACAACAGTACCACCACTTTTATAAAAAGCTTGTTGTTTTAGTCGGTCAAAATATAAAGTGTCTGAAGATATTGTTGAATTTGGGTCTTTTAAAACCACATCCCCACTAGCAAATGCTAATTCTGTTATACCACTGTACTCCACATATTTTGAGGTCATATTAATGGTGTCTCCTTGTTTTAGGATAACATTACCATAAGCTTCTACGAAATTTTCTTTACCATAATGAATAGCCTTATCACACCACATGTTAGTTCCTTGATGATTTATCTGAACTTGTTGAGAATCATCACGAGTTAGTATTTTGGCACCCGGATAGTTTTCTTCATCAATGGTTAATTTACCCGCATATTCAATTTCAATTTTCTTTTTTGTTTGTGCTTGAATATTTGAGGTTGAAACATAACCTATTATAAATGTAAAAAGTAAAACCAGTAGTTTATTCAAAATGAAAAAAGTTTGTCGCAAAAATAACGATTAATCTGATGTTTAAGTATATTGAAACAAAAAACGCTCCAAATTATTTTAGAGCGTTTTAAAGATTTATAAGTTTAGGTTTTTACTGAACCAATTGTTGTCTAAAAATTGTTTGTTTTCTATCAGGTCCAACTGAAACAATAGTGATTGGAATATTTAATTCTTTTTCAAGAAAATCAATATATTCATTTAAAGCTTGAGGTAGTTGTGAAGCATCAGACATTGCTGTTAAATCTTCATTCCATCCACTAAATTCAGTGTAAATTGGCTCTACATTTTCTGGCTCTATATTGTAAGGTAAATGCTGAATCACTTCACCTTTATATTTGTAAGCTGTACATACTTTTAAAGTTTTAAACCCAGAAAGCACATCACCTTTCATCATCATTAATTGAGTAACGCCGTTTACTTGACAAGCATACTTTAATGCAACTAAGTCTAACCAGCCACAACGTCTTGGTCTACCGGTTGTAGCTCCAAACTCGTTACCAACGCGCCCCATAGTTTCGCCATTTTCATCAAATAATTCTGTAGGGAATGGTCCAGAACCAACACGAGTTGTATAAGCTTTAAATATGCCAAATACATCACCTATTTGATTTGGTGCAACACCTAAACCAGTGCACGCTCCGGCAGCGGTTGTATTACTAGAAGTTACAAAAGGATAAGTTCCAAAATCGATATCTAAAAGCGAACCTTGAGCACCTTCTGCTAGAATAGTTTTTCCAGATTTTTGTGCTTGATAAATGTATTCTTCTGAATCTATAAATTTTAAAGATTTTAAAACTTTAATAGCTTTGAAAAACTCTTCTTCAAGTTCTTTTAAATCGTATTGAATATCAACATTATAAAAAGCAATCATAGATTCATGCTTATCTGCTAATGTTCTATATTTTTCTTTCCAATTGCTTAATTCTAAATCGCCAACACGAATACCATTTCTACCAGTTTTATCCATATAAGTTGGTCCAATTCCTTTTAAAGTTGAACCTATTTTGGCTTTTCCTTTTGAAGCTTCACTAGCCGCATCAAGAAGTCTGTGAGTTGGTAGTATAATATGAGCTTTACGTGAAATAAGCAATGATTTTCTATAATCTACATTTTGCTCATCTAGCTTATCTAGTTCGCCTTTAAAAATTACAGGATCTATAACCACGCCGTTTCCTACCAGGTTCGTTGCATTATCATGAAAAATTCCTGAAGGAATAGTATGCAATACATGTTTTCTTCCATTAAAAACCAAAGTATGTCCTGCATTAGGACCACCTTGAAAACGTGCTATAATATTGTAATTTGAGGTAAGTACGTCAACAATTTTTCCTTTGCCTTCGTCACCCCATTGTAATCCTAGTAGTAAATCTACTGCCATCGTAAAAATTAGTTATTTGTGGTTGATTTTCTATTTCCGTAGAAATAAAGTGAGTGGTTATTAATTTTGATATCGAAAACTTCTTCGATTGTTTTTTTGATAGACTGAATTCTAGGGTCGCAAAACTCAATAACTTCTCCTGTATCTGTTAAGATAACATGATCATGCTGTCTATCAAAATATGATTTTTCGTATTGTGCTTGATTTTGCCCAAATTGGTGTTTTCTTACCAAACCGCATTCAAGAAGTAATTCAATTGTATTGTATAAAGTGGCACGAGATACACGATATTTTTTATTTTTCATGTTAAGATATAGAGACTCTATATCGAAATGTTCATTGTTATTGTATATCTCTTGGAGTATAGCGTAGCGTTCGGGTGTTTTTCTGTGCCCGTTGTTTTCTAGAAAGTTAGTAAAAACGCTTTTAACAATCTCTTGATTCTTTGTATCTGCCTTTGCCTCCATATTTTCATTACAAATTTACAATTTTTTAAACTCTTCTTACCTTATCAATACCATTAATTTTTTTAAGTTTTTCTAAAAGTTTTTTGATAATGGTATTATTCTTAACAACTACATTGATTTTTCCAGAAAATAACCCGTCGTTAGTTTCAAAACTAATACTTTTCATATTAACTAACATGTTTTCTGAAATGACTCTTGTAATTTCATTTACTAAACCAATATGGTCTATACCAGAAATTAGGATTCTTACTAAAAATTCTTGCTGTGTAGAGTCTATCCATTTAGCTGGCATAATTCTATACGCGTAGTTTGATTGTAAACTAACCGCATTAGGACAATTATATTTATGAACTTTTAAGCCTTCGTTTACGGTTAGAAAACCAAAAACATTATCACCAGGAATTGGGTTACAACAATTAGCTAGTTTGTAATCTAGCTTTTCTTCTTCTTTACCAAAAACTAGTGAGTCATAATTTACGGTAACTTCATCTTTTTCAAGCTCTTCTTTTTTAATAGGAGATTTTCTAGATATTTTACTTTTAATATAACTCATGAAAGCATTACTTCTAGATGAAGCATAGCTTTTAAGCATATTATTATCTATTGATCCTACACCAATTCTATAAAATAAATCTAAACTAGTTTTTAACTTAAAGTAACGCACCATGTCGTTAATAGATTCTTCGTTTAAAGTTATTTTGAGTTGCTTTAGTTTACGACGCAAAATTTCTTTACCATCCTCACCAATCTGTCTTTTATCTTCTTTTAATGCAGATTTTATTTTAGCTCTTGATCGCGCAGTGGTGGCATAGTCTAACCAGTTTGAGTTAGGTTTGGCGTTTTCGGAGGTTAAAATATCTACTTGATCACCACTTTTTAACTCATGACTTAAAGGAACCAACTTGCCATTCACTTTTGCGCCTCGAGTTTTCATACCAACTTCTGTATGAATATTAAAAGCAAAATCTAAAGCAGTTGCTCCTTTTGGTAGTGATTTTAATTCACCAGCTGGGGTGAAAACAAAAATTTCTTTAGAATAAAGATTGAGTTTAAACTGTTCTACAAAATCTACCGCGTTGGTTTCTGGGTTTTCAAGAGCTTCTTGAAGTCTATTAATCCAAGTTTCTAAACTATCTTCTTTTTCAGTTTCTTGTTTGTATTTATAATGAGCTGCATAACCTTTTTCTGCAATTTCATTCATACGCTCACTACGTATTTGAACTTCAACCCATCTACCTTTAGGGCCCATAACCGTTATATGTAAAGCTTCGTAACCTGTACTTTTTGGTGATGAAATCCAATCGCGAAGTCTGGTAGGGTTAGGTCTAAAATGGTCTGTAACGATAGAATAAATTTTCCAAGCTAAAAACTTTTCAGTTTTAGGATCGCAATCACATTTATAGATGATACGTATGGCAAACTTATCGTAAACTTCATCAAAGGGAACCCCTTGATTAAGCATTTTTTTACGAATAGAAAAAATTGATTTAGGTCTACCCTTTATAGTATAATCAAGATTTTCTTTATCAAGAGAGTTTTTTATGACTTCACTAAATTGGTTAATATAAAGGTCTTGTTGCTCCTTACTTTCTTTAATTTTACCTAAAATGTCATTGTAAACATCAGGTTCGGTATACTTTAAACCTAAATCTTCAAGTTCTGTTTTAATATTGTAGAGCCCAATTCTATGTGCTAAAGGCGCGTAAATGTATAGTGTTTCAGATGCGATTTTAATCTGCTTATCTGGACGCATAGAGTCCATGGTTTGCATGTTGTGAAGTCTGTCTGCAATCTTAATAATAATAACTCTTACATCATCATTAAGTGTTAGGAGCATTTTACGAAAATTTTCAGCCTGCAAAGACACATCCATGTCTTTTTCTTTACTTAAAGATGAAATTTTTGTTAAGCCATCTACAATGGTAGCAACAGTTTTACCAAATTGTTTTTCAATATCTTCAATAGAATAATCAGGACTATCTTCAACTACATCATGAAGTAAAGCTGAAGCAATAGAGGTGGCATCCAAACCAATTTCTTGAGCAACAATTTTTGCTACAGCTAATGGATGGAAAATATAAGCTTCACCAGATTTTCTACGCTGATTTTTATGTCCGTCTAAAGCAACTTCAAAAGCGCTACGTATAAGTTTTTTATCGTCGTCAGTAAGTGTAGTATAGCTAACTTTTAATAACTTTTTGTAGGCTTGGGCAATGGCTGCATTTTCTTTTTCAATATCTACCTCTGTCATAAATTAAAAGTAAAACAATCTGTTTTAACAACCAACATGAAACTTGATTTTTTATAATAATTTGTAAAGTTTTATGAATTTAAAAATTTAACCAGTTTAGTAATAGCTTTTCCACGATGACCAATACTGTTTTTTAAATTTAAATCCATTTCTGCAAATGTTTTATCATACCCTTTTGGTTTGAAAATGGGGTCGTAACCAAAACCATTTTTTCCATGTTTTTTATCTGTTATTTCTCCTTCACAAATGCCTGGGAAAGTTTTAATTTGGTCATTTAAATGTAACGCAATAACTGTTTTAAATTGAGCATTTTTGTTATCCTTAGTGCTCAATTCTGTTAATAATTTATTTATATTATTATTAGCATCGCGTTGTTCTCCAGCATAACGTGCAGAAAAAACACCAGGTTCACCGTTTAAAGCTTCAACTTCTAATCCGGTATCATCTGCAAAACAATCATAGCCATAATTGTTTTTAATATATTCTACTTTTTGAATTGCGTTTCCTTTTATAGTATTTTGAGTTTCTGGAACTTCTTCAAAACATCCAATATCCTTCAGGCTCAACAATTTGATATGCTTTGGGATTAAAGTTTGTACTTCTTTTATTTTATTTAGGTTATTGGTGGCGAAAACGAGTTGCATTTACATAAAAAGTTTAGTTTTCAAAAATAATACTATAATCATTGATATGAAATAGAACAGTTTAAATATTAAAATGAAAATTTCACTTTATTTTATGATCTATATCACTTTAGAATTATTTAAAAACGTTTATATTTATAATAGATTTAAACATTAAAAGAGAACGATTATGACAGTAAACATTCAATATGTAGATGTAGATGTGAGTGAAGCACTTTCAACTTACACTAATGGTAAACTAGAAAAATTATCTAATAAGTATGAATTTTTAATAAATGCACAAGTGTATTTTAAAAAGGAAGAAAACGAACATGATAAAGGTAAAATATGTAACATAGAATTGAGCTTACCCGGACCAAGAATTTTTGCCACATCCAATGAAAAGAATTATGAAATGGCAGTTAAAGAAACTATAAACGATATAGAACGCCAACTTAAAAAGCGTAAGCAAGTTTTTAAGCCTTATTAACGATGGTGGTAGGGTTCATTTTTTAAAATAGTGAAGCCTCTATAAAGTTGTTCAATAAAAAATAAGCGAATCATTTGATGGGAAAATGTCATTTTAGATAATGATATTTTTCCATTTGCTTTTTTATAAACCTCTTCAGAAAAACCATAAGGCCCACCAATAACAAAAACCAATTGTTTTATTCCAGAATTCATATGTTTTTGTAAATATGATGAAAACCCTACAGAATCTAATTGCTTTCCGTTTTCATCTAATAAAATTAAAACATCAGTATTGTTAATTTTATTCAAAATAAGCTCGCCTTCTTTTTGTTTCTGTTGAACTTCACTTAAGTTTTTAGAATTTTTTATATCAGGAATAATTTCTAAATTAAATTTAATGTAATAACTCAAACGCTTCTTATAATCATCAATTAATGATATAAGTTGCTTATTATCAGTTTTTCCTATTGCAATAAGTTTAATAGTCATAAAAGCAAAATTACTATTTACTATTTATGAATAATGGATTTAAATAAGAAAAAATTATAAAATTGATAAATGTAAAATTTAATTAAGTAAATCAATTTCTTATTTTTGTTTCAACTAACTAATAAATACAATGATTACACAGGAGCAATTTGACACCGAGGTAAAAATGATAATTTCTAATGCCATTAGAGAAGATGTTGGAGATGGCGATCATAGTTCTTTAGCCTGTATTCCTGAAAATGCCAGAGGAAAAGCTAAACTTTTAGTTAAGGATAAAGGTATTATTGGAGGGGTTAATTTTGCTAAAAAAGTTTTTGCCTACGTTGATAAAAATTTAAAATTAGATGTGCGTATTGAAGACGGTACCGAAGTATCTTTTGGAGATATTGTAATGTATGTTGAAGGGTCTTCGCAATCTATATTAAAAGCAGAGCGTACAGTACTAAACGCTATGCAACGTATGAGTGCCATAGCAACAAAAACCAGAATGTTTGTAGATTTAGTTGAAGGCACAAAAACTAAAATTTTAGATACTCGTAAAACAACTCCAGGTATTCGTGTGTTAGAAAAATGGGCTGTTAAAATTGGAGGAGGAGAAAACCATAGATTTGCACTATACGATATGATTATGCTAAAAGATAACCATATTGATTTTGCAGGAGGTATCACTAAAGCTATAGAGTTAACTAAGCAATATTTAAAAGATACTGGTAAAGATTTAGATATAATGGTTGAAGCTAGAAATTTAATAGAAGTAGAAGAGATTTTACAAAACGATGGCGTTTATAGAATTTTACTAGATAATTTTGATTATGAAGACACAAGAAAAGCGGTTAAACTAATCGGAAATAAGTGTCTTACAGAATCTTCAGGAAATATAAACGAAACAACCATTAGACATTATGCAGAATGTGGTGTTAATTATATTTCATGTGGAGCATTAACGCACTCTGTACATAACATGGATTTAAGTTTAAAAGCTATTAAGTAGTTTTTAAACAAAAAAGGAGAAGTTTAATCTTTCTACAAAGCAATCTTAAATTTAATAACTTTGCTATAAACCTAAATGCAAATTATTAATGACTAAACCCATTGAAGACAAACTAGACAAAATCCCGGTAATTAATGTCTTGGTGCGGTTTTTAAAGCAAATTAAATTACCTGGTCTTGAAGGTTTATCTTTTTACGATTTAATAGAACTTTACATTACTGGTATTGTAAGAGGTGCCCTAACTACTCGGGCTAGTGCTATTGCTTTTAGTTTTTTTACTGCTATTTTTCCTTTTTTGTTGTTTGTAATTATTGTTATTCCCTACATACCAATTAATAATTTTCAGATTGAATTTGAACAATTTCTAAATTCATTTTTGCCACCTCAAACCTCAGAATTCTTTTTTGAAAATATATTTAGAGATATAAGTAGTAATAGCGGAGGTGGACTTATATCTTCAGTATTCTTGCTTTCCATCTTTTTAATGGCAAATGGTGTAAATGCTGTGTTTTCAGGTTTTGAAAGTTCTTATCATAGACAATTATACCGAAATGTATTTAAGCAGTATATGTATGCGTTAGGAATAGCTTTAATATTAGCATTTTTGGTGTTATTAACAGTTGCTATATTTGGGTATTTTCAAATCTATGTCATTCAACCATTATATGAGAATTTTAGTGGCGAAGTTTTCCAAAAAAACGACCAAGGATTAGGTTGGATAATTTTTGCAAAATATCTCTTTTTCGTGTTTATGGTTTATATAGCAACGGCTACGTTGTATTATTTTGGTACTAAAGAAGGTAAACATTCTAAATTTTTCTCTATAGGTGCTTTATTTACTACACTTCTCATCATATTAACATCGTATTTGTTTGGTATTTATATTGAAAACTTTAGTCAGTATAACAAGCTTTATGGTTCCATTGGAGCGCTTTTAATTTTGTTATTTTATTTATGGATGAATTCTAATATTTTATTATTAGGATATGAACTAAATGCTTCTTTAAATAAACTACGAAAAACACGTTAGTTTATGCAGTATTTCATTGATGTTATTATACCTGTTCCGCTTCAAAAGTTATTTACATATAAAATAACTCTAGCTGAATCCGATTTTTTAAAATCAGGAATGCGTGTTGCTGTGCCTTTCGGTAAATCTAAAATCTACACAGGCATTGTTTTTAAAATTCATAATGATGCACCAACGGCTTACGAAGCTAAAGAAATTCATCAAATTTTAGATGATTCATCTATTGTAAATGAAATTCAATTGCAGTTATGGCAATGGATTTCTAAATATTACATGTGTACATTGGGCGATGTGCTGCGAGCAGCATTACCTAATGCTTTTATTCTAGAAAGTGAAACTGTAATTACTAAAAATAAAGATGAAATTGATGAGTCTATTTTAAAAGACGATGAGTTTTTGGTTTACGAAGCATTACACCATCAATCATCTTTAAAAATTCATGATATCTCAAATATTCTCGATAAAAAGAATGTGCTTCCTGTAATTAAAAGGCTTATTGAAAAAGAAGCTATTTTAGTTGAAGAAGAGGTTTACGAGAAGTATAAACCAAAGTTAGTGCGTTATGTGAAGTTACATTCGAATTTTTCTTCAGAAAAAGCACTGCAAAACTTATTAGAAGATTTAGGTAGAGCGCATAAACAAAAAGAAGTTGTATTAAGCTTATTTTCAATTTCTGCAAAAACAAAAAAACCTGTAAAAGTTTCAGATTTATCTAATGAAAGTGGAGCGTCTCCAGCAATTATAAAGGCTTTGATTGATAAAGGTGTTCTGGAAGAATATCATATCCAAACAGATCGCGTTGAGTATTCGGGTGAGGATAACGAAGATTCAAAAACACTAAACGAGTATCAAGAAAAGGCTTTAAGCGACATACAAAGTTCTTTTCAAAACCATAATGTAACGTTGCTTCATGGTGTAACCTCTTCTGGTAAAACTGAAATTTATGTGAAGCTTATTGAAAATGCTTTAAACAATAATAAACAAGTGTTGTATTTGCTTCCGGAAATAGCTTTAACAACACAATTGGTTACAAGGCTTCAGAACTATTTTGGAGAAAAAGTGGCTATTTTTCACTCAAAGTATTCCTCTTATGAACGTGTTGAGGTTTGGAATAACGTTTTGCAAAATTCCGCGAAAGCACAAATAGTTTTAGGAGCACGTTCATCTATTTTTTTACCATTTAATAATTTAGGATTAATAATCGTTGATGAAGAGCATGAACAATCGTTTAAGCAGTTTGATCCTGCTCCTCGATATCATGCGCGAGATACTGCCGTTGTTTTAGCAAATATGCACCAATCAAAAATACTCTTAGGTTCTGCAACACCAAGTTTAGAGAGTTATTTTAACGCTAAGCAAAACAAATATGGTTTTGTTGAATTAATGCATCGTTATAATAATGTTTTGATGCCAGATATTGAATTGGTTGATATTAAAGATAAGCTTAAAAAGAAACGCATGAAAGGGCATTTTAGCGATAGACTTATCGAGGAAATGACTGAAACGTTAAACGATGGGCATCAAATAATATTATTTCAAAATAGACGTGGATTTTCACCCATAATTGAATGTAAAACATGTGGACATTCACCACAATGTCCAAATTGTGATGTAAGTTTAACATATCATCAATATAGAAATCAATTACGTTGCCATTATTGTGGATACAATTCTGCAATGATGCAAGATTGTATGGCTTGTGGTAGTCAGGATTTGGATAATAAAGGTTTTGGTACCGAGCAAATTGAAGAAGAGGTAAAAACATTGTTTCCAGACTATAAAGTGGCTAGAATGGATTTAGATACGACTCGCGGTAAATATGGCTACGAAAAGATAATTACAGCTTTAGAGCAACAGGAAATAGATATTTTAGTTGGTACACAAATGCTAACTAAAGGTTTAGACTTTAGAAATGTGAAGTTGGTGGGAATAATGAATGCAGATAATATGTTAAACTTTCCAGATTTTAGAGCTCACGAACGTAGTTTTCAACTCATGTTGCAAGTATCGGGTAGAGCAGGACGTACCGAAGAGCGTGGTAAGGTGTTAATTCAAACATATAATCCACATCACAATATATTACAACAAGTATCTACCAATAATTATATGGATATGTTTAACGAGCAAATGAACGATCGATATAATTATAAATACCCACCTGTTTACAAGCAGATAAAAATTACATTAAAGCATAAAGATTATAACAGAGTTGAAACAGCATCTATATGGTTTGCAAAATCTTTAAGGCAAGTATTTAAAGAAAATGTATTAGGGCCAGAATCTCCACCAATAGCTAGAATTAGAAATCAATTTCATAAAAATATTCTAGTAAAGATTCCTAAAGACCAATCTTTATCAAAAACAAAAGAAGCTATTATTAAAATAAACAATAGCTTCTCTAGTGTAAAAGATTTTCGGTCGGTTAGGGTAATTCTAAATGTCGATAACTTTTAATTTTTTCTTTAAGTTGAGTTTTAAATATTATTTAAAGCATCAACTAGTTGGGTTTTTTTGTTTCTACTTAAAGGAATTTCGTAAGCGCCAACTTCAACATTTTTACTGTTGAATCTGTCTATCTTATCAAGATTCACTATATAAGATTTATGAATTCTTAAAAATTTGCCTTCAGGTAATTCAGCTTCAAAAGCTTTCATTGTAGATAATACTACTAAGCTGTTTTCTTCAGTAACTAATTTTACATAATCACCAAGGGCTTCAATCCACTTAATATCTTTAATGTAAACTTTACGTTTTTTAAGATTACTCTTCACAAATATATGTTCACCTTCTTCTTCATTAAAGTCTAAGGTTAATCTATGTTGTTCTAAAGCCTTGTCTACAGAGGTGTTAAAACGTTCTCTTGTAATTGGCTTGTGTAAATAATCGGTAGCATCATAGTTAAATGCTTTAAACGCATATTCCGTTTTACCAGTTACAAATATAATTTGGGGTTTTTTGTTTAATACGTCTAAAAGTTCAAATCCGTTTAGCACTGGCATTTCAATGTCTAAAAAAATTAAATCAACTTGATGCGTATTTAAACCATTCTTAGTTTCTAAAGCACTACTATACTCTGCTATAAGGTTTAGAGAAGGGTGATTCTCGACTAACTTAACAATAGAGAGGCGTTGTATTGCTGAATCGTCTACTACTACACAGTTTAAAGTCATAACATTTTATATTATTTCGGTTAAGATATCGACAATAGTACAAAAAATTCGGCTAAAAACCAAAAATCATCGGTGAAACGTTTGTTTTAACATAATTTTAACATTTTAGTCTAGCTAATTTTATGCTACAATTAAAAGGAAGATATAGTTGTGTAATATACAAATATTATTTATTTTTGCAGCCAATTTTTAACAATAAAATAGATTTTTATGAATCATTATGAAACTGTTTTCATCTTAAATCCCGTTTTATCTGAAGATCAGATAAAGGAAACAGTAAAGAAATACGAAGATTTTCTTGTTTCTAACGGCGCTAAGATGGTAGCAAAAGAAGATTGGGGGCTAAAAAAATTAGCATACCCAATACAAAACAAGAAAAGTGGTTTTTATCACTTATTTGAATACACCGTACCAGGTGAGGTAATTAATGCTTTAGAATTAGAGTTTAGACGTGATGAGCGTTTCATGCGTTATTTAACAGTCGCGTTAGATAAGCACGCTATTTCATGGGCAGAGAGAAGAAGAGAAAAACTTAAAGTAAAAGCTTAATTATGTCATCAATAGAACAACAGTCAAAAGGAAAAAAAGACGGTGAAATTAGATATTTAACGCCGCTTAACATTGAAACTAATAAGCAAAAGAAATATTGTCGTTTCAAAAAATCTGGAATTAAATATATAGATTATAAAGATCCAGATTTCTTATTAAAGTTTGTAAACGAGCAAGGTAAAATTTTACCAAGACGTTTAACAGGAACTTCATTAAAGTATCAAAGAAAAGTGTCTGTAGCTGTAAAAAGAGCACGTCATTTAGCATTGATGCCTTATGTAGCAGATTTATTAAAATAAAATACCGATAACAATGGAACTTATATTAAAACAAGACGTTGAAAATTTAGGATTTAAAGACGATGTTGTAACAGTTAAGAACGGTTATGGTAGAAATTTTTTAATTCCTCAAGGACAAGCAATTTTAGCTACAGTATCTGCTAAAAAAGTATTAGCAGAAAACTTAAAGCAAAGAGCTTTTAAAGAAAAGAAAATAGTTGATGATGCTAATAAAATTGCAGAAGCAATCAAAGCATTAGAAATTAAAATACCAGCTAAAGTTGGTGTAGGCGATAAATTATTTGGATCTGTAAATAACATTGATATTGCAGCTGCTTTAGAAAAAGAAGGTCAAGAAATAGATAAAAAATTCATTACAGTTACTACTGTAAAGCGTTTAGGTAAATATACAGCAGTTGTACGTTTACACAGAGAAGTATCTGTTGACTTAGAGTTTGAAGTTATAGCACAAGCTAATTAATTAGCTAACAAATAGTTAATAAATAGTTTAAATAAAGTTAAGCCACTCTTTTGAGTGGCTTTTTTTTGTATTATTTTTGCTGTTAAATTTATTATGTAAGCATAATATTAAATAGACTAACTCAAAAAAATATTCAAAAATGAAAAAAACAAGCCTAGTAATTTTCTTTTTATTTTTTGGTTTAATAGCTTTTTCACAAGTTACAACATCAAACATTAAAGGGTTAATTTTAGATGAAACTTCTGCGCCTCTTCCGGGTGCTAATGTAGTTGCAATTCATACTCCAACAGGAACGAAGTATGGAGCAGCAACAAACTTTGACGGTAGATATAACTTATTAAACCTAAGAGTTGGTGGACCTTACTCGATTACTATAAGTTATGTTGGTTACAAAGAGCAATCTTATAACGATGTGTATTTAACTTTAGGAAAAACACAAAACCTTGATGTAACAATGGTAGCAGATAGTGAACAACTTGATGCTGTAGTTATTCAAGGAGGACAAAGTACGGGTACTTTTGGAAGTGATAGAACCGGAGCCGAAACTAGTGTAGGAAGACGAGAACTTACGCGTTTACCAACAATATCTAGGTCTGCTGCAGATTTTACTAGATTAGAGCCTACAGCTAGTGGGAATTCTTTTGGGGGTAGAAACGATCAGTATAACAACTTCTCTTTAGATGGAGCGATTTTTAATAATCCTTTTGGATTGGATGCACCAACTCCTGGAGGACAAACAGATGCGCAGCCTATATCTTTAGATGCTATTGATCAAATTTCTGTTTCTACTGCACCTTATGATGTTACTCAATCTGGTTTTACAGGTGCATCTGTAAATGCTGTAACTAAAAGTGGTACAAATGAATTTCATGGTACAGTTTACGGATTTACTAGAAATGAATCTATGACTGGTAAAAAAATTAAAGGAGATGAAGTTACTAGACCAGATTTAAACCAAACACAATACGGGTTGAGTATTGGTGGACCAATTGTAAAAAATAAATTATTCTTTTTTGCAAATTTTGAAAAAGACGAAAGAGATGATTTAGGTACAAACGGTTGGGTACCAAATACAGGTTCTGGTGCTATAAATGAATCTAGAGTTTCAGATACAGATTTAATGGCTGTACAAAGCGCATTGGCTACTTTAGGATATAATACAGGAGCATATCAAGGATTTACTTATGGTTCAGAGTCAACAAAAGGTATCGTTAAGTTAGACTGGAATGTAAATGATAATAATAGATTAGCTATAATTTATAACTGGTTAGATGCTTCAAAAGAAAAGCCAGCACATCCAACAGCTATTCAACCAAGAGGGCCTAATTTTACAACTTTACAGTTTGAAAATTCTGGTTATCAAATAAATAATAAATTACAGTCTGTTCAACTTGAATTGAACTCTACATTATCAGAATCATCAACTAATAAATTGCAAATTGGATACACGCATTTTGATGATTTTAGAAATCCGTTGTCTGTTCCTGCGCCTTCATTTATTATTCAAGATGGTGCTGGTTTAAATTATATAATTGCTGGTCACGAACCATTTTCAATTAATAATACATTAGATCAAAAAGTTTTCCAATTTTCAAACAATTTAAATATTGTTAAAGGAGATCATAATTATACAATTGGTTTTTCTTTTGAAAAATTTGAGTTCGATAACTCTTTTAATTTAGGAGTTTATGGTGCTGCTGGTGTTTTCTTCCCACAATACGGAAGTGTTGCCGATTTCTTAGCCGATGCTGGTCCAGGAGGAGGAGTAGCAACCGCACTTAGTGATGCTACTGCGGCTCATAACGCTCTAGAAGCGAATGGTGATGGTGTTGCAGGTGGTTGGGCGCTTGCTGAAACTAATGTTGGTCAACTTGCTTTTTATGTTCAAGACGAGTGGAACGTAAATGAAAACTTTAAACTAACTTACGGTGTGCGTTTTGATAAACCATTATTTTTTGACTCAGCTCAAAAAGCACAAGAACTTATAGATAGAAACTGTTGTGTAGACCCTAGTATTCCTTACTATAATCCAAATAATGGAGAAACGGTATTTATAGATAATACTAAAATGCCAAATAACGACTGGTTAATTTCTCCAAGAATCGGTTTTAACTATGATGTTAATGGAGATGATACGTTTCAATTACGTGGAGGTTCAGGTTTATTTACAGGACGTTTCCCATTTGTGTGGTTAGGAAACCAAATTGCAAATCCTAATTCATTTTTCTTAACAGCAGTAGATCCAGATTATAAATTCCCACAAGTTTGGAGAACTAACATTGGTGCAGATAAACGTTTAGAAAATGGTTTAATCTTAACAGCAGATGTATCTTTTACTAAAGATATTAATGGAGCTCATGTACAAAACTGGGGGTTAAGAAATCCAACAGGAACATTAAATGCGCCAGGAGATAATAGACCGGTTTATACAAGTGCAGATGTAGGAAATAGTGCTTATATATTTACTAATTCTGATAAAGGACGTATTTGGAATGCTTCTTTAAAAGCACAAAAAACGTTCGATAACGGTTTGTATACAATGCTTGCTTATAGTTACTTAAATGCTAAAGATGTAAACTCTATTGAGGCAGAAATTACAAGTGACGCATTCGATTTTAATCCAAACTTAGGAAATGCTAATGACGATGTTTTATCATATTCTAAATATGGAGATACACACCGTTTTATTGGTGTAGCTAGTAAAAAATGGAGTTATGGAAACGATAAATGGGGAACCACTTTATCAACTTTCTTTGAATATGCTCAAGGAGGACGTTTTAATTATACATATGCTGGTAATATAAACGGAGATAGTTCTTTCCAAAATAACGATCTTATTTATGTACCAACTTCTGGAGAAGTACAACAAATGCAATTTTCTGGAGCAGGACAAGCAGAGGCATTCGAAGCTTATATTCAACAAGATGATTATTTAAGTGGAAGAAGAGGTCAATATGCAGAGCGCTATGGTGCTTTAGCTCCTTGGAGAGGTCGTTGGGATATTAAGTTTTTACAAGACTATAACATTAAAGTATCTGATGATAAAACCAATACGATTCAATTTAGTATTGATATCTTGAATTTTGGAAACTTATTAAACTCTAATTGGGGAGTTGTAGAACAACCTAACAATGTGTCTCCAATTTCGGTTGATGCTTCAGGAAGTACTCCAGTGTATACTTTTAATCCTAGTTTAACTGATACTTTTGGTTTTGATGCAAGTTTAGCATCAAGATGGCAAGCTCAAGTAGGTTTACGTTATATTTTCTAAGAGAAAACCATATATATTCTTAAATTTGCGCTCCTAATTAAGGGGCGCATTTTTTTTAGTGAAACTGAACTTTTATATGGCTGAAAGACATTATAAAAGTTTTTAGTAGAACTAATCCTAGCGTAGGGCAGGATCTCATAAAATTGATTTTTAAATAAATTATGAAGTATAGAAGACTTACAAAAGAACAATTTGAAGAATTACATCAGGAATTTATTAACTTTTTGGCTACACAATCTATAACACATGAAGAGTGGACAAATTTAAAAGTTAACAAACCAGAATTAGCCGAAACAGAGTTGGATGTATTTAGCGATTTAATTTGGGAAGGTGTTTTAAATAAAGCAGAATATTTAGAGCATATTTCGCCCCAGCATATGTATTTATTTCATTTAGATGAAGATAAAATGCATGCTTTAGTTGTTAATTTAAAAAACGATGTAGATATTACTACAACTGAAGGTTATAATTGGTTGCGTGAAAATTTGATGGATGAAAATGTAGAATTTTTGCAAGCCGATAAAGAGTATACCGAAGATAAGAACTTAGATAAATTCACAATGATTGAGCAAGGTGCAGTTATTACCAAAGGCGATTTATATAAGTATTTTGATAAGTTGATAAATTAGTAACCGTCAATGCGAGGAGGTACGACGAAGCAATCTTTTTATTAAAAACCTCGCAAAAACGTTTTCATTATATATTTTTGTCATTCCGCACGTAATGCGGAATCCATTAATCACTAAAACACTATTACCACTAAATGGCTCAAAAACCAAGCATTCCAAAAGGTACCAGAGATTTTAATCCAGAACAAGTAGCAAAGCGTAATTATATATTTAATACGATTCGCAGTGCTTTTGAAACTTTTGGATTTCAACCTATTGAAACCCCAAGTTTTGAAAATTCAGATACCTTAATGGGAAAATATGGTGATGAAGGAGATCGTTTGATTTTTAAGATTTTGAATAGCGGAGATTATTTGGCTAAAGCAAATGAAGATGCTTATAATGAAAAAGATTCTAATAAATTAACTAATAGTATCTCAGAAAAAGCTTTGCGTTACGATTTAACCGTTCCTTTTGCGCGTTACGTAGTGCAACATCAAAATGAGATAGAATTTCCTTTTAAACGTTATCAAATACAACCAGTTTGGCGAGCAGACAGACCACAAAAAGGTCGTTTTAGAGAGTTTTATCAATGTGATGCCGATGTGGTTGGTAGTAAAAGTTTATGGCAAGAGGTTGAGTTTATTCAACTGTATGACACGGTTTTTACTGCTTTGAAATTAGAAGACGTTACGATTAAAATAAACAATAGAAAAATATTATCTGGAATTGCAGAGGTTATTGGTGCAAGCGATAAATTGATTGATTTTACAGTTGCACTTGATAAGCTTGATAAGATAGGAGAGGAGAAGGTTAAGGAAGAAATGCTAAGTAAAGATATTCCACAATCGGGAATCGATAAATTGGCGCCTTTATTTACTTTGTCTGGTTCTTTTGAATCACAAATTGAAAGTTTAAAAGGTATTTTAAATACTTCTGAAGAAGGAAAAAAAGGTATTGAGGAATTAGAATTTATTAATAATGCTATTTCACAATTAGGTTTAACAACTGCAACGTTACAGTTAGATGTTACACTTGCACGTGGTTTAAATTATTATACAGGAGCCATTTTTGAAGTTTCTGCACCAAAAGAAGTACAAATGGGCTCTATTGGTGGCGGTGGTCGTTATGACGATTTAACCAGTATTTTTGGAAGACCAGATACAAGTGGAGTTGGTATTAGTTTCGGTTTAGATCGTATTTATTTAGTTCTTGAAGAATTAGGTTTATTTCCAGAAACGGTAAATAAAAATGTTGAGGTTTTATTCATAAATTTTGGAGATAAAGAAGCACTATTTAGTTTAAAAGCTATTAAGCAATTACGTTTACAAGGTATTAATGCCGAATTATATCCTGATGCTGCTAAAATGAAAAAGCAAATGAATCATGCAAATAAGCGTAATATTCCGTTTGTAGTTTTAGTAGGCGAGGAGGAAATAAATTCTAGTACTTATGCACTAAAGAATATGATTTCTGGTGAGCAAAATAAAGTTTCACTTGAAGGTTTAATAAATCATTTAAAATAAAAAAAGTCCTGAAAATTAATTCAGGACTTTTAAAATAATATTAAGTTTTATCAATTACTCTTTACAAATCTTTTTACAATTTTTTGATTTTCAATATTTACTTCTATAAAGTAAACACCAACCTGTAAATTATTAACAGAAACTTCTTTAGTTGTTTTACCTGTTTTCACTATTTTTCCAAGTGTGCTTATTATTCTGTATGAGATTTCATCAACAGAATTAGAGAGTTTAATATTTAATACATCTCCTTTAACAGGATTAGGGTATATTTTCAATTCATTTTTAGTATTTGTGCTTTCTGGAACATTCAAAGATTTATTTTCAATTGACTTAGCTACAGCTGAATTACTACCTAATCCAGTAATTATTACTTGATCTATATAGACTTGATCATTATTTGCAGATGCATCACACTGTATTCTAAACCTACCATTGTTAGTTAAGTTGTATGTTGATGCATCAAGAGTCACAACATAATTGTAGAATTGCCCATTCTGAAAATCTGAACCTCTAGCCCATAAATCAACTAATACAAAGCCTGATCCGTCATCATATAGCAAACCAAAATCTTCTCCATTTTCCATACTGTTAGCATAAAAATAGAAACTAAATTCTATTTGATTAAAACCAGATAAGTTTAAAGCAGGAGAAGTCATAGACGATCTAGTCCCTGAGTTGTCTCTTAGCCTAATAGAGTAATTTCCTTCATAAGAAAAATTCGTTGAGACCCTTGCACAATCACCACCTCCATCAATCCATCCGTCAAATCCAGTTTCAAAATAGCCTTCGTTAAGTATGATATCTGTTGGTAAGTTACTAACATTCACGGTTCTTTCTACTTGTATAGAGGCATTTCCAGCAGCATCACTTACATTGTAGGTTACAATATAGCTTCCAGCGTTATTGGTATCAACCACATCACCCCCAATAACAATGTTGGCAGAAATATCACCGTCATTATTATCAGAAGCAGTCGCACCTTGTTCTGTGTATATGTCCCCAACATTTAAGTCGATTAAAGCATTACCAACAAGAGTGATTATAGGAGCGGTTGTGTCTGGAATAATATTAACCGTCCTCTCTACTTGAGTTGCAGGATTACCTGCGGCATCACTTACATTGTAAGTTAAAATATAGGTTCCAGCGATATTGGTATCAACCACATCGCCACCAACAATAATATTAGCAGAGATATCACCATCAACATTATCAGAAGCTGTAGCGCTTTGTTCAGAGTAAGTGTCCCCAACATTTAAGTCGATTAAAGCATTACCGATAAGAGCGATTACAGGAGCGGTTGTATCTGGAATAACATTAATCGTTCTCTCTACTTGAGTTGCGGGGTTACCTGCGGCATCACTTACATTATAAGTTACAATATAGGTTCCAGCGGTATTGGTGTCAACCACATCGCCACCAACAATGATGTTGGCTGAAATATCACCATCAATATTATCAGAAGCTGTAGCGCCTTGTTCTGTGTAAATGCTTCCAACATTTAAGTCTATTAAAGCATTACCGACAAGTGTGATTACAGGAGCGGTTATGTCTGGAACAACATTAACCGTTCTTTCTACTTGAGTTGCAGGATTGCCAGCGGCATCACTTACATTATAGGTTACAATATAGGTTCCAGCGATATTGGTATCAACCACATCGCCACCAATAATAATATTAGCAGAAATATCACCATCAATATTATCAGAAGCAGTTGCACCTTGTTCTGTGTAAGTGCTTCCAACATTTAAGTCGATTAAAGTATTACCAACAAGTGTGATTACAGGAGCGGTTGTGTCTGGAATAACATTAACCGTTCTCTCTACTTGAGTTGCGGGGTTGCCTGCGGCATCACTTACATTGTAGGTTAGAATATAGGTTCCAGCGATATTGGTATCAACCACATCGCCACCAATAATAATATTAGCAGAGATATCACCATCAATATTGTCAGAAGCTGTAGCGCCTTGTTCTGTGTAAATGTTTCCAATATTTAAGTCTATTAAAGCATTACCAACAAGTGTGATTACAGGAACGGTTGTGTCTGGAATAACATTAACCGTTCTTTCTACTTGAGTTGCGGGGTTGCCTGCGGCATCACTTACATTGTAAGTTACAATGTAGGTTCCAGCGGTATTGGTATCAACCACATCGCCACCAATAATAATGTTAGTTGATATATCACCATCAATATTATCAGAAGCTGTAGCACCTTGTTCAGAGTATGTGTCTCCAACGTTTAGGTTGATTAAAGCATTACCAACAAGTGTGATTATAGGAGCGGTGGTGTCATTACCTTCAACTCCAGTTAAGTTAAAATTATCTAATGCTATATCTGCTTGCCAAGTGTTGCCCACAAGTCTATTAAAACGTAATTGAATTGTGCTTCCTGCGTAAGCGTTCAAATTTAAGTTTACATTTAACCAAGAATTTCCTTGATTTCCAGATTGGTTCCAAATGCTAGACCAGGTAGCTCCATCATCATTACTAATTTCTAAATCGATAGAACCCATATCTGTGGCACCATACATATGATAAGAAAAACTGAATTGAGCTTCGCTTAAGCTGGTTAAATCGAAACAAGGAGAGGTAATAATGGCTCTTTTATTTGGATATCCCGTTCCATTTCCAGATGCTTCAACGTATATATAATATGAGCCTTCTTGAGCAGCAGATGGCCCTGTATTCTGAGATGGTGTTCCACTAGCGTCAACAGTCCAGTTTAAATCATCTGCATTTGATTGTGTCCAAAGCCCTATTGTGTTTTCAAAACTTTCAGAGTATGGATAATTGCTTACAGATGGCCCTGAACAAGATACAGGTGTTAGTGTTGTAAAGTTTATTATTGCTGTATAAGGAGAGGAGTTAGAACCACAAGAAGTTGTTACTTGAGCTTCATAATCTGTAGAATTTGTAAGACCAGTTAAATCTAATGAGTTTGATGAAATTCCAAACACATCAATCCAAGTAGTAGTTCCTGTTTCTCGAAATCTCAAATCGAAAGTTGCAGAAGGAATATTATCCCAACTTATAGTTGCTGCTGTTTCAGTAATTGAAGATACAGCTATATTTGATGGAGTAGATGAGACACAAGGTATTTGAATGCCTATAATTTTAAAATCATCAAAAACAAAACCATCAAAAGCAGTGGTTAAGTCATCTTCTCTATTAGAACTATCACTTTTAAATCTGAATCTAAATTGTATATTACTTTGATTAAATAAAAAGCTATTCTCAACACCATTTATATAGATTTCTTCCATAACCCATTTACCCATACTATCACCATCATAAACAGTATCTCCATTTAAAGATTGATGTGTATTTGTACTCTTATTTAAATGATAGTTTGTTAAACTTGTAGCAGCGGGTTTATTGTAGTTTCCGCAAAGGGCTGTCCAGCTACTACCACCATTGATGCTAGCCTCAAGTTGAACTAAATCATAATTCCTTTCCAAATCCCATTTAGCAAAAAATTGAACCACTGCTTCTGGTGTATTTGTTAAATCTATTGAGGTATTCAAACTTATAGTTTTAGATTCGTTGTTGCTATAAGCGCCAGATGGAGAATCTGTTATAGCAGAAGATCCGGAGTATGCATCAGATGTTATTCCCCAACTTCCACCATTAGTTGACCAATTTGTTACTCCAAAAATATCAGGATTGTCCTCAAATAAAATATTAGCTTGATAGTATTTTTCATAGTTGGCTTGATAGATTATGAAGTCACTATTACTGATAGTTATTTGAAATTCAATTTTATCATTAGGTTGAATATTTGAATTTAAAGTATAAGGCAGACTTAAGTTACGTTGCTCTAATTTTGTCCATCCAGATTGCACGGAAGGAGAAGTAATTGAAGTTAAATTAGAAGAAATTGGAGTTACTGATATAGTAATATCATCATAAGTTTTACCCAAATACTCAATTCCAAAATCTAAATTTCCAGTTGTGGATAAAATAGTACTAGTATTTAAATCATGAAATTTAACAAATTTTCCAGAATAAATTACAGATAAAAAATTAATCCTCATAGCACGCTGTGCAATTGGTGTAATTAAAGAAGGGGAGGGCCAAAAATCATCACCATTTTCTGGTGCTATTGTTAGAATATTTTTACCTGAACCAGAGTTTGTTTGACCACCTGAAGTTACTGGAGGTCCACCTAACATCCAATCATTAGTATCTCCATTAGCTTCATAAAGTGTATTAGGAGCAGAACCATATATATATCTGTTGTATTGTGTTAAATCATGGCACAATTTAGCATATTCATCTTCCCTTCCCGAATCTAAAGCTGATATACTTCCATTGTAAGATGATGTTACAATAGAATTTAAACCACTATGGTGATTAACCGCAATTTTAAAATCGTGGTTTACAACAAAATCTTGTAAAATTTGAGTTTCAGGTTCTGAACCTGCTGTGAGCCCTCTATAGACATTGCTACTAGTTGTAGGAGATGAACCTGAATTGTCCCAACCCCAATAGTAGTTGAAATTTCTGTTTAAATCAACTCCTCTTAAGTTATTACCTGAATTTGTGGTACCATTATCTGCTACACCAGGTCTTAAATTTTTTCGCTGTAAACCACCACCAGATGGTGCAATTACTTCATTCCAACGTAAACCATCTGGATTAACTATTGGTACGAAATACAATTCTTGGTTGTCAATTATATTTTTAATAAAAGAATCAGAATTATAGTTTTCTAATATATACCACATGAAATACATAACATTCATTAAGCTATTAACTTCTCTGGCATGAGTCATACCAGTAATTAATGTCTCTGGCTCATTGATTTCATCAATATCTGGATTATCAGAAATTCTAACATAATAAACAGGTTGTCCAGACCAAGTTGTTCCACCTGTTGAGTTGCCATGTGTTTTTTGACCTATAGAAGAAGCATTAGTTTTTACAGATATTAGGTTAGGATATAAACTACGCATCAAATCTAATTGCTCTAGTGTTTCACTAACTGTTAAGCACCCACCCATACTTCCTAATTGAAAGTTATTTGGCACAGACCAGTTTATTTCAGTACATTCATCATGCTGTACTGGGTTACCAATTAGAATGTTTTTTAGGCTTTGACTTTTTTGTGTGTCATTAAATTTCTTCTTTTTTTTGGGTTTACTTTTAAGTTTTTTAAGTTCTTCTTTTGCTACAGGTAATTGAATGCTATTTCTTGTAGAATAGTATTGAGTTAAGTCATCAATTAAAATGGTATAGTCAATTCCATTTTCTTTTAGAGTAAGTAATTCCTCATAGCTAAGTTCCATTTCAAGATTATTATTGACAAACTTTGGGCCACAATTTAAATCAATTCCAATTCTTTTTATCTTTAATAGTGAATTCTTTGAAGGATTGGAAATAGATATTCTTTTAGCAGTAAATTTTTGTTGCGCAAAAGAGAAAGTTAAGCTGAGAATAAAAATGAGGGAAAAAATAGTCTTTGTCATTAGTTAGTTGGTTTAAAAATCTTACGTAAAGTAGTATTCTTTTTTCACTATCTAAAATATTTTTTCTATTTAAATGATTATAAACATTAGTTATGGGTTTGCCATAGCTTTTTTGTAGTTTAAATACTACAAAAACAATTTGTTAATTTTAAATAACAAAGTAAAATATAAAAGCTCTGAATATTTTTCAGAGCTTTTATAACTAAAAGTAAAACTGGTTCAATAAGTAATCGTGACTAACTCAAATAATTATTTTATCAACACTTTTTTAGCTATTGTATTTTCTTCAGTTTTTATTTTTATTATATAAGCACCGGTTTTAATTTGTTTAGCACTTAATTCTAAATAGTTATCGGTTGTACTTTTATTAGTTTTAAAAACGTTTTGTCCTAAAATATTATACATATTTATAGATTGTATCGTTTTTAGTGTTGGGTTATTAATAACAATGCTTTCTTTTTCGTTTGAATAATAAACTTCAAGATTATCACTTTCAAAATCATTAGTTTCTAATGAGTTTTGATTAACAAAAGTAATTTCAAATCGGTCTAAATATTCTCCAGCATTTAAATATATTTCATAATCGCTTTCCTTTAAATCATGATAAACGTCTAATGCTTTATCGTGTAAATAAATATTTAAATCACTAGGTGTATTTTCTAATTTATCAATTGTAATGGTATTTAAACCATTGTTTTTGGTATGAACACCTATAGGAAGCACTGATTGATTATTAATTTCATTAGTGGCTTGAATAGTATATTTTTCGTTATTTAACATCCAATACATATCATCCATTTGGTCTTCGTTATAAGGTGCATCGTAGCCCCAATCGTAATTAGGAGTTGCATTCTCATCTACAGTAACTAAAAGTTGTCTGTGTATGGTATTTATTGAATTAAAACCAATTCTAATTTTAGGTCTTAAATCAGAATCATTATTTCCAGAATTATTTGTTTTTGCATTTTTAGTATTTGCAGATTTTACAAACAATGAACTAGCACCGCCTTCTCTTTGGAATACACGTTGCCCATTATTAAATTGTATTGTTCCTGCATTTTCGGCAGTTACAAAAAATCCTTGAGCAACAGGAATGTAACGACCTGGAGTTTTTGTTGGTGTACCACCGGTACCTACATCTGGATCGTTTGTACCCAATGAAGCAGAAGGAACACCTCCAGCTAAAGTATATGTTGCATATCCACCTTGGTATTCTCTTAAAACGTGAGAGCCACCGCCCCAATGCTCCCAGAAATATAATGTACCATTAATTATAGGACCTATATCTGCACCTGATATTGTGGGTCCATTATCAGTAATAAATTGATCTGCATCAATTGCTGATGGATATGGATTACCAACTAAATAGTCGTTTCCTGCGCTTATAGGTAAATTAATATCTCCATTATTTGGTTTTCCTAGAAGAATGTAGTTTTCGTCTGTAGAAATAGAGCCAGTTCCTGGACCTTTCATTGTAAAGCCTTCACCTACTAACAGACTACCCGAACTTCTTACATGTTGCCATGAAGAATAATCATCACTTGTGAGGTTGTTAAATTTCCAAACCCAATAATCTGCAATAGCTACAGGTGATGATGTTCCATTATAACCAGAAGTTAAAAAACCTACATTAGAGAATACATCAGTTAGCCTATAACTATTATTATTAGTAGTATTATTAACAAAACCTACTGGCGATGACCAATAATTATATGTATAGGTATCAGCGGTACCTTGCTGGTCTCTTTCTAAAGTACCAGAACTTGTTGGATCTAAATCACTACCAGTATCTTGTATTAGTTGAGATTCTCCTTCTAAATCTATTGTACCATTTAGTTGCAAATAATGGGTTACGGTTAAACCAATCCCGGTATTTGTAGTTGTATCTCCATTAATTTGTAAATCAACACCATTAATAGTTAAACTTTCTACTGTACAATCTCTAGTTCTTGCAGCTGTTGGAGAACTACCTAAATACACGTCATGATTTAGTTCAACAATATTCCAATCAATGGATGTAGTACCATCTATTATAGATAAAGAATTTGGTAAATATTGTACAGCATTATTTAACCAAGTAGCATTAGAATCCCAAGAACCGCTTGCTTGCGACTCATAGGGAAGAGGAGCAGTTTGAAAATCTACAGTATCCAGATTTCTTAGAGCACCTTGATTGCCATTTCCAGATAAATCATTTGTATTTGTATATGTGTAGACAGACATAGGGTAATAACCCGCTAAATCTGTCCAAGGTATAGAGCTTATTTCATTTTTAGTAATAGTTGTTGGTATAACATCTCCATATTCTAAGGCTAAGGTTACATCGTTTGAAATCTCTTGATTCATTATATATCTCAACTGTACAGCACTTAATGCTCTATCCCAAACTCTTACTTCATCTATGTTACCTGCAAAAAAATCTGTTGTGTCTGGGTCATATCCATCAGCAGCCGCGATTAAAAAAGCTTGAGATGTTGCAACTGGAGATGGTAAGGCCGCAGATGTATCTGCAACACCATCAATGTATAAGGTTGCTGTACCACCACTATATATAACTGCTACCTGGTGCCATTCATCAGCGGGAATACTAACAGAAGATGTCAAAGAGCCAGTACCACCGTTTACAGTAAAACTTAAACGAGAAGAACCATCAAGTCTTAAATCATAACCTTCTGTATTTGCAGCATTTCTTTTAGATACTATAGATGCATCTGATGTTCCAGAATCTCTTTTAATCCATGCTGAAACAGTAAAATTAGATGTGTTTAAGTCTAAATTGTCTTCTACATCTATATAATCTACAGAGCCATCAAAATATACTGAACGTTCTGCAATAACTTGAGGTGCATAACCAAAGGTTATGTATTTGGTAGCGTCAAAATCGTAATTAGTTTCAAGGTTTCCACTTCCATCAGGTACCATAACCCTATAATCTGCTGTTGGGTCAAAAATACCAGTATCAGATATAAACATTAAATAACTTCCTGGTGGCGTAATATTTCTTATCGCATTTTGAGGAATTCTAACTTTACAGGATGGAATGTTTCCTCCATTTTCAACAACTTTCCAAACACGTTGCATAGCAATAAAGGACACAGGCGTAGATAATCCAGCAATACCAGCACTCATATCTACAGCTATTGGCGTTGCAGCAAGATTTAAATCAGCTCCATTATTACCCCACATTAAATATTGTCTGTCGTTAAAAGTTGTAGGATTGCTTGAAATGTTATCTGTATTGGTGTCATAAATATCAGATAACCCAATACTTAAAATACCTTCTATAAGTCCAGTACCGTCTACTTCGTCGTTTGAACTGCTAGATTGTTTTTGGTTTAATTGTCCAACATCATCTCTACCAATACCAGCTACATCAAAATTATAACCGGTATTTGCTGATGTATCCCAAATTATATTGCCTTGAGAATCAATATAGTCTTTATCATTTAAGTTAACAGCAGTTGTACTGTTTGTCTCATGTAAAGTAATACCGTATTTAATGGCCAAAGATGACAAAATTTTATGTTGATCTAAAGATGAATTAGTTTGAGAGTAACTTAAAACTTCTGATATTTTGCCATCAAAAAAAGTGTCGAAAGGGTGACCGTTTATTGAAATTCTACCACTTCCAAGACAAAAATATGAATTTAGATATTCAACAAATGGTAGTGGGTCGTAAGGAGATGATGATACTTCTCCTGTTGCATTATCTATCCTTATACCATTTTTGTAAATTTCTGTTGAATTACCTGCAGGATTATTTTTTATGTTAAAAACTATGACTTCGTTATCATAAAAATCTGTTGCACTGGAATATGTTCGTCCATATGACCCATCAGCACCCAAACCACCTAAACTTGTTGGTACGGTACTAACCATATGGTTTACCATTGAATCGTAGTTTGTAAATCTCTGAGAACCAGCTCCAAAATATAATCCAGAACCATCACTATGCATAGTTTGTGTAGCATGTCTTCCAGAAATTGGGGCTTGAGTGTTGGCCACTTGAAAATCTATTATTCCATCAGTTTGTACAACAATAAAATACTCTCTAGCAAAATAACCACCTTTACCTTTCATTACATCCTGATTAGCTTTGACAAAATCAACATACGGGTTGAAGTTTATATTTTCTGTTGCACTGTTATAGTAAACAGGGCTATTAGTAGTAACACTAACGGCATCATTATCTTGAGCTTGGTCATTCCATAAAGCTATATCAGTTCCATTTGTAACTACACCGGCTTCAGAATCAGCTTTCAACCATAGTTTTAAGTTTGCATTAACACCGCCTGGTCCATAGGTAGGATCGGGTAGGGGTGTGATGTGATCACCTTTCACAAAAACATTATCAAACATAAATCCATCACCATTAGCGGTTTGAGTTGCAAAATGAACTCTAAATTGAACGGTAGGATTATTATCTAATGCTGTTGGAAGGTCAATAGTAGCTTGTTCAGATAAGTTTCTGGCAGGTGTAAAAGAAGCTGTATCGTTATTTCCGCTCCATCCATTCACTGCACCCAAAGCATTAACACTTGCAACGTTATACCATTTAGTACCAGAACCCATTGCACCTAAGGTAGTCCACGTTATCCCATTTGTTGAATATTCTATTAAAGCACCATCATTAGAATCTGTATTATATCTAACATCAATACTAAATTCCAAATTATTAAAACCGGTTAAATCAATAATTGGACTGGTTGCATAAGTAGATGTACTTGTAGCGTAGTTATTATAGTTGTTGGTATACCAATAATTACCTTCCCCAGCTTCTGTAGTATTTGTACCATAAGCCCATGTAGATCCAATACCCGCATTTGTCATGGTCCAACCCCCATCATTATTATCAAAATTTTCATAATAAATAGTGTAAATAGGAGGGCCGGTAACTCCTGTTCCTTGAATATCAAAAGTATAAGGGTTTTCATCACCATCATTATTAGCAATTGAAATGCTTGCAGTTCTTAATCCAGCAGCACTAGGGTCGAATGTTATTTCAAATGTAGTTGAACTACTGGCAGATATCGGTGAACTAGGTATGGTATTTAAAGTAAAATCGGCAGCATGTGCTCCAGATATTGTAACATAAGGAGAACCCCCTGTTAAATTTAGACTTTGACTTGTACCCAAATTTTCAATAGTAAAAGTATGGGTGCTATTTCCACTTGCTATGAGTATGTTTCCAAAATCAGTATCATCGGTTGTTGAAGGTGTTGTATCTCCATTTACTATACTATTCCCATTACCAATAATGTTTATTTCTCTAGCAGAACTGGTACCAAATCCTTGTATGTTAAAATTATATGGGTTTTCGTTACTATCGTCATTAGCAATAGTCACTGTTGCAGTTCTTAATCCTAATGCACTTGGGTTAAACGTTATAGTAAAGGTTGTATTGCCTCCAACGGAAACAGGTGTACTTGGGTTTGCTGTTACTGTAAAATCTGCAGCATGTGTCCCACCAATACTTACTAAAGGACCACTAGTTAAGTTAAGAGCTCCAGTTCCTGTATTTTGTATGGTAAATGTATTAGCATTTGTGCCTGCAGCAATATCAACATTACCAAAATCTGTATCATCTGTGGTTGATGGAGTAGTGTCGCCATCAGCGATATCTGTAGCATTACCTTGAATATTTATTTCCGGAGCTGAGCCAAGTACTGCTGTCATTGAAACATTATCTATAGCCATATCACTTCTATAACCACTTCCTCTAACACCAGAAAATCTCAATTTTATAGTACTGCCAGCATAAGCGGTTAAATCTAAGTTCACTGTTGTCCAAGCGGCACCATTTGAAGTTTGTACTTGTCCTGCTTGTGTAAATAGATTTGTAGGGTATGAAGATCCGTTATCTGTACTCACATCTACATTTAATGTACCCATTTCTATACCAAACATATGATAACTAAATGTAAATTGCGCACTAACAACCGATGAAAGATCAAAACAAGGGCTTTCAAAATTAGCAATATCACCATTAACTCTTGGATTTGAAGCCTCTGTAAACATATAGAATGTATCTCCATTACCAGTATTAGGACCTGTGTCCCCAGAGGGTGTGCCAGCAGAGTCTCTGGACCAATTAAAATTATCTCCAGTATCTTGTGTCCAAGCACCTTCAGATGCTTCAAAATCTTCACTGTAAGGAAAAGTGCTTATTGTAGTTCCACATGTTTGAGAAAATAATGTACTTGAGAGTAGTAATAATGCATATAACATTATATGATTACTAACTGAGAGTGTAATTTTTTTCATAACAGGTTAAATTTTGGTTGGGGGACCAATTACTTAGTGTCAAATGTAAATTATTACTCCATGAAATGCAAAATTAATCGATGAAATGCATTGTATTATTTTTAATTGATTGAAAATCAATGTTTTGTGTTTTTTAATATTTATTGATTTATAATACTTTACTTACTTATAACCCATTGATTATTATAGTATTAATTTTTTTGAACTAATTTTTTTATAAAAAAAAGAGCTAAGTAATAAAACTTAACTCTTTTTTACAGGTTGATTGGTTAAATAAGCAACTTCTTAGAATTTTATTAATCTTTTAATAATACTAGCTCCATTTTCCTTATTAATAATTTTAAATAAATATGGAGCTTGTTCTAGCCTGTTTAATCCAGATACATTTATTGAACTGTTAATACTAGAATATTGGTTATCAAATACTAACCTTCCATTTAAATCAAATATTTTGATATCAAAATCACTATTATTAAAACTCATAGGAAGTTTAATATTAATCATATCATTAAATGGGTTAGGAGTTATTGAAATATTTCTAATGTCAAATTCATCAATTGTTAAAGTACTAGCTTCAACTGTAACTGTTGCATTACAAGTAGTAATATTTCCGTTATTATCATCTACTGTTAAAATTACATTAACATCTCCAATATCACTAGTTGTGAAATCTGTTTGGCTAGCACTTAAACTTATAGTGCCACAAGAATCATTTGATCCTCCATCTATATCACTAGGCACTATACTAGCATTACCAGTACCATCTAATTGTATGGTTATGTTTTGGCAAATAGCTACCGGATCTGTCGTATCATCAACAATCACATTTTGATCAGCCGTAACGACATTACCATTACCATCATCAAAGGACCAAGTTACCACGGTGGTACCTTGAGCAGTGATAGGGAAGGTTACATTAGGAGTACCGTTAATCGTTCCCGCACAGTTATCTGTAGTAGTTGGTGTTGCAGGAGTACCTAAACATTCTCCAACGTTTACATCACTAAGTGTAGGTATAGCCGGATCTGTCGTATCATCGTAGTTATATGTTTGGTCTACATCTACCGTATTACCGTTTCCATCATCGAAAGTCCAAGTAATTACGGTACTGCTACCTTCTACAAAACTCAATGTGCCAGTTGTTGTACCAGTGATAGTTCCTGCACAGTTATCAGTTGTTGTAGGCGCGGTTAAAGTTCCGTTACAGTCTACAGTTACTGCAGCCAGTGTAGGCGCAACAGGCGCGGTGGTATCATCGTAGTTATATGTTTGGTCTACATCTACCGTATTACCGTTTCCATCATCGAAAGTCCAAGTAATTACAGTACTGCTACCTTCTACAAAACTCAATGTGCCAGTTGTTGTACCAGTGATAGTTCCTGCACAGTTATCAGTTGTTGTAGGTGCGGTTAAAGTTCCGTTACAGTCTACAGTTACTGCAGCCAGTGTAGGCGCAACAGGCGCGGTGGTATCATCGTAGTTATATGTTTGGTCTACATCTACCGTATTACCGTTTCCATCATCGAAAGTCCAAGTAATTACAGTACTGCTACCTTCTACAAAACTCAATGTGCCAGTTGTTGTACCAGTGATAGTTCCTGCACAGTTATCAGTTGTTGTAGGTGCGGTTAAAGTTCCGTTACAGTCTACAGTTACTGCAGCCAGTGTAGGCGCAACAGGCGCGGTGGTATCATCGTAGTTATATGTTTGGTCTACATCTACCGTATTACCGTTTCCATCATCGAAAGTCCAAGTAATTACAGTACTGCTACCTTCTACAAAACTCAATGTGCCAGTTGTTGTACCAGTGATAGTTCCTGCACAGTTATCAGTTGTTGTAGGTGCGGTTAAAGTTCCGTTACAGTCTACAGTTACTGCAGCCAGTGTAGGCGCAACAGGCGCGGTGGTATCATCGTAGTTATATGTTTGGTCTACATCTACCGTATTACCGTTTCCATCATCGAAAGTCCAAGTAATTACAGTACTGCTACCTTCTACAAAACTCAATGTGCCAGTTGTTGTACCAGTGATAGTTCCTGCACAGTTATCAGTTGTTGTAGGTGCGGTTAAAGTTCCGTTACAGTCTACAGTTACTGCAGCCAGTGTAGGCGCAACAGGCGCGGTGGTATCATCGTAGTTATATGTTTGGTCTACATCTACCGTATTACCGTTTCCATCATCGAAAGTCCAAGTAATTACGGTACTGCTACCTTCTACAAAACTCAATGTGCCAGTTGTTGTACCAGTGATAGTTCCTGCACAGTTATCAGTTGTTGTAGGTGCGGTTAAAGTTCCGTTACAGTCTACAGTTACTGCAGCCAGTGTAGGCGCAACAGGCGCGGTGGTATCATCGTAGTTATATGTTTGGTCTACATCTACCGTATTACCGTTTCCATCATCGAAAGTCCAAGTAATTACAGTACTGCTACCTTCTACAAAACTCAATGTGCCAGTTGTTGTACCAGTGATAGTTCCTGCACAGTTATCAGTTGTTGTAGGTGCGGTTAAAGTTCCGTTACAGTCTACAGTTACTGCAGCCAGTGTAGGCGCAACAGGCGCGGTGGTATCATCGTAGTTATATGTTTGGTCTACATCTACCGTATTACCGTTTCCATCATCGAAAGTCCAAGTAATTACAGTACTGCTACCTTCTACAAAACTCAATGTGCCAGTTGTTGTACCAGTGATAGTTCCTGCACAGTTATCAGTTGTTGTAGGTGCGGTTAAAGTTCCGTTACAGTCTACAGTTACTGCAGCCAGTGTAGGCGCAACAGGCGCGGTGGTATCATCGTAGTTATATGTTTGGTCTACATCTACCGTATTACCGTTTCCATCATCGAAAGTCCAAGTAATTACAGTACTGCTACCTTCTACAAAACTCAATGTGCCAGTTGTTGTACCAGTGATAGTTCCTGCACAGTTATCAGTTGTTGTAGGTGCGGTTAAAGTTCCGTTACAGTCTACAGTTACTGCAGCCAGTGTAGGCGCAACAGGCGCGGTGGTATCATCGTAGTTATATGTTTGGTCTACATCTACCGTATTACCGTTTCCATCATCGAAAGTCCAAGTAATTACAGTACTGCTACCTTCTACAAAACTCAATGTGCCAGTTGTTGTACCAGTGATAGTTCCTGCACAGTTATCAGTTGTTGTAGGTGCGGTTAAAGTTCCGTTACAGTCTACAGTTACTGCAGCCAGTGTAGGCGCAACAGGCGCGGTGGTATCATCGTAGTTATATGTTTGGTCTACATCTACCGTATTACCGTTTCCATCATCGAAAGTCCAAGTAATTACAGTACTGCTACCTTCTACAAAACTCAATGTGCCAGTTGTTGTACCAGTGATAGTTCCTGCACAGTTATCAGTTGTTGTAGGTGCGGTTAAAGTTCCGTTACAGTCTACAGTTACTGCAGCCAGTGTAGGCGCAACAGGCGCGGTGGTATCATCGTAGTTATATGTTTGGTCTACATCTACCGTATTACCGTTTCCATCATCGAAAGTCCAAGTAATTACAGTACTGCTACCTTCTACAAAACTCAATGTGCCAGTTGTTGTACCAGTGATAGTTCCTGCACAGTTATCAGTTGTTGTAGGTGCGGTTAAAGTTCCGTTACAGTCTACAGTTACTGCAGCCAGTGTAGGCGCAACAGGCGCGGTGGTATCATCGTAGTTATATGTTTGGTCTACATCTACCGTATTACCGTTTCCATCATCGAAAGTCCAAGTAATTACAGTACTGCTACCTTCTACAAAACTCAATGTGCCAGTTGTTGTACCAGTGATAGTTCCTGCACAGTTATCAGTTGTTGTAGGTGCGGTTAAAGTTCCGTTACAGTCTACAGTTACTGCAGCCAGTGTAGGCGCAACAGGCGCGGTGGTATCATCGTAGTTATATGTTTGGTCTACATCTACCGTATTACCGTTTCCATCATCGAAAGTCCAAGTAATTACAGTACTGCTACCTTCTACAAAACTCAATGTGCCAGTTGTTGTACCAGTGATAGTTCCTGCACAGTTATCAGTTGTTGTAGGTGCGGTTAAAGTTCCGTTACAGTCTACAGTTACTGCAGCCAGTGTAGGCGCAACAGGCGCGGTGGTATCATCGTAGTTATATGTTTGGTCTACATCTACCGTATTACCGTTTCCATCATCGAAAGTCCAAGTAATTACAGTACTGCTACCTTCTACAAAACTCAATGTGCCAGTTGTTGTACCAGTGATAGTTCCTGCACAGTTATCAGTTGTTGTAGGTGCGGTTAAAGTTCCGTTACAGTCTACAGTTACTGCAGCCAGTGTAGGCGCAACAGGCGCGGTGGTATCATCGTAGTTATATGTTTGGTCTACATCTACCGTATTACCGTTTCCATCATCGAAAGTCCAAGTAATTACAGTACTGCTACCTTCTACAAAACTCAATGTGCCAGTTGTTGTACCAGTGATAGTTCCTGCACAGTTATCAGTTGTTGTAGGTGCGGTTAAAGTTCCGTTACAGTCTACAGTTACTGCAGCCAGTGTAGGCGCAACAGGCGCGGTGGTATCATCGTAGTTATATGTTTGGTCTACATCTACCGTATTACCGTTTCCATCATCGAAAGTCCAAGTAATTACAGTACTGCTACCTTCTACAAAACTCAATGTGCCAGTTGTTGTACCAGTGATAGTTCCTGCACAGTTATCAGTTGTTGTAGGTGCGGTTAAAGTTCCGTTACAGTCTACAGTTACTGCAGCCAGTGTAGGCGCAACAGGCGCGGTGGTATCATCGTAGTTATATGTTTGGTCTACATCTACCGTATTACCGTTTCCATCATCGAAAGTCCAAGTAATTACAGTACTGCTACCTTCTACAAAACTCAATGTGCCAGTTGTTGTACCAGTGATAGTTCCTGCACAGTTATCAGTTGTTGTAGGTGCGGTTAAAGTTCCGTTACAGTCTACAGTTACTGCAGCCAGTGTAGGCGCAACAGGCGCGGTGGTATCATCGTAGTTATATGTTTGGTCTACATCTACCGTATTACCGTTTCCATCATCGAAAGTCCAAGTAATTACAGTACTGCTACCTTCTACAAAACTCAATGTGCCAGTTGTTGTACCAGTGATAGTTCCTGCACAGTTATCAGTTGTTGTAGGTGCGGTTAAAGTTCCGTTACAGTCTACAGTTACTGCAGCCAGTGTAGGCGCAACAGGCGCGGTGGTATCATCGTAGTTATATGTTTGGTCTACATCTACCGTATTACCGTTTCCATCATCGAAAGTCCAAGTAATTACAGTACTGCTACCTTCTACAAAACTCAATGTGCCAGTTGTTGTACCAGTGATAGTTCCTGCACAGTTATCAGTTGTTGTAGGTGCGGTTAAAGTTCCGTTACAGTCTACAGTTACTGCAGCCAGTGTAGGCGCAACAGGCGCGGTGGTATCATCGTAGTTATATGTTTGGTCTACATCTACCGTATTACCGTTTCCATCATCGAAAGTCCAAGTAATTACAGTACTGCTACCTTCTACAAAACTCAATGTGCCAGTTGTTGTACCAGTGATAGTTCCTGCACAGTTATCAGTTGTTGTAGGTGCGGTTAAAGTTCCGTTACAGTCTACAGTTACTGCAGCCAGTGTAGGCGCAACAGGCGCGGTGGTATCATCGTAGTTATATGTTTGGTCTACATCTACCGTATTACCGTTTCCATCATCGAAAGTCCAAGTAATTACAGTACTGCTACCTTCTACAAAACTCAATGTGCCAGTTGTTGTACCAGTGATAGTTCCTGCACAGTTATCAGTTGTTGTAGGTGCGGTTAAAGTTCCGTTACAGTCTACAGTTACTGCAGCCAGTGTAGGCGCAACAGGCGCGGTGGTATCATCGTAGTTATATGTTTGGTCTACATCTACCGTATTACCGTTTCCATCATCGAAAGTCCAAGTAATTACAGTACTGCTACCTTCTACAAAACTCAATGTGCCAGTTGTTGTACCAGTGATAGTTCCTGCACAGTTATCAGTTGTTGTAGGTGCGGTTAAAGTTCCGTTACAGTCTACAGTTACTGCAGCCAGTGTAGGCGCAACAGGCGCGGTGGTATCATCGTAGTTATATGTTTGGTCTACATCTACCGTATTACCGTTTCCATCATCGAAAGTCCAAGTAATTACAGTACTGCTACCTTCTACAAAACTCAATGTGCCAGTTGTTGTACCAGTGATAGTTCCTGCACAGTTATCAGTTGTTGTAGGTGCGGTTAAAGTTCCGTTACAGTCTACAGTTACTGCAGCCAGTGTAGGCGCAACAGGCGCGGTGGTATCATCGTAGTTATATGTTTGGTCTACATCTACCGTATTACCGTTTCCATCATCGAAAGTCCAAGTAATTACAGTACTGCTACCTTCTACAAAACTCAATGTGCCAGTTGTTGTACCAGTGATAGTTCCTGCACAGTTATCAGTTGTTGTAGGTGCGGTTAAAGTTCCGTTACAGTCTACAGTTACTGCAGCCAGTGTAGGCGCAACAGGCGCGGTGGTATCATCGTAGTTATATGTTTGGTCTACATCTACCGTATTACCGTTTCCATCATCGAAAGTCCAAGTAATTACAGTACTGCTACCTTCTACAAAACTCAATGTGCCAGTTGTTGTACCAGTGATAGTTCCTGCACAGTTATCAGTTGTTGTAGGTGCGGTTAAAGTTCCGTTACAGTCTACAGTTACTGCAGCCAGTGTAGGCGCAACAGGCGCGGTGGTATCATCGTAGTTATATGTTTGGTCTACATCTACCGTATTACCGTTTCCATCATCGAAAGTCCAAGTAATTACGGTACTGCTACCTTCTACAAAACTCAATGTGCCAGTTGTTGTACCAGTGATAGTTCCTGCACAGTTATCAGTTGTTGTAGGTGCGGTTAAAGTTCCGTTACAGTCTACAGTTACTGCAGCCAGTGTAGGCGCAACAGGCGCGGTGGTATCATCGTAGTTATATGTTTGGTCTACATCTACCGTATTACCGTTTCCATCATCGAAAGTCCAAGTAATTACAGTACTGCTACCTTCTACAAAACTCAATGTGCCAGTTGTTGTACCAGTGATAGTTCCTGCACAGTTATCAGTTGTTGTAGGTGCGGTTAAAGTTCCGTTACAGTCTACAGTTACTGCAGCCAGTGTAGGCGCAACAGGCGCGGTGGTATCATCGTAGTTATATGTTTGGTCTACATCTACCGTATTACCGTTTCCATCATCGAAAGTCCAAGTAATTACAGTACTGCTACCTTCTACAAAACTCAATGTGCCAGTTGTTGTACCAGTGATAGTTCCTGCACAGTTATCAGTTGTTGTAGGTGCGGTTAAAGTTCCGTTACAGTCTACAGTTACTGCAGCCAGTGTAGGCGCAACAGGCGCGGTGGTATCATCGTAGTTATATGTTTGGTCTACATCTACCGTATTACCGTTTCCATCATCGAAAGTCCAAGTAATTACGGTACTGCTACCTTCTACAAAACTCAATGTGCCAGTTGTTGTACCAGTGATAGTTCCTGCACAGTTATCAGTTGTTGTAGGTGCGGTTAAAGTTCCGTTACAGTCTACAGTTACTGCAGCCAGTGTAGGCGCAACAGGCGCGGTGGTATCATCGTAGTTATATGTTTGGTCTACATCTACCGTATTACCGTTTCCATCATCGAAAGTCCAAGTAATTACGGTACTGCTACCTTCTACAAAACTCAATGTGCCAGTTGTTGTACCAGTGATAGTTCCTGCACAGTTATCAGTTGTTGTAGGTGCGGTTAAAGTTCCGTTACAGTCTACAGTTACTGCAGCCAGTGTAGGCGCAACAGGCGCGGTGGTATCATCGTAGTTATATGTTTGGTCTACATCTACCGTATTACCGTTTCCATCATCGAAAGTCCAAGTAATTACAGTACTGCTACCTTCTACAAAACTCAATGTGCCAGTTGTTGTACCAGTGATAGTTCCTGCACAGTTATCAGTTGTTGTAGGTGCGGTTAAAGTTCCGTTACAGTCTACAGTTACTGCAGCCAGTGTAGGCGCAGTAGGAGCAAGGTTATCAATAACAGTTACAACAGCAATACAAGTATTAGTATTTCCAGGGTCTCCTGGGTCAGTAGCTGTTAGTGTTACATTATTTGTTCCTATATCTGAACATGTAAAACTTGAAATATCAATTGATAAGTCACCTACACTACTACCGCTATCAACATCTGCTGCAACAATAGTTATGTTACCAGTAGCATCTAATATGGCATTTATATTTTGACATGAAGCAATAGGTGTAAATCCACCAGCAACATCAGCAGTTAAATTAATATTATCTATAGAGATATCACTAGTGTAGTCAGAACCGGTAAGGCCATGGAATCGTAATTTTATCGTTTGTCCATTATAAGCAGATAAATCAATAGGTTCAGTTATCCAAGAATCTGCATTGGCATTTTGAGTAGGGTGATTTCCAGTTCTACTAAATAAAGGTGTATAATTAGTGCCATTATCTGTGCTTACTTCTAAAGATAACGTTCCCATATTTGTTCCAAACATATGAAAATCAAATTCTAATTGCGCATTTTCATAACCACTCAAATCAAAACATGGGCTTAATAAATAGGCTATTTTATTATTCGCTGTACCGGAAGATTCAGTGTATAGATAAAAAGTTCCATCAGAAGCAGTGCTGGGACCAGTAGTATTTGCTGGATTTCCACCTGTGTTTGATGGTGTTAATCCAGAAAATCTAGTCCAATCAATTTCATCTGAAGTACCTTGACTCCAATCACCTAAATTGGTTTCAAAACTTTCAGAATATGGAAACGTTGAAATTGTTGTTCCAGTACAAACAACTTCTGTAACTTCAAATGATTCTGTTACATTTGCTGCGGCTAAATAATTTGAATCTCCAGCTTGACTTGCTTGTACTACTACTGTACCAACTGCTCCTGTAAGTGAGATTGTATTGCCTATTATTGTTGCAGGACCAGAAACTATCGTATAAGTAATAGGTAAACCTGAATCTGAGGTTGCATTTACAGTAAAGTCTGGACTAATTGTAAATTTGTCATGAATTGGCTCAAATGATATGGTTTGCCCTAAATTAGAATCAAGAGAGATAACTTTAAAATCATCAAAATAAAATCCATCAAAACCAGTAGTTAAGTCATCTTCTCTATTATCTGCATCTGTGGCAAATTTGAATCTTAAGCGTACATTGCCTTCTCCTAAAAATGCAGAATTATTAGCATCATTAATATAAATTTCTTCCATCACCCATTTATCCATTGAATCACCGTCATAAACTGTTGTTCCATTAGAAGATTGAAATGTTTGTGTGCTTTTGGTTAAATGGAAATTAGTTAATGATGTAGCAGCAGGCTTATTGTATCTACCACAAAGAGCAGTCCAAGTACTTCCATTAGTACTAGCTTCTAGTTGTACTAAATCAAAATTACGTTCTAAATCCCATTTAGTATAAAATTGAATTACAACAGCATTTGATGATGATAAGTTTATTGGATTAGTTGCGGTGTCTAATGTTAAGTATTTTTCTTCATTGTTACTGTAAGTTCCAGAAGGAGTAGATGTTATTGCTGTGGAACCCGAATAAGCATCTAGAGTTGTTGTGCTCCATGAACCACCAGAAGTTGTGCCAGATACATTCCAATTTGATAGACCATCAGTATCAGGATTATCTTCAAAAATTACAGTTGGTTGGTAGTATTTTACAATATTGGCTCTATAAATTATAAAATCGTCATTACTTAAAGTAACCTGAAATTCAATTTCATCATTAGGTTGTATACCTCCATTTAAAACAAAAGGAACAGATAGATTTCTTTGCTCTAATTTTGTCCAACTCGTTTGAACAGCAGGTGATGTTAAAGAAGAAATATTAGAAACTGGTGTAACGGTTAATGTAATATCATTATAAGTTTTACCAAGATATTCTATACCAAATTCTAAATTTCCACTAAGTGTATTTATGTTACTTGGGTTTAAGTCGTGTAATTTTGCAAATTTACCAGAATGCATTACAGATAAAAGATTCATACGTAAAGCTCGTCTAGCAATTTCTGTAATTAAAGTTGGAGTTGGCCAAAAATCATCTCCATTTTCTGGAGCAAAAGCCAGTACATCTTTACCCGAACCAGAATTACCAGCAACAAGTGGTCCACCAAGCATCCAATCATTTACATCTCCATTAGCTTCATATAACGTATTAGGTGCAGAACCGTAAATATATCTGTTGTATTGTGTTAGATCATGACATATTTTAGCATATTCATCTTCTCTACCAGAATCTGTAGCAGAAGCATCACCATTATATGAAGAAGTTACAATAGAGTTTAGCCCACCATGATGGTTAACAGCAACTTTTATGTCATGGTTAAGAATGAAATCTTGTACAATTTGAGTTTCTGGTTCAGAACCAGCTGAAGGACCTCTATATGTGTTACTACTGGCTGTGGGTGAAGACCCAGTATTGTCCCATCCCCAATAATAATTAAAGTTTCTGTTTAAATCAACCCCTCTTACATTGTTGTTTGTATTAGTTGTGCCATTATCGGCTGTTCCGGGTCTTAAGTTTTTACGTTGTAAACCACCACCGCTCGGTTGAATAATTTCATTCCATAAATAACCATCTGGATTACTAATAGGCATAACATAAATTTCTTGATTATCTACAATATTTTTTATGTAAGGATCTCTATCATAATTTTCAAGAATATACCACATAAAATATATAGTATTCATTACCGAACTAATTTCACGTGCATGCATAGCGCCTGTAATTAAAGTTTCCGGTTCGTTAGCTTCATCAATATCTGGATTATCTGATATTCTTACATAGTATATAGTTTGTCCTGCCCAAGTTGTTCCTGTAGTGTTACCATGGGTTGTTTGATTTGTTGAAGAAGCATCTTTTATTACAGAAATAATATTAGGATATTTTTCTTGCATTAAAGCTAATTCATCTAGGGTTTCCTGTAAAGTTAATCCACCACCCATACTTCCTAATTTGAAATTTTGTGGTACTGCCCAATTTATTTCACTACACTCATCATATTGTGCAGGGTTGTCTATAATTAAGTCTTTAACACTTAAAGTTTTTTGTGAAAGTGATTGTGCTTTAAGGAGATCTAATTCGGATTTTGCTTTTGGTAATTCGATGTCATTTCGCCTTTTATAATAAGCCGATAAATCATCTATAATAACATTATAATTAATATTTAACTTTTTAATGTCTTGAATTTCTTTGTATGTTAATTCAAGTTCAAGATTATTATTAACAAATTTCCCACCACAAGTAAGATCAATACCAGATTTTTTAATCTTGAGTAGAACGTCTTGAGTTGGGTTTAATATTGAAATCTTTTTCGAAGTTTGTGTGTCTTGTGAAAAAGATAATTGTACTATTAGAAAAAATATAGCACCTAAGAGAGTAATTTTTTTCATTTTGATTTGGGCTTTTAATGAATTTTTACTTGGCTAATATAGAATATTATTTTAGAAAACTCCATGAAATGCACAAAAATCCGACGAAATACACAATAAATTTTTAAAATTATATATAATTTACTGAAAATCAGTTTATTGATATTATATTCTGTTGAAAGCAATTTCTTGCATTAAATTGTGTTTCTTACTTTTTCTCTACTATTTATAAATGCATTACTACATTATTTTAGTTGTAAATCAATTCTAAAGTTGTTATTTGTGAGTGAATTTTACCATTAAATTAATGTTCATATAAAATTTTAAATAAAACCTATGCAACCGGTTGCGTAATTAAAATATTATTTATATTATTGTATTATGCTAATTAAAACATTTTAGAATTCTTTAAAATAACTCAATAAAGGATTGCTTAAATTTTAAACTAAACTAATTATGACAAAAAACTTACTATTAAAAAAAGAGTATAAAGCCTCTTGGTTTTATGGTTTTATACTACTATTACTTTTTTCAGTTAGTGCAAATGCACAAGATGTTACTGTGAATGGTAAAGTTACAGATGCTAGTGGTTTACCCTTGCCGGGGGTAAATGTAATTGTACAAAACACTACTAACGGTGTTTCTACAGATTTCGATGGCTTGTATTCAATTAATGCTCCCTCTAATGCAGTATTAGAATTTAGTTATCTAGGTTATATTAATCAATCAATATCTGTGAATGGTAGATCAACTATTAATGTTGCTCTGCAAGAAGATATTTCTCAACTTGATGAAGTTGTAGTAATTGGTTATGGTACTCAAACAAAAGAATCTGTTACAGGTTCGGTGGTTTCTATAAAAGGAGATGACTTAACTCAAGTACAAACAGGTAACTTCCAGCAAGCCCTTCAAGGACGAGCAGCTGGTGTTAATATTTCCACAACAAGTACTAGACCTGGTGCTGCGCCAGAAATTCGTATTCGTGGTGTACGTTCTATATCTGCAGAAAATGATCCTTTAATTGTACTTAATGGTATTCCTTTTTCTGGTGGACTAAGTGATATCAATCCAAATGATATTGCAAGTCTAGATATATTGAAGGATGCATCTGCTACAGCAATTTATGGTTCTAGAGGAGCAAACGGTGTTATTATCATAACTACAAAATCTGGTTCAAAAGGACAAAAAGCAAAGATTTCTTATAATACTTATTATGCTACAAAAGAAGTTTTTTCTAAATACCCCATGATGAATGCAGCTCAACTTATACAATTGCGTGCTGATGTTGCTGCAAACAATAATGGAGTTCCTCTTTTTAATATGGGAGGTGATGAAGCTCTTTCAAATGATACAGATTGGCAAGACTTACTATTTGGTACAGGTTTACAAACAGCACATGATATAAGTGTGCAAGGAGGAACTGAAAAAGGTACTTATAATGTAGGAATGGGATATTTTAAAGAAACGTCTGTTGTGCCAGGAGATTCTTTTGATAGATATTCATTGCGAGCTCAAATTGACCAAGAAGTGGGAGAATTATTCCGTTTCGGTTTAAATTCGGTAACTAATTATAACAAAGCTAGTAGTACCGTTGGTATTGGAGGTGTATTATCTGCATCACCACTATTGAGTCCATATGATTCAAGCGGTAATTTTCTTGAGTCTGTCCGTCTTCAAACTGAAGCTGATGACCAGTGGATTCCTACTAGAAATGAAATTAATAGAATAGGGAAAGGTAGAGCAAATGAGCAATTAGATTTTGGTACATACAATAATATTTATGGAGAAGTTAAAATACCTTGGATAGAAGGATTGAAATATAGACTTAATATTGGTTTAAATTTCCGTTCTAGTAGAGATGGTAATTTTACAGGACAAGGGGTATTTAACTATAATCCACTAAATCCTTCATCAGCAAGTTATGACAGTTCCATTACAAGAGATTATGTAATTGAAAACCAATTAATTTTTGACAGAACATTTGCTGATAAGCACAAAGTTAATTTTGTTGGGTTATATTCATCGCAAAATACTAAATTTGATAATATAGGTATAGGTGCTCAAAATATTCCAAATGAATTATCCTTATGGTATAATATAGACTCGGCTCTTTCTGAAGATATTACGAGGTATGGAACTGGGTATTCTGAAACTGGATTATTATCTGTGATGGGTAGAGTTCTTTACCAGTATGATAATCGTTATTTATTTACTGCTACATTACGTTCTGATGGTTCGTCAAGGTTAGCTCCAGGTAATAAATGGGTTACATATCCTGCATTGTCTGTAGGATGGAATATAGGTAATGAAGCCTTTATGGAAAATGTAGATTGGGTAAACTTACTTAAATTACGTGCAGGTTATGGAGAAACTTCAAATCAAGCGATAACTCCATATTCAACTCTGGGTAGATTGGGAACTGTAAACTATAATTATGGAAGTACTTTTACTAATGGTTTTTTTGTAGATCAAGTGCCTAATCCATCCTTAGGATGGGAGTTTTCAGAAACATATAACTATGGTCTTGATTTTGGATTGTTTAATAATCGCTTATCAGGTACTGTAGAATATTATATTACCAAAACAAATGATATATTACTAAATGAAGGACTTCCTACTACTGCCGGGGTAAATTTTGTAACTAAAAATATTGGTAATACAGAAAACAAAGGTCTTGAAATAGCACTTAATGGTACCATTATAGACAATCCAGATGGTTTTACATGGGATGTTGGTGTTAATTTTTATACCAATGAAAATAAGATTACTGCTTTGTCTTCAGGAGTAGAGCGAGATGAAAATAATCTTTGGTTTGTTGGTTCACCAATTAATGTTATATATGATTATGATAGAATGGGGCTTTGGAATGAATCTGATCCAGATTTTCAATATCTACAAACTTATGAGCCAGGAGGTAATGCAGGTATGATTAAGGTACGTTATACAGGAGATTTTAATACAGATGGTTCTCCAACAAGAGCTATAGGTCAAGAAGATAGAATTATAATAGACCCTACACCTGATTTTCAAGGTGGTTTTAATACCCGTTTGGCATATAAAGATTTTGATTTAAGTATGGTAGGCGCATTTCAAAGTGGTGGTACTCTTGTTAGTACTTTATACTCATCAAATGGCTATATTAATTTACTTACTGGTAGAAGAAATAATGTAGATGTAGATTACTGGACACCAACAAATACTGGAGCCAAATACCCGGCTCCTGGTGGCTTACAAAGTGGTGATAATCAAAAATATGCAAGTACTTTAGGCTATTTTGATGCCTCATATTTAAAGGTACGTGCCATAACTTTGGGTTATAATTTTAATCAAGATGTTATAAGAAATGCTGGATTTGATCAACTTCGTCTTTATGCAACTGTACAGAATCCATTTGTATTATTTTCACCATTTCATGATGAGTCTGGTATGGATCCAGAAACTAACTCGGGAGTTGATGCTAATAATAATAACGTTCGTCAAAACTCAGCTACAGATACTAATACTATATCTATAGGAATACCGACAATTGGAACTAATGTTCCAACAACAAGAAACTTTATGCTTGGATTAAACGTAACATTTTAAAATAATTATAATGAGAAGGATTAAAATAAAAAGTATATCAATAGCAATGCTTTCTATTGCATTGTGTTTAGGCTCTTGTTCAAAAGACATATTAGAAGAGGAACCAAGAGGAGTTTTTACTCCAGATTTTTTCACAACCGAACTAGGTGTTCAAGGAGGATTAACCTATTTGTATCAAAATTTAAGAAATATATATGGATTTGCTTATTTTATGAGTACATCAGAAACAGGAACTGACGAATACGCTCCTGCACAAAGTGCCAATAATAACTTTTATGATTTGGACTTTGCTGGACAAGGTAATTTAAGCTCAGAAAGTGGGTTCATAATAAGTAGACCTTGGGATGCAGCTTTCCCTGCTGTTAATACAGCTAGTGGTATAATTGAAAATGCAGAAGCTGTAGGTCTTGACAATTCTCTAATTGGTGAGGCTAGATTTTTCCGTGCTTTCTATTATTTCTTGTTAGTACAAACTTATGGTGGTGTACCACTAGATTTAGGTTCAGGCGAATTAGCGTTTAACCAATCAACAATTAAAACGTCTGTTCGTAATACAGTACCAGAGGTATACACTAAAGCTATATTTCCTGATTTGAGAGCTGCGGTTAACGATGTGCCCGATGGACAACGATTAACAGGTGCAGTAACTAAAAATGTAGCGAGACTGTTTTTGGCAAAAGCTTATTTAACTTATGCATGGTGGTTAGAGAACCCTAATGGTATCCCAACTTATCCAGATACACCAAGAACTGATCCAGATGGTAATAATGCTTCATACTATTATCAACAAGCTTATGATATGGCTGTTGCAGGTATTAATAACCCTGGACCATATTCTTTACAGGAATATTTTTATGATGTACATGTTGCAACCAACGATCGTCATAACGAAATGATGATGTATGCAGATCGTACAGAAGAAAGCCAAATTTATAACGAAGCAGATTTAGGATGGAGTGGTACAGATAACACTGCCAATACAGCTGTTTGGATGGTAACATCTAACTACACCACTATTAGTGTTGATGGTGTTGCAGCAGTGCAACGTGAAGCTGCGCAAAGTTATGGAAGACCTTGGACACGTATGGCTCCAACTATTAATGTCTTTACTGAAACTTTTGCAGAAAAAGATTTAGATTCTCGTTATGATGGTACATTTGTAACTAGCTACAGAGGTAACTGGGATAAAGGCGGAGACACAACACCAACTTTAACAGCTGCTAATGGTATGGAAATTGCTCCAGGTGATGCTGTTGTTTCATTCTTAGACGATTATAATCCTGCGGTTGATTATAGTGTAAACGGTGGTAATATTGGTGGTGGCCAAATACCTGGAAGATCTGATTATGTTATCAACTTAAATGAAATTAATAGAAGATTTTATCCAGGTTTATGGAAATTAGGAACATATCGTACCGATAATGCAGGTGGTTTAGGTTCGCCAAATGGTGCATTGACACGTCCTTTCCCAATAGCTAAATTTTCAGAACTATACTTAGTAGCCGCTGAAGCTGCTGTTAAAGGTGCATCTGGTAGTTATACAGCCCGTGATTTAGTAAATGTTCTTCGTGCCCGTGCTGGTAGATGGCGTTTTGATAATGGTGAACAACAAGAACGTATGGAAGATAATAGTGCTGCAATGATAGCAGCAACGCCTGCTGTTATTGATATAGACTATATTTTAGCTGAACGTTCACGTGAGTTTTTTGGAGAAGGTTACCGTTGGTACGATTTGGTTCGTACTCAAAAATGGAACGAATTAGCAGGGTCTTATGAAATAGCAGGCGATGCTGCTACAGATCATGCTCCAACAGTAACAAATAGAGATATTCAACCACATCATTATTTAAGACCAATACCCTTAGGTCAAATAGATGCTATGGAAGCCTCTGAAGCTGATAAAGCAGCTTACCAGAACCCTGGTTATCAATAAAATTTGAGTTAGTTTTTTAATTATATTAACTGCCTAAAGTTTTAAAAAGCTTCAGGCAGTTTTTTATTGTAACCTATATACATTTGAAATAAGTATAAAATATTTTAAATCAGCTATGAAAAAGAAAATTATTTTTAAGCTAATTGCTATTTCCATCCCCTTTATAATCATCTTTATTTTAGAAACCATATTAAGAATTGCTAGTTATGGTGAAGATTATCAGCTATTTCATAGAATACCAATAGATAACAAACCTGATTATCTAGTTATGAATAAGAATATGGCAAAAAAATATTTTAAAGACAGTGATTTACGTTCTGATAATCAATCTGACTTATTTTTAAAAACAAAGACAGATAGTACATTTAGAGTTTTTGTACAAGGAGCATCAACAGTAGTAGGTTTTCCTTTTTACAAAGGTGGTTCATTTCCAAGAATGCTAAAGCATAGACTATCTCTAACATTTCCCAATAAAAATATAGAAGTTATAAATACAGGAATGACTGCTGTTAACTCATACACTCTTCTAGATTTGACGGATGATATTATAGAGCAAAAACCAGACTTAGTTATTATTTATGCAGGACACAATGAATTTTATGGAGCTTTAGGTGTTGGTTCATCAATTTCTTATGGTTCATATCCAACAATAATACGCTCGTATCTTACTCTTAAAAAATTACGTTTTTTCCAACTTTTAGAAAATACTTATTATAAAATTGCTAGTTCAAGTTTTCAAAAACCCTCTGAGAGATCAACAACTTTAATGGAAGTTATGGCTAAAGAGCAACAAATTCCATTTAATTCTGAAGTTTATTTAGATGGTATCAATCAATATAAAAATAATTTAAGAAAAGTCTTATCAAAATACAATAGACATGATATACCCGTAATTTTATCGACTGTTGTAAGTAATGAAAAAGATATTATTCCTTTTATAAGTGAAGCTATTCCTAATATAAATGAATTTAATGAAGCATTAGAACAAGAAAAACCTGAAGCTAAAAAAATAGCACAAAATAATGCTCATGCGGCTTACAGTCTGGGTACATTTTATTTAGAAAAAAACAGAGATACAGCAAAAAAATATTTACATCTTGCAAAGGAACAAGATCTTTTAAGATTTAGAGCACCAGAAAAAATTAATGAATCAATTGCAGAATTATCCAAAGAATATAATACATCATTAGTAGATATGAAATCTATTTTTGAAAGGCATTCTAAAAATGGAATTGTTGGCAATGAATTAATGACAGAACATGTACATCCCAATATAAAAGGACAGTTTTTAATGGCTGATGCTTTTTATAACAAAATAAAAGATTTAAAATTATTGAACAATTGGAATAATTATATTCCTTACGAAGAAGCCATACAAGATATTCCTGTTTCTCAAATCGATTCTATTCAAGGAATATTAGTTATAAATAAATTAAAAAAATCATGGCCTTATAATATTAATTATATAACTGTAGAAACAGACTCCACTATCAATAATAATCTTAAAGACAAATACACAGAAATAAAAATGGCGCAAGACATTAACCTAAATATTAGAAAATGGGATGATGCTATGGCTATAGCATATAAAATGTACGAAAGTGATGAAGATTATGAAAAAGCTTTAGATATAGCACAAACTTTAATTTTTGAATATCCAGAACAAGGTACAGTATATAAAATGGCTGGTGATATGTGTATGAAAATAGGAAACTATGAGAAAGCAGCATTTTATTATTTTAGATTTAATTATTTTGAAGAAAATAAAGAATCATCGGAAAAGCTAGCAACTGCTTACATTAAGCTGAATCAATTAAATGAAGCTAAAAAAGCCTTATCTAAAGCTGAAAAAAATGGTTTAGATGTATCTAGTCTAGCTGAATTAGTAGAAAAAGTAACTAAAAATTAGTACCAATAAACTATTTTACTTTAAAAATTGTTAATCCTGCATCATTATTGGCAATCAAATAACATTCTTTGCCACCGATGGTTATCTTTTTCATGTCCTTTACATTACCATGTGTAAAAAAGCTAATGTCTGTATGTGGTTTTAGATTTCCTTTGGAATCACCTAAAAGAATATAGCCGGTGTTAGCGTCATAACGAATGGTTTCTACTTCGGTCTCGTAAATGTTACCAACGCCCAAAACATCCAAATAACCATCTTTATTTACATCAGTCGCCTCAAAGGCCATAGTTGGGCCAAATTGAGCTGTTGTAGGAAGCTTTTGTATTTCAAATGAGTCATTACCTTTATTTTTTAAATAAACACTGCCAAACTCGTGTACTTGTTTGTGATAGGCAGCACTCAATTCTTCCTCTCCGTAGATATCAATCAAAGTTGAATTTGCAAATTCTTTATAGGTTTCTATTTTTTTGCTCACAAAAGGGTTTTGTTCTGTAGAACATTCCTTACCTCGAACGGGTACTAGGTTGCCTTTGTAGTATTTGCTCAATACCATATCATATTTACCATCTTCATCAAAATTGGTAGAGTAGATGTGAAGCGGTTTTTCTTTTGTGGGATGGAACTTATTGTTATCTCCCAAGTTACCCACCAGATAATCCATCTTACCATCTTTGTCCAAATCCACTTCCATAATGGTGTTCCACCAACCCTCTGTATGAATCAATGAAGCTATGGATATTTTAGTGAATTTTCCGTTTTGGTTGTTAAAAAAGGTAATAGGAAACCATTCCCCAACAACAGCTATATCTTTGTCACCATCCCCATCATAATCAGTAAATAGCAAATCGTTTACAATGCCTATATCCAATAATTCTGGAGCTAGTTCTTTAGTTGTATCTACATAATTGCCATTATCATTTTTAAGTAAATAGGTCTTTGAAGAAAGGGGGTATTTTCCAGGAATTACTTGTCCTCCTACAACTAAATCAAAGTCTCCATCCCCATCAATATCGTTGGCTACAACAGCTTTTGTAACTCCAAGCATCTTGGGCAGCTTGTTGGATTTTGAAAAATTACCTTTTCCATCGTTTATATAAAGCCTGTCTTGAAGCAAGGTACTATTCTCACTTACTTCATAACTTCCACTACCAATGTACAAATCCATATCACCATCAGCATCTGCATCAAAAAATAGTGATGTGATGTCTTCGTATTTACTTTCTTTTGAAAATAAGGGTTCATTAGCCTTATTGAATTTTCCATCTTGAGTTTGAATGTACATTTCTCCCGCCTGATTTAATGCACCTCCTACATAAAAATCATCCAGACCATCGCCATTAAGATCTGCAATAGATAGGGTAGGACCTTTTTGGGATTGTTTTTGAGGCAGTAATGTTTGTAAATTAAAATCATTAAAGTTATTTTCTTGATGATTATATGTTATATCTAAACTACTAGGATTTATTCTTGTTAAATTTTGAGGAACTTTGACTGGCATTTCACCATCAAACTTAAAGTCTTTTTTATTAAAAGTAAGTGTTTGATTTGCTTTGATATTTTCCATTGCTAAAACAGAATTATCTCCCCATATGACTTCAATACGGTCAATAATTTCTTCATCGCCAAAACCGAAATTTAACTGATATCCCATAGAAGATTGATATCCTCTAGATGGAAACAATTCTTGGTATTGTGTTTTTTCCTTGGAATAGACTTTAACTTTTGTACCAATTGCTTTTACATTTTTTTCATCCCCAATTAGATTAATATTTATATAGTTTCCAATAGAATTATTTTTGTAAATAGTGGCCTCATCTGACATATTGTTCATTACTAATTCCAAATCTCCATCATTATCCAAATCTCCATAAGCAACTCCATTTGTATTTACTTTCTTATTGAAACCCCATTCTTCTGTCATTTTTGTAAACGTAAAATCACCATTATTCCTATATACATAATTTGCAATTTTTTCAGAAGGCATAATATTCATCATTTCTTCAACAGTCATAGCACCCTTTTCTTTTTGCAGTCTGTGAGATTCCTTTTTATAATCTTGGTTACCTAATTCTCTTTCAATTCCATTAGAAATAAAAATATCTTTATATCCATCATTGTCAAAATCAGCAACCAATGGCGCCCAACTCCAATCTGTTTTAGAAATACCTGCTAATTGTCCAATATCACTAAAAGAACCATTACCGTTGTTTAATTGAAGTGTATTTGCCATATATGAATAATGATAGCCTGATTCTACCATTTTCCAGAAGCCTTGAGTATTCATAGAAGCCATATTTTCTTTTCCACGTCTATGATCCTCGGCAAGCATATCCAATACTACTAAATCTGGTAAAAAATCATTGTTTATATCTGCATAATCAGATCCCATTCCGTTATATGGAATATGCTTAAGTCGAGTATCTATTTGGTTTGAAAAAGTGCCGTCTTGGTTATTGATATATAAATAATCTGGATTTATAAAATCATTGGCAACATATATATCTAGCCAACCATCATTATTAAAATCACCTATGGAAGCACTTAATCCCCAATCTTTATTAAGAATTTTTGCTTTAAGTGTAACATCAGTAAACTTATTTCCATCATTCCTAAACAAATGGTCTGATGTTTGCTTATAATGCATTCTTTCAGATTTAATTTCAACTTTGTTAGTTTCACTGAAATCAGGACGGTGATTTACTAAATACATATCCAAATCCCCATCTTTATCATAATCAAAAAAGTAAGACTGAATGGAAAAACCATTTTCATCTAATCCCCATTTCTTGGCTTCATCTTTAAAGGTTCCATCTTTTTGATTTATAAAAAGCTTGTTTCTTCGTAGCTCTTCATTGTTTAATGACGCCGATTTACATACATAAATATCCAACCAACCATCATTATTTATATCTACTATAGTTACTCCTGTAGTCCATCCTTCACTATCTTCTACACCTGCTTTTTTTGTTCCATCAGCAAACTTGAAGTTACCTTGATTTATATATAATTTGTTGGAATTTTGATTTGAAGTAAAGTAAATATCTTCTAAACCATCATTATTTAAATCACCAATTGCTACTCCCGCACCATTGAAAGCATATAAATATTCAATGTAATTAAAGTTAACATCTTGCATAACAGTATTTTTAAAATCAATTCCTGTATGTGTATTCTGAACTAATGAAAATAAAGTTTCAGCATTTGATGCTTTTTTCTTTTTATTCTTAGAGTCTTTACAATTAAACACTAAAAAAATTATAATGATGTATAGTAATGGATTTACGTGTTTCATAATAGATTTATGTATTCCCAAATATAATAAAGCATTGGTAAAGAAAAAACCGCCTGTCAATGACAAGCGGTTTTATGAAATCTTATTTAATTAAATGTTATTAGTTTATATTATACTTATTGTACGATTCTTACTTCTAAATCATCTATATATAAAACACCTCCAACATTTCCATCATAACTCATACTAATAGCAAATCTAGCGTTACCATCTGCACTATTTGTAGTATCTGCAGTAAAATCATAGGAAACCTCTGTCCATGTATTATCCTGGAATGCTTGTTCTGGGTTACCCCATTCTGCCCAACCTGGATCACCTCCTTGATCAATAGCCACTTTTATATTCGTAATACCTTGGCCTTTAAACCAAACGCTTAAATGGTATGTTTCGCCATCTACTACAGTCATGCTTGAATTAGGTTGAATATCCCAAGGATTTGCACCTATTGCATTAATTGTCATTTTCACACTTTTATCTCCATCGTGACTGTCTTCATCAGTTATTTCACCACTAGCATTAGCTCCATTTAAACCTCCCCAACCAGTTACACCATCGGCTACTCCTAAATCAGAATCTTCAAAGCTACCATTTGTATTTATTGGTGGTGGTGGTGGTGTACCTGTTTGTATTAGTGTAATATTATCAACAAAATATACGGCATCTGCTATAACACCTAAATCTAAAACAGCTCTTGTTTGTTCAGCATTGGCTACAAAGGTCCACTCAATTTGCTGCCACTCAGCCGTTATATCATAATTACCACTGTAAAGTGCATCTGGGTTAGTAGAGAATCTAACATTTCCTCCAACACCAGGTGTTCCTGGTTGACCTTTTATCAACATAAAAACTTTGTATTCTGCACCAACTAGTGTAGTTGCAGGGTCACTTACAAATTGTGTTCTCCATGCATCTCCACCAACAGCAACGGCACGTAGCGATCTACCAGCATAGGCGTTACCATCAGCAGTGGTAGCAGTCAATCCATCACCTCCATTCCATTTTCCCCAATTGGTAAAATCATCTCCATCACCTAATTCTAGCTCACCATTTAAAAGTAAATTTTGACCAACATAAAAGCTTGAAGATGGGCTTGCTTCACCACCATTTGTAACAACTTTAACCTCAGTCGCTACACCTTCAGCAAGACCTGCAGGAACAGTTATTATTAATTCACTAGCTGTTGAGGAAACAACTGCTGCCTCAACCTCTCCAATGGTTACTGACTGAAGATTATCTAAAGATGTTCCTGTAATTGTAACTTGTTCTCCTTCTTGTGCTGCACTAGGTGATATTGTTAGAATAATAGGAAAAGGTCTTGCAATTACTGTGATATTTTTAGTAACTGTGTAGCCATTGGCCATTACTAAAGTAATTACTCCGCTACCAATAGTCGCAGATTCAGGTAATGTAAAAGTTATTGTATCTCCATCTAATTGAAAAGGAATTTGATTTTTCTCAAGAAAAACAAATAAGACTTTATTAAAGTTACTCCCTTTGAAAGTTACATCGTCACCAGGATAAAAATTATCTGACTCAACGCTATCAATAACCACAGGAGCAAAAGAATCGTCATCTTCACAACTTACCGCAAAAACAATTGCGATAATTGTGAAAAATTTACTGATAAATTTTAGATTTTTTAGCATAGCTTAAAATTTTAAAGTTAATTATAAAGTTTAGTTTAATTATATTGTTAATAGTTTGACATTTACACTTATAACAATCATTCAATATAACAAATATACATAATAGATAGTATTACGCAACCGATTGTGTAAATTTTTTTTTCTTAAGCTATTTTCTATTTATTATCCCTCAAAAACCATTTTGTTTACCATTAAAAATTTTTCCCACATAAAAGGTTAAAATTTATCCAAGAAGAGTTTTTTGATTTTACTAAAACCAAATATCTATGTGTTAAAGGACTAATTTTAAAGGAAAGACACTTTTTAGTCAATTCATGATATTGGTAAAGAATAACTTGCCTTTTTAAATCAAAACATTAGTTTATTTCTTATTTATATTGACTTAATCATAAAAGAAACAAAGAAGATTTACATTAGAATTCAAGCTAAAAGTAAAATGCTACCAAGGTTTTTCAATATCATTATTAGTGTAATAATAATTTCGCTCAATAAAATAGGTGTTATTGTTTTTCTTTTTTAATATTTTGTTATTACCTGTTAACCTTTGAAAAAAAGATAAAGGTGTTAAAACGAAAAAGAAGATAAAGAACATGATGATATAATTCATTACCAAACCAAAATAATGAGAAAATGAAAACCAAAAGACACCTATAGCAATAGTTAGTTTTTTAGATATTAAACTTATAATAAGAACGCTTAATGCCAAATAAATTAACCAAACCGTATTAAATTTTATAAATACAATAAGGCAAACTAAAGCTAAAACAATTATGGTTTCTTGTCCTTTTTCTCGAGTCATTTTTAAAATAATGAGTATATAAATGGAGCTAGGGCAGAACTACTTGTTAAAAAAATTAACAACCCAAAAATCACAAATATTATAATTAAGGGCACTAGCCACCACTTTTTTCTTTCTCTTATAAAGAGAAAGAATTCTTTAACAAATTCCATATTATTTAACAATTAAATAATTTTCTAAAACTAACACATCCATTCCAGATTTCATAAAGCAAAGATAGGCATCCTCTGGAGTATTAACTATAGGTTCATCTTTTACATTAAAACTAGTATTTATAAGAACTCCAACGCCTGTATTTTTTTTATAAGATTGAATTAAGTCCCACAGCAAAGGGTTAAAACTTTTTTTTACAACTTGAACTCTGGCAGAAAAATCTATATGAGTAATAGCTGGCAACTCAGATTTTGGAATTTTACGTTTTGCGTCCAAGCTTAACGTTTCAAAATTATCAGGCAATGGTTTTCTTAAAGTTTTTTTTACTTTACTTGTAAATAACATGTAATAAGAGTGTTTTCCTTTTTCAAAATAGTCATTATAATCTTCTTCACAAACCACAGGAGCAAAAGGTCTAAAACCTTCTCTAAATTTTATTTTCATATTCAAATTATATTGCATTTCTGGATCTGTAGCATCTGCTAAAATACTTCTATTTCCCAGTGCTCGTGGTCCAAATTCGGTTTTTCCTTGAAACCATCCTATAACTTTTTTATTTGCTAAATATTTAGTTGTAGCTTTAATTAAATCATCTTGATTTTGATAAAACTTGTAATTGCATTTATGTTTTCGTAGAACTCTTTCAATGTCTAAATTAGAAAATTCAGATCCTAAATACACATCAAAAGGTTGTTTTAAACCTTCAAAAGGTAGTTTGTATTTTATATAAGCAGTTGCTAAAGCAGCTCCTATAGCTCCACCAGAGTCACCAGCAGCAGGTTGTATATAAATATCATCAAAAATATTTTTATTAAACAAAACTGAATTTGCAACACAATTAAGAGCAACACCCCCAGCAAGACACAAATAATTTACTTTTGTTTCTTGTTTTACAAATTTAATTAGTTTAATAAGTATTTCTTCTAAAACCTTTTGCGCTGCAAGAGCCAAATCAGCATGAATTTGTTCTAATTTGTCTTCTGGTTCTCGCTTTTTTAACCCAAAGAGAGCTTCCCATTTTTTTGGATTTACCATGCGTAATCCAACAGGGTATTCAAAAAATTGCATATTCAGTTTAATAGAACCGTCAGGTTTTATATCAACAAGATTTTCTATTATAATTTTTTTGAAATGAGCAACTTTTTTAGAATCTGGATTGCTATATGGTGCTAATCCCATCATTTTGTATTCTCCAGAATTAACCTTAAAACCTAAATAATAAGTAAATGCTGAGTAAAACAAGCCTAGAGAATCAGGGAAATGCAGCTCACCCAATACTTGAATACCTTTTTCTCCACAAGCTACACCATATGATGTTGTAGCCCATTCACCAACGCCATCAACTGTTAAAAATGCAGATTTCTTAAAAGGGGATGTATAAAATGCACTAGCAACATGAGATAAATGATGTTCAGTAAAATTTATAGGTGTTTTAATTCTTTTTAAATCAGTTAGTTCTTTAATTTTTTTTCTAATAAATTGTTTAATAAAAAGTTTTTCTTTTAGCCATAGAGGCATAGCCATTGCGAAAGATTTAAATCCTCTAGGGGCAAAAGCATAATAAGTTTCCAAAAGTCTTTCAAACTTTAAAAAAGGCTTATCATAAAAAGCAATTTGATCTATATCCTCTATATTAAACCCTGATTCATCAAGACAGTATTTTATGGCTTTTTCTGGAAATGAAGCATCATTTTTTATTCTTGAAAATCGTTCTTCTTGAGCAGCATATAGCACCTTTCCATTTTCTATAATAGCTGCTGCCGAATCATGGTAGTATGCAGAAATACCAAGGATTTTCATTTAAAAATATATTTATAAATTTTTATGTAAGATAATTAGAAATTATTGAAATAATATTCGGAATTCAATAAATATACTTTGATATATGACAGTGACAATGGTTTAAAACTAAAGTGCACTTCATTCAATTTTTAATTTTTTAAAGAAAAAAATCCACTATAGTCAAATAGTGGATTTTAAACATATTTAATATTATATTAATTTACAGGATTACCTTTTAAACCTTCTATAAAACTGTCATATGCAGTTTTAGTATTGAAATTATTATCATATAATAAAGGCCAATCTCCACCATTATCATACAACCAACTATCACTGTCTCTAAAACCCCAAATAGTTATACCGTATTGTTGTGCACTAGGTACTATAGTCGTGTAGTAATATGATGCTCTTTGGAATTGATCTGCTTGTTCTTGAGCTCTTGCTGCAGTCAAGGTTGTTACATCATTACCGTAGTTTGCTTTAACGTCTAACTCTGAAGCATGAACTAATAAACCTGTATCTGCAATTTGTTCTATAGCTAGTGGTAAATCATCTGTTGGCCAGTTATGATTTAAATGCATTTGCATTCCAATTCCATCAATAGGGATATTTCTCGTTTGAAAATCAGCTACCATAGCTAAAATATTATTCCTTTTATCAACATCACCAGCAACATTAAAATCATTATAAAATAATTTTACATCTGGATCTCCAGCTCTTGCAGCTAGGAAACATTTAGCAATAACATCATCAATTTTAGTCATTAAAACATTAGTTTGTGCATCTGTTTCAAAAGCTTCATTATATACATCCCAACTAGCAACTATTGAGTTACCATTACTATCTTTTTCTTCTGCAAAGTGAGCAACTGTAGCAGTGATATAATCCATTACTGCAGTTTCAAATTCTTCATCAGTTCCAGAAAATGAATTAAACCAACCAGGTTGTTGACTATGCCATGCTAAAACATGCCCATGAACACGGAATCCATTAGCTTTTGCATAAGCTACTATATCATCACCATCAGACCAATCATAATCATCAGGATTAGGACCTAAAAACATATTATTGGGTTTCATATCATTTTCGGCAGTAATACTATTATACTCATTTGTTAGAATTTCTTTAAATGTTGTATTATCCGTAGATGATGATGCTAATTTACTTGCAGAAACTATATTCCCGATAGGATAGTCTGCAAAATCTAGTAAATATTGGGTTGTGCTATCACCGCCATCATCACCGCTATCACCATCGTCACCGCCATCGTCACCACCACCATCACTATCACCGGTTGGACCACCTACAGTAACTCCACCACTTGTAGGACTATCACTGCTACAGCCTATGAATAGTAGTGCAATAATTAAAATGCTTAAAATTTTTCTTGTTTTCATAATTTTTTTGAGTTTAATATATTCAAATATCTTAATAATTAATTTTATACGCAACCGATTGCGTTAACATTAATTTGTAATTTTCAATTTATAACTAATTCCTAATTCTAATCCAGTAATTTCTGCTAATCCTTTAAGTCTACCTATTAATGAATATCCTGGATACAATTCTTTACCTTCAATAGCATGTAAAAATCCGTGATCAGGTCGCATAGGTATACTTTTTTCTCTTTTACGCATAATCTTAACGATTTTTTCTACGATTTTTTCCATGTTATTATCTCCATACAAATGATCAGATTCTTTAAAATTACCATCTATATCTTTAATAACATTTCTTAAGTGTAAAAAATGAACTCTTGAGGATGTTTTATTAAGTATTTTTAATAAATCATTATCTGGGTGAGCACCTAATGAACCCGTGCAATAACACAATCCATTAGCATTTATTGGTACTTTATTTAATATGAATTCTAAATCTTTTTGAGTACTTACTACTCTTGGTAATCCTAATACAGAATATGGTGGATCATCTGGATGTATGGCAAGTTTTAATCCTAATTTTTCTGCAGCAGGAGCAACCTCTTTCAAGAACAAAACAAGGTTGTTTCTTAAAGATTCATCATCAATATGCGAATACTCTTGTAATAGATTTAATATCTTTTTCGAAGTGAAATTTTCTTGACTTCCAGGTAACCCTAATAAAATATTTTTAAAAAGCTTTTTTTTCTCTTCTTTATTCAATTGTTTACCATAAAGAACAGCTTTATTAACTTGTTGTGGAGTGTAGCTAGCTTTTGCATTAGGTCTTTTTAATAAAAACACATCAAAGTACACAAAGGCATCTTTATGAAAATACAACGATTTGGTCCCATCTAAATTACTATAATCATGATGTGTTCTTACCCAATCTAATATTGGCATAAAATTATATGTAATAACCTCAATGCCACATTCTGCTAGATTCTTTAAACTTATTTTGTAATTTTCAATATAGGTTTCAAAATTCCCTGTGCGCTTTTTAATGTCTTCATGTACTGGTAAACTTTCAACAACTTTCCATTCTAATCCTTCATCTTCAATAATCTTTTTACGTTCTAGAATATCCTTTATAGTCCAAACTTCACCTACAGGTATTTCATGTAGTGCTGTAACAATTCCTTTTACTCCACATTGTTTTATGTTTACTAAAGAAGTTCTGTCGTGTAGTCCATACCATCGCATGGTTTTAGTCATAAAAATCATAACAAATCCTTTTAAAATCCAATACAATTACCACCATCTACAGGAAGAACTGTACCGGTAACATAACTTGACTCGTTAGTGGCATAAAAGTAAACCGCATCTGCTATATTTGAGGGCTCACCTAAAAAGCCCATTGGTGTTCTGGATAATACTTTGTTTTTTCTTTCCGGATCATTATCTAAAGCTTTAGCAGACATTTTTGTTTTTATGAACCCTGGAGCAATACAATTAACTCGAATACCAAATTCGGCTAATTCTACAGACATTGCACGTGTCATGGTTTCTATAGCTCCCTTGCTTGCGGAGTATGCTATAACCTTTGGTAAACCATATTGTGAAGCCATTGAACTTATATTTATTATACTTCCGCCATTGTGTTTTTTCATTATTTTAACGACTTCTCTGCTAACAGCAAAAACACTTAAAACGTTGGTATTAATAATATTTAAAAATTCTTGGTTGGTAACTTCTGTAAATTCCTTTTTTTGATTTATTCCAGCATTATTTACTAAGATATCAATGTTATCTCCATCAGAAATATTTGCTATCATAGCAGGAATTTCATCTAAGTTATTTAAATCGAAAATCACAGGAATTGCATTTTCACCAATTTCAGCACAGGCATTTTCTGTTTTATCTTTTGTTCGTCCTATTATATAGGTTTTTATTCCGTTATCACACAGTTTTTTTGCTGTTGCGTAACCCAGTCCGGAATTGCCTCCGGTTACAATCGCTTTTTTTGCCATTATTATTTAGTTAGTTTTATCTTCCTGGAGCAAAAGGAAACCTCAATGATTGAAACTCTTCTAGAGTTTTTGAAGGTTTTTCAACTCCGTTTGGTAAATCTTGTTTTGAAAATTGCTGAAAATATAATAAACAAGCATCACGCCACCACTTTGCTTCTTTATATTGGATATTCAACATCATTTTTACTTCTTTAAATCTTTGTGGATCTACATATTGTTCCATAGAGTTCCAAAGTGAAATCATATCTTCTACTTCGTCAACACCTTCTTGATATTTTAACGCCATACCGTTCCATAGGGTTTGTTCATTTTTTAATTTGTGGTTCCAAGAAACATGGTGAAACCAAAGTAAATCTTTTTCAGGAGTTGTTAATATGTCATCATACATTTTAGCTACTTCTGGAGCATATTGAGCTGTAGCATTACTTCCTGTTTTTGTTCTGTTAAAACCAACTCCAAATTCATCAGCTTTATGGTAATAGGTTGGGTTCCATTCAGGTCTTGGTAAGTTACCAACCCAAGGTCCTGGACCATAATGATGACCAGTATCAAAAATATGATGCAAACCATATGGATTCATATATTTTACGACAGTTTCACGAGATTGAATCATCATTTTTTTGATTGGATTAATGAAATTTTCATCATTTGAAAACGTTTGACGTATCCATTCTTCTGCAATATCTTTTGATTTTAAATGCGGATTCCAAGCTAGTCGCCCAAAACCATACCAATTGGCTTGTAAAAAATGGTGACCGGTCCAATTCCTATCATTACCAATATTTGTAACACCAGCTACTCCTGTTATTTTTTTATTATGAAGCGAGCCATCAATTACTTTAGCCACTGTTGAACCTTTACCTTCACGATAGGTGTCAGCTTCAAAAACTTCTTCATACAATTTAGGTAAATATACCAAATGTGTACTAAAACCAAGATATTCTTGAGTAATTTGGAACTCCATCATAAGAGGAGTTTTGGGCATTGCTCCAAACATAGGATGAAATGGTTCGCGTGGTTGAAAATCTATTGCTCCATTTTTAACCTGTATAAGAATATTGTCTTTAAACTGGCCATCATAGGGTACAAATTCTGAGTAAGCTTGTTTAGCTCTATCTGTAGGATCATGTTCAGAATACACAAAAGCTCTCCACATTACAATGCCACCAAAAGGTGCAACAGCATCTGCTAACATGTTGGCACCATCTACATGGTTTCGCTCATAGTTTTGTGGTCCAGGTTGCCCTTCAGAATTTGCTTTTACTAAATAGCCTCCAAAATCTGGAATAGATTTATAAATTTCAGCTGTTTTATCTTTCCACCACTGTATAACTTCAGTATTTAAAGGGTCGGCAGTTTCTAAACCACCAATCTCAATAGGAGCAGAGAAGCGTGCTGTTAAATATACTTTTAAACCATAAGGTCTAAAAACATCTGCTAAAGCTTTTACTTTTTCTAAGTAATGTGGCGTTAAAATTAAAGCGTTTGCATTTACGTTAGTTAGTACAGTTCCATTAATTCCTATTGAGGCATTTGCTCTGGCATAGTCTACATAACGACTATCAATATAATCTGGTAAACGGTGCCAATCCCAAAGTGAAAAACCAGCATAACCGCGTTCTACGGTTCTATCAAGATTATCCCAATGATTTAGAATGCGAACATCAACTTTAGGAGAATCAATGATGTTAATATTTTCTATTGATTTATAAGATTGTATTTCTCGTAATAGTCTAAAAACACCATATAATACACCAACATCAGTTTTTGCAGTTATTATAATTTTAGTGTTTCCTTCAATTTTGAGTTGTTTAATTATAAATCCATCTCTCTCAATTTTAGAAAGTTCATTTTTTAAATATTTTGAATATTTAACATCCAAATTTGCTTCAGAGCCAATAATTAAGGTGTTTTTACCAGAATTATTATCATCAATTTGAAAAACATTTCCAAATAATCCAGAAAAACCTTTTTCTAATTCTTGTTTAGCAACTGATATTGTTTTTGAGTCTCCAGAAGATTCAACACCTTGAATTGAAGCCATATAATTTTTTAAAAGCTGCTTGTTTTCAACCTTTTTATACTGAAGCCACAAGTTATACCCATCATTTGCGTGAGAAGTGAATGATAGTATGAATATTAAGATATATAATAAACTAAAAACTTTTTTTGAAAATAAAATCATGTGTTTTAACTAGTGTTTAAGCTTAAAATACCCTAATATACATAAAGTCTATTAGGGTTTACAAACTAAAAAATAATTGTAAACTTAGTAAAATTTTTATAACTTCGCAACCGATTGCATAAAAGATATTTGTTAATGTTTAAGAAAATATTTTTTGTGTATATTACAGCAATCTAACCAACTAATTTTTAGATATGAAAACGATATTAAAAGTCTTTCCTCGTACAATTCTTTTAGCTGTAATATTAATTTCTTCCTGTAAGAATAATAATTCAGATGCAAAAAGTGAAGAATCCGGAGCAATTGTAAGTTCAGAAGAAGCTAAATTTCCATTTTACGATACTACATTATCTATGGATGATAGAATTCAAGATTTAATTTCCAGATTAACACTTGAAGAGAAAGCAGATCAAATGATGCACAATACTAATGCTATTGAACGCTTGGAAATCCCTCCTTATAGTTATTGGAACGAAGCTTTACATGGTGTGGCACGTTCTGGTGTTGCAACCGTTTTTCCACAAGCAATAGGTTTAGGTGCTACTTTTGATAGTGATTTGGCATTTAGAGTATCATCGGCAATTTCAGATGAAGCTCGTGCTATGCATAACGCAGCAAAAGAAAAAGGTTACCATAAACAATATGGAGGACTTACCTTTTGGACACCTAACATCAATATTTTTAGAGATCCAAGATGGGGAAGAGGGCAAGAAACTTATGGAGAAGATCCATATTTAATGTCATTAATGGGAAAAGCATTTGTAAATGGTTTACAAGGTGATAATGATAAATATTTAAAAACAGCAGCATGCGCTAAGCATTATGCTGTACATAGTGGGCCTGAAGAGTTGCGTCATGAATTTGATGCCATTGTAAATCAAAAAGATTTATGGGAAACTTATCTTCCTGCTTTCGAAGCTTTGGTTAAAGAAGCTAAAGTAGAATCAATCATGTGTGCTTATAATAGTACAAATGGGGAGCCTTGTTGTGCAAATAAATATTTAATAGAAGACGTATTATTAGGCGAATGGAATTTTAAAGGACACATATTAAGTGATTGTTGGGCCATTGTAGATTTTTATACACCAAAAGGAAAAGGAGGACACGGAACTACTAATACACAAGCCGAAGCTTCAGCTATGGCTGTAAAAAGTAGTGTTAGTTTAAATTGTGGTAGTTCTTATTTGGAAGGACTTCCAGAAGCAGTAAAACAAGGCTTAATTACAGAAGCAGAGATAGATGAAAAATTAGCTATTTTATTACGCACAAGATTTAAATTAGGGTTGTTTGACCCTCAAGGCAGCAATCCTTATGATGATATTTCTGTTGATGTTGTTAATAGTGATGAACATAGAGCATTAGCTAGAGAGGTGGCCCAAAAAAGTATTGTGTTGCTTAAAAACAATGGCGTACTTCCTTTAAAAAATGACTTACCTAAATACTTTATTACTGGACCTATTGCTGGAGATTCAGAGGCACTTTTAGGAAATTATTATGGTGTTAACCCCAAGATGGTAACTATTATGGAAGGTATAGCAGGAGCAATAAGTCCTGCTAGTCAATTACAATATAGAATGGGAGCTATGTTAACTGTTCCTAAAGAAAATCCTTTAGATTATGCTACAGGAAATGCTGGTAACTCTGATGTTACTTTTGCAGCCTTAGGTATTTCAGGTTTAATTGAAGGTGAAGAAGGGGCATCTATCGCTTCAAAAACAAAAGGCGATAGGTTAGATTACAATTTACCAAAATCGCAAATGGATTACTTGCGTGGATTGAGACAAGCAGCCGATAGAAATCCTGAAGACAAAAAACCTATTGTGGCCATTATTACAGGAGGAAGCCCAATGAATTTAGCCGAAGTTGAAGCGTTAGCAGATGCTGTTCTTTTAGTGTGGTATCCTGGAGAAGAAGGTGGAAATGCTATTGCCGATGTGCTATTTGGTAAAGTTTCACCATCAGGTAGATTACCAATTACATTTCCTAAATCTTTAGATCAATTACCTGATTACAAAGATTATTCCATGAAAGGTAGAACATACAAATACATGAATCTTGATCCGCTTTATCCTTTTGGGTTTGGACTAAGTTATACGACTTTTAAATATGATAATATTAAGTTATCATCAAGTTCCATTTCAAAAACAGATACCATTACACTTACTGTAGATATTACAAACTCAGGAAAGGTTGATGCCGATGAAGTTGTTCAGTTATACATCTCTGATGTAGAAGCATCTTTTGTTGTGCCAAATTCCCAATTAAATGATGTAAAGCGCATTCATTTAAAAGCAGGTGAAACAAAAAACATAAGTTTTGAATTAACACCAAAAATGTTTGAAATGGTAAACAATGAAGGTAAGCGTGTTATTGAATCTGGAGCATTTAAAGTATATGTTGGAGGAGCTAGCCCTATGAAGCGTAGTCAAGAATTAGGCGTTTCTAAAATGGCCGAAGCGTCTTTTTCAATTCAATAGATGTTTAAACAAACCAAGCACTAATCATGAGTAGTTTTATAACGGATAAATTCCTTTTAAAATCATCTTATGCAGAAGAATTATATCATTCCTATGCCAAAGATTTACCTATCATAGACTTTCATAATCATTTACCACCAAATGAAATAGCTAAAAACAAACAATTTAAAAATTTAACTAAAATTTGGTTGGATGGCGATCATTACAAATGGCGTGCAATGAGAAGTCTTGGTGTAGAAGAGAAGTATATTACCGGAAAAGCTTCAGATGAAGAAAAGTTCAAAAAATGGGCTTTTACTGTACCATATACCATGAGAAATCCTTTGTATCATTGGTCGCATTTAGAACTTAAACGCTATTTTAATATTGATGAACAAATAAATGAAAAAACAGCTTTATCAATATATAATCAATGCAATGATTTATTAAAAACACCTCAATATACAACACAAGGTTTATTGAAAATGGCAAATGCTGAAGTAGTTTGTACTACTGATGATCCCATAGATAATCTTAAAAATCATCAAGACATAGCAAAATCAAAGTTTAATGTACAAACATTACCCACCTTTAGACCAGATAATATCATTAATATTGAAGGTGTTGAGTTTAATACTTATGTTGATAGTTTATCTTGTGTTTCTGGAATTAAAATTAAAAATTTAGAATCTTTTTTAGAAGCTATTGAAAGTCGTGTACAATATTTTCATGACAATGGATGTAGATTATCTGATCATGGGTTGTCTTATGTTTATTCTGAAAAGTTTACTGACAAAAAAGTAGATTCTATTATAAAAGATAGATTTAACGATAAAGCACTTTCTGATAAGGAAATAAGTATCTACAAATCAGCAATCTTATTTTATCTAGGTCAGTTTTATGCAAATAAAGGCTGGACAATGCAATTGCATTTAGGGCCTATTCGAGATACAAACAAATTACTTTTAAGAGAAATTGGTATTAATGTAGGTGTAGATAGTATTGGCGATTACCAGCATGCCGAATCTCTAGCTTATTATTTAAATAAGTTAAATGATGATGGAAGTTTACCAAAAACTATCATTTACAATTCTAACCCTTCAGATAATGATTTATTTGCTACCATGGCTGGAAATTTTAGTGAAGGCGGAACAAAAAGTAAAGTACAATTTGGAACTGCTTGGTGGTTTTTAGATCAAAAAGATGGTATTACAAAACAAATAAACTCATTATCAAATATGGGGCTTTTAAGTTGTTCTGTTGGTATGCTTACAGATAGTAGAAGTTTTCTATCTTTTACAAGGCATGAGTATTACCGTCGTATTTTGTGTAATATTTTTGGTGAGGATATTAAAAATGGGGAATTACCAAATGATATACCGTGGATAGGAAAAATAATTAGCGATATATGTTATCATAATGCTAAATCCTATTTCAATTTTCAAGGGTTAAAATCTAAAACAAGTAAACCACAAATTGTAATAGATAAATAATTTCAACTTCATTTTCTTTTAGATGAACCTCTGACTATTACTTCAGTATTTAAAAAAGTAATTTCGGTTATATCATCTTTTTTAGACTTCTTTAAATGTTTCAATATTTTTTTTGATGAGGTTTTTCCCATTTCAAAAGCTGGATGAGATATAGTAGATAAACCAGGATCTATTATTCGAGAAACAGGATCATTATTAAAACCAATAATTGCTAGATCTTCCGGTACTTTTAAACCTCTACTTTTAGCAACTTGAATGGCAGCAATTGCTGTTGTATCATTTGATGCGAATATACCGTCTGGTGGATTATTAAGATCAAGTAATTTGTTTGTGGCTTTTTCTCCTTCATCATAACTCATTGTACTCACATGTACAATCAAATCTTCATCAATTGGTAAATTATATTCTTTTAATGCATCTCTATAACCTCTTTCTCTTTCGTTATAAATATTTCTAAATTTTAAACCTGCTATATGTGCTATTCGTTTACAACCTTGCTCAATTAAATGTTTAGTTGCTTTAAAACCAGCAGAATAATTATCAATCATTACTCTATAGGTATTAAAACCTTTTGGAACCCTATCCACAAAAACTAAAGGAATACCTTTATCAATAAATTGCTGAAAATGGTCTGTTTTTGTAGTTTCCATAGCTAACGAACAAATAATACCACTAACTCTACTGTTATACAAAGCCTGAGCCATATCAACTTCATCTTGGTAGGAGTCATGCGACTGTGTAATAATAACATTATAACCCGCTTTTTGTGCAGTTTCTTCAATACCACTAATCATCGAAGACACAAATGGTCTGTTTATTCGAGATATTAAAACACCTATGGTTTTTGTTTTATTACTTCGTAAACTTGATGCAAGAGTATTAGGACTATATCCCATTTCTTTTGCAGTTTCAACTACTCTTTTGGTAGTTTTTTTACTAATACTACTGTGGCTTTTTAAAGCTCTAGATACTGTAGATGTTGATAAATTTAACTTTTCTGCAATATCGTAGATTGTAATATCTTTATTATTAGTCATTTTAGGTTTTAGTGGTTATTCTGTAAATTTAATATTTTATTGTAAACTACTTACAAATTGATGAAGTATATTAAAAAAAATGCCTTTATATTTATACAAAATAATCATTCTTACACTAATATTTTTAAAATGAAAAATTCAATAGTACCATTATTTCTTACTGTTTTTATAATAACAATTAGCTGTACTTCTAATAAAAAGGAGTCTTCGGTAGAACATAAAGATTATGTTGCATTCGATTGGTTTAATTATGAAGGTAAAGATGAAATTTATAATAAATTATCAAAATCTGATGACGAATATTACAATCCTATTTTATCTGGGTTTTATCCAGATCCAAGTATTTGTAAAGCAAATGATAAATACTATTTAATTAACTCGTCATTTTCATATTTTCCAGGTATACCAATTTTCGAAAGTACAGATTTGGTAAATTGGAAACAATTAGGACACGTTATTACTCGTAAAGAACAAGGAGATTTTTCAGGTTTAGGAGTGTCAAGAGGTATGTTTGCACCAACCATTCGTTATCATCAAGGAACTTTTTATGTTATTTGTACAAATGTAGATGGTGGTGGAAATTTTATAGTAACAACACAAGATCCAGCTGGTGAATGGTCTAATCCAATTTTGTTGCCTGAAGTAAATGGCATTGATCCAGATATTTTCTTTGATGATAATGGAAGAGTTTACATAACGCACAATGGTCCACCACCTAATAATATTACAAAACATGACGGGCATAGAGCAATTTACACTTGGGAATACAGTTTAGAACAAAAAAAAATAATTTCAGAACAAACATTGTTGGTAGATGGAGGTACAGATATGGCAAAAAAACCGGTTTGGATTGAAGCTCCACACATTTTAAAAAAAGATGGATACTATTATTTAATATGTGCAGAAGGCGGAACCGCTTATAACCATTCTGAAGTTGTTTTTAGAAGTAAAAACGTTCTTGGGCCTTATGTGAGTTATGAAAATAATCCTATTTTAACACAGCGCCACTTGAATAAAGAACGCCCCAACCAAATTACAACAACAGGTCATGCAGATTTTGTTGAGACAAATAATGGTGATTGGTGGGGAGTATATTTAGGTTGCAGACCATATGAGATTGATTATTACAATACTGGAAGAGAAACTTTTATGTTACCAGTTACTTGGAAAGACGGTTGGCCAACGTTTGAAAGTGGAAATGAAGCACATCCGTTTGTACATAAGAAACCCGATTTACCAAAAGGAGAATCTTTTGATCCGTTATCTGGAAACTTTACTTCTAATGATGATTTTTCTAACGATAAATTAGATTTTAAATATAATTTTATTAGAAATCCATTAGAGAAATGGCATAAAATTGAAGATGGATTTTTATATATAAAACCACGAAAAGAAAATATAAAAACCGAAACAAACTTTTCATTTATTGGTAGAAGACAACAACATCAAGCATTTGAAGTATCAACAAAACTTAATTTCACTTTAACTGATACACTTCAAACAGCAGGATTAGCAGCTTTTCAAAATGAAAAAAATTATTTATTTATAGGGAAAAGATTAAATGCAGCTGGACAAATTGAGGTGTTTCTTGAAAAAACAGCTACTAAAATAAAGGACGGAAAACCTAATATTCTGGCAAAAAATATAATAAAAGACAATACTAACGAACTATATTTAATGATAGAAGGGAAGGTAAGATACTATGATTTTTATTATAAGCTTTCCGAAGATGAAAACTGGAAACCTTTAATTAAAAATGTTGATGCCATTAATTTAAGTACTGCAGAAGCAGGTGGTTTTGTAGGAACATATTTGGCATTGTATACATCTTCAAACCACTTTTAGTGTTAATAGTTTGATTAAAAGATTATTAATATGTAAAATCTATAACTTCTTTCATTACTTAAATATAAATTTCTGTATATTTACGCAACCGGTTGCATAAAACTAAACTAATTATGAAGTCACCACACTTTTTTATGATTTTGCTAGCATTATCTATTTTGTCTAGCTGCTCGTCTAAAGAAACTAAAAAAGAAAAACAAATCATTTTAAAAGAAGCCTACAAAAATGCTTTTTTAGTGGGTACAGCACTTAATGAAGCCATTGTGTCTGGAAAAGACGAAAAATCTCAAAAAATTGTTATTAAACAATTTAATGCTGTAACAGCAGAAAACATAATGAAAGCTGCACTAATAAACCCAGAACCTAGAGTTTATAATTTTAAGCCTGCAGATGATTTTGTTGAATTCGGTCAAAAAAACAAGATGTTTATCATTGGTCATACTTTAGTTTGGCATAATCAAACACCATCATGGTTTTTTACAAATTCAGAAGGTGAACCCAATACAAATGAAGAGCAAATTGAACGTATGCGAACCCATATTCAAGCTGTCGCAGGACGATATGCAGGTAAAGTACACGCTTGGGATGTTGTAAATGAAGTGATTGATAATGATGGTTCTTACAGACCAACAACATGGGTTAACGGTGTTGGAAATGGTGATACATTAGTGAAACATGCATTTAAATTTGCTAGTGAGTATGCACCAAATACAGAGTTGTATTACAATGATTTTAACGCGTGGCGACCCGCAAAACGAGACGGAATCATGCGTTTGGTTAGAATGCTACAAAAAGAAGGCGTTAGAATTGATGGTGTTGGTATACAAGGGCATTGGGGTTTAAATTATCCTAAAAATGAATACATTGAAGCTGCAATAGACTCTTTTGCTTCACTTGGAGTAAAAGTGATGATAACCGAGTTAGACGTTGATGTATTACCATTAACAAAAGAAGGTCAAATTATTGGTACGGGTTTATTACATCCGCAATACGATTTAGAAGAATTTAAGGAGTTTTTAGACCCGTATCAAAATGGTTTGCCCGACGAAGTGCAGCAAGAGTTAGCCGATAGATATGCCGAATTATTTGAAATATTTTATAGAAAACGTGATAAAATAGACAGAGTAACATTTTGGGGTATACACGATGATATGTCTTGGAAAAATGGTTACCCTATTGCAAACAGAACAAATTATACATTACTCTATGATAGAGACAAAAATCCAAAACCTGCTTTTGATGCGGTGTTAAATGTTCCAGAAAATAACAGTAATCAAAATGAGTAAAGACAAAAAACTTCGTAGTCAAGAATGGTTTGGAGGTAATGATAAAATGGGTTTTGTACACCGTTCATGGTTACGAAATCAAGGTTATCCAGATGATTATTTTGAAGGCAAGCCTGTTATTGGCATTTGCAATACGTGGTCAGACCTTACACCTTGTAATGGACATCTTCGTGAAGTTGCTGAGGTTGTAAAACGCGGCATTTTAGAAGCAGGAGGATTTCCATTAGAATTTCCCGTAATGTCTTTAGGTGAAACCATTATGCGTCCAACAACTATGTTGTTTCGCAATTTGGCTAGTATGGATACGGAAGAATCTATTCGTGCAAATCCATTAGACGGTATTGTGCTTTTAACAGGTTGTGATAAAACAACACCTTCAACAGTTATGGGAGCTTGCAGCGTAGATTTACCAACTATTGTTGTTCCAGGAGGACCAATGCTAAATGGTCGTTTTAGAGGTGGGACAATTGGTTCTGGTTCATTCAATTGGATGATAAAAGAAAAGCAAAAAACTGAAGAATTTGATGAAGATGATATGCGTGAAGCAGAAATTTGTGCAGCACGTAGTATTGGACATTGTAATACCATGGGAACTGCTTCAACAATGGCAACTATGGCTGAAGCCTTAGGATTAACGTTACCAGGGTTTTCATCTATTCCAGCTGCAGATTCTCGTAAAAAAGTAATGCAGCAACTTTCTGGTCGTCGCATAGTTGAAATGATCAAGGAAGATTTAACCATGTCTAAAATACTCACCAGAAAAGCTTTCGAAAATGCGATTGTAACCAACGCTGCTGTTGGTGGTTCAACTAATTTAATCATTCATTTAATCGCAATTGCTCGTAGAATTGGAGTTGATTTAAAATTGGAAGATTTTGATAAAATAGGAAGTCAAATTCCTTTGTTAGTGAATTTGATGCCATCTGGAAAATACTTGATGGAAGATTTCTTTTATGCTGGCGGATTGCCTGTTGTTATGAAAGAATTAGGAAACCTTTTGCATCAAGATATTATAACAGCAAACGGTAAAACATTTAGTGAAAATTATGCAAAAGCAAAATGCTATAATGATGAAGTTATTGCGAAAATAAATAAACCCTTACAGGAAAATGCTGGAATAGCTGTTCTAAAAGGAAACTTGTGTAAGAATGGATCGGTTATAAAACCTTCTGCTGCAACACCAAAATTAATGCAACATACAGGTAGAGCAGTGGTGTTCGAGTCTATGGAAGATTACCACGAACGTATTGATAATCCAGATTTAGATATTGATGAAAACTGCGTAATTGTACTTAAAGGTGTAGGTCCAAAAGGGTATCCTGGAATGCCCGAAGTCGGCAATGTTGATTTACCTGAAAAGTTAATTAAAAAAGGCGTAAAGGATATGGTTCGCATTTCCGATGGTAGAATGAGTGGAACAGCATATGGAACCGTGGTACTTCACATTTCTCCAGAATCAACTGTTGGCGGAACTTTAGCTATTGTTCAAAATGGAGATACAATTACACTTGATGTTGAAAAGCGATTATTACAACTCAATATTTCTGATGAAGAATTAGCAAGACGAAAAGCCGAATGGAAAGCACCAGAACCTTTAGCAAAACGAGGTTATGTTCGCATTTATTTAGATCATGTTGAACAAGCAGATGTTGGTGCAGATTTAGATGTATTGGTTGGTGGTTCAGGTTCTAAAGTAGATAGAGATTTACATTAAACTAACTATATGGTAGTCATTTATTTATTAATTAGTGTTTTACTTATTATTTGGCTCACAGCAAAATTAAAAGTACATCCGTTTATAGCGTTGCTTTTAGTCGCTATTTTCTATGGGATAATTGCTGGAATGCCATTAAATAATATTATTACATCTGTTAATAAAGGTTTTGGAAATACTTTAGGCGGTATTGGAATGATTATCATACTTGGGGTAATCATAGGTGCTTTTTTAGAAAATTCTGGAGGTGCTTACGCCTTAGCAGAAAAAGTTTTAAAATTCACAGGAAAGAAGAAAATACCGTTTGCTATGGGAATTATTGGTTGGTTTGTATCCATTCCAGTATTTGCAGATAGCGGCTTTATGTTATTGGCTCCTTTAAATAAAAGTTTATCAAAAAAAGCAGGTATCACACTGTCAGGTACAGCTATTGCTTTAGGGCTTGGTTTGATTGCTGCACATACCATGGTTCCACCAACACCAGGACCAATTGCAGCGGCTCATTACTTAAATGCGGATTTAGGTTTAGTTATACTAATGGGTATTCCTATAAGTTTACTTGCATTATTAATGGGTTTAGTATTTATAAAAAAATACGTATCCAAAACATATATTGCTCCAGATCCAAATGTTACTGAGGAAGACATAAAAGAACGACTCAAAACAGCACCAAGTGCTTTTAAAGCTACCATTCCTATTTTTGTTCCTATTATTCTAATTGTCATTAAATCTTTATTGACCTCTGTTTACGATTATCAATCAGATAATTTTGAAACATTTCCTGCGATAATTAAGATTTTATTCTTTTTAGGAGAACCATTTATAGCATTATTAATAGGTTGCTTTTTATCGCTCACACTTCCTAAAAAATTAAATAAAGACATGTTTTCAACCTCGGGTTGGATTGGTAAAGCTTTAGTTGGTGCAGCGTCTATAATATTAATTACAGGTGCTGGCGGAATTTTTGGTCAAGTACTACGTGACTCTGGTATAGCAACTACTCTAGGTGAAGCATTATCTGGAATTAACTTAAGTATATGGTTACCATTTTTATTGGCAGCAGCTATAAAAACCGCTCAAGGTTCTTCAACTGTGGCGTTAATAACAGCTGCTTCAATTTTAGCACCAATGATGGCTACTTTAGGTTTTGATACCGAATTACAAAAAGCCATGGTGGTTGTTGCTATAGGAGCAGGATCTGCGGTGGTAGTTCATGCCAACGATAGCTTCTTTTGGGTGGTAACCCAATTATCTGGTATGGATGTTAAATTAGGTTATCGTTTCCTTACTCTAGGTAGTTTTGTTCTGGGAGCATCGGCAGCAATTTTATTATTCATTTTATATTTAATATTATCTTAAATGAAAATTTATAACACAAAAAAAGGCATCATTATTCAATCTGAAAATTCATTTCATTTAATAAATGATAATTGGGATGATTTTATTAATAACGATAATTTAGCAAGTAAATTAAACAATCTTGTGGCTAGTTTAAAACCTATCCAAAATGCTGAAAAAATTATAGAAAATGATTTGCTGGTTCCTATGCAAAGTCAAGAGTTATGGGCAAGCGGTGTAACATATTATAACAGTAAATTAGGCAGGCAAGAAGAAAGTAAAGATGCAGGTGGAGGTGATTACTATGAACGTGTTTATAATGCCGATAGACCAGAATTGTTTTTTAAAGCAACGGTAAATAGAACAGTTCCTTCGGGTGGAAAAGTTAATATTCGCAAAGATTCTACTTGGGATGTTCCTGAACCAGAATTAACACTTGTAATCACGTCTTCAGGAAAAATAATTGGTTATACTATTGGCAATGATATGAGTTCTAGAAGTATTGAAGGGGAAAATCCTTTGTATTTACCACAGGCAAAAACTTATGATGCTTGTGCAGGCTTAGGGCCGTGTGTTTATATAACTGATGAAGTCATTTCAGACGATTCAAAAATAAGTATGAAAATCATTAGAAATAATGAAATTGTTTTTGAAGAGGCTATTAAAATCAATCAAATGAAGCGCAAGCCAAAAGAATTGGTTGATTATTTATATAGAGAATGTTCCTTTGAATATGGCAGTTTATTGATGACAGGAACTGGAATTGTACCAACAACAGAATTCACTTTAAAAAGTGAAGATGAAATACAAATTTCTATTGACAACATAGGAACACTAATAAATTACGTAAGATAACATGAGTTTAACAGGGCAAAACTTTATAGAAGGAACATTATCAGGGCAAGGAACAAAAACATTTTTAGCGATTAATCCTTCAAACGGAAAAGAACTATCAACTAGTTTTTACGAAGCAACACAACAAGAAATTAATGAAGCTGTTGAAAAGGCTAATGAAGCTTTTTCTATTTATAGCAAGAAAAGTGGTAAAGAAAAAGCTGAATTTTTAGATGCTATTGCAGATGAAATTTTAAACTTAGGAGACACTCTTATTGAACGTTGTTGTGCAGAATCTGGTTTGCCTGAAGGAAGAATTACAGGTGAACGAGGTAGAACAATGAATCAATTAAAACTGTTTGCTAATGTGTTACGCGAAGGCTCTTGGGTAGATGCGAGAATAGACACAGCAATTCCTGACAGGCAACCTGTGCCAAAACCAGATATACGTTCTATGCAAAAGCCTCTAGGTGTTGTTGGTGTTTTTGGAGCAAGTAATTTTCCGTTAGCATTTTCAGTTGCAGGAGGCGATACAGCATCAGCTTTAGCAAGTGGTTGTCCTATCATTGTAAAAGCACATCCTTCGCACCCTGGAACTTGTGAATTAATTGCAAATGCAATAAATAAAGCTGTTGAAAAAACAAACATGCCAAAAGGTGTTTTTTCTATGGTGCATGGAAAATCTGTTGCGGTAGGAATGGGTATTGTACAGCATCCTTTGGTAAAAGCCATTGGATTTACAGGTTCGTATAAAGGAGGGAAAGCCATTTTTGATGCTGCCAATAACAGACCAGAACCAATTCCTGTTTATGCAGAAATGGGAAGTACAAACCCAGTTTTTATTTTGCCTAATGCTTTAAGAGAACGCGGAGAGGAAATAGCGCAAGGATTAACAGGTTCAGTTACTTTGGGAGTTGGACAGTTTTGTACAAACCCTGGACTTGTGTTTTTGAATGATGACGCTTCGGTTACGGGATTTCAAGAAAAAGTATCTCAAAATTTTAAGGCAGTAGAAGCGAACACTATGTTGAATAGTGGAGTTAAATCTGCTTTTGATAGTGGTATTAAGAATCTATCAAATAAAAATCAAATTGAATTATTAGCACAAGGAAAAGAAAGCAATGAAGGTTTTAAAGGAAGCGCGCATGTTTTTAAAACTTCTGCAAAATATTTCTTAACAGAAGATTCTTTAGAGGAAGAAGTTTTTGGGCCATCAACTATTACAATTACAGCCGATTCTAAAGATGAATTATTAGCATCTGCAAAAAAAATGAAAGGCCATTTAACAGCAACCTTATTTGCAACAGACGAAGATTTAAAATCGTATATGGATTTAATCCAAATATTAGAACAAAAAGTAGGCAGATTAATCATTAATAATTTCCCAACTGGAGTAGAGGTGTGCCATTCAATGGTTCATGGTGGTCCATTTCCCGCAACAACTAATAGTCGTTCAACATCAGTTGGTACAGGAGCTATAACACGTTTTACACGACCAATGTGCTATCAAAATTTCCCTCAAAATTTATTATCTGATGAGTTAAAAGACAATAACCCTTTAGGGATTTTCAGAATTGTTAATGGAGAAATAAAAAAATAAGCCCTTAATTAATAAGGACCTCTAATATGGTCATGAATTTCATTTTTGTAAAATTCTTGTAAAGCTTCATGAATACTAGAACCTAAAGGGTTTAAATCTGAAACACTACAGTTTGAATCTATTTGAGAAGCAGAACTAGCTCCAGGTATAATACAGCTTACAGCCTCGTGATCTAAAATCCATCGTTGTGCAAATTGTGCCATGGTTAAACCATCAAGTAAGAAGTTTTCTTTTATTTTATTAGCAAGCTCAACACCTTTTTCAAAAGGCAATCCAGCAAAAGTTTCTCCAACGTTAAAAGCTTCACCGTCTTTATTATAATTTCTATGGTCTGATTCTAAAAACGTCGTGTCTTTTGTGAATTTTCCAGTTAATAAACCACTTGCTAGTGGTAGTCTTACAATAATACCCACATTTTTTGCTTTTGCTTTGGGTAAAAGTTCTGCTATAGGTTTTTGTCTGAATATGTTAAAAATTATTTGAAGTGAGGTTAAACCGTCTTGTTCTATACAAAAAAGGCCTTCTTCAACAGTTTCTATACTTGCGCCAAAGTTTTTTATTTTACCTTCTTGTTTTAAAGTTCTTAGCCAATTAAAAATTGAACCTTCATATAAAACTTCAGTAGGGATACAGTGTAATTGTAGTAAATCTAAAGCTTCAACACCTAAACGATTAAGAGAATCATCAACAGATTTACGTAGAGCTTTCTCTGTATATTTATCAGGAAAAACACTTCCGTCACGACCAAATTTTGTAGCAATTTTTAATTTAGGATTGTGCTGTTTAATAAATTTCCCAATAACACGTTCACTTTGTCCTGCACCATAAACATCGGCCGTATCAAAAAATGTAACACCTTGTTCTATGGCTTTACTCATTATATCAAAAGCAACTTTATCAGAAATACTATCTCCCCAATCACCACCTAATTGCCAACAACCTAAACCTACTTCACTTACGTTGAACTTACTATTACCTAAAGACCTTGATTTCATAACTTTTTGATTATATGTTTTAAATTTAATTTTTCTTAAAAAATGGTATCTTTATAAAACTGTTAATGATACTTGTTTTTTTTGCAAATCTAACGCAAGATAATAATTATTAATAGTTTTTTTATATATTTACGCAACCGATTGCATAATAACATTTAACTCTAAATAATGATGAATAAAAGAAATTTTTATAGTGCTTTAGTAATCATGCTATTAATGGTAGCCAGCTGCCAGAAAAAAGAAGAAAAAAAAGTTGCACCAGAAGGTTTAAAAGATGTGTTTAAAAGCAGTTTTTTAATAGGTACAGCTTTAAATGGAAATCAAATACAAGAAAGAGATTCTATTGAAAACGCTCTAATTGCTTTAGAGTTTAATAGTGTTACTCCAGAAAATGTGATGAAGTCTATGTTAATTCATCCACAAAAAGACACTTTTAATTTTGAGTTACCAGATAAACTAGTCGCTTTAGCAGAGAAGAATGGTATGCATATTCAAGGACATACATTGGTATGGCATAGTCAATTATCACCTTTTTTTAAAGAAATAACCGATAGTACTGAAATGGTTGAGGTTTTAACAGACCATATTAATACAATTGTTGGAAGGTATAAAGGAAAAATAGATGCTTGGGATGTAGTAAACGAAGCTTTAAATGATGATGGAACTTTAAGAAAAACTGTGTTTTTAGATGTTTTAGGTGAAGATTATTTATCGTTAGCATTCAATTTAGCTCAAAAAGTTGATCCAAATGTAGAGTTGTATTATAATGATTATAGTATGACTAATCCAAATAAAAGAGCAGGCGCTATAAAAATGATTAAAAGAATGCAAGAGCTGGGTACCAAAGTAGATGGTATTGGAATGCAAGGACATTGGGGACTTGAAAGTCCAAGTTTGGAGGAAATTGAAGAAAGTATAGTTCAATACTCAGACTTAGGAATACAAGTAGCTATTACAGAATTAGATATTTCTGTAATTCCTATGCCATGGGACTTTACTGGAGCAGACGTAAATGTGAAATTTGAAAGTGGCGACCCAACCATGAATCCTTATCCAGAAAAACTTCCAGATTCTATTCAAACAAAATTAGCAGACCGATATGCTGATATTTTTAAATTATTTTTAAAGCACCAAGAGAAAATTAGTCGAGTAACACTTTGGGGTGTTAATGATGGTAATACTTGGAAGAATAATTGGCCTATTAATGGCAGATCAGATTACCCATTATTATTCGATAGAAATAACCAGAAAAAGAAAGCTTACCATAGTGTAGTTGCTTTAAAATCTGATTCAGAGGAATGAAATCAGCCAAAATAATAGTACTTTTTTTAAACCTATCTTTTTGGTTTTTTAGTATTAATCTTTTAAATGCAGAAGTTAAACTTCCTGCATTTATTAGTGATGGGGTAGTTTTACAGCGTAATGCAGAAGTTAAAATTTGGGGTTGGGCATCACCTAATGAGAAGGTAAAAGTTAACTTTATTGAAGAAACATATCAAACACAAGCAGATTTACAAGGAAAATGGGTGTTGACCTTAACTAACCTTAAAGCTGGTGGTCCATATACAATGACCATTTCTGGTACAAACACAATTATTTTAAATGATGTTTTAGTTGGCGATGTTTGGTTATGCTCAGGGCAATCTAACATGGAGCTACCAATGAGGCGTGTTAAACCCCTGTATGAAGATGAAATTAAATCTGCCAACAATCCTAAAATTCATTATATAAAAATCCCACAAAGCTATAATTTTAAAGCACCTCAAGAGGATATTGAAAAGGTTAATTGGCAGGAAGTAAATCAGAAAAACATTTCAGAGTTTTCAGCTGTTGCATATTTTTTTGCAAAGGATTTATATGAAAATTATAATGTGCCTATTGGTATAATTAATTCCAGTTTAGGAGGTTCGCCTGCAGAGTCTTGGATGAGTGCAGATGCTTTAAAAGCATTTCCGCATTATTTAGAAGAGGCTCAAAAGTTCAAAAATGATGATTTAATTAAAGACATTCAGAATAATGATAATCAAAACTGGAGAAATTGGCATTTTACACTTTATAAAAATGATTTAGGAAATAAAGAAAATCCTTGGTACAATAAGAATTTTGATACTTCAGATTGGGATGAAATGGAAATTCCTGGTTATTGGGATAAAGAAAAAATTGCTGGTAAAAACGGTGTAGTTTGGTTTAGAAAAGATGTAGATATACCAAAATCTATGCTAAATCAAACTTTAAAATTGAATTTAGGTAGGGTTGTCGATTCAGATTCCGTTTATGTAAATGGAACTTTTGTTGGAACAACCGGATATAAATATCCACCAAGATGGTACACAATCCCCAAAAATGTACTGGTTGAAGGCAAAAATAATATTACCGTTAGGGTGATTAACGAAAGTGGTAATGGCGGATTCTATTTAGATAAACCTTATGAAATTAAATCTGATGATAAAACAATAGATTTGAAAGGAACCTGGAAATATAAACTTGGTGCAGAAATGCCGCCTAAAGAATCTCAAACGTTTATTCGTTGGAAACCTTCAGGTTTATATAATGCTATGATTGCACCTTTATTAAACTATAAAATTAAAGGTGTTATTTGGTATCAGGGAGAATCTAATGTTAAAAATCCAGAGGAATACCAGACACTCTTTCCTGCTATGATAAATAATTGGCGAGATAAATTCAATCAAGGGGATTTCCCGTTTTTATATGTTCAATTAGCAAATTATCTGGAAGCTCAAGATCAGCCAACTGAAAGTAGTTGGGCAGCTTTAAGAGATGCACAACTAAAAACATTGTCCTTACCAAATACGGCAATGGCAGTTACAATTGATGTAGGTGAGTGGAATGACATTCATCCATTAAATAAAAAAGATGTAGCCACTAGGTTAGCACTAGCAGCAAAAAAGCTTGCCTATAAAGAAAAACACATAGTGCATTCTGGACCTACTCTAAAAAACTATAAAATTAAAGGTGATAAAATCATACTTAAATTTGATAATGTTGGAAGTGGTTTGGTAGCAAAAGGACGAGAATTAAAAGAATTTGCAATTGCAGGTTCAGATAAAAAGTTTGTATGGGCAAAGGCGAAAATTAAAAAGAATAAAATTATTGTTTTTAATGAGTCAATTACAAAACCTGTAGCAATAAGATACGCATGGGCAGATAACCCAGATGAAGCTAATTTGTACAACAAAGAAAATTTACCAGCTTCACCCTTTAGAACAGATAATTGGTAATTAAAAAAAATTATGAAATCAACAAAAAAAGTATTTCTATTAGTATTTAGTTTATTATTGATGGTTTCCTGTAAATCAAATTCTTCAACTAACACACAGGATAAAAAATGTTACGTTCAAACAAATTCAGGTTTTGCTGTTGTAAATAATAATATATCAACCTCTATTTATTTGAGTAATAATGAATATGTTGGTGTAAAAAAGATAGCTCAGAAATTTCAAGAAGATATAGAACGGATTACAAGTATAAAGCCTAATATTATTACAGGTGAAATACCATCAAATGGAACAGCAATAATTGTTGGAACCATAGGAAATTCTGATTTAATTGATAAACTAATTGCAGAAAACAAGTTAGACGTTTCATCAATTCAAGGAAAATGGGAAACCTTTTTAATTCAAACCATAGAAAATCCAATGGATGGCGTTGATGAAGCCTTGGTAATAGTTGGTAGCGATAAACGCGGAACCATTTACGGTATGTTTGATATGTCTTATGAAATGGGAGTTTCTCCTCTTTATTTTTGGTGCGATGTTCCTGCAAAGAAGAAAGAAAATGTATTTATTGCCCGTGGTTCCCACACAAAAGGAACTCCAAAAGTAAAATACAGAGGAATATTTATTAATGATGAAGCACCTTCATTAACAAATTGGGTGTATCCTAAGTTTGGAGGCTTTAACGCAAAGTTTTACGACCATGTTTTTGAGTTAATTCTTAGAATGAAAGGTAATTATTTATGGCCTGCCATGTGGCAACCAAGGGCATTTTACGTTGACGATCCTCAAAATGCAGTACTTGCTGATGAATATGGAATAGTTATGGGGACATCGCATCATGAACCTCTAACACGTGCCCATGCAGAATGGAGACAATTTGGCGAAGGTGAATGGAATTACAATACTAATCCAGAAAATTTAAAGAAATTTTGGACTGAAGCTATGGAACGCTTAGGTGATAAAGAAGCTTTAATAACCATTGGTATGCGTGGTGATGGAGATGAAGCTTTAAGCGAAGAAACCGCAACAGAGATGTTAGAAAAAGTAGTTGCAGACCAACGAAAAATTATTGAAAATGTAACAGGTAAACCAGCTTCTGAAACGCCACAAATGTGGGCTTTATATAAAGAAGTTATGGATTATTATGATAAAGGTATGCGTGTTCCTGATGATGTTACGTTGCTATTGTGTGATGATAATTGGGGCAACATTAGAAAATTACCAGCTTTAGATTCAGAACCTAGAAGTGGTGGTTATGGTATTTATTATCATTTTGATTATGTTGGAGGACCACGAAACTACAAATGGATAAATACCACACAAATTGAACGCGTTTGGGAACAAATGCATTTAGCCTACCAACATAATGTAAAAGATATTTGGATTGTAAATGTTGGAGATATTAAACCAATGGAATTCCCAATAGAATTCTTTTTAGATTATGCTTGGAATCCTGACAAATGGACTGCTGATAATTTACAGGATTACTATACAGAATGGTCAACAAAACAATTTGGAAGTGAATATGCTGAAGACATTGCAGATTTGGTAAAAACTTATACAAAATACAATGCAAGAAGAAAGCATGAGTTACTTAATATACCAAAGTATAGTTTAACCCATTATAATGAAGCTGATAATATGTTGGCAGATTTTAAAGCGTTAGAAGAAAAAGCATTGGCACTTAAGGAAAAATTACCACATGAATATTTAGATGCCTATTTTCATTTAGTTGAGCATCCTATTGTGGCTTCTGCTAATTTGAATGAATTATATATTGCAGCATTTAAAAACAAAATGTATGCAGAACAAGGTAATGTAATTGCAAATGATTATGCTCAAAAAGTTAAGAATTTGTATTTAAAAGACTCCTTAATAACAAAGTATTATCATGAAGATTTAGCTGGTGGAAAATGGGATGGTATTATGTCTCAAATGCACATTGGTTATACAAGTTGGCAGCAATCTAGATTTAACAATATTCCAGAAACTGTTTTAGTTGATGAAAATACTGAAATTAAAGAAGTAGAAGATGAAGAAACTGTTTCTTTAAAGGATTATGAAGTACCAAGTGATGCAAAAGGATTCATTGAAAACAATGGATATATTTCAATTGAAGCACACAATTTTTCAAGTAAAACAGAACCGGAACCTTTTGAATGGAAAATTGTTGAGAATTTGGGTAAAACAGGGTCATCAGTTATTTCGTTACCAATTAAAAAGGGTAGAGTAGAGCTTAGCAAAAACTCACCAAAACTGTCTTACAATGTGCATTTTCAAAATACTGGTAAAGTAAAAGTACATGCTTATTTTTCACCAACTTTAAATTATTCTACTCGAGAAGGTATGTATTACGGTTTATCGTTTGATGATGAAAAACCTTTACAGGTTAACTACGATTCAGATTCATATATATTTAATTACAACGGAAAAGTCCCAAGCAATTGGCATAATAACGTAGCTGATAATATTAAAATAATTACTACAGAATTTGAAATAAATAAGGCTGGAAATCATATTTTAAATTACTTTAGAGTAGATGAAGGACTTGTGCTTCAAAAAATTGTAATTGAAACCACAGAGAATGGTATACCAAAAAGTTATCTTGGTCCACCACAAAGTAAACTTGTAAAATAATAAATACCACAATAAACTAACTAAACTAAATAAAAATGAGTGTAGAATCACATAAACTATCAGTAAAGGAAAAGATTGGTTATAGTCTAGGAGACTTGGCGGCCAATTTAGTTTTTCAAACCCTAGTAACTTATTTAGCATATTTCTATACCGATATTTATGGCTTAGAAAATAATCATGCATCAGCAATTATTTTAACTGTAGGTCTTGTTGCTGGATTTGGGTTTAACCCAATAATTGGAGCTATTGCCGATAGAACGAGATCAAAATGGGGAAAGTTTAGACCTTGGATTCTATGGACAGCAGTACCGTTGGGAGTTGTAGCATTATTAGCTTTTAGTACACCAGATTTTACATATAAAGGAAAAGTTATTTATGCTGTAGTTACTTATACCTTGTTGCTATTGCTTTATGCAGCAAATAATTTACCTTATTCGGCTTTAAGTGGCGTAATTACAGGTGATATGGCAGAGCGAAATAGTATGTCTGCATATCGTTTTGTAGCCGTAATGTTTGCACAATTTTTTGTTCAAGTTTTTATGTTACCAATTATTGAAACAGCTGGTGGTGGTGACAAAGCTATTGGTATTGAAAAAGTAATGACTTGGTTAGCTATTATAGGAACGGTAATGTTATTAATTACCTTTTTTACTACAAAAGAAAGAGTTATTCCAAAGCCAGAGCAAAAGTCAAGTGTATTAGAAGATTTAAGTGACTTAGTAAAAAATAAACCATGGATAATCATGCTAACACTAACTACTTTAGTGTTTGTAACTTTAGCAATGAAAGGTGGTTCTTATGTGTATTATTTTGAAAATTATGTAGACAAAGATGCTTTAGCAAATTTTTTAAGTCCAATATTAAACTCAGATATAGGTACAACGTTATTTGGCGAGAATCCTGTTTCTGCTGGATTTGGCTTGTTTAATGCAGGTGGAATAATTTTTATGATTGTTGGAATTGGGTTATCTAAAAGGTTAGCCGATAAATATGGTAAAAGAGATGTTTTTGGCATATTTCTATTCATTTCTACAATATTTATTATTTTGTTTTATTTCTTTCCATCAAAATCTGTAGGAATAATGTTTATATCTCAAATATTGCATGGGTTCTTTTACGGTATTACTATTCCAATACTTTGGGCTATGATTGCTGATGTAGCTGATTATTCTGAGTGGAGGACAAACCACAGAGCAACCGCTATAATTTTTTCTGCTATGATGGTAGGTTTAAAAGTAGGTTTGAGTATTGGTGGAGCTCTCGTAGCATCAATTTTGAATAGCTATGGCTATGATGCAACTTTACCAACCCAAAGTGAAACAGCTATAAACGGAACAAAAATGTTAGTTAGTATATATCCTGCTATACCATTTTTAATTGGTGCTGGCTTGTTGTTCTTCTATGAAATTAATAAGAAAATGGAAGTGAAAATTGAACAAGATTTAGCAGCTAGAAGAAAAGAATAAATATTAATAAAAAATAAAATAGAGCGATGCCAGAAGATAGTATTGAACATATAGATTTTGATGAATTAAACAAAAAGGCAATTTCAAAGCCTTTAGTAAAACACATATATACTGCAGATCCATCTGCGCATTATTTTAATGGTAAAATTTATATTTATCCATCTCATGATGTTGATGCAGGAGAAGCTTTTGACGATTTAGGAAGCCATTTTGCTATGGAAGATTACCATGTTATTTCAATGGATAGTGTGAATAGTGAAGCTGTAGATAATGGTGTTGCATTACATGTAGACGATGTAGCTTGGGCAGAAAAACAAATGTGGGCTCCAGACGCTGCACATAAAAACGGAAAATACTACCTATATTTTCCTGCGAAAGGTTATGATGGAATTTTTAGAATAGGGGTTGCAGTAAGTGATTCCCCAGTTGGTCCATTTACACCACAACCAGAGGCTATTAAAGGAAGTTTTTCTATAGATCCTGCTGTTTTTGAAGACGAAGACGGAAGTTACTACATGTATTTTGGTGGTATTTGGGGCGGTCAACTTCAGCGTTGGAGAACAGGAGCTTTTAACGCATCACAACCAGATAGTCCAACGGCACATTTACCAGAGGATAATGAACCTGCTTTATTGCCTTATGTAGCAAAAATGACTGATGATATGCTTGAGTTTGCAGAAAAACCTAAAGCTATTGAAATTCTTGATGAAAATGGTAATTTATTGCTAAATGGCGATAATAATAGACGTTTTTTCGAAGCAGCTTGGTTACACAAATATAAAGGGAAATATTATTTTTCATATTCTACAGGAGATACCCATTTTATATGTTATGCTGTTGGAGATAACCCATATGGACCATTTACATATGGAGGACGCATTTTAAATCCAGTAGTAGGTTGGACATCGCATCATTCTATATGCGAAGTAGAAGGTAAGTGGTATTTATTTTATCATGATTCAAGTTTATCAAAAGGAGTCACCCATTTACGCTCAATAAAAGTTGCAGAAATCACTTATAATGATGATGGAAGCATTCAGACACTAACACCATACAAAGATTAATTATACTTTAATAATGGTATTTAGTTAACTAAATACCATTATTTTTTTAGTTAAAATGTTCATTTTCATTTTTTAAATTAAAAAATTTATTACTTTAGCATACCGGAACAGAACAGTACGATATAACTTGAATTTAAAGACAAAGTTAATTTAGATGGATAGCAACGAATTTTCACTAATTATTAATCACGATAGTGATGTTCCTAAATATTTACAAATAGTAAATGCGATTAGTAATGCTATTGCTGAAAACGTCCTGCATCAAGGTGATGTTTTGCCATCAGTAAATTTTATATGCAAAACAGCGCAATTATCTCGAGATACAGTATTTAAAGCATATTCTATTTTAAAAGATCAAAATGTAATTGAATCTGTACCTAATAAAGGGTATTATGTTGCAAATGAAACGAGAAAAGTCTTATTGGTTTTAGATACTTTTAAAGCTTATAAGGAAGTATTATACCATTCATTTATAAAAAATCTACCAGATAATTTTATAGCAGATGTACAGTTTCATCATTACAATATAGATAATTTTAAAACAATTATTAATAATAGTGTAGGTAAGTACTATAAGTATATTGTTATGAATTTTGATGACGATAATATACCAGAAATTTTGACTAGCTTAAGTAGTGATAAATTACTGTTAATAGACTGGAATATTCACTCTAAATCAAATAATAATTATGTTTTTCAGGATTTTGGTAAGGCCTTTTATGAAGCTCTAAAGGAATGCCTTTACCTATTAAAAAAATATAAAGAAACGGTTTTTGTCTATCCAACCTATACAAATCATCCAATAGAAACAGTTTCTTTTTTCATCAAATTTTGTGACGACTATAACCTAAAGCACAGAATAATTACTGATGTAAATGAATTTGAAATAGAGAAAAGTGTTGCATACATAAGCACCAATGACCGAATTTTAGGAAGGTTTTTAGAAGAATGTAGAAAGAAAAACTTTGAGCCAGGAGAAGATGTAGGCTTTTTGTCTTACAATGATACACCTATGAAAAAGTTTATTTATAAAGGCATTTCTGTAATTTCTACAGATTTTGATGCATTAGGAACAAAATCAGCTGAATTTGTAGTAACAGACAAACCCATGCAACATTATGTACCAACAAAATTAATTTTAAGAGAATCATTATAAAGTTATGTATTACATAGGATACGATTTAGGAAGTTCATCAGTTAAAGCAGCTTTAATTGATGCTAAAACAGGGAGATCAGTTGGAGTAACAAATTATCCAGAAAAAGAAATGGCTATTATAGCTGTAGAAACTGGTTGGGCAGAACAGGACCCAGAAGCTTGGTGGAAGAATATAGCCAAGGTAACCGAGAAATTATTAGCACAAACCAGCATTTCATCAAATAAAATAAAAGGTATTGGAATTTCTTATCAAATGCACGGTTTAGTGGTAGTTGATAAAGCAGGAAAATCTTTAAGACCATCAATAATTTGGTGTGATAGTCGAGCTGTTAGTATAGGTAATGATGCCTTTACAGGTGTAGGAGAAGATAAATGCGTGTCTAACCTTTTAAATTCTCCCGGAAATTTTACCCTTTCAAAACTAAAATGGGTAAAAGAGAATGAGCCAGAACTTTATGAAAAAATAGATAAACTTTTACTACCAGGAGATTACATAGCTTTAAAACTAACAGGTGAAGCAACTACAACAATTTCAGGTTTGTCTGAAGGTATCATGTGGGACTTTAATCAAAACAAACCAGCAGATTGGTTGTTTGATTATATGGGAATTAGTACCGATTTAATTCCAACCATAGTACCAACATTTTCAGATCAAGGAAGAGTAACAAAATCAGCCGCAGAAGAAATAGGGTTACCAGCAGGAATTCCTGTATTGTATCGTGCAGGCGATCAACCTAATAATGCTTTATCACTTAATGCCTTTCATCCAGGTGAAATTGCTGCAACAGGTGGTACTAGTGGTGTTGTGTATGCAATTACAGACAGTACGGTAACTAATGAAAGTTCCAGAATAAACAATTTTGCACATGTTAATTATACAATAGACAAACCGCGAATAGGAAAATTATTGTGCATAAATGGTGCAGGAATTCAATACAGTTGGATGAAACAAAATGTTGTTTCAACTGAAGATTCTTATAACGACATGAACAATTTAGCAGGATCTGTTCCTGTAGGATCAGAAGGTTTAAGAATTTTACCATTTGGTAATGGAGCAGAGAGAATGCTTAACAATAAAAATGAAGGAGCAAGTATATTCAATCTAAACTTCAACAAGCATAATAAATCGCATCTGTTACGAGCTTCACTCGAAGGTATAGCGTTTTCTTTTGTTTATGGTATTGAAATTTTAAAGAACGATGGTGTAAATATTTCAGCCATAAGAGCAGGAAATGATAATTTATTCCGTTCAGAAATCTTTTCAAATACCATAGCAACTCTTGTAAATACTAACATTAACATTATGGATACTACAGGAGCCATTGGTGCAGCAAGAGCTGCCGGTGTTAGTACAGGGGATTTTGACACATTAAATGATGCGTTTTCTGAGAACGAGCATGTTATGACGTATCATCCGCTTAAAGATAAAAAAGCATATACAGACACATACGAAATTTGGAAAAACGATTTAGAAAATAAATACAACAATTAAATAAATAGAAATAATGGCTTTAATAGGAAACAAAGAGTATTTTAAAGGAATAGGAGAAATTAAGTTTGAAGGAAAAGAATCAGACAATCCTTTAGCGTTTAAGTACTACAATCCAGAACAAGTTGTAGCTGGAAGAAAAATGAAAGATTGGTTTAAATTTTCAGTGGCGTATTGGCACACATTCTGTGGTGTTGGTGCAGACCCATTTGGACCAGGAACCCAAAATTTTGAATGGGATAAACCAACTGATGCTATTGATGCAGCAAAAGAAAAAGCAGATGCTGCTTTTGAGTTTATCACAAAAATGGGGTTTGATTATTATTGTTTTCATGATTATGATTTAGTTCGTGAAGGAGCAACATTTGCAGAGTCAGAAAAGAGATTAGCAACTATTGTTGATGTTTTAAAAGAGAAACAAGCTGCAACGGGTGTTAAGTTACTTTGGGGAACAGCAAACTGTTTTTCAAACCCACGTTACATGAATGGAGCATCAACAAATCCTGATTTTAATGTATTAGCTAGAGCTGGTGGACAAATAAAATTAGCTTTAGATGCAACTATTGCTCTTAATGGAGAAAACTACGTGTTCTGGGGAGGTCGTGAAGGTTACATGTCTTTATTAAATACCGATATGAACCGTGAATTAGATCATATGGGACAATTCTTAACAATGGCTAGAGATTATGCACGTGCTCAAGGGTTTAAAGGAAACTTCTTTATCGAACCAAAACCAATGGAACCAATGAAGCATCAGTATGATTTTGATTCTGCTACAGCCATAGGGTTCTTAAATAAATATGGTTTACAAGATGATTTCAAAATGAATATTGAAGTTAATCATGCAACTTTAGCACAACATACGTTCCAACACGAAATTGAAGTTGCTGCAGGCGCAGGTATGTTAGGTAGTTTAGATGCTAATCGTGGAGATTACCAAAATGGATGGGATACAGATCAGTTCCCTAATAACATTCAAGAAACTACTGAAGCTATGTTGTTATTTATCAAAGCTGGTGGTTTACAAGGTGGAGGTGTTAATTTTGATGCTAAAATTAGAAGAAACTCTACAGATTTAGAAGATGTTTTCTTAGCACACATTGGTGGGGCAGATACGTTTGCAAGAGCATTAATTACTGCAGATGCAATTATTTCAAATTCACAATACGATGCACTTAGAGAAAAAAGATATTCTTCTTTTGATAGTGGAAAAGGAAAAGATTTTGAGAATGGTAAATTGAATTTTGAAGATTTATACAAAATTGCTCAGGAAAATGGTGAATTAGTATTACAAAGTGGTAAACAAGAATTATTTGAAAATATAATTAATCAGTATATTTAGTCACTTAATAATTAAATACAATAACTAACTAAACCAATTTACATTATGGAATCAGTTTTAGAACGCTGGGACTGGGTTGTCCTCGGATTATATTTTTTAGCATTAATAGCCGTAGCAGTATGGGTAGTGCTTCAAAAAAACAAAAACACAGAAGATTACTTTCTTGCTGGGCGTAATGTAGGTTGGTTTGTTATTGGTGCATCAATTTTTGCTTCAAACATTGGTTCAGAGCATGTAGTTGGTCTCGCAGGTACAGGGTTTGCTTCAGGTACACCTATGGCGCATTACGAGCTTCATGCATGGATAGTGTTGCTTTTAGGATGGTTATTTCTACCATTCTATATGAGAAGTGGAGCTTTTACAATGCCAGAATTCCTTGAAAAACGTTTTGATGCCCGGTCAAGATGGTTTTTATCAGTATTTTCATTAGCAGCTTATGTACTTACAAAAGTATCGGTTACTATTTATGCTGGTGGAATTGTGGTTTCTGAATTATTAGGAATTCCATTTTGGTATGGTGCAATTGGTATTGTAATATTTACTGGTATTTATACTGTAATTGGAGGTATGAAAGCGGTAATTTATACCGAAACTTTACAAACAGTTATATTAATAGCTGGATCACTTATAATAACTTATTTGGGGCTGCAAGAAGTTGGTGGCTGGGGACAATTACAAGAAACAGTTAGGTCTGTAAGTCCAGATCATTTTAATATGTGGAGACCTATGAATGACCCAGATTTTCCTTGGACAGGATTATTATTTGGAGGTACTATTGTGGGGATTTGGTATTGGTGTACAGACCAATATATTGTTCAACGAACACTTGCTGCTAATAATATAAAAATTGGTAGAAGAGGTGCCATTTTTGGGGCTTATTTAAAACTAATGCCAATTTTAATTTTCTTGATTCCTGGTATTATAGCTTTTGCGTTAACTATTCAAAACCCAGAGGTTTTTGCTGTTGAAAAAGCAGATAGAGCATTTCCTATGTTAGTTAAAACATTACTACCGGTAGGATTAAAAGGATTAGTTGCTGGTGGATTAATGGCAGCTTTAATGAGCTCGTTAGCGTCTGTGTTTAATTCATGTTCAACAATTTTCACAATAGATATTTATAAGAAACTTAGACCAGAAAAAACAGAGAAACAATTATTAACTATTGGTAAAATAGCTACAGGTATAATAGTAGTTTTAGGTATTATCTGGATACCAATTATGCAAAAAATTGGAGGAGGTGTAATGTATCAATATTTACAAAACGTACAATCTTACATTGCACCACCTGTAACAGTTGTATTTCTATTAGGTATTATTTGGAAACGTGTAAACTCAAAAGCAGCAATAACAACTTTACTCGCAGGTTTAGTGTTATTAATTTTACGCTTGGGTGCTGAAATTTATTATCAGCCACAACTGGCAGCAGGAGAAACTGTTTCTGGAATTGCCTTTGCTTTTGCAAAAATCAATTTTGCTCATATGGCTATATTTATGTTTATCTTTTCATTAATTCTTTGTGTTGCGGTTAGTTTAGCTACTGCAGAACCAAACTATGATAAGATTAAAGGTTTGTCATTTGGAACGTTAACTGCAGAACATAAACAAGAAAACAGAAACAGTTTTGATAAAATTGACGTAGTACTCTCTGTTTTGTTAGTTATAATTGTAATATCAATACTAGCTTATTTTAGAGGCTAATATAATTTTTGAATTTACATAGATTAATAATCATTTAAGATTATTTATATAAATTAAAATATAATATTTAGAAAGATAAGATTTACTATCATCTTAAGTTTCTGATTTAGAAAAATTGAAATTATTTTTAGATTTTTCAACATTATAATGTGTTATTTTATATCACATTAGTTCATAAATCAGCTATTCAGATTAAATGTATTAACCTTATTTTTTTAGATATATATTTTTAATTAAAATTAAAAATGTTAAAATCACACTTATAAAAATGAAAACTAAAATTATCCCATTCGTATTTCTTATTTCATGTTTTACATTAGCACAAAACGTAAAAATTACTATTCTAGAATCTGAAGCTAAAGACACCATAAGTAAACATATTTATGGTCATTTTGCAGAACATTTAGGACGCTGTATTTATGACGGTATTTATGTAGGTGAAGAAAATAAAGTTATACCAAATACTAACGGTGTACGAAACGATATTATTAAAGCCCTTAAAGAACTACAAATACCAAATTTACGTTGGCCTGGTGGTTGTTTTGCAGATATTTACCATTGGAAAGATGCCATTGGACCAAAAGAAGATCGTAAACATATAGAAAATTTATCTTGGGGAAATATACGAGAAAATAATGCCTTTGGTACACATGAGTTTTTAGACTTATGCGAGCAGTTAGGTGCAGAACCCTATTTAGCTGTTAATATGAATTCAGGAACTGTTCAAGAAGCTATGGAATGGGAACAATATGTAAATAATGAAAATGGAGCAAGTTCACTTACAGATTTAAGAGCAAAAAATGGACGTGATAAACCTTGGAAAGTTAAGTATTGGGGTATAGGTAATGAATCTTGGGATTGTGGTGGTCATATGACAGCTGATTATTATGTGAATTTATATAAACGTTACGCCACTGCAATGACAAGTTACAGTAATACTGAGAAGCTATATAGAATTGCTGTTGGACCAGGAACAGATGATTACGAGTGGACAGAAACTGTGATGAAAAATATTCCAGCTAGAAGAATAGAAGGGTTATCGGTTCACCATTATTCGGTTTTTGATTGGAGTAGTAAAGGCTCTTCATTTGAATTTAGCGATAACGAATATTACAAAACCATGAAACGCGCTTGGTTTATGGAAGAGTTTATTACCAAGAATAGTGAAATTATGGATAAATACGATCCAGAAAAAAATGTAGGTCTCATTGTAGATGAATGGGGAGGATGGTATGAAACTATACCTTCTGGGGGCGGACAATTATACCAACAGAACACTATTAGAGATGCTATGATTGCAGGATTGTCATTAAACGTATTTAACAATCATGCAGATAGAGTTCATATGGCAAATTTAGCACAAACAGTTAATGTTTTACAAGCAGTTATTTTAACAAAAGATGAGAAAATGATTTTAACACCAACATATCATGTCATGAATATGTATAAGGTGCATCAAGATGCATTGTTGTTACCAACTACAATTGAAAACAATCCAGACTATAATGGAATAGCTGCTATTTCAGTATCAGCATCAAAAAGCGAAAACGGGACTAAGCATATTTCTTTGGTAAATATCGATTTAATAAAATCTCATGATATAACTATTGATATAGATGATATTTCAAATGTTTCAGCACAAATATTAACATCAAAAAAAGTTCAAGATCATAATACTTTTGAAAATCCAGAAAGTATAAAACCAATAAATTTTAAGGATTTTAAGGTGAAAAATGGAAAAATCACTGTTAAAGTTCCACCAATTTCTGTAATCGTTTTTAAAGGAAAATAAATATGAAAACAAGAATTAAACAAATTTTAGCGATAATAATTGTAATCTTAAATTTCAATTGTAGTAGTAATGATGATAACAATAACGTAGGAGGACCTACACCAATACCAGATCCAACGGACCCAACAGTATTACAAAATGATGCTTCTACAATTACACCTACAGATGTTAAACAAAACATAAGTGGGTTTGGAGCAGCAACAGTTTTTAGATTGAACAATCCTCTTAATGCTTCAGATATGGATAAGTTATTTGGAACGAATAATGGTCAAATTGGTTTATCAATTTTAAGAATTAGAGTAGCTACTGATGATTTTGCTAGAGGTATTGAGCTTGAGCATGCGCAATTGGCAACAGATAGAGGTGCCAAAATTATGGCAACCCCATGGAGTCCACCAGCTGAAATGAAAACGAATAATGATTTGGTTAGCGGATCATTAAAACCAGAGTCTTATGAAGATTATGCAAATTATTTAAACGATTTTACTGCTTATATGAACTCTAATGGAGCACCTCTTGAGGCTATTGGCATTCAAAACGAAGGCGATATTCAAGTAGGTTATGAGTCTTGCGATTGGACAGCAACTCAAGTTAGAGATTTTGTTAAAGGCTACGGACAACTAATTACTAATACAAAAGTAATATCTCCAGAATCTTTTCAGTTCAGACATGAGCATACAGATTTAATGCTAAATGACCCTGAAGCAGTTGCAAATGTGGATATTGTTGGCGGACATATTTATGGTACTCAATTACAAGATTATCCTTATCCATTGGCTATTGAAAAAGGAAAAGAACTGTGGATGACCGAACATTACACCACAAGTGATAGAAGTGGAAATTTATGGCCAGATGCCTTATTGGTTGGGAAAGAAATTCACAACTGTTTGGTAATAGGTCAATACAGTGCCTATGTTTGGTGGTATGGTAAACGTTATTATGGCTTTATCGGTGATGGAGAAGAAGGGACGACAAACGGAGTTGTAACAAAAAGAGGTTATGTAATGTCTAATTTTTCAAAATTCATTCGACCTGATTATAAAAGAATAGATGCTGATGAAAGCCCTCAAACAGGTGTGTTCATAAGTGCGTACTCCGGTGAAGGAAAAACCGTTATTGTAGCAATAAACGAATCAGACCAAACCAAAGAACAACAATTCGTAATCACTGGAACAAATAGCACTTCGGTTACCCCTTATGTTACTAGTGGTACAAAAAGTTTAGAGGCTCAAGAAGCTGTAGAAATTGAACCTTCTATAGATGCGTTTTTATATCTTTTATCACCCAATAGTATTACAACTTTTGTAACTAATAATTAATTGTAAAAACTTATTTCTTTTATCACAACGGTTCAATACCATTTAGCGGAAGTTATATAAGAGCAATATGGGTTAATTGTATGAAGTTTCCATAAAATAAGTGAAACAAACTAAAAAAGGATTAAATGAGTTAAGTAAATGAATACTTTAAAAAAAACAATATCATTAAGTCTTTTAATATTTATTGTTATTTCTTGTAAAAATACAGAAGAAAACATAGGAGTTTTACGCGAAAGAATTTCAATTAATAGTAATTGGAAGTTTATGAGATATGATTCAGCCCAAAAAGCTGATGATTTATATTATGATGTTCGTCCTGAGGTAAAAACAGTAAACGACTCTAAAGCAGCTGATACACCAGCTACAGAAGCCGAAAAATTAGAAGCTTCAGAAAGAGCATTAAAACCATTTATCTTGCCAACAGGAAATGCTTTTGTTAAAAATAAATCTAAACAACATAAACGTCCAGAAGGAAATCCAGGAAAAGACTTTCCGTTTGTTCAACATAATTTTGATGATAGTTATTGGGAAACTGTAACTGTGCCTCACGATTGGGCCATAAATGGACCGTTTCAAGAAGGAGATAACGCAGCAGTTACAGGTGGTATGGGACGCTTACCAAGTAATGGTGTGGCGTGGTATCGTAAAAAGATTGAGATTTCAGAAACTGATAAAAACAAGGCAATTTACTTAGATATAGATGGGATAATGTCTTACGCTATAGTTTGGTTAAATGGTAATTTAGTTGGTGGTTGGCCATATGGTTACAATTCTTGGCGACTAGATTTAACGCCTTACATCAATTTTAATGGTGACAATCAATTAGCTATTCGAGTTGATAACCCAAATCACTCGGCACGTTGGTATCCTGGAGCGGGAATTTACCGTAATATTTGGTTAACAAAAACTAATAAGGTTCACGTTGCACATTGGGGAACTAAAGTTTCTACTCGAAATGTTTCAAAGGAATCTGCAACAATAGATTTTTTAGTAAAAATTGATAATAATTCTGATACTAATGCTGAAGTTGAAGTTATAACTAAAATTTATTTTTCTGATGAAAAAGTTGCTGAATTTAGTAATCAAAGTAATATTTCTAATGAAAATTCTAGTGAAATAAATTCATCAGTAGATATAGAGAATCCAAAACTTTGGGGTCCACCACCAACACAAACACCAAACTTATACAAAGCTGTAACTACAATAAAAATTGATGGTATTAAAGTTGATATTTACGAAACTACTTTTGGCATTCGTTCATTAGAATTTAATCCAAATCAAGGCATTTTAGTAAATGGTGAATTAATTAAACTAAAAGGTGTTAACGAACATCATGATTTGGGTGCTATTGGTGCTGCTTTTAATGTAAGAGCTGCAGAACGTAAACTAGAAATTTTAAAAGAAATGGGTTGCAATGCCATTCGTATGGCACATAACCCGCCAGCGCCAGAATTATTGGATTTATGTGATAAAATGGGATTTTTAGTGATTGACGAAGTGTTTGATTCTTGGGAACGCAAAAAAACGCCTCACGATTTTCATTTAATTTTTTCAGATTGGTACGAAGCTGATGCCAGAGCTATGGTTCGAAGAGATAAAAACCATCCTTCAGTTATCATATGGAGTTACGGTAACGAAGTTGGTGAGCAATATACCGATGAAGATGGGGCGGAAATTGGTAGAAGATTAGTAGAAATAATAAAAAATGAAGATCCAACACGTTTAACCACAAGCGCAATGAATTGGGCAAAATCAGATATGCCTTTTCCAACTGTTATGGATGTCATTAGTTTTAATTATCAAGGCGAAGGTATTCGTCAAGATCCGATTTTTGATAAAGTCACAGACAGAATTAAAACAAAACCTCAATACGAACCTTATCATAAAAAATTTCCGAATAAGGTGATTATGAGCAGTGAAACTGCTTCAGCAGCTAGCAGTCGTGGTATTTATTTGTTTCCTGTAACCGATAAAATAAGTGCACCAATGTTACATGGAAACGGTAAAGATGATAGTATTTCACAAGTTAGTGCGTATGAGTTATATGCTGTAGATTTTGGTTCTACTGCAGACAAAGTTTTTGCTTCATTAGACAAATATCCATATTCTGCAGGAGAGTTTGTTTGGACGGGTTTTGATTATCTGGGTGAACCAACACCTTATTACAATTGTCGTAGCTCTTATAATGGTATTTTAGACTTGGCGGGTTTCCCAAAAGATAGATACTATTTATATCAAGCACGTTGGAGACCAGATTTACCTATGGTTCATATTTTACCTCATTGGAATTGGGAGAATAGAGTAGGCAAAGTTACTCCGGTACATATAATGACTTCTGGAGATGAAGCAGAATTATTCCTAAACGGAAAATCATTAGGAAGAAAGAAAAAAGGCAAATTTGAATATCGTTTACGTTGGGATGATGTGATTTATGAATCTGGAGAATTAAAAGCAATTGCTTATAAAAATGGTAAATTTTGGGCAGAAAAAATTGTAAAAACGACTGGTAAACCTACAAAGTTAGAAGTGATTGTAGATAGAACTCAAATTAATGCAGATGGTAAAGATTTAGCATATATCACAGTTAAAGTTATTGATGAAGAAGGAAATTTTGTTGCCAATGCCACAAATGAAATTGAGTTCCAAGTTGAAGGAGCAGGAGTACTTTTAGCAACAGATAATGGAAATCCTTGTGATATGACAGAGTTTAATTCTAACAAACGAGAAGCATTTAGTGGTATGGCTTTGGGAATTATTCGTTCAATAAAAGATAATAAAGGAACTATTGAAGTTACTATATCATCAAATGGTTTAAATAATAGTACTATAGAAATTGAAAGTAATTAGTTCATATAAACAAGTAAAATCCTTTAAAAAAGGAAAAATTTTAAATCTGTTTTACGTTATTTTGTATTAGTTCTGCTTTTAGCAATAAACATGCAATGTAAAGAAAATAAAAAAGAAATATTAACTGAAACGCAAACAACTATTTTGGAAAAAAAACTAATTATTAATAAATCAGAGTTTGGCAAAATGCCAGATGGTACTATAGTAGAACAATATAAATTAACAAACAAAAATAGTATTGAGGTTGATATTATTACATATGGTGGACGAATAACATCCCTAAAAGTGCCTAATAAGAGAGGAGATATAGAAAACGTTGTTTTAGGCTTTGATAATTTAAACGATTATTTAAACGAAAACCCATATTTTGGAGCTTTAATTGGTCGTTATGGTAATCGAATTGCAAACGGTAAATTTACTTTAGAAGGCAATGAATATACTTTAGCAATCAATAATGGGTCAAATCATTTACATGGAGGTTTAGTTGGTTTTGATAGTGTGGTTTGGGATGCAGAACCTATAGAAGGAACTGATAATACAGCTTTAAAATTAACATATTTAAGTAAAGATAGAGAAGAAGGATATCCAGGAAATTTAAAAGTTACAGTAATTTACACCCTAAGTAATGATAACACCCTAGAAGTATCTTACAAAGCAACAACAAACAAAACAACAGTAGTTAATTTAACACAGCATGCATATTTTAATTTGACAGGAGATTTTTCAAAAGATATTTTAAATCACGATTTAGTTTTAAATGCTGATGCTTTTTTACCGGTTGATAGTGGATTGATTCCAACAGGAGAAATTAGAAATGTAAAAGGAAGTCCTTTTGATTTTACTTCAGTAAAAAAAATAGGAAAAGAAATTGAAGCTGATAATGAACAACTAAAACTTGGAGGTGGTTATGACCATTGTTGGGTTTTAAATGGTAAAAAAGGCAATATGCGTTTTGTAGCTTCAGCTTATGATGAAACAAGTGGACGATTTATGGAAGTTTTTTCTGAAGAACCAGGTATGCAATTATACACAGGAAATTTTTTAGATGGCTCTTTACCTATACCAAATGGCGGAACTTATAATAAACGAACAGGATTTTGCTTAGAAACGCAACATTACCCAGATTCACCAAATCAAAAAGAGTTTCCTACAACTACTTTAAAACCAGGAGAAATCTATTCAACAAAAACGACTTATAAGTTCTCAACTAAATAAAAAAGAATAATTTATTTAAGTTTTTATGAAAATTCAGATTATTATTTAAAAGAGCTTATTCTGAAAATTATAGTCAGGTTATAATTTGCTATTGGTTATCGGATAAGTATAAGTTACGGAGATGAGGTTAATGTTTTTCATTTGGTATGGAAGTTAGCAATTCCGAGTGGATTCGAACGAAGTCGAATCCGCCGTAATTGCGGTTATACATTGTTGTACGCTGGCTTTATTCTTTTAGTTTGTCAACTAATTTTCTGGCAACAACCGTGTCATATATTATTTTCAACTTTTTGATTTTATTTTTAGAATCAAGTTCAATAATATCCACAACATCAAATTCCACTTCCTGATTATTTTGCAAAGTCCATTTATATGTGAAATAAAGTGCAAGGTCATTTGAATTAGTCTGTTCAAATATTCCTTTTAGAAAAAGTTCAGAATTCGTAGTGTCATTACTTAATTCTCGATAAAATTCATCTGCCTTTTTAACTCCGTATATGGGGGAATCCACAATTCCATTTATATCAAATAAATCAACCACATTGTTGATGTCTCCTTTCTCAAGATATTCCAAGTATTTATTTGCTACTTCTTTTTTATTCATGATTTTTTAGCTTGCGTAAAACTAAAGAATAAGATTAGTTTTTTTAATTATCTATGTTTCTAAGAAGTATTACAGCCACTTTCTACGTTTAAAATAGACAAGCATGCCAATAAAAATAGCAATCATTACACCCCAAATAACAAAATAACCATACTTATATTGTAGTTCTGGGATATACTCGAAATTCATACCATAAATACCTGCTATAAATGTAAGCGGAATAAATATAGAAGCCATAATAGTTAATACTTTCATAACTTCATTCATTTTGTTACTAATAGTTGTCATGTACATATCCATTAAACTCCAAATCATTTCTCGGTAAATATCAATATTTTCAGTTACTTGAATTAGGTGGTCGTAAATATCTCTATAATAGGTTAATGTATTTTTATGAATTAGGGAGTCATCATTTTTTTCAATGCGATTTATAACTTCACGAAGAGGAAAAATAGAGCGACGTACTCTTAGAATTTCACGTTTTAAATCTTGAATTTTCTGGCTAACATCATTATCAACCTCGCCTGCAAAAATAGCGGTTTCGAAGTCCTCAATTTTGTCGCCTAAAATTTCAATAACACTAAAATAATGATCTACAATAGCATCAATTAAAGTATAAAGTAAATAATCGGCAGGCATAGTGCGAACACGACCTTTTGCTTGTTTAATGCGGTCTCTAACAGCATCGAATACATCGCCTTCAGCTTCTTGAAACGTCAATACATAATCTTCTCCGAGAATAAAACTTACTTGTTCTGATACTATGTTTTCATTAGCATCATAATACAGCATTTTTAAGACCACAAATAGATAATGGTCATATTCATCAATTTTTGGTCGCTGTGAGATGTTTACTATATCTTCTAGAACCAAAGGATGTAATTCATAATGCGCACCAATTTTTTCTATGGCATCTACATGATTTAAACCATTTATATTAATCCATGTTATGGTGCCTTTTTCAAACTCAAAGCATTCTTCAACATTTAATAATTCTCTTACTATGCAAGTGTCTTTATTGTAATCAAATGATTCAATAAATAATTTTTGACTAGACTTTTCTCCTGTGTAAATAACACTTCCTGGAATTTGCCCAATCTTTTTTTTAGATCTTTGAGTTCTTCTTTTAGCCATTTTAAAACATTGATATTATAAATATAATGAATATTTATACAGTATCAGCACCATCATCAAGTATGTCGACTATAGCATCTTTTTTAATTAGAGTGACCGCTTTTTGTAACATTAGGTTATTTGGATAAGTAACTAAATCGCCATCCTCTAATCGTAAATGTAGTTGAAAAGCTCTAATATCTTCAATAATTGCTGTAATTGGGAAGTCTTTATCATGTATTGCTATTTTATCTCCCACTTTATATGGAAAGTTAAAAAACATAATAATGCCAGAGGTTATATTACTTAATATGGACCAAATGGCAAATAACGCAATGCCTATAACTGCAAAAATAGATGAAAATAAAAAGGCTAGTTCTTTAAATTCGGTACCAAAAATAAAGGCTTCTATTAGTATAGCTATTAAAAGAAGTGTTACGGTTACATACCTGCGAATAAGCCTGATTCTGGCATCATTAATATCATTTTTTTTTGCAATTTTTGTTATGGTGAAATGAGAAATGAACCTTATTACAAGCAGCGAAATTATAACGATTGCGCTTATAATTAATTCATTCTGGTAGTTGCTTAAAAACATAGCTTTTGCGTTAAAATTTAATACAAAGATACATTACAAAACCAAATAGATTATTAATTTAATAAAGAGTTTCTATTGAGTTTTTTTATTTTAAATCTGAAATGTCACTTAGCGTTTTGTAAACCAAATGCACAGGCAAACCCATTACATTAAAGTAGGAGCCTTCTATTTTAGTTACTCCAATTTGCCCAATCCATTCTTGAATACCATAAGCGCCTGCTTTATCAAAAGGTTTGCAGGAATCTATATAGTATGATATTTCCTCATCAGATAAAGCTTTAAAGGTCACTTTTGTAATATCATGTAGTGTTTTTTCAAAACTAGGTGTTGTAAAACAAACCGATGTTATGACTTCATGAGTTTTATTGCTCAACGATTTTAAAATACTAAACGCTTCATTTTTATCTTGTGGTTTTCCTAAGGCTTTATTTTCATGCCATACAATGGTGTCGCTTGTTATTAAAACATCATTAGGTTTTAATTCATTTTTAAAAGGTAATGCTTTTAGTTGCGCTAAGTAATTACTTATTTCAAAATGAGTTAATCGAGGCGGGTATTCTTCTTTTACGGGTTTTAACCTAATTTCAAAATCTAAACCTAAATTTTTAAAAAAATCTTGTCTCCTTGGAGATCCTGAAGCTAAAATAAGATGATGATTTTTAAGTTTTTCGTTAAGCATTATTTAAGTATAACAAACTTGTATAAAAGTAAGGAAAGCATACCGAATAGCATGATTATTTTGTACATATTACTTAAATGGTGAAAGTCTTTTTTATTAGTCGCACTAAATGTTTTTATACACGTGTAGAGTAGAGGTCCAATAATAAACAATAAAAAGTAACCAACCGCGACAGGTTGTTTGTAAAGGTTTGATATGGTATAAAGAACGATTGCAATTAATGGAAAGAAATTTAGAATTGATATAACATTTTTAGCACGCTCTCTTCCTATAGCTATTGGTAATGTATTCATTTCCGCTTTATAATCACCATCAATATCTTCAATATCTTTTACTATTTCTCGAAGCAAATTAATGCTAAAAGCAAATAGCGCATAATCTAAAATAACTTTGAAGAATACAAATTGTGTTTGCTGATTTGAAGCTGAAGTAGCAGGAAGTATTTCAAAAATACCAACAATTATAATACTTAAGGCAACTAAAGCAGATATTATGATATTACCAATAAGTAGAGTGCGTTTTAAATAGGTTGCATAAACATATAGCAATACAGAAATGATGACAAAAATCGAGAAAAAACCAGATCTACCAATGGCTTGAGATAAGTAAAAACCAATACCAACACCAGCGACATTAAGAATTATAAAAAGGTTGTATGCAACTTTTTCAGAAATGGATTCTCCAACTATAATTTTATCAGGTTTATTAATGAAATCAGTTTCAATATCATTAATGTCGTTAATAATATTTCCTGCAGCAGCAATGCAAATGGTAGCTAATATTAGAAGTGTAATTTCTAAACTATTTAAACTGGTTTGAACACCAAAAGGCTCTAAAAGAGCATATTTAATAAGTAATTGCACCAATACAAGCATGAGCAAATTTTTCCAACGAATGAGGTTTAAAAAATCAAACATTTTGTAAAAAATTAAACATGAGTCATAAAGCTGTCTATTAGTAATTTAAAAAGGAAAGTTACAGGAATTAGCATAAGAACAAAGATGAAAATTGTTTTTTTTGCTCTACGTTTTTCATCTTTTCTAATCTTATTTTTAATGATTTCTTTTTCTGCCTTGGAAAGTTTTTTATGCAAAAAATCCAATTGATAATGAAAATGCGTTTCACTATTCAATTTCTCTTTTAATTCAGAAAATGCTTTTTTAGAGTTTTGATTAAAAACACTTTGATTGTTACCAAAACCAATATAACCAAAACCTACGCTATGCCTCCTTTTGTTTCTTGCCAATTTTAGTGTTTAATATTTTATGGTTTTGAAATTAATCATATTTAGCATTATAATTTCCATTCCATTTTCCTTGAACTTTTAATACTTGCTCAATCACATCTCTAGCAGCACCTTTTCCGCCTTTTTTATGAGAAATGTATTTAGAAATGCTTTTTATTTCTGGAACCGCATCTTGTGGGCAACATGGTAAACCAATGGCTTTCATTACCGGGTAATCTGGAATATCATCACCCATAAATAAAACATTTTCAGACTTTATATTCTTTTTGTTAAAATAATCGTTTAGCTGTTCAATTTTATTACTAGCTCCAAGGTAAACATCTGTAACACCTAATCCATTTAAACGTATGCGTACACCTTCGTTAGATCCACCAGAGATAACACAAACGTTAAAACCTTTATCTACTGCGGTTTTTAGCGCATAACCATCTTTTATACTCATAGATCTCAACATATCTCCAGTTGCGGTAACTAGTACAGAACCATTGGTTAAAACGCCATCAACATCAAAAATAAATGTGGTTATGTGTTCTAAATATTCTTTATAGCTTTTTTCTTCCATGGGTGTGTTGTATCGAGGTTGTTAAGAGGTTATAAATGTCTTTATGATGTTTGTTTTCCAAAAGTTTTAAATGTGCCTTAATGGTTTTTTTATCATTTCGTTTTGCAGGACCTGTTTGTGCCATGTAAGGCGACATGCCCTGAACTTTTTTTGCTGTTTCTAAAATAAGAGGTTTCAGTAAATCGAATTCAGCTCCTTTACTTTCGGTAATTTCATGACCAATTCTATATAACTGATTTGTGAAATTGTTTACAAAAACAGCAGCTAAATGTAAAACGCGGCGTTGTTCGCTATTTATTTTTTTTGTTGGGCTTCCTAAGTTTACAGCCAACTCTTTTAAAATTGGGTAACTTTTTTTGTCTACGGTTTCAATACAGATAGGTACATTAGCAAAATCCATTTCAGCATGTTTACTAAATGTTTGAAGTGGGTACAAAACACCACGTTTGTGTTTTTTATCTAAATCATAAACACTAACACTTCCGGAAGTGTGCACAACTAGTTTGTTTTCAAAAGGAATTTTTTCAGAAAGTGTTCCAATTACATCATCGCTAACCGCTAAAATATAAACATCGGCATCCTTTAGATTGTTTATATTATCTGTGATATCAACACTGTTTTTGTATTGGTTTAGAGTGTCTAAACTTCTATTATACCATTGTTTAACAGATACATTTTCTGTTTTGCTAAACCCTTTATAAAAATGAGTGGCTACATTACCAGCGCCAAGAATAACTACCGAAATCATGTTGCTAAAATAGTTAATAATACCCGATTTAAAAATCGATTAAGCTATCTTTGTTTTGTATGAGTAAAAAAGATATAAGAACTAGAGAAGATGTATTTTTACTAGTGTCATCGTTTTATAAAAAGGTAAGACAAGATAAAGTTTTAGGCCCTTTTTTTAATGAAACCATTAAAGATTGGGACACTCATTTAGAAAGACTTACAACTTTTTGGGAAGCGAGTTTATTCTTAAAAACTAAATACACAGGAAATCCTTTAGAGGCGCATGTAAATGTAGATAAAGAGTACAATAATAGTATTACAGAGTTACATTTTGGCTTGTGGTTAAACCTTTGGTTTCAAACTATTGATGAACTTTTTGAAGGCGATTATGCCGAAAATGCAAAACGGCGCGCCAGAAAAATGGGAACCTTTCTTTATTTAAAAATTTTTGAAGCCAGAAACACATAGTCTTTTTTAAATACTTTTAACACTTCAAAATAAACTTAAATACTTAAATTTGCAGAACCTTAAAAGGGCTATGATTATGCAAGAAAAATTAGGGAAAATTCTTTTCTCAACCCGACTTACTGCTGTTTTATTTATAGTATTCGCTGCTGCAATGGCTATAGGCACTTTTTTAGATGCAGGACAAGACACATCTCCAACACCTTACACAAGAAATCTTATTTATAATGCATGGTGGTTTGAAGCCATCATGGTGTTTTTTGTTATTAATTTTACAGGAAATATTTTCAGATTTAGACTGTATAAAAAAGAAAAGTGGGCGACACTCATTCTACATTTAGCTTTCATTTTTATTTTGTTGGGTGCATTTATTACGCGTTATGCAAGCTTTGAAGGTATGATGTCTATTCGTGAAGGAGCAACTGAAAACACATTTCTTTCACAAAAAACATATATTACAACTTATATTGATGGTGATTATGAGGTAGATGGCGTTGCGCAACGTCGTATTTTAGAAACCGAAGTTGATTTTTCCGGACGTTTAGATAACGATCTTAAAATTAAAACAGAATATAATCAGCAACCAGTAACTATAGAGTTAGAGAAGTTTATTGTTGGAGCTGAAGAAGATATTATTCCAGATGAAAATGGAGAGGAATACCTTAAAATAGTTGAAGCTGGTAACGGTGCGCCGCATAATCATTTCTTAAAAGTTGGTCAAGAATCACTCATTCATAATATTCTTTTTTCACTTAATAAACCTATTGATGGTGCTATTAATATTACCTATCAAGGCGATTCTCTTAGCATAAATTCTCCTTTTGAAGGTGAGTATATGACTATGGCAACTATGGCACAAGGCAAATTGGTTAAAGATAGTTTACAACCACTTTATTTAAGGTCTAGATATGTAATTGGTAATATGCAATTGGTGTTTCCTAAACCTGTGGTTAAAGGTGTTTTTGATGTGGTAAAAAAATCACAATTACTTAAAAACGATGAAAATGGTGTAGTGTTAAAAGTGACTACAAATGGAGAAACTCAAAAAGTTGGTTTGCTAGGAGGAAAGGGAAGTAATAGTAGTTTTAAACAAACACAAATAGGAGGCTTAGATTTTGCTTTTAAATATGGCTCTAAAGTTTTAGAGTTACCATTTTCTTTAAAGTTAAACGATTTTGAAGCAGAACGTTATCCAGGTACAGAACGTGGGTATTCTGCTTATTCAAGTGAAGTAACGGTTGTTGATAACAGAGCTGAAAATTATGATTATAAGATTTTTATGAATAATATCTTAGATCATGATGGCTATCGTTTTTTTCAATCGAGTTTCGATCCAGATGAAAAAGGAACTATTCTATCTGTAAACCATGATTATTGGGGTACGTTAATCACATATATTGGTTATATGCTGCTCTATTTTGGGTTGATGGCTATTTTATTTAGTAAGCATTCGCGTTTTGGAGATTTAAAAAAACAACTCGAAAAAGTAAAGTTTAAAAAAGCTAAAACGCTTACAGTTTTATTATTGTGTTTGGGACTACATGGCTTTTCTCAAGAACATTCAGCTAATGATGGTCACGATCATTCACAACCAACAAAAGCACAAATAGATTCTATTCTAACGGCGAATATAACTCCTAAAGCACATGCCGATGAATTTGGGCATTTGGTTATTCAGGATTTAAGCGGAAGAATGATGCCTGTAAATACATTCGCATCAGAAATGCTGCGTAAATTAAGTAAGTATGATACTTATGAAGAATTTGATGCTAACCAAGTGTTTTTGTCTATTCAAGAAAGCCCAATGCTTTGGTACAATGTACCAGTCATTTACTTAAAACCTAAAAAGGGAGATTCTATTAGAAAGCTTATTGGAGTAGAAAAAACAGAAAAATATGCAGCCTTAGCTGACTTCTTTTCTGATAGAGGCGCATATAAATTGGCTCCGTATTTAGATGAAGCCTATAAAGCTCAAGTACCAAATGGGTTTCAAAAAGAGTTTAAAGAAACAGACCAACGTGTAAATTTATTGTACAATACAATTGAAGGGATGTCTTTAAAAATATTCCCAATTCCTGAAGACGACAATAATACATGGATGTCTACTTACGATTATAAAAGGGATTCTTCCAAAATACAAGATTCACTTTACGGAAACTTTATAAAAAATGGTTTTGGTGTGTATTTATACACCCTAAATCAAGCAAAACAAACTGGTGATTTTTCAGAAGCTTCAAAATTATTGCAAGCATTTAAGAAAACTCAAAACAAGTACGGTAGTGCCGTTATGTTAAGTGATGATAAAGTAAAAACCGAAGTACTTTATAACAAATACGACATCTTTAAAAAACTGTTTAGTTGGTATATGTATGTCGGTACTTTGCTTTTTATACTATTGATTGTTCAAATATTTAATGATAAAAGAAAAGCAATTAATGTTTCGGTTAACATTTTTAAATGGGCTATTGTGGCATTGTTCATTTTACATACTGCAGGGTTAATTGTACGTTGGTATATTTCTGGACATGCACCATGGAGTGATGCTTACGAATCTATGATTTATGTAGCATGGGCAACTATGTTTTTTGGATTAGCCTTTGGACGTAAAAGTGATTTAACCATAGCATCAACTGCCTTTGTAACCTCCATGATTTTAATGATAGCGCATTGGAATTGGATGGATCCTGCCATAGCAAATCTTCAACCTGTGTTAAATAGTTATTGGCTCATGATTCATGTTGCGGTAATTGTGGCGAGTTATGGTCCGTTTACTTTGGGGATGATTTTAGGGGTGGTGTCTTTAATTTTAATGATTTTCACTACTAAAAAGAATAAGTTAAAAATGGATTTGAATATAAAAGAATTGACCATTATTAACGAAATGTCTTTAACTGTAGGTTTGGTTATGCTTACTATAGGTAACTTTTTAGGAGGTATGTGGGCAAACGAAAGTTGGGGGCGTTATTGGGGCTGGGATCCTAAAGAAACTTGGGCGCTTATAAGCATTATGATTTATGCTTTTGTAATACACATGCGATTGGTTCCAGGACTTCGTGGGCGTTGGTTTTTCAACCTCATGTCAATTGTTGCGTTTGCAAGTATTATGATGACTTATTTTGGGGTAAATTTCTACTTAGCAGGATTACATAGTTATGCCAGTGGAGACCAAATTGTAAGTGTTAAGTTTATAGGTATTGCTTGTGCTATTGTTGCAATTTTAGCCTTTTTCGCTTACCGCGGGTATGCTAAGTTTTATAGAAAGTAATTTCTAGTTTAATTTACAGTTTCAATTAAACTTAAAACATACTCATAGCTTATACCAAAAAGTATTGCTAAACCAAAGCTTAGTAAAGTTCCTATTAAAATATATTCGGTAAGTTTTCGGTCTTTAGCTTTTGATAAGTCACCAAATCGAAACACCGATTTTGCAGCAATTAAAAAGCCAATGCCTTCCCAGTGTTGTGTAACAATAAATGCGAAAACAAACAAGCGTTCTAACATCCCAATATAAGAGCCTGCATTTTCTAGAGATTCTTCATCTGTGTCTTCCTTTAAATACCATTTAGAGATGATGGTTTTCATGAGAATTGAAGACACTACAGTAACACCCAACAAACTTGTAATTAACAATAAAAATTTAGGAGCATAAAGCATATTACTATTAAACTCATAAGGTTCATACATACTTACTACAATTGCAATAAATAATAAATGCGCAAATTGGTCTAAACCAAAGAGAAGCCTGTTGTTAAGTTTAGGTTTTAAATGCAGTTTAATAACATCAATTACATAATGCGAAACAATTATAATTAGTATTCCTAACCAAAAACTAAAATCAGCTTTTAGAACTAAAATTAAAGCGCCAAAGTGCACTAAAATATGCCAATATAAAAACTTTGATTTATGTTTATGCGTTTCTTTATGATTAACCCATTTTTGTGGTTGGAGTAAAAAATCGCCAATAAAATGAGCTAATATCAATTTTATGGTTAAAGCTATCATAGGGTTTGTATTTGGGATTCGTAATAGTCTATTAATTTTGATATTTCATCAAACCCAGCACGTTTTAAGCCTTGACTGATATTGCCTTGGGTTGTTTTTAAAGTGTTAGCCAGTTGTTTTTGATTTAATTCTGGGTTTTCTAAAGTTGTTTTAATAAGATTTGCTAAGGTAACAGACCAATTGTTTACAGTTAAGAGTGCCAGTTCTAGCATAATATTTAAAGTCACATCAAATGTTTCAAAAGGTGATTTTATTGCAAGTGTTGTTTTTTTTAGGGCTTCAAAACATTCACCAGAATTTACAAAAGCAGATCCGTTAGATTCTGTGATTTTTTCTGATTTATACGTTTTCTCACCCAAACCTATAGCAAGTCTTACATCAATATTATCAAATTGTTTTATAGAAGCTTTAATTAGAAAACAAGCTTTTAAAGCATCTTTTGGATTAATTTCTAACTGAAAACTATCACCTCTATATATCTCCCAATTTGAAGGTGTCTCACCATAAATTTTTAATACAGATTTCAATGTATCTAGCCACTTTTTTGGAGAGCTTTTTTGAGAATTAATAATATCGCCTGTAATCACGCTAGTCATAATGATAGTAATATTTATTTTTTAAAATTATGAAATTTTAATCAAAACAACAAGAATATTAGTTAAATAGCTAATAATTTAAAATATTAGTTAAATAGCTAATAATTTAAAATATTACCTAATTGAGTAATAATTAAAAAATCACCTATTTAGATGATAATATATTTTTTATGATATAAATGCAATCTAATTATATTTACAGGAGAAATTAAAATAAAGGTTAAAATGGATTTGTTTAAAGAGTTTAAGGAGTTTGCTGTAAAGGGTAATATGATGGATATGGCTATAGGTATAATTATTGGTGCTGCCTTTAATAAAGTTATAGATGTATTGGTTAAAAAAGTATTTCTTCCACCGTTATCATTGCTTACAGATGGTGTTAATTTTGAAAACAAAAGAATTATTTTAAAAGATGCTGTAAATCATGCAGACGGAACAGTACAACTAGAAGAAGTTGCTATAGGTTATGGTGCTTTAGGAGAAGCCTTATTAGATTTTTTAATTATAGGATTTACCGTTTTTATTGTGGTGAAGTTTATGAACAGATTACGTAATAGAGCTCAAAACACTGAAGATAAAACAGTAGCAACTCCAAAAGATATTGAACTGTTATCAAAACTTACAGAGTTAATGGAAGAGCAAAATGATTTATTAAAAAAAGCAAAAGGATAGGATAGGTATTATGGCAAAAAAGGGACAAGCTAAAAACACAAAAAATAAAGCGAAGCATTCAAAATTAATGGCTCAAAAGAAAAATAAAAAGAAAGCAGAAGAACTATTAAGAAAAGAAAGATTGAAAAATATTATAAAAACAATGCAGGAAAAATCAGATAATTAAATAAATAAACTAAATTTAAAGCTCAAACCATAACTAACAAACCAACATCATGAAAAACATTACTACTGTAATTTTGTTTCTTTTTGTAATTCAAATTTATGCACAACAAGAAACAGACTCCTTATCCATTGATTTAGAACAATATCAGAAAGCATTAGATAGTATAAATAATTCATTTACTTATCAACGAGGTGAAATAACACTTGGTGATGGTTTAGCAATAATTAACGTACCAGAAGGTTTTAAATTTTTAGATAGTGAACAAAGTAAACGTGTATTAACAGATTTATGGGGAAACCCACCAAGCGAGCCAATAGGATTGTTATTTCCTGAAGATATGACACCAATGCATGATAATTTCACCTATGCTGTAGAAATTGAATATGCAGAAGAAGGTTATATAGAAGATGAAGACGCAGAAGATTTAGATTATGATGATTTGCTTGAAGAAATGCAAGAAGATGCAAAAGCTGGAAATCCTGAACGTACAGAACTAGGGTATCCAACTATTGAATTAGTAGGTTGGGCATCACAACCATATTATGATCAAGAAAATAAAAAATTGCATTGGGCAAAGGAGTTAAAATTTGAAGATTATGACGTAAACACATTAAATTACAATATTAGAGTATTGGGTAGAAAAGGATATCTCAATCTCAATGCTATTGGTGACATAACCATGTTAGATGCTTTTAATAAAGACCGCGATAATATTTTACAAAGCGTTGAGTTTACACCAGGTAATAGATATTCAGATTTTAATCCAGATATAGATAAAGTAGCGGCTTATGGAATTGGTGGCCTAATAGCAGGAAAAATATTGGCTAAAGCAGGTTTCTTCGCATTAGTGTTAAAATTCTGGAAGTTTATAGCTATTGGGGCAGTAGCTTTATTTGGAGGTTTTCGTAAAAAGCTTTTTGGCGGCAAAAAAGAAGAAGCCTAAATTAAAATAAATAAGATATTAATACTAAAAGAAGGCGTTAGCCTTCTTTTTTTTATGTGAATAATTTTGTAATGTTTAAAGAGGTTTCTCGACCTAATTTTTAATATACTTAAAAACTAACGCTATGAGAACCTTGTATCTACTCTTAATTCTTTTACTTTCTTTTCAATCTTGTTCAACTTCAAATGATGAATCAATGGTTCAAGAAGAGGATATGCAAATGGAAGAAATGTCTGAAACTGTTGAAGGCAGTTTTATGTCTGGTGCTCATCCTACTATAGGGAAAGCAACTGCTAACAATGATAAAATGAAACTTTCATTTACAAATTTTAAAACCGACGCTGGACCTTCGTTAGAAGTGTATTTAGCAACAGATGCTTCGGCTAGTAATTATATAACTCTAGGCGCTTTACAAGGTATAGAAGGCGATTATGAATATATACTACCAAATAATATAGATTTAGAAGTTTATAACCACGTTATTATTTGGTGTGTACCTTTTTCGGTTAATTTTGGTTATGCAGTTTTAGAGTAATTCTGTTATTTTATTATAAGCAATCTCTTTAAAGTCTTTAATAACTAAATCGGCTTTACTATAATCTTGATTTTTAGAGTGAAAGCTATCAAAACCGACGCAGTATAAATCAGCAGCTTTTGCAGCTATAACACCATTGGTAGAATCTTCAATAACCAAACATTCCTTATTACTAAAACCAGTAGCAGAGGCCGCTTTAATAAAAATTTCTGGATGAGGTTTAGATTTTTTTAAATCACCACCACTAAATTTGGCTATAAAATATTTATTCAAATCAAAGCGATCAAAAATTTGATTAATACTAGTCATAGCTGCAGATGAGGCAAGCACTAAAGTTAATCCGTTACTATGATAATCTTTTATCAAATCGAAAACACCATCAATGAGTGTGAGATCTGAGTTACTTTCAAAAAAATGTTTGTAATGCTTACGTTTTAGTGCTACTAAAGTTTCTGGAGCTTCCTTTAAATCAAAATAATCGCATAAACGCTTGCAAATGTTAATGGTAGATTGTCCGGTAAAAGATTCATAGAGTTCTGATGAAACGTTTATACCAACTTCATCAAACATATCATGATACGCTTTATTGTGCATGGGTTCGCTATCAATAATAACCCCATCCATATCAAAAATAACTGCTTTTAACATAAACATTTTTTTGCGAATATATAAGAATTGAAAGTAACTCCCTAGAAATCTATTTTGTAGTTTTAAATATTTTTTCCAATCTTTGTTACTTATGATTGTTTAATTTGACTTCCGTTTAGCCTCAATAATCTTTTGGGCAAAACAAAAGCTAAATGTTTTACACATTTGGTAAGGTTCTACTTTTAATCATTTCAAAATGCAATCAAATAAAATTTCCTTAAAACAATTCATTCAATATTTTAAAATTGCCATAACAGGCAAGGAGCAGGAGTTTACCTCTGGAAGTATACGTAAGGCAGTTTTTATGCTTTCCATTCCCATGATTCTAGAAATGCTCATGGAATCCATTTTTGCTATAGTAGATATTATGTATGTATCTCAAGTTAGTGTAAACGCAGTAGCAACAATTGGTTTAACCGAATCTGTAATAACTTTAGTATATGCTGTTGCTATTGGACTTAGTATGGCTGCTACAGCTATTGTGGCTAGACGCGTTGGTGAGAAAGACTTTAAAGGCGCATCTAACGCAGCTGTTCAAGTTATTTTTCTTGGCGTTTTTGTAGCTGCAATTATTAGTGTAATTGGAATTATATACCCCAAAGAAATTTTGGGACTTATGGGTGGTGAACCCGATTTAATTGCTGAAGGTTACGGCTATACAAAAGTACTTTTAGGAGGAAATGTAACTATCATGTTGTTGTTTTTAATTAATGCTGTTTTTAGAGGAGCAGGAGATGCATCCGTTGCAATGTGGACGCTTGTTTTATCAAATGGGCTTAATATTATTTTAGACCCAATGTTCATCTTTGGTTTTGGTCCTATTCCAGCATTTGGAGTAGAAGGCGCAGCTATTGCAACAACAATTGGTAGAGGAACTGCAGTTTTATTTCAATTAGGTATTTTATTTTTTGGATATAGTAAGATAAAAATTGCTACTAAAGATTTGGTATTACAAATAGGAGTGATGCTCAATTTAATAAAAGTATCTTTAGGTGGAATTGGGCAGTTTTTAATAGGAACATCTTCTTGGGTGTTTTTAATGCGAATTATGAGTGAGTTTGGTAGCGAAGTTTTAGCAGGTTACACCATTGCTATTCGTGTTATGATGTTTACCTTAATGCCAGCGTGGGGTATGAGTAATGCAGCTGCAACTTTAGTAGGACAGAATTTAGGTGCACAAAAGCCAGGTCGAGCGGAAAAATCTGTTTGGAAAACTGGAAAGTACAGTGCTATTTTTATGGGGTTAGTTTCAATAATATACCTTGTATTTGCACCACAAATTATCATTTTGTTTAATGATGCACCAGATGTTGTAAAATATGGTAGTTTGTGTTTACGGGTTATTGCAGCAGGATATCTTTTTTATGGTTATGGTATGGTAGTTATAAATGCGTTTAATGGAGCAGGAGATACTAAAACCCCAACCTACATAAACTTTGTGTGTTTCTGGTTGTTACAATTACCATTTGCATATTTTATGGCCATAACTTTAGGTTTTGGTCCTGTAGGCGTATTTTGGGCTATTACGATAGCCGAAATTTTAATTGCTATAATTGCAATTATTTTGTTTAAAAAAGGTAATTGGAAAAGGGTAGAGGTTTAATGAGTTTTGAAAATATTAAATGAAGTAGAATTAACAAATGAGTAATTTTCATCCAAAAAATAAGCATAAATCAGGTTACGATTTAGATGCTTTATGTAAAGCGTATCCAGATTTATTGCCTTTTGTATTTATAAATAAATATGATAATAAAACTATAGATTTTGCAAACCCTAAAGCTGTAAAATCATTAAATACAGCTTTATTATTTAAGCATTATAATATTGATTTTTGGGAATTTCCAGATACGAATTTATGTCCGCCAATTCCTGGGCGTGTAGATTATATTCATCATATAGCTGATTTATTAAAAAGTTCTGGAATCAATAAAAACATAAGAGTTTTAGATATTGGAACTGGAGCAAGTTGCATTTATCCTATTTTAGGCTATGCTGAATATAAATGGGATTTTATTGTCACAGATATTGATGAGAATTCATTACAATATGCTCAAAATATCATTAATAAAAATGATTTGAGTGAGCATGTAAAATTAAGATATCAAAAAGATGCTTCTAAAATATTAAATGGTATTTTAAATAAAAACGATAACTTTTCGGTATCTATTTGTAATCCGCCTTTTTACAAATCTGAAGCAGATGCTTTAGAAGCTACAATTAAAAAACTTAAAGGTTTAAATAAAACAGAAGGTGACACAGTTAGAAATTTTTCGGGCACACAAAATGAATTGTGGTATAAAGGAGGTGAAAAAGCTTTTTTACATAATTACTTATATGAAAGTTCTTTATTTAAAAATCAGTGTGTTTGGTTTACTAGTTTAGTTTCAAAAAAAGACTTAGTCAAAGGAATGTATAATTCATTAAAAAAATTAGGAGCAACCCATACTAAAACTATTAATATGGGGCAAGGTAATAAAGCATCAAGAATTGTAGCTTGGACCTATAAATAGGGAATTTATTTCTTAGTATGATCTGTTTTTATATATAAACCAACCTGTAATCTGTGTAAATTCAAACCATTTATTTTTCTGTTTAAATAGCCTAATTGCAAATTTGAATTTTTAGAAACATTTATTCCTAGTGCAGAATAAAACCTGTTTTCTGTGTTAATATCTCTTTGTAAGATCGAAACAACTTCATTGTGTAATCTAATAAAAAGAGTTTTGTTTAGAGATATTTTAGTACCAAACCGATAGCGCAAACGGTGTTGTGTTTTATTATTATTTGCTTTATGCAAAAATCTTTGTTCTGCTCTAAAACGATGATCTATGGGTAATTTTACAATTTTATGTTTAAACCCAATTTGTTCAGAAATTCGTTTTTCATAAGTATGTGGCTTGTTTGTATTAAAACCACCATCTATATCTGCATATCCAAGTGCAAATGTAGTGGTAAATTTTGGAGATAATTTATAGTTTAAACCTAAGTTGTATAACCCAAAATTAAAGTTTTCAGTTTCTTCATATAACCAAAATTGAGCTAACGTACTTACGCTTGATTTTTCAGATAGTTTATGATTACCAGAAAAAGTATACCAAGCTCCTAATTCATTTTCAGGGTTTGTTTGTGCATAATTATAAGATATGGTAATAAGCAGTAAGAATGATAATAATCGGGATTTCATGTTCTTTATATAAGATCAGTAATTTAAACTCTAAATATCATATTTTCAGAGCTTTGAGTCTTTTTGTTTTTTTTAAATATAAAAGGAGCCCAAAATGGGCTCCTTTTACGGTCAATAAGAACCTATTAAAAGTGTTCGTGTAAGTGATGGTGTTCATCAATTAGTGGTCCACCTTCAATAATTTGATCAGATGCCTGAGCTGCAAATTTCTCGAAGTTTAAGTGGAATGAGTGAGCTAGTTGAATAGCTTTACCCACATATGCTCCTTTTTGTAACCAAGTGTTCATAGGGTCTAACATCTCTGATGGTACACCTGGACAGTATTTTGGCATGAATAATCCAAAAATGAAGTTTTGTTCGTAATCAACATTATCTAATTCTCCATTAAGGATTGCAGTAATCATTGCTCTTGTGTATTTCAATTTAATACGAGATCCTACTCCGTAAGGTCCAGCACTCCAACCTGTATTAATTAACCATACATTTACACCTGCTTCAGTCATTTTTTTACTTAACATTTCACCATAAACTGTTGGGTGTAATGGCATAAAAGGTTCTCCAAAACAAGCAGAGAATGATGGTACTGGTTCTGTAATTCCAGCTTCGGTTCCTGCAACTTTAGCAGTATAACCAGATATAAAGTGGTAAGCTGCCTGACCAGGAGTTAATTTAGATACTGGAGGTAATACACCAAAAGCATCACAAGTTAAGAAAAATATGTTCTTAGGATTATCTGCGAAAAGTGTTTCCTGAATATTATCTATATGATGAATTGGGTAACTTACACGAGTGTTTTGTGTAATACTGCTATCCATAAAATCTGGCTCACCATTATCTTTAAAAACTATGTTTTCTAGTATAGCTCCTGGTTTAATAGCTCTATAGATTTCTGGTTCTTTTTCTTCTGTAAGATCTATTACTTTTGCATAACATCCGCCTTCAAAGTTAAAAATCGTGTTATCTGGTGTCCAACCATGCTCATCATCACCAATTAATTTTCTATCAGGGTCTGCAGATAATGTTGTTTTTCCTGTACCAGATAATCCAAAGAAAATAGCAGTATCTCCATATTTACCAACGTTAGCAGAACAGTGCATTGGTAACACATTTCTTTCTACTGGTAAAATTAAGTTTAAAGCAGAGAAAATACCCTTTTTCATTTCACCTGTATAAGCAGATCCTCCTACTAAAGCTATTTTTTGAGTAAAATTTAAGATTGAAAAATTACCCTGACGAATACCAAAACCTTTTGGGTCTGGACACTCATATCCTGGTGCACAAAGGATTAACCAGTCTTCTTTAAAGTTTTCTAACTCCTTTTCGCTAGGTCTTAAAAACATATTATATACAAACATGTTAGACCAAGGTAATTCGGTTACTGTTCTAATATTTGTTCTGTATTCTGGATCTGCACAAACGTAGCCATCTCTTGCATAAATTTCTTTTCCAGAAAGATATTTAAGGATTTCATTTTTTAATCGATCAAAATTCTCAGGAGATATAGCCTTATTAGTTTTTCCCCACCAAATTTTATCTGTAGTATAATCATCTTTTACAAGAAAACGGTCTTGAGGTGAACGACCTGTAAACTTACCAGTATTAATAGCAAGTGTACCATTTGCAGTTTCTTTCCCCATTCCTTTTTCTACTGTAATTTTCTGAAGTTCTTCAGGTGATAAATTCCAGTTAACCGTAACGTCTTTTAGTCCATACCTTTCTAAGGTTTTGTCATTTTGAACTGTTCCTGTTGTTTCCATGTTATTCAATTTTAAGGTTCCTATTATAATTTATTTTAAAATGGCCATATTATTGGCACTAGTATTAGAGTTATGATGAAAAATAGTAAGAGTAGAGGAGCGCCTACTTTTAAGTAATCCATGAATTTATATCCACCAGGTGTCATTACCATAGCATTTGTTGTTGTTCCTATTGGGGTTAAAAATGCTGTTGATGCGCTTATGGCAACTACAATCATAAACGGTGCAGGTGAAAGGTTTAAAGAATTTGCGGCAAGTATAGCTATTGGAGCCATTAATACTGCAGTTGCTGAGTTATTTATTACCTGACTAAATGTTGTTGTTAATAAAAACACACCACCTAATAAAAGGATTGGATGTATAGAGCCTAAATAATTCACTAAACCATTAGCAATAACTTGTGCGGTACCTGTTTTTTGTAATGCAATACCCATTGGAATCATAGCTGCAATCATAACTACACTTGTCCAGCTAATACCTTTATAGGCTTTAGATATAGGCACACAACCCGTTAACAAAACTATGCCAGCAGAAATTAGTGCTGCAATAGAGCCTGGTACAATTTTAAATACCATAAAAATAATCATGAGAACTAAAGCTCCCAGAGCAATGTAAGATTTACTATTTAATGCTTCAACATTTTTTGCCATCCCTTCTGGACTACCTATTATAACTAAGTTTTCATGTTGTTTTTTTAAATCATCAATATGTTCCCAAGTACCTCTAATTAAAAAGGCATCTCCTGCTTTTACAATTATTTCTTTTTCCTGAATTGGCTTATTGTTTCTTGAGGCAGCTAAAAGCTGAATTCCAAATCGTTTAAAATAATCACCTATTTTATATTTTCTACCCACTAAAATTGAATTTGGGTTTACAATTATTTCGGTCATTCCTACCTCTTGGTTTATTAAGTTGTGTTTAAGCTCATCTGTAATAGGTTCTAGAGGTAAAAGTCCCAATCTAAAGGTAATCATTAATTTGTTAATCGCCTCAGTATCACCTTTTACGGTAATAATATCATGATAAAGTAATTCTGTAGTTGGGTTTGGAAATTCCTCAAAAGCTGGTATTCCTTTTAATACATTAGGGTGTCTTCTTTTAATACGAATAATCGATACATTATAATTTTTTTCGAATTGCCAATCTTCAATTTTGGTATTAATTAAAGGAGACAAAGAACGTACACGTAATCTATAGTAGTCATCATCTATTTTATAAGCAGCAATCCAGTTATGAAATGTAGATTCAATATTTACAGGTTTATTGTTTGTTTTGTTTTTTGGTAAAAGTCTATAACCAATATATCTAAAATATAAAAGTGCAATAATTAATAGAGGTAAACCAATTAATCCAAATTCAAAGAATGAAAAGCCTTCAAATCCAGCATCAACTAAGGCATTACTTGCAATAATGTTTGGTGGTGTTCCTGTTAAAGTCAATAGACCACCCGTGTTAGAACCAAAGGCTACTGGCATAAGCATTTTAGAAGGTAGTGTACCAATGCTCCAAGCAGAAGATATGGTTAGTGGCGTTAAAGTAGCTACTGTACCAGTATTACTTACAAAACCAGATAAAACACCTGCACCTAATGTAACTATAACTAATAGTTTAGGAACACTTTTTCCTGCCCATTCAACAAATTTCTTACCAGCTAATGCTGTCCAACCTGTTTGTGCAATGCCTTCTCCAATTATAAAAAGAGCAGCAATCATAATAACAGTAGGATTACTAAAACCGCTTAAGGTTTCTGTAGTATCTAAAATACCTGTTAAATATAAACTCAACATAGAAATTAGTGCAACAATGTCTGGAGTAAATTTCCCCCATACAAAGAGACCAATAGTTATAATTAAAATGAAGAGCATTAAATAGATCATATGTTATAATAGTTTATTAGTTTTAACACTTTATTGGTTTAGCTTACTAATTATGATGTAAAATTACTGGGCATTATCACTATTATTTATGACGAATGTCATACTTTTTGTAAGTACGTTATTTTTCAATAATTATAAAAAAATGGTATTATAAAATATTAATAAGAAAAACGAAAACGTGATAGTGATGATGTATTTTTAATTATTCATAATTTATTTTATAAATTTAAGTCTTAAGGTTGTAAAATTTGCATTAAAAAGTAGAGAATTAATGATTTTTTAATAACAATTAATTCTAGTTAGGACTAAAATTTAAGTTTTAATGAATAAAAAATAAAGGATTTTAAAAATAGTATCAATTACTGTAAATGAATTAAATTATAATAAATGAAATTAGATATTCTTGCTTTTGGCGCTCATCCAGATGATGTTGAATTAGGATGTGGTGGCACTGTAGCAAAAGAGGTTGCCAACGGAAAAAAAATTGGGATTATAGATTTAACCAAAGGAGAACTTGGAACAAGAGGTACTGCTGAAACCAGACATGAAGAAGCATCAGCATCTGCCAAAATACTGGGTGTTACGGTTAGAGAAAACTTAGGTTTTGCTGATGTTTTTTTTGTTAATGATAAGCAACATCAAATAGAGGTTATTAAAAAGATACGTAAATACCAACCAGAGATTGTAATTTGTAACGCTTTTGATGATAGACATATTGACCATGGTAAAGGAAGTAAACTGGTAAGTGATGCCTGTTTTTTAAGTGGTTTAGTAAAAATTGAAACTCAAGATGAATCGAGTGAATTGCAAAAACCATGGCGACCAAAATTAGTGTATCATTTTATACAATGGAAACATTTAGAACCAGATTTTGTAGTTGATATTTCAGGGTTTATTGATAAAAAAATGGAATCTGTATTGGCTTATAAAACACAGTTTTACGATGCCAATAGTAAAGAACCTGAAACTCCTATTTCTAGTAAAAATTTTACAGATAGTATAATATATAGAGCTCGAGATTTAGGAAGACTAATAGGCGTAGAGCATGCAGAAGGGTTTAATGTTGAGCGCTATGTGGCTGTAGATAGTTTATTTGATTTAAAGTAGTTATGCTTATAGTTGATTATTTTTTTTAAAATATGAAATAAATATTAAAAAAGTCTTTGTAGAAAAGATTGAAAACAATTACATTTGCACACGCATTACAAAATGCAGTTACACGGTGGTTGTAGCTCAGTTGGTTAGAGCATTGGTTTGTGGTACCAAGGGTCGTGGGTTCGAATCCCATCATCCACCCAAAAGTAAAAGCCTTTCAAGAAATTGAAAGGCTTTTTTTGTTTTCTTCTTGATAATTCTAAGGTTATTAAACCATAGGTTTAATTCTTTTGCTAGCTAGTTCATTTTTTTTACATTTGAGAATCAATCAACTAAACTAAAACTGGCCATTTGTGGCTTATACCATTATGCAAATACTAAAAGTAGTTACATTCTTATTGCTTATTATTTGTTTTTCATGTACAAAGGATAATGTAAAGGTTAAAACCACTAATGCAGGTACTATGTTTACATTACTTTCTAATAACCAAACAAACATTCGTTTTAAAAACGCTATAACTGAAACTAAAGATTTTAATGTTTTAATATACTATTATGCTTATAACGGAGGTGGTGTAGCTGTTGGAGATATAAATAATGACGGATTAGACGATATTTATTTTACTTCCAATCAACAATCAAATAAATTATACTTAAACAAAGGCAACTTTAAATTTGAAGATATTACTAATAAAGCAATGGTAAACGATTTAGAAGGCTGGAGTACTGGTGTAAACATGATAGATATAAATAATGATGGTTGGCTAGATATTTATGTATGTAAATCGGCTTCATTAAATAATAACCAAATTCGAAAAAACAAATTATTTGTTAACCAAAAAGATGGAACGTTTAAAGAAGAAGCACAAAAATGGGGTATAGATGATGATGGATTTTCCATACAGTCTTATTTTTTTGATTATGACAAAGATGGCGATTTAGATATGTTTCTTATAAACCATCGAAATGATTTTATAAATTCTGATCATCTTGTAAACATTGTAACAGATAAAAATCTTATTCCTCAGACTTCCGATCATCTTTATAGAAATGATGGTAATAAATTTACAGATGTAACTATAGACAGCCAGATGGTGAATAAAGAATTTAGCTTGAGCGCCTCAATAGGTGATTATAACAACGATGGATGGTTGGATGTTTATGTTGCTAATGATTTTATAACGCCAGATATGTTATACATAAACAATAAAAATGGCACGTTTACAAATCAAATTAATGCAAGAGTTAAACATACATCATTTAGTAGTATGGGATCTGATTATGCAGATGTTAACAACGATTTTTTACCAGATTTATTAGTTTTAGATATGTCTGCCGAAGACCATAGCCGGGGTAAACAAAATATGCCTAGTATGGATACTTCGGGTTTTTGGAATATGGTTAACTATGGGTTTAATTATTCTTATATGTCTAATATTCTAAATTTAAATAATGGTAATGGTTCATTTAGTGATATAGCACAGTTTGCAGGAATATCAAAAACAGATTGGAGTTGGGCACCACTTATTGCCGATTTTGACAACGATGGATATAAGGATGTTTTTGTGTCTAACGGTATAAAAAGAGAAATTGCAAATCAAGATTTTGGCCGTTTTCTTGATTCGGAGCAAGACTCAATTAATACTATGTCAATTAATCAACTTTTAGATGTAATTCCATCTGAAAAATTACCCAATTATGCTTTTAAAAATACAGGTAATTTATCTTTTACTAAAGTAATTAAAGAATGGGGCTTTGAAAAACCGCTAAATACTAATGGAATAGCTTATAGTGATTTGGATAATGATGGAGACCTAGATTTAATCTTAAATAATTTAGAAGATGAAGCCAGTATATACAGAAATAACTCAACAAATAATTTCATTAACATAAAACTAGAAGGTGATAAAAAAAACCATTTTGGTATTGGAGCCAAAGTAAAACTATTTACCGATAGCACTCATCAATATCAAGAAATGTTTGTAGCACGTGGGTATCAATCTTCTATATCTCCAATACTTAATTTTGGTATAGGTAAAGAGGATAAAATAAACAGAATTGAAGTTGTTTGGGGAGATGGTAAAGTGACTCTTGAAAGCAATATAAAGGCAAACCAAAACATAACTATTAAGCAATCAAAGTCCACTTCATATTCAGAGACAAAACAAAAAAATCCAATCTTTTTTGCTAAAGTTGATACTAAAAAGCTAAATGTTGATTTTAAACATTTTGAAAATAGTTTTAATGATTTTTCTCGACAAGTACTCTTACCACAAAAACAGTCTCACCAAGGACCAGCCATGGATGTTGCTGATGTAAACAATGATGGGTTAGAAGATTTATTTATAGGTGGGGCTTTAAATCAACCATCAGAACTTTATATACAAACCACTAGCGGAACATTCAATAAAACGAATCAACCTTCATTTGAAAGCGATAAAATATTTGAAGATAATGGAGCTCATTTTTTTGATTCAGACGGTGATGGCGATCTAGATTTATATGTAACAAGTGGGGGTTATGAGTTAAATGAAAATGATAAATTATTACAAGATAGATTGTATTTAAATAATGGAGAAGGTAGTTATATAAAATCTAAAGCATTGCCCAAAATGTTAAGTAGCACAAAGGTTGTGGTGTCTTTTGATTATGATAATGATGGTGATTTAGATATTTTTGTAGGTGGTAGAGTCGTGCCAGGAAAATACCCACTTACCCCAAGATCATATATTTTAAAAAATAATAATGGAAATTTTGTTGATGTCACTAAGGTAGTTGCTCCAGAATTTTTTGAAATAGGTATTGTTAACGATCTAATTTTTTCAGATTATGATGGCGATAACGATAAAGATTTAATTGTAGTTGGCGAATGGTTACCTATAACTATTTTCAATAATAATGAGGGAATACTTCAAAAAGCTAATATTTCTTCTTTTGAATATACAGAAGGTTGGTGGAATACTATATCTGAAATAGATTTTGATAACGATGGTGATATGGATTATTTTGTGGGTAACCTTGGCGGGAATAATAAATTTCATCCTTCTATAAAAAAACCACTGCATGTTTATGGTAACAATTTTGATGACGATGGAAATTACGATATGATTTTAAGTAAACTCTATAATGGTACTTTAGTTCCAGTGAGAGGAAAAGAATGTTCTACTAGCCAAAACCCATTTGTAAGTAAAAAAATTAAATCTTATAAAGAGTTTGCAAATTCAAGTTTGGCAGATATTTATGGCGATGATATGCTTACAAATTCTTTTCATAAAGCGGTTTATGAGTTTGAATCGGTTTATATTGAAAATAAAGGTAATGGAGTTTTTGAAATACATCATTTACCTAGTGTAGCGCAATTAGGTCCAACTATGGCGTTTGTATTTACTGATGTTAATCATGATGGGCATTTAGATGTAATAGGCTCAGGGGCAATACATGAAGCCGAAGTTGAAACAGTAAGATATGATTCTAATACGGGTTATATTTTATTAGGAAACTCAAAAGGAGATATGAAGCCTTACCGAGATGTTAGCTTTTACAATAACATGAACGCTAAACAAATGAAACTTATTGATATTCATAATGAAAAACATATTGTTATTGCTAATAATAATGCACGAGTATTAATATTTAAAATACGAAAGTGATTTTTTTAATGATGATTATGATGTTGCATTTCATTATTACTTTTAGTTTTAAATACCAAGGTTTTTAGGTTAAGCACATCAATAGCATTTCCTTCTACTATTTTAATGGTTTTGTTAACTTCAATATCAGTAAACTCACTAACATTTTTAGTATGATGTGGCCATTTAACAATTAATTTTTTAATCAAAGTAGCCTTACCCAAACCTATTTCTGCCATCATACTATTACCACCAAAGCTTGCATCTGTACCAACCGAATAATAAATACTACGCATTTTACCATGCTCTTCTATAGTCAAAATAAGTTTTGCTCCAATAGCACAGCGATTGCTTTCTTTACCCTGTAAAACTATATTTATCCAATTATTTTTATTTCCTAATGGATTTTCAAAAAGTAAATTTTGAAAAGTATCTCCCTCAAAGGCACCACCCATAACAGCATATATATCTTGGTCTCCATCTAAATCTAAATCACCAAAACCAATTGCATGTCCTTTTTGAATATGTCCAAAACCAGCACTATAAGTAATATCCTCAAATTTACTACCACTAATGTTATGATACATTCTGTTTGGTACTATTGAGAAATAATCAGGATCGCCAGTAGCAAGATAAAAATCTAAAAACCCATCATTATCTAAATCACCAAAATTGCACCCCATTGTAGCAATGGGTTCATTTAAGTTTGAGCTTAACGAAACTTCTTCAAATGTACCATCACCATTATTTTTATATAGTAAAGGGTGATTTATTGGTTTATTAGTTTTTATATTTTGCATCATCATTTGTGCAGGTAAATTTTCAACTGTAGAATATCCTGAAACAAAAATATCTTCAAACCCATCATTATTATAATCAAAAACCCAGGTAGGAAAACTGTAAATAGGCATGCCTACATTGGCTTGTTCCGTTTTTATCTTAAATGACGGACTTTCATTTTCTTTGGTTGTATTAATGTACAAGGTGTTTTCTCCTGAATAATTTGAAAGATAAAGATCTGGGTACAAATCATTATTTAAATCACCACTTGCAACACCTTTAAAAAAGCCTATTGCGGATATACCGGCTTCTTTTGTTATATTTTTAAATGTGCCGTTACTTTGATTTAAAAAGAGTTCACATTCACTTTTTTTATTTTCAGACCACTCGTTGGCAATAAATAAGTCAACCCATCCATCAAGATTAAAATCGGACCAAACAGCTGTTTGTGTAGGGTTGAGAGAGTATATACCAGAAGCTATAGTAACATCAGTAAAAGTGCCATCACCATTATTTTTCATTAGTGAATTTGGTATTCCACCATTATTAGATAACCAAGCACCTCTTAAAATTATAAAATCTAGATAACCATCGTTGTTATAATCAGCATGCCTTAAGTTTAGTCCACCAGTAACACCTTTTAAACCTGCATCAATAGTCTTATCTATAAAACTTCCGTTTTGGTCATTTTCAAAATACTTTATTTGGTCTTGAAATCCCCATGATGAGGCTATAATATCTAAATAGCCATCTCCGTTAAAGTCATCAACACAAGTGCCTCCAGCATTTTTATTTTCAGCTACACCTAAATCCATAGCAATATCTGAAAACTTCGGAAAATTTGTTGCACTAGAAAAATAAGATTCTGGTATTCTATATTCACTAGGTACATTTTTCGGGTAAGTACCTAAAGTCATATTTGCGATGTTTAATAAGTATTGGCACTCGAGGTCGTTTGGGTTGTTCTTTAATAATTCATTTAAAATATTAATAGCTTTTTCTGCGCCTTCTTTTAACTTATGTTGTGCTTTTGGAGATATGGGTATAATACAAGATTCGTTATTATGATTGTTAAGGCAATTATCAAGTTCAGCTTTTCTTATGTAAGCAATAGCCAGTTGCTTTTTTATAACAAACAATATTTGAGATTTGTTTTTTATATTAGATTGTTCAATAGTCGATAAAACTTCGTTTAACGTAGCAATTGATTCTTCGGTTTTACCAGCATTAAGTAGTTCCATTCCATAAGTAAACAAGATATTTACTCTATCTAAACCGTTTAAATTTTGAAGTTTAGCGGCTAGAATATTTACTTTTTTGCTGTTAAGAATATATGGAACGTTTTGAACATCAATTTTTGCAACTGCTTCTTCAACTTTTTTAATCATTTCCTTGGTAGGTTCGTCTGGCTCTCCTTCTTGTATAGAAATGACTTGGTCTAGTTTAATAGATTGTTCTTTTTTTTTATTGTTGCAGTTAAAAAATAGGAGTATAAAAAAAAGCCCCAATATTACGAAGAATTTGTTTTTGTAATATTTTAGGAGCATTGTTTTAGGATTTGTTATGTTTTATTATGTAATAATTAGCTAATCCAACTTTATTCTTTCATCCCTATTCGCTAATTCCCAAGCGGTGTGAAAAATTAAACGCGTTCGCGTTTCTAAAAATTCGTAGTTAATTTTGTCTGGTGTGTCGCTAGGTCTGTGGTAATCGGCATGTGTACCATTAAAGTAGAAAATAACCGGTATATTATTTTTGGCAAAATTGTAATGATCTGAACGGTAATAAAAACGATTAGGGTCGTTATCATCATTGTAAGTATAATCAAATTCTAAATTAAAATACTCTTTATTTACCTCTTCAGAAAGGTCATGTAATTCTTTGCTTAATTTATCTGACCCAATTAAATATAAGTAGTTTTCACCGCCTTCGTGCTTTGGGTCTACACGACCAATCATATCAATATTTAAATTAGCAACAGTATTTTCTAAAGGGAAAACAGGATCTTCATTAGCATAATATCGAGAACCAAAAAGACCTATTTCTTCGCCAGTTACATGTAAAAAAAGAATAGAACGTTTGGGGCCATTTCCCTTTTTCTCAGCAGCTTTAAAAGCTTCTGCAATTTCTAAAATAGCTACAGTACCAGAGCCATCATCATCTGCACCATTATTAATATCGCCATTTTTAGAAATTCCTATATGGTCTAAATGAGCTGAAATGACTATAACTTCGTCTGGCTTTTCAGAACCTTTAATGTAAGCTAGAACATTTTCTGAGTCTTTTATACCATCACTAAAATAAGAAGCTGGAATATCTTGAAAATAATCACCTTCTGTAATTGGAGAAGGAATATTTGCAGATAAGTAATGATTTTTTATAAATTCAATTGCTTTTTTTTGTCCGGGTTCGCCAGTTTTTCTGCCTTCAAAATCATCAGATGCATAGGTGTAAAGCATATCTTTAAGCTCACTTGCTGTGATAGTTTTTGCATAAGTTTCTGGAGCAGATGATTTTTTAGACTTATTTTGAGAAGAGCTACATGATGTTATAAACAATGTAGCGCAGAGGAGAATTGCTAGATTTTTCAAACTTATAAATTTTAATTATTGGCACTATATTACGAAAATGAATTTATACGAATATGTTTTTCAATTTATTTTAACAATTCATTATCTCTATCTAAAACCAAACGGTGTTCTTTATTTGCAATTTCCCAGGCAGTAGTAAAAATAAGTTTTGTGCGTTTTTCTAATAACGGGTAATCTATTTTGTCTGGTGTATCGCTTATTTTATGGTAATCTTCATGCTCTCCATTAAAATAAAAAATAACTGGAATATCTTGAAGTGCAAAATTGTAGTGGTCTGATCTGGTGAAGTAACCATTTCGTTCTCCCTCAGCATTATATTTGTAATCTATATTAATATTAAAATAGGTGTTATTTACTTTTTCAGAGAGGTAATGAAGCTCTTTACTTAATCTATCTGAACCAATTAAATAAATATAATTTTTATTGTTTTTGTGTTTGTCATCCACACGACCAATCATATCAATGTTTAAATTAGCAACAGTGTTTTCTAAAGGAAATACAGGTTTCTTAATGTAATAAGCAGAACCTTGTTTACCTATTTCTTCTGCAGTTAAATGAAGGAATAAAATACTTCTTTTTGGTCCGTTTCCTTCATTTTTAGCTATGTTAAAAGCTTGAGCCATTTCCATTAATGCCACTGTTCCAGATCCATCGTCATCTGCACCTCGATATACTTTTCCATCTTCAGTAATACCTAAATGGTCTAAGTGAGCTGAAATAATAATAACTTCTTCAGGTTTTTCACTTCCTTTAATGAATGCTAAAACATTTTCAGAACTATTAATATCATCTGGTAAAAAGTTTGATGGTATAGTTTGATAATAATTATCTAGACCAATTGGAGCACTAATATTTTGGTTTTGATAATATGATTGTATAAACTCTGAGGCTAATTTTTGCCCAATTTCTCCAGCTTTTCTACCTTGAAACTCTTGTGAGGAAAACTTATAAAGATGCGTTCTTAATTCTTCGGTAGTTATTGTATTTACATATTTTGCAACTAAAGTGCTGTCAGATAGTTGAATACTATCTTTTAAATTTTCAATTTTTACAGTGTATTTAGGAGTGGCACAAGTGCCAACTAATGCAAAGAGAGAGAGAATACAAAATGCTTTCATAAGTATATTAAACAGGTTTTAATCCCATAAAACTTACTATTAACTCATTCTCTGGGGCAGGAAAATTTTAGTCTAGTAGCTTAATTAATAATAATAAAAGCAAATATATATATTTATAAGGAAATACTTACTATTCGATTGGAATATCTTCTAAATCAGATTCTTCAATTTCTAAGCCTTCAAGTTCTGAGTCATCAATATCTAATTCTTCTAATTCTTCAATGGCTTCTTCTTCAAGTTTAATTTCTGTAGCTTCTAAAACTTCTGTATCTGCTACTTTAGTTTCTGTAAAAATAGCTTTGTAAGTAGTTAGTGCAAGTGCAATAATTGTTAGAAGAAAACTAAATTGAATTATTTTTTTTACTTCTCCAGCCTTTTTAGATAAATAAAAGGCTATAAGGCCAAAAACTAACGCAAGTATAGCAGGAATAATGGCTAAATTTGAAACAGGTAAAACAGAAAGTAAAACAGCAAATATTGATGCAATTACCGCTAGAATAGTAAATAATTTTTTCATGATAATATTTTAATTTTTTAAACCTGAAGCAGATTTTATTTTTAATTCGCCATTACCAACAGGTATTTTAAACTTGCCATAAACAGGAATCTTATTTTCATCGGCAGTAATCCATAAAAGATTATTTTTACCCTGAAGCACATCAGACTCACTAGAGCCTATAGCTAATTTGTAACATTCTTTTCTTCCAATAGCAGTAGATATTGTTTCTTTACCCAAATATGTTATTTTTCCTCTTACTTCTTTTCTATCGAAAATTATTGGAAGAGTTTTACTAGAACCTACAGACATATTTGCAAAATCAAACAATCTTATATAATACAGTGTTGATACGATATCTTTTGTACCAGAGCTTATTGAAACACTTTTGTTTTCTACTTGGTTTTTCTTTTTTTTCTGAACAGATTTAACTGTTTTTGTTTTATGGCTAAAAGTGTACTTCATATTTTTATAATAAGTACCTTCATTAATATCTCTATTATATAAATATGGAGTTAAAGTTTTTGGGTTTACATAGCTTTCGTATAAATCTCTTATTTTGAAAAAATTATCCCATTTACTGTATGTTGTTGCCGTACATTTTAATCTTAATAATGTAGCTTTAGAGGTTTTAACAGGACTAGTTTCCATAGTAACTTGTGCTATATCTGTTAAAATTCCAGACATGTTATATGAAGCTGTGTAGGTAAGTTTTTCATTAATACCAATAGTATTGTTTTGAGCGCTTAAGTTAAGTGTAACAAGGCAAATTAATAATAGGTGTATACGTGGCATGTAATTTTGTTTTAGGTTATATAACGCATCAATTAACATTTATTGTGCCGAAAATACAATGCTTAAAATTATTATACTAATTTTTTTATTTCACCAGTTAATTTGTAAAGTAGTCGTTAGCTGACATTTATCATAGTTTTAACTCTTTAATCAAACTATTTTTACTTTAGAATCTATTTAACTGTTGAAATGAAAACTATTTTATTACCCACAGATTTTTCAAATAATTCTATTAATGCAATTAATTACGCTATAAAATTATTCGAGCATATTGCCTGTGATTTTTATATTTTAAATGTACAAAAAGCGTCTTCTTTTATTTCTGATGATATGATGACTGTTTCATCATCTGCAACTATTTACACTACTTTAGTAAGTGCCGCAAAAAAATCTATTACAAATATTATTTCTAAAATTGAAAAAACAACCAATAACAAAAACCACACATTTCATTCTATAGTAGATTACGATAATTTTGTTGATGCCATTAATCAAACCTGCCAGAAACATGATGTTGATTTAATTATTATGGGTACCAAAGGCGCTTCGGGTTTAGATAAAGTAATTTTTGGAAGCAATACAGTACGTGTTATGCAGCGATGCATTGTACCAGTTTTAGCTATTCCAGAAGGCTGCACGTTTAAAAAATTAGATACTATTGCTTTTACCAGTAGTTTTAGATCATCTTATTTTATTAAGGATTTAAAACCTTTAAAAGATCTAGTTAAATTATATAACACAAAATTAAAAATATTGCATGTTGAAGAAGACTATAATTTTAAAGAAAAACTAAATGAAAATATTAAGTTTTTTAAAGAACATTTTATTGATGTTACTTTTGATAGAATTATTTCTAATGGAAAAGATATTTACACCAGCATCCATGACTATGTGATTGAAAAGGATATAAAAATGATTGCTATGTTGAGTAAAAAACATCCTTTTTTAATTCGCTTGTTTTCTAAACACTCCGTTGAAACATTTGCTTTTAAAATTGATGTTCCGTTTTTAGTTATGCACAATTCTTAAAAAAACCAGAATTTTAAAAAGTTAAAAAATGAAAAATACATGCTTATCTGTTTTTCTGCTAGTACTAATGTTTACCAGTTGCAAAAATTCTAATAATAACCAATCTTACACAACACAGAGTCAAAACACAAATATAAAAAAGGATACGGTTCATCCAGGTGAAAAACTAATGAAAGTATATTGTTATTCGTGTCATGATGCCACTACAAGCGAAGATTTAAGATTAGGGCCGCCTATGATTGCTATTAAAAGACGTTATATTTTTAAGGATACTTCAAAAGAAGAATTTATTAACGATATACAAGAGTGGATTAAAAACCCAACTGAAAAAAACGCAAAAATGTATGGTGCAGTAAAACGTTTTGGTGTAATGTCTAAAATGTATTATCCAGAAGATATAATCGCAAAAATAGCTGATTATATGTATGATAATGACATAGAGCAACCCGAATGGTTTGAAGAGCATTACAAACAAAATATGGGCAATAGAAACCGCAATAGAGGTGGTTTTTAACTTTATTCACAAAAATATTATTTCTCTGTAACATTTTTTGATTGTATGCGTCAAATAAGTATCAATCAAAAAAATCGCCATCATGAGAGAAGATAATCAACTTTTAGTCATAACACATTTAAGTCAGTTAATAACCTTATTTACAGGTTTTGGTAGTTTATTATTACCGCTTGTGCTTTGGTTAACACAAAAAGAAAAAGTGTATCAAATGGATACACATGGTAAAAACATTGTAAACTTTCAGTTAAGCTTAATAGTTTACTGTCTTATATGTATACCTTTAATTTTATTATTCGGTTTAGGCTTATTAGGTTTTTTAATTTTAGGAATAGTATCTATTATATTTCCTATTGTAAATGCCATTAAAGCCAGTAGAGGAGAAACAGCTACTTATCCTTTCACCATTAATTTTATTAATTAGAACATAAAACTCTTTATCTCTTAATTTTATTAGTTAGTTAGTATGAGATAAAAAAAAGCTCACCATATGGTGAGCTTTTTATATATAGCTAAAGCAAAATTCTTAAATTGTTTAGTTGGTAAAATGTTGTGGTGAAAAATAAATTTTGCCTTAGCTTAAAAATTAACTATTTAACATTACAGGCATTACCAGCATAGTAATTTGTTCGCCTTCATCTAGTCCATCAACAGGTGTTAAAATACCAGCTCTATTAGGCATACTCATTTCTAATTGTACTTCATCAGAGCTTAAATTATTCAACATTTCGGTTAAAAAACGTGAATTAAAACCAATTTGCATATCATCACCTTGATAATCGCAAGTTAATCGCTCTTCTGCTTTATTACTGTAATCTATATCTTCTGCCGAAATATTAAGTTCTGCACCAGCAATTTTTAAACGTATTTGGTGTGTTGTTTTGTTAGAGAAAATACTAACACGACGTACAGAATTTAAAAATTGATTTCTGTCTATTACTAATTTATTAGGGTTTTCCTTAGGAATAACCGCTTCGTAATTTGGGTATTTACCGTCAATTAAACGACAAATTAGCTCAGAATTTTCAAAAGTAAATTTAGCGTTAGATTCGTTGTATTCAATAGTAACATCATCTTCACTAGCTGCTAAAATTCCTTTTAAAAGGGTTAAAGGTTTCTTTGGCATAATAAATTCTGCAACTTGATTTGCTTTAATATCCTCGCGTGTATATTTTACTAATTTGTGAGCATCAGTAGCCACAAAGGTTAATCCTTGTGTAGAAAACTGAAAAAATACACCACTCATTACCGGACGTAAATCATCATTTCCTGCAGCAAAAATAGTTTTGCTAATAGCAGTTGCTAGAACATCACCAGTTACAACAGTTTTACTTGGGTCTTCAAGAGCCACAGCTTTTGGGAATTCGTTACCATCGGCATAAGCTAATGCGTATTTACCGTGGTTAGAACTTATTTCTACAGTGCTATTATCTTCAACAACAAAGGTTAGAGGTTGCTCTGGAAATGTTTTTAAAGTATCTAACAATAAACGTGCAGGAATGGCAACGCTTCCGCTACTGTCACTCTCAACATCTAAAGATGAAGACATTGTGGTTTCTAAATCACTTGCAGAAACGGTTAATTTTGTATGATCTAATTCAAATAAAAAATTATCTAAAATTGGTAAGGTGTTTGAATTATTGATAACGCCACCTAAAACTTGTAATTGTTTTAATAAATATGTACTTGATACTATAAATTTCATGTGTTAGTTTATATTTTTTTTAAAGATCACATGCAACATTTATTTTGTGTTTATAAATACCATAAGGCATTTATTATAAATGTTTCATCTAAAATAGCTTAGTTTTTATTGTAATTATACTACTTACAAATATATTCCAATCCCTCTTTATTTGGAAAGAAACTTATTAACATTTAAGACGCGTATTTTTTCTTTCTTAAGTAATTAAAAAAGAATCCAAAGATACCTAGTAATACCATTGGTAATGCAATGTTTATGAGTTGCCACTTAGTTTTTTCTGATGTTATTTTTTGCTGATTTAAGAATGCTACGGCTATTTCTTTAGACCGAATGTTTATAAGTCCATCATCGTCTAGCAAATAATTAACGGTATTCAACAAAAATTCTTTATTGCCATAGGTTTGTCCTGTCCAACGGTCAAAACCTAATTCTTGCGGTGTATTTCTAATTACATCGTTTTTTATAACATCACCATCAGCAATAACTACCATTTTGGTTGGTACACTTTTATTTTTTTCTTCCGAAAGGGTAAAAGGTTTTATAAGATTATTATAAGCCGAATTAAATTCACCTTCAAGTAAAACGGCTAATGTTTGGTTACCTTTATTAAAACTTGCAGGATCTTGCTCTTTAGTCACTAAATTTAAGTTAATTTCTCTTGGAGTGCCTTCAAGCTTTGTTAAAGGAGCAGATTCTAAAAGGATAGTTTTTTTAACACTGTTTTTAAGTGTGTCAATTTGATTTGCAAAATCAAACCTTACCAAATTTAAATTGTTTACAATTGGATGATTATTACTTGTTGCAGCTAATGGCGAATAAGGCCATCTTAAATTTTGAAATTGAGACTCGCTACCACTTCCCATTGCCAAAGTTATAGGAGCAGAGTATAGGGTGCTTACCATAACCGGATTTATACGAACGCCATATTTAAAGAAAAAATCGGTTAAGTTTAAATCTCTTGAAATAGCAAAATTTCGTCCAGCATCATTATAAAGGCTGTCCTTTTCCATGACTACGGCATCAATTAACCAAAGACTTTTACCACCATTCATAGTGTATTGGTCTAAAACAAACTTTTCATTTTCGGTAAATTGTTCTGTAGGTTTTGCTGAAATAATTAAGTCGAAACCCCTTAAATCTGTTAATGTTTTTTGCGGATTTTTAGACACACTGTCTAATGTAAAAGGTGCAATAAAATAATATTCACCAAGCTTCTTAACAAAGTCTGCAATATACTTGTCATCAAGTTGTTTGTTACCTTTTAAAATAGCAATTTTCCGTTTTTTAGGTTTTATTAATTTGCTGAATCCATCTGCGAAAGCGTATTCTAGATGTTGTACAGAATTACTAACTAAGTCTTGTTGCGAAGCACCTATTTTATTTTTTACTAAAGGAATAATAACCGTTTGCTCATTATAACTAGCTAATGCCCAAGGAAAAATTATAGCTTGCGACGATTTTCCGTTTTCTTGAATGCTTAATTGCATAGGTGTTAACCCCCTTTGTGTTAATTGTTGAATATTTCGTTCTCTAGTTGTATCATCTTCTAGCGGATTAATAAAATTAAAGATGATGTTTTTGTTTTTTGCTGAAAACTCTTCGAGTAATTGTTTAGTTTCTTTTTGAAGACGTCTGAATTCCGAAGGAAAATCATCGCCTTCTAAAAATATATCGACAACAATAGGTGATTCAATGTCTTTAACAACATTTATGGCAGATTCACTTAAAGTATAGCGTTTATCTGAAGTTAAATCGAAACGTTTATATACTTTACTGCTAATAAAATTAATCGCTATTAAAACAATTACCAGTAAGACTATATGTTTTAAATTTTTATTCAAATTTTTGTTTTAATTGATATTGTTTAATTGTATTTACTCTATTGTTGCTAAATGAAAACTCAACACATTCCTGCATTTTATTAAAGGCGCCAGGTTTAATACCTAAATTATAGTTCCATTTTTCGGGAGAATTTGCTTTAATTGAATCGTCCCATCCAAACCATTCACTTTTGCCTAAAAGCATTTCTACTTCGCTTTTTGTTTTTCCAGTAAACAAGCTTTCATCAACAATATTACCAATCATTTCGTAACGTAAAGCAGGTTTTTCTTTCCAAGCTTCAGTATTAAAATATTTTTGATGATGATAACTGCTAAATATATTCAACATAGGATAAAATAAATAAAAATAAACGATAGGAGCTAAAACTAAGCTTATTAAAAATGTTAACCATTTACGTTTATCAATAGTATTTATAAATAACCAAACCAGTATAAAAACAACTACTAAAAAAACAACAAACAAAGGAGTAATAATCATCTATTTTACTTTGCTAATGTTAAGTTTAGTAAGCATTAGGAAAAATACCGTAATGCTTAAAAAATATAATATATCGCGAGTATCTAAAACACCACGACTCATACTTTTAAAATGTACGCTCATACCCAATTGTTCTATAAAATTGCTTGAAGTAAATTCTGCAACACCTTCAAAACCAATATAAAATATAAAACAAATAAAAACCGCTGTAATAAATGCAACTATTTGATTATCTGAAATAGTTGAAGCAAATACTCCAATTGCTGTATAAGCAGCAACTAAAAATAATAAACCAAAATAGGAGCCCAGTGTACTACCCATATCTAGATTACCAATAGGATTTCCTAATTGATAAACGGTATAAACGTATAATAAAGTTGGTAAAAGAGCAATGAGTATTAAAATAAAAGCTCCAAAATATTTTCCTAAAACGATATTAATTAAAGAAATAGGTTTAGTGAGTAGAAGTTCTAAAGTGCCTTGTTTTTTTTCATCAGAAAAACTGCGCATAGTAACTGCAGGAATTAAGAAAATTAAAATCCAGGGCGCTAATAAAAAGAACGACGATAAATCTGCAAAACCGTAATCAATAATATTAAATTCTCCCCTAAACAACCATAAAAACAAACCATTTAAAACTAAAAAAATGGCAATAACCAAGTAGCCAATTGGCGATGCAAAAAATGAGTTTATTTCTTTTTTTAGAATTGCTAGCATTATTTTAATGTTTGTAACTTTTCAACACTCCAAGCTTTTGCAGGTTTACTAAAAAGAGGTTTTGTTTTAGACCAAACAGAATTAAATAATTCAGATTTTCTGTAACCTTCTAACGCTTCTTCAGATTCCCAATAACTATAAGTAAAAAACACAGTTGGATCTTTTACGTCTCTATATAATTCTAAAAACTGGCAACCTTCAAAATTTCTAATGCGTTGTTTTGTGTCTTCAAAATTAGAAAGAAAAATTTCTATATTTTGTTTGTAAAATCCCATTTTAACTATTCTAACTATCATAAAATCATTTACTTTTTATTGGTAATCACTTGCTTTTGTAACATTCTGTATTATTTCCTGCCCTTTTGGAATTACAGGCGATGAAATAAAATGTACACTCACAGCATCCATTAAACCTAAGCCTAATAATGTTGATGCGCTACCCACTGTTTCACTATTACTCTTGTAAACGGCAATTTCTAAAAAATCACCAGAATTAAAAACCACTAATTTTCGACCCTCATCATGTCGTTTGTTTTCAGGGATTTCAAAGTTTACAATATCGCTATATTTTTTATGTATTTTTTTAAACGTATAGTTGCGTGCAGAAATTTCAAAATCACGTCCTCTTTGGATGGTTTCAAAAAAGGCACGTTTAATATTTGTTACCACATTTCCGTAATTGTCAATATAGATGATGCTGCCAATAATTTGCGTTTTATCATCGTTTACATAGGGTACAATGTTTTTTATTGGTTTTATGTTGGTTATGTTTTTACCAATAACTTCAAGAGTTCCACCACGAGCAATATGGCAAGCTACTTTTACAAAAACATCTAATACAGGAAAACTGGTTTGAATTTTATCGTGTATGTTAATTTCAACAATTTTTTCTGGAGCAATTTCAGAACAAATCATACTCATAATTCCATTGTTGGCACAAATAAAATAGTGACCGTCAAGTTTTATAGCAATATGTTTATTTTCAGCATTAATTTCAGAGTCAATACCAATAATGTGGATAGTGCCTTTAGGAAAACTATTATAGGCGTTTTGAATAATATATGCTGCTTCAGGAATGTTAAATGGTGAAACAGAATGTGAGATATCAACAATCTTAACATCGGGTAGCTCACTATAAATGGCGCCTTTAGTTGCGCCAGCAAAGTAATCTTTTTCACCAAAATCGGTGGTTAATGTTATTATGGCCATTTACAAAATTGTTGATATGTTTTTAGCAAAGTGTCACTCAAATTTATGTATTTTTGAGTTTCATACAAACCTACATAATTTTTTCGTTTTCGTTTTTATGATTAAGATGAAATTATAAGTTTATGAAGATATATTTTTAAAACAAAATTTAGGCCTTTGAACGAAATCATTATTGAACTTGAAGAGATTTCTCCAAAAGAATTTTTTGGAGCACAAAATGCAAATATAGAACTCTTAAAAAAGTACTTTCCAAAGCTAAAAATTGTAGCGAGAGGAAATAAAGTTAAAGCTTTTGGAGATGAAGAATTACTAGAAGAATTTGATCGCCGAATATCTATGCTTTTAAAGCATTTTGGTAAGTATAATAAACTAGATGAAAATGTTATAGAACGTGTTTTAACTAGTCAAAGTAGTGATGATTACAATACGTCTAAGCAAAGCGGAGAAGTTATTGTTCATGGTGTAGGCGGAAAACTTATAAAAGCGCAAACTGCAAATCAGCGTAAGTTGGTAGAAAGCATGAGACAAAATGATATGGTTTTTGCTATAGGTCCTGCAGGAACCGGTAAAACCTATACTGGTGTAGCATTGGCTGTACAAGCTTTAAAAAACAAAGAAGTAAAACGTATTATTTTAACTCGACCAGCAGTTGAGGCAGGCGAAAATTTAGGTTTTTTACCTGGAGATTTAAAAGAAAAGTTAGATCCTTACATGCAACCGCTTTATGATGCGTTGCGAGATATGATTGCTCCAGAAAAATTGGCACATTACATAGAAAATGGTACCATACAAATTGCACCATTGGCTTTTATGCGTGGACGTACACTAGACAATGCCTTTGTAATTTTAGATGAAGGACAAAATACAACACATGCGCAAATGAAAATGTTTTTAACGCGTATGGGGAAAAATGCAAAATTCTTATTAACAGGAGATCCAGGGCAAATTGATTTACCAAGACGAACTATTTCTGGGTTAAAAGAAGCGTTGCTAATTTTAAAGAATGTTGAAGGTGTTGGTATGATATTTTTAGACGATAAAGATGTAATAAGGCATAAACTGGTTAAAAAAGTAATAGCAGCCTATAAAAGTATTGAAAACAGAGAGTAATGAGTAATACTATAATTGATACAAATTTTAAGTTTCCAGGGCAGAAAAGTGTTTATAAAGGGAAAGTTAGAGAAGTATATAATATTAACGATGAGCAATTGGTTATGGTGGCAACCGATAGGTTATCGGCGTTTGATGTTGTTATGCCAAAAGGTATTCCTTACAAAGGGCAAATATTAAACCAGATAGCTACCAAAATGATGAAAGCTACTGAAGATTTAGTTCCAAATTGGTTAACTGCCACACCAGACCCTAATGTTGCTGTGGGGCATTTGTGTGAACCATTTAAAGTAGAAATGGTAATTCGTGGTTACATGTCTGGTCATGCAGCTCGTGAGTACAAAGCAGGTAAAAGAATGTTATGTGGTGTGCCTATGCCAGAAGGGATGAAGGAAAACGATAAGTTTCCTAAACCTATTATAACACCTGCAACCAAAGCTGAAATGGGTAATCATGATGAAGATATTTCTCGTGAGAATATTTTAAAACGCGGTATTGTAAGTGAGGCAGATTATTTGATTTTAGAAGATTATACACGTAAATTATTTCAGAGAGGTAGTGAAATTGCGGCTTCTCGCGGACTTATTTTAGTGGATACTAAATATGAATTTGGTAAAACTAAAGATGGTAAAATTGTATTAATTGACGAGATTCATACACCAGATTCATCACGTTATTTTTATGCAGATGGCTATGAGGAACGCCAAGATAAAGCTGAACCGCAAAAACAACTTTCTAAGGAGTTTGTACGCCAATGGTTAATTTCTAATAATTTTCAAGGTTTAGAAGGGCAAACCGTGCCTTTTATGAGTGATGAGTACATAGAAACTGTTAGCGAGCGTTATATAGAACTTTACGAAAATATAACTGGAGAAACTTTTGTAAAAGGTGATGTAAGTAATATACAAAAGCGTATAGAGAATAATGTATTGGAGTATTTAAAAAACTAAAACCAGCCACAAAGGATTATATTTTTTTAATAAACTTTATTATAAACCTTGACGGTAATTTTTTATCCTATCTGTTATTTTTCGAATTATATCATAAACAAAAGTGTTGGTTTTTGCATAATGAAATGATATAAAGCAAACCACAATCATAAAAAAAGCTGCTCCCCAAATTGCTTCACTAGGTTCTAACGATTTACTGAAATAGCGTTTTAAACCATAACCTGTAAAACTTCCGTAGAGTAAAATAAAGTGTATTACATAAATGGAAAGCGTCTTTTTTCCAATATTAACAATTAAGGACTGTTTTAAAAATCGTTCAAACGTATAAAATACACCAAATAAAATAAGCACATTGCCCAGTCTGGTAAATAAGTAATTGTAATTAGCACTCATTTCAAATACTTCAATACTTGTGATGTGATATAATTTTATAAGAAACCACGAAGACTGATATAATAATAAACTACCAGCAACAAAAAACGTTATTATAGTAGTTAATTGAAAGTGACTTTTATGTGCATGTCTAAAGAAAACAGTAGATAAAAATGCACCAAAAGCCGAATACCCAAACCATGGCAGAATTGTAAATACAGAACCATTGGCTTTGGTCATATAATTAGCAATAAACTTTGGAATATGCTCTAAAGTTAAATTTCTGTAGAGTGGTTCGGTTACAAAAATTAAGCTACCTATAATAAAAAGAACTATCGAAAAAAAATAGCTCTGTTTTTTGAAAATCATATGGAGTAGTACCAACATTATTATAGACAAACCAATACATTGCAATACGTCGATTACAAGAATGTAAGGGTTGAAATAACCACTGAACCAACTCACCAGATTAATTCGAAGACTATAGCCTATAACAAGTAAAAGTAGTCCTCTAAATAGCCCTTTTTTTATTCTTATTTTATCATCTCCTTTGGCATAGGATCGCAAAAGTAAGTAGGCAAATACAAGTCCAGAAATAGTAAAGAATACAGGAGCAGTTATACCTCTAAAGTATGTCCAGATATTATAAATTGTGTTTGTTTTGTCTCTGTAAATAGGGTTTAATAAGGTATCTATAAAATGCCCTTGTAACATCATTAAAATAGCAAATGCTCTTACAGCATCAATAAAGAATAAACGTGTGGGTTGCAATATTTATAAATTTGAACGGGTTAAATATACTTTTAAAAAATTAATCTTAATGTTTATAAAATGATATATTTATAGCTTTTAAAGCTATTAACCTTAATTTATGAGTGAACTTATAAAGTCCTTTTCAGATTATGCATGGGGATTACCATTAGTAATTTTACTTATAGGAGGTGGTTTATATCTGTTACTACTTTCAAGATTTTTGCCATTTCGTTTTTTAGGTCATGCTATTCAAGTTTTAAGAGGTAAGTATGACGATCCTAATGATCCTGGGCAAATAAGTCATTTTAAGGCTTTAACAACAGCTTTGTCCTCAACTATTGGAATGGGAAATATTGCTGGTGTTGCAGTGGCTATTTCAGTTGGGGGCCCTGGAGCTATGTTTTGGATGTGGGTTAGTGCTATTGTTGGTATGTCTACAAAATTTTTCACTTGCACTTTAGCAGTTATGTATAGAGGTAAAGATAGTGCGGGTGAGCTACAAGGTGGTCCTATGTATTTTATTACTGAAGGTTTAGGGAAATCATGGAAACCACTTGCTGTAATGTTCAGTTTATTTGGAATGATTGGGGCGCTTCCAGTTGTTAATGTTAATCAATTAACACAAGCCATTAACGATATTGTTTTAATTCCTAATGGAGTAGAAGTAGGGTTGAAATCTAATCTTATTTTAGCTTTTATATTGGTTGTGGTAACATCTGTTATAATTCTAGGAGGATTAAAACGCATTAGTAATGCCGCTTCAAAAATGGTTCCCTCAATGGTATTATTATACTTTGTTTTGATATTGTTTATTTTAATATCTAATTACGAAGTCCTCCCTAAGTATTTTGTTATGATTTTTACTGATGCTTTTGCTGCTGAAAATTTTAAAGGAGAACCATTTTATGGTGGGGTTTTAGGAGCTTTAATTTTGTTGGGTATTAGAAGAGGTGCGTTTTCAAACGAAGCGGGTATTGGTACTGCGCCTATGGCGCACGGTGCAGCAAAAACAAATGAGCCTATTAGGGAAGGATTAGTAGCTATGCTTGGTCCAGCTATTGATACCTTGGTAATTTGTACACTTACCGCTCTAGCTATTTTAGTTACAGGTGTTTGGGAAACCACCACAGATAATGGTGTGAGTTTAACAGCTTCAGCATTTAGCGATGCTATGCCAATTTATGGAAAGTATCTGTTAATGGTTTGCATTTTAATTTTTAGTGTGTCTTCATTATTTTCATACGCTTATTATGGTACTAAATGCTTATCGTTTTTAATTGGAGCAGATAAAAAACATTTTTACAATTATATTTACATATTAAGTATCATATTAGCAGCAACAACACCATTTAGTATGATGTTAAATTTAATTGATGGGGTTTTTGCGCTTATGGCAATTCCAACAATGTTAGCTACTATAATAATGGCACCTAGGGTTGTAAAAGAAATAAAGTTGTATAAGAATAGAATAAAATTAAAATAGTATATACTTAACCATGCACTTGTAAGTCTGGTGTGAATTTTCTAATGTTTCTATAAGTATTTCTATATTCACTTGGGGTTTTATTTTTACATTTTTTAAAAACTCTATTGAAATTAGCTATATTATTGTATCCACATTTATAACATATTTCACTAATAGAGAAATCGCTATCAATTAAAAATTTTGAAGCATAAATAAGCCTAACATCATTAATATAACTAATAAAAGTTTTTCCTGTTCTGTCTTTAATAAATCTGTTAAAAGAACTATTACTCATATTTACAAGATTCGAAATTTCAGTTAGGGATATTTTATTGCAATAATTTTTATGAACAAAATCATGAACTTTTTTTAGTTTTTTGCTATTTTCATATTTGCTCACCTCGTGGTCACTTTCAGAAAGTAATTTAAAATCTTTTGTAAGTGCTAATTCTTCTAAAATTAAAAGTAATTCTGTAAAACTACTTACCTTATTTTGATTTGTAATAGCTTCTAATTTTGGTAATAGTTTTAAGGCTATTTCTTTTGAGAAATTAACACCTTCTTTTGCCTTATCAAGTAAATCTTTTATTGGCTTAAATGTTTTTAAAGTGAACAATTTATCGTTAAACAACCACTCATGAAATAATATTGTTATTTCATTTATTTCTTTGCTCTGACAGTGATATGTTTCCCAACCATGTTCTAAATTAGATCCAATTAAAGTTAATTCAACATCGTCCATTTCCTCAATACTATTACCAACAATTCTTCGAATACCTTTTCCATTCCGAATAAAATTAATTTCAAATTCTGGATGAAAATGAATAGGGAAATCAAATTCATGCTTTATCTTTTTAATAACAAAAAAAGAATCGTCAGGTCTTAATTGTGTAATTTCTCTATTAATACATTTACTCATAATCATTATAGATAATGATTAAAGTTAGTTAAAAAAATGATTTCAAAAAAAATGAAAACCCCAAAAGTTGTAAATACTTTAAAAGAATACTTTAATAGAGCGGGATTGTAACTGTTTTTTCCTGTATATTATTATACAACAATAAATTTATTTTAATTAATTCGTGCTAAATTAGTATATTTATGCTAAAATAATATATATGACAGTAGATTTATGCCCAAACTGTGGATCGGACCAATACATTAAAAGTGGAATTGTCAATGATAGGCAGCGCTATAAGTGTAAAAAATGTAATTATTTTTTCTCTGTTAATAAGATGGGAAAGAAAATAGATGATTATTATGTTAACAAATCGCTGCAATTATACTTAGAAGGATTAACCTATCGTGAGATAGAGCGTATTTTAGGAATCTCTCATGTTAGTATCATGAATTGGGTTAAAAAATATAACATCAAACGTCCTTATAATTCAAATTATCATCCAACGTATAAGATTTTAAATGCTACAGAGTTAGGAAGCTATTTTAGTAATGCTGAAAATATCAATGGAGCAGGTGTGCTTGTTACGGAGTTGGGGGATAAATTCATGTTGATTAAATGGGAGCGTTTTAAAGATTAGTATAGTAATTTAACAAAAAAATATATTAATTTTTTGTTAACAGATTGTTTTTAAGAGATTAGTAGGGCACACAAAACCAATTAATTACTAACTAAATCTTATTAAACAATGAAAAATCAATCGTTTTTACTTTTAATAGTATTAATGCTGATATGCCCTTTTATGGGCAATAGTCAGGAAGATGGAAAGGATGTAGATCATTCTTATAAGCCATTAAAAATTAATTTAAATGAAGATGGTAGTAAATATTTACGATTTATTACATGGCATCAAATGTGGTTGGAAGCCAATAGCAATCAGAAAGGGTTAAGGCATTCAATTAGAAGATCTCGTGTTTTAGCTTTTGCTCAAATTTCTCCCAGATTCTTAATTTTAACTCACTTTGGCTTAAATAGTTTAGGTGCGGGGAATTTAACCGCAAACCCTAACTCGCAAACAGCAAACAATAGAAGTTTACTCTTTTTACATGACGCTTGGGCAGAATTTGCTATAGAGCCTGGAAAGTTACATATAGGTACAGGATTGCATTACTGGAATGGTATTTCTAGACTTTCTAATCAAAGCACATTAAATATGATGACGCTTGATAATCCAGGAGCTGGAAATGCAGATGCTAGACTTTTCCCATGGAATAACATCACTACAAGTGATCAATTTGCACGTCATTTAGGAATTTATGCAAAAGGATCATTAGGCAATTTTAGTTACAGACTTGCGGCTAATAATGCAAGAACTAATATAGGTACATTAGGACCAAATCCTTCTTTTCAAGTTGATAATATTAGTGGAGCTGGTCTTTGGAATTTTGCTGGATATTTTAAATACGATATTTTCGATAAAGAATCAGACAAGCTTCCATATTTGGTTGGTACCTACTTAGGAAAAAAGAAAGTTTTAAGTTTAGGTGCTGGTTTTTTCCATCATCCAGATGCATTAGCAGTTGGGGATTTAGAAACTAGAGAATCTGTGTCGCATTTTGCTATGGATGCGTTTTATGATGCTCCAGTTAATGAAAATATTGCAATAAACGCATTAGGTGCTTACTATAATTATAAATATGGTGATACCGATGGATTTAACTCTGGCGGATTGGTGCCATCATCAGGAAGTATTCTTCATGGGCAAGTGGGAGTTTTATTTAGAAAAGCGAACTTAATGCCTTATTTAACGTTTAACTCGCAAAATTTAGATGCTACACCAGAAAACAGTAGTGAATTTGGTTTTGGTCTTAATTATTTCATAAATGGTCATTTTGCTAAAATTACAGCCGAATTTACTTCTGGTACTAAAGGCGCTATAGGTGCTGAAGCTACTAATATATTTAGGCTTCAAACACATATCTTTTTATAAACAACTAATTAATTATAACCTTAAAACAACATTTTATGAGTGAAAAACAAAAACATGCAACAGCATATTGGAAGGAAAATCTAAAATACCTTCTAATTTTATTAAGTATATGGTTTGCAGTTTCATATGGAGCTGGAATTATATTCAAAGACGCATTAAACGCAATTAAAATTGGTGGGTTTCCACTAGGATTTTGGTTTGCACAGCAAGGTTCAATCTATGTATTTGTAATATTGATTTTTGTCTATGTTCGCTTGATGAACAAATTGGATAAAAAATATGGATTTGACGATTAATTAACTAACTAATAAAAAAAATAATCATGGATGTACAAACTTGGACCTACCTTATCGTAGGAGTAACATTTGCACTATATATAGGAATTGCAATTTGGTCGCGTGCAGGATCAACAAAAGAATTTTACATTGCTGGAGGAGGTGTTTCGCCACTTGCTAACGGTATGGCAACAGCTGCAGATTGGATGTCAGCCGCTTCATTTATTTCCATGGCTGGTATTATATCTTTTGCAGGATATGATGGAGCTGTATACCTAATGGGATGGACTGGTGGATATGTGCTTTTAGCACTTTTATTGGCTCCCTATTTAAGAAAATTTGGAAAGTTTACAGTTCCAGATTTTATAGGAGAGCGTTATTATTCTAATACTGCAAGAACAGTAGCTGTAATTTGTGCTTTAGTAGTGTCATTTACATACGTGGCTGGTCAAATGCGTGGTGTTGGAATTGTGTTTTCTAGATTTTTAGAAGTAGATATTACAACAGGTGTTATTATAGGAATGGTTATAGTACTTTTCTATGCTGTACTTGGAGGTATGAAAGGTATTACCTATACTCAAGTAGCACAATATTGTGTTTTGATTTTTGCTTTTATGGTGCCTGCAATTTTTATTTCAATTCAAATGACAGGTAATCCAATTCCACAGTTAGGAATGGGTGGAAAAGTAGAAGGTGGTGCTTATCTTTTAGATAAATTAAATGGGCTTTCAACAGAGTTAGGTTTTGCAGAATACACAAATGGTTCTAAAAGTTTAATTGATGTTTTTGCTATTACCTGTGCATTAATGGTAGGTACAGCAGGTTTACCTCACGTAATTGTTCGTTTCTTTACGGTTAAAAAAGTAAGTGATGCTCGTAAATCAGCTGGATTAGCATTATTATTTATTGCAATACTTTATACTACAGCTCCAGCGGTTGCTGTTTTTGCAAGAACTAACTTGATCGAAACGGTAAGTAACAAAGAGTATGCAGATATGCCTGTTTGGTTTTCTAACTGGGAGAAAACAGGTTTAATAAAATTTGATGATAAAAATGGTGATGGCGCTATTCAATATGTTGCAGATGCTAAAACAAATGAGTTGACGATTGATCGTGATATCATGGTATTAGCTAATCCAGAAATTGCAGATTTACCAAACTGGGTGATTGCTTTAGTTGCTGCTGGGGGATTAGCAGCTGCATTATCAACTGCTGCTGGATTATTATTAGTAATTTCTTCGTCTATATCTCATGATTTAATCAAAAAGATGGTTAATCCAAAAATTTCAGAAAAAGGAGAGCTTTGGGCTGCAAGAATTGCTGCTACAGTTGCAGTTGTAATTGCAGGTTTATTTGGTATTTACCCACCAGGTTTTGTTGCGGCAGTCGTCGCACTGGCATTTGGTTTAGCTGCGGCTTCCTTCTTTCCGGCAATTATATTAGGTATTTTTTATAAAAAAATGAATAAAGAAGGCGCTATAGCAGGAATGGTTGTTGGACTATTACTAATGCTTTTCTACATGTTAAAATTCAAATTTGGATTGTTTGATGGTGGAAAATCTGCTGTAGCAGGATTGAAAGAAAGTTGGTGGTTTGGAATTTCTCCTGAAGGATTTGGAACTATTGCAATGATTGTCAACTTTATAGTGGCTTTTGCTGTTAATGCATTTACACCAGAACCACCAGAAGATGTTCAAGAAATAGTAGAAAATATAAGAATACCTTCTGGAGCAGGTGAAGCTTCAAACCATTAAATGATTGTTCTATCTCGGACATAATTTTAATTAGTTAGTTAGTAAATCAGCATTACATTTATGTAGTGCTGATTTCTTATATTTATAACAACAATAAGATTTTTGTTTTTGCAAAAATTAAAAAACAACTAAATGAAAAAACGCCACGAACAAAAGCTTGTAGTATTGTCTATAGCTTTGTTTTTAATTTTTAATATCCCTTTTATTCTGATTTTTAATTTTGAAGGGGCTATTTTTGGTATTCCAACATTTTACTTCTCAGTATTTTCCATTTGGTTATTATCTATAGTCGTTTCCTATATTGTATTAAAACGTCATTATGAATAATTACGTTTTAATATTTATAATAGTAATCTATTTATCAGTATTGTTTTATATTGCTTTTTTGGCTGAAAAAAAGCGAAAAACCAAATGGGTAAATAATCCTTATGTGTATACCTTGTCTTTGGCGGTTTATTGTACTGCCTGGACTTATTATGGTAGTGTTGGGATTGCAGCCAATTCTGGTATTAATTTTTTACCCATTTATTTAGGACCTATAATCGCAGCTCCTTTGTGGATAGTTGTGCTTAGAAAAGTCATCCGAATTTCTAAACAACATAAAATTTCGTCTATAGCAGATTTTATCTCTTTGCGTTATGGTAATAGTAGAGTTCTTGGGGCTTTAGTTACTCTTATTTGTTTGTTTGGAACTATACCTTACATTTCTTTACAACTTAAAGCTGTATCTGAAACTTTTGAAATAATGTCTGATAAAACCAGCTATATTTCTTCTGTTATTATTGATGATTCAACTTTTTATGTAGCTTTAATATTAGCCATATTTGCAGCTTTTTTTGGAACACAAAACACTGATGCTTCTGAAAAACATAAAGGAATTATTGTTTCAGTTGCCTTCGAATCTGTTTTAAAGCTTGTCTTCTTTTTAGTTGTTGGGTCTTATATTACTTTTTATTTGTTTGATGGCACTACAGATATTTATAGTAAAATGGTGGTTACTCAAAACTTTAAACAATTGTCCACGCTTGGAGGTGTAGAAAGTGGGTTTAATTGGTTTTTTATGATTGCTTTATCTTTTATGGTAATCTTTTTATTACCAAGACAGTTTCAAGTATCGGTTTTAGAAAATACTAGAGAAAAGCATTTAAAAAAGGCTATTTGGTTATTTCCATTATATTTATTGCTTTTTAATATTTTTGTAATTTTTATAGCTTGGGCGGGTAAGCTTACATTTGGTAGCACACAGAACGCCGAATATTACACTCTGCTTTTGCCCTTAAAAAATGGAAACTCATTTTTAGCAACCCTTGTTTTTCTTGGTGGTTTTTCAGCAGTAATTTCAATGGTAATTGTTTCTACGTTGGCCTTGTCTACTATGGTAAGTAATAATTTAATTATTCCTTATGGGTTTTTAGATAAATTTATTAAAAATCAACCTGAACGAAACTCAAAATACATTAAAAATATTCGTCGTATTTCCATTTTTATCATCATTATTTCAGCTTATTTCTTCTATGTTTCGTTTTCAAAAGAGTTATCGCTATATTCAATTGGGTTAATTTCTTTTGTGATTATTTCTCAATTAGGACCTTCATTTTTTATAGGGTTATATTGGAATCGTGGGTCTTCAAAAGCAGCAATTATTGGTATGGTTGTAGGTTTTTGTATAACTATTTACACTTTGGTATTGCCTTTTACTTTACAAGCATATACTGGAACAGATGATTTTATACAATATGGATTAAATGGTATTTCTGCCTTAAAACCATATGCTTTATTTGGTATTGATTTTTTAAGTCCTCCAGCACATGCTTTTTTCTGGAGTATGACATTTAATATATTAAGTTATTTGACCTTTTCATTAGTTTCTAAAGGGAATTATAGAGAGCGTAACTATGCTGAAATGTTTGTAGATAGTAGAAACTTTTTAACCCTTCAGGATAGTGCTTTGGTTTGGAAAGGAGAGGCATATGTTGCAGATATTAAAAGTGTTTTGGTGCGTTTTTTGGGCGAAAATAGAGCTACACGCGCATTAAATATTTTCTTTAGAAAATATAAATTACCACCAGATACTCAGTTAGCAGATGCAAGATTGATTAACTTTTCAGAAAAACTATTAACAGGAAGTATTGGTTCTGCATCGGCAAAAATATTAATATCAAGTGTGGTTAAAGAAGAGCAAATTAGTTTAGTTGAAGTTTTGAGGATTTTAGAAGAATCTAAAGAAAACATTGTAAGTAATAAAGTTTTGTTAGAGAAATCTAATGAGTTAACACAATTGTCTGCAAAACTTAAAGATGTAAATCAAGAATTAATAACTAAAGACAAACAAAAAGACGAATTTTTAGATACTGTTGCTCATGAGTTAAAAACTCCAATTACAGGTATTCGTGCTGCAACAGAATTATTGATGGATGAAGATGATGATATGCCAAAGGAAATGAAGGCACAATTCTTAAAAAACATCCTTCAAGATTCAGATCGTTTAGGGCGTTTGATTAATAATATTTTAGATTTTGAAAAACTGGAAACAGGTAGGTTAAACTTAGATTTAACGTATAATGATATTCAAAAAACAATTGTAAAAGCCATTAGTAGTATTTCTCAAATAGCGGCAAAAAAAGAAGTACAGATTATAAATAAAAACCTAAATACTTTTAAAACTAATTATGACGAAGATCGTATCTTACAAGTATTAACTAATTTACTATCTAACGCCATTAAGTTTTGTGAACCTAAAAAAGGAAAAATAGTTGTGGATTATAGGTTGGGGAGTGAGTTTATTGAAATCTCTATAATTGACAATGGTAAAGGGATTCCTGAAGAAGATCAGGATTATATTTTTGATAAATTTTATCAATCTCAACATCAAAACACCATCAAACCTCAAGGTAGCGGATTAGGTCTTGCGATAACCAAACAGATTGTAGAAAAGCATAATGGTAAGATTTGGGCAAAAAAAGGCGTTAAAAAAGGCGCAACACTTGTTTTTACGATACCTTTTAAGTAAATTGAGTCCTGAATCTATGAAGAAGAAAATATTAATTGTAGACGACGAGCCTAATATAGTCATGTCGTTAGAATACACCTTCAAAAAGCAAGATTTTGAAGTGTTTATAGCAAGAGATGGAAGTGAGGCATTGCAGATATTGAAGCATCATACACCTGACGTTGTTTTGTTAGATATTATGATGCCAAATGTAGATGGTTATCAAACCTTAAAGTATATTAAAAACACAGACAGTTTAAAAACTGCAAAAGTAGTTTTTTTAACTGCTAAAAATAAAGCTTCAGATATTGAAAAGGGCTTAAAACTTGGAGCAGATAAATATTTAACAAAGCCTTTCTCAGTAAAAAAAATAGTTTCAGAAATTCTTGAACTACTAAATTAAAGTTGGTTTTGTGTGCAAACAAACTAAGTTTAATTAAAGTTTAAAGACATGAAATTTCGTATCAATCCTTTAGCATCAGATATTATTATAAGTATCTATGTTATAGTTACACTTTATTTAAGGTTTAAATTCGAAGGTCAAACCTATACAAGTCCTATGCTTTCAATAGTTATGGGAATTTGTTTTGTAGTTATTATTTGGGTGCTTATCAAGCTGAAAATACTTAATCCAAATTGGTTTGGACTACTAAAATCTAAAAAATAGTAGTCATGAATTACCAAGAATTTTACAAAAAAAGCCTGAAACATCCAGAACAATTTTGGAATCGACAAGCTCAACAATTAGATTGGTTTAAAAAACCAGAAACCATTTTGTCTAAAAACAAATATGATTATTTTCAATGGTTTGAAGATGGGCAACTTAACTTAAGTTACTTGTGTATAGACAAGCATGTTGAAGATGGTTTTGGAGAGCAAGATGCAATCATTTATGATTCTCCAGTTACAAATACAAAAAAGCATATTAGCTTTAATCAATTACAAGATGAAGTTTCTAAGCTAGCAGGTGGATTACAAAGTTTAGGTTTAAAAAAAGGCGATACATGTATTATTTACATGCCTATGATTCCACAGGCTTTGTATGCTATGTTAGCATGTGTTAGAATAGGTGTAATTCATTCGGTTGTATTTGGCGGATTTGCTCCACACGAACTAGCAATTCGTATTGATGATTGTAATCCTAAAGTAATTATAACTGCGTCAAACGGAATTGAAATAGAACGTATTATTCCATACAAACCATTTGTAGATGAAGCCATCACTAAAGCTAATAAAAAGCCAGAACATGTTATTGTTTTTGATAGAGAATTAGGTGTTGATATACCTAATAAAGCTTATGATGTAGACTATCAAACATTAGTTGAAAATTCACCTTTAGTTAAAGCTGTTAGTGTAGAATCTACCCATCCATCCTATATTTTATATACCTCTGGCACCACAGGAACTCCAAAAGGTATTATTAGAGATACAGGTGGTTATGCAACAGCTTTAAAATTTTCAATGAAATATGTGTATGGTGTAGATGAAGGAGATACGTTTTGGGCAGCAAGCGATGTGGGTTGGGTTGTAGGGCATAGTTATATTGTTTATGGACCTTTATTAAACCGTAATACGACTATTCTTTTTGAAGGCAAACCTATTAAAACTCCAGATTCTTCTACCTTTTGGCGAGTTATTAGTGAGCATAATGTAAAAGTCATGTTTACTGCTCCAACAGCTATTCGAGCTATAAAAAAAGAAGATCCTACAGGACACATGTTAAAGCGTTTTGATTTATCTTGTTTAAAATACCAGTTTTTAGCAGGAGAACGTTGCGATGTGGCTACTTTAAATTGGACAGAAGAAAAGCTTAATGTTCCAGTAATTGACCATTGGTGGCAAACAGAAAGTGGTTGGCCAATGTTAGCAAACATGGTTGGAGTTGACTTACAGGAGGTCAAACCTGGATCTGCTACCTTTCCTGTATGTGGTTATGATATTCAAATTTTAAATGAAGAAGGCGAAGAAGTAGAGAATAACATTGAAGGTTATGTTGCAGTAAAATTACCGTTACCACCAGGAACATTAACAAGTCTTTGGGGAAATCCGGAGCGTTTTAAATCTGGTTATCTAGATCGTTTTCTAGGTTATTATTTTTCAGGAGATGGTGGTTATAAAGACGAAGATGGATATGTTTTTATTACCGGTCGTGTAGATGATATAATTAATGTTGCAGGACACAGATTATCTACTGCAGAAATGGAAGAAATTGTAGCTTCACATAAAGCTGTAGCAGAATGTGCAGTATTTGGTGTGCATTGCGAAATTAAAGGTCAGAAACCATTAGGTTTAGTAGTTTTGAAATCAGGTGAACCTGCAGATGAAAAAACTATTCGATCAGAAATAATTCAAGAAGTGCGTCAAGAAATTGGTGCTGTAGCTTCCTTTAAAGATGTACTTGTAGTTAATCGATTGCCAAAAACGCGAAGTGGAAAAATTCTTCGTAAATTACTGCGTAATATCGCAGATGAACAACAGTACAACATACCATCAACAATTGATGATACTGCAATTATAAACGAAATAAAATCTGTCTATATTAACCATCATATTGGAATTCACAAATAAAATTTTAAACTAACAAATTATGAGTAATTATCACATAAAACATTTAGAAGAATACTACCAAGTCTATAGAAAATCCGTACGTAATCCAGAAAATTTCTGGGAAGAAATTGCTGAAGAGCATTTTATGTGGCGTAAGAAATGGAACAACGTATTGAGTTGGGACTTTACTAAGCCAGAAGTTAAATGGTTTGAAGGCGCAAAACTAAACATTACAGAAAACTGTATAGACAGGCATTTGTACACCAGAGGAGATAAAACAGCTATCATTTTTGAGTCAAATAGTCCAGACGAAAAAGCATTGCATATCACTTACAGAGAGCTTCATGAAAGAGTATGTAAATTTGCTAATGTACTTAAAGAAAGTGGGGTAGGTAAAGGCGATAGAGTTTGTATTTACTTACCAATGATTCCAGAACTAGCTGTTTCTGTTCTGGCTTGTGCACGTATTGGTGCTATACATTCTGTAGTTTTTGCAGGATTTTCATCTACAGCATTAGCAACCAGAATTAATGATTGTGATTGCAAAATGGTTATTACAAGCGATGGATCTTATCGAGGAGCAAAAAGCATCGATTTGAAAGGTATAGTTGATGATGCTTTAGAAGAGTGTCCGGGTGTAGAAACTGTATTGGTTGCAAAACGAATTAATTCAGAAATTAGCATGAAAGCAGGTCGTGATAAATGGCTACAACCTTTATTAGATAATGCATCACATGAATGTGCTCCTGAAATAATGGATGCTGAAGATCCTTTATTTATTTTATATACTTCTGGTTCTACAGGAAAACCAAAAGGAATGGTGCATAGTACAGCTGGTTATATGGTTTATACAGCCTATACATTTAAAAACGTATTTCAATATAAAGAAGAAGATGTATATTGGTGTACAGCAGATATAGGTTGGATTACAGGGCATAGTTATATAGTCTATGGACCATTATGTAATGGTGCTACAACAGTTATGTTTGAAGGTGTTCCAAGTTATCCGGATTTCGGACGTTTTTGGGAAATTGTAGCAAAGCATAAAGTAAATCAATTCTATACGGCGCCAACAGCAATTCGTGCCTTAGCAAAAGAAGGAGTAGAGCATTTAGAAAAGCACGATTTATCCTCTTTAAAAGTGTTAGGGACCGTTGGTGAACCTATAAATGAAGAGGCTTGGCATTGGTATGATGATAATGTTGGGAAGAAAAAATCTCCTATTGTGGATACATGGTGGCAAACCGAAACAGGAGGTATTATGATTACACCAATTGCATTTGCTACACCTACAAAGCCTACTTATGCAACGCTTCCGTTTATTGGAATCCAACCAGCGTTAATGGATGAGCAAGGACAAGAAATAAAAGGAAATCAAGTAGATGGTCGTTTGTGTATTAAATTCCCTTGGCCTAGTATGGCAAGAACTATTTGGGGAAATCATCAGCGTTATAAAGACACATATTTTTCGGCATTTGAAAATATGTATTTTACAGGTGATGGAGCGTTAAGAGACGAAGTAGGTTATTATAGAATTACAGGACGTGTAGATGATGTTATTATTGTGTCTGGTCATAATTTAGGTACAGCGCCAATTGAAGATGCTATTAATGAGCATCCAGCTGTTGCAGAAAGTGCTATTGTAGGTTTTCCTCATGATATCAAAGGAAATGCTTTATATGGTTATGTAACCCTTAAAGAAACAGGTGAAAGTAGAGATCATGATAATTTACGAAAAGAAATTAATCAGATTATTACAGAACAAATAGGACCCATTGCTAAACTAGATAAAATCCAGTTTACTAATGGATTGCCCAAAACTCGAAGCGGAAAAATTATGCGTCGTATTTTGCGTAAAATAGCCCATAAGGATACTAGTAATTTAGGTGATACTAGTACACTTTTAAATCCAGAAGTTGTTCAGGATATTATGGATAATGCATTATAATTTTATTAGTAGTTTAAATAAAAACGTGGCTAAATTAGCCACGTTTTTTTATTTACTAAATTTTTTAGTCAATTCATCTACTACATTTTCAGTTTGTAGATTTTTAGCTTCTTTTTCCAAAACAATTGGGGGTGCTTTTCGTTCTTTGCAATTAGCAATTGCACAGCGTTCGCAGGTTACGCCAACATCAAGCGATTTTATGGTTTTATCATTAATAAATGAGATTTTATTCTTAAGCTGTCTATTAATTAATAACCCTATACTGATACTTCTGTAATGATTATCCTTAAACGGGTCTTTAGTGGCAGAAGAGAGTACTAAATATTGAAAATTATCTTCTGGATAATTAGAAATCTGAATATCGAATACATGGTCTTCTTTTCCTTTGCTAATATCTTGTAATACCTTTAGTGAAATCCAGCGTCTGCAATACTTTTCATTTACTTCGTTAGCTCTTGGTGATTGCTGATGAGCTAAATGCAGTTCTTTTTTTAACTGAAACTTATCGCTCCCTTTTTTATAAGTAAAACGCAAAAAGAACAGGTTTAAAAGATTAAAATCTTTTGGAATAATGTTTGTTAACCGTTGGTATAGTGACTCAGGAGAAGCATTATAGGAGTTCATAATATCAATAAAATTTTGCTTCTCAAATGTTTCTTTTGCAAATAATTCTGTTAATTGTTTGGTAAGTGATTCACGTGGAATAATTAGTGCTCCGGCAAAGTAAGAGGCGTAAAAGTTATTAATGACCTGATCGAAATTTTTAAATTTTATCCAAGAGAATGTGTATAAACGTTCTTCTATATTTAGAAAATTATAAGCTATTTCTTTAGCGTAAATAAATGTGCGTTGCGCATCGTCTATGTGGTTTGCTAATAATAATATCTTCTTTTTTGGAATAAAAACTGAACGTAAATTATCTAATTCTTTATGTGTATCTAACTCTTTGTTGTTTATTGTGTATCCATATTCTTCAATAAGAATTTCTTCCAATTCTTTAGAGCTAATAGGTTTGGAGAGATCTATGTGATACGCTTTAGCAAATGATAATACATCTTGTTCAAGATTATCAAAATAATTATTATTTGCTTGTTGATAGGAGCGTACAGATGCTAAATAAAAATTCTCCTTGCTAAAATTATAGTGTTGAGCTATTTCTATAATAGTACTAATGAAAGCGTTTACCTTTGCTGGTGCATTTGCAACTATATCAATTAAGTTACTTTCCTTAATTCCAAATAATTCCAAAGGAATTTCTTTTAGCACTTTAGATTGCAATAGTTCGCCAATTGGAGCTAAATTCTTGTCTAGCTTAAGTGATACAAAATGATCATAAGGTACATCCAGCTTATCAGATAATATGGCGATTTTATCTGTTTTAGGATATTTTTTTCCTTTTTCAATTTCGTTTAAATATGATTTTGATAATCCTGTAAGCTTTGATAATCCAAATAACGAGAGATCTTTGTCAGTTCGTATTTGTTTGAGTTTTAGCCCAAATATTAGTTTTATATAGTCTTCTTCCATAATTTAAAAACAAAGATAATAAAATTTGCGAATATAGTTTAAAAAGTGGATTTTTAATATTTAGCGAACGTTCGCTTGTTTTTTTCAAAACTTTGTTTTAATATTGTCACAACAAAAACAATTCAGTTATGCAAAATCCAATATTAACAAATTCTAAATTGCAGTTTTCTAAAGATGTTGCGCAATATTATCCAGAAGTAATTACTGATGGTGCCAAAGAATTTCTAATTGAACTACACAAAAATTTTAATTCTAAAAGATTAGAATTATTAGAAAGACGAAAACAACAACAAGTTTTATTTGATAAGGGGGGCTTTCCAGAATTTCCTCGCGAAACTAAATCGATAAGAGAAGGGGACTGGGTTGCTGGTTCTATTCCAAAAGATTTATTAGATAGACGAATAGAAATAACAGGACCTGTTGATAGAAAAATGGTTATTAACGCTTTAAATTCTGGAGCAAAAACTTTTATGGCTGATTTTGAAGATAGTAATTCGCCAACTTGGAGTAACACCATTGAAGGTCAGTATAACTTAATAGATGCTAATAAAAGAACACTTTCTTTTTTTGATGTTAACAAAGAAAAAAGCTATAAGTTAAATAATGAAGTAGCAGTATTGTTGGTTAGACCCAGAGGTTTACATTTAAATGAGCGTCATATTTTAATTAATGAAGAAGAAACCTCAGGAAGTCTAGTGGATTTTGGATTGTATGTATTCCATAATACTAAAACCATGCTTGAGAATAATACAGCTCCATATTTTTATTTACCAAAACTAGAACATTATCTAGAAGCTCGATGGTGGAATGAGGTTTTTGAGTTTGCACAAGAGTATATAGGAGTGCCTAAAGGAACTTTTAAAGCAACAGTTTTAATTGAAACAATTACTGCTAGTTTTCAGTTGGATGAAATAATATATGAGCTTAAAGACCACATAGTAGGACTAAATTGTGGGCGTTGGGATTACATTTTTTCTTATATCAAAAAATTTAGAAATCATAAAGATTTTGTAGTGCCTAATCGAGATCAGGTAACCATGACTACACCTTTTATGGCTGCTTACTCAAAATTAGTAATTCAGAGATGTCACAAAAGAGGAATTCATGCCATGGGAGGAATGGCAGCTCAAATTCCAATTAAAAACAATCCAAAAGCTAATGAAGCAGCTTTAGAAAAGGTTAGAGTTGATAAAGAACGTGAAGTTAAAAATGGGCATGATGGTACTTGGGTGGCACATCCAGCATTGGTTCAAGTAGCAATGGACGAGTTTAATAAACATATGCCAACTCCAAATCAAATTAATAAAAAGTTAGATGATTTAATAGTTACAGAACAAGATTTAATAGAGTTGCCCAAAGGAACTGTATCTGAAGCAGGGATTCGCAAGAATATAAATGTTGGTATTCTTTATCTAGAGGCTTGGTTAAAAGGCAACGGGGCAGTGGCTTTGTACAATCTTATGGAAGATGCAGCTACAGCCGAAATCTCCAGGACTCAAGTTTGGCAATGGCTAAAGAACGAAGTGGAACTCGATAATGGAAAAATATTTGACCAAGATAAATTCGCCCGAATTTTTGATGATGAGGTCGAAAAAATCATTACAGAAGTTAGTGAAGAACATATTGAAGACACCAAATTTAACGAAGCAATTACACTGTTTAAACAATTGGTAACTCAAGAGAATTTTGAAGAATTCTTAACCCTTCCAGCTTACAATTATATTTAAAAAAAATGTCTCGCAACTACGGTAATAGTCACGAGACTTAATTATCAAAATCTACAATAACCTTAATAATTAAAAACAAAATTATGAAAAATTTAGCACAAAGTAATTACGGTTCTGCAATAGAAACAGTAAGGCACCTTAAAACAAAGTATGGAAATTCTTGGAATGCAATAAACCCTGAAAGTGCCGCTAGAATGATTGTTCAAAATCAATTTAAAACAGGTTTAGATATAGCAAAGTATACAGCGGCTATTATGCGAAAAGATATGGCAGCCTATGATGCAGATTCTTCAAAATACACTCAATCTCTTGGTTGTTGGCACGGGTTTGTGGCACAACAAAAAATGATAGCTGTTAAAAAACACTATAAAACTACCAGTAAAAAATATCTTTACCTTTCTGGTTGGATGGTAGCAGCATTACGCTCTGAATTTGGACCATTACCTGATCAGTCTATGCATGAAAAAACTGCTGTTTCTGGACTTATTGAAGAAATTTATGATTTTTTAAGACAAGCAGATGCCATTGAGTTAAATGATTTATTCAGAAGACTTGAAAAAGGAGAAGATGTGCAAGACCAAATAGATAATTTTGAAACACATGTTGTGCCAATTATAGCAGATATTGATGCTGGTTTTGGTAATGAAGAAGCGACTTATTTATTAGCAAAAAAAATGATTCAAGCAGGGGCTTGCGCAATTCAAATTGAAAATCAAGTGTCTGATGCGAAACAATGTGGACATCAAGATGGTAAGGTAACCGTTCCTCATGAAGATTTTATTGCTAAGTTGAATGCGGTTAGATATGCATTTTTAGAGTTAGGCGTAGAAGATGGAGTTATTGTTGCAAGAACAGATTCTGAAGGTGCAGGATTAACTCAAAAGCTACCTGTAAGTCAGGAAGCGGGTGATATAGCGTCACAATATTTAGCATTTGTAGAAGCAGAAGAAGTAGCTATTGCAGATGCTAAAGAAGATGATGTTTTATTGAAGCGAGATGGTAAATTAGTTAGACCAACACGATTGGCAAATGGCTTGTATAAATTTAAAGAGGGCTCAAATATAGATCGAGTGGTTTTAGATTGTATTACCAGCCTTCAAAACGGTGCAGATCTTTTATGGATTGAGACTCCTACACCAGATGTTAAACAAATTGCTCATATGGTGAACCGAATTAAAGCTGTTGTGCCTAATGCTAAATTAGTTTACAATAATTCACCATCTTTTAATTGGACCTTAAACTTCCGTAATCAAGTTTATGAAGAAATGCTTGCAGAAGGTGAAAATATGACAGCCTACGACAGAAATAATTTAATGGATGTTCAATATGATGGTTCAGAATTATGCTATCGTGCAGATCAAAAAATTAAAACCTTTCAAATTGATGGGGCAAGAGATGCTGGTATTTTTCATCACTTAATTACTTTGCCAACATATCATACTACAGCATTAGAAATGAATAATTTAACAGAAGGGTATTTTGGAGAAGATGGTATGCTGGCTTATGTAAAGGGTATTCAGAGACAAGAAATTCGCAAAACGGTTTCTTGTGTTAAGCATCAAAGAATGGCAGGTTCAGACCTTGGAGATGATCACAAAACATTTTTTGCAGGAGAGAAAGCGTTAAAAGCTGGAGGTGAAAAGAATACCTCAAACCAGTTTGAAGTTGATTCTAAAAGCAATAAAGTTGATCGAAAATTAAACGTAGTTGTTTAGGTGTAAAGTAGATAATTTAAATTTTAGAAGCACCTTAAAACCACACAATTTTAATTAATAAAATGTTATGATAGGTTAAGTAGAGACACACTCAAATTTTGAGTGTGTTTTTCATTTATAATAAACCTATGCGTTTATTAGCAAACAAATCATTTAAAGATAGATTTTCTTTTTCTTTTAATTTTGCTACTATTTTTACAAATAAAAGAGCAGTTATATAGGCATCTCCAGAGGCTGTATGCCTATCGTGCATGGTAATATTAAATATTTTACTTAATTCATCAAGACTATAATGCTTATTGTCTTTAGGGTTTGTTATTTTTTTGTAAAGATGCCCAGTATCTATTGCTTTGTTTTTCAATTTAGGTAAATTCATGCGTTTTAATGCAGCATTGATCATAGCTATATCAAAAGCTGCATGGTGTGCTACTAATATGGCATTTCCTATATAATTCAAAAAATCTTCGATAGCTTTAGTTTCTTCAACTTTTGTAATATGACCTGTTTTTAATAAACCATGAATTTTAACAGTTTCTGTATTAAAAGTGTCTTGAATTAGATAGCATTCAAAGGTATCTGAAATATGAATTTTAAAATTGATTATTCCAACTGTTCCTATAGAAAGAATTTTATCTTCATTTATATTTAATCCAGTAGTTTCAGTATCAAAAGCCACAAATCGAACCGTTTCTAAATCTTTTTTTTTGTGTTTAAAACTATTTAGGTAGGTTCTATAAAAAACGGGATATTTACTATTGCGATTAAACCAATTCATGTTTACATAAACTGTGAAAGATTAAAACGTACAAGTAACAGCTCTTGAATGTTTTTAATAGGTTTGAAACAACTTTTAAGCTTCAATCTATCTGCCTTACTTAAATGGTTCAGATCTATAAATCTTCCAGAGTCATTATTTTTTAATCCTTGTTGTGTTCTAGAATGTAATAAGATTTTAAAGGCATTAATGCAGGTTTCATATAAATGTTTGTTTTGAGGTTCTAAATTTGCTAGTTTTTGGTAGCGATCTATTGTATTTGTTATGTTTTTAATGTTTTTAGATAATATCAATACACGAGCAGCGTCTACTAAAGGCATTATGGCTCTAGCTTTTATATCAAACTGGTTTTTGTGTTCGCCAGAATCCTCAACTAGAAAATTTCTAAAAAAGCTTAAAGGTGGAGGGTTTTTTAAGGCATTTTGTGCCATAAAATTTAAGAAGATTTCATAATGGTCTATAGCATCAAAAATACTTTCAGACATATCATCTACCAATTGATGATTGCCATAAACATTATCAAAATCAAAAAAGATATTACATAGCATAATTTTATCTTCATCTGGGTGTATAATCCAATCTTGAAATTGTTTTTTCCACTCAGAAACCGACAAACACCATTTTGGATTGCTACCCATCATTTCGGCAGGACAAAACTCAAAACCAACAGTATTTAATTTGTCATTTATAGCTTTTGCAAGCTTCAAAAAATAAGCTTTAACTTCAGCATTATGTTCTGCATCTTCATAAACCAGAGCGTTGTCTTGATCGGTTAATAAAAGTTGTTCCTTTCTACCTTGGCTTCCTAGTGCTAACCACGCAAAAGTAGTTGGCTGTGTCTCGCTCATTTCGGCGATGCTTAAATGAATTATTCGTTTTGTTATAGCTTCATTTATTGCTGATATAATATTGGTTACAAATGAAATAGGAATGTGTTGACTTATATAATTTGATAATAAATGATGTGCTTTTTCTCTAATTTCGTGGAGGCGAATAGCGGTTGTAGCATGTTTTATTTCTTTGATTAATACAGAAGGGTTGTTGCCATGAATTACAATAATATCATGCTCTGAAAGTATACCAATTAATTCAGAATTTACAGTACCGTCTTTTGTTATACATAAATGTGAAATCTCATGTTTTAACATGGCAATTTGCGCTTCTGCAACAGTAATATTTGGAGGAAACGTAATTACTGGCGTAGACATTATAGATTCAACTTCATCGATAATATTATAAAGACCTGTAGCAATTTTATAGCGCAAATCTTTATCTGTAATAATACCAACAGGTTGTTTATTGTTTGTTATAACTATAGAACCCACTTTGTTTTGACTCATAACTAAGGCTGCATCTTTAATTTTTGTATGAGACTTACAGGTTATTGGGTTTTTAGAGAAAGAAGCAGATTGTATCTCGGTAAAATCTGAGTTGTTTTTATGAGTAAAAGTTTCGTAAGCAAAAAGAGTTCCTTTATCTTCTTCAGAATAAGGGTTTCGAGTGTTTGTTGCGAAACTTGCAATTAAAAATTGGCTAGCTTCAGTATTATTTATGATAATTTTTTCTAATAGTTTAGATGAAATAGCATAAACTATACTTTCTTCTATTGCTTTCGCATTTAAAAGATAATTGTCTTTTCTGATTAAGGCTCTTAATCCAAAAACATCACCTTCGTCACATTGATCAACTAAAGTTTTATCATTATAAATACCTATTGCGCCATCTTTTACAACATAAAAACAATCGTTCAAGGTGTTACCTTGCTGAAATATATATTGTTCTTTTTCAAAATGCAAAACAACTACTTCTTTTGATATAGCAAATAATTCTTCAGCACTTAAAGTGTCAAAAGGAGGGAAATGCTTTAAAAAATCTAAAATACGTTCTGCAATAGTATTCTTCATCTTACTAAAATATAGAAAATTAATAGGATAAAATTTAAAAACGACTAAGTATTTGGTAAATAAATATAGTTATATAACTCGTTTAACCGCTTTAAATAAAAGAACAAAAACGAATAGAAGTTAAATATGTTTATGTTACTCTATTGTTACAGGATTTTAAGAGTATCTATTTAAAAATCATTTGCTTAATAAGTAGCCCCATTCTAAATGCTTGCGTTTATCTAATCGCGATAATATTTTTAAAAATACAATGGCTGTAATAAGTGCATCTCCACTAGCGGTATGTCTATCTACTTTAGGAACGTTAAGTTCTTTACATAAATCATCAAGCGAATACTTTTCTTTTAAACTTTCTTTATAAATAATGTGCTTGGACTTATTAAACAAAACACCAGTATCAATAAAATCATTTTTAAGTTCTCCTAAACCATGTCTTAACAGCATTTGATTTACCATAGTTTTATCAAAATTTGCATGGTGTGCAATTAAAACAGCGTCTTTTATATAATTTAAAAATACTTTTATAGCTTCTAATTCTGAAATTTTTTCTTCATATCCATTTTTCATTAAACCATGAATTTGCACAGTCTCTGGTTTAAAAATATTTTGTTCTAAATACAATTCTAGACTTTTATTTACTTCAATAGATTTCCCAGTAAATGATACAGCACCAATAGATAAAATTCTATCCTTTTTTCTATCAAAACCAGTAGTTTCAGTATCAAAAGCCACAAATCTTGTGTTTTCAATTGAGGCTTTTTTCTTGGCGTCAAATGAGTCAATATATGCCAACCAAAAATCTGGATAGTTTGTTATTTTTCTCTTTAACCTTTTAAATACCATTTACATGAAGTTTTTTAAATCGAATCGAAATTTTAATGTTTCTTGAATTTCATTAATTGGCTTAAAACAGCGTTTTAATTTTAACTTTTCTTCTTTGGTTAAAGTTTCTAATGCAATAAATTTTCCTGAGTTATTATGAAGTAAGCCTTGTTTTGCCTTAAATTTTGATAAGGCTTTAAAAGCGTAAGAACAAGATTCAAAAAGTTCTTTATTGTTTGGTTCTAATTCGGCTAGTTTTTCGTAACGCTCTGAGGTGTTATTTACACCTTTTACGTGCTTGCTTAAAATGAGTAAACGGGCTGCATCAATTAAAGGCATTAAACCTCTGCTTTTTATATTGAAAAGGTCTTTTTGTTCACCGTTTTGTTCAACTAAAAATTGTTTAAAGAATCCTAATGGCGATGGACTTTTAATAGCATCGCGACCTAAAAATTTAAAGAATAACGATGTGTTTTTTAGAGTTTTAAAAATAGTATCAGATAATTCATTAACCAACCCTTCGTCACCATAAATTCTTGAATAATCAAAAAAGATAGACGATAGCAAAACTGCTTTTTCATCAGGTTTTAAAATCCAGTTTCCAAATTGATTTTTCCATTCAGAAATCGATTTACACCATTCTGGATTGCTTGCCATCATATCGGCTTCACAATACTCAAATCCTATTTTATTTAAAGATTTGGTAACATATTTAGCAAGTTCTATAAAGTAAGCCTGAGTTTCTTCATATTTATCCTTTGCAACATCTTCAAAAACAAGTGCATTGTCTTGATCTGTAAATAACAACTGCTCTTTTCTACCTTGGCTACCTAAGGCTAACCATGAAAATTTAACAGGAGGAGGTGTAGGCATTTTCAGTAAAGCAATTTCTATAGCACGAAATGTAACCGCATCGTTAATTTGAGAAATTACTTTTATAATATGCGTTAATGGAATGTTTTGCTCAAGGTAACTTTTAAGTAATGTATTTCCTTTTAAACGAACTGTACGCAGCTTTTTAGTACGTGTTGCACGCTTTATTTCTTTTAAAATCACTGTTGGATTATTACCTAAAGTTACCAAAACATCGTGGTGTGATAATACCCCAACAAGTTTAGAATTTACAGTACCATCCTTTGTAATACATAAATGCCCAATATTATGTTTTATCATTTGCAATTGTCCATCTGCAATGGTTAAATCTTTTCTGCTAGTTATAACCGGTGAACTCATAATATTGGTTACAGATGTTTCAATAGGATATTTTCCAGTGGCTATTTTATTTTTTATATCACTATTAGTAATAATACCAACTGGCTTTTTTTCTTTATCTATAACAATTATACATCCAATTTTAAGTGCACTCATTTTTATAGCAGCATCGCGTAACATTGTTTTTTCACTACAAGTAACAGGTTTTTTTGTGTAATTGGCAGTTTGAAAATTTGCAATATCTTGTGAGTTGTTAGGAAGATAATCTACAAAAATCTCATTATTTTCCCTTGTTGTATAAGAGTCGTAAGCATTAGTGGCAAAAGCTGTGATTAAATATTTATATACTTTAGAATTGTTTTCTGCCGCTAATTGAAACCCTTTTATAGGTATAGCATACACAATAGATTCTTCGTGTGCTGTGGCAGTAAGTTTATAGTTTTCCTGAGCTATTAAAGGTCTTACTCCAAATACATCACCAGTATCACTCATAGACACTATTTCTTGAATATCATTATTTGTATGGTTTAGGCTAATAGCGCCATCTCTAACCATATAAAAATGTTCGTTAAAACTGTCACCTGCTTTAAACAAAATGTCACCTTTTTCTAAATATATAATAACAACCTCTTCCGAAATCTCTAAAAGTTTATCAGACTTTAATAAATTGAAAGGAGGGTATATTTTTAGGAAATCATGAACGCGTTCTGCAATAGAGTTTTTCATTTAGGCTAAAATCATTTTATAGGCTAAAAGTATGAAAACCGCTTTTAAATTTAACACTTAATTTCGTTTGATATTGTGTTTTTTTAAAATTTAGAAATAAACTATAAAAGGTTAATATGTCATGACCTTGAGTTGTGGTATATTTATTGAATTTTAAAACCATATTCTAAAAAGCAATTCATGCGTCATTTAAAAAAACATCCTGAAAATACTGCTAAAACTAAGCCTAAAGTAACCATGTTGCAAGCATTTAAAACTATTATTTGGCCTAGGCGAAACCTGGTTTTTATTGGTTTAATCTTAATTGTTATTAGAAGTTTGGCAGGTTTGGTGTTGCCATGGCAGAGTAAAGTTTTATTAGATGATGTTGTACCTAACAAAGATTTAACACAGCTTTATTATTTAATAGGTTTTGTAATTATTGCTATTACAGTTCAAGCAGTAACATCATTTTTATTAACACGTATTTTAAGTGTTCAAGCACAATATTTAATAAGTGAGTTACGAGCACAAGTACAGAAAAAAGTATTGTCGTTACCCATAAGTTTTTTTGACAACACAAAATCTGGTGCTTTAGTATCCAGAATTATGACCGATGTTGAAGGTGTTAGAAACCTTATTGGAACTGGTTTAGTGCAATTAGTAGGTGGTTCTTTTACGGCTATAATTTCATTAATTATTTTAATAAATCTAAACCCTTGGATGACACTTTTTGTATTTGTTCCGTTATCTATATTTGGTTACATAGCATTAAGAGCCTTTAAATATATACGTCCAATTTTTAGAACCCGAGGCAAAATTAATGCTCAAGTAACAGGTAGACTTACAGAAACCTTGGCAGGTGTTCGTGTTATAAAAGCATTTAATGCAGAAGAACAAGAAAATATTGTTTTTGAAAAAGGCGTAGAAAAACTGTATCAAAACGTAAAAAAGAGCCTAACAGCAACGGCTTTTATGACAAGTTCTTCAACGTTTTTAATTGGAGTTGCAACCACAGGTATTATGGGTATTGGTGGTTATTATATGATGCAAAGTGAAATGACTACGGGTGATTTTTTATTCTTCACATTAATACTTGGGTTTATGATTGCACCGATTGTACAAATGAGTAATATTGGGAGTCAGTTAACCGAAGCTTTAGCAGGTTTAGACAGAACAGAAGAGTTGATGAATATGACTGCCGAAGAAGATAATCAAGAAAGAGATATAGAACTAAACAGTATAAAAGGTGATATTGAATTTAATGATGTATCATTTTCTTATGAAGAAGGCAAAGAAGTGCTTCATAATATTAAGTTTAAAGCACCAGCAGGTTCTGTAACTGCGTTGGTTGGAAGTTCAGGTTCTGGTAAATCAACCATAGCAGGTTTATCGGCTACATTTTTAACACCAAAATTAGGTAAAGTAACCATAGATAATCAAGATTTATCAAAAATAAAATTAAGTAGCTACCGAAAACATTTAGGTGTGGTTTTACAAGACGAATTTTTATTTGAAGGCACCATTAAGGAAAATATTATGTTTCCAAGACCAAATGCTACCGAAGCAGAATTACAAAAGGCTGTTAAAGCAGCTTATGTTAATGAATTTACCGATAGATTTGAAGATGGATTAGATACACTAATAGGAGAACGCGGAGTAAAGCTTTCTGGTGGTCAGCGTCAACGATTAGCCATAGCAAGAGCTATTTTAGCAAACCCAAAAATTATAATTTTAGACGAAGCTACTTCGAGTTTAGATACTCAAAGCGAAGCTTTAATACAAAAAAGTTTAGCAGAACTTATTAAAGATAGAACAACTATTGTAATTGCTCACCGTTTAAGCACTATTAGAAAAGCAGATCAAATTTTAGTGATTGAATCTGGAAATATTGTAGAACGCGGTACGCACGAGGAATTAATTGCTAAAGAAGGCAGATATTACGATTTATATACGTACCAAGCTAAGATTTAAATATTTATGACAACAAAAGAATTAACTCTAGAAGAATTTAATCCGTTTTATAGTACATATATAAACGTGATCCCCAAAGAATTAAATTTAATAGATGGATTTGAAATAGGTTTCAAAAATGTTTTAGGCTTTTTTAAATCTATACCAGAAGATAAACTCGAATATAAATATGCCGAGGACAAATGGACTATTAAAGAAGTTTTTCAGCATATAATTGATACAGAGCGTATTTTTATGTACCGTTGTTTGCGTATTGCAAGGCAAGATAAAACACCTTTAGCCGGTTTTGAGCAAAACGATTATATCATACCGTCTAAGGCAAACAGCAAAACTATTGAAGCTTTATTAAAGGAATACCAAATAACACGTGAATATTCTATTATGCTTCTAAAAAGTTTTAGTGACGAAGATTTAAAATGTATTGGTACAGCTAGTGGTTATCCCATGTCTGCAAGAGCATCTGCATTTTCTACCATTGGTCATGAAATATGGCACATGAATATTATTAAAGAACGTTACTTATAAACAGTAATCCGCTTTAAAACAATAAAAACTAAAAGCGATAAAATACCAAAAATAGAAAACCCAATAAAAAGAGGTAAAACAGAGGTTTTTACAAAGCCACCAATGTAATTGGCTATTGGTACAGCCATTACTGTAGAAAGAAATCCGTTTATAGCAGCACCAATCCCCGCAATATGCCCCAGAGGTTGCATTGCTAAGGCTCTTAAATTTCCAAAAAGAAAACCTACTGCAAAAAATTGTAAGGCAAAAAAGCCTAATAGAACATATATACTAGGGTTTTTACCTGATGAAAATAGAATGACATATAAAATTGAAATAATAGCATAACCAATTGCTGCTGAATATGCAATGCGCATCATGCCATATTTTACCACAAAACGGCTATTTAAAAATGTAGCTAAACCTACAGAAATAGCTAAACTTGCAAAAATGTATGGAAACATATCTGCTAAGTTATATTGTTCTTGAAAAATTTGTTGCGAGGTACTTAAATATACCATAAAAGACCCAGTTATAAAACCAGAGACTAGGGTAAAAGCAACAGCTTCTTTATACTTAAAAAACTCTCTAACACCGTCAATGAATAAATGAGATGAAAACTTAATACGTTTTTCCTTAATCAATGTTTCTGGTTGACGGATCCAAAACCAAATCATGACTATAACCCCAAAAATAAGATTGAAATAAAAAACAGCTTCCCAGTTAAAAAGTTGTATAATAAATTGTCCAAGTGTAGGAGCAACAACAGGAACCAAAATAAAAAACATAACTACAATGGAAATTATTTTCGCCATATAGTCACCACTGTAAGAATCTCTTATTATAGAAAGCGCTAAACTTCTCGGAGAAGATAAACCAATACCTTGCAGTATACGTCCAATAATCATCATCTCAAAACATTTGGTAGTCACACAAATTATGCTAGCAAATATGAAAACAATAAACCCAATATAAACCATTGGTTTTCTACCAAAACTGTCGGATAATGGTCCGAAAAGAAGCTGTCCAAAGCCAAGACCTAAAAAAATCATGGTAATTAATAATTGATTATCATTTGGGTTAGTAACACCTAATGAATCACCAATTTCTGCTAATCCAGGTAATAGTGCATCAATGGATAAGGCTACAATAGACATTAATGAAGCCATTAAAGCAACAAATTCAAACTTAAAAGTGTTATTATTTTGCATGCAACAAAAGTAGAACAATTAAATGGCGTAGAAATTTAATTTTCATTTAATAACCCAATCTTATTATTACTAAATTTGATACTTAATAAAAACAATACATGAAAACACAACCGCTTTTAAATTATATTAGTAACTATGTTAGTTTAACTGCAGCTGAAGAGACTTTTTTAACATCAAAAGTCATTCATAGAAAATATCTCAAAGGTCAATATGTGTTGCAACAAGGCGATGTTTGTAAGTATCAATGTTTTGTGATTTCTGGTTGCACAAAAACATTTCATGTTGACGATCATGGGCAGGAACATATTGTAATGTTTTCAATTCAAGATTGGTGGACTTCAGATATCGGGAGTTATATCTCTCAAACACCTGCAGATTATAATATACAATGCATCGAAAAAACAGAATTAATCATGTTTCCTCATGATGTAATGGAAGAATTATATACTGAAATCCCAAAATTAGAACGATTTTTCAGAAAAATTATTGAACGTGGTTTAGTGGCTTCACAAAAACGCGTTGTTAGAAGTTTTAGCCTTTCAGCAAAAGACAGATATTTGTATTTTAGAAATCAATATCCCAAAATAGAACAACTTATTCCGCAGTACATGGTAGCTTCTTATTTAGGAATGACAAAAGAATTTTTAAGTAAGATTAAGAGTCAGTTATTGACTGAACAAAAATAAAAGTTAAACTAGTTTAACATCATTTAATAAACTACTTCATTTTAGTTTAGCCTAAAGTTTATGATTTTTGTAGTGTAAGATTTAATCAAATTTAAAAACTATAAAAATGAAAAAAACACTTAAAAATTTAGTAATTATCACTTTTGTAACACTGCTTACAGCTTCTTTTACAACTATTGATATCGAAAAAAAAGAAGTAAAAGTTGAAAACAGCAAAGTAGTATGGAAAGGTTATAAAGTAACTGGATCACACGAAGGAACAATTTCTATTAATTCTGGTACTTTGATGTTTGAAGATGATAAATTAACTGGTGGTGAGTTTGAAATAGATATGACATCTATTAACACCACAGATTTAGAAGGCGAATATAAAGATAAGCTTGATGGTCATTTAAAATCTGATGATTTCTTTGGTATAGAAACGTATCCAACAGCAACTTTAGTTTTTAAAAATGTGACATCTTCAGGAAAAAATGCATACAACGTAACAGGAGATTTAACGGTTAAAGGAAAAACAAATCCTGTAAGTTTTACAATTTCAATTTATGGAAATAAAGCTACAGCTTCTTTAAAAGTTGATAGAACAAAATATGATGTACGCTACGGGTCTACTAGTTTTTTCGATAACTTAAAAGACAAAGCTATTTACGATGAGTTTGATTTAGTAGCAGATTTAGAATTTTAAATATAACTCTAGATAAAATACTTTTTAGAGATTAAATAAATTGCTTCTATGAAAAGAAAAAATGATTAGTAGCATAATTAGGACACTCAGAAATGAGTGTCTTTTTTTTATATAGTTTTACTTAGACTTTTTAAGCCCTATATTTGTTGGCTTATAAAAATGTATAGCTCTATGTCATTCAAAAAACTCATTGAACCTTTAAAAGATTCACTTAAAAGTAAAGGTTTTAATGAGCCATTACCACTTCAAAAACAAATTCTATCTAAAATAAAAGGAGGGGCGAGTTTATTTGTTATGGCTCCAAAAGATTCAGGAAAAACAACAAGTATTGTAATAAGTGTCATTCAAAAATTAAAAAATGCTTTTGAAGATGCCCCTAGAGCACTAATTTTTGTAAAAGACAAGCAAGCTGCACTAGATTTAGAATTAGAGTTTAATGCTTTTAAAAGAGGTACAGATTTAAGAATATATTGTGCGTATGATGAGCATAATATTGACACACAACGCGATGAAATTTATGATGGAGTAGATGTAGTTATAGCAACTCCCAAGCGTTTAAATAAAATTTTTTTTCTTAATGGTATCAACTTAAATAAACTCCAAATGTGTATTGTTGAAGATGCTAGTTTTTTATTCAGAAACAATAATCTCGCTGAGGTAACAAGAACTCCAGAAAGTATCGGAAAGTGCCAATATTTAGTATTTTCTGATAAATTTGATGCACGTTTTGAGCGTTGGCAAGAATCTTTCATGTACAACGCACAAGTTATTAAGCTTTAGTTTAGGTTGTTAAACCCATCATAAAGTTTTGGTTTAGAATGTTATAGATGTTTAATTTTATAAATGAATTAAACAGCCATATTTATGTATTCAAATAAGATTACTCTAATTGTATTTGCTTTAATTTTTTCATTTGGTGTTTCGGCTCAAGAGCTGTCCTTTGAAGAATATAACCCTAAATCAACCCTAGTAGTTCCCAGTAAAATTATAAAACGCGCCAAATTTCCTTTTATAGATATACATGGACATCAATATAGAATGCCAACACAAGATTTAGAGCCAGTTATAGCCGCAATGGATACTCTAAATATGCAAATCATGGTGAATTTAAGTGGTCGTTCTGGTGACCAATTGCAACAATCTGTAAAAAATATAGCAGACCATTATCCAAATCGTTTCGTGGTGTTTGCTAATGTAAATTTTGATGGAGTAGGTGCAGAAGGTTGGATAGAAAAAACCGTAAATCAGTTAAAAGATGATGTGAAAAATGGCGCTAGAGGATTAAAAGTTTACAAAAGCCTTGGCATGTATAACAAAGATGTTGATGGAAATAGATTAGCTATTGATGATGAACGTTTAGACCCTATTTGGAAAACCTGTGGCGATTTGGGTATTCCTGTTTTAATTCATGCGGCAGATCCTAAATCGTTTTGGGATGAATTTGATGGTGATAACGAACGTTGGCTTGAACTAAAAACGCATCCCAGAAGAAAACGAGGAGCAGATAACCCAGCACCTTGGGAACAAATAATTGCAGAACAGCATAATATGTTTAAAAAACACCCAAACACTACATTTATTAATGCCCACATGGGTTGGTTTGCTAATAATTTAGGGAAATTGGGAGAACTTCTAGATGATATGCCAAATATGAATGTGGGTATAGGTGCAATTATAGCAGAATTAGGAAGACAACCGCGTTTCGCCAAAGCTTTTTTTATTAAGTATCAAGACCGTATTTTATTTGGAAAAGATAGTTGGAAACCCGAAGAATTTCCAACGTATTTTAGAGTCTTAGAAAGTGCTGATGAATATTTCCCGTATCACAAAAAGTACCATGCGTTTTGGGCCATGTATGGTTTAGATTTACCAGACGCGGTTTTAAAAAAAGTATATTATAAGAATGCTTTACGTATTGTTCCAGGGTTGGATAAAAGCATGTTTCCTAAAAATTAGCATTGTCTTTTTTTAATATTTTAATGCAATTGGTTAAAGCTCTAAAATTATGGTAAATGCTTTTCCAAATGTGGCCTTTTAAAGCGGTTTTAGATTCTGATGATTTATCAATGCCCCATTCGTACCATCCTCCAAATTCATCATCTATAAAATAGGTTTTTGTATAGTTCCATAGATTATCAAATTGTGCTTTGTAATCTAATTCATCATCGGGGAAATAATCATTCATAATTAAAAGACTATTTAAGCCTTCGGCTTGAGCCCACCAATTTTTTTTATCATTTACTATTGAAATATTGTCATCACCTTTATAGTAATAACCACCATCATATAAACCACCAAGTTTTTTGTCAATACCATTTTTTATAGTGTGATCAACCAGAAGTTTTGCTTTTTTTAGGGTGATGGAATCATTCTTTACACCCAAAGCATGGGATGCCTCAAGCATTAAGTAGGCGATTTCAATATCATGACCAAACGATACATGATTTAAGTAATAATGCTGTTTTATGTTTTCTTTTGAGGTGTCTTGAAATGAAATAGGAGTCCAATTTGCTGTAAAAAACAGATTCATATAACCTTTATCGGTTACAATGGTATCACGTATTAGTAATAGCATTTCTTCCAAACGTTCTCTTAGCAACTCATCAGGCCATACTTCATATAAAGCGGTAAAAGCTTCCAGTAGATGAATGGAGCTGTTTTGGTCTTTATAACCAATGTCAGATGTTGATGGTTCGTCTTCTGGTCTAATAATAGGTGTTCCATCTAAATTTAAATGTTGAAAATAGCCTTTCAAATCTGCATCATGACTATGCTCTTCTAACCAATAAAAAGTTTTTTTAGCATATTCTAAAGCTTCTGGGTTTTCTGAGACTTCATATAAAGCAGCAAGACCATAAATAGCAAACGAATTTCCGTAAGCAGTTTTTTCTTGTCCGCGTCTTAAAATAGGTGTACCATCTTTTTTTACAAGGCTATAAAATCCTCCATTAATGCTATCCCACATTTTGTTTTTTAAAAAATCAAAACCATGATTTGCATACGTTAGGTAAGAACTATCTTTATATATAAATGATGCTTTTGCATTTACCCAAACATGTCTTGCTTGTGTAACGATCATTTTATTATGATTTTCTCCAATTTTAAAATCATGGGTTACATCACTGTAATAACCACCATCATCTTGATCTAAAATTAAAGGGTACCATTTATCTATTAAGTTATCTTTAGCAGCAACTTCCAATTCGGCTAAAAGTAAATCTTCAATTGGTTTTTGTTGCTTTTTACAACTTAAAAATATTACTGTAATGACACAAAAAACTAAAAAGGTTTTATTCATAATTTTATCAATTTCTCAAATAAAGATATAATAATATGTTAATTTTTAACCTCTTCTTATTAATAGTACAATAAATTAGCAAAATAGTACTAATCTCTACTTTTCTTATTTTCTAATTTAGTGTGGTAAATTTAATTCTATGAAACCCTACCTTTTCTTTATTTCATTTTTCATTTTCAGTTTTACAAATGCCCAAAATGATAAAGACAATATTTTTAAAATAAACGACCAAGAGTATCTTGAAATGCGCGGTGCTAACGTTATGTTGGCACATGATTTTTATCCTGAAAGTCATCAGGGAGGAGTTGGTATAATTCAAAATGGTATTCGTGTTGCTACCAATGGCGATTTACGTTTAGAACCTACACCTGGCCAGTGGCAACCCGTACCTAAAGTAGGTGAGCGTCAGGTAGATTTAAATAGACAAACTATAAGTGTAAATATGGAATATCCAGATGATGGAAAAAATGGTAAGGGTTTCAATCCTATTTTTTATCCAGATTTGGAAATGAAATATACCTTAAAGGTAACTGCTGAAGGCAAATCGTTTAAAATTAGTGTAGATTTAGAAGAAACACTACCTGCAGAATGGGTTGGTAAAGTAGGTATGAATATTGAGTTTTTTCCAGGTTACCTTTTTGGAAAATCTTACTACATGGATGAAGCCTTCGGAATATTTACAAGACAAGCTAATGGTCCTGGTTATTATGATGATGAAGAGGTTTTCCAATTAAAACCTATGGCGGTAGGAAAAGAATTGGTTATTGCTCCTGAAGATAGCAAACAAACTTTAAGCATAAAAAATCTTAAAAATAATGAGTTGCAGTTGCTAGATGGTAGAGCGCAACACAGCAATGGCTGGTTTATAGTACGCTCTTTAGTTCCTGCTGGAGCTACAAAAAATGCTATTGAATGGTTGGTTACACCAAATGTTATTGAACAATACACATACAAACCAGTTGTGCAAGTATCTCAAGTTGGTTATCAAACCAATCAATCTAAAGTGGCAGTTATTGAAACCGATAAAAATGATACTACAAACAGAAATATAAGTTTATTGCGAGTAGATAAAAAAGGTGGTTTTACTGAAATTTTAAATGAAACACCTAAGCTTTGGGGCGATTTTTTACGTTATCGCTATTATCAATTCGATTTTTCAAAGGTTACAGCATCTGGTATGTATGTGATTAAATATAATAATGAGATAACACATGCTTTTCAAATAGCAGATGATATTTATGATCGTGATGTGTGGCAACCAACCTTAGAATATTTTTTACCTGTGCAAATGTGCCATATGCGCGTAAATGACAGGTATAAAGTATGGCATGGTCGCTGTCATATGGATGATGCTCGAATGGCGCCCATTAACCACAATCATTTTGATGGCTATATACAAGGTCCAGAAACACTTGCTAAATACAAATCTGGTGAGCATGTTCCAGGAATTAATTTAGGTGGTTGGCACGATGCTGGAGATTACGACTTACGAGTAGAATCTCAAGCATCAACGGTTGGCGGACTATCTCATATTTATGAATTGTTTGATGTTCAGTACGATAATACAACTATAGACCAAAGCACCAAAACCGTAGAAATGCTTCAGCCAGATGGCAAACCAGATGTTTTGCAACAAATTGAACATGGCGCTTTATCGGTTGTTGGTGGTTATAAGTCTTTAGGGCGTTTTTATAGAGGTATTATCGTACCACACAAACGACAATATATTTTACTTGGCGATGCTGTTAATCATAGCGACGGAGACATTTATTCAAAAGAAATTAACGCATCAGATGTTGATACATTAGCTATTGAAAAAGGTATAAAAGGAGCACCAGACGATCGTTGGGTGTTTACAGAGCAAAATCCTTGGAGAGAATTAAACGCAGCAGCAGATTTGGCAGCTGCTTCAAGAAGTTTGCGGGGTTATAATGATGTTCTTGCAGAGGATTGTTTAACCATAGCTAAAGAAATTTGGCAAATTACAAATCCACAAAGCCCAATTGTTAAAACACGTTTAGCGGTTGAGTTATTAAAAACGACTAAGGATAAACAATACGCTGAATTTTTAGTAAAACATGTAGATGGTATTACCGAGAGCATAAGTAGAATAGGCTGGATAGTAGGTCCAGTTTTAAATTTAGTTTCTAATGATGATTTTACAGAAAAAATCAGAAAGGCAGTAAAAGAATATTCAAAAGAAGTTTCAAAACTTGGTAAAGAAACGCCTTATGGTATGCCATATAAACCTAATATTTGGGGTGCTGGTTGGGGTATTCAAAGTTTTGGTGTGCAACAATATTATTTGCATACCAGTTTTCCAGATATTTTTCCAGATACCTATATGTTAAATGCTATGAATTTTGTTTTAGGTGTGCACCCTGGTGTAAACACATCTTCTTTTGCTTCGGGTGTTGGTTCTCGTTCGTTAACGCAAGCTTACGGTATAAATAGAGGAGAGCACTCTTATATTCCAGGTGGTATTGGTTCAGGTACAGCTTTAATTCGTCCAGATTTTCCAGAGTTATTAGAGTGGCCTTTTTTATGGCAACAAACCGAATATGTTTTAGGAGGAGGAACCACAGATTATTTACATTTAATTTTAGCGGCTAACACTTTATTAAAACAAAAACAATAATAAATGAAACAGTTATTAGTAACTTCTATGGCATGTGTGTGTATTATAGCTTCAAGCTATAGTCAAAATCTTGATAATAAACTAGTCAATAAAGATGCAAGTGTCGAAGCCATAGCCTTATATAATTACATTAATAATCTTGGGGACAATATATTATCTGGACAGCATAGTTATAACGGAAATCCTGAACAATTTTATAATAAAGCATACAATATCACAGGTAAATATCCAGCGGTTTGGGGAACCGATTTTTATTGGAGTGGTGGTGAAGACCCAGGAAGTAGCGTAGTAGAGTCCACAAAAAAAATGCATAAAAAAGGCGCCATAATAACCTTAATGTGGCATGTTGGAAGACCAACAGATGATGCTCCTTATGGTTGGAAAGAAAGTGTTCAAAATAAAATATCTGATAGCGAATGGAAGGATTTAATAACTCCAGGAACAGAAATTCATAAGCGTTGGCTCAATCAAATAGATCATATAGCTGGTTATTTAAAACAATTGCAAGAGGCGAACATTCCTATTCTTTGGAGACCGTATCATGAAATGAATGGTGTTTGGTTCTGGTGGGGAAATAAAAGAGGCGAACAAGGGTTTGCTAAACTTTGGCAAATGCTATTCGATCGCTATGTAAATCATCATAAATTAAATAATTTGATTTGGGTTTGGAATGCTAATGCGCCAAGAGATATTCCACATGATGAAGGTTTTGAGTATCATCTATTTTATCCCGGGCATGATTATGTTGACATTTTAGCAACCGATGTGTATCATTTTGATTACGAGCAAAACGAATACGAACAATTATTAAAACTCGCTAATGGTAAACCTATTGCTTTAGGCGAAGTAGGGCAGTTACCAAAAACCAATATTTTAGATGAACAACCTAAGTGGTCTTGGTTTATGGTTTGGTCCAATTGGTTAGAAACCGCAAATACAGAAGAGCGCGTAAAAAGCGTATACGAATATAAAAATACCCTAACACGAGATGAGATTCAAATTAAAAATTAGTCAAATAGTAATTGTTTTAGTATTATTTTTTTCTATTAATAATTTTGCCCAAACAGAATTTACAACTTGGGGAAATATCACTGGGATAAGAGTTGATAATCAACTTATGGAATTCAAATCTTACTTAGTAGTTTTAGATACTTTGGGAGAAGAACGAGTGACGGAAAAAGAAGAGCAAAAAATTCTTTTTAAACGAATTGATGATAGCAAAGTTTTTAGTTACGAAATGGATAGCTTGCGTTGGAATCAATCCATTAAAACACCAGAAAAGGGTAAAGCAGAAATAGCTATTGATTTTTCTTCAAAGGTAGATACCATTATAAAAGGTGCGTATTTTAGGTTAAATTTACCTGAAGAGTTTGATGAAAACACAAAAATTAATTTTAAAAATTCGGGTAGTTTAAATGATAAGGAACTCCCAGAAATAGCAAAACAATCTCCTTTTGTATTAAAAGCCAATAGTCTTAAAATTGAATCGGTAAAAAGGCAGTTGTATATTGAATTAAATGAAGAAACACCTGTATTAATCAAACCAAGTAAAATTACAAAATCGGGTATAGAACTTACCTTTGTATTGGCTACCAAAAATATTGAAGCGAATAAAGTTTACAGAAATAATTTCAACATTACAGCAACGGGAGACATTGATACAGAAGCTGTTGAATTAAAAGTTTTTCCAGAGCAAGAAGGAAAACCCTTTGATGGTATTGGAGGAAACTTCAGATTGCAAAACCCAAATGCAGACCCGCAAGTCATTGAGTACTGTCTAGAAAATTTACGTGTTGCCTGGTCTAGAGTAGAAATGCCATGGCGCATGTGGCACCCAGATTTAGAAAAAAATCCAATTGAAGAAGCAAAAAAAGGAAATTTGCATCCTAAAGTAAAAGCGGCTATGGAAATGGCGCAACGTTTAGATAAAAAGGGAATCCCTGTAATTTTAGCCGCATGGCATGGTCCAGATTGGGCTATTATTGGAAAAAAAGCTAGAGGTGAAAATCCAGATGGAACCCGTGGCAATCCTTTAGATTTAGCAAAAAAGGAGGCTATTTATAAATCTATAACGGCTTATATCAAATACTTGAAAGATGAATTTGGGGTTGAAACCGTTATGTTTTCATTTAATGAAGCCGATTTGGGTATTGAAATTAGGCAAACCGCAGAAGAACACAACCAGTTTATAAAGGAAATGGGTAGTTATTTAGTGTCACAAGGATTAGATACTAAATTCTTTCTTGGCGATACAGCTGATGCCAATGGTTGGGATTTTACAACTTTAGCTTCAACAGACCCCGAGACACAGCCTTACATTGGAGGAGTGTCGTTTCATTCATGGCGTGGTTACACCGATGAAAACCTTTTAAAATGGCGCGATATTGCTAATAGAGTCAATCAACCTTTATTTGTAGGTGAAGGTAGTATAGATGCTGGAGCATGGAGATATCCTCAAATTTTTGAAGAACCAACCTATGCTTTAGATGAAATAGATGCTTACATCAAAATACTGAATATGTCTCAACCTATAACTATTTTGCAATGGCAATTAACATCAGATTATTCAGTGATGTCTGGAGGAGGTGTTTTTGGAAATACAGAAGAAGCATTGCATCCAACTCAACGTTTTTTTAACTTAAAGCAGTTGGGTGAAACACCAAAAGGCTTGTTTGCAATTCCTATTACAACATCTCATGATGCTATAACTTGTGCAGCTTTGGGTAATGTTTCAACAGGTGACTATGTTATTCATTTAGTAAATAAAGGCGCAACAAGAATGGCGAATCTCACAGGGTTACCACTACATGTTGAATCTGTTGAGGTTTATGTGACTAATATTGAAAAATCATATCAGAAAATCAAAACAATTCTAGTTAAGAATGGCGAACTTTCAGTTGAAATTGAAGGAGCAAGCTTTATTTCTTTATTTGCTAAATAGTTTTTTATAAATATTTTAAAATCAAAATTTTTCAATTGAAATAGGTATTATCTTTGATATAATTAATTATACCTATAATCTATAAATGAAAAAGTTAGTTTTACTTGTTTTTGTATGTTTTATTACAAATAGTTTTTCTCAAAAAATAAGTGATGAACAAATTGCTTCTCTAATAAGCCAATACAAAAAGGATGTTCGCGGTCCATACAAAGATATCCGTTGGTTTTGTACAGATGGAAGCATTAGACAACCAAAAGACCCATGTCCAGATAATATAGGTCCAGGAGTGCAACATGCACGTTATAAAGATGAGGTTGTGGCATTAGCCAAAACCAATCAAATTTATTTAGGACAGATTTTGGCTTATACTGATAAAGACGAATTTTGGGATGCTAAAAACAATCATTCGAGGTTAAAACAATACCAATTAGATAAATATTTAAGAGGTGTTGATAATGGTTGGATTAATGAAAAGGGGCAGTATTACAGAGGTGCTATTCAATCTGAAGATGAAGAAGCTTGGGGTATCGATTTTTACAAATGGGTATTAGCTGATGATGCTAATATTGAAAAAAACTACTTTTTAATTCGTCAGTCATTAAAAGATATTCCTCACAATGGCGATGATAATTTATCTCAGCTTATTCGTAGCCAATCTAAAGTGATTTCAGATGAATTTATTCAGTTTATGGATTTGCGTGTAAAAATTCATAGTCAACCAGAGTATAATGATATTTCTAAAGTAAAAGCATTTAAAGAAAAATTTAGTTCGAAATTATCGAATTCTCAATCACAGAAACTGGATGAACTAATAGCAACTATGGCTAAGTTTTATAAACCAATAGACATTAAAACGTTGGTAAATAAAACGACACTGTTTAAAAACACTGAAATTGCTGAAAAAATTAATAGTTACATTTCAAGCAATTCGTCAGAAACGTCTGCAGAGATATTAATCCCAGAAACAGCGCAATTATTGATGGATTTAAGAACCTCTCTTATAGATGTAAAAAAACCTCTAGCACGTTTGCAACTTTTGGATGTTTCTTTAAAATTAGAAGAAATTATTTTTAAAACGGCACAACAATGGGAACCGAATAATTTACAAGAAATGCTTAATAAAATATGTTATTTAGGAATGGCGACTGCTGGTTCTGGGTACATAGAAATGTATGAATGGAATGAGTTAAGTTTAAAAGCACCATTTCCTGATGAAAATAGTATGACGTTAGACGAACTAACAAATGTTTTAGAAAACGGACGAAGTTTAGTAGAGTGGAGTTCTTCTATGGTGAAAGCTAATTATCAAAACATTGTTGATGTTTATACCAATTTCGAGCCTAAAACATATGGCTTTATTGATGATAAAATAAGAGGCTCTGTGGCTTTGTATTTGGGAGAAAGTGTTGGGAAGTTAGGTGATTTTATTGCCTTAGAATCTGCCTTAACAAATAAGGTGCTTGATATTGCTAACCAAAGTTCATTTAGAGGGTTAAATCCTGGGTATGCTTTTGGCGAATTGGTTGTTGTTGATGGTTCGCCTGATGCCATTGAAGTGAATTCAAACAATATTTATATTTTTCAGCGTCCTCCAGCCGATTTAAAACCTGTTGCAGGTATCGCTACAGTTTCTGAAGGTAATATGGTATCTCATGTACAGTTATTGGCCAGAAATTTAGGTATTCCAAATGCAGCGTTATCTGACAGTAATTTGAAAAGTTTAATAAAGTATCATGGACAAAAGGTGTTTTATGCGGTTTCAAATAAAGGAAATATTATCATGAAACTAGAGAAAGATATGATAGAGGCTGAACGTTCACTTTTTATAAAAAAGGAACGTAATGAAGAGAAAATTGAAGTACCAGTTGAAAACATATTGTTAGATGAAACCAATATTTTAAACTTGCGAAGTGTTGATGCTAGCGATTCTGGTAAACTTTGTGGCCCTAAAGCAGCTAATTTAGGACAATTAAAAAAGATGTTTCCAGAGCAAGTTGTAGAAGGTTTAGTTATTCCATTTGGGATTTTTAGAGCGCATATGGATTTGCCAATGCCAAATCAAGAGGTATCTTATTGGATGTTTTTAAACAATATGTTTAAAGAAGCAGAACGTATGCGTTCTCAAGGAATAGTAGAAGCAGAAGTTGAAGATTATCAATTAAAACAACTTGATATACTTAGAAAGGCTATTAAACAAATGGCTTTAAATCCTACGTTTGTTAATCAACTAGAAAAAGACTTTACATCTATTTTAGGAGCAAATTTGGGTGATATTCCCGTATTTTTAAGAAGTGATACCAATATGGAAGACCTTAAAGACTTTACAGGAGCTGGACTAAACCTAACGTTATTTAATGTTTTAGATAAAAATAAAATTATTCAAGGAATTAAAGATGTTTGGGCATCACCATATACCGAGCGTAGTTTTAAATGGCGTCAAAAATATTTATTAAATCCAGAAAATGTATTTCCTTCTATTTTAGTTATTCCTAGTGTAGATGTAGATTATTCTGGTGTACTTATTACAAAAGGTATAAGTAACGGGAATGAAAATGACTTAACAGTTGCTTTTAGTAGAGGAGCAGGAGGTGCAGTTGATGGGCAATCGGCAGAAACCTATCTAATAAAAATAAATGGTGGACAACGATTTTTAGCACCTGCAAGAGAGCAATATTATAACAGTTTGCCAATTACTGGTGGAACAGAAAAGAAATTAGCCACGTTTGAAACTTCAGTTTTAAATCAGCAAAACATAAATGAAATTCGTAATCTGGCAAAAACCATTAGGGAAACACTTCCAAAAGAAACACATTCCGATTATGAAGGAGCATATGATGTGGAGCTTGGATTTAAAAACAACAAACTATGGCTATTTCAAATACGTCCGTTTGTAGAAAATAAAAAGGCATTAAGTTCAGATTATTTAGAATCTATAACGCCTATAATTGATAAAAATAAAGTGATTTCGCTTTCAGAAAAACTATAAAAAAATGAAAAAATATATTTTAATTTTTGGTGTTATATTCATTTGTTCATCATTCACAGTGTTAACATTTTACCCTATAGATGGTTATGAACATACAGGAATAAAACGTTTAAAACGCTTAGAACTTATTAAAAGTGGTGAGCTTGTTGAGACTTCAAAATTACCTGCTGGAGCAATGAAGTCTTATCTTGATATTAAGTTAAACTTACTTCCCAAAAAGAATGACAGTGTACAATGCTATTTAAAAGTAAATGAGGATTTTCAGAAAGAAATTAATGGTTTGTTTAGAGGTTTGGATAAAAGTTATTCGTTAGCAGTTTTAGATATTTCAGATATTAATCATGTGCGTTATGCACAGCGTAATGAAACGGCAGGCTATCAACCAGGAAGTGTTGGAAAAATAGCCGTATTACTTGGTTTATTTAATCAATTAGCTAAGATTTATCCAGATGATTTTGAAAAGCGTTTAGATGTACTACGAAACAAATCTGTAAAAGCAGGTGTTTGGGGGTTAACCGACGAACATACTATTCCTATTTACAATATTGAAACTAAAAAATTAGTGAAGCGCCAAGTAATTGCAAGTGATGTGTTTACGCTTTTTGAATGGGCAGACCATATGTTGTCTGTAAGCAATAACGGTGCCGCAAGTATTGTTTGGAGAGAGGTTTTACTAATGCAAGCTTTTGGTGAAAAATACCCGGAATTAACACCTGAGGAAGCTGATATTTATTTTAAAACAACACCAAAAAAAGAATTAACCGATTTAGGAAATGATGTGGTTAATTTGCCATTACGTGATTTAGGAATAACACATGATGAGTGGCGCCTGGGTAGTTTTTTTACTAGAGGCGCTAATACTTATGTAGGAGATAAGGGTGGCAGTATAGGAACGACTCTTGGTTTAATGAAATTTTTAGTACAACTAGAACAAGGCAATGTTATTGATGAAGCATCTAGTTTAGAAATGAAACGTTTAATGTATATGACAGATCGCCGTATTCGTTATGCACAATCGCCAGCATTAAAAGATGCTGCAGTATATTTTAAATCTGGAAGCTTGTATAAATGCGATAGAAGTAAGGGAGAAGCCTGTGGAAAATATATGGGTAATGTGCAAAATTTTATGAATTCTGTAGCCATTGTTGAGCATCCAGATAATTGCAATTATATGGTAGTTTTAATGACTAATGTTTTAAGAAAAAACTCTGCAACAGATCACATGATGCTTGCAGCTAGCATTGATAAGATTATAAAGAAATAGCAAGAATTTCTTTTGCTCTTTGCTTTACTTTTTCATTGATTTCATTTACAATTACCATTTCAAGTAAAGTATTGAGTTTTGTATTATTAGTTTTTTCTATAAGGTATAAAACAGCTAATTTTAGTTTCAAGTCTTTTCGTTTTAGTAATTCATGATAACATTCTGTTTCACTTAAAACTTTTAAATTTAGTTTTTTAATTTTTTCTTCAGAATTGGTTTCATACAAAACAGATTCTGCTACAGGTATTAGTTCTTTTTTAAGTTGCTTATCTAAAAGATTATCTAAAAACTCAATGGCGTGAACTCTTTGTTCTTCCTTACCATTTAAAATTGTATTCAAAACAGGATCTACATCATGTGGTGGGTATTTTATACCTAAAAACCTAAATATGCGTTGTAATTGCCTGTCTAAACGTTGTTCCAGTAAATTTATAAGCGATTTTCTTGCTTGATTTTCATCTTTGGTTTCAGGACTTTCAGTATTCTTTTTGTATTGTAAAACGATTTGAGAATGAATTACAGATAATGTATTTTGGTATAAATAGCATTCATCTATAATTTTATCAACAATAAAATGGTCTTTTATAACAAGATTTGGGTGTTTCCATTTTAAGCGTTTTAAAGCTTCAATAGCTTCAATTTTAATAATATGCTCTGTATCTGTGGTTAGTTTTATTAATGTATTAACAGCTTTTTGAGACGCAAATTTTTCAATTACAGAAATGGCATAAACAGCATCTTCAACATCTATATTCTCTAACTTAATCTTTTTATATAGAATATCTATTAAAGGTTCTCCAAAAAGAAATAGTGCAGTAATAGCATCGTTTCGGGTGTCTTTATTTGATAAATATGGGGTAATTAAATCGATAAATTGTTCGTCTAAAGTTTTTGAAGCACTAGAAATAGCAGTTTTAATTATACTTGGGTTTTTAGAATTCAAGTGTGTTTTTATGATTTCATAAAACTTTTGAATACGTGCATTTCCAATAGCTTCGAGTATAGCTTGTATTTTATGTGTTTTATCGTCGTCTATTTGTAATTCATTATATTCAGTTAAAGCACTTTCAATTCTTTGCTCTAAACTAAATTTATTTTGAAGTGATAAATTATTTCGTAATTCTAAAGAGAGCCCAATTAATGCGGCATTTTTAATGGTTTTGTCTTCACTATTTAAATAGGTATTAAATAGTTCTACAGTATTGTTTTTATGGTGTTTTGATAAGTATCTAAAAGCTGCAGTGGTAACCTCTTGGTCTTGATCATAAACCATAGGTTCTATAATGCTACATAAATTTTCAGACTTTAAAAAATATAGATTTTCGATAGCTAAAACCTTAACTTTTGATGCGGGGTTATTTAAAAGTTTTTTTATGGCGAAAAAGAAGCGTTCATCTTTAACTTCAAGGGTTTTTTGAAGCATGTGTAAAACTTGATTTTCCGTACCATTTTGTAAGACATTAATAACTGTATTTACAATGGACGTAACTTTAATTTCTTTTTTTGTTGTTTTTTCTTTTTTGGCTGAAGGATCTTCTAACAATGCTTTAAAAGCGATAATATATTCTTGTTTTAAATGATAAATGAAATAAAGCCATATGAGTATTAAACCAATTATAATTAAACTAATATAGGTTGAAGAAATATCTAATCCGTTAATAAAAAATATAAGAATAAAACCAGCTAAACCCGTTGCTATACTGTCAACTACAACATCGGTAAACGTTTTTGTTTTCTTTTTTATATCTATAGGAATGGGTATAGAAAGTAATTCTGTAGATGCTTTGTTAACCGATTGCTTTAAACTCCCGTCAACTATTTTTATAAATACAACAACCCATAATTGAGGTATTAATAGTAACAAAATAGAACCTAAAAGAATTCCAGAAGGTAGCCAAAGTAACGATTTACCAACCCCAAAAGTACCAACAATACGTTTGGTTAAGAATAACTGAATTAATAACGAGATAACACTTAAAGTTGAAAACCAAAACCCAAAAAAGGATGTTAATTCATCTGGGTCATTTATAAGTCTAGAAGCATAATCACTATACTGATAATCTACCAATTTAGCGACTAAAACACTAATACCAATAACTACTGCTATTAAACTTAATAATTTAGATTGTTTTATAAGTTTTATTGGCGACTCACTTTTTGGGCTTGTTCTTAATGAAACTTGAAACGGATTCAATTTTTTAACTTCATACTTCCAAATGTAACGTGTGATTGGTATACAAATGGTTAATAAAAGTGCAGCTACAAATAATAGGTGTTCTGAATTAAATAAGCGTGTTAATAAAGACGTTAAATAACCTCCAAAAATACCACCTGCAATAGCTCCAGCACCTATAAAACCAAATACTCTTTTAGCTTCTCTTACATTATAAACAAGATTGGCTAAAATCCAGAATTGCGATGCTGTTAATAAGCCAAATATAGCTACCCAAACATATGGAATATATAATAAGAATCCGTTTGTTAAATCAAAAGAGAAAGCAAAGGCAAATAAAATTAAAGATAATATTGAGCCAATAATAGTGCGGTCTATAACAATATTTAAAGGATATTTTTCTAATGCTTTATCATAAAAATGATATCCTATAATAGCAACTATAGCTGTTAAAACATAACCTAAAGGTAAAGCATCTGCTGTGAGTTCTGAAAGGAATAAAGAATTGATAGTAGGCTTTATTATTAAAAGACTTGTTATAATAATAAAGATGTTAAGCTGTAGTAAAAGCGTTTTATTTAATTCTTCTTCTTTTAAATCAAAAGCTTTAAGAATATATAATTTAAGCGTTTTAATAATTGACATTGGGAGGTTCAATTTTACAATATGCTTTGTGATGTCATTTTTTTAATGATCATCACAAAGCTAATACATTGTATAATGATTTTAACTAAAAAAGTTAAATAAGATATTTTAAATTAAAAGCTTGAAGATAATCTTTTAATTAAGAGCTATAGGACTTGTAAGCGCTTTGTTTTTTAAAGCTTTTTCAATAGGTTTTACAAGGTCTCTTATAATTTGTTCACCGTTTGAATCGTCTATTAAAGCGACTAAAATATAGCGTCTGTTTGGATCATTTCCCCACACTAATATAGAATCTGAATGATAGGTTTGCCATGAGCCAGATTTTCTAAATAAATGGGCATTTGGTGCAATTTTATCTAAAGTACTTACAAATTTATGATGTAAATCTGGATTACCCATAATGTCTAACATTTGTTTAGATCTTTTTTGATTAACCAATTTGCCATGAGCTAATAAATAATAATATCTACATACTTGATTTACACTTGCCGCATGACTTAAGTTTTTAATGGGTTCTCTATTGGTTTCTCCACCGCCACCATATCGTTTTCCTACCCAAAGACCACCACCTTTATTCTCATCATAGAACATGTATTTTGGGTCGGTCATTACAGATTCAATTTTTTCATAACCTAGTCTGTCAATCATTCGTGTTGAAGCCTTATTATCAGATTTACTAATCATAATCTTCATATCTTTTTTAATAGCCTCGGTTTCTTTTAATTCGCCTTTTTCAATAGCATCCATAGCTGCCAACAAAATGGCTATTTTAGGCAAACTGGCAGCATACATCATATGGTTACCATTTATACTGGCATATCTTATTTTTTCAGGATTACTTAAATCTACAATTCCAACAGACATCTTTTTTTGGGCTATTAGATTTTTCCATTTCGGATTAGTTTTTAGTTCCCTATCTAAGCTTTTTTGAAGTGTGGAATTAGAAAAAGTTGATAATGGTTTAATTTTAGAATCATTTACTTGAATAGGCAAACCTTTTTGTCCATACATTGTAAGGTTAAATACCATGATTGCTAATACGCAAAAAACGTTTATTTTCATTTATTAATTATAGTTATTAAAATATAAACAAAAGTATTTATAAAATAGATTGTAAAACTGTTAAAGTTTTTAATTCTTTTAAAAGTTAAAACGTGAATAAATACGAGTTATTTTGCCTTTTTAGATTTTAATAACTGTTAAATTTTGTAAAAATAAAATTTGATAGTTTCTAATTAGAGTGGAATATTACCATGTTTACGTTTAGGTCTGTCAACCTTTTTATCTTCAAGCATTGAAAACGCTTTAATAAGTTTTCGTCTTGTGTTTTCAGGTAAAATAACTTCATCAATAAATCCTCGTCTTGCAGCTCTGTATGGATGTGCAAATTTATCTGAATATTCAGCTTCTTTCTCTTTCCATTTTTGCTCAGGGTCATCAGCTTCTTTAATTTCTTTTCTAAAGATTATTTCTGCAGCACCTTTAGCACCCATAACAGCAATTTCTGCTCCAGGCCATGCAAAATTCATATCTGCACCTATATGTTTAGAATTCATAACATCATAAGCACCACCATAAGCTTTTCTAGTAATAACGGTAACTCTTGGTACTGTAGCTTCGCTTAACGCATATAAAAGTTTAGCACCGTGTACAATGATACCATTCCATTCTTGATCCGTTCCTGGTAAAAATCCTGGTACATCTACTAAAACTAATAAAGGAATATTAAAACAATCGCAAAAACGAGTAAATCGAGCTGCTTTTTTTGAACTTTTTACACCCAATACACCAGCTAAAAACATAGGTTGATTAGCAATAATACCAACACTACGCCCACCTAAACGAGCAAAACCTACAATGATGTTTTCAGCATAATCTTTATGAATTTCATAAAAAGAATCTTCATCAATAATACCAGAAATCACCTCATGCATATCGTAAGGTTTATTAGGATTCTCTGGTACAATATCACATAGAACTTCACGGGTTTCATCTTCCAGTTTGTAATCTAATTTTTCTGGTGTTTCCGTATTGTTTTGTGGTAAGTAACTCAATAGTTTTTTTAAATCTTCTAAACATTCAATATCGTTTGCTGATGTTTTATGAGCCACCCCAGATTTTGTTGCATGTGTATAAGCGCCACCCAGCTCTTCGCTGGTAACTTCTTCATTTGTAACTGTTTTTACAACATTTGGTCCGGTAACAAACATGTAACTGGTATTTTCTACCATTATAGTAAAATCGGTCATTGCTGGCGAGTAAACTGCACCACCAGCACAAGGCCCCATAATAGCAGATATTTGAGGAATAACTCCAGATACTTGAACGTTTCTATAAAATATATCGGCATAACCACCTAACGATTTTACTCCTTCTTGAATTCTTGCGCCTCCAGAATCATTTAAACCAATAATTGGTGCTCCAACTTTTAGCGCCAAATCCATGACTTTACATATTTTTTCGGCATGTGTTTCTGATAAAGCACCACCAAAAACTGTAAAATCTTGAGCATAAACATAAACTAATCTTCCATTTACTGTACCATATCCTGTGATAACACCATCACCATAATACAATTCATTCTCCATACCAAAATCGGTAGTTCTATGGGTTACTAGCATACCAATTTCTTCAAAAGAACCTTCATCCATTAAATAATTAACACGTTCTCTGGCAGTAAGTTTCTTTTTAGCGTGTTGTTTGTCAATACGTTTTTGTCCGCCACCTAAATGGGCTTGAGTAATTCGCTCGTTTAAATTTTCTATTTTAGAACTCATTTTGACTAGTTTATTAAGTTGGAATTTACCTTTTGTTGAATGATTATTAATTAGGTAATCGTAGTAATTTTTGGTCTTCTATATATTGTTTAACAGCAATTAAAGCGGCAATTTTAGCTTCGTTTTCAGTTTGTTCTTTTAACGCTTCTGGTGAATAATAATTTTTTACGAAATGTGTATCGAAATTCCCAGATTTAAAAGCTTCGTGTTCGCAAACATATTTACCAAAAGGGAGAGTGGTTTGTACACCTTCTACATGGTAATTATCTATGGCTTTAATCATAAGTTGAATGGCTTCTTCACGAGTTTTTCCGTAAGTGATTAATTTTGAAAGCATAGGGTCGTAATAAATAGGGATGTCCATGTCTTCTTCAAAACCATTATCAACTCTAATGCCTTCACCAACGGGAAGTTTGTAAACATCTAAATGGCCAACACTTGGCAGAAAATCGTTTAAAGGATCTTCGGCATATACACGTAACTCTAACGCATGACCGTTAATTTTTAAATCATCTTGTTTTATTTGAAGGGCTTCACCTCGAGCCACAAGAATTTGAAGTTCTACTAAATCTACCCCTGAAATTAATTCGGTAACTGGATGTTCAACTTGTAATCGTGTATTCATTTCTAAGAAATAGAAATTATGGTTGGCATCTAATAAAAACTCAACGGTACCAGCACCTAAATAATCACAAGATTTCGCAACTTTTATGGCAGCATCACCCATTTTTGCTCTTAATTCTGGGCTTAATACAGATGAAGGTGCTTCTTCTACTACTTTTTGATGACGACGTTGTATACTACATTCTCGCTCAAAGAAATGTAATACATTACCATGGCTATCTGCCATAACCTGAATTTCTATATGTCGTGGAGATGTTACATATTTTTCAATAAACACAGAACCATCTCCAAAGGCCGAAGTCGCTTCACTGATTGCACGATTCATTTGAGATTCTAAATCTTTTTCCTTTTCTACAATACGCATTCCTTTTCCGCCACCACCTGCAGAGGCTTTAATTAGAATTGGAAAACCAATGTCTTTTGCAATTGCTTTTGCTTTTTTAACATCGGTTATCGCCTCGTCTATACCCGGAACCATAGGAATATTGTATTTTTTAACAGCATCTTTGGCGGCTAATTTGCTTCCCATGATTTTTATAGCTTTAGAACGCGGGCCAATAAAAATGATGTTATTATCTTCGCATAGTTCTGCAAAATCTGCATTTTCACTTAAAAATCCATATCCAGGATGAATAGCATCTACATGAAGTTTTTTTGCGACTTCAATAATTTTATCACCTCTTAAATAGGATTGATTTGAAGGCGGTTCGCCTATGCAAACGGCTTCATCTGCAAATTTTACATGAGGTGCATTTCTATCAGCTGTAGAAAAAACAGCTACAGTTTTAATACCCATTTTCTGAGCAGTTTTCATAACTCTTATGGCAATTTCACCTCGGTTGGCAACTAATATTTTTTTCATATTAATATGATATTTTTATGGTCATTTCGAGTAGTTGTGAAAGAGAATTTTATGAGAAGTTCTAAATACGTCAAATTCATCTAAACTCGAATCGACATAATTTATTCAAATTCTACTAATAATTGATTTTTCTCTACGGCATCACCTTTACCGGCAGAAATAGATTTAATTATGCCATCTCTTGGCGAAGTAATAATGTTTTCCATTTTCATGGCTTCTAAAATTAACAACGGATCATCTTCTTTTACTTCTTGTCCGTCTTTAACATTAATTTCTAATATTAAACCAGGCATAGGAGCTTTAATAGAATTAACATGTTTTGTGCTTCCTAAAGCAAACCCCATGTCTTTGATAAGTAAGTCTAAGTCGTTTAAAATAATTGTCTTATAAGTGTTGTTGTTGACTTTTACTTGATATGATTTTTTGTTAAAATCAGATTCAGAAATTTCTACTTTATAAGATTTACTGTTTTGAAGAATGTGGTAATTGGATTCTGAAATTTCCAGAGCATCAAGCTCTGTAATATCATTTTCAGTTAAATCAAAATCAATAGAATTGTTTACGTTTACCTTAAAGTTCTTATTCATGTTTTAAAAAATTGGTAGTAGTAAATATAAGAATAATATGTGCCAGATTTTATTTAAAAACGTAGTTTCTAAATGTTTAGAATGGTAAAATTACAGAATAAAAAAAGTTCAATAAATGAGATAAGTCATATTTTGAAAATAAATGCTCAAATATTAAAATGAGAATTTGTTTGATGAATTTTTATAGCCTTTCTAGATAGTACAATACCTATAAATAAAGATATAAAGGCACCAATCCAGATACCCGGAATAAATTCTATAAATAAAAAGAAATCGTAAGCGCCATGAAAAAATATTGCTAATAAAAGACCGCTTAAATTAAGACCAATTCTATTATTTGAAAATTTAGCTTTTCCCATATAGTAACCCATTAAAATACCAAATGTGGCGTGTGCAGGAACAGCGGTAAAAGCTCTTACTAAAGCCGTTTGGTAACCGCCTTCTAATACATAAAAAATATTTTCGGTAGCAGCAAAACCCATAGATACCATTACAGCGTAAACAATACCATCAAATGGTTCATTAAATGCTGAGTTTCTTTGAGAAAAATATCTAACAATCACATATTTGCTAAATTCTTCGGTTAAACCAACTACAAAAAAGGCTTTTATAAATTGCTGAAAAACACTCGTGTCATCTGGCAAGGGGAGAACAATATCAAATCCGTAATACAAGATTGTGGTAATAATTATACTAATAAAAGCACCTAAAAGAAAATTGTATACTAGTAATCGCTTAGGCTCTTTTTCATATTTATCTTTAAAATAAACATATAAAATGATGATAAAAACGGGAGCTACAGCAACGATTAATAAATTCATTTAACTTATTGTTTTTTGAATGGTTTTTAAAACAAATTCGTAATATGATTTGTTTGAAGGCACAAAATGATTATTATCTTGATCAATATTATTTATAAGTTGCTTAAAATCGTTAAACGTTACAAGTTTTAAAGCTTCAACTTCTTCTTCTTGAGGTGTTAACTTAGAAATTTCAGCGTTTAATTCTGTTATAAAAGTATTATGAAACTCATTATCATTAATTCCGTTTTTATAAGATTGAAAACATTCAAAAACGCCTATTTTTATAAGGTCTTTTTTAGAAATACATATACCAATTTCTTCGCGGGCTTCTCTTATAGCAGCTTGTGTTGCAGTTTCCCCAGCATCTATGTGTCCTGCAACTGAGACATCCCACATTAACGGGCAAATTGTTTTTTTATAAGAACGTTGCGATAACAGAATTTCACCATTTTTAGTATAAAACCAAACGTGTGCTGTATGATGATAATATCCTTTTTGATGAATAACTGATTTAGGAAAAGATTTACCTAATGGTTTACCTCTAGCGTCTACAATATCTATGTATTCATCCTCCATAATTAATCATTTTTTAAAACCGAAGAAATACAAGCTATCAATTTTTTAAAATCGTCTTTAGTGTTAAACAAATGACAAGAAATTCTAATATAATTTCCTCTAAAAGAAAGGAAAATATTTTGTTTTTGAAGCTCCGATTTAAAAAGGTTAATATCTAAGTTTTTTGGTAATTCAATTCCAAATAAATGGTGCGTTCTATAATTTGAATCTTCAATCTTGCAACCTAATTGTTTTAATTCTAAAACAGCTTCTTCAGAAATATTTTTACAGTAGTCTTGAATTGCTTTTGGTGTCCATTTATTTATTTGTTTTAATGCTTCAATTTGCATTTTAACATAAATAAAGTTACCGTGTTCGCCAACCGAATAACGATTTGCTAAAGGTTTGTATTCAGGTTCATAATTTGTTAAGCCAGAAAAATTCTCACTATTTAAACGATTAGACCAATTTTCCTCAATTGGTGTTCCATTATCAAAATACTCTCCAAAATAACCATAAGCGCATCCATAAGGTCCGAAAAGCCATTTGTAACCTGCACAAATAAGAGCATCTGGCTGTATGTCTTTTACTGAAAAAGGTAAAGCGCCAATACTTTGGCTTCCGTCTATAATAAGTAAAGCATTATGCTTTTTAGCTTTTTTACTTATTGCTTTTAAATCGAACAAATTTCCATTAGACCAATGAATATGTCCTATAGCAATTACCGCGGTATTCTCATTTATGGAACTTAAAATATTTTTATTTAGTTGCTGAGATATATTAGTTCTAGAAGAAGATTTAATCGTTTTAATTGAAGCATCATATTTATTCGCTAGTTTCTGCCAGATGTAAACATTACTTGGAAATTGTTCTTCTATTATTAAAATGTTGTCTTCAGGTTTTAGCTTAATATTATTTGCAACACTTGCTAAACCGTAAGAAGCAGAAGGCATTGTTGCAATACGGTTATAATCGTTTGCATCTATAAGTTGTGCAAAAAGTTTTTTAAGTTCTGTAACAGGTTCAAAATAATCAGCTGTAGTAATTTTATACGCATGACTTTTTTGTAAAATACCATCAATACCTGCTTGCTCAACCGCTTTAAATAAAGGTGATTGAGCAGCAGTATTAAGGTAAGTTATGTTTTCTGGTATACTAAATAGATGTCTTTGATTTTGTAAAGCCATATTTATTTAGGTTACTCAAAATAACTAAATGTTTCTCCGTCTTTGATATTAAGAAGTGTTTCGTAAATTAATTTAATCACGTTTTCAACATCATCTTTATGCACCATTTCTACGGTTGTGTGCATATAACGTAGCGGTAATGAAATTAACGCTGAAGCAACACCTCCATTACTATAAGCAAAGGCATCTGTATCTGTACCTGTAGCTCTTGATAACGCCGAACGTTGAAACGGTATTTTTTTATCTTCAGCAGTATCTGTAATTAAATCTCTTAGTTTTTGTTGTACAGCAGGCGCGTATGCCACCACAGGACCAAGACCAATTTCTAAATGACCTTCTTTTTTCTTTTCAATCATTGGTGTAGTAGTATCGTGCGTTACATCGGTAACAATAGCCACATTTGGTTTAATGGTTTGGGTAATCATTTCTGCGCCTCGTAAACCTATTTCTTCTTGAACCGAGTTGGTAATGTAAAGACCAAAAGGTAATTTCTTTTTATTTTCTTTAATTAAGCGTGCTACTTCGGCAATCATAAATCCACCCATACGGTTATCTAAAGCGCGACAAACAAATTTATCACCATTTAAAATATGAAATTCATCTGGATAGGTAATAACACAACCTACGTGAATACCCATTTTTTCAACTTCGGCTTTATCTTTTGCTCCAACATCAATAGTAATATTGTCTGGTTTTGGAGGTTCTTCTTTTACTCTACTTCTTGTATGAATAGCTGGCCATCCAAAAACACCTTTTATAATACCTTTTTTGGTATGAATATTGACAATTTTACTAGGTGCAATTTGATGGTCACTACCACCGTTTCTAATTACGTAAATCAATCCGTTGTCCGATATATAATTAACATACCATGAAATTTCATCAGCATGTCCTTCAATAACAACTTTATATTTTGCTTTAGGATTTATAACCCCAACAGCACTTCCGTAGGTGTCTGTAATAAACTCATCTACATAGGGTTTTAAATAATCCATCCATATTTTTTGCCCTGTCCATTCATATCCTGTTGGAGATGCATTATTTAAATATTTTTCTAAAAAGTCCATCGACTTTTTGTTAAGAATGCTCTTTTTTGCCATTTATAAAAGTTTTGCACTAAAATAATAATATAAATACAAAAAAGATGTTTTTACACTATGTAAATTAGTAATTTTGGCATATTAAATGCTCCTGTATTTATTATATGAACTTATTCAAATACTTATTCATATTATTCCCATTTATTCTCATTGCTCAGGTAAATGAAATTGAGCAAGATACTACTACAGTTGAGTACCTTATAATAGAAGGCGATTCTATTCCTAGAACATCTATAGATTTGGATGAAGTGATGCTTTTGCATAAACTTGAATTTGATAGTAGAGAAGACCGTATTCGATATTTAATTTTACGTAGAAAAACCATTAAAGTATATCCTTATGCAAAATTAGCTGCAGAACGATTAGATTCTATGAATGCAAGAATGGCAACCTTAAAAAAGAATCGAGATAAAAAGCGTTATACTAAGCGTGTTCAAAAATATATTGAAGGTGAGTTTTCTGATGAATTAAAGAAAATGACACGTACTGAAGGACAAATTTTAGTTAAATTGATTCACCGCCAAACGGGAACCACAGCATTTGACTTGATTAAAGAACTTCGCAGTGGTTGGCGTGCTTTCTGGTACAACACAACAGCAAGTATGTTTGATATTTCGTTAAAGCGTGAGTTTGATCCCTTTAATGAAAAGGAAGATTATTTAATTGAAGATATTTTACAACGAAACTTTCAAAGCGGACGTTTAGATCGACAAAAATCTGCAATAGAATTCGATTTTTACGATTTAACCGATAAATGGTTACATTCTAAATCTCCAAAAAAATAATACATGCGTATTCAAACCTCTTTTGAAGAAAAACTTAATACTATATCTCATGCAATTGGTGCATTGCTTGGTATTGCAGCTTTAGTGTTGCTAATAATTTATAGCACAAACAAAACAGATTGGAGTCTTTTTAGTGTTATTGTTTATGGTATTTCTATCATTATTTTATTTAGTGCTTCAACATTTTACCATGCAGTGAGAGGCGAGAGGCGTAAGCACTATTTTAGAATTGTAGACCATATAAGTATATATTTTTTAATTGCCGGAACATATACACCTGTATGTTTAATTTCTTTAGAGCAAACTCAAGGTTGGACACTTTTTTGGTTAGTTTGGGGAATTGCCGCTTTTGGAGTAATTCTAAAACTGTTTTTTACGGGTAAGTTTGAAGTGTTTTCCACTTTACTGTATCTAGTCATGGGTTGGCTTATCATTTTTGACTTCACCAATCTTACAGAAACTATTGGCAATAATGGTATTTTATTTTTATTTGCTGGCGGTTTATCATATACCGTTGGTATTGTTTTTTATGCCATTCAAAAAATACCTTTCAATCATGTTATTTGGCATTTATTTGTTTTAGCTGGTGCCATTTTTCACTTCTTTATGATTTTCTTTTTTGTGATTTAAACATAAAAATTTTTAATAAGCTGTTGTTTTTGAGTAATATAATGTTAGTTTTTTGAATTTAAAAAGTTAACTTCGTTTTATTATTCAATTTAAATTACAGAATAATAAGTATAACGGCTGTTTATATTGAACGTTTTGCATAAAAAACTAGCATCATGAAAACCAAAATTTTAGGATTAGCAATTGTAGCACTTTTATTTTCTTGTAAAAAAGAAACTAAAATTGTTAAAAAAGAAATCAAACAATACTCAATTGAACAATTTATGGATAATGAAGCTGTTGGTGGAGGAAGTTTTTCTTCAGACAACACTAATCTATTAGTATCAAGCAATAGATCAGATATCTATAATGCATATACTATTCCTGTAAAAGGAGGTCAAATGACTGCTATAACAACTTCTGATAGCACGTCTATTTTTGCAGAATCGTATTTTCCAAATGACAATAGAATCTTATTGAGTGCAGATGGAAATGGAGATGAAATTGATCATTTATTTGTAAGAGAATTAGATAGCACAATTAAAGATATCACTCCAGAAAAAGGAGCAAAATCTAGTTTCTATGGCTGGTCAAAAGATGATAATTATCTTTATTATGGTTCTAATAAACGAGATGCTCGCTTCTTTGATGTTTATAAATTATCTATTACAGATTATTCATCACAAATGATTTATCAAAATAATGATGGTTTAAATTTTAGTGGAATGTCTGATGACGAAAATTATTTTGCCTTATCAAAATCTCTTAATACTAATGATAGTGATTTATTTCTTTATGATGTAAAAACTAAAGAAATGACTAAAATTAACGAAAATAGAAGTGCTAATTCTGCTCAGGATTTTTCTAAAGATAATAATACATTGTATTATACAACAGACGATGGAGGAGAATTTTCATATTTAATGGCTTTTGATTTAAGTACAAAAGAAAAGAAAAAGATTATTGAAAAATCATGGGATATTATGGGAAGTGGTTTTACTTCCAACGGGAAGTATATGTTGGTTTATGTAAATGAAGATGGAAAAAATGCTATTGAAGTTTTAGAAGCAAAAACAATGAATCCAATAGATTTGCCAGACTTTGGAAACAAAAGTATTACTAGCGTAGGTTTTAGTGATGATGAAAAGTGGATGCGAATGTATGTTGGTGGCTCAAATTCTCCTTCAGATTTGTATACTTACAATATAGAAACTAAAGAAAAATATAAGCTTACAGATGTATTAAATAGTGCTATTGATGTTGAAGATTTAGTAACAGCGAAAGTAATACGATTTAAATCATTTGATAGTACTGAGATACCTGCAATTTACTACTTGCCTCATCAGGCTTCTATTGATAATAAGGTGCCGGCAATGGTTTGGGTTCATGGTGGTCCTGGAGGACAAACGCGTCAAGGATTTAGTTCTTTAATTCAGTATATGGTTAATCATGGTTATGCGGTTTTAGCAGTTAATAATCGTGGTAGCAGTGGCTATGGAAAAACTTTTTATAAAATGGATGACAAAAATCATGGAGAAAAAGATTTGCAAGATTGTGTAGAAGGTAAAAATTGGTTAGCTCAACAACCTGAAATTGATGGTGATAATATAGGAATAATAGGTGGATCTTATGGAGGTTACATGACCATGGCAGCGTTAACATATACTCCAGAGGAGTTTGATGTTGGTGTAAATTTATTTGGTGTAACCAATTGGATGCGCACATTAAAAAGCATTCCACCTTATTGGGAGTCGTTTAGAGAGTCTCTATATTTAGAATTAGGAGACCCTTTTTCGGCAGATTCTGTTCGTTTGAAACGCATTTCTCCTTTATTTCATACCGATAAAGTTACTAAGCCATTAATTGTTTTACAAGGTTCTAAAGATCCACGTGTACTACAAGTTGAGTCTGATGAAATTGTAGCAGGTGTTCGAAAAAATGGAGTACCTGTAGAGTATGTGCTTTTTGAAGATGAAGGTCATGGTTTCGTAAAAAAGGAAAACCAAATAGAAGCTTACAGTAGAATATTGAAGTTTTTAGATGAGTATCTTAAGAAAGAGGATACACATTTAGATGGTGAAATGTCATCAACTGAAATTGAAGTCGAAAAATAAATAATATAGATTTACTTTAAAACATGAATTTAGGAATTCTTAAGTTTTGAATGTGTTGTAATTTTAAGTTTTTTGGTAGACTAAAAAACAGTTGCTTTATTTACTAAAGTTATTAAGTTAAATACAAAACTACTCGCGCTTAATCAGTTTAAAGCTTTTTATATTGCTGTTTTGTTCAATATTTAAAATATAAATACCAATGGATAAAGATTGTCCATTTAAAGGAATAGGGTAAGTCTCAATATCTTCAGTTAAATCAAGTGTGTTATTTAGTATTTCGCGTCCTAAAATATCAAACAACCTGTAAGTAACAGGAAGATTTTCATCCAAGGTTACAATTCTTAATGTTATATCATTTTCAAACGGATTTGGATACACTAAAGCATTAAAGCCTTCTTCTTCATTAATCACTTCAAAAGGATCTGTAATATTTATTTTTATTTCACTAAACCCAAAACAATTGCCACCAAAATTAGTTGTTGGTGTAATTAAAACATATCGGGCTTTAGCTCCGTTAAAATCTGGTCCGTTTTCATCACCTTCATAAGTAGATAAACCAGAAGCTTGTTCTATTTGAAACTCGCCTAAGTTTGTCCAAGTAACTCCATCTATTGAATAATCTATATTAAAATCGTTAATACCATATTGTAAGTTTTTGGGTTCGTTAGCATTCCAGAATTTGGATTCATTTAATACATATTCATATCCAAAATCGTACATAATCCAATGAGTTTCGCCATAAGAAGTAATAGGATTAGTAGAGGTTTCACAAGAAACCCAACCGTCAAACCATGAGGTACTATGTCTATCAGGATAACATTGTGCAAATGTTATTTGGCAGAGCAACATGAATGCTATGTAGATTATCTTCTTTTTCATTAGCCCATATTCATAAAACCTAGTGGAGGAACACCAGATGTTGTATCGTAAAAATTTGAAATATTTGGTAGAATTGTACTTAGTTCTGATGCTGGAACACCAAACCATAAGGCTAGTTCTGCCAAATATAAATCTGCAGCAGTTGTAGGTATCATAACACCATCTTGAAAATCGACACCACTATTTAATGCAAGCGTTGGGTAATCACCATAAATTTCTTTACCATTAACAGCAGCACCCATCATAAAGGCATTTCCACCCCAAGCATGGTCGGTTCCATTTCCGTTAGATGTTAATGTTCTTGCAAAATCTGATACACTAAAAGTAGTTACACAATCACTTACATTTAATTCGGTTAAAACATCATTAAAGTATTTTAAAGCTTCATTTACTTGTGCCAAATTATTAGCTTGATTAATTAATAATTCATCATGGTGGTCCCAACCACCAAGTTGAACAAAAAATGTTTGTCTGGAAAACCCTAAAGTATCTCTGGCAGCTATTGTTTTTGCAACCATTCGTAATTGAGCTGCTAAATTATTGTATTCTGGTAGTATAGTTGAAAACTCTGGTATGGTTTCTACAGCTGTTTGAAATTCAATACTAGATTCATTGGATGTTTTAATAGTATTTTTATATGTATTTTTAAAAATGTCTTGATAATCTCTTTCCAGCATAGAGTTTAATGCCTGAGTACGAAGTTGGTTAAAACCGTTTGATTCTCCATAACCACTAATACCTATACTACCTTCATTACTTATAGCATAAGGTATAATTTCGTTACCACGTTGAAAAACATTACTGCCCTGAAGCGAAATGTTCATGGAAATATTTTGATTGGAGTTCATAGATTGAACTAACTCTGCAATTCGTCCGCCCCAACCAATATTACTTCTTTCATGCGGTATACCTGTTTGCCATTGCTGAATTTGGTCTGCATGCGAAAATAGACCCAAAGGTGTTTTTACCACATTATTTTTAATATCGGTTTTAGTAGAAGGCTCGATAAGTGTCCCCACATTTGAAAGAAAAGCTAGATTACCACTTTCAAATATTTGTTGCATATCGGCCATTGATGGATGAACACCAAAAACACGACCATCAGTTGTGTTAGGATTTATTTGTAAAATATCGTTTTGTGGTATGGCTAAATTTGATCGTGTTGTAGCATATTCGTTATACTCACTATTGCCTTTTGGAATGAGCATATTAAACGAATCGTTACCACCAGCAAGCATGACACAAACCAAAGCTTTATAGTCTCCACCAACTGTAATTAGTGGTGAATTATCAACAGCTGAAGCTGCCATAGCTTTTAAATTTATTAAGGACGAAAACAATGTGGTATAACCAAGTGCAGCACATGATTGTCCTAAAAATTTTCGTCTGGATATGTTGTCTTTATGCTTAGTCATTCATTTTATTTTAGTATCACATAATCTGGACTTATCAATATTAAATAAAGTGCCATTTTAACACGATTATGCATATAATCTACATTTGTATTCGTACCATTTATTGGGTCTACAGCATCAATAATAATTTGTTTTGTTTCATTTGAAAGTTGCCCACGAGTAAATAATTTGTCTAACTGATTTACTAAAACCTCGCTATCTTTTGCGTAATATTTTAGAGCTTCAAAATCTAATGGCGTGTTTTCTAATCCTAAATCCCAGGTATTTAAAATAGAATACCACTGTGGGTACGTCCAATAATCTACCTCATTTACATAGGCAAGACTACTGGCAGAATTATGTATTTGAAATTCTGGACCTAAGAGGTTAGCGGCATCAAATTCTGAACTAGGTACATAATCTGGAAGATAAAAATTAAAAACATGAGGAGCTGCTAAAGGTAACTGCCTTGTTGCATTAAAAAAGTTATAGCCTACATTCCAGTTTAAATTGTTTTGATTGTTTAAATCTATTTGTCGTGCTACATTAAAATAGCGCACCATAGGCTCAATTAATTTGCCTTGAGTTGGGTTTTCAATCCAGCTACAGCTTCTGGCTTCTTCATCTAATAAAATGGCTTTTATAACTGCTTTCATATCGCCTCTAACACCTTTTGTATTATTGAAAGCTGCACTAACTCTTCCTATATAACCTGGAGAAGGATTAGATTTAACCATTTGTTGTATTAATCGTAAAGACACAAAAGGAGCAATATTTTGATGATTGAATAAATTATCAATGGCATCTTCAATATCTTTCATTCCAGATTGACCACTAGGGACAGTATAACCGTTTAATAAATGTTTTTCACCCGGTTGATGCCAATCGTCATACATTACCATAGATTTGTCTTTAATTGCGAAATAGAAACCTACTCCAAAGTTCGCAGTAACATTCCATTCGTTTTCCATTACTTCAGCTGGTCCTAGACCAGTAAAAACCTTTGCAAACTCTTTAATATCATCATTGTTATAAGTTGGAATTCTATCACCATTACTATCTAAAACATAGGTTCCATTTTGATTTAATTCATATAAACCAATGGTAAACAATTGCATAACTTCTCTTGCAAAATTTTCATCTGGATGAATATTCTGCTCTGGGAAACTTCTAGGGTTGTTATAGTGACTCAAATAACCACCCATCATAGGGTGTAAAGTCATTTCTAATAAAAGCTCTCTAAAATTACCAAAGGCATTATCTTTTAAAACATCATAATAACTACCTAAGCCAACACCATAATCACCTAATGCAGAATCCCATGATATTACCAAAAATTCACTTAAAGCAAGAGCAACTTTCTGGCGAAGTAAATCCTGATTACCAATATTAGATTGCCACCAAGCATATTGAAAATGTGGCCAAAACGGACCAAAATAATCATCAGCGTTTCCACCATTAGCAACATAAATGTTTTTTGCTTGATTGTAAATACTTTGCGTAAGTATTCCCATTGATTGTGAATTCATAGCAAATTGACTATCAATCCAATCTTCAAAAGGGTTTTCGGAAACAGTTTTTATATAATTTAGATCAGTACCAAAAGTTGCCTGAGCTAGAAATCGAGAAGTTTCTAGTAAACGTGCATCTAAACCACTGCCGTTAATAGTCTTGTTTCCTGAAGCTGTTTCATTCCAATTAGTTTTACTTTGTTGACTACTGGTCGTTACTGTAATACCATTACTATGTCCTGCACCCAAATAATCTGAATACTCTTGTGAATACATGCATATAGAAAGGCTTAAAAAAAGAAAAGACAGTAGTTTTTTCATATTATGATGGCTAGGTACTTTAATAGTTAGGGAAACATAATTGATTAACTATGAGTCAAATATATATAAAAATATAGGTGAATTACCATATTTTTCGATGAACAGCATGTTAAATTTTGAACCATACTGTTTTATAGTTTTATATAAAAGTTTAATTTCGAATGTTATATGATAGAAATACAATCGGCAAATAACAAACCTGATTATTTACTAATTGAACAATTAGCAGATACCATTTGGCGCGAACATTACCCTACTATAATTAGCATAGAGCAAATAGATTATATGCTCGCTAAATTCAATTCTGCAAAAGCTATAGAATCTCAAATTAATGAAGGTTCACAGTTTTATTATATGGTTTTTAATAGAGTTCCTGCTGGATATTTAGCGATTAAGAATGAAGATGATTTTTTGTTTTTGAGCAAATTGTATGTTAAAAAGGAGTTTAGAGGCAAAAAAATAGGTAAAGCTGCCTTACAATTTATTGATGAAGAAGCTAAACGATATAATTTAAAAAGTATTCAACTTAAGGTTAATAAGTACAATACTAAGTCTATTTTAGCTTACGAAAAGTTAGGTTTTAAAAAAGTAAAAGCTATGATTACCGATATTGGTAAAGGCTTTATTATGGATGATTATTTGTTGGAGAAAATTTTATAAATTAAAGCTGTCATTCTGAGCGCAGCGTGAGAATCTGTTTGTTGTGTAATTACTTTAAAAAAATTTATTCCAATTTTAAAGATTGTCACGTCGTTTCTCTCCTCACAATGACGGTTACCCCTCAATAATATCTTTATACTCCTCAAAAAAAGCTTCAAACAAGCTCATTTTTTCGTTAAAAAATTCCATTACATCACGCCAGGAGTTTTTATTATGAATAGATACCTTTTGCTGTAAAGGCAGATAGACTCTGGAGATTTCCTTTTCATTATCTAAAAAATATTCTTCTTCAAAAATTGCATCAGGCAGAAATTCATCAAGAAGAATTGACTTTAAAGCAAGTAGTTTTTCCCAGTATTTAATACGGTTTTCAAGATCATCTTCAAGGTCTAAAGCTACCAAAGCTGTTTTATTATCAAAATAAAATTTAAAACTTAAGCCTTTTAATTTGGTGTCATACAAAATCCATTTCCGTGGAAATGATTTCCCGAAACTTGTCCAGAATTCTTGTCTTAATAATCGTGATTCTTCTTTACTAAACATTTAAAAGCCCATCCTTATTCCTTCCCAAGGGGAAGGATACACTCTTGTGTTATTTTTTCTTAATTTTTTAATAATTTATTTGAAACAATATTTTGTTAATTCATACACTTTTGATTTTATATCAGTTCCCTTTCTTGTGGAAAGGGTTAGGGAAAGGCTTTAAATCAAATAAGCAATCCCAACACCTAAAATAATAGCAATAAATTTTGACATATTAAATTTATGGCCTTCGCCGCTTTCAAATAAAATGGTGGTAGAAATATGAAAAAATATACCAATTACTATAGCATTAATTACATGTGCATAGTCTGCAATAACTGTTGAAGTATTAGAAATATAAGTCCCTAGAGGCGTCATAGCAGCAAAAACGACTAAAAAAATACCAATTTTAAATTTGCTAAAACTAGACTGAAACAAAAACAAAGTAATTAAAGTCGCAATAGGTATTTTATGTACTAAAACCCCGTAAACCATATCGTTATGATCATGTATTGGAAAACCTTCTAAAAAGCTATGAATACATAAACTAATAAACAATAGCCAAGGAAAAGCCTTTTCCTCTTTATGGATGTGTACATGCCCATGTTCTGCACCTTTAGAAAAAAGTTCTAAAACAATTTGCAGCATAATACCACACATTATGAATAACCCAGTAAGTTTGGTATCTAAATGCTCATAAACTTCTGGTAAGAGTTCAAAAAGGGTTAGAGCTAATAAAAAAGCACCACTAAAAGAGAGTAGGAGCTTGGTGTTCCAGGACTTTTGTTTTTTGGTTAAAAAGGCTAAAACAACACCTAAAATAACTGCAAGTATGGGAAAAATAAATTTATTCATTCAAAAAAATAATATTCACAAGAGTAAGTATAATTAATTATCAATTATAGGCTTACTTAAAAATCATAACTAAACGTTCAGATGTTTTAGACTTAAACGGATTTAATTTATAATCGCCAAAAACATCCAATAAATATACATCTGCCTGCTCAAAAAGCATTTCAAAATCACTTAAAGTAAACGCACGTACACGTTCTTGAAAATGATAATCCTCACCATCAGCAGTAAAAGTAATATCTTTTATAATATATCCATCTTCTACGTAACGTTTTAAATGGAATTCAATATCATCAACCGTTTTAACCTCCTCAGGCACTAAATTAGCAATAACATATTCACTATTCATAAAATCAATCACTCCAAAACCACTGGCATTTAAATCTGCTTTAATTGCTTTAATGGTTTTTAAGTTGTCATCATCATCTTCAAAATATCCAAAACTGGTAAATAAGTTAAATACGGCATCAAATTGTTTATGGAAAGGTTTACACATATCATGCACCTCAAAATGCAAACGGTGGTTTTCAAATTGTTTTGCAAAAGCAATGCTGTTTTCACTCAAATCGGCACCCGTAACATCATATCCAATTTTGTTAAGGTAGCGTGCATGTCTCCCTTTTCCACAAGCTAAATCTAAAATAGTACCACCTTCAGGAATATTTAAATAACTAGTAAGCGTATCCATAAAAGCTTGCGCCTCCTTAGAGTTTCGGTCCTTATATAAAGTATGGTAAAATGGCGTATCAAACCACGAGGTAAACCATTTAGTAGTGTTTTTAGTCATATACACTTCCTGTGTAGACAGGAATCTTTTTTTTATCTTTTTGGGGCTTCCCCCGAAAAACATCGGGGGGCAGGCTTTCCGCTATATCTTTTTTGCTTTTAATAGCAAAAAAGGATGCCGCTGCAATCCTTAACCTAAATTATCAATAAACTTTACGTTTGCCACAAAATTACGTTATTTTTGCAAGGTATTTTACAACAACAATGGAAGAAAATTTTAATATGGTAGCCAAAACCCTTTTTGGCTTTGAAGATTTGTTAGAAAAAGAACTCACCCAATTAGGTGCGCAACACGTTAAAAAAGGAACGCGTAACGTATCATTTGTGGGCGATAAAGGGTTTATGTATAAATGTAATTTAGCATTGCGTACAGCCATTAAAATTTTAAAACCCATCCATTCGTTTTCGGTAAGCAGCGAAAAGGATTTATACGATAAAATCTATAAAATGGACTGGGATAAGTATCTAAAACCAACAGGTACACTGGCGGTTGATGCTACTATTCATTCCGATTTGTTTTCTCACTCACTTTACATTGCTCAAAAAACAAAAGATGCTATTGTAGATAAGTTTAGAGATACTACAGGGCAACGTCCAAACGTAGATTTAAAATTTCCAGACTTAAAAATAAATGTACATATAGATAGACGCCAATGTACCATTTCGTTAGACTCATCTGGCGATTCGCTGCATAAACGTGGTTATAAAACAGCAACCAATATTGCGCCTATAAATGAGGTTTTGGCAGCTGGTTTAATAATGCTTTCTGGTTGGGACGGACAAACCGATTTTATGGATCCTATGTGTGGCTCTGGTACCATGCTTATTGAGGCAGCTATGATAGCCTGTAACATACCACCAAACCTTATGCGTAAAGAGTTTGCTTTTGAGCGCTGGCAAGATTGGGATGTTGAGTTATTCGAAAAAATTGAAGAATCGTTGTTGGGTAAAACTCGCGATTTTCATCATAAAATAATTGGTTACGATAAAGCACCAAGTGCGGTTGCTAAAGCCAAAGAAAATGTAAAAAATGCCCAGTTAGAAGATTTTATTGAGGTTAAGCATGAAGACTTTTTTAAAACCCAAAAAGGTGGTGATGCAAAGTTACATATGGTATTTAACCCACCATATGGTGAGCGTTTAAATATTGATATGGAGGAGTTTTACAAAAATATTGGCGATACTCTTAAACAAAATTACCAAGGTACCGATGCTTGGTTTATTACTTCAAACCTAGATGCGCTTAAGCATGTTGGTTTACGACCTTCCAGAAAAATACAATTATATAATGCCAAACTAGAATCGCGCTTGGTTAAGTATGTATTGTACGAAGGCAGTAAAAAAGGGAAGTATATGAAGTAGAATTTTTGATCAATACTTTTGTAAAATATAAGCCCCGTTTACGAGGCTTATGAATTTTTATAGGCTTTTTTTATTATTGTTGTATATAATTATCACCTACAACAACTCCACAAACAGCACCAAGACAATTATTGTCTCTTGGTGCGCAAGATCCCAAACAAATAGAAATAAAACATTATTTTTCATTTTCTTTATATTTAGTTTGTGTACTCTTTTTGAATTGGATTTTCCTCTTTACTCCGTAGTTTAATTGCCCATAAAGCTTATTTATTGATACATATCAAGTTTTACTTTAGTATATTATTTATTAAACACTCTTACTAGGTTGGATATACAGGCGGACAAGTGCTTATAGAGTTTCCATAGTGACGATAATTACTACATTCATTAATAAAAGGAGATTTTCCTTCTTGAAAAAGTAAAATAATATCAGACCCACCAAACTTAAAAAAACCAAATTCATCCCCTTTCGAAACAGTACTTCCGGGTATAGCTGTCATGTGTACAGATGATACTTGACACATTCCTATTGGAATTATAGCGACAATTCCCATATCTCCTTCTGTCGAACCTGTCGTATCAATAGTAATAATTCCTCTAGCCTGCAAAAACTGATATCCATTTTCAGCATTATCAGGCGCATCAAACTGCCCTTTAGAAATATTTACCTCTAAAAAAGTTAATCCTTGAACAGGAAAACATTCTTTAACAACTCCAGATACAGGAACATGAAAACGATGGTATGAATATGGACCTAAAAAATAGTGCACAAAAGTACCGTTGGCAAAACTATTAGCAAATTGACTACCCTTTAGTAATTCATTAATATTAGCTACTCTATGTGTTTGTTTAATAACAATTTCATCAATATATGAACTTTGGTTAATTGCATATTTTTTTCTGAACGTACAATCTGCTGGCATCGTTACAATACTATTATCATCAGGAGATGTAATAGGACGCAGTCCTGGATTTAACTCACGTGCAAAAAAATCATTAAAACTGTTCCAAGGAGCATTAGGTTTTCCATTAACCATGGAATCTTGAATTCTATACTGTGGTGAAAATTTTATAAATGAATTTAAAATAGTTTCATTAAATGACTCAGGAGTATTTAAAAAATCACCCCAATAGTTTGCGTAATCTACAAGAAATTCACTAAACCAAGGTATGTTTTGTGCTAATGTACCACTAGATGTTTGTTGATCTACCAAATAATAGTAATGACACAATCTATCATATACTTCTTGGCTATGTAATGTATTTGGCTTTCTCCAAGCTGCTTCACCACTTTGTTGCGGAATCCATTTTACAAAGGCATTCAAATAATTGATATAAGAATATCGATCTGTTGGCCAATATAAGGATTCAAATAAAACTTGATCTAGTGATAGTCTAGCATTATTTTTAGCAATATTTAATGATTGTTCTATTAGAGTCCAATCATCAGTAGTGGCTAAATTTAGTAAATAAACAATACCTTCATTTGATGTTTTAAAATTCTTCATTTTTTTCTGTTTATGAATTGGATTATCTTTGCGTCTAGATAAAATGACTTTGTAATTTTTCTTATAAAAGATGCTGTAAGATAAGTTTAATCTGTCAGAAAAAAAATACGTACTTATACGTAATTATCTGATAATGAGTTTGATGTGGTGTTGTTTTGTTATTCAGCACTGTGATGCGGAATCCGCTTTTTATTATGGATGCTGAAATCGAAGATTCACGAATTCAATATTCTAAAATAATAAACAATGAGTACTCGAGTTCAGCATGACAAAAATGTACGAAGGCAGAAAAAAAGGGTAGAGGTTTAATAAACTTTCTTTGTCATTCCGCACTACGATGCGGAATCTATTTTTTACTATGGATGCTGAATCAAGTTCAGCATGACAAAATATTAGGCAATACGATGCGGAATCAATTTCAATCAGAAATAAGAATTTAATTTTTGCTCTAAGGAATCTATGGCTCTTATTTTAATGTCTTTATAATATACTTCTGCAGCTTCGCTTTGTATTTGTATTTTACCTTTGGTTAAAGGCTCAAATTCCCCATTGTTATTTAGGTATCTTAAATTTTTTAATATCATAACCACTTCGTCATTTACCATATGCAAGCTTTTATCTTCAAAGCAGTATAAATCTAATGTATTCCACTCATCGTGTGGGTTTTCATAATTATTACTTCGTAAGCAATAGTTTTCATAAATACTTCCTTCACCAAACGGTATAAAATCTTGTGTTTCGTTTGCCATGGGATTAACTATGTATTCTGGTATGTAAGCGCGAATATCGATTGCAGAAGTTGCTTGACTCCAATAATCGCCTGTATGACCTTCCATGATTTGAAATTCTTGCGATAGCATCCACGATCTCCAGTATTCTGCACCCATTGGGCCAATGGAATGGTATAGAATTCCAGAGTCTTTAAGCAAGTTTTTTCTAGGTTCCCATTTTTTATCTCCCCACTTATATTTTAGTTGTAAATGGTAATTCTCATATTCTTTTTTTGATATTAAAGCGCCATAATATTCGCCACTAATTTTAAGGTTTAAGTCTTCACCATCTTTTATAACCTTAAACACTTGGTAAGTTGTGTCATTTAAGCCAATAGGCGCAATTAAGTCTCCATTTTCATTTTTTGGAGCCGTACCATCATAACCTAATTTGTGTTTAAAACTTAGGTAAGTATCCCAATGTGTAAGCTTATTGTCTATTAAGTGTTCCCAATTAAGTTCTGTTGTGGTGTTTTTTTGTTCTGTAGGCTTTTTACAAGAATTAAAAAGAGTAATTAATAAAAAGAGTGCAAGGTTTAATTTGGTTTTGGTTGTTTTCATGAGTTAAGGAATCTTTATGATGTGAAAGTAACATTAATTCCTTTTAATATAAAACGCCTTGTGTTAATACATTAATCAAATGTATAATAGTTTGTAATACCACAGAGCTATGTGGAATCTATTTTTTATTGTGATGCTGTTTTGAAGTTAGTACTATTTAAACTTCTACTAAACTTAAATAGGCATCCTTAGTCATTCCGAATGCATGTGAGGAATCCCATTATCATTTTTGAGTTTCGCTATGTGATTTCTCCTATCGTCGAAATGACTGTTGTGTAAAGAGTAATCTTTTAAATTGAATTGTCATAGCGAGGTACGAAGCTATCTGTTTAAATAATTCGTCATTACGAGGAATAAGGCACGAAGGACGAAGTAATCTTATTAATTGGACTAAATTTAACAGATTGCTTCACTTTGTTCGCAATGACGTGTTATTTTAGAAAGTAGAATAAAAGGAAGTATATAAATTAATTTTTTGGAAGGTTTGCTTATCGGTTTTGTGTATGATTAGTGGCGTGTTTAAGCCACTAATTTAGCAAATACAAACCGAATAGAAAATCCGTGAGGATTTTCGTAAGCAAGCTAAAACTAGCCATTAATTATACACGGTGTTGTCTGTAGTTTTAATTTATTGATATTTGATTCCTAAATCTTATATCCAATGTTGAATCTTTTACCTTAATTCTAAAAGAGTCTAGAGATTCTCCTTCTAATGATTTTATTTCATCTGGATTAATTTTGAAATCTAATGAATTTTTGAAATTATAGCCGATAATTTTGCTTATCAGATTTTGAGATTGATATTGAAAATAGATTGGCCATTTTAATTTCATAACGGACTGAATTTGCTCATAAAAGGCTATTCCATTTATTTCTTTTAGGAATTGTGGAAGGTCAGAGTCAATTACTTTTTTGTCTGTAGTAGCTATTTCTATAAATCTGTCAAATTCAGGGAAAATTTGTTCGAGAGTATAAAATTCAGAGAAATGAGTTTTTGTTAAATATACACCAACTCGACAATTAGGGTTTTCAGAAGTGTAATGCATTAAAATCCGATATGTTTCTATAATAACACGATTCCCTATTCTGTTTTTGTGATAAGAAAAGCCTCTATTCCAATATTTTAAATTTCTTTTACTCATTGACTTTTTTAATTACACACAATGTTCATGATATGAATCCGTTTCAATACTTCGTCTTCGCTCAGTACAAGTTAATTATATCAACCGATAAGCAAGTTAGTTATTTAATGTGAGAAAAAACACAAGTATTATACGTAATTGTCAATAATAAATTGTTAAAACCTCGAGGTAAACGTTTTAATTTCCCATTTGCTTTTACCTTCGTTTAGGGTGGCACAAAGTATTTTTTCGCCATCGGTACGTACATTTACCAAACCATACACAATACCATCAACCACTTTTAAACGGCTCATGGTTTTTACCTTATCGGTTGGGTTTAATGCACCAGAAGCCGTGTGTTTGTAGCGTATATTGGTTTTGGCTTCGTTATCTAAAACCACATCTATTTTGCCATCGGGTGTTTGGTAGTTTTTAGAGTTTACTTCGTAAGGGTCGCCCATGCGTAAGCTTCTGGAAATTTCGGTACTGTAAATTAGTGGCGTTACCATTTCATCATTTACAATTTTTTTAAAGCCTGTAACACCTGAGGCTGCAACTATATTTGGGCGAGGATGCGCGTGGGTTTCATCATCTCCTGAAGAAATTACAGTGGCAGCTGCATTTACATATTGTAAAAACTCGTAAGAACAATCATCGCTACCGTGGTGGCACGATTTTACAACATCTGCAGCTAATTCTATTAAATTGCCGGCTAAAGAATCTATAATATGTCGCTGACTTTTTTTGTTTAAGTCGCCGGTTAATAGTATGCGACTTCTGCCATAATCTACACGCAGTAACACGGAGTTTCCGTTGGTGTTTTTACTGTAGGAGCCCAAATCTTTTAAAACAGGTTTTCCGTTTAGGGTGTTTTCAATAGGCCCCAATATTTTAATAGCAGTGTCTTTGTCTTCCTCAAAACCTTCTAAATACTTAAACCCTTTGTCTGGGTTGTGTGCCAGCCTTTTTACATCGGCATCACTGGCTATAATAGTTTTTAAAAAGTCTGCCCATTCACCTTGAAGTTTTAAATCGGCATTTTGTTTGAGTCCGTTTTTAATGGAGGTTTTTCCGGTAAGTAAATCGTGCATTACACCACCTGTTTCATCACCTAAAAATCGTGATTTCTCTGCGCTTTTCCACCACGAAATACCTGCGTGATAAAAGTTTTTTACATTGGTTTTACTGGTGTCTAGCTCTTGTTGCTCGTGCTCGTTTGGATTTAGTAAATCCCATAAACCGCCATAATGGTCGGCATCACAATGGGAGCAAATCATAGCATCAAGCTCTATGGTGTCTTGCTTGTATTCTTTTTTAAATTTCCAATCTACAAAGTCGGCAGCACTTTTACCGTGAGGTTGCTTTGAGCGTTTATAACCACCATCAATTAACAGGTGTTTGCGCTCTGGTGTTACTATTAACACACCATCGCCTTGACCAACATCTATAAAATAGAGTTCTAGCAACGGGTTGTCGCCTAAATCATCGGCTTTTATATATACATTTTTTGCCCAACGGACATTAACTTTATAGCGTCCGTTAACTTTATTGTTATTAACTAACTCTATTCTATCGCCCCATAAGGCTTCTAAAAGCACTTTTGTGCCTTTACTGCTTGTGTAAACTTTTGAAGTGTTTGTTTTAAGGTATTTAATGGTTGGCATAACTTACTAATTTGGTTTTTAGAAAGTTACGAATTACACCATTTTTAAACAATACGTACTTGTACGTAGTTTACACAAGCGTTTAAGGCTGTTTTATGTGAGCTATTTTTGCCCTTTTTTAAATCCGTAGAGGTTTTGGTGAATAAAATCTTTAGGGAATTTATCATCGCCTCTAAATCCAATCTCAACTTTACCGCTATCTTCTGGAATATAGTTTGTTTTAAAAATATAATCCCAAAGGCTTAAACTAATCCCGTAGTTTACACCATAAGTACCTTTTGGTAATACATAAGCATGATGGTATAAATGCATTACAGGGTTGTTGAAAATGTATTTAAGTGGCCCCCAAGTAATCTTAATATTAGAATGGTTAAGATGACCAATTGTAATCGCTATAAAGTGAACTATATAAGCTTGATCTGGTTCGAAACCACCTAAAATCATAACACCAAATGTTTTTAATGGCTTGTATAATATGTTTTCCATCCAGTGGTAACGTAAATGTGCAGCAAACCCCATTTCTTTTACACTGTGGTGTACTTTATGGAACTTCCATAAAAATGCATATTTATGTAATAATACGTGTGTAAACCACTGTACAAAATCTAAAATAATAAAGAATACTAACAATTGCGCCCACATTGGCCAACTCGAAATATCCATAAGTGCTAAACTTTTTGCAGTAATATTAATATCTGCAAAGAGTAATCCTAAAATTTTATAAACGCCACTTATAACTATTGAGAAGATGAAAAAGTTAAAGAACATATAAAAGGCATCTAGCCAAAAGTCTTTTCTAAAAATAGATTGTTCTTTTCTCCAAGGAAATGCGATTTCTAAGCCCCAAACAATAAGCGAAATTACAGTAAGTCCCCAAAAGTAATTGGTGTACCAAGGCACTTCAAAAATTATTGATTTCCATGTCCAATTTACCGTTCCCATGAAAGCATTTATAAATGCATCTAAATATTTTTCCATAATAATTGTTTTTGTTGTTATTTACTCTTCTTTTAAAATTCTATTATTTAATAAGGACACTAGTCCTTTAGTTCATACCAATCTATATTTGTTAAAGTTGCGCGTCTACCCACATCTATTACCGGGTAGTTGGCAACTAAGTAATTTACTATTACCTCTTGGTTTTTGCCTAAATCCCAAAGGTTTTGTGTTTCCTGCATCCATTTTATTGTTGCGTTCCAGCGTTCTGCAGTCATTCTGTTTTGAATCACCAATTTTGATGAATGGCAGTTGGTGCAATTATTAACCACCGTCATTAAGCCTTCTGCATCTATAAGTCCTGTTCTAACATGAATACCGTTTTCTATTCTATCTTCATCAACTTCAATAGGGACACTGGCAATAGTGTTTGATTCTGTTTTAAATGAGAAAAATCCAGGATTAACAGTATAATAAACCAGTAAACCTCCTGTTATTACAAACAGACTGAATAGCAGTACCAATAAACGGTACACTTTTTTTACTTGTTTCCTAAAAACTTCTTCTTTAGACATTTAGCTTACTTTAACCGCAATTCTGTGACACGCATTATTTAAATACCCTTTAGGATTCCAACCTGGTAATAGCATAGGTTGTGCTATACCTTGAGTATCTGTTGCTCTTGCCCAAACTTCATAATATCCTTTTTTAGGGAAATTTACTGTTGCTGAAAAATGTTGCCATGCTAAACGGTTTGATGGTTTTTCAATAGGGCAAACATTCCAAGTAGAACCAAAATCTATAGAGTATTCCATTTTAGCAACTTCTAATTCTCCTGCCCATGCATGACCTCTTATATTAAGCGATTTTCCATCTTTTATTATGGCGCCCGATTTAGGATATGTAATTAACGATTTTACAGGCATAGACTCAATAATGCACATATCTTCCTCTTTTACTTTTTCTCCAGGTGCAACAGGTTCACAAGGTACTCTATAAGCGTCTCCTGTCATTTTTGTACCATCATGCACTTTGTTTCTTATGCTAATTCTATTTATCCATTTTCCTGAAACAGATGCTGGCCAGCCTCCAGCTATTAAACGCAATGGATAACCATGTGCTAATGGAATAGCCTCACCATTCATTTTAAAGGCTAAAATAGTTTCATCTTGAAGCGCTTTTGGCATTGGGCAACCTCTAGAAATAGGTTCTTTTTCTGGGTCTCTGCTTAAATGTACATCTACGGCATGAAATCCTATATATACTGCATTACTTTTTATACCTGCATCTTCTAGTACATCGCGTAAGCGAACACCGGTCCAATTTGCACAATGTACCGCACCAACGGTCCATTGGTTTCCTTTTGCAGGTGGGTTAAACTCACTACGCCCATTACCACCACACTCTAAAGTTAATTGGTAGGTATACTGTTTAAATTTAGATTGTAATTCTGCTAAAGTGTAGGTTTTTTGTTTTACAACCGATTCTCCATCAATTGTAAGTGTCCATTTTTTAGCATCGATATCTTCAGGTACTAATCCGTTATTTCTAATAAACATACAAGAGTTGGGTGTAACCTTATCGTCCAGCAAATGCGCTTGGGCTTCAATGTTCCATGGTTTGTCATTTAAAACAACCATTTCCTTATTCTTATTAAATAGTTTAAAAGGATCTGGATCTTGTAAGGCTAAAGGCGTATAACCATCTAATAGGTTAGATCCAAAAACAACTTCTGCTCCAATTAGTGTAGCAAACGTACTTAATGTAGCTTTTTTGGCGAAATCTCTTCTTTTCAAAATAATTAAATTTTTGGTATTAGTACAAAAATCGGTTCAAAATACAATTTCTAATATTCTTCAATTGTAACAATTGTTACATTGACTATTTAACAGATTTAGTAATAATTAATGTTAGTAAATTTTATTATTTCTATAAATGATATCAATCAGCTTAATAAAAATTGTTTCTAAACTGATTGATATCATTTTGAAATGCTTATTAGGGTGATATATTATTGAAATTATTTTAATGCCATTTATTTTCAATGTAACATATGTTACATTAAAACTGTTTCGGTATTAGTATTTTGCTCGACTAATGATAAACTAAATATTATGATAAAAGATTTTGAGACTAAATTTACAGGATGGGCATTTATAGTTGCCGCTTTATTACTATGGGGTGGTTGGGCACTATCATCTCATCATGTAGGTGAATATTTTGTGGCATCAGATTTCACAGCTATTGGAGAGAATGTTTGGTACTGGATTTGGATGTATCGCATTCATATATTTGGTTGGGTTACTATGGCAATTGCAATGTTTGCATTAGTTGCCACTACAGCAAGAAAGCCATATAGAGTGTTAATATTACCGGGAGCAGGAATGGTTATTGTTGGTACCTTTACTATTGCAATTGCTGCCGCTTATTATTATAATTATGGTGCTTGGGGTGTTGGACAAATTGCTGGCAAATCTCCTGAAGAAATTCAGGAATTCATGAATAGCATTTTATATACAAACCAATATGTAACTTGTTTTGTACGCTTTGGTCGTATCTTCTCTGGTGTTGGTTTAGTATTATTAGGTGCTGGTCTTGTAAAATGGAAAATTGTTAGTTCTTGGTTAGGATGGTTTACTATTATCTTAGGTCTTGTAGCGATGGGCATCATATTATCAATCCCTGATAATTTTGAAATATACAAACCAGTATTTCATGTTAAAGTAATTTGGCTAGTTGCTATGGGAGTTATGCTTTTAAAAGAAGGTGTAAATCTGACAAAAAAATAAGTGACTAATTCTTTAAAAATGAGGGTTAAAAATTACTTTAACCCTTATTTTTTTGTCTTTTTTTACAAGTAATTTATTTTATTTTAAAATAAAACCTTACTCGAATAAGCTTAAGTCAACAGTTTCACCCATCATAACATAACCCGCTTCGTTGGGGTGAAGATAATCACCAGTGTGCAAATCAGGTAAAAGGGTAGAGGGTTCGTTAGGATCTCTCATGGCTTTATCAAAATCAATAACTGCATCAAATTTGCCACTATTTCTAATCCAATCATTTATAGTATTTCGGGCTACTTCTCTATAATCTTTGTAATAAAACGACTTGGTAATAGGTAAAATGGTAGCACCATATACCTTAATGTTTTTGGCATGAGCTAAATCTATCATTTTTTCATAGGCAGCAATTAAGCCTGTAGCTACTTTGTTAGCAGCTTCGGCATTTGGAGTGCCTCCCAAATCATTTACGCCTTCTAAAATAATTAACCACTTTACACCATGTTGGTTTAAAACATCGCGTTGAAATCTATCTAAAGCTGTTGGACCTAAACCACCTTTAAGTACAGCGTTACCACCAATACCCATGTTAAGAACACCTGTGTTTTTAGTGTTTTGGTTTTTTAATAAACGCTCAGATAAAATATCCGGCCAACGGTTTTGTTTATTTGTACCAGAGCCTCGACCGTCTGTAATAGAATTACCAATAATAGCTATAGCAGAAGCATTTGAAACCAAAACATCTATACCATTAATAACATACCAATGGTCTGTTTTAATAGCATCTTTAAAATTTGTAGATGATGTTTTATTACCTGTTAGTATATATGATGTGGTGCGCGAACCTGGGTGACCTGTAACATCTGCAGAAGTTTCACCAAAATAAATGGTAATGGAGATATCCATTCGAGGCTTTAAATCAAAAGAAAACGCATCAGAGGTTATGGCTTCTCCCGGATTCATGATTACTTCTTCTTTATTATCAAATTTTAAAGTTTTAATGGTTGTAGAGTCAACAGTGCTTCCCCCAGTAGAAACTGCCACCTGAACAGTTTTCAATGTAACGGGACTTTTACTAAATTCATTAGAGAATCGTAAACGTATATCTTCCCCACCAATTGAAACCCTAACAATTTGCCTGATGGTGTTATTACTTAAACCTGGTTCTGGTGGATTATTATGTGGTTCTACAAGTTGAGGAGCCGTACTCCATGTGCCAACCCATGATTTTTCAGGTGACTTTATGCTTTCTGCTTTCTTAGATTTTGAGCTTCCACAGCCTGTTAGAATAAATACAAAAACTATTAAACTTAATACGTTTACAATTGTTAGTGAACGATTAAAATTAGTTGGTTTATTAATCATTTTATTAAATTTTCTTTAGAGTTTGCGTATTTCCGTAGGTTATTAAATCTAATCCTTCAACATGATCATTATTTTCTTTAAAATGAATGTTGAAAAAAGAAAAGGTTGCATAGAAATGCTTCTCGGTATTTGCTAAAAGTGGAATGCTATTATTTTCAGAAAAATAAAGTTTAAGTTGATTGTCTTCTTTTTTTATTTCAAATGTATCACCATTTTCAAATTGATAAATTCCAGCGTAGTTATTCAATATTTTGTTGCTCAATTGCAATTCATTTCTTTTAAAAATGTATTGCAAACCACGTGTGTATGTTTCACTTTTAGTACCTGAGTGCCCTGTGTTTTCCAGTATTTTAGAATGTAATGCAACATTTTTATAGTTGCTACTTTTCATTCTATTAGCAAATATTTCATAAAATGATTTGCCTCTTTCTACATCGCCAACCGTCATATACACACGAATAGGTTTTGTGATTTCTTTTTCTGAAAAAGTTTTTTCATGATTGTATAAAACTCCATTATCCCAACCTACAGCAGGACTTGCAGCAGCATAACCTGAAAACATATCGGTATGTGTGAATAAGGTATATAAAGTGAATAAGCCTCCTAAAGAGCAGCCCATTAAGGTTCTGTCATCACTTTTTGCCTTGTAATTACTTTCAATGAAAGGAAATAATTCCATTTTCATGAAATCTAAAAACTTATCTGCCCCACCTGTTTCAACACTTCTGCCGTCGTTGGTTGGAGTATAATCTCTTGCTCTTAATACATCTGGTTTAGGGTTTTCTCCGCCCCAAGTAACACCAACCAGAATGACTTCAGGAATAAAACCATCATAGTATTGTTCACCGTAAATTGAAGTTACCAAAGGAAAATCCCATTGAGAATCCATTAGATAAACTACAGGATATTTTTTTGTGCTATTCTCATGTCCAGAAGGCAAATGAATTTCTAATTTGTATTCTTGACCTGAGACAATTTTTGAAGTGATTTTTCGAACTTGAGTACCCGAAATGGTTACTTCTGGATAGTCTTGCGAACTTAATGTAAGTGTGCTAATTAAAAGTATTAGGGTTAATAGCTTTTTCATTTTTGGTTTGTTAAAGTCTTGATTAGTATTGTTCTGTAATTTATTAAATTATAAATACAGAACTTACTTACTCTAAAAACTTTAAGTTTAAATTAACTTTTAAGAATGGTTTTAATTAATTCAAAATATCTGTAAAAAGTTGAATTAAAGGTAAGTTTGCATTACTTTCATTTGGTAATGTACCACCTCCAAAATACAAACCAAAAGCATCTTCATGATAGGAATGATAAGTGAAATGTACATTGTTGGTTAATAAAATGTCTAGCATATCTTCTACAAACTGTAATCCACCTTTATCATTTTCAAAACAAGGACTGCCTGCGCCAAATTCGCCTAAATATAATGGCGCATTATTACTATTTGCCCAATTAATATACTGCCCAACATAATATTCTAAATAGGCTTTGTTTCTTCTTAAAATAGGCTCATTTGTATGATAAAAATCTATTCGTAATCTACAATTTGATGTCGCACTTACGTTTTCACCTTTCATGTAACCACTAATTTGGTATTGATATCCTTGCTGAGGAACAAACTTAAAATGTGCTCCTGTAAGATTGCAATCTCCAGTGGCAGATTCAATAAACATACTGGTAGAATCATTTGCACCATCGGTTGCTTCAAAACCGCTTTCACCACTTTCATTGGCGCTCCAGTAATACCAACCATCATCATTACCAAAATCAAATTCGTAAACGTCTCTTATAAAGTTTCCATTTTCGTCATATTCTTTAATGATGATGTTGTCAAAATATACTTTCCCTTGAACATCTTGACCTACTAGTGTAGGTACAGCATAACTTATTTCTGTATCATTAATGGTGTATTTTACACCTTCAAAATAAGTCCAATCAGAATTTCCAGAATTTAATTTATCATTTTCAAAAATAGCATCATACCATTGTCCGTTTGCAACTTCAATAATATCTTCATCAGGATATTTACCACCATCTCCTAATCCAGCCCAATCAAATAATTGATGTGTGTATTGATGTGGCGCATATGAGTGAAATTCATATACTATATTTTTTCCTGTAACCTGAGGGAAGTTTAAATTTTCAACAGGTTGATTATTTTTAACGTAAATAGCTTTTTCAATAAAAATTAGGTGATTTTCATTGACTTCTCTTATTCCATTTACTATTCTTTGAGCCAAATCGCTCCATTGACTAATTGAAGTGTTTGGTACAGGTTCGTTAACAGGTCCAAATCCTACAATTTGTACTTCGTCTTTATAGCGTTCTGCAATGGCTTTCCAAAGCGCAATTAACCTGTTTTGATTTTCAGTAACATACCAAAGTGCATCACCATTACCTTGCGATTGATAACCGCCCTGTGGAGCATGCATATTTAAAATTAAATATACATTATGGTTTTTTGCCCATTGAATATTTTGTTCTAGCCAATTCCAACCAGATTGTTTGTAGGTATATGGATTGCTATCATCTTCAAAAAAAGTATAATTCAAATAAAAACGAACAGCATTCATTCCCATATTTTTTACACGCTCAAAATCTAATTCGTTATGATGCGTTGTGCTTGGAGTAGGAGAGTTGTTCCAAATTTGATTACCAAAAGCAACGCCTTTTAAATAAAGCGTGTTACCATCTGCATCAACTATATTAGTTCCGTCTAGCTGAACCAATGGATTTTCTGGGGTTTCTTCTATTGGCTCTTCAATAGGTTCTTCTGACTGATCGGGTATTGTATTATCATCGTTTTTTGAGCAAGTAAAGAGTAATAAACTTAAAAACGATATGTAATACGTTAATTTCATTTTTTATTTATCCTTTTTATAAAGCGGAATTCTGTAAGATAAGAAATAACTATAACCTGTGCCAATACTACTGCTATCATAGGTTTTACCAAAACCTGGAATGTAAACGTTTTCAAAATTATCAGGTTCTGTTTCGCTGGCGAGCATTTTAAGCTGCACGTTTAAACCCATATATAAATTATTGAATAATTCTACTTTCATACCCAAAATAACTTCTCCCCAAATTGCAGTTAAGCCACTAAATTCTTCTTTTTCTGACGATGAATATTGGGGTTCCCAATATTGATTTGTACTGTATGTGGTATAACTATTTAAATCATGACTAAATGAACTTGCACCAATACGAAAACCAAAATAAATCATGTTATCCATATCTAACCAGTTTTGATACGAATTGTAATCTATTCCAGCTTTTAGGTAACTTCCTTTGGTTGTAATGTCTAAAAAATCATTAATCGTATTTTTATCTTCAAAACCAATTTCACCTGCAACATATAATTTTTGTTTTATACGATAGTCTGCAGAAATTTCAAACCCGCTATAATCGTCATCAAAAAATGAACGCGCGAGTTTACTTAGGTCTCCACCAATACGAAGCCCGTATTTTAATTTTATTTTAGTTGAATCTTTAGCAGTACTAACAATACTATCATTTTGCGCACTTAACGACACACAAAAAAGTAGTAATAATAAGCTACTAATGTAATATGTTAAAGTGCGTTTCATCTTCATTTTCTACAGATTGGTTGGGATTTAAAGGTTGTTGTGATACTATCCATTCATCATCATCAATGTCATCATCATCAGGCGATATTGTAACGTTTTTAAAAATAGTTTTGTAGCCACAAGCACGAGATACATAAACTTGTTCTCTACTGTAATTTATTGTGATTACATCTGGATTGCCATCAACGTAATCATCAGTTGCATCATCTGGAGTATCATTATCATTTATAAAAGCTTCTTTAATAAGTATATACTCGGTTGTGTTGTCATCTGTTTTTAGTGGTAAAATTATTTGGTTGGTATCTTTAAAATTATAATCAGAAAGTATAAAATCATTACCAACTCCAACTACTACTAAATCAAAAACATTTTTTTTGTTTTCTGGACTTTCACTATTATATAAATCTATAATTAATCGAGGTGTAGTTGGCGTACTATCTGGACAAATATCGTCACGTTCACAACTTATTGATAGTATGGCTATCAAAAATATTGGAATTATTAGAATTTTAAAATACTTCATTTTTTAATTTTGAATGACTTCAATCTATCTTCTTTCCAAAAGTACAACATTTTCTACATGATGCGTTTGTGGAAACATATCTACTGCTTGGGTTTTTGTTACTTTATATTGAGCATCCATTAATGCTAAATCTCTGGCCTGTGTGGCACTATTACAACTTACATAAACCACTTTTTTGGGTGCAATATTTAATATTTGTTGTACAACATCTTTATGCATACCATCTCGTGGAGGATCAGTAATAATAATATCAGGTTCCCCATGTTGATTAATGAAATCTGTATTAAACACATTTTTCATATCACCAACAAAGAATTCAACGTTATTTATGTTGTTTAATTGTGCATTTTCTTTTGCGGCAGTTATAGCATCGGGTACAGCCTCAACACCAATTACTTTTTTAGCTTTTTTTGCTACAAATTGTGCTATAGTTCCGGTTCCTGTGTACAAATCATATACTAATTCTTCTCCAGTTAAACCTGCAAAATTTCGTGTGATTTTGTACAATTCATAAGCTTGATGCGAGTTTGTTTGATAGAAGGATTTTGCGTTTATTTTAAACTTTAAACCTTCCATTTCCTCAAAAATGTGGTCGGTACCTTTATAACAAATCACTTCCTGATCGTAAATAGTATCATTTGCTTTTTCATTAATAACATATTGTAATGAGGTTATTTCTGGAAAGGATTTCGCTATAAAATCTAATAACAATTCTCGCTTTGCTTTGTCTTCTTTAAAAAATTGAACCATAACCATGATATCCCCTGTGCTAGATGTTCTAATCATCATGGTGCGTAAGAAACCTGTTTGGTTGCGTGTATTGAAGAATTCTAAATCATTTTCTACAGCAAATTGTTTTACAGAATTTCTAATGGCGTTTGAGGGATCTTCTTGTAAATAGCATTTTTTAATGTCTAAAATTTTATCCCACATTCCAGGAATATGAAAACCAAGAGCATTTTTATCGCCTAAATCTTTATCAGATTGTATTTCTTTAAGTGTTAACCAACGGCTATCACTAAATGAAAATTCCATTTTATTTCTGTAGAAATATTGGTTCTCTGAACCTAAAATAGGTGTAACTTCAGGTAATTCTATATGCCCAATACGTGTTAAGTTATTGGTAACTTCTTTTTGTTTATAAAATAGTTGGTGTTCGTAAGCCATATCTTGCCATTTACAACCACCACAAGTACCAAAATGTTCGCAAACAGGTTCGGTTCTTTTATCAGAAAGTTTATGAAAAACAGTAGCTTTTCCTTCATAATAAGCTTTACGCTTTTTAAAAGTTTGTACATCTACCACATCGCCAGGTACAGCATTTGGTAAAAAAATAACCTTTCCGTCTGGTGCTTTAGCTATGGTTTTTCCCTTAGCGCCAGCATCAATCACCTCTACGTTTTCAAAAACTTGTTTTCTTGCTTTTCTTCTAGACATGCTGCAAAAATAATAATAGCCGTAAATAAAATGTTGGTAAATTGAATTATCTTTAAAAAACTTCAAATAAAAATGAACCTATTTTATTTTTTCTCGTCTATATAAAAGAAACTAACCTTAATAATGCGAAAAAAATTAGATAAAAGTCTTGTTTTAGAATTTCAGTCTGGAAATAAAAATGCATTAACAGAGTTGGTTAAACTTTGGCATAAAACATTTTGTGAAAAGGCTTTTTGGTTGGTTAAAGATGCAGATGTTGCAAAAGATATTGCACAAGATAGCTGGCGAACTATTATTGATAAAATTAATGATTTAGAAAAACCAGAAAGTTTTGGAAGTTGGGCATTACGAATTGTGTATACAAAGTCTTTAGACTGGATTAATACTAATAAAAGAATTGATAACCATTTGCAGAAGTATAAATATGAGAAAAAAGAAATAACGATTGATGACAATTCTGATAACGAAACATTAAAAAACACCCTTTTTGAAACCGTTAAAAAATTACCAGAGCACCAACAGCTTGTAATTAGGTTGTTTTATGTAGAAGATTATTCATTAAAAGAAATAAGCGAAATATTAAAAATATCTGTAGGAACAACAAAATCAAGGTTGTTTCATGCCAGAGAAAAATTAAAACAAACATTAAAATATAAAGATTATGAAAACTAATATGGAAGACATTGACAAATTAATTAAAGAAACCTTAACCCAAGAAGAAGCCAAATTTTATGAAGAATTAGGCGAGCAAGGACTTTTAGGTAGTTTTAAAAGTATTTTTAAAGGAAAAGATTCTTGGCTAGTAATTATTATGAATATTGTTAATATTCTAGTTTTTGGTTTATTAATTTATTGCATTATTCAAACATTTGAAGTTCAGGACACAAACGAACTTATTATTTGGATAGCGTTGATTTTTGTTTGTTTTATGGTTATGGGAATGATAAAATTATATGTTTGGATGAAAATAGATAAAAACACCATTTTAAGAGAAATGAAGCGTTTAGAACTGCAAATTTCATCATTATCTGGACGAATGTCTAATTAAGATTTTTTGAAGCAAGTAATATTTAGTAATTTGCAAGCCCTAGGGATGATTTCTTTCCCACGCTGAATTTTCGATACTTCGAAAGGATAAAGGTAGATAAGGAATGGTTATTTTATCAATTTAAATTCAATTAAAATGGCTGTTTTAGACCAATTAACTTCGCAACAAGCGATAGATTTAGAAAACAAGTACGGAGCCCACAATTATCACCCACTACCAGTTGTATTAACTAGAGGAGAAGGTGTGTATGTTTGGGATGTAGAAGGCAAGCAATATTACGATTTTTTATCGGCTTACTCCGCAGTAAACCAAGGGCATTGTCACCCAAAAATTGTTAATGCTATGGTGCAACAAGCACAAACATTAACGCTAACATCCAGAGCATTTTATAATGATATGCTTGGAAAATACGAAAAATTTGCATGCGAGTTTTTCGGATTTGATAAACTTTTACCAATGAATACAGGTGCAGAAGCTGTTGAGACTGCTTTAAAACTTTGTAGAAAATGGGCTTATGAAGTAAAAGGAATCCATGAAAATGAAGCTGAAATTATTGTTTGTGAAAATAATTTCCACGGAAGAACAACAACAATTATTTCATTTAGTAACGATCCTGTAGCGCGTAAAAACTTTGGACCTTATACAAAAGGATTCATTAAAATTGAGTATGACAATTTAGTAGCTTTAGAAGAGACTTTAAAAAATAATCCTAATGTAGCAGGATTTTTAGTAGAACCTATTCAAGGTGAAGCAGGTGTTTATGTTCCAAGTGAAGGTTACTTAACAAAAGCAAAAGCTTTATGTGAACAATATAATGTATTATTTATTGCTGATGAAGTACAAACAGGAATTGCTAGAACTGGACGTTTATTAGCTACTTGTGGAAATTGTTCTTGTATTAATAAAAATTGTTCGAGTTCACCTGATGTTAAACCAGATGTTTTAATACTTGGTAAAGCTATAAGTGGAGGCGTTTATCCTGTATCTGCAGTTTTAGCAAATGATTCTGTAATGAATGTAATAAAACCAGGTAATCACGGTAGCACTTTTGGAGGAAATCCTGTTGCAGCAGCAGTTGCTATAGCAGCTTTAGAGGTTGTAAGAGATGAAAAACTTGCAGAAAATGCTTCAGTTTTAGGCGAATTATTTAGAGCCGAATTAAACAAGTATATAAAAACCAGTAAAATAGTTAATTTAGTTCGTGGTAAAGGATTACTAAATGCAATTGTGATTAATGAAGATGAAGATAGTAATACAGCATGGGATATTTGTTTAGCCTTACGCGATAATGGTCTATTGGCAAAACCTACTCATGGTAATATTATTCGATTTGCACCACCTTTAGTTATGACTGAAGAACAATTATTAGACTGCGTAAGTATTATAATTAAAACACTTAAGCAATTTGAAAAATAATAGAAAGCAATAAGTAAAAATAATAAATTTATATGGAAGAAAAATCAGCATTTGATAGTTTTGAACTAGAAGTTAATGAAGAGATAAAAGGTTTTTTAAAAGAAACGTCTTCATGGACTTATTTTTTATCAATAATTGGATTTATAGGACTAGGTTTTATGGTTTTAGGAGGCGTAGTTATGAGTTTTGCTGGTAACTTTAATAAATTCCCTGGAGACATAGCTTATGGAGTAGGTTATTCAGTAGGAGTGGGGCTAGCTTATGTGTTTTTTGCTTTAATTTATTTTTTCCCAATTTTATACTTGTTTAAATTTTCAAAAAACATAAAAAAGGCTTTAAGTTTAAATAATAATGACAATTTAAAAATGGCTTTTTCAAGTTTAAAATCTCATTACAAGTACATGGGTATTTTTGTTATTGTTATAATAAGTTTATATATATTAATAATTATAGGAGCTTTAGCAGGAGCTTCATTTTTATAAATTAAAAGGATTTGAAATAAAAAAAGCGACCACTTTGGTCGCTTTTTTTATGCAGTGTAATTTATTTTTTATTGACTTTGTTGCCATTGCTCCATCATTTCTTGAGATTGTCTCATAAGTTCATCCCATCCTACAGTGTAAATTCTGTAAATGCTCATAACAAAATACAAAAGGTTTATTATTAGTATAACCAAAGCAACAATTTTTGCTGTATCCATGGCTTTAATGCTAGCAGGTTCAAAATTTTCTGGGTTTAGTTTAGCTTCTTTTAATTTACTTGTTGCTATAAAAAAGGCAATACCAGCAAGAATAAATCCTAAACCGGCAAAACAGCAACACAATAGACCTAAAATAGCTAAAACGTAGACAATAGTTGGGTTGAGTTTTTGTTGTTCCATGTGTTATTTTTAAATGGTTAGTTTTATAATATAGCTTATTACAATTGTAATTACTGTAAGAATTGCAAGTGCGCTAATTACTATATTAGAATTTTTAAATTTAAAGAAAATATTTATGGCAATAGCTAAAAAAAGTGCAATTAAGCTATAAATAGCAGGATACATATGAAAAGCTGCAATAAATTCACCTTGAAAAATTAAGGATAGAGCACGTTGCATACCACAACCCATACACTCAAAACCAAGTAGTTTTTTATTTAAACAAGGTATCATGTATTCTTCCATAAATTGAAAATAATAAAATATTAAATACTAAAATACTAAAAGCTAAAAAGAAGTAACTAAGTGAAGTTTTATTTTTTGTTGCTAACCACTATTTTTTTTGTAAAAACTTGATTTTCTGCTGTATCGATTTTTATAATATACACACCATCGCTAAGTGATTTTGTAGAGTAAGTATATTCTTCTTTAAATGAATTTATAACATCAGTTATTACTTGTTTGCCCGTAACATCATAAAGGTTAAAGTTTTTGATGTTTAAATTATTAGAATTTACAAGCTTTAATTGAGATATTTTGTTGTTTTGAAATACTTTAAAATCAATGATTTCCTTAGTCTCCTTATTTAAACTATTTTTCGCAAAAGTAATTTCAAATCTATTGTTATGAATACCTTCATTTAAAATGACTTTAAGAGTACCGTTTTTAATATCTGTGTATGTGTTGGTTTCATTATCAAAAACATAAACATTAACCTCATTTGGTATGTTATTCAATTTGTGAATTTTAACACTGAATAAAGTATTGTTGTTGGAAGCTTCAAACCCTAAAGGTAATCTGGTAGTTTCATCATACTTAATAGATTTGATAACCAATTCTTTGTCTTCAGAAATTAGATACGCATCAGAACCTAATTCATTTATATTTTTACCGTCGTAAAATTTATTATATGTGTTATTATCTGGAGTACTTTCTCTAAATGCTATAACATTTTCTTTATAAAAGGTATTATTTATATGTGTGTGAAGTCTAATTTCCGGAATAATGGTAGGGTTTTCAAAAATAGTTTTGTAGTCTACACCATTATGAGACATAACCACAATTTCTTCTTCGGTATTATTTGTTTTAGACTTACTATTCTTTGAAAAAATCGAACCGTTACCTGCTGGATTAGAATCTTCTGGTAAATATAATCGCATGGAGTTATCAAAAGTAACATTTCCGCCAGCTCCAACACTTTGCACTACAAAACCTTGACCAACAGCAGCATAACGTCTGGAGTTATTAGTGCTAAAATCTGTAGTATTTCCTGTGGTGTTACCACTTGGGCTACCATCGCTATTATAAGCTTCAAATGGTGCAATGGTGTAAGTTCCATTATCTGCTAAATTGCCTAACGCACCAGGTGTATAAACACCATAACCACCTTCATAGTCAGCTAAATTATGTGAACTTTTTATTTTCTGTTCCCAAAAAAATATTTCACCACTTATATTTGTTTGATTAGTTGCAGAATTTACAAAAAACAGTTTTAAATCTAAAGTGGAAGGGTATGGGTTTCCTGTTAAGGTTTCAGCTGTATTAGGTGTTCCAGAGCTTGGTTGATCATCTACACCATCAAAAGTACAACTAACCGTTATAGTACCATTATTTGGTCTGCCTCTAAAATCTAAAACATTATTTGCATTTGGGCTTCCTTTTAAAGTAAAACCATATCCTGTGCCAACAGCACCAGTATCAAAAATTTGATTCCAACTATAATATCCTTCGCCATTTATAAAGGTGTACATCCAGTAATTAGAAAGTGCTGTAGCAGTTCCGTTATATCCAGTAATAAATGTGTATGCGCTAGAATTTACATTAGTTAAGTCTAATTCATCTGCTGGATCGTGAATATTGGTACCATCAAAGTCTACATTAGCTTGTGTGGTGCCATCAACACTAACACCTACAGGTGAGCTCCAATAATTATACTCATAAATTCCTGTGGTTTGATTTTGATATATTGAAAACTCGCCAGCATCAGAGTTTTTTGTGTCAGTATTTTGAATAAGTTGTGCATCGCCTCTAAAATATAGATTAGATGTTGGTGTTTCAAGCCTTATATCATCATTTACAAATACAACTACGTCTCTAGCATATAAATAACTATTGTTATCTACATATAAATCTTGACTGAAAATAAAATTTACAGTTAATAATAGAAGTAAAAAAGTAGGTCTATTGGGCATTGTAAATAATTACATAATATGACATACAAATATATGATTTTTTAGCAGATAAGCCTTATAAAGTTAATTATGCCTGCTTTTAATTACATTATAACGATAAAATTAATTGATGCTAATTATAAAAAATTTAATTGTTTTTGGTGTAATTTTGTGTTTTAATTAGGCGTAATGAAATATTTAAATTATATATTAATAATTATAGGAGCTATAGTAGCTATGTATGCTAAAACAGGTACAGAACAAAACCAATATGTATTAATTGGAGGTATTGTTTTACTTATGATTGGTGTTTACAGGCTTTCAAGAACAATACCAAGTAAAAAAAATCAAGAAGATTTAGATAATTCCGAAAAATGATTAATTATGGCTCTTAAGGTTGGAGACTACGTTTTAGTTTTAGATGAAGATTTGTCTGGTGTTGTTAAGAGTATAAACGGAAATATAATTTCTATTGAAACAGAAGATGGCTTTCTTTTAGAATTTAGAAGTGATGAATTAGTGAAAAACGATAAGAAGCAATCATTATCATCTGAAATTTTTTCTAACTCAAGTCTAGCTGATGTAGTTTCTGAAAAAGAATTACCAAAACGTAGAAAACAAATTAAAAAACGTGCTAAAGATAAATATGAACCTACTTTAGAGGTAGACTTACATATTAATCAATTAATTAAATCATCTAAAGGGATGACTAATCATGATATGTTAACCCTACAATTAGAAACAGCACGTAGGCAACTAGATTTTGCTATAAAAAAGCGTATTCAAAAAGTGGTTTTTATACATGGAGTAGGCGAAGGCGTACTTAAACTAGAATTAGAATATTTATTTGGCAGATATAATAATGTGAAATTTTACGATGCGAATTACCAAAAATATGGTTTAGGAGCAACTGAGGTTTACATTTTTCAGAATGTTTAAGCTAATTAGTTAAAATCAGGTGTTATTTTTCTGCTTTTATAAGTGCTAGGTATTTCACTATCTTTTAAAATCCCAAAATCATATTCATCATATGATATTGAACCTAAATCATCAATATTAAATAATGTTATTGTAACTACATAACTTCTAATTATAGTGTGCTCTCTATAAGCTGTTGCAGGAACAGTAGTATTTACTTCAGGGTTTAAATAATCGGCACCAACATCACTATCAGTTATATCATTTCCTGGATTATTGTTTTGCGAGTCGTTTTCTTCATCGCGAGTTAAAACGCCATCGCCATCGTCATCGTTATCAAGATAATCAGGTATATTGTCACCGTCAGTATCTTGTGCATCACTTAAATCACCATCTCCATTTGGGTCTGGGTTTTCACTTGCAGTTAAAATATTATCTCCATCGTCATCAGCATCAATGTAATTTGGTAAACCATCACCATCAGTGTCATCATCTTCTAAATCACCATTACCATTGATGTCTTCTAACTGTGCTAAAATCCCATCATTATCATCTTCTACTAATATTGTGTTTATTTCTGCGGTACATGCACTATTGTCATCTGAAACTATATTAACATTTGGTGGAATTTCACTGCAAAATAAATCATTTGGCAAGCTAGCATCGTTATAAGTTCTGTAGTAAAATGTAGCAGATTTTTCTTCATTAAAAGTATTGTCAGCACCCACTTCTAATATATCCTCTAAAGAATAATTTGTTATTAGTACTGATAATGATTCCGAAGGGTCTTCTTTAGTTTTGTATAGTACTAAATCCGATTCGCCACAAGCTTCAAAAGTGTCTTCAAATTCTAATTCTACAGTAATGATATCACCATCATCACATGAGTAGTTACTTAATAAACTTAAAGATAATAAGATAAAAAATAGCTTGCGCATTGTATTTGGGTTTTAAGCAAAAATAATAGAATTGTTATTTATAACGTAGCTTATTGATAATAATTTTATTTCAAGTATTTTTGGGCTTTAAAAAGTATGTTAGTTTTAAATTATCGTCTTTTAAAAAATTAAATATAATTAGATGAAGCACGTGTATTTTGATAATGCAGCTACAACGCCAATGCGCGATGAAGTTATAAATTCTATAGCCGAAGTTATGAAAACTAATTTTGGTAACCCTTCATCATCGCATAGTTTTGGTCGTGCATCAAAATCGTTAATAGAACAATCCAGAAAAGCAATTGCTAATCATTTAAATGTTTCTGCTGGTGAAATTATATTTACATCTGGCGGTACAGAAGCTGATAATTTGGTGTTAATTAGTACTGTAAAAGATTTAAATGTAAAACATATTATTACTTCTAAAATTGAACATCATGCTGTTTTACATACTGTTGAAAAACTTCAAAAGCAGTTTGAATTACAAGTGAGTTACGTGAAATTGAATGCAGATGGCACTATTGATTTTTCACATTTAGAAATGCTTTTACAAAACGAAGTTAAAACACTAGTTAGCTTAATGCATATTAATAATGAAATAGGAGGTATTTTAGATTTAAAGCGCGTTGCTAGTTTATGTAAAGCCAATAATGCTCTATTTCATAGTGATGCTGTACAATCTGTTGGGCATTATAAATTAGATTTACAAGATGTTCCAATTGATTTTTTAGCAGCATCTGCTCACAAATTTCATGGGCCTAAAGGTGTTGGTTTCGCTTTTATAAGGAAAAACTCTGCATTACAACCGTTAATTATTGGAGGCGAGCAAGAAAGAGGTCTTAGAGCGGGTACCGAAAGTGTACACAACATAGTTGGTTTAGAAAGTGCACTAACATTAGCTTATCAAAATTTAGAAAAGGAAACCCTTTATGTAACTGAATTAAAGGAATATTTTATAGATAAAATTAAAAAAGAAATCTCCGGTGTAAAATTTAATGGTTTATCTGATAATTTAGATAAAAGTACTTACACATTAGTTAATGTATGCTTACCAATTACTCCAGAAAAAGCAGCAATGTTATTGTTTCAGTTAGATTTAAAAGGTATTGCTTGCTCCAAAGGAAGTGCCTGCCAAAGTGGTAGCTCACAAAAATCTCATGTCTTAACAGAAATTCTATCCAATGAAGATTTAGAAAAGCCATCAATTCGTTTTTCTTTTAGCATTTTTAATACTAAAGAAGAGATTGACTATGTTGTTGGTATTTTAAAAGAGTTTTCGGAAGGTATATAATTCTTTTATAATTCATAATCAAATTGTTAGACAGGTTTAAAAGTTTTTTAAGTTTGAGAGTGTTTTTCTTGTAGTATTTTTTGTACCTTTGTAAAAGTCCCAAAACTAATTAAACTACTTATGAGCAATAAATTCCCTTATCTTTTTACGTCATTATTTTTTCTTTTTTTTATTAATTCTTTTTCACAAGTTGGTATTGGAACAACAACACCAAATGCTTCTTCAATTTTAGATATAGAATCAACAACACAAGGTATTTTAGCACCCAGAATGACCACAGCACAAAGAATAGCAATAGCTTCTCCAGCAGAAGGGTTATTGGTATTTGATATAAATGAATCCGTTTTTTATTTCTATGATGGCGGTAGTTGGTTACCTTTAGAAGGCACAGCAAGTAGAGATAATTACAAATTAATAAAGTCTGATGCAGACTTAGCTACGGAATTAGCTAATGGAAGTGGAACAGAATATTTGTTAGATACAAATACTTTATACGAAATAAACGGAACCATTAATCTGGCAGTTCCTATTAATTTAAATAATGCTTATTTGTTTGGAGAGGACACTAACGAGGATATTCTAGTTGGTGCTGGAACTATATTTTCTGGTACTTCTGGAGGATCAATTAGAGGAGTAACCTTGGTAGCACCTGTAGGTAACGTTTTTAATTTAATTGGAACAGGAGCAGAAAGACTAGTTTTTAGAGATAGTGTAGTTGCCAATTCAAGTTCAGTAGGTTCTATATCTGATTTTAACCTTGTTTTTGTTAGTATCGTTCAGTTTATAAATAATGCGAATGGTATCATTTATACAGATATTAATCAACTACTTTTAAATTCCATGGGTTGGGATAGTACAAATGGAGGAGTTTATGAAACCTTTGTTGGAGATTTTGATGTAATAACAAAGCAAGGGGGCTTTTGCAACGTCACCACAGCTACAGCTGCTGTAGATGTTACTGGAGTTGGTACAATTAGTGGAGGAGCGGCAATGCGTATTGTTGATTTTTATGGAGGTGGTAATTATATAAATGGAAGCTCACCATATACCGGTTATAATTTCACTAATGACTGGGATGTAGATTGCCCAGGAATTGAAGTGGAAACAGATGGGGTAGCTACTGGAGATATTAATTTAAATTACGCCATTGGTTTTGGAGCACTAACAACATTTTCAGGAACAGGTACTGGTAGTAGGATAAAGCTTAATGGAGATACAGCATCGAATAATTTATTTAGATTTACCGTACCAGGAGCTCCTACCTATAATAGATTAGTTTATGATGGAAAAAAAACACGCTACTTCAATATCAGTACCAGTTTATCCTTCCGAGGAAGTAGTAATAATAATATTTTTGTTTTTTATTTAGCCAAAAATGGGGTTGTTATTGATCAAACTCGAGTATATAGAGAAATAGGAGGTAACAACGATATTGGAGCAGTACCTATTGTAGCTTCATTATTAATGGCACCAGGTGATTACATTGAAGTTTGGGCAGAACGTTATAGTGGTGGTGGAAATCTACTTACAATATCATTAAACTTAACTGCTCAATAAAGATTAAAACTCTGGAAGTTTATCAATAAGCTTAATTTTAATATTTCTGTAATATACTTCGGCACCTTCAGTTTGTAATTGTATTTTACCTTTTGTGAGTGGTTTGGTAATACTATCAATAGTTATTCTAGAGTTTTCTAAAATCATGGTTACTTTACCATTTACAACATGCGCGCTTTTTGTTTGGTAAGTATATAAATCTAACGTGTTCCATTCTCCTGTAGGTTTTTCGTTGTCTGGAAATTTTTTAACATTTCTACCTAATTCACTACCATCACCAAAATGTCGTAATTCGCCTTGTGGGTTGTATTGATATAAGGTATCTACGCGCATTTCGGTTCTAATATCTACTTGAGCACCAGCAATTCCCCAATAATCGCCTGTATCTCCTTCTTGTACTTGCATTTCTTGAGAACGCAACCAAAAACCAGCTTCTGTACCTTGCTCATCTGTTCCATGATATAATAAACCACTATCTCTAACAGCATCTAATCGAGGGGCGAATTTTAAAGTTCCCCATTTAAATTCTAGTTGTAAATGATAGTTCTCGTATTCTTTGGTAGTAGAAATTCCTCCATATACTTCACCAGATAATCGTAATGCAGGTTTTCCATCAACTTCAACCACAGAAAATACATTTAGTGGATCGTTATTTAAACCAAAAGGTTGATAGTCTGGTAATTTTTTTTGATTCCAAATATCCTGCCCTTCTTTATAAGGCATTCCAAGATAGGTGTCCCAACCGGTTAAATCTTCACCATTGAATAATGTTTCCCATTCGTTTACAGTTGCTTTTTCTACTTTTTTCGTGTCTTTACAGCTAACGAATAAGATTAAACTGAATATGATATAGATTGTATTTTTCATGGTATTATATTTTAATTATAGTTTGTTTTGTTTACATTTTTTATTAATAATTTATTGTCTTCCAAATTTCCACCATTTTTTGATTGTTTTTCTTTTGTTGTTTGATGATATCTGTATTTGAAAAAATAGCGTTTTTTAGTTCGATTAAATCGCTTGATTAAAAATGAGAATAACCGATACTAACAATATCTGATTCAATAGATTTAGTTTCATTTTCGAATCCTTAGTCCAAAAATTTGTAACTGAGTTTCACTTTGCAAATTCCAACTTGTATCGTTTGTTACTATTTGTAATAACTCTTGTATTTTATTATCTAACAATTTTGTCATTTTATATGTTTATACAGCTGTTGCAGCTCTCTTATATGTAAAACCTATTAAATTAAGTTTTAAAATTTCATCAATAAAACTTTGTGTAAAGTAAGTGTCATAATAATTTTTTTGCGGTACTCTAAAAATAAAACCATTTTCAACTTTTGATTTATACATAACTGCCTTTGATAAATTTGGGGATTCATAATTAATATCCTCTTCAGGAAATCGTTGTTCAGATAATTCAAAGTTTATAGCATCAATGATATTAGTTACATTAAAAATCCAGAAATCTTCACTATTGTGATAAAGAGGTAAAAACTCTCCATAATCTTTAACAATTGGTAAAATAATTTTTTTAACATGGGTGTCTATAATAAGATGCGTTGAAGAAGTACCTAAAAAGTCAACACGTTTTAATTTTTTTCCTTTATCATCGTATTCGTCTAATTCTACAGGTAATCTCTCCCAGTTTTCCAGGACGGGAAATTTATTCCATAAATAATGTTTAGGCTTTATTTTGTCTTTAACATGAATAAAAACTATATCGACAATGTTGTCTGGAAGTGATAGTTTGTAAATATCCATTTAACTCATTTTTCTTCGTTTTCAATCCAGGTTTCATTTAATAAATCAAAAGATTGATAGGAGTCATGATAAGAAATATAAAATTTATATTTAGTATTATTTATTGTGATTTTATCCCAACATGTAACAAACCAATTAATAAATTCTGATTCTAGTTTTAAATAAAAGTTATCCATACGTTCCATATCAGATGAATTGTTAAAATCATAATCATCAACATCAATGTCTAAATTGTTATCCGCTATAATACCATTAGGATAATCACTTAATATTTTTTTATAACCTAATTGAGAGTTTTCACTATCCATTGCATAGAGGTTGATAGAATATCCATCTGCATTAATTTCAAAATCCAAATTTTTTATTTCATTTTTTAAATGTGGTTTAATCAATCCAAAGTCTTCATTATTTATTATATTATTTAAATCCTGAATCATTCTTTCAGAAATTGAATGTAAGAAAGCCAATATTTTATTTAGTTGATTGGTTTCTTTTTCAGTCATAATCTATAAAGTCAGTATGATTACTGAATTTTTTTATCCAGCCTTCTTCTGTAAATAATTCACCATGTAATCCATCTGATGATTTGCAGATGTTCTGATTGTCAACGATTATTTGAATATCATCGTTTTCTTGAATAGCAAATAGAAAATCGTGTGTTGTGCTTACTAATATTTCAGATAACAGATTTTTGATGATTTCTATGTTGTTATTGTTTAACAATTTTATTTGGTCTTGTAATTTTTTAAGTGAAGGTGCATTTATTTTTCCTTCAGTTAAATTTTGAAATTTATCAAGTCCATTATCTATACAATTTGCAACTATTAATTCTCCAAACTTATCTAACGCATTATTATCCATTCCTAATCTGTATTAGTTACAAACGCAATATGCTTGCTGTCTTTACTCCAGCTAGGTACATTCATGGTGCCTTGTCCGCCATATAAATAAGCAATTATTTTTGGTTTTGTGCTTAAATCTGTTGGCATTAAACGTAATGTACAATGTTGATAAAACGGATGGTCGCCAAAGGCAATTGTAGGTGGAAAAGATATAAAAACTATCCATTTACCATCTGGTGAAATGTGAGGAAACCAGTCTTTAAAATTTTCATCAAAAGTTAATTGCTTAGGATTTTTACCATCAGCATCCATACGCCACAATTGCATGTTTCCTGTTCTGTTAGAATTGAAATAAATATATTTTCCATCAGGAGAATATTCACTTCCATCATCCAGGTCTTTAGTGTCGGTTAATTGAAATTCTTCTCGTGTTTCTATATCACTTCCATAAATATCATATTTACCTTTTCTATTAGCCGTATAAATTATGGTTTTATTATCTGGAGAAATACCGTGTAAGTATGAGGCGCCAACACCATCATGCGTGATTTTTCTTGGTATAGAGTCGCCTTTTGGATTCATAATATAAATTGATGAGGTTCTATTATCATCGGAATTATGATGACTTATACCTAACAACGTTTCATCAAAAGAAAAAATATGGTCGTTATTGTTATCTATAGCAAAGCCTGTATTTATTTGTTGAGACTCGCCATTTTCAAATGAATAGCGATATAAAAATCCGTTTGAATTGTAAACCAATTCTTTGTCATTATTTACCCAATTTGGAGCTTGTATGGAATGTGCTGAATAAAATAAGGTTTTACGAAGTCCAGTTTCAACATTCATAGTTTCCATATAACTACCAATATAGTCTCTGTAAGGTTGAAAATCTGGGTCTGCAGGTTTTATGATTCTTACATTGCTAAAAACAGCAGTTTCTATAACATCTTCATTGTGAGAACACACATATAAGCCAACAAAAGCTTCATTTCTAAGCGGCACATTTTCTAATTTTGTAGTTACAAATGGCTCGCCGTAATGCGCAGTAGACATGTAATAATCGTTTCCACGGCGTTCTAGTTGAACAACATCGGGTAATTTATCTAGGGACTCAACAATTTGTTCGGTTTCTCCACCATCAGTTTTTCTATATTGTAATGCTGTTAAACCGTCGCCACCATGAATAGAGGCATGAACCTCGGGTGAATTAGAACTTAAATTATTTCTTACCATCCAACCCATTTTTCTATGAGGATCTACACCTTCACTTGTAAATTTCATATGTGCTCTTACAATAAAATCACCTTGGATAGATTTGTATAAATATTGAAATTGATCTGTTCCGCCCCAAATATTCATTCCAGAACCTGTTATGGTGTATTCTTGAGTTTCAGGATTGTATACAATGGATCCTTTATGCTTTGGGTTGCCAACATTAGTTTGGTTTTCAAAAACTCCAAATTTAGCTGATTGATTCATAGTAGTTTGGCTAGTTAAAATATGACTGTTACTAAACGTAAAAATTAAACAAATTGCTAATAGTTTTTTCATAATTAGGGATGTTAGTTATAATGACCAGGCTTTTCCTTTTGTTAATTCATCCAAATTACCACAAGGGATATAAGTTCCCGGAATTGGATTATAAGCTAAAACTTTTTCGCCAATCAATTCACTGGTTTTAAATGCAAAAACAGACATAGATCTTATGTTATTTAATATATCGAACTGCAAAGCATTTTCGTAACCAGATACATTTTTGTTTTCTGATGCTTTGTATGCTTCTATTTGTTTTTCCCAACTTGTTAGTTTTTCATCATCAATTTTAAAATATGAAGCTAGTAAATCATCATAGTTTTCATAGCTAACGTCATCAATATTTTGATTATATTTAGTTTTAATAGTATTTATTAATAATGAAAACTGTGTTTTAATATCTGCTTTTTCTTCAGTTTCAAAAGTTTCATTTATAAAGGTGTCTATAAACTGTGGGACATTAACGTCTAAAGCACCAGGTGTATCTGTTTTTGGTAAAATAATATCTACTAGTTTTTCTAAAACATTGCCTTCTTCAATATTAAAAAATACTGGTAACCAGGGCTCTACATTGCTTTTACAGCCTTGAAGAATATTTAAAATTGTGGGAGTGCTTACCACAAAACCTAATGATAATCCTAAATTTTTTATTGCTTTCCTTCTTTCCATAATTAAAGATTCATTTTTTTAAGTTCTTTTACTGCAAAATCAACTGCTCGTGCAGTAAATGCCATATAGGTAAGCGAAGGGTTTTGACATGCAGAAGAAGTCATGAAAGAGCCATCGGTTACAAAAACATTTTTTACGTTATGTAACTGGTTGTGTTTATTTACCACCGAAGTTTTGGGACTGTGACCCATTCTGGCAGTTCCCATTTCGTGAATACCAAGACCAAAACCAACTACTCTGTCATCTGGAGTAACATCTTTAAAACCAGCTTTTTCAAAAATATCCATAGCTTCAACAATCATATCTTTTCGCATATTAACTTCATTTTCTCTGTATTCTGCATCAAAAGTTACTGTTGGTAAACCCCATTGATCCTTTTTATCATAATCTAAATAGAATTTATTTCTGTGGTCTGGAAGGGTTTCACCGAATCCTGTCATTCCAATTTGCCAGTTTCCTGGTTCTAAAATGGCTTTTTTAAGATCTTTACCATAGTTTAATTCGCCAACAGCTTCTGTCCAGTCTGTTCTACTTGCTCCACCTTGTAACCCGTAACCTCTTAAAAAGTCTTTTTTATTTGTAGTGCCTCCTAAATTTTGAAAACGTGGTATGTAAAATGTAGTGGGACGTCTTCCTTTATAATATTTATCTTCAAAACCATCAACTTTAGCTCTAGCTCCAGCTCTAAAATGATGGTCCATGATGTTATGACCTAATTCTCCCGATTCATTACCCATACCGTTGGGAAATGTTTCAGATTTGGATTGCATTAAAATAGATGTAGAGGCCACAGTTGATGCGCACAAGAAAATTATTTTTGCTTTAAATTCTATGGTTTCCTTAGTCTCTGAGTCAATAACTTTAACTCCAGTTGCTTTTTTAGAGTCTTTATCATACATAACTTCATGTACGATAGAGTTTGGTCTTAAAGTCATATTTCCTGTACGTTCTGCCGCAGGAAGGGTAGAAGAGTTACTACTAAAATAGGCACCAAATGGGCAACCTCTTATGCATCGGTTTCTAAACTGGCATGAAGAACGTCCTTCAAATTCTCCACCTGTTAAATTTGCAGTTCTACTTATGGTAACCAACCGGTCATTATAATTTTCGGAAGTCTTATTTTTTAAATGGTCTTCAACACAATTAAGTGGCATTGGTGGTAAAAAATTACCGTCTGGTAATTGTGGTAAACCTAAATTTTCACCACTTACACCAATAAAATTTTCAACATAATCATACCAAGGTTTAATGTCTTTATAACGCACTGGCCAATCAATACCAATTCCTTCTTTTACATTGGCTTCAAAATCTAAATCTCCTATTCTGTAACTTTGTCTTGCCCACATTAGTGATCGTCCACCAACGTGATAACCTCTAATCCAATCAAAACGTTTTACTTCGTTATAGGGATGTTTTTCATCATCAACAAACCAATGTGCACTAGCTTCATTTATAGTATATCCTGTTCGGCTTTGTTTTATTTGTTTATTGAGTTCACTTGCAGGTAAATTACTTCTATGTTTAAAATCCCAAGGGTCTTTTCCCATAGTAGGGTAATCAGTAATATGATTTACCATAGGGCCTCTTTCAAGTACAAGTGTTTTTAATCCTTTTTCACAAAGTTCTTTAGCTGCCCATCCTCCAGAAATTCCTGTGCCAACAACAATAGCATCATACTCCTGTAGTGGAGAGCTGTAATAAAATGTACTCATATTATTTAGTTAGTTGATAAGATTTGATTGATTATCAGTGGTTTGGTATTTTCAAATATAGAAAATACTATTTTACATGACCTGACTTATTTTGTCAAAAACTAGTAGTTTTTAAAGGAAAAAGTAAAATTTAACAAAAAATTAGAACTTCATAGTTGTTCTAATGTTAAAAACACGAGGCGTTAAGTAATTTGGAATCGCATATTGACGTTTGCTGTAAACATCTCTTACCCAAGTATTGGTAATAGAGTTTTGTACATCAAAAATATTGAAGATTTCAAACCCAAAAGAAAGTTCTTTAAAAGGTTTTTTCCAACCACTAGCAAATTGTTTTTTACCATCTACTAAAACAAATTGTAGACCTAAATCGGCACGTTTGTATGCAGGTAATCTATTTTGATATTCATAAGGGTCTGTATAACTAGGTGAGCCTCCTGGTAACCCAGTATTGTAAACCAGATTTAAATAAAGTTTTAGGTTAGGTACATTCGGAACATAATCTTGAAATAATGCAGCAAATTTTAAACGTTGGTCTGTAGGACGTGAAATATAACCTCTATTATCAATGTTTTCTTCAGTTTTTAAATAACCAAAACTAAACCATGATTCGGTTCCAGGTACAAACTCACCATTTAAACGCATATCTAAACCATAAGCATAAGCCGTTGCATTATTAGATGCGCGATACCGTATTCTAACATTTTCCAAAGTATAAGGATTTACATCGCTTAAATTCTTATAATATATTTCAGAAGTTAATTTAAAAGGTCTGTCCCACATTTTAAAACTATAATCATTACCTAAAACCAAGTGAAACGATTTTTGTGCTTTAACATTAGGCTGAACAACACCATTAGCATCACGTAATTCTCTATAAAAAGGTGGTTGATAATATAAACCTGTAGCTACTCTAAAGAGCATATCTTTTTCCCAATTGGGTTTTATGGCAAATTGAGCTCTTGGGCTAAAAACAGTTTGGTTAGATGATGAAATACCATCACCACTAACTGACCAATTGTGAACACGAACACCAGCGTTATACCAAACATCACTAGTTCCAATAGCAGAACGCTTACTCCACTGTGTATAGGCTTGTAATCTATTTATTTGTGTATTGTTTGTTGCTCTTACATTTTGAAACGGTTCTAATGGCCCACTGTAAGGTTCGTAAGGTTGTTCGTTTATTGGTGTTGTTCTTGGAGGACGAATTGAAAATCCAGCAGAATCTATAACTTCCCATTCTACCAAACGGTCTTTAATGTCTTCATTGGTGTATTTAACAGACCACTCAATTCTGTTATCATTAATTTTGAAATCCCCTTTGTGTTCAATATTTGTAATAAGTGCGTCTAAATCGTTTCTACCGTGATTTAACTGACTGCCTACACCTTCACTAAATTCTACTTCACCTAAATTTTCATCACCAATATTCGTGTTAACTTCCCCAAGTCTGTATTGTGCCAAAATATCAAAATACTCTTCTTCAGTAGTGTGATATGTTGATGTAATTAAATGTAGCGTTAAATCATCATTTACAAAATAAGAACCTTTAAATGCTCCAAATAAGGTTTGGTATCTGTCTTTTTCTTGACCGTCATAAAATACTAAAAGCGCAATAGGGTCTGATAAGGTTCCAAAATTGGTTTGTCGGGTTTGCGGCTCATAATTGTATTTATTCAGCGAGGCATTACCTAAAAAACTTAAATGAAATTTATTTGAAAATCTATAAGTAAAATACCCTTGTACATCAGCAAACGATGGTTTAAAATTTGTTTCGGTTTCTTTAGCATTAACTAATAAACTATTGTCACGGTAGCGTGCGCCAACTATACCCGAAAACTTAGAGTCTTTACTAATGTTCTCAACAGATAAGCTTCCACCAAGTAAACTTAAATCGGCATTAACTTCAAACTGATATGGGTTTTTATAAGTGATATCTAAAACTGAAGATAATTTATCACCATATTTAGCTTGAAATCCACCTGCTGAAAAATCTACGTTTTGAACAAGATTAGTATTTACAAAACTTAAACCTTCTTGTTGACCCGAACGTACCAAAAATGGGCGATATACTTGTATGTCGTTTACATAGACTAAATTTTCATCGTAGTTTCCACCTCGTACCGAGTATTGTGTGCTTAATTCATTATTATTACTAACTCCAGGAAGTGTTAAAAGCAGATTTTCTACACCAGCGTTTGCTCCAGGGATTTTTCTAATTGCTTCTGGATTTAAAGTTACAACACCTTCAACTTCTTTTCGTCTGTTGTTAGTTACAATTACAGTGGCTATTTGCTCAATAGAAGTACTCATTACAGGATTGAATTCGTACTCTTCCCCATTTTTTAAATTAAATGTACTTACTACTTTTTTATGGGAAATATGTGAAAACTCAACAGATACTTCAGTATTTGCTGGTATTGTTAAAATGTAAAAACCATTAGCGTTTGTTTGGGTTCCGCTGGTTTCAGTTTTAATATTTACATTTTCAATGGGTTTGTTATTTTCATCTAAAATAACACCTTTAACTTTTGCTGTTTGCGCATAAGTAAAATTAATAATGGCAAAAAACAGAAAGGTGGTTAGTAAGAGTTTTGCTTTCAAAAGGTTGTTTAGTTTATTTTCGATAAAATAACGCTTCAAAAGTAGAATTATTTCCAACATTATCGGTAACAATTACTTTTAAATTATTTTTGGTGTCGGTTATTATGCCATCATTAAAATCGTGTGTTAAGGTTTTAGTTTTGTAATCGTATTCCATTAAAACCCATTTTCCGTTTACAGTTGCTCTATAATTAGAAACTCCGGAATCTTCATCATCAATTTTTACTTTTAAATAACGGTATTTACTAAGCCATTGCCCGTCTTTAAAATTATTAGCTGTTATTGTTGGTGCAATACTATCAGTAGCTAAAGCATAAGTGCCTAGTTTTTTTGTATTTGCAGTTAAGGTGGTTTCTTTTCTTTTGGTGTAAGTATAAGAAGGGTGTTTTTTGTAACCTACTAATCTTGCTATATATAATTTACTTCTGTCTTCACTTGAATACTTGCTAACATCATAACTAATAGTGAAGTTTTTCATAGCAGGAATAACATCTTCATGTAATAACAAAGTATCATTCTTAACTTCAAAATCTATATAAAAATCTTCATAAAACGTATTCTTATAAAAATTGACGCTAACGTTACCTTCATTTAAATTTGTGGTTTGGTCTGCTTTAATTAGATAAGGCGTTGTTTTTTTTATTTTGGGTTCTAAAATATCATTTTTAGTTCCTTTAATATTGATAGTTATCCAAGATTCGTTGTTTTTATAATCGGCAACTCTAATTTTATAAACAGAGTTAGTGCTATCTTCAACTTTTAAAAAACCATCATTTATATGCTCTTTATAAAGACTTAAAGGGCTATTTTTTTTAAATAACTTTTGAATACGTTCTTTGTTATTTGAATAATGCTCATAATCTATAAGCTGATTGATATGTTTGGTTTCATCAAAAGAGAAACGCTTAAAATCTATTTCAAAATTTCTGCTACCATTAACAAAAGTTTGAATATTATAAACACCATTTGAATTTGCTGCTAAATCTTGTCTGTCTATGGTTACTATACCAAAACCTATATCGCCTATAGCATCAATACTTTCAACGGTATAATCACCATTTTTAAGAGGAATTAGTCTTAGTTTTTGCTTGTCGTTACTATTATTAACAAAAGATTTTTCATTTAAAGGATATGCGTAAATAGATCTAACAATAGGATTTGAAGTGTCTTTTATATCAATTCCAAAAAGCATAGGATTCATAGGGCGTTCCTGTTTATCACGAATTTCATAATGTAAATGTGGACCACCAGAACCACCAGAATTACCACTATAAGCCACTACACTGTCTTTTAAAACAGGTAAGCTTTCTGCATTTGGAAAGAGTTCAATTTCATAAGATTCTTCTTCATATTGTCGCTTTTTTACATAAGCTTCAATCTCCGGAGCAAATTTTTGTAAGTGTGCATAAACTGTTGTGTATCCGTTGGGATGCGTTATGTATAAAGCTTTACCATAACCATAATGTGAAACTTTAATACGACTTACAAACCCACTAGCCGAAGCTTTTACCTTTAATCCTCTACGTTGTTGTGTTTTTATGTCTAAACCAGAATGAAAATGATTAGAGCGCAACTCTGCAAATGTTCCTGCAAGTACTAGAGGAATTTCTAAAGGATTACTAAAATAATCTTGAGGATAATTATTTTGGGCATTTGTAAATAATGAAAAAACTAGAAAAAGGGACAGTATTAATCGCATATGCATGTATTAGGCTAAAATATTAATTTGATATGAATATGCAAAGTATATTGCAAAAATCAATCCATTGTTTTAAGTATATGAACTAAAGAAATGATTTTAAAATTTTATGAAAAAACAATTGTAATTTATAGCTAGGTATGTTAACTTTGTGAGATAAGTATTGAAATTTGTAAATGAGTAATATTGAAGATATTGTAGATTCTTTAGAAAACAAAATTAGTAAAGTATTACACAAACTAGAGCTTTTAAAGCTTGCTAATTTGAAATTGAATGAAGAATTAGAAGTCTCAAAGCAAGAAATTCAAACCCAAAAAAAGCATATTGATGCTTGGGAAGAAAAATACGAAGCTCTTAAAATGGCAAATTCAATACTTGGTAGTGACGATAATAAAAGAGAAACTAAGCTTAAAATAAACGCATTAATACGAGAAATAGACCATTGTATTGGTCAGCTTTCAGATTAAAGCAACATAAATTCAATGTCAGAAAAGCTTAAAATAAAGCTATCTATAGCAAATAGAGTATATCCTTTAACAATTGAAGCAAATCAAGAAGAAGGATTGCGTAAAGCGGCTAAGAATATTGAATTTATGATTAAACAATTTGAGCAAAGTTATTCTGTTAGAGATAAACAAGATGTACTAGCCATGTGTGCTTTACAATTTGCCTCTCAAGTAGAACAGAAGTCTATTGATAAAGCGAATGTAAATGAACATGTAGAAGAAAAGCTGAATGCTTTAAATGATTTGTTACATTCACATTTAATCTCTTAAAACGTTCTTTAAAATAAACTAAAAAGTTACTGCCTGCATTGGTTATTTTTTTTGATAAACTCAACGTTAATTCTTTAAAAAGGGTGAGTTTAAGTTGTAAAAGCAAGCTGCCTTGAGCAGATCCTTGATCAGCTTGTTAGCCCTAAACTTGTTTTTAAGGAGTTTATACAAAACTTTATACTGGTGCAGGCTTTTTTATATACATAAATCAACTAATTAAACGATGGATAACTCAATCATATTTGCAGTAGGCGGTGTTGTTTTAGGGCTAATAATTGGCTTTATTATAGCAAAAACACTCGAAAAGAATAACGCTTCAAAGCTTGTTAAAGAAGCAAAAAAAAGTGCAGCATTAATACTAAAACAGGCTAACAGTGAGGGAGAAAGTATTAAGAAAGACAAAATACTTCAGGCTAAAGAAAAATTTATAGAACTTAAAGGAGAGCATGAAAAAGTAATCTTATCTCGGGATAAGAAAATGGCAGAAGCCGAAAAAAGAACTCGTGATAAAGAGTCACAGATTTCTGGAGAGCTTTCTAAAAATAAAAAACTTAATGAAAGTCTTGAAAGTAAAATAAAAGACTATAATTACAGACTTGATGTACTTGATAAGAAACAAGAGGAAATAGATAAACTACATAAAAATCAAGTACAACAATTAGAAGTAATTTCTAGTCTCTCTGCAGAAGAAGCTAAAGAACAATTAGTAGAATCTTTAAAAGGTGAAGCAAAGAATGATGCTATGGCATATATACAAAGTTCTTTAGAAGAAGCAAAATTAACTGCTGAACAAGACGCGAAAAAGATTATAATAAACACTATTCAGCGTATTGGGACAGAAGAAGCTGTAGATAACTGTGTGTCTGTTTTTAATATTGAATCAGATGATGTTAAAGGACGAATCATTGGTAGAGAAGGACGAAATATTCGTGCTATAGAAGCTGCTACAGGAGTAGAAATTATAGTTGATGATACTCCAGAAGCAATCATTTTATCATGTTTTGATTCTGTTAGACGTGAAATTGCTCGTTTATCATTACACAAGCTAGTTACCGATGGTAGAATACATCCAGCACGTATAGAAGAAATAGTTAAAAAGACTAAAAAGCAAATTGAGCAGGAAATTATTGAAGTAGGTAAGCGTACCGTAATAGATTTAGGTATTCATAATTTACACCCTGAGCTTATTAAAATGGTGGGAAGAATGAAGTACCGTTCTTCTTACGGACAGAACTTATTACAACACTCGCGTGAAGTTGCTAAACTTTGTGGTGTAATGGCTGCAGAGTTAGGATTAAACCCAAAATTAGCAAAACGAGCAGGGTTATTACACGATATAGGTAAAGTGCCAGATGCTGAGGCAGATATGGAAACTCCACATGCGATATTAGGTATGCAGTGGGCAGAAAAATATAATGAAAAAGATGAAGTATGTAATGCTATTGGTGCTCACCACGATGAAATAGAAATGAAATCGTTATTAGCTCCAATCATTCAAGTTTGTGACGCTATTTCTGGAGCAAGACCAGGTGCAAGACGTCAAGTTTTAGATAGTTATATTCAGCGTTTAAAAGATTTAGAAGATATTGCTTTCGGATTTAATGGTGTTAAAAAAGCATATGCTATTCAAGCAGGTAGAGAGCTTAGAGTTATTGTTGAAAGTGAAAAGGTAGATGACCAAAAAGCAGCAGATTTATCTTTTAATATTTCTCAAAAAGTACAAACAGATATGACTTATCCGGGTCAGGTAAAGGTTACTGTTATTAGAGAAACAAGAGCTGTAAATATTGCTAAGTAAATAGTAAATAAACATAAACTAAGTAAAAAAATCCAGTTTTAAGCTGGATTTTTTTTGTTTGGTATTGTTATGGTGAACGTGGTTCCTACATTTACTTCACTGTCAAGAGTAATCTCACCACCGTAGGTCTCAATTTGATTTTTTATTAAGTACAAGCCAACACCTTCAGAGTTTTTATTGTTATGAAATGTTTTGTAAAGCCCAAAAACAGAATCTCCAAACTTATCTAAGTTAATACCTATACCATTGTCAGATACTATTACTTTAATGTAGTCTTCAGTTAAGATGGCATCAACATTCACTTTAGGGTCTCTTTCCGGGTGTTTGTATTTGATAGCATTAGTCAATAAATTTTGAATAATGCTTTCCATGTACGTAGGATTATAATAAATATATAGTTTGGGGTCTATATTAATATTTATTATAGCATTACTTTCTGTAATAACAACCTTTAGCATTTCTAAAATTTTATTAGCTTCTTTAGCTAAATAAAGCTTCTCAATTTTAGTGGCTTTGTTATTTTGTATGGAAACAATTTCATTTAAATTACTAATTGTTTTTGTTAGCGAAGCGGATAAAGTTTTTAAATACTCTATTAACTCTTGTTTTTCAGCTTCAGTTTTTGCTTCCTCATAAAAATCAAGTAAACTTTCAAAATTACCTGCATGTTGTTTCAAATTATGTGTAACAATATGGGCAAAGTTTTTAAGTTTATTATTTTGTTTACTTACAAGGTTAAGAGTATTGGATAATTTTTTTTCACTTTCAACATGGCTTGTTATATCTACATGAGTACCAATAAAGCGAATGGGTTTTCCATTTGTGTCCCATTTTATAATTTTTCCTTTATCTAAAATCCATTTGTAAGAACCATCTTTACATTTAACTCTATGTTCATTAATATAAAGTGGTTTTAACCCATTTATATGATCTTGATAATCTTTAAAGTATTTCTCTTTATCCTCTGGGTGTACCCTGTTATTCCAATCATCTATATTCTTACCAAAAGTGTTATCATTTTCATAACCTATAATTCGTTTGGATGACTCAGAAAAGTAAACTTTATTTTTTAGAGCATCGAAATCCCATACGCCAATATTAGAAATATCTACAGCTTCTTGCCATTTTATATTTACATCAAGGTTCTCAGAATGATTTTTTTCGCTTACTTCAGACTTTAATAGGCTCGTAACCTTTTTAAGCATTCTGCTAAGATAGTTTTGGGGTTTCAATTGTATTTTTGATAAAAAAAATTATTTGTGTAAAGACTTACAAAAATACCTTTTAATCATTTAAATTAAAAATTTAAACAGAAAAAGAATAGAAAAATTTGATGCTTTTTAACTTCTAGGATGAAATTTCTCAACCACTTTAGTTAAATGACTTTTGTCTAAATGAACGTAAATTTCTGTTGTAGTAATACTTTCATGCCCTAGCATTAATTGTATGGATCTTAAATCTGCATTATTTTGTAATAGGTGAGTGGCAAACGAGTGTCTAAATGTATGAGGAGAAATATTTTTTTTAAGCCCAATTTTTTCAGCTAATTGTTTAATTATAGTAAAAATCATAGCTCTGGTTAATTGTTTACCACGTCGGTTTAAAAATAAAGTATCTTCAAAACCAGCTTGAATTTTTAAATGATTTCTTATTTCACTTTTGTAAATATTGATGTATTTCTGCGTAATGTCAACAATTGGTACAAAACGTTGTTTATCCCCTTTACCAGTAACTTTTATAAAACCTTCATCAAAAAATAAATCTGATATTTTTAAATTAATTAACTCACTAACACGTAAGCCACAACCGTATAAGGTTTCTAGCATTGCTCTATTGCGTTCACCTTCTGGTTTACTTAAATCTATAGCTTTTATGATATTATCAATTTCTTGTTCTGATAAAGTATCTGGAAGTTTTCGTCCTATTTTTGGGGATTCAATAAGCTCCAGAGGGTTATCTGCTCTATAATCTTCGAATACTAAATAACTAAAAAAGCTTCTTAAGCCTGAAATTATTCTAGATTGAGATCTAGGGTTTACAGTTTTTGCAACGTCGTAAATAAATTGTTGAATAATTTCTGATGATATTGTAATTGGAGAAAAGTTTATATTATTTACTTCTAAATATGAAATTAATTTTTTTATATCTAAGGCATAATTATCAATAGAGTTTTTAGATAAACCTCTTTCAATTTTTAAGTATAGTTGATAATCTTTAAGTGCGTTTTGCCATTTCATAAGGAGTAAAAATAACTTATTATTTAATGTGAATAAAAAAATAATAAGATGATGAAAATCATTTCCAGTTAGTTTATAATTATATAAATTTTTAAATTATTTAAAAGCTATTAATCAATTAAAACAAATAATAATGAAAAAATTAATTTTATTTATTGCAGTAATTGCAATAACTGGTTTAACACAGACTTTTTCACAAGATATAAATTTTGGAGCTAAAGCAGGTGTGAATTTTTGTGATATTACAGGCGATGATACTGATAGTTTTGATGGTAGAACGACTTTCCATATAGGGTTAGTTGCTGAGATTATGATTACAGATGTATTTGCTTTCCAGCCAGAAATATTATATTCAGCTCAAGGATCAGATTGGGAAGAAGCTTTTGAAGGTGAAACATATCAAGGCACAGTTAAGGTAGATTATTTAAATATTCCTTTAATGGCAAAATATTATGTTGTAGAAGGATTTAGTGTTGAGGCTGGTCCTCAAATAGGTTTTTTATTATCTGCTAACAATGAAGAAGAAGGATTTGACGATGAAGACATAAAAGATGATTTAAAAGGAATTGATTTTGGAATTAATTTCGGGTTGGGTTACAAGCTTGATGGTGGTTTGAATTTTGGAGCGCGTTATATTATTGGTTTAACAGATGTAAATGATAATCCTGAAAATTTAGGTAACTCTGATTATAAAAATAGTGTTATTCAAATCAGTGTTGGTTACTTTTTTTAATCTAAAACTAATTAAATGTATTGAAACCGAAGTAGAAATACTTCGGTTTTTATATTACATTACTTCAAACCAATAATTTTGATATTAATTAACTATTATAAATAAAATTTTGAATCAGTTTTCTATCTATTGAGACTGGAAACACTTATTCATTTAAGTAAGATATTTTTAAAATCTAAGGCAATAATTATTTATTAAGTTTTGACATAAACTACATTCAATTTTTAAATAAAGTTGATAATCCTTAAGCTTAATTTGCAATTTCATATATTTTTTATCGTTAAAAAGCATTTTTTATCGATAAAATACAATAAAAAATCAAAAATTTCTTGTTAATGAAATTTTTTAATATTACGTTTGTTTTAACTTTTAAAACCAATTAAATTATGAAAAAATTATTTTTATTATCAATTATTGCAGTATTAGGAATGACTACTGTTAATGCACAAGGCAATTTAAATGCTGGTGTTAATTTAGGTTTACCAATAGGAGACGCTGGTGATGGATGGACATTTAATGTAACTTTGGATGTTAACTATTTGTGGGAAGTAGGAGAAAACTTTGATGCTGGTGTCGCTACCGGATATTCTCATTCTTTTGGAGATTCTATTGATGTTCCTGGATTCGGAAGTGTGGACATTGATGATGCTCAGTTTTTACCTATTGCTGGTGCAGCTCGCTTTGGAATTTCGGATAAATTCACTTTAGGAGCAGATTTAGGTTATGCTTTAGGAATCAATGATGGTAATGATGGAGGTTTTTATTATGCACCAAGAGTTCAGTATGGAGTATCAGAATCTTTAGACATAGTTTTATCTTACCGAGGTGTAAGTCTTGACGGTGGATCTTTTGATGTTATAAACTTAGGTATACAATTCGGTTTATAACCTATTATATATTTAATTAAAATTTTAAGAGCTAATGAATATTAGCTCTTTTTTATTGCCTTATTTTATATATTTACTATATGAAAAAACTAATCATCATCAACGGACCAAATTTAAACTTACTAGGAAAGCGAGAGCCAGAAATTTATGGGAACTTAACTTTTGAAGATTATTTAAAACAGGTTAAAAGTAAATTTTCTAATATAGAGATTGAATATTATCAATCTAATATTGAAGGTGAAATTATTGATAAGTTACATGAAGTTGGTTTTAGTTATGACGGCGTTATTTTAAATGCTGGTGCCTATACACATACATCTATTGGAATAGGTGATGCTATAAAAGGTATTGAAACACCTGTTGTAGAACTACATATTTCTAATACTTTTTCTAGAGAAGAGTTTAGGCATCAATCTTATATTTCACCTAATGCTAAAGGTGTAATTTTAGGTTTTGGCATGCAGAGTTATGAATTGGCTATTCAGAGTTTTTTGTAATTTTTTCCAGAATTAACTTTTATTTAAATATTATTTAAACTTTTATTGTGAGAATTTATAACAATTAAGATTAACTTTAGTTAATTATTTCTAATAACATCTGTTATGAATTTAAAAATCACTTTTGTTTTTATAATTTCAAATATCACTTTTATTATTTCACAAGAAAACCAAGAAGTTAAATCTTTTGGTTTTACCGATGATGTTAGAATTGAATATGACTCCCCAAGAAGTTTTATTAATTACTATTCTGAATATTCAATTGATGAACATTGGTTTTTAAGATTTGAAATACAGAAAAGAACATATTACAGTTTAACTGGTAGCCAGAGTCTTCTAGAATATCCACTAATAGTAAAGTATAATTTTAATAATAAATTTAGTGTTTTATTTGGACCAAAAATTGATGTTTTTTTGAAAGATGCAGACATTGAAGATACTTGGTTTTCATTAACTTCAGGCGCACAATTTAATTTAAACAAGACAGTATTGATAGAAGGCAGGGTTAATACTAGTATGGGTAATGAATTAAATTCTACTAATTTTAATTTAGGAGATGGAGTTACTTATAAATTAGGGACAAGATTTAAATTTTGAATAAAAAAAAGACGATTTATTAAATCGTCTTTTTTTTATTCGAATTTATTTTTTAATAAATCTATATATGAATACACTCATCATAAGCATCAGCAACAGCTTCCATAACGGCTTCACTCATGGTTGGGTGAGGGTGAACTGCTTTTAATACTTCGTGTCCTGTAGTTTCTAATTTTCTACCTAACACAGCTTCAGCAATCATATCTGTAACAGTAGCACCAATCATATGGCAACCTAACCACTCTCCATATTTAGCATCAAAGATTACTTTTACAAAACCATCTTTATTTCCACCTGCACTTGCTTTACCAGATGCTGAGAATGGGAATTTACCAACTTTAATGTCGTAACCTTTTTCTTTGGCTTGTTTTTCAGTTAAACCAACTGAAGCAATTTCTGGTGTACAATAGGTACAACCTGGAATGTTTCCATAATCTAAAGCTTCAACATGTTGTCCTGCTAGTTTTTCTACACAAAGAATCCCTTCTGCAGAAGCTACATGCGCTAATGCTTGACCAGGAGTAACATCACCAATAGCATAATAACCGGGAATGTTAGTTTGATAAAAATCATTTACAATAATTTTATCTCTGTCTACAACAATACCAACATCTTCTAAACCAATATTTTCAATATTAGATTTTATACCAACAGCACTTAAAACGATGTCTGCTTCTAAAACTTCTTCGCCTTTTTTGGTTTTTACAGTTGCTTTAACACCTTTTCCAGATGTGTCAACACTAGTAACTTCGGCGGAAGTCATAATTTTAATTCCGTTTTTCTTAAAAGAACGCTCTAATTGTTTAGATACATCTTCGTCTTCAACAGGAACAATATTTGGTAAATATTCTACTATAGTAACTTCAGTTCCCATAGAATTATAGAAATAAGCAAACTCAACACCAATTGCTCCAGAACCAACCACAATCATTTTTTTTGGTTGCTTTGGTAAACTCATAGCTTCTCTATAACCAATAACTTTTTTACCATCTTGCGGTAAACTAGGCAACTCACGAGAGCGAGCTCCGGTTGCAATTATAATATTGTTTGCACTATATTCGGTCCCATCAACGTCAATTTTTTTACCTGGTTTAAGTTTACCGTAGCCATTTATAACGTCAATTTTGTTTTTCTTCATTAAAAATTGAACACCTTTACTCATACCATCTGCAACACCACGACTACGTTTTACAACAGCATCAAAATCATAATCTGCATCCTTAACTTTTAAGCCATAATCTTCGGCATGTTTAAGATATTCAAATACTTGAGCAGATTTTAATAAGGCTTTTGTAGGGATACATCCCCAATTCAAACAAATACCACCTAAACTTTCTTTTTCAATAATTGCGGTTTTGAAACCCAATTGAGATGCTCTAATAGCAGCAACATAACCACCTGGACCACTTCCAAGAACAATAATATCGTATTTACTCATGTCAATTCTTTAATCGTTATTTGAAGCTACGAATTTACAAAACCAAAATTGAATAAAGAATTTAGAACGCTTTAAATTTGCATCTTTATATTACCTTTGCGTCGCAAGTATTTATTTATGAATATACCCAGAACAAGTTTTCCTAGAGTTGTTATAATAGGAGGTGGATTTGCAGGAGTAGCCTTAGCAAAAAAACTATCGAAACAAGAAGTACAAGTTGTACTTTTAGACAAGAATAATTATCACACATTTCAACCCTTACTTTATCAAGTATCAACAGGAGGATTAGAACCCGATTCTATTGCGTATCCTATCAGAAAAATATTAAAAGACTTTCCTAATTTTTATTTCAGACTTGCAAACGTAAGTGAAATTGATGCAGAGAATAATAAAGTGATTACAAATATTGGTAAACTTAAGTTTGATTATTTAGTGGTTGCTTCAGGCTCTGAAACCAATTTTTTTGGTAATTCTGAAATAGAAAAACATAGTATGGCAATGAAAACCATACCGCAATCTTTAAATTTAAGAAGCTTGATTCTTGAAAATTTTGAAGACGCGTTGTTAACTTCCAATATAGATGAACGTAATGCACTTATGAATTTTGTAATTGTTGGTGGCGGACCAACAGGAGTAGAGCTTGCTGGAGCATTAGCAGAAATTAAAAAAGGCATTTTACCAAAAGATTACCCAGATTTAGATACGCGTATGGCACAAATTCATATCGTGCAATCTAGTGATTGTATTTTGAAAGGTATGAGTGAAAACGCTTCTAAAAAAGCTGAAGATTTTCTAGAAAAGTTAGGTGTGAACATTTGGAAAAATGTTAGAGTAACTAATTATGATGGAAAAACAGTAACTACTAACACCGACTTAACATTTGAAACAGCAACAGTAGTTTGGGCAGCAGGTGTAAAAGGAGCTACTATTAAAGGTTTAGATGCTGAAGAATTTGTAACCAGAGGAAATAGACTTTTTGTTAATGAATTTAATCAGGTTAAGGGTTTTAAACACATTTTTGCTATAGGTGATATTGCATGTATGGCAAACGATGAATTTCCTAATGGACTACCAATGATGGCGCAACCTGCTATTCAACAAGGTGAGCAATTGGGCGACAATATTTTGGAGTTAATTGAGGATAAAACTATGAAACCTTTTGCTTATAAAGATAAAGGAGCTATGGCAACCATTGGAAGAAATAAAGCTGTAGTAGACTTAAAACGTTTTAAGTTTCAAGGTATTTTTGCTTGGTACGTTTGGATGTTTGTACACTTGTTTTTCTTGATAGGTTTTCGAAATAGAATGGTGGTTTTTGTAAATTGGGTATATAATTATATTCGTTTTGATAGAGAAGCACGATTAATTATTCGTCCGTTTAAAAAGAATCATAAAATTTAGTATTACAAATCGTCTGTAAAATGGCGGCGACCTTTTTCGTTACTAAATTTTTCTTCGTTATACTTTAACGAATCGCCTTTAGGAATAGAAAGTGATTCCCAGTTTTCACCTTTTAAAAGTTTTCCTAAAAAAACTATTTGTCCAATGTGGTAAGAGTAATGCGCTAATTGCCTGTTTATAGCTTCTGTAACCGTATGTCCTTGATTTCTAATGTAAATTATTTGTTCTAAATCGGTTTCAGTTAAAGGTTTTATTGCGTCAAACAAACATTTCCAGCCACTTTCCCAAGATGCAATAATTTCTTCTTTAGAATTATAATTGTCAATAAATTCTAAATCTCTGTTCCTCCATTCTTTTTCACCATCTTCACTTAAAAAATTGGTCCATCTGCTTAACATATTACCAACCAAATGTTTTACAATTATTGCAACACTATTTTCATCCTTCTTACTTTGCCATTGTATTTCGCTAAAGGAAAGTTGAGAGAATGTTTTGTCTCCTAAAGATTTATAATATTCAAACTGTTTAATAATACTGGTGAGATAGCTAGTCATTTAATCTTCTTTTGGTATAAATTTTAGTGCCACCCCATTAATACAGTGACGTTTACCAGTTGTTTCTCTTGGACCATCATTAAAAACATGCCCTAAATGCCCGCCACAAGTAGCACAGTGTTCTTCTGTTCTGGCATAACCTAAATCATAATCTGTAGAAAAGGCTACATTACCTTCAATTTCTCTATCAAAACTTGGCCATCCACTGCCAGAATCAAACTTGTGTTCACTTTTAAAAAGCGGTGTGTTGCATGCTTTACAAACGTAAATTCCATCATCGTAATTTTTATTAAAAGGACTGGAGAAACGTCGTTCTGTACCTGCTTTTCTTAGTACATAAAACTCTGTATCAGTTAGTTGAGCTTTCCATTCAGCCTCAGTTTTAGAGACTTTAAATGATTCTTCTATTTTTTTAGATTGTTTTTGGGCTTTTGAATTACAACTAAAAAACAACGACAAAATAAATAATAATAGAAATTTGTTAATATGCATGGTAAAGAGTTTATTTCAAATCAGTCGACAATTAATTGAAAACTTAACAAAAAGATTTATATTAAAATGTTCTGATATAAGATAAATATAAAATGAAATGTGCTAATTTATAATTAAAAAATATTTTAGTTTTACAATCATGTGACCAAGAAGTGTATATTGTGTCATAAATATTAAAGGTATGATTTTTGTATTTTTATAATTAATTAAAATAAAATTTATAACAATGAAACTGAATAAAGTAATACTAACTTTTGGAATAGCATTAATAATTATATCATGTGCTACAAATCCATTCACAGGAAAGAAAACAATGGCTTTAGTGCCAAATTCTCAATTGTTTCCAACTGCTTTTGCTCAATACGATCAGTTTTTAACTGAAAACAAAGTTGTAAAAGGGACTAAGGATGCTGAAATGATAACTAGAGTAGGACAACGTATTGCTGTTGCAGCAGAACGTTGGTTAAATGCAAACGGACATCAAGGTTATCTTAATGATTACAAATGGGAGTATAATTTAGTTGACGATAAAACAGTAAATGCTTGGTGTATGCCTGGTGGAAAAATTGTTTTTTATACAGGTATTTTGCCAATTGCAAATGGAGAAACAGGTGTTGCGGCTATTATGGGCCATGAAGTAGCACATGCTTTAGCGAATCATGGTCAGCAACGTATGAGTGCTGCTTATGTTCAACAAGGTTTAGCTATAGCTGGAAACATTGCCATAAAAGATGATCAATCTAGAAATGCTTTTAACCAATATTATGGAGTTGGATCTAATGTATTAGGTATGTTGCCATTTAGCAGAAGTCATGAAACAGAAGCTGATAAAATTGGATTATACTTAATGGCGATTGCAGGATATAACCCAGCTGAAGCTGCTGAGTTATGGAAACGTATGAAAGCTAATAGTGGCGGACAAGCACCACCAGAAATTTTAAGCACGCATCCATCAAACGATTCTCGTATTGCGAACCTTACAGCTTTAGCGCCTAGAGCAAAAGAAGAAGCGAAGAAATTTGGAGTAACAACATTTAGATAATACTTTGTTATCGTTCAAATAAAAATATTTGATTACTTTAGAAGCTGCCAATAAAAGGCAGCTTTTTTTATGGTAAAACTTGAAAAAGGAAGTAAAAAACTTCTTAATGCATGGGCATTCTACGATTGGGCTAACTCAGTTTATACGCTTACCATAGCATCCTCTATATTTCCAATATTTTATTCAGCTTTATTTATTTCACAGGCCACAGAAGTTAAAACGGTTTGGGCTTTTGGTTTTGAATTTAAAAGTACTGCCTTAATAACACTTGTTACAGCATTTACCTTTTTGGTAGTTGCTTTTACTTCTCCAATTCTTTCTGGTATAGCAGATTATGTTGGAAACAAGAAAAACTTTATGAAGTTTTTCTGTTATGTTGGAAGCTTAGGTTGCATTGGTTTGTATTGGTTTGATATTACTCCAGATAAAATTCACCTAAGTTTATTATTTTACTTTATGGGTTTAATAGGCTATTGGGGGAGCTTGGTATTCTATAACTCATATTTGCCAGATATTGCTTTTCCAGAACAGCAAGATAATGTAAGTGCAAAAGGTTTTTCATTAGGTTATGTTGGTAGTGTTCTTTTGTTAATCATTAATCTTGTAATGGTCATGTATCCCCAATTATTTGGATTTGACATAGGGACAACAGAAGCCGAAAAAGATGCTGCTTCATTTGAAGCTATGAAAATTTCATTTATTACTGTTGGAATCTGGTGGGCATTGTTTAGTCAATATTCATTTTACTATTTACCAAAAGGCACTTCATCTGGTCATAAAGTTACAAGAGCTGTTGTTTTTAACGGCTTAAAAGAATTACAACAGGTTTGGAAACAGTTAAAACAAAACTTAAGATTAAAACGTTATTTGTATGCGTTTTTTGTATTTAGTATGGCGGTACAAACCATTATGCTAGTTGCAGTCTATTTTGGTGAAGAAGAAATTGCTTGGGGTAGTGCCAATGAAAAAACTATGGGTTTAATTATAAGTATTCTGGTTATTCAATTGGTTGCAATTGTTGGAGCTATTTTAACGTCCAGAGCCTCCGCTAAATTTGGAAATATAAAAACCTTAATAGTTGTAAATGCTATATGGATGAGTTTGTGTTTCTACGCCTATTTTATGGAAACACCACTTCAATTTTATATTGCTGCAGGATTTGTTGGTCTAGTAATGGGTGGTGTACAATCACTAGCAAGATCTACATATTCAAAGTTTTTACCAGAGACCGATGATACTACATCTTATTTTAGTTTTTATGATGTAGCCGAAAAAATAGGTATTGTTATAGGAATGGTAATTTTTGCCACTATTGACCAAATAACAGGAACTATGCGTAATGCTATTCTGTTTTTATTTATTTTCTTTTTGTTTGGTATAATTTTATTATTCAGAGTTCCAAAAGAAGTATCAAAAACCAAGACCAATTAATGTTTTTCAAAATAACTAATCAACACACAATGAATTTATCCAAATTTTTTTTACCAGCCACCATTTTACTATTAACTTGTTTTATTACATCGTGTAATATTGAACCTTTTGAAGATATAGATGCTGAAAATGTCTCTGAAGAAACAGAAGAACCTGAAACAAATGTTGAACCAGGTGCATTTAAAGTAGATTTTGATGATAACACATTTAATGCTGATGTTGTTTCTGCAACTCTATTAGACAATGTTATAAATATTAGTGGTATTAAAACTTCAAATCAGGAGTTTTTTGCTTTAACACTTTTTGCTAATACAACAGGAACATATCAATTAGGTGTTACAGAAAACGACGTAGAGACCAATAGTGTAGCTTACAATAATCCATTAGCTGGTGAAGTTTGGGTTTCTGTAATAGATTTTGTAACTCCTCAAGGGGAAGTAACCATAACAGAAATTGACGAAGTTAACAAAACAATTTCTGGGACTTTTTCTTTTACAGGATATAACACGTCTCAAGTATCTAAAGCATTTACAAATGGGGTTTTTAGTAAAATATCGTATTCAACTGATGTACCATCTAGTGGTAATGATAATTCTTTTTTCGCAAAGGTAGATGGAGAAGAGTTTGTTGAAGATGGAATAGAAGGTGCTTTATTAAGTATCCCAGGAACACCTTCTATCATTACTATTAGTGCGACTAAAAATAGTTTAGAAACTATAAGTATATCTGTTAATTCTGATATTACGGATGGAACCTATGATTTTTCAACGTTTGATCCACCTATGGGACAATACAATTTATCGCTGACTGAAAGCGCTGTATCAGACAATGGAACTTTAACAATTACGTCTCATGATGTAACTAATAAAAGAATTATTGGGACTTTTAATTTTAATGCAAGTTCGCTTCTTGGTGGAGGTGGTAGTTATGAAATTACCGAAGGAAGTTTTGATGTCACATATAATTAAATTAAAAAGCCACTCATTTGAGTGGCTTTTTTTATGTAATATGTTTTACACTAATTGGAAATGCTACCAGAACCTGCAACCTTAGTGTCTTCTTTTTCAGGGTTTCCTCTGTAAACAATATCGCCTGAGCCAGCTACTCTTGCTTTTAAAGTTTCTTTGCTTACAACTCTTGCATCACCAGAGCCAGCTACAGCAACATCGGTGTTGTTTGATTGTAAATCAAAGCCATGAAAATCTCCAGAACCTGCAACACGCGCTTCTAAGTTTGTAGTGTTTCCTTTTAATTTTAAATCACCAGACCCAGAAATTGAGGCTTTAATAGAAGTTGTATTTACCTCTAAAGTAATATCTCCAGAGCCAGATAAAGAAACATCAAAATTTGATGTGTTTATTGAGTCTTCATTCCATAAATCACCAGAGCCAGAAAGAGAAGCACTACTAATTTCTTTAAAAGGAATAGTGATTTTAATCCCTTTATTAAAGCTGGTTTTTAGGTTAGTACCATTTTTAACTTTCACTATTAAGTTGTTATTTTTAACTTCTGTAATAATATATTCCAGTAGATTTTCTTCTCCTTCAATTTTAATGTTTCCTTCAGTTCCTTTTACCAGAACGTAATCAAAAGATCCTGCACATTTAATACCATCATAATCAGATGTTGTTCTTGTAATAGTGGTCATGTTGCCATTACCTTTTACTTTTCTCCATTGGGCATGAGTTGTTATTGCAAAAAGTAAAGTGGCAATTAATAAAACTGTTTGTTTTTTGATTGATGTTTTCATTTTTTATTGGTTTAAATTAGATGAATTAATTTTTGAAAAGGGTTAAGCTTCCATAATCTGATGTTACGCTAATTGTATTTCCTGATGACTTACTGCCTCTGTATCCTGCGTAGTATTTATCGGATGATTCTATAATTTTTTTAGTGAATTCTAAATCGTTATCATCATTTAATGATGCGTATTCTAGGTCAATTTCAAAATCAAAATTATAACCTGGAGCATATCCTATTTTAATGCCTACATAGTCTGATTTTATGGTAACATTTCCTGCATTGTCTGCCATCCTATTAATTTTAATAGACCCATAATCTGCTCTAATAGATATATTTTTGTAAACATCTCCAATAACAGTAGTTAAATAGTCTCCGTTACCAGAAATATTATTTGCTTTGTTAATTTTTAAGCTACCATAATCGCAATTGTAGTTAATATCTTCAGCTATTTCAATTTCAGAGTTTGTATAATCTGCATTAATGTTAAGTGTTTTAGTTTTAGAGACTGTAAAATCGCTATAGTCTGCATTTATTTTTCCACTTTTAATGTATTCAAAATAGCAACCTTTTGTATAGTCAAAATTTAAATCATTGTTATCTGCCATTAATTCTTTGGTAGTAATTTTGCCATAATCACAGTTTATTTTTGCTCTTCCTTCTAGCTTGTCTAAATTAATATTACCGTAATCATTATTTAAATCTACATGATTAGTTATTGGCATTTTAATAACGTAGTTTACTTTCATATTTACATTATTTCTACTATTCCAATTCCACCAAGATTTAGAACTGTTTTTGTTAAACTGAGTTTCAGCAGAAACGAAATCAGATGATGATGAAAATTTTACATCAATTTCATTTAATTTTTTCTCTACTTTTTCTTCATTATTGCCAGAAGTTGTAATAGTGATTTCGAAAACTATTCGGTTGTCGTTCCAGGTTACAACATCAATATTACCGTAGCTGTTATCTACTTTTAATGTTGCATTGGAGTTTACTGAAAATGTTTTGCTAATCGTTTTTGTTTTCTTGTGTTTGTCGTCTATTTTATTTGAAGCCGATATAAAAAGGGGCAACATTAAAAAAGCTATAAATGTTTTAAATTGTAGTGCTCGTTTCATGATTTGATGAATTTTTTAATTGTTTTACGTTATTTATTTGCTCTAGAGTGTTTTGTAATATGTTTATTCTATTTTGAAAATTTGAAATCATAGCGTAGATCACACGATTATCGTCGCCACTTTCAATTAAATCGGTTTTTAAAACCTTGTAATTTTCTTCTAATTTTTTTATTTGTGCTAATGCATCATTTATTAAGCCTTGAACTTCTGGTGATTTTTCTTCGTTAAGCTTAATTAATTCTTCATTTATAGTAAGTGTAAAAAAATCTTGAGTTTCTGCCATTTTTGGAGAAATGCTTGCCAGATCTCCTGAATTATCCTGTAGTTGCGAGCTTATTACTATTGTAACTAACAATAATATAGAGGCGGCTACACTAATTAAAGGTTTCCATAAACGACGCCATTGTTTAGGAGCTCCAACTAGTTGTAGCTCGCCATTATTGTTAAGTTTACTTAAAAAGCGCTGTTTATGATTTTCTTTAGGCTCTTCTAAATCAAAATCGTTTTCTAAATTTTTGAATAAATCTTCTAAAGTATTTTTGTTCATAATTTATTATTATGCGGTAGCGGTTTGTAATTTTTGTCTTAAACTTTCTTTTGCTCTAGATATTAATGTTCTGCAATTAGCGTTAGATACATTCATTATTTCACAAATTTCTTCATAATCATATCCTTCAATTAAATTTAAGGTTAAAGCAATTCTATAGTTATCTTTTAGAGTTTTCATGGTGTTTAAAACTTGTTGAGCTTTTAAATTTGTAAACTCATAATCACTCTCAATTCCATTTGAATTATCTTCAATTTTATAAAGCAAATCATCTAAAGGAACTTCTCTGTTTTTGTTATTCTTTTTATAATGATATATGCTGTTATTAATAACAATTCGTTTTAGCCACGCTCCAAATATTTTAACATCTTTTAAACTCTCTAGCTTTGTAAAGGCTGTTAAAAAAGAGTCTTGCATAATATCTTCCGCTTCAAAACTGTTTTTCACAATTCTATAAGACGTGTTATACATGGCTTTGTAATATCTGTTATAAATCTCCAATTGTGCAGATTGGTTTCCAGTTTTACAAAGCTCTATGAGCTGTTCAGTATTTAATTGGGTTGGCGTCAAAAAAACAAATTGTTATAATATAGATTAGTGTATTTTTTATTTGTTACAGTTTTTCAAAAAAAAAATCCTACACTCTGTTAGATTGTAGGATTTTTGAAATTATTAAAGAGTATTTTATTAAGACTCAGCGGGCTTTTCAGCTTTTTCAATTGATATACTTAATTCATCACTTTTCTTATCTAAGTCTATTTTTATACTATCTCCTTCTTGTAAATGTGAAGCAACAATTTCTTCAGCTAAAGCATCTTCAACGTATTTTTGAATAGCTCTTTTTAAAGGTCTTGCTCCATACTGTTTATCGAAACCTTTTTCAGCAATATAATCTTTCGCGCTATTTGTTAACGTTAAGTTGTAACCTAACCCTTTTATTCTAGCTAAAAGTTTTTCTAATTCAATATCGATAATCTTGTTGATGTCTTCTTTTTCTAAAGCATTGAAAACAACTACATCGTCGATTCTATTTAAAAACTCTGGAGCAAATGATTTTTTAAGTGCATTTTCAATAACACTTCTTGCATTGGCATCTTCTTGAGCTTTTTGTGAGGCTGTACCAAAACCAATTCCGGTACCAAAATCTTTTAATTTACGAGCACCAATATTGGATGTCATAATAATAATGGTATTTCTAAAATCGATTTTTCTACCTAAACTATCAGTTAAATAACCATCGTCAAGTACTTGCAATAACATATTAAATACGTCTGGATGCGCTTTTTCAATTTCATCTAAAAGAATAACTGCATAAGGTTTGCGTCTAACTTTTTCAGTTAATTGTCCACCTTCTTCGTATCCAACGTATCCTGGAGGTGCGCCAATTAATCTTGAAATTGCAAATTTTTCCATGTATTCACTCATGTCTATTCTAACAAGAGAATCTTCGCTGTCAAACAACTCGCGAGATAATACTTTGGCTAACTGTGTTTTACCAACTCCAGTTTGACCTAAAAATATAAATGACCCAATTGGCTTATTAGGATCTTTAAGTCCCGCACGATTACGCTGAATAGCCTTAACAACTTTTGCAACCGCTTCGTCTTGACCAATAACTTTGCCTTTTATAAGGTTTGGTAATTCGGCCAATTTATTAATCTCGGTTTGTGCAATACGGTTTACAGGAACGCCAGTCATCATAGAAACTACATCGGCAACATTATCTTCTGTTACTGTTTCACGATGTTGTTTAGTGTCTTCTTCCCATTTTTCTTGTGCTATACTTAGTTCTTTTTCAATGCGTTTTTCATCGTCTCTAAGTTTAGCAGCTTCTTCATATTTTTGCTTTCTAACAACGGCATTTTTAGTTTCCTTAATGGCTTCCAATTGTTTTTCAAGTTCTATAATTTGTTTAGGAACATCAATATTTGTGATATGAACACGAGAACCAGCTTCATCTAAAGCATCAATAGCTTTGTCTGGTAAAAAGCGTTCAGTCATATATCTGTTGGTTAATTTTACACAAGCTTCAATAGCTTCAGGTGTATAATCAACATTGTGATGTTCTTCGTATTTACCTTTAATGTTATTAAGAATTTCAATAGTTTCTTCAACTGTAGTTGGCTCAACAATTACTTTCTGGAAACGACGCTCTAAAGCACCATCTTTTTCGATATATTGTCTGTACTCATCTAAAGTTGTGGCACCAATACATTGAATTTCGCCACGTGCTAAAGCTGGTTTAAACATATTTGAAGCATCTAAACTTCCGGTAGCGCCACCAGCACCAACAATGGTATGAATTTCATCAATAAAAAGAATAACATCATCATTCTTTTCAAGTTCATTCATAACGGCTTTCATACGTTCTTCAAACTGACCACGGTATTTTGTTCCAGCCACTAAACTTGCAAGATCTAGAGTTACAACACGCTTGTTGAATAGAATTCTAGAAACTTTTCTTTTTATAATTCTAAGCGCTAAACCTTCTGCAATAGCAGATTTACCTACACCAGGTTCACCAATTAAAAGCGGATTGTTTTTCTTTCTTCTACTTAAAACCTGTGAAACACGTTGTATTTCTTTTTCACGTCCAACAACAGGATCAAGTTTACCTTCTTCAGCTAAAGCTGTTAAATCGCGTCCAAAATTATCTAGAACAGGTGTTTTAGATTTCTTGTTTGATTTTCCAGATGGTGTGTTAAAAACATCTTTAGTACCTTCATCTTCAGGACTTACATCATCATCTTGAAATTCGGCTTTGGGCTCTATATAATTATTGTCGTTTGTAATCATAAATTTAAATTGTTCTTTAACATTGTCGTAGTCAACTTTTAATTTATTTAAAAGTTTAGTAGTTGGGTCGTTTTCATTTCTTAAAATACAAAGCAACAAATGCGCTGTATTTATAGAGGTACTTTGAAATAATTTGGCTTCTAAAAATGTAGTTTTTAAAGCGCGTTCTGCTTGTCTGGTAAGGTGTAAGTTCTTTTTTTGGTTTGAAGCTACAGCAATATTTGGGTTTGCAGGACTCAATATTTCTACTTTACGCCTTAAATGATTTAAATCAATATCTAAGGCATTTAATATGTTTATTGCCTTACCGCTACCATCACGCAATAGACCAAGCATTAAGTGCTCGGTACCAATAAAATCATGGCCTAAGCGCAATGCTTCTTCTTTGCTAAAAGCAATAACATCTTTTACTCTTGGGGAAAAATTATCATCCATAAATCGTGTCCTTTCTGCATTAAAAATAGTAAAACATTTAACTAAAGGCAAAAACTATACCTAAAAATGTATGTATGTTGCTAATTGACGAAAAAATCTTTAAAAAATCAAAACTTTTTTGTTGATACTTATTAACTAAAAAAGTATGTTAAATTGTTAATAAAAAACACGAAAAATACGATTAAAAGACCTGCCAATACTATTGAAATAGTTATATTAGCATGTTTTGAAATATACATAAAACTAAATTAAATTATATATGGCAGAAGGAGAAAAATTGATCCCTATTAATATTGAGGATGAGATGAAATCGGCTTACATTGATTATTCAATGTCGGTCATTGTGTCACGTGCTTTACCAGATGTAAGAGATGGTTTAAAACCGGTTCACAGACGTGTACTTTATGGTATGCACGAATTGGGTGTTAGAGCAAATTCAGCACATAAAAAATCCGCAAGAATAGTTGGAGAAGTTTTAGGTAAGTATCACCCACATGGTGATACCTCAGTTTACGATGCTATGGTACGTATGGCTCAAGAATGGAGTTTGCGTTATATGCTAGTAGACGGACAAGGAAACTTTGGTTCTATAGATGGTGATAGTCCTGCAGCAATGCGTTATACAGAAGCGCGTATGCGAAAAATATCTGAAGACATGTTGGCAGATATTGAAAAAGAAACTGTAGACCATAAATTAAATTTTGATGACACATTACAAGAACCCACAGTTTTACCAACACGAATACCAGGTCTTTTAGTTAATGGTGCTTCGGGTATTGCAGTAGGTATGGCTACAAATATGCCTCCTCACAATTTAACCGAGGTGGTTAATGGTACCATTGCTTATATTGAAAATAATGACATTGAAATAGATGAGCTTATACAGCACGTAAAAGCCCCAGATTTTCCAACAGGAGGAACTATTTACGGTTACGACGGTGTTAAAGAAGCATTTCATACAGGTCGAGGTCGAATTGTTATGCGTGGGAAAGCAAATATTGAAGAAGTAAATGGGCGTGAGTGCATTATAGTTGATGAAATTCCTTACCAAGTTAACAAAGCAGATATGATTAAAAAGACTGCTGACTTGGTAAACGATAAAAAATTGGACGGAATTTCTACTATCCGTGATGAATCCGATAGAAATGGAATGCGTATCGTTTATGTTTTAAAGCGTGATGCTATTCCTAATATTGTATTAAATAAATTATATAAATATACAGCGCTTCAGTCTTCATTTAGTGTAAATAATATAGCGCTTGTAAACGGTCGTCCGCAGTTATTAAACTTAAAAGACTTAATCCACTATTTTGTTGAGCATAGACATGAAGTAGTTGTAAGACGTACAAAATACGAATTACGTAAAGCGGAAGAACGCGCACACATTTTAGAAGGTTTAATTATTGCATCTGATAATATTGATGAAGTAATTGCTTTAATTAGAGCGTCTGCCAATGCAGATGAGGCGAGAGAAAAGTTAATTGAGCGTTTTAAACTTACTGAGATTCAAGCTAAGGCTATTGTTGAAATGCGTTTACGTCAATTAACAGGCTTAGAACAAGATAAACTTCGTGCTGAGTATGAAGAATTAATGAAAACTATTGAAGACTTAAAAGATATTCTAGACAAGAAGGACCGTCGTATGGATATTATAAAAGAAGAGTTGGAAGTAGTAAGAGACAAGTATGGAGATGAGCGTCGTTCAACCATAGAATATGCTGGAGGTGATTTAAGTATTGAAGACATGATTCCTGATGAAAAAGTTGTGATTACAATTTCGCATGCAGGTTATATTAAGCGTACTTCTTTAACAGAGTACAAAACCCAAAATAGAGGAGGAGTTGGCCAAAAAGCATCAACTACCAGAAATGAAGATTTCTTAGAACACTTATTTGTTGGTACAAACCACCAATATATGTTGTTCTTCACTCAAAAAGGGAAATGTTTCTGGATGCGTGTTTACGAAATTCCAGAAGGAAGTAAAACATCTAAAGGAAGAGCTATTCAAAACCTTATAAATATTGAACAAGATGATAAGGTTATGGCCTTTATATGTACTCAAGATTTAAAAGATGAAGAATACATAAATAGTCATTATGTAATTATGGCCACTAAAAATGGTCAAGTTAAAAAGACCTCTTTAGAGCAATATTCACGTCCAAGAACAAATGGAATTAACGCTATCACTATAAAAGATAATGATGAGTTACTGGAAGCTAAATTAACAACTGGTAATAGTCAAGTTATGCTAGCTTTAAAATCTGGTAAGGCTATTCGTTTTGAAGAAGCAAAAACTAGACCAATGGGTCGTGGAGCTTCAGGAGTTAGAGGAATTACGCTTGCCAATGCTAAAGATGAAGTTATTGGTATGGTAACTGTAGAAAACCCAATGGAACAAACAGTGCTTGTGGTTTCTGAAAATGGTTATGGTAAACGTACTTATATTGATGATCCAGAAGATGGTGAAGCAGTTTACAGAATTACAAATCGTGGTGGAAAAGGTGTAAAAACCATTTCTATAACAGAAAAAACCGGTAATTTAGTAGCCATAAAAACAGTAACGGATAATGACGACTTAATGATAATTAACAAGTCTGGAATTGCAATTAGATTAGCCGTTCAAAATTTAAGAACAATGGGTAGAGCAACTCAAGGTGTAAAATTAATTAACTTAAAAGGTAATGATTCTATTGCAGCAGTTGCTAAAGTAATGCATGATGATGAAGATGTTGAAACCATTGAAAATACTGATGATTTAAAAGATGGCACAACTCTTGATAATTCCAATAACGAAAATAACACAGAAAATTAAACTTAATATTATTTAAAATGAAAAAACAAATTATCGTTGCTTTAGCCTTTTCAATTAGTGCACTTTCATTTGCACAGAAAAAAGAATTGAAAACTGCAGAAAAAGCAATAAAATCAAATAATTATGCTGAAGCTAAAACTGCCTTGAATCAAGCAGAAAGCTTAATGTCTGCAATGGATGATAAGACTAAAGCAAAATTCTACTTTTTAAAAGGAAAAGCATTATATGCCGGTGGAGCTGGATCTATTAATGATGTTGAAAGCAGTTTAGAAAATTTAGGAAAAGTTAATGGAGCTTATGTTGCAGAAATTGCTCAACTAAAACAAGAAATGGCAAATAACTTGCTTACTAAAGGTAATGCAGCATACGAGAAAGAAGATTTCTCTACATCTTCTAAGTTTTTTGAAAAAGCATATAGAGTAACCGAAAAAGACACCGTGTTTTTATACTATGCAGCAGCAACTGCAGTTAATGTGAAAGAATATGATAGAGCTTTAACATTATATGAAGAACTTAAAGGTTTAGGATATACAGGTATTGAAAAACAATTCTTTGCTACTGAAGTTGAATCTGGTGAAGAAGTAGTTTTAGATAAAAACACAAGAGATCTTTATGTAAAAGCAAAAAGTCATATTAAACCAGGTGAGCGTTTAACAGAATCAAAAAAACCTGAAATAGTTAAAAATATTGCATTAATTTATGTTAGTCAAGGTGATAATGATAAAGCACTTGCGGCTATGAAAGATGCAAGAGCAGAAAGTCCAGAGGATATTAATTTAATATTATCTGAAGCCAATGTTCATTATAAAATGGGTAACAAAGATGAATTTAAAAATTTATTACAAAAGGCAACTCAAATGGATCCAACAAACCCTGAATTACAATATAATTTAGGTGTTATATCAGCAGAATCTAAAGAGTTAGACCAAGCTAAGTCTTATTACGAAAAAGCAATTGAATTAGATCCAGGATATGTTAATGCATATATAAATTTGTCTGCCTTAGTATTAGACCAAGAACAACCACTTATTGATGAAATGAATGGTTTAGGAACTTCAAAAGCTGATGATTTACGTTATGATGAGTTAAGAGAAAAAAGACAAGGTTTATATAGAGAAGCAATTCCTTATTTAACAAAAGCCTTAGATTTAGATAATAAAAACATTAGTGCAGCAAAAACACTTATGAATATTTACAGTATTTTAGGTGAGACTGATAAATATAAAAGTATGAAAGAAAAAGTTGAAACTCTTGAAGGAGGACAATAATTCTTATAAACTTATGTAAATAAAAAAGCCACATTTTAAAATGTGGCTTTTTTTATATTACTTTTTTAATAACCCGTAATTTATGAGTATGTGTTTTTTTATCAATATTATAAATTCCAGAATGGTCTAATCTATCAATTCTAACTTTACCATGTGCATGTATAATGTAGTTGTCTTTCATTATAATACCAACATGAGTTATTATACCTTCACTATTATCAAAAAAAGCTAAATCACCAGGTTCGCTTTCTTCAATAAAACTTAGTGCTTCACCTTGTGTAGCTTGTTGAGAAGCATCACGCAATAAATTATATCCGTTAAGTTTATATACCATTTGTGTAAAACCAGAACAATCAATTCCAAACGATGTTTTTCCACCCCATAAATAAGGTGCATTTAAGTACATAAACGCAGTTTTTAAAAGGTTGTCTTTTGCGTTTTTTGTGTTTATTGATTGACCATCAAATTTATGGTTTAGTATAGATAATCCATTAAGAGTAGAACCTAAAAGTATTGGGTGTAATTGTGAATTGCTGTCTTCAATAAATTCTACTAAATCTAGGGATAACTTTGGAGTTTCTTTATTTAAGTTGTTGTATTGTTCTTCTGTGATTTCAAAATATTGTTTATTGTCTACCCAACCTTCATAAGAATCAAAAGCTAATCTTATTTTACTCCAATTTTTACGTTGTTCTAATATTTTAAAAAATTCACCATAAAGAACTTGAGAAACTAGTTCACTTACATCTGTAGGTTCATTTCTAAGAGGAACAATGCTTAAATTACAAATTCCGTATTGCATTAATTACCCTTAATTTCGTTCAATAATAATTGCAGAAGCACCACCGCCACCATTACAAATAGCTGCTGCACCAATTTTGGCATTGTTTTGTTCTAAAACATTTAAAAGCGTAATAATTATTCTAACTCCAGAACAACCTAATGGATGTCCCAAAGACACGGCACCCCCATTTACGTTTACATTACTATCATTTAATCCTAAAATCTTCATATTAGCTAAACCAACTACAGAAAACGCTTCATTAAACTCAAAGTATTCAACGTCATTTAGTTTAATTCCAGCTTTATCTAATGCTTTAGGTAAAGCTTTTGCGGGAGCAGTTGTAAACCACTCAGGTTCGTGAGCAGCATCAGCATAACTTTTTATAGTTGCCAAAACTTTTAACCCTAGTTCATCAGCTTTTTTTCTACTCATTAAAACTACTGCACCAGCTCCATCATTTATAGTAGATGCATTTGCGGCAGTTACCGTACCATCTTTTGTAAAAGCAGGACGTAATTGAGGAATTTTATCCATTTTCACATTAGTAAACTCTTCATCTTTCGATACTAAAATGGGTTCTCCGCGACGTTGAGGTACTTCAACAGGTACAACTTCATTATTAAATTTTCCAGCTTCCCAAGCAGCTGCAGATCGTTTGTATGATTGTATTGCAAACGCATCCTGATCTTCTCTGGAAAACTCATATTTTGTTGCACAAGCATCTGCACAAACTCCCATAGCATTTTGGTCGTAAGCATCAACAAGTCCATCTTTCTGCATACCATCAATTAACGTAGTAGGGCCAAATTTTGTACCTGTACGTGCATGTAAATAATGAGGTATTAAGCTCATATTTTCCATTCCTCCAGCTACAATTATTTTAGAATCTCCAAGTGCTATAGATTGAGCTCCTTGCATAACAGCTTTCATACCAGATGCACACACTTTGTTAACAGTTGTACATGGCACAGTATTAGGTATACCCGCATAAATAGCAGCTTGTCTTGCTGGTGCTTGTCCTGTTCCTGCTTGAACAACATTGCCCATTAAAACTTCGTCTACTAATTCAGGTTTTAAACTTATTTTGTTTAAAGCGCCTTTTATGGCTATGGCTCCTAAATTTGGAGCTGGAATAGTTGATAAACCTCCTAAAAAACTGCCAATTGGTGTTCTGGCAGCAGAAACAATAACTACTTCGTTATACATTTAAATAATGCTTTAGTTTGGTATCTGCGAAAATAATGATTTTTTAATAGAAATTTGAAGGATTCCTTTATTATAAAAAATGGTAGAAGCTTATAATTTTATTACATTTGATTTACTTAATTTATTAAATGAAAGACTTTATAAATAAACTTTACAGAAACCACTCCTTAATTTATAAAGGCTTATTGTTTATATCTACCACGTTTTTAATTGTGTATTTATTCCCAAAAAGTGGAAAATTTAAATATAATTTTGAAAGAGGTAAACCATGGCAATCTGAAAATTTACAAGCACCGTTTGATTTTGCTATTAAAAAAACAGATGCAGAAATTGATTCTGAAAAAAAAGAATTAGTTAATAAAATACCTTTATATTTTGACTTAGATAATAAAGTAAAAAACTCTGTAGAAAGCGCTTATGAAACTCAATTTAGAAACGCTTTCTCAGATTCTATTTCTAATCGAGTTTATAATAATTTATTTAAAGTAGGAAAAAATATTATCTCAGAGTTGTATGAGTTTGGGATTTTAAGCGAGAACTACGATTTTCAGAAAGATAGATCAGTATCGATACTTGATGGTAGAGAAAAGGTAAAAGATGGTTTTTATTCAAATTTAATTCAGCAAGATGAGGTATCATCAAAAATTGATAAAATCTTATCTGATAACAATTATACAAGTTTTAAAACCAACTTTGTTTCTTTGTTTTTTGATCTAATAGAACCCAATATCACCTATAACAAGTCGTTTACAGACAAAGTATTGGAAGATGAATTAGCGAAAATTTCACATACACGAGGTAGTATTGCAGAAGAAACCTTAATCGTTTCTAAAGGAGAGGTTGTTGATGGTGAAACGTATCAGATTTTAAAATCTTTACAATCTGAATACGAATCACAGGTTTGGAGCAAATCAAATTATGTTTGGGTTGTTTTTGCTTATACCTTATTGGTAGCTTTAGCTTTACTTATGTTGCTTTTATTTTTAAGGAAATATAGGGTTTCTGTATTTGAAAATAATACTAAAGTCACTTTTATATTCTTTAACATAGCATTATTAATATTTATAACCACTTTGGTTGTTAATTACAATTCGAAATATATTTATATTGTTCCTATTTGTATTTTGCCTTTAGTCTTTAAAGCCTTTTTCGATGCTAGATTAGGGCTTTTTGCACATGTGCTTACTGTACTTTTAATAGGTTTTATTGTGCCAAATAGTTATGAGTATATGTTTCTGCAAATTATTGCAGGAATTGTAACTATTTTAACGGTTTCAGAGTTATACAAGCGTGCAAATTTATTTATTTCAGTTGGGCAAATAACACTTATTTATATTATAGCTTACTTTGCTTTTTTTGTAATTCATGAAGGAAGTGTAGAAGAGCTTAAATGGGAAACCTTTATATGGTTTATTCTTTGTGGTTTAGCAACTTTATTTGTACAGCCATTAATTTACATTTATGAAAAACTTTTTGGGTTAGTTTCTGATGTATCACTATTGGAATTATCTGATACTAATTCAAAATTACTTAAAGAACTCTCAAATAAAGCACCGGGTACTTTTCACCATTCACTTAATGTGGCCAATTTAGCCGAAGCTTGTGCAAACGAAATTGGTGCCAATGCTATGTTAGTTAGGGTAGGAGCATTGTATCATGACATTGGAAAAATGAAAAATCCAACGTTATTCACCGAGAATCAATCTACGGGTATTAACCCACATGATGAATTATCTTCTCATGAGAGTGCTAGAATAATTATAGATCATGTAATTAGTGGAATTGAGATAGCTAGGAAAAATAATTTACCAGACAGAGTTATTGATTTTATTAGAACTCATCACGGAACAAGCATTGTATATTATTTTTATATGCAAGAAAAAAAGGATTATCCAGAAGTAGATAAGCAAGACTTTAGTTATCCAGGGCCAAAACCATTTAGTAAAGAAACTGCTATTTTAATGATGAGTGATAGTATTGAAGCTGCTTCTAAAAGTTTAAAAGAGCCAACTTCTACAAAAATTGAAGCATTTGTTGAAAATATTATAAATAAACAAATTGAAGATGGTCAATTCTTAAATGCAAATATTACTTTTAAAGAAATTCAATCCATTAAAAAAGTGCTAAAGAGCAAGCTTGCAAATATTTACCATTTAAGAATAGAATACCCAGAATAAAATTTATAAAAAAATAAATAAAATAGTTGCGTTCTTGTAGAGGATGAATTACATTTGCAACCGCAATTTTATTGCAGAAGTTCTTATTATAATAGGAGAGGTGCCAGAGTGGTAATGGAGCAGATTGCTAATCTGTCAGCGCGTAAGTGCTGCCCGGGTTCGAGTCCCGGTCTCTCCGCAATTAAAATGATAACCAAAATCGGGGTGTAGCGTAGCCCGGTTATCGCGCCGCGTTTGGGACGCGGAGGTCGCAGGTTCGAATCCTGCCACCCCGACTTTAAATCATAAAAAAGCCTGAAAATTTTAATTTTCAGGCTTTTTTTATAAAATTGATTTTTATATGATATAAACTTATTTATATTTTTTCTAGTCTAACCATTAAAACGTCATGTGTACCTATTGTAGCTTGAAGATTTTTTGATGTATCTCCTAAGTTTTTGTGATTATACAAATCTCTTATTTTAAAATTGGTATTTTTCATATCAACATATTTTCCATTTAAATCATCACTAATATTATGTTTTTTCCAATCATGATTAATGTTTACTGGAGAATCAGTCATATTTATAAAAGTCATTGCCCAAGCATCATTTTCAAGAGGTTTTAACCAAATTTCTATATTGTTTTCGTTGGTAAAACGAAACCCTTGAATACCTAATTTATCTTGATTTACAGCAATAACTTCTTTATTAGTTAATGTTTTTATAGTTTCTTTTGTAGCTGTTCTTAAATCGTTACCCATAATTAGTGGTGACGCTAACATGCTCCACATAGCAAAATGGCTTCTGTCTTCGGCATCGGTCATTCCATTTCCTACCTCCATCATATCAAAATCATTCCAATGTCCTGGTCCAGCAACTTTACGAATATCTTTTCTCATATTGATTATTTTCCAAATACCAGAGGAAGACCAACTACCGTGACCAACTTCGCAATCCCAACAATTAATAATGTCTCCAGTTACTCGCCATAGATGACCTATATTTTTTGCCCATTTCCAAGGTTCATTATCACCCCATTCACAAATACTGAATACAACAGGTCTTTTAGCATTATATAAAGCATCTCTCATCGTAATATATGCGCTTTCTGCATTTATTTTACCAGTATTACACCAATCGTATTTTAAATAGTCTACATCCCACGAAGCATATGCAAGCGCATCTTGATACTCAAAACCACGGCTTCCTGGGTAACCAGCACAAGTTTTGGAGCCCGCACAGTTGTATAGCCCAAATTTTAACCCTTTAGAATGGATATATTCTGCAAGCGCTTTCATTCCACTAGGGAATTTCTCAGGGTCTGCAATCAAATTCCCATTTCCATCCCGTTCTTTAGCCATCCAACCATCATCTAGTACGATATATTCGTAACCGGCTTCTTTTAATCCCAGTTCTACAAACTTATCGGCAATGTCTTTAACTAATTGTTCATTTATGTTTGTTGCAAAAGTATTCCAGCTGTTCCAACCTAAAGGTGGAGTTTTTGCTAATCCATCAAACTTTTGTGCAAAAAGATTAAATGAAAATAATAGTAATAGTAGTAGAGTTGTTTTTTTCATTGTTTATATTTTAAATAACCCCTGTTAGTAAGCTAACAGGGGTATATACAAGACTTAATTGTTTAGTGGTTAAATTAAATCTAAGATTTTATTTACTTTAATTCGCCTCAAAACGAACATTGTCAATTGCAAAGTTTAAAAGTACATCAGCACCTTCAAATGCCATTCCAAATTCACTATCAACCAAACTAAAATCAGGAACACCTAATAATGAGCAAGGTATAGTAACAGTTGTCCAACCACCGTCTGTATCAAAAGCTTCACCGGTGTCATTCCATGGTGCCCAATCGTAAAAAGCATCCACACCATCAGCATCATTAAAACGAATTCTGAATGCACCAGCAGTTAGTGGCTCTAATGTGTATATATCAAATTTCAGTGAATAAGCTGAAACATTAGCACCAACAGTAGCGGCACCATTAAAAGTGCTAGCATCATTTCTCCAGAACAAATCTTGCCAACCAGTACCACCTGTTTGGAAGTTTGCTCTACCATATTGACTACCATCTAAAGTAATGGAGGGATCATTTTCTACTCCAACATTACCCCACCATGGACCGTTAGCATCCCAATCAAAAAACACTAAATCTGTATCTGCAACAGGATCTGGACCACCACAACCAGGTGTGTCGAAACGTACGTTATCTATAGCAAAGTTTAGTAATATATCAGCACCTTCAAATGCCATTCCGAATTCGCTGTCAACCAAGCTGAAGTCTGGTTGGCCTAAAACAGATAATGGAATTTCAATTGTTTCCCAACCATCAGTAGAAAAAGGTTCACCAGTATCATTCCAAGGAGCCCAATCGTAAAAAGCATCTACACCATCAGCATCATTGAAACGAATTCTAAATGCTCCAGCTGCTATAGGTTCAATAATATTGATGTCAAATTTTAAAGCGTATTCAGTCAAATTTGCTCCTACAACAGAAGCTCCATTAAAAGTGCTTGGATCATTTCTCCAGAATAAATCTTGCCAACCAGTGCCACCTGTTTGGAAGTTGGCTCTACCATAGGCACTACCGTCAATACTTAAAGATGCGGTATTTTCAACTGCGACATTACCCCACCATGGTCCGTTAGCATCCCAATCAAAGAAAACTAATGCAGGGTCACCAACTTCACACAATCCACCTTCACCTGTATCTATGCCTAAAACACTAACTAATGCATCGGGTATTAAAACTCTATTTATTTCATGTAGAATACCATTTGTAGCACCAATATTGGTTGTTACAATACCAGATGGGATTGCATCTTCAAAAGATGGTATTAATCGAGGTGAATCACCAGATAAATCTGGAGTAATTGTGTCTCCATAAAGCATCGTTATTGCTTCACCATCAGATAATCCACTGGCCATTAAGCTACCAGCGTAAACATGATATTGTAATAATTCACTTAAAGCTGCTATTTCTTCAGGAGTATCAAAGTCATCCAAACTTTCAAAGTTATTTATTGTTGCAAATAAGGCAACAAAAGCATCATTGTTTGGGGTGAAAATTGTTAATTCTTCAGTAGATATTGTTTCGGTTAATCCTGCTTTTTCTACTGCCGCTAAAAAAGACGTAAACCCTCTATCGTTAGCTCTTTCAACTAAGTTAAGTGTAGCTCCTAAAACAGATTGAAAAACACCTTCTGGGAGTAAAACCTTATCAATTCCATGAACAATACCGTTTACACCTTGAATATCTGTTAAACTAATACCAGAATTATTGTATGAAGCATCGTCTATTAATGTACCGCTTATTGAAAATGATTCGCCTTGCATTGTAGCTTGAGTAGTTCCATCTATTTCTGCTGATAAAACATTAGAACCAGAAACTACATGATACAATAAAACCTGTTGAAGAACATCTGTAGGGATATCTGCTAAAGTTTCCCAGCCAAAAGCTCCATTAAGTTCTATCATTAAACCTTCAAAAGCTGTGTTGTTTGGAGCAAATAATGTAAAAGGGTAATTATCGTTTGAAGGATCTGATTCGATAAGAGCATCTGTTAAACCAGATAGTTCAATAGCTTCTGCTAATGTTGAATAATCTGGATTTGCATTTACATGATCTATAATTGTTGGAGGTAGTAATATGCCATCAACACCATGAACAATGCCATTAGTAGCTCCTTTATCATATGCTCCGTCAACTAAAGCTCCCATACCATTCAATGTAATATCTCCACTTGTATTAGTGTAAAAACTTAAGTTTAGTCCATCTGGACCTGTAGCTAGAGATGTTAAATATCCAGTTTCCATAGTTGATGCAAAATCTGGAGTAACAGTACTTAAAACATGGTTTAAAAGTACATTTGAGAGTTGATCATCTGTAAGTGTAGAAATATCTACACCTGAAAATGCATTATCATTAGGTGCAAAAACAGTGTAGGTTGTTGTTGTGCTTAAAACATCATCTAAACCAACTTGAGTTAATGCAGACGATAACGTAGAGAATTCAGAATCTGCAGCTAAAATTTCTGAAATATTTTGTGGGTTTTCACTAAGTTGTTGATTTAATACATCATCATCATCTTTACATGATGACACTATAAATGACAACACTAGAATGCATATAAATCTATATAATATTTTGGTTGTTTTCATTATAATTTTTTTTTATTATTAGGTTGAATTTTCATCTGTTTATAATTTTATAAGAATCCAAAATCATCTACGTAGAAAATATACTGTGCTTGACCTGTATTAGAAGATTCTTGAAAATCTAATCTAAATATTGTGTCTGGTTCTCCACCATTAGGATAAAAATCACTTAAAGGTATAACGAATTTAGTCCATTGTCCAGGAACTAGTACTAACTGTTGATGAGAAGCAGAACCATCAAAATCATTTATAGCTAGTGTTACAGAGTCGCCAGGTGCACCAGTTCCATAAATAGAAACGGTTATTGAATCATATTCATCAAAAGCAATGTTTGGAGGTAAAAAAGTTAATCCTGACCAGCCTTCTCTAACACTTTGAATAGAGTATTGTCCTAAAGCAGGATCTGTTGCTTGTACATCAAATGTACCGCCCCATTGGCTCATCGACCAATCTGGATTTAAGGCATCAATAAATATTGAATAATTAAACCCATAAGAATCAGATTGAACTACAGCACCTCGTGTAGTTGCAAGAAATATAAACGCTTGTTCAACACCTGCCGGAACAGCAGCAACAACTGTAGTTTCAGAGATTGATAAAATCTCAGCAGGTCTTTCAACTAAATCGCCATTTTCCTCAGATCCACTAACAAAAGTTACTGTTTCTGTATCAGTAAAATCTCCTCCAATTAAATTTACTACCTTAACGCCGTCAATTGTATCTTCAGTAAATTCTTCGATTGTTAATAGCGAAAAATCATAATCAGTATAACCTACAGCATTTGCAATTCTTAGAATATTGCTTTGGCCCACATAAGGAGCATCTTCAGGAATTCTTATAAAAATTAAATTATCTGTTCCTAAAGCTGGAGCTATTGAAGCAGGATAACCATTAATAGTCACTGATGTAATTGTGCCTAAGTTTTCGCCACGAACAATGTAAGTGTTTTCTAAAACGCCTTGAGTTACTGGAACATCTTCTCTTGCCTCACTCACACTTTTAATAACAGGAGGGAGAACGTTTGAATTTGGTGTTTTGTCACTGTCAAACTCATTTTCACAGGAAGTAAAAGACAGTAACGTTATTAATACTAAAAAGAATCTTGAAGCATTCTTTTTAATAGAATTAATATTATTTTTCATATTACACATTTTTTATTAATTAAAACCATCATAAGGAACTGGAGCTTCTAACAATGCAGGATTGTTTTGAGTTTCAGTTGTTGGATAAGGAAACAATAAATCATCTACACTAGCATCAAAAAATTCTGAATTTAAAACTGCAGGTGTTACACTACTATCAAAAGTACCTCTATCTGTATTACTTAAAAAATCTATTGCAAAGCTTGGACCCTGACGGACTATATCATACCAAAATTCAAACTCAAAAGCTAATTCAATTCTTCTTTCTTGGAAAACATCATCTAAAGTAGGACTTGCTATTTCATCTAATCCTGCTCTACGTCTAATTTTGTTGAATGATTCTATACCTCTTGCTGCAGGACCACCACCTTTTAGGGCTGCTTCTGCATGTATTAATAATAGATCTCCGTATCTTAAAATATAAGTATTGTTTGAAGTTGTTGTTTGCCCACTTCCATCATCTCTGGCTACGGCGTCATTACTTCCCACTACATATTTTTTTAATCCATGTCCTGAACCTTGGAAGTCAACATTATCAGGAACTGTATAACCGCCATTTAAATCTGGATATTCAGCACCAGGTTCTGTAATTGTGGCATAGTATCTTAAATCACCGTCTTCATAAGCTTCTAATAAATCTGGAGAAGGACCAATTGCAGACCAGCCATCTGAACCTCCAGTAAAACCACCGCCAGGACCAAATAAAGATTGTATGCCGTTACCTTCTGCATATCTACTTGAGCTTGTCCATTGTAAGGCAAAAATAGATTCAGGGTTGTTATCATTCTCAGGAGTAAATAAATCATAATAACTACCTGATGGATCTCCATCTTCAGCATCACCTCCGAATAATCTAAATTCTCCAGAAGTTATTACTTCGTCTGCCATTTGGTATGCCATCGGATAATTTTCTTCATATAAATAAACTTTAGCAAGCATAGCCTTAGCAGATCCACTTGAAACTTTTCCATTTTCATCAAAATTTGCACCTCTAATTTTCTGATAACAATTTTCTATAGCATATTCTAAATCTAATCTGATAAACTTATAAATATCTTCCACTAAATTTCGTGGAACTACTGGTTCTAGTACAAAATCATTATTATCTGCAATAATAGGAACAGAACCAAATATCCTTACCAAATAAAAGTAAGCTGTAGCTCTTATAAATCTAGCCTCTCCAACTGCATTATTAACTACAGCAAGAGGAATTTCAGGGCCAGCAGCATCAGGTAATGTGTTTATTACAAAATTAGATTGCCCAATTACAGCATATAAAGATTCCCAAGCTTGAGTTAAAGTACTGTGGTTACCATTTATAGCAAAGTTTGTAAAATCTGCATTTCTTGGATCCCATGTACGTCCGTTACCTGAACTTAGTTCTCCTATACACCAAATGGTATTCGTATTAAAGTTAAACCAAGGTGCAGCATATAAGGCATTTGTAGCTACCTCTACCTGCTCAATTGTTTGATAAAATTCATCAACATTATATGAATCTTCTGGTGGTCTATCTAAAAAATCTTCACCACAAGAAGCTAGTGTTAGCGCAAATACTAAGATAAGTATCAATTTTTTTTCAAATAAATTTTTCATTATTTCTCTTTTTAATTTTTTAAAATTCAACATTAACACCTAAAGTATATGTTCTAGGTGAGGGATAACGACCAGCATCAATTCCTGTTAGAAGTGTATTTTGGTTGTATGACCCTATTTCTGGATCATATCCTGAGTAGTTTGTAAAAGTGTATAAGTTTTGAATACTACCGTATATTTTTAGCTTACCGATACCAATTTTTTCAGATAATTTAGAGTCTAAAGTGTAACCTAATGTTACATTCTGTATTCTAAGGTAAGAACCGTCTTCAACATATCTATCAGAAACATCTATATTTCTCGTATCATTTCTCGCTAATCTTGGAGAACTTGCATCTGGATTATCAACTGACCAATAGTCTAATACTGAGTTTAACTGATTTGTATAAGTTCTGTTACCGGCAGTAAGTAATCTACCAATTCCGTTAAACACATCATTTCCATATGAACCTTGTAAAAATACTGATAAATCAAAATTTTTGTAATTAAATGAGTTTTGAAAACCAAACGTAAAGTCTGGATGTGGATTTCCAATTACGGTTCTATCATTATCATCAATTACACCATCATTATTTTGATCTTTATATTTAATATCGCCTAACCAAGTAGTAGCAAAAAGTGCGTCTTCAAATGGTCTACCATATTGAATAGCGGCACCTTCAAAATCATCAACTGATCTGAACAAGCCCTCAACTTCAAGTCCGTAAAATAAGCCTAGAGGTTCACCTGGTCTTGTGATGGTTATATTTTGTTCACCATCATAATTAATATTCATAGTTCCGTTAATCTGTGTAACGTTATCTAAGCTTCTTACTTTGTTTTTGTAGTGTGATACAGTAAGTGAGGAATTCCAAGAGAAATTTTCGCTAGATGTATTGTAACTTAAAGTAACATCTATACCTTTATTTTCCATTTCTCCTAAATTCACCCAAGGTGCTTGAATTGCACCAAATGCACTACCGCCAGTAATAAAATCGGTAGCTGCATACTGGTATAAGAAATCTTTAGACACTTTATTGTACAATTCTATTGTTGCACTTAAGCTAGAGTCAAATAAAGAAAAATCTAATCCAAAGTTTGTTTGTACAGAGGATTCCCAAACCAAATCTGGATTTGGAAAATTAAATTGTAAAAAACCTGTTCCTAAGCCTGTATTCACAGTAGTTAATCTAGAGCCATAAGCAAAACCAGGGATATTTTGGTTTCCTACTTCACCATAACCACCGTAAATTTTTATATTTTGTATGGCATTGAAATCACTCATAAAATCTTCATTTGACATTTTCCAAGCTGCCGAAACAGAAGGAAAATACCCCCATTTATTACCAGCGGCAAAGTTTGAAGAACCATCAGCTCTTAATGACGCAGTCAAACTATATTTATTATCAAAAGAATAAATTAACCTTCCAAAATAAGATTCTAGTGCAGAACTTCCTTTATACTGTGTATTGTTATCATCTGCATCACCAGTACCTAAAATTGGCACTTCATTTCCAACAAAATCACCATCTGTTGATGTTGAACCTCCCCAGCTAGATTCTTGTGCCTCTGCTCCTAACATTACGGTAAGATCATGCTTTTCATTGAATGTATTATTATAGGTTAAAAAGTTTTTTATGATCCAGTAATCATTTTGTCGGTTTGTGATACTTAATGTATTTGCACCAGCTGGAATAGCACCATAACTATAACTCGGAGTAAATCTATCTTGTAATTCAGTACCAAATGAACCACCAAATTCTGTTCTATGCGTAATATTTTCAGAAATTTTAAATTCAGCATATATATTACCTAAAATTGAATTTTTTCTCAATTTATTTCTAAGACTTAAAGCTTCTGCAATTGGGTTTCTTAATGCAAAAGCCACCTCGTCTGGAGTTACAGGACCAGCAAACGAGCCATCTAAATTATAAACGGGTATTGATGGATTATTCAAAAGTGATAAACCAATAATACCATCACTTCTTCCATTTAAAGTTAATTTTTCATCTGTTCTACTAGCAGTAATGTTTACCCCAAAATTTATTCTATCACTTAATTTTGAATTAATATTTGCTCTAATAGTAGATCTATTGAAATCTGATCCTATAACAGTACCATCCTGATTAACGTGACCAGCAGAGACAAAATAATTAGTACCTTCTTTTCCTCCAGAAAACGATATTTGATGACTTTCCATTAAAGCATTTTCAAAAATTTCTTCTTGCCAATTAGTTCCTCGTCCCAGTAACTCAGGTCTTAGATACTCTACAACTTCATTTAAACCATAGATATCGTTAATTGCATTTTGTAATCTTGCATATCCTGGTAAATCTAAAACTTCAATTTTGTTAGTAGGTTCTTGGATGGCTATAAAAGAATCATATGAGATTACAGCTTTTCCTTTTTTTCCTCTTTTGGTTGTAACAATAACAACACCATTTGAACCTCTAGAACCATAAATAGCCGTAGCAGATGCATCCTTTAAAATATTAATAGATTCAATATCATTCGGATTTAATGATGATAGTGGGCTTGTACCCCCTTGAGAGTCAGGATCACCTATTGAGCCTGCATCTCCAGAAACTGGCACACCATCTATAATATATAGAGGTTCACTAGATCCGGAAATGGAGTTAACACCACGTATTCTAACAGATACCGAACTACCTGGTTGTCCAGAGTTTGTAGTGATACTTACACCAGCAGCTCTACCTTGCATCATTTGGTCTATACTAACCTGTGGAATTGTTTCCAGTTGTTCCGTATCAACAGATGCTACAGAACCACTAATATCTTCTTTAAGTTGTGACCCATAACCAATTACTATAACTTCGTTTAAGCTTTCTAAGCTTTCAGTGAGAGAAATATTGATTGTTGATCTGCCATTAATATTTACCTCTTGAGTTGTAAAACCCAAATAGCTAAAAACTAAAGTTGCGTTTTCATTTGCAGAAATAGAATAATTTCCGTCAAAATCACTCACAACTCCATTGCTGGTACCTTTTTCAAGTATATTTACTCCTGGAAGGGCTAATCCATTAGAGTCAGTTATAACCCCTTTAACTTGAATTTGAGCTAAGGCAATTTGACTAACCATAAAAAACATTAATACAGGCAAATAACGTTTTGCACAAATATTAATGTTCTTAAAAATTGTTTTTTGCATGTCTTTTTGTGTTAGTTGAATTAATTGATAATTTGAGCTTAATTATTTTGTGAGATACATAATTAAACCAGTAGTTTTTTGTTAATATCAAAATTAAAGCAATTGTTAAATTAAGGTTAATATTATTTTGTCAATTGCTAATGAAATTTTTTCGATTAAATGACTCTTAGGGGGATAATATTAAATGGAGTCCTTAAATAGCTGCTATTGAGGTAGGGAAAAGAAACAATTTTAATAAGAGAAAACTATAGTATTCTTTTTATGCCAGAAAAGTCATTTTTGTATTGGCTAGGTGTGCATTTTTTTGATTTTTTAAAAACTCTATTAAAATTGGCTATATTGTTAAAACCACAGTTAAAAGCAATTTCAGAAATAGTGATGTCTTTTTCTATTAACCGAATAGCTGCATGACCAATTCTTACATCATTAACATAGTCAACAAAAGTTTTTCCGGTTCTTTTTTTCATGAACCTATTAAAAGAAACTTGACTCATATTTACAAGGTCTGAAGCTTCTGCTAGAGTAATTTTTTTATCGTAATTTTCTTGAACGTACTCGTATATTTTCTTGATTTTGTCGCTATTCTCAAAACTATCTCTATTTATAGTGTAGCTGGAGAGAAGTCTTTGGTTTCTGGAGTTTGCAAGATCATGCAGTATAGAAACTAGTTCTAGAAAATAGTCCATACCATCTAGCTTTGAAACTTGAGCAAGACGTTCGTATAATTCAGAACTTATTTTTTTAGAAAATAAAATCCCATGTATAGATCGGTCAAACATATCTTTAATAGGTTTCATTATCTTTCTAGAAAGCAATTCATTATTAAATAAATGTTCATCAAACTGGATAGTAATTTCTCTCATCTCTTGCCCTTTATTATTGTTGTTCAACCAACCATGATGTAAGTTGGGACCAACCAAAACGAGTTCTATGTCATCTATCTCTTCAATACTGTCGCCAATGACTCTATTAACCCCTTTGCCATTATGGATAAAATTAAGCTCGTATTCTGGATGAAAATGAACTGGAAAGTCAAATTCTTCTTTAACTCTATCAAAAACCAAAAAGCTATCTTCAGGAGATAAAGGAGTTATTTCTCTATGTACTTTGTTTAATATACTCATTTTTGTTGCAATTATAGTTTATAATAATGATAAAATAATATCATAGTTATAATTTGTATAATTATTAATTTTGAATTTAATAAAATTGAGACCGCTAAATTATATATTTTGTATTTTAAATGGTATAAAATTACCAAAAAACTACGATTGAATGCAAGAACACCATAAATTTTTAAATTTTAAAAAGTATGTAACCACTATATTAATAGTGCTTATTTTTACTTCGCTTAACTCTTGTAAGCCTTTTTATAATTCAGTTTACGAAAAACCTCAATTGGTTGATAGTAAACCGTCAAAACAATTGAAAAAGCTACACAAAAAATTATTTTACATTTCCAAGAACGGTTTCGCTATAGGGCATCAAGATGCTACCTCTTATGGAATTGGATGGAAAGAAGTAGACTATCCAAATACTATAAAAAGTGATGTGAATGATATAGTTGGAGATTTTCCTGCGGTTTATGGTTTTGATATAGGAAGAATTGAACATGGTCATAATAAAAATTTAGATGGTGTACCTTTTGAAACTATGCGTAAACTAATGATTGATGCATATAAGAAAGGTGGGGTTATTACCGTGAGTTGGCATGCAGACAATCCTACAACTGGAGGAGATTCTTGGGATAAAACACCTGCAGTTAAGGACATTATTGAAAATGGAAAACATAGAGAGAAATATATACTTTGGCTAGACCGAGTTGCCACTTTTTTAAAATCTGTAAAATATAAAGGCAAGAAAGTGCCAATCATCTTCAGACCTTTTCATGAAATGAATGGAGCTTGGTTTTGGTGGGGTGATCCAAATTGTACAGCTTCAGAATATGTTCAATTGTGGCAAGAAACCGTTAATTATTTAAAAAATAAGCATAAATTACACAGCTTAATTTATGCTTATTCGCCAAATAAGTTAAATCCTAATGATGATTACATGAAGTATTATCCTGGTGACAATTATGTTGATTTTTTTGGAATTGATATTTACGATTTTAATAACTCTGAAGATTATAAAACATCTGTTGTAAACGATTTAAAAATTGTTAGAAGTATAGCAACATCAAAAAATAAATTATACGCTTTTACAGAAACTGGTTTAGAGGCAATTCCAAACAATAAATGGTTTACAGATGTTGTATATCCAAGTATTGAAAATACAGGAATAGCGTATATTTTATTTTGGAGAAATTACACAAAAAAACATCATTATATGCCATATAAAACACATGTAAGTGAAGATGACTTCAAAAAGTTTGAAAAATTCCCAAAAACACTTTTCCTAAAAGATATTAATAGTATTACAGACTAACTTAAACCAACTTATGAATTTATTACATACCGTAGATATTTTAATAATTGCACTTTATTTAATTACCATAATAGTAATAGGTTTGGTGCTCAGAAAAAAAGCACAACGAAGTAAAGACGATTATTTATTGGGGGGTAAGTCTATTCCTTGGTATATGTTGGGGCTTTCAAATGCCTCTGGAATGTTTGATATTTCTGGAACCATATGGTTGGTTACATTAATGTTTGTTTATGGTATTAAAAGTGCTTGGATACCTTGGCTATGGCCAGTATTTAATCAAATCTTCTTAATGGTTTACTTATCAAAATGGTTGAGACGATCTAACGCTACAACCGGTGCAGAGTGGATAGGTACACGATTTGGATTTGGAAAAGGGGCGAAGCTATCACATATAATTGTTGTTGTTTTTGCTTTAGTGGTGTGCTTAGGTTATTTAGCTTACGGCTTTATAGGTTTAGGGAAGTTCGTAGAAATATTCATGCCTTGGGAGTTTGTTAGTAATTATATTCCTTTCGATATACCCTTAGAATATGTTCCTCATTTTTATGGAACAATCTTTACGCTATTTGCTGTGTTTTATTCATTACTGGGAGGAATGTCTGGTATTGTTTGGGCAGATGTTGTACAGTTTACAATCATGACAATTGCTGCATTAGTAATTGGTTATTTAGGTTGGCAAGCAGTTGGTGCTTCAAATTTAAATGTACCTGATGGATGGATGAATCCGTTTATAGGTGAGTTAAGCATGGACTGGACTGAAATTATTCCAGAAGTTAATCAAAAAATTAAAGATGATGGGTTTGGTATTTTCAGCATATTCTTATTTATGATGCTGTTTAAAGGTGTATTAGTAAGTGTTGCAGGTCCTGCGCCAACTTACGATATGCAAAAAATACTCTCAACTAAATCACCGGCAGAAGCTTCTAAAATGAGTGGTTTTGTTTCGGTTATTTTAATGCCAATTCGTTATTTAATGATTGCAGGTTTCGCTGCATTGGCATTAATTTATTATGAGAAATTGGATTTATTAAATGCAGCTGGAAATATAGATTTTGAATTGATACTTCCAACAGCTATAAAAACTTTTGTACCCGTTGGTTTATTAGGATTGCTTTTAGCAGGATTAATTGCTGCGTTTATGTCAACTTTTGCAGGAACATTAAATGCTGCACAAGCGTATTTGGTAAACGATATTTATTTAAAATATGTTAAACCAGATGCAAAAACCAATCAGGTTAAAAACATGAATTACCTAACAGGACTAGTTGTAGTTATAATAAGTATAGTTCTTGGCTTTTTTGCAGAAGATGTTAATTCGGTTTTAAATATTATAGTATCAGTGCTTTATGGTAGTTATGTGGGGGCTAATATTTTAAAATGGCACTGGTGGCGTTTTAATGGTGAAGGTTTTTTCTGGGGTATGGTTGCTGGTTTAATAGCAGCTTATTTTGCACCAATGTTATTTCCAGATACGAACGAACTCTATTTATTCCCAATATTATTAGTGGTTTCATTAATAGGAAGTATTGTAGGTACATATTCTGCTCCACCAACAGAAGAAGCTGTTCTAAAAACATTTTATAAAAATGTAAGACCATGGGGCTTTTGGAAACCAATAAATGACAAATTAGTTGCTGAAGACCCTAACTTCAAAAAGAATAAAGATTTTGGTAGAGATATGTTTAATGTGGTTGTGGGTATTGTTGCCCAAACGGTGTTAGTAATTCTACCAATGTACATAATATTCAGACAAAGTATGCCAATATATATATCACTTGCTATCTTGGTAGTTAGTGTGCTATTGTTGAAAAAATACTGGTGGAATAAATTAGAAGAGAAATTAGATTAACCAAAAATTAAAAATAAATTGTACAAAGTAGTTTCACATATAGATAAGGTAAAGGAACAGTATTCCAAATTAATTAATAAAAGGAATAAACCAGTTTCTAAAACTAATGGTGTTTTTAAAAGATTTAAAAACCCTGTTGTAACTTCAGAACATATTCCTATTCATTGGAGATATGATTTAAATCCTCAAACAAATCCTAATGCTCTAGAACGTATTGGCTTTAATGCAGCGTTTAATGCAGGTGCGATGAAGTGGAATGACGCCTACCTTATATGTGTTCGCGTTGAAGGTAATGATAGAAAATCATTCTTTGCTATAGCAGAAAGCCCTAATGGTATTGATGGTTTTGAGTTTTGGGACAAACCATGTGTAATACCTCAAATTAAAGGTAACCCAGACACCAATGCATACGATATGCGTCTTATAAATCATGAAGATGGTTGGATTTATGGTGTTTTTTGTACCGAGCGAAAAGATCCAAATGTACCTGTGGAAGATACAAGTAGTGCCATTGCAAATGCAGGCATTGTAAGAACAAAAGACTTAATTAATTGGGAACGCTTGCCAGATTTAATTTCAAACTCTGGTCAACAACGCAATGTGGTACTTCATCCAGAATTTGTAAATGGTAAGTATGCTGTTTATACAAGACCTCAAGATGGATTTATAAGTGTAGGCTCTGGCGGCGGTATTGGATTAGGCTACATAGATGATATGGAAAACCCAATTGTAAAAGATGAAAAAATCATATTTGGTAAAACCTACCATACTATATATGAACTTAAAAATGGTTTAGGTCCAGCACCAATAAAAACCGAAAAAGGTTGGTTGCATCTTGCACATGGAGTAAGAAATACAGCAGCAGGATTGCGTTATACACTTTATATGTTTATGACAGATTTAAATGATATCTCAAAAGTAACATATAAACCAGGAGGCCATTTTATGGCGCCTGAAAATGATGAACGGGTAGGAGATGTGTCAAATGTGTTATTCTCTAACGGCTGGATAGCAAATTGTGATGGAAAAGTTTATATCTATTATGCCTCATCAGATACCAGAATGCATGTTGCAACATCAACTATTGAAAAATTAGTTGATTATTGCATGAATACTCCAGAAGATAAATACACTTCTGCAGGTTCTGTTGAAACAATTATAAATCTTATTGATAAAAACAAAGGGCTTTATTAATGACTGATGCTTATACTGAACTTAAATCAGAACTTAATTCTGAATTAAAAAACATATTAAGCTATTGGGTTAAAAATACTTTAGATGATGAGTATGGGGGTTTTGTTGGTAAAATAAATCATTACAACAAAATTATACCAAAAGCATCAAAAGGTATAATTCTAAACACTCGTATTCTTTGGTCGTTTTCAGCAGCGTCAAATTATTTGAAAACTAATGAATATGAATTGATTTGTGAAAGAGCTTTTAATTATTTGAAAGATAATTTTAAAGACAACAAATATAAAGGTGTTTATTGGGAGCTAGATTACAAAGGAAACCCTTTAAATATACGTAAACAAGTTTATGCACAAGCTTTCACTATTTATGCATTGTCTGAATATTACATGTTCACTAAAAATGAGGAGGCAAAAAATTGGGCAATAGAAATTTTTGAACTGTTAGAAAAATACGCCAAAGACGAACTTAATCTTGGCTACTTCGAAGCATTTAATGAAGATTGGTCGCCTATTGAAGACATGCGCTTAAGTGATAAAGATATGAATGCCTCTAAAACCATGAATACACATCTTCATGTTTTAGAAGCCTATACATCACTGTTGCTGATTTATGATAGTGAAAACTTAAAAAAATCGCTTAAACAATTAGTAGAATTGTTTTTTGATAATTTTTTAAATGATAAAAACCATTATGAATTATTTTTTAATGATGAGTGGCAGTTGTTAAGTAACACAGTGTCTTATGGTCATGATATTGAAGCGGCATGGTTAATTATTGATGCTGCAAAACTACTTAATGATGAAGTATTGTTAAATAAAGCAAACACTTTAGCGGTTGTAGTTGCTGATACTTTTTTAAATGAAGCCATAGATAAAGATGGAGCAGTATTAAATGAAAAAAATATAACAACAAATCATGTTGATACTGATAGACATTGGTGGCCACAAGTTGAAGCATTAATAGGTTTAAATTATGTATTTAAGTTAAGTCCAGATCAAGATTATTTAGAGACTTCAATAAAAATATGGGAATACACAAAAAAGCATTTGATAGATTACAAAAATGGAGAATGGTTTTTTAGAGTATCAAAAAAAGGAAAAGTATATAAAGAAGAAGACAAAGTAAGTATGTGGAAAGCACCATATCACACATCACGAGCTTGTATTAAATTAAATATTTAGACTATGAAAAATTTAAAAAAAATATTAAGTGTTTTATGTATTGCTGTAACTATTTATAGCTGTTCAAAAGATTCACCAGAAGATCCAGTTGATCAAGAACCATCAAAAAGTAACGTTAGTATTTCAACTTCAACAAATATAGTTACAGAACCTTCAGCAAATGGTTCGTTTTTAGTTACACTAAGTAAAGCAGTAAATGCATCAACAAAAGTTAATTATACTATAACAGGAACAGCAACTAATAGTGAAGATTATGAAACATTAAGCAATAGTATAACTATACCAGCAAATTCATTATCGGGAGTTATCGCTATTAATGTTTTAGATGATAATATTTCTGAAGATAATGAAACCATAATCATAACACTTACAAGTACAGATAATGATGATGTTGTAGTTAATTCTGCAAAAACAGCTACTATAACAATTTCAAGTAATACGGAGTCATTTACTTTAACCCCAGAAGACACAGCTACTTATATGGTTAATCCAAATGCTACAGACGAAACCATAGCGCTATTTTATAATTTAAAAACACTATCTAAAACCAATTTTATAGTAGGTCAACAAGATGCATTTGCCGGTTTTTACAATAATAATACTGGTGATTCTGATATTAAAAAAACAACAGGTAGCGATCCTGGATTATTAGGGTCAGATTTTATGTTTATTACAGATGATAATAATGATGGTACACCTGCAAATTGGTTTTATCAACAAGAACAAATTATTACAGGAGATGCAGTAGAAGCATACAATAAAGGTATGGTAAATATTTTTGCTTGGCATTTAAGAGAACCTTATGAAGGAGATCATTTTTATACTTCTGAAATGACAGATTTTCAAAAACAAAATGCTTTCAAGAGTATTTTACCTGGAGGAAGTAATCATGACTATTATAAAGACAAGTTGCAAGTAGTTGCAGATGTTGCAAATAGTATGGTTGGTAACGATGGTAAATTAGTGCCTTTTATTTTTAGACCTTTTCATGAATTTGATGGCGATTGGTTTTGGTGGGGAGCATCATGGTGTACAGCTCAAGAATTTATTGAGTTATGGCGTTTTACAGTAGAATATTTAAGAGATACATTAAATGTAAATAATATGCTTTTTGCATTTTCTCCTGATAGAAGTTATAGTTCTGAAGCACAATATTTAAGTAGATACCCAGGTGATGCTTATGTAGATGTTTTAGGAATGGATAATTATGGAGACTTGAATAATATGGGACAATCTGGAGTAGATTCAGCTAATCAAAAATTACAAATAATAGATAAACTTGCTAAAGAAAAAGTAAAAATAGCTGCATTTACTGAAACAGGTTATTTTGTTACTCCAGGAGAAAATAATCCTATTTCTGGTTTTTATGCTAATAATTTATATCAAACAATTACTAATAATGATATAGAGATGGCTTTTATGATGTTTTGGACTAATTCACAGAACACTTATGTAACTCCTGTTCCTAGTTTGTCTAGCGCATCAGATTTTATTGAGTTTACCGATAAGCCAAAAACATTATTGCAAGACGAGTTACCAGACATGTATACCTTACCAAACTAATTTTATTATGAAAATAAACAAGTTAATATATATTATAGTTTTAGCCTTAATTTTTTCAGGTTGTAAAAGTGCACAGTACAAAAAAACAGATCGAAGTGTAGATATTGAGCAAATTACCATAGAAGATTCCAAGTTTATGAAAGGCGATAAACCTTATTATTTTGTTGGAGCAAACTATTGGTATGGTCCATTAATTGGTGCAAAAAATATAGGTGACCGAGAGCGCTTAATTAAGGAGTTAGATTTAATGAAATCTGTTGGAATAGATAATTTACGAATTTTAGTTGGAGCTGAAGGTGATGGCGGAGATTCTAGAGTGCATCCTGCTTTACAGCCAGAACAAGGTGTTTATAACGAAGATTTATTGGATGGTTTAGATTTTATGATGGCAGAAATGCGCAAAAGAAATATGTATGCGGTTTTATATCTTAATAACAATTGGATTTGGTCTGGCGGAATGAGTGAATATTTAAAATGGAATGGTTACGGAGAAGTTCCCAATCCGTTTTTAGAACAATATTCATGGGATGAGTATATGAACTACACCAAACAATTTCATAGTTGCGAACCATGTAAAGAAGCATATTACGACCACCTTAAATTTATTATTGGAAGAACAAATACTTACACAGGTTTAAAATATACTGATGACCATACAGTAATGTCTTGGCAAGTAGCAAACGAACCTAGAGTTTTGGTGTCACCAGATCATGAAGAAGCTTTTGCAGGTTGGTTAAATAAAACCGTAGCTTTAATTAAAGAGTTAGACCCAAATCACCTGGTGTCTACAGGAACCGAAGGGAAACATGGGTTTTTACAAGACATGGATATGTTTGAAAGATTACACACCAATAAAAACATAGATTATCTAGCAATGCATATGTGGCCAAAAAATTGGGGTTGGTATGATATTAATAATGAAAAAGAAACTACGCAATTATCTATTAAAAATGCATACGCATATATGGATGAACATATTGTGGTGGCAAAAAGAATGAATAAACCTATTGTGATGTCAGAATTTGGTTTTCCAAGAGAGAAAGAAAGCTTGTCTTTAGATGCATCAGTTGAAAATAGGGATGTGTTTTATAAAGCTATTGCAGATAGAATTATTGAAAGTTCAATAAATAAAGGTGTTCTAGCCGGTTTGAATTTTTGGGGCTTTGCAGGATATGCTAAAACTAATCCTAGCACCAATGGTAAATGGATTCACGGTGATGATTTTAGTGCAGATCCACCACAAGAACCCCAAGGCTTAAATTCTGTTTTTGCATCAGATGTTTCAACCTTAGAGATTATTAAACAAGCTAATAACAGTATAACTGATTAATCATCAAAAAACTCGTAATTATATACTAAAATATCTTTTGTGCCATTCTCAAGGTCTAATGTGTATTTCTTGAAAATTAATCTATTACTATCGTATTCAAATTCAGTTTCAATTTTTTGTTGACCAAAAGGGAAAATACTATTTAGAATAGTTTTAGTTACATTACCATCTAAATCATATTGATATGAAGTGTTTATTTCTTGAACTCCCATAGGATATCTAGATATAATTTTAAATTGTTGAATAAGCCCTTTATCATTTAACACATAGGTTTTGCTTGATTCAAAATCACGATTATAATATGTGTTATTAGAAATAAACATGTCTCCTTTTTCATTATACCCACTAACATAAATAGAAGGTGTATCGCCTTCAGTATTAAGGCTTGTAGCTTTTAAACCGTTGTAATGTGTAATTCTGCTAAGGGTTTTATTACCTGTTATTCTATCTTTAGTGTAAGTACTTTTTTTTACTAAATTATTTACATTGTCATAATCATATAGTATTATGTAATCTAATTTACTAAATGTGTTTGATTTATTTGATGACGTTTCCTTAATTAGGTTTCCATAGTCACCATAATTATATTCAGCAAGATGATCAATATTATTATTTGGGACTTTAGATTTTGCGTTTTGAAATTGTTTAGGTAAGGAACTGGTTAGGTTTTTAATAGATGTTTTATTGTAAACCAATCTGCCTTCTTTATCAAACTTACTAATGGTAATAATTTCTCCGTTCTTTTTAATTATTCCATTTTTGTGTTTTGTAATAGTAAGCCCTGAAACACCAAGTTTCTTTCTTAATGCTTCCTCTTTTTCTTTTTTTATCGTTTCAGGACTTATCACAGTTTGAGCGTTGACAACAAAACCGGTAAAAATTATAAAGAAAAAGAGAAAGCGTTTCATTTAAGTTATTATTTCAATTCAAAACCTGCTTCTAGAGTTGCTGTAGAACTTCCACCTACAAAAACCTTAAAATCACCAGGTTCAACTATGTAATCGCCTTGGTTATTGTAGAAACCTAATGTTTCATTGTTTAATGCGAAATTAATAGTCTTAGTTTCTCCCGCTTTTAACTCAACTAATTCAAAACCTTTTAATTCTCTAACAGGTCTTGTTACACTTCCTACAAGGTCTCTAATGTATAATTGTACAACTTCTTTTCCGTCAATATTGCTTGTGTTTGTTACATTAACAGAAACATTTACCTCGCTTCCAGTTTTAAATGATGTTCCATTAAGATTTAAGTTAGAATATTCAAAAGTTGAATAACTTAAACCGTAACCAAATGGGTATAATGGTGTTTTTTCAGAATCAATATAATGAGACCAAAATACATTATTGTCTTTATCAGTAGGTCTTCCTGTATTTTTATAATTGTAATAAATAGGTACTTGACCAACATGTCTAGGAAACGTCATAGGTAGTTTTCCGCTAGGGTTATAATCTCCATATAGAACTTGTGCAACTGCGTTTCCAGTTTGAGTACCTAATTGCCACGCTTCTACAATAGCAGGAATATGTTCATCTGCCCAACTAACTGCTAAAGGACGTCCATTGTTTAATACCAAAACAATGTTTTTATTTACTTTGTAAACTGCTTCTAATAATTCTTGTTGTACTCCTGGTAATTGCAAGTTCGTTCTGCTTCTTGCTTCGCCACTCTGGAAGCCGTGTTCTCCTAAAACCATAACAACAACATCTGATTGTTTTGCAACTTTTATAGCTTCAGCAAAATCACTTTTATCAGTTTCATTAATAATAACTTCATGAACAAACCCTGCATTTCCAACAAATAAATCAGCTCCCTTAGCATAAGTTAATTTGTTTCCTTTATAAGCTTGCATTCCTTCTAAAACAGATACAGCAGTATTATCGTCAGAACCTATTCTCCAGCTTCCAAGAGGACTATTTTTATCGTTAGCTAGGGCTCCAATTAATGCTATTTTTTGACCTTCTTTTTTTAGAGGAAGCAAATTGTTGTCATTTTTTAGTAGCACTATTGATTTCTTTGCCATATCTAAAACAGCATCAAGATGTTTTGTACTTCCTATAACTGTTTTTTCGCGTTCTTCATCACAATATTTGTAAGGATCATCAAATAAGCCCAATTCGAATTTAACTCTTAAAATTCTTCTTGCAGCGTCATCAATTAATGATTCTTCAACCTCTCCAGACTTTACTAAATCTACTAAATGATTAATATAGGCGTTAGACTCCATATCTAAATCTGAACCAGCAATTGCAGCTTTTTTAGCAGCATCTTTTAAATCTTTTGCGTGTCCCCAGTCAACCATTTCACGAATTGAGGCCCAATCTGATACAACAAAACCATCAAAATTCCATTTACCTTTTAAAATATCGCGTTGTAAAAACTTATCTCCAGTTGCTGGCACACCATTTAAATCGTTAAACGAATTCATAAATGTTTTTACGCCAGCATCTTTAGCAGCTTTAAAAGGAGGTAATACGTAATTATATAGGGTGGAAGTTCCAATATCTACAGTATTATATTCTTTACCTGCTTCGGTAAACCCATAAGCAGCAAAATGTTTTGCGCAAGCAGCAATGGTATTTACAGCAGATAAATCTTCACCTTGAAAACCAGTAACACGTGCAACAGCTATTTTACTACCTAAAAAAGGATCTTCGCCAGCACCTTCCATAACACGTCCCCAACGTGCATCTCTAGAGATGTCTACCATTGGTGCAAATGTCCAGTTTACACCAACCGCAGAAGCTTCTGCTGCTGCTACACTTGCCGATTTTTTTATAGCTTCTAAATCCCAACTTGCTGATTCTGCTAGTGGAATAGGGGCCAAAGTTTTGTAACCATGTATAACATCTGAACCAATAATTAAAGGAATGCCTAAACGCGATTCTTCAACTATAATTTTTTGGAGCGCTCTTACATTTTCAACGCCTCTAACATTTAACATAGAACCCACATAGCCTTTTCTTAAATCTTCATATTTCTTTTCTGCATTTCCACCTTCTGGAGCAGGACCAGTGACATTCCAAAATCCATTGTATTGGTTCATTTGACCCACTTTTTCTTCAATAGTCATTATTGATAATAGTGAATCAATTTTTTGTTCAATGTTTTGGTTTTTAGTGTTTGAAGTTTGACTTTGTATGTTTTGACAGCTTATAAAAGCAAATAATAAAGTCCCTAATAATGCTATTTTTTTCATATGTAATATTTATTTTTTTAACTGTTTCTAGTATTACCAGCCATTATTCTTAATAATTTGTTTAAACCACAAAGCAGAAGCTTTTGGGATTCTTTTAAGTGTTTTGTAATCTATATAATTTATACCAAAACGAACAGAATAACCTGAAGCCCATTCAAAATTATCAAAAAGACTCCATGCAAAATAACCTTTTAAATTGATACCATCTGCAATAGCTTTGTTACAAGCTTCCAAATACTGTTTATAATAATCTAATCTCTCAAGGTCATTTACTTCTCCGTTTTCAACTTTGTCATCGCAAGCAAAACCATTTTCGGTAATAATTATGTCTGGATTATTATATCGTTTACTAATCCAATCTAACAATTTATAACATCCCCATGGCACAACTGCCCAGTTAAATGATGTAAGTGGCCATGATTCATCTTGAGATAAAATAACGTCTTGATCTTCAGAAATACCTCCGTTACCGTAAACGCTTCCAGTAATTCCAGAATGATCATCTTCAGCAGCATACATTGTTGTGTAATGGTTTAAACCAAAAAAATCTGAAGAATCTTTAATTAGTTCTTTTTCTTCTTCAGTAAATTTAGGTAATCTTTCTCCAAGCCTATCTTTCATTACTTGTGGATAATCTCCAAAATATACAGGATCTGCAAACCATCCAATAAAAAATAATAAAGCGCGTTCTGCAGCATCGATATCACATAGTTTATCAGTTAAAGGTTCTCTCCAATCGCAATTATTGGTAATTCCAATAGTTCCTTTTTGATTGTTAAAGTTTGTTCTGTACTGTTTTACAGCTTTGGCATGTGCAAGAATTAAATGATGAGCAGCTAAATAGGGTTCTGAATTTGAGGTTCTCCCTGGGGCAAAAACACCTTGCCCATAACCTAAAATGGCTGCTACCCATGGCTCGTTAAGTGTAATCCAGTTTTTAACGCGATCGCCAAATCTTTCAAAACAAACTTTAGCAAATGCTTCAAAATAATCTGCTATATCAGGATTTAACCAACCATCATTTTCCATTTCCAGTGCCAAAGGTAAATCCCAATGATATAATGTTACCCAAGGCGTGATGTCGTTTTTCAATAATTCATCTATAAGATTTGAATAAAAAAGAATGCCTTCTTCATTTATTTTACCTTTACCCTCAGGCATAATTCTGGACCAAGAAATTGAAAATCGGTAAGCCTTAAAACCTTGCGATTTCAACAAAGCTACATCCTCTTTATAGCGGTTGTAATGGTCTATGGCAACATTGCCGTTTTCATTATTCTTTATCCGATTTGGTATGGTGCAATAACTATCCCATATTGAAGGTCCTTTGCCATCTGCATTATGCCCTCCTTCAATTTGATAAGCTGATGTTGCTGTACCCCATATAAAATCATTTGAAAATTTAATCATTCTGTTTTGGTTAGTCTAAATTAGTTAAATTAATGTTCGGTTGTAAATGTTGATGCAGGTAAATTAGCTTCATTAAAAACATTAGATTGAGCCGTGTTTTTCCATGCAAATCGAACATATTTAGGTTGTTTTACTTCTTTTGATGAAAGTATTATGTAATCATCTTTCAATTTTATTTTTGCATTGTAGAATATTTTATCATCTCCAGAAATTTCAAAAAGAGAATAATTGTCTTTCATGTATAATCCCTCTGAATTATCAAAAAACACTATAGCTTTTCTTTTTTCAAATGAAACATTTTTGAAAAGAGGACCACTTATAGTTCCCTCAAAGTTTTTGTAATGATTTTTTAAAGCTAGATTAGCAAGTCTTATTCCAACCGTTTTTTTGTCTTTGGGATGAATATCATCTGTTGTAGAAACATCATCAATAACAACCATTCCTGTGTTTTCTGAAATATCTAACACTTTACGTTGTGCATTTCTAATTTCAGCAGCACCAAAATGATCTTCACCATATTCAAACGGCGCAATTTGTACGTAATAAAATGGGAAATTATGATTCCAAAGCAAACGCCATGAACTGATTAAAGCAGAAAGCGTTTTTTCATAATGTTTTGCGCCAACATTTGCTTCACCTTGATACCACAAAGCTCCTGTTACATTGTAACCCAACAAGGGGTTTATCATAGCATTGAAGGCTCTGGCGGGTTCTGTTGGTCCCCATTCCACAGGTTTTAATTTGTTTGCGGCTACATTAAGTATAGAATCTTTTGTAATAATATGTTCTGGCATCCAAATTTCTGCAGGTGTTCCTCCCCAAGCAGAAACTATTAATCCCACAGGAATATTTTCATATTTTTCTTGTAATCGCTTTGCAAAAAAGTAAGCTACAGCACTAGAATTCTTCATGGTTTCTGGTGTTGAAACTAGCCAATTTGCATTCACGTTAATTTGAGGTGATTTTGCAGAAACTTTAGGCACATTAAAAAAACGAATGTTAGGATTGTTTGCCTTTTCAATTTCATTCATATTTTTTATACCCCAACTTGCAGACATTTCCATGTTGGATTGCCCTGAACATAACCAAACTTCACCTATAAGAATATCTTTTAAAATAATTTCATTGTATCCTTTTATCGTAATTGTATAGGGTCCACCATAACTAGGAGTTTTAATAGTTAATTCCCAGTTTGCTTGATTATTAGTTTTTGTTTTATAAACTTCATTTGACCAAGATGGTTGAATTGTGATGTCTTCATTTGGATTTGCCCATCCCCAAATTTTCACATCATCATTTTGTTGTAATACCATGTGGTCTGCAAATACAGAAGGTAAAACAACATTTGCAAATGATGAATTTACAAGAAGCAGGAATAATAATGTGTATAAGAATTTCATTATTTATTGCTTATTAATTTGTTGAAAAAAGGAGTTAGCTGTTCTGCTAATAATTTATGGTCCTCTATACTAGGGTGATAATTACAACCGTTTACATAAAGTTTTTCAAACTGAAAAAGCACAATATTTTTATCATTGAAATGATTTTGTACAGCTTTTAAACAAGACACCAAAGTATCGTTTCTTTGCTCGGAAACCATTGGGCTATTTAACAATGCAACTTGAACATTAGGATGTTTTTTATAAAGCATTTCAACAAACTTGATGTAGTTATTGGTATATTTTTTTGAATTAAAAGGAAGACGTTCTTTTACGCCATCACCATCAGACATATCATTGGTGCCCAAACAAATACTAATTATATCTGGATTAAAATTAGATTTGTATGGTTTAGATTCATCTTTGTTTAAGTACAAATTATTATAAACTTGAGGCATGATGGGTTCTTCAACATTCTCATCGTTCCAATTTCTATACATTCCCATCCCCGAAACAGAACTTAAAAGGTAATTAGTATTTAAAGTTCTTGCCAATAATGGACCGTAAGCTAAGTATGCATTGTGTTGGTCTAGATACTCACCTTCATTGCAATCAATATCGCTATTATCTGCTAATGCTCCGCAAGTAATAGAATCTCCTATAAATTCAATAGAAATTTTGGATTTTTCGTTTAGCGGAACTAATTCTTTTGCTTCAATTTTATGAACAATAATATTTCCGCTTGCGGCTTCAGTAGCTTTATGAATTCCTATTTTATTAAATTCATTTTCGGGCAATTGTAATGTTATTTTATTAATTGTGTCGCCTTTAATTTGATAACGTCCTTTGTATTCATCATTAATAGTTAAAACAACATAATTACGAGGTGTAAATTCAGACTGAATAAATAATGAAATAGAATCTCCTTTAGTATTAAATTCTAACGATGCAGCAGAACCAATTAATGCAGTTGTACTGTCGGTTAATTTTTCTATTCTTCCTGTTTGTTTTATTAGTTTATCTGTAGCGTTATAAATTTTCAAAGAGTTTTCTTTACATGAAACGATAAATAAAAAGCTTATAATTGATATGTAAAATTTAAACATTTATTAGTTTTTTTGATTGCATGAAATTAAGGTAAATTTCTTTTTTATATTTAGTATAAAATATCAAATACTTATACTATTTATACATTTGGAAGAGAAATTTATTCAAATCGTTGTATTGACTTGAACTCGGTTTTAAATTTACTAGGTGTTATGTTTTTAGATTTTTTGAAGAAACGGTTGAAGTTTGCAATACTATTAAATCCACATCTGTAAGCTGTTTCTGCAACAGATAAATCGGTTTCAACTAAAAATTTTGTTGCATAACCTATTCTTTTATCATTTGCAAATTCAATAAATGTTTTACCTGTTCTCTTTTTAATGAACCGGTTGAATGAGCTTTGGCTCATATTTACTAAACTAGAAATTTCTTTTAAAGATATTTTTCTAGCATAATTTTCATTTAAGAAATCATGTACTTTTTTAATTTTATCACTTCCTTCAAATTGATTTTCTCTTTCATCAATATTTTGAGAAAGTGTACGCTGATGTTTTGAATTTGCAAGTTCTTCAAGAAGTTTTAAAAGTTTAATAAAATCATCTACACCGTTTTCTGATGAGAGTGCTTTTATTTTTGACATTAAATTTATGGCTGTTTTTTCATCAAAAAGCACTCCTTGTTTAGACCTTATAAATAAATCTTTTATTGGTTTAAAATTTTTCAAAGAAAGTAAATCATCACTAAATAAATTTTCATGAAATTGAATAGTTATTTCATAAATTTTATTTCTTTTACAATGGTGTGTTTCCCAACCATGTTCTAAATTAGAGCCTACTAAAACCAATTCTACATCTCCAATTTCTTCCATGGAATTTCCAACCACACGTCTTACACCTCTGCCATTTAGTATAAAATTTAATTCATACTCTGGATGAAAATGTATTGGGAAATCAAACTTTTTTTTCACACGATTAATTATCAAGAAAACATCATCTGGTTTTAATAGTGTTATTTCTCGATTAATCTTTTCAACCATTTTTTATCTCTAAATTTATTTTTAATTGTAATTATAAGAACTTAATTTCTTTTTGAAATATTTACCATGCCTTGATGGGGTATAATTCCAGTCTTCAAATAAACGTGGAGCCCATTGTGGGTCAAAAACCCAAACCACATAGGATATTTCTTTGTCATCACAATAATTTGTTATTGCATCACCATATGATTCATCACTAATAACGGGTATGTGTGCGCCTGGGTCTTCTGGTCCGCTAAATCCTATTTCAGTAAGAATTAAAGGGTACTTTCCTTTTACATAACCCCAATCTTCAGTCCATTGGCTTTCCCAAGGTTTTTCTCTTTTTTGAGGATACGGGTGACTTACATAAGCAATTCCTTCAGCATTTATTGGGTTTTCTTTTACAGGTGTTAAATCGTAAGCCCAATTAAAACCAGCTATTAGAGGAATGCCTTCACCACCATTAGCTCGAACAATAGTTATTAATTCTTCGTTAATTTTTTTCCAATCTTCCCAAGTTGCGGTTCCTAAAGTATTATTAAACGTTGTCGGTTCATTAAATAATTCGTAAAAAGCTACAGTTGTGTTTTTTCCGTACTTAACAGCAATGGTTCTCCAAAAATCATAAGTTTGTTTAAGAGTCGTATCGTACATATCGTGCTGATACATTTCGGTTTGTAAATTACCAATGCTATGCCAGTCTATAATAACATACAAATTAAGTTCTGTAGCCCATTTTATACCATCATCTAAAAGTTTTAGATAATTTTCTTTTCCTCTTTTTACCCAAGCTGTAGGATGTACTGGGAAACGAACAATATTAGCGCCCCAGTTTTTTATTTCTTGAAAATATGATTTATTCCAATGATTTTGACTTTCTAGCTTATCAGGATCACTTGTGTTTAAACCTCTAAAAACAATTGTTTCGTTACTGTTTGTAACAAAGTCATTTTCATTTACTGTTATTCTATCTAATTTGTTTTGTGAAAAGCCTGTAGCTAAAAATAAACTACATATTACTACTGCTAATTTTCTTTTTAAATTTCTCATAATTTTATAAAACTTGATGTGATGTTTAAATACCATTTGAAGCAAGTTATTTTATAAAAGACTCATGTGAAAATAAAACTAAATAATTGATTAAATTTTAAAGGTAAATGACAATATTGTATAGTGTTTTAAGACTTCTTTAACCTTTAATATGAAAACCTAGTTTTAGCTAATATTTAAAAATAATAAAATTTAGCTTGAGTTTCTAATTATAAGTTCGGTATCTACAATTATTTGTTGGGGTTTTGTTATTATTCCTTTGAATTTACAATCTATTTCATGAAATAGGATTTGAGCAGATTTTTCACCTATTTCATATCCATTTTGTTCGATTGAAGATAAAGTAGGGGTAACTACTGAAGACATAAACCAATTACTAAAACCTATAAGTGCAATATCTTCAGGTACATTTATATTAACAGAATTTAAGTAATTTAAAGCACCAATTGCTAAAAGATCATTCATTGTAAATAAAGCATCAACATTATTACCATGGTCTTGTATTAACTTTTTAGCATTTTTGAATCCGTCATCAAAATCAGAATCATTATCACATAAATAAACTAATGATGAGTCAAAATTTATATCATTATCTAGTAATGCTTTTTTGTAACCTAAAAAGCGATCAATAGAATTTTGTGGGTTTAATCCACCTCTAAAATGAGCGATTCGTTTATGTCCTTTTTTTATAAGATAAGTAACTGCTTCATAAGCTGATTTTCTATCATCTATTTTAACTTTAGAGCAATTAATAGTTTTTGCTATTTTATCAAAAAGGACTAAAGGTATTCCAAGTGCTTGGATTTTTTTTAAATGATCTAAATTACTTGTTTTGTTTGATAATGAAATTAAAATACCATCTACACCTTTATTTAAAAGTAAGTCAATTTGTTTTTTTTCAAGTTCGTAATCTTCTTTTGACTGCATTAAAATGACTACATAGTTATTTTTTTCGGCTTCTTTTAAAATACTATCTATGACCTTAGAGAAAAAATAATGTACGGTTTCTGGCACTATAACCCCAATAGTTTTTGATTTTTGCATTCTAAGGCTTACAGCAAACGAATTAGGAACGTAATTTAGTTTTTCAGCTAAGGTTTTTACACGATCTCTGGTTTTTTTACTTACATCTGGATACGCTTTAAGTGCTTTTGAAACAGTAGTAACCGATAACTCTAATTGATTTGCTATTTCTTTTAGTGTTATTGTTTTCATCTCTTTTGATTGATTCATTGAGAAAATATATGTTTTAAAAAGACTAGATACTTCTTGTATTGGTTATAATGAACAATATTTTTCATGACTATATAATAAATATCAATAAAGTATCATTTATAGCAAGTTATTTCATTATTAATTAAAATAAAAGTAAAATTCGAAATTTGATTAAATAGTGAGTGTAAATGACAATATTGAATATTTATAATAACTTTATTAAGTTATTTTATTAATGTGGCAACTTATCTTTAAGTACTCCATATAAATACGTGCCAATCACCGAAAAGAATATTACTATTAGTATGGGGGAAAAACCAGCCCCTAAAAGTGTAAACATGGGACCTGGACAAGCACCAGCAAGCGCCCAGCCTAGGCCAAAAATTATTCCCCCAATTAGATAATTTGTTACACCTTTTGTTTTAGGAATAAAATTAATGTCTTCCTTATAAAACGATTTTATTCTAAACCGTTTAATAGATTGCACTATAATAATACCTAATGTTAGGGCAGAACCTATAATACCATACATATGAAATGACTGAAATTTAAACATTTCGTATATACGAAACCATGAAGCAGCTTCAGATTTAAACATTGTAATACCAAATAAAACACCTATCAGTAAATAAAAAAATATTCTAGCCATATCTTAAAAAATTAAAGGAAAAATAAAATTAACCATAACTAAACCTCCAATAAAAAATCCAATTACAGCAATTAAAGAAGGAAGTTGTAAATTACTTAAACCAGAAATGGCATGACCAGAAGTACAGCCACTAGCATATCTGGTACCAAAACCAATTAGTAAACCACTAACAGATAAAATTAAAATGCTTTTTATATTCCCAAATACCGAGTTGTCAAAAAGTTCTGTTGGTAAATATTCTTTACCAGCGCCTTCAAAACCAAGTAAATTTAATTCACTAACAGTTTCTGGATTAATATGAACAACCAAATCGTTAGACAAGAAATGCGATCCAATAAATCCTCCAATTATAGCTCCTGTGGCTACAACTAAATTCCATTTTTGAGATTTCCAATCAAATTTAAAAAATTCAGTTTTTTTTCCTGCACCACAAATAGCACACAATGTTCTAAGGTTTGATGACATGCCAAAGCTTTTACCAAACATGATTAGTAAAAACATTATAAAAGCTATCATAGGACCAGAAATATACCATGGCCAAGGTTCAAATATCCAATTCATTTTTTTTGTTTAAGCTACAAAAAAAAGGATAATTATGAATTTTAGCTAACTTATATTCAAATAAAGTAAACTATGTGTTATAAAATGGATAAAGGTTAAGGAGTATTATTTTGGATTTACCTTCAAGAATCATAAAGTAGTAGGACAAACATAATCTGAAACTTTAACTCCAGATTCTTTAATAGCTTTAAACCCTCCTTTAACATCAATTAAGTTGTGAATACCTCTACTTTTTAAGATAGAAGCGGCAATCATACTTCTGTAACCTCCAGCACAATAAACATAAAAGGTTTCTGTATTTGGAAACTCAGATAAATGATTGTTAATGTAATCTAAAGGAGTATGTTTTGCATTTAATACATGTTCAGATAAAAATTCCCCTTCTTTTCTAACATCAAAAACTGGAGTTTCATCATGTTCTTTAGCTTCTTTAAATGTAGTAGCAGTAATTGAACTTACGGCATCATATTCTTTAGCTGCTTTTTTCCAAGCTTCAAATCCACCTTTTAAATAGCCTAAGGTATGGTCAAAACCAACTCGAGATAATCGTGTAATAGTTTCTTTTTCTCTGCCTTCTGGAGCTACTAATAAAATAGGTTGTTTTACATCGGCAATTAAAGCACCAACCCAAGGGGCAAAACTACCATCTAATCCAATAAAAATAGATCGAGGAATATGACCTTTTGCAAAATCATTTTGGTTACGAACGTCTAGAACAACCGCTTCAGTTTCATTAGCTGCTGTTTCAAAAGCATCTGGTGTTAAAGCTTGTGCGCTACGTTTTAAGACCTCATCAAAGTCATCATAACCTTCTTTATTCATTTTTACATTTAACGGAAAGTATTGAGGAGGTGGCAATAAGCCATCTGTAACTTCTTCAATAAAATCTTCTTTTGTCATATCTGCTCTAAGCGCATAATTTGTAGCTTTCTGGTTACCTAAAGTATCTACAGTTTCTTTACTTAGATTTTTACCACATGCGGAACCTGCTCCATGAGCTGGATACACAATAACATCGTCTGCTAAGGGCATTATTTTAGTACGTAAACTATCGTATAAATAGTCTGCTAAATCTTTTTCAGTAATTTCTCCAGTTTTTTGAGCTAAATCTGGTCGACCTACATCTCCTAAAAATAATGTGTCTCCACTAAAAATAGCATGGTCTTTCCCATTTTCATCCTTTAAAAGAAATACTGAACTTTCCATGGTATGTCCAGGAGTATGTAATACAGTAATTGAAACATTACCTAATTTAAACTCTTGTCCGTCTTTTGCAATGATAGCATTAAAAGTAGTTTCAGCATTTGGCCCAAAAATAATAGGAGCACCAGTTTCTTTTGAAAGCGTTAAGTGTCCGCTCACAAAATCTGCATGAAAATGTGTTTCAAAAATGTATTTTATCTTAGCATCGTCTAGTTTTGCTCTATTTATATATGGTTTTACTTCGCGTAAAGGGTCTATAATTGCTACTTCACCATTACTTTCAATGTAATAAGCACCTTGCGCTAAACATCCAGTATATATTTGTTCAATTTTCATAGTATTTAATTTGCGGCATTAAAGGTAAATGTTACATAAAATTTATACACTAACATAGGTAACGTTTAATAATATTTAAACATTATTTAGTACCTTTTATTATATGTTTTTAATTGTTATATAATTTCTATGTAACTCTATTTTACCTAAGTTCTCTAATTTTTTTAATAATCTTGAAATAACAACCCGAGATGTATGTAATTCGTATGCTATTTCTTGGTGTGTGATATTTACTTTATGGTCTTTTGAGATTCTTGCTTTTTCATTTAGATATTTTAAAAGACGTTCATCCATTTTTAAAAATGCGATACTATCAATGGTTTCAAGCATTTCATTTAAACGATTGTGGTAACTTTCAAAAACAAAATTTCTCCAGCTTTTATATTTAGCAGACCATTCTTCCATTTTCTGAATAGGAATCATAATAAGTCTTGCATCAGTTTCTGCAATGGCTCTTATTTCACTTTTAGTATGGGCTAAACAACACGTTAATGTCATGGCACAGGTATCTCCTTTTTCCAGAAAGTAGAGCAGTAGTTCATCGCCGTCTGTATCTTCGCGTAAAATCTTAATTGCACCAGAAATTAATAAAGGCATTGCTTTTACATACTCTCCAATATCAATAAGTTTTGAACCTTCGGGTACATCTTTAAACGTTCCTACTTGGTTTATTTCATTTAAAAGCGCATCTTCAAATAAATGGCCGTAATTATCTTTTAATTCTTGTATCATTCTGCAAAGTTATATTATTTTAAACTTTTAGGCTTTAAGTATTGATTCACTCAAAAGTTTAATAACAAAAGTTTTTGGATAGTTTATTTATTTTTATTTAAAAGTAGTTAAATGCTTTACCTTTTATGTAGACAGTATCTATTAAATTAGAGCCAAAAGAATATGGAATAAATCCATAAGAACTAATATGTTTTGTTATTAATAGATTAGCATTTTTACCTAGTGTTATAGTACCAACTTCTTTTTCTAATCCCATAGCATAAGCACCATTAATAGTAGCAGCGTTAATGGCTTCTTCTGGTGTCATCTTCATTTTAATACATGCCGTTGAAATTACAAAATTCATGTTCCCAGAAGGCGAGGAGCCAGGGTTGTAATCTGTGGCAAGAGCCAATGGTAAACCAGCATCAATTATTTTTCTAGCAGGAGTGTAAGGAATACTTAAAAAATAAGAACATGCAGGTAAGGCAACGGGCATTGTTGTAGAGTTTTTTAGAATATTAATATCTTCATCTCTCATAATTTCTAAATGATCCACGGATAGTGCTTTGTTATTAACTCCAGCTTGAACGCCACCTATAGCTGTAAATTGATTAACATGAATTTTAGGAATTAATCCATATTTTTTACCTGCTTTTAAAATTTGCTCTGTATCTTCAACAGAAAAGTATCCAGTTTCACAAAAAATATCTACATAGTCTGCTAATTGTTCTTGATGTATTTGAGGCATAATATCATCAATGAGCATTTGTAAATAACCTTCTTTATTTTCTTTGTATTCTATAGGAAGTGCATGTGCTCCTAAAAAGGTCGCTTTAATTTTGATAGGATAAGATTCTTTTAAACGTTTTATAACACGAAGCATCTTTAGTTCAGCATCAAAAGTTAAACCATATCCAGATTTAATTTCAATGGCTCCTGTGCCTAATTTAATGACATCTTCTAATCTTTCTTTACTTTGCTGATAAAGCTCTTCTTCAGATGTTTCTTGTAGTTTTTTTGCTGAATTTAAAATACCTCCGCCTCGTTTTGCAATTTCTTCATAAGATAATCCATTAATTCTATCAACAAATTCATTTTCGCGGTTTCCAGCATAAACAATATGTGTGTGCGAATCGCACCAAGTTGGTAGAATCATTTTTCCAGTTACATCGATGACTTCTGAAAAATTATTTAAAGGACAATTTTCCATACTACCAAAATCACTAATCAATCCATTTTCAACTACTAAAAAAGCATTTTTAATGGTTGGTAGTGTATTCATATCCTTACCTGAAACAAAAGAAATAGGTTCTGTACGAACTTGAATTAATTCTTTAATATTTTTAAATAGTGTAGTCATTAAAATAAGTCATTTAGAAGTTTGTCTTCAACAAGGTTTGGTAAAGTTACCTTTAAATTTGGAGTTCTTTCCATTTCTCTTTTAATAGCAAATAAAGCTTCATCATTTCTAGCCCAACTTCTACGGGCTATACCATTGTTTACATCATAAAAAAGCATACTTTTTAAATTTTCTTCTACGGCTTTTGTTCCGTCTAATAGCATTCCAAATCCACCGTTAATGACTTCTCCCCATCCAACGCCACCACCATTATGAATAGATACCCAAGTAGCTCCTCTAAAACTATCGCCAATTACGTTATGAATAGCCATATCTGCTGTAAATTTACTACCATCATATATGTTAGAAGTTTCGCGATAAGGCGAATCTGTTCCGCTAACATCATGATGATCTCTTCCTAAAACAACTGGACCAATTTCTCCATTTTTAATGGCATTATTAAAAGCTTCAGCTATTTTTATCCTACCTTCAGCATCGGCGTATAAAATACGTGCTTGTGATCCTACAACCATTTTGTTTTTCTTAGCATTTTTTATCCAAGTGATGTTGTCTTGCATTTGTAGTTGAATTTCCTCAGGAGAATTTTCCATAATGTCTTGAAGAACAGTTGCAGCAATTTCATCGGTTTTATCTAAATCTTCAGATTTTCCTGATGTACAAACCCATCGGAAAGGCCCAAAACCATAATCAAAACACATAGGGCCCAAAATATCTTGAACATACGATGGATATTTAAAATCTATATTATTTTCTGCCATAACATCTGCACCTGCACGAGATGCTTCCAGTAGAAAGGCATTTCCGTAATCGAAAAAATATGTTCCTTTACCAGTATGTTTGTTAATAGCGGCAGCATGCCTGCGTAATGATTCTTGAACCTTTTCTTTGAAAAACTCAGGCTCTTCTCGAATTAAACGGTTGGATTCTTCATACGAAATTCCAACAGGATAATAGCCACCAGTCCAAGGAATATGCAGAGAAGTTTGATCGGAACCAACATGAATAAAAATATTTTTTTCATCAAAACATTCCCAAACATCAACTATGTTTCCAATAAATGCGATAGATACAACCTCATTATTTTCTTGAGCTTGTTTTACTATTACAATTAATTCATCCATAGAATCAATTAAAACATCCACCCAACCTTGTTCATAACGCTTTTTAGCTGCTTTTGGGTTAATTTCTGCAGCAACCGTAATACAACCAGCAATATTACCTGCTTTTGGTTGCGCACCACTCATACCACCTAAACCAGCAGTTAAAAATATTTTTCCTTGAGATGTTTCATGTTTTTTCAAAATCTTTCTAAAAGCATTCATTACTGTAATTGTAGTACCATGAACAATACCTTGCGGGCCAATATACATAAATGATCCTGCAGTCATTTGACCATATTGTGTTACCCCTAAAGCATTAAACTTTTCCCAATCATCGGGTTGCGAATAGTTTGGTATCATCATGCCGTTAGTTACAACAACTCTAGGTGCATTTTTTGAAGACGGAAACAATCCCATAGGGTGTCCAGAGTACATGTGCAATGTTTGCTCATCTGTCATTGTTGCTAAATATTGCATAGTGATTAGATATTGAGCCCAATTTTGAAACACAGCACCATTACCACCATAAGTAATAAGTTCTTCTGGATGTTGAGCAACAGCAGGATTTAAATTGTTTTGTATCATTAACATGATGGCTGCTGCTTGTTTAGATTTCGCCGGATATTCGTTTATTGTCCTAGCATAAAAATCGTAATTTGGTTTAAAACGGTACATATAAATTCTGCCATAATCTTTTAATTCTTGAGCAAATTCTAAGGCTAGAGTTTTATGCCATTTTTCAAGAAAATAGCGTAAAGCATTTTTAATAGCTAATAGTTTTTCTTCAATAGATAAAATATCTTTTCTTTTTGGAGCTCTATTTGCTCCTTTTGGGTATTCTTTTTTAATAGGTAATTCTGAAGGAATTCCTTGTAATATTTGCTCTTGGAACGTCATTTTATAACTTTTAATTTACCACAAATGATTTATTAACTACAAGATTAATCATGTTGTTAATGTCATTTTTCAACACCCTATCTTCTTCTAATTTCTTAACTTTTGTTCTAATAATTTTGAAGTTCTCTTCTATAATTTTAGAAAACGTATTAGGTCTTCTAAATTCTAAAGCTTGAGCTGCATACATAAGTTCAATAGCCAATATTTTTTCTAAGTTTCCTAATATCTGATTAAATTTTCTCCCAGAAATACTTCCCATAGAAACGTGATCTTCCTGTCCTAATGATGTAGGGATACTATCTGCTGATGGCGGAAAGCATAAGGATTTATTTTCTGTAACTAATGAAGCTGTTGTGTATTGAGGAATCATAAAACCAGAATTTAATCCACCAGATTCTGTTAATAATCGAGGTAATCCATATTTCCCTTCAATTAGCAAGTAGCATCTTCGGTCTGAGATGTTTCCTAATTCTGAGGCAGCAATTGATGCATAATCTAATGCTATGGCTAAAGGTTGACCATGAAAATTTCCTCCAGATATGGCTACTGTATCACTTAGAACTATAGGGTTATCGGTTACAGAATTCATTTCTATTTCTGTAAGTTTTTTTAAATGATAATAAGCGTTTCGTGAAGCACCATGAACTTGTGGAATGCAACGCATGGAGTAGGGGTCTTGCACGCGTTCGCAATTTTCGTGTGACATAATATTTTCTGAATTTTCAAAAAGCATACGCATACGTTTAGCCACTTCTAAATTTCCTTTAAAAGGTCTAATAGTATGTAAAGCTTCTTTAAATGGTGAAGCGCTTCCTTTATAACCTTCAATACTCATTGCTCCAGCTAAATCTGCTAAATCTTGTAAATACCTCATTTTGTTTAACCCACAAATGGCATGTGCCAAAATAAATTGCGTACCGTTTATTAAAGCTAAACCTTCTTTTGCTTGTAATTTTAAAGCTTTTAAATTATGCTTTTTAAGAACTTTTTTAGCATTTACTATTTTATTTTCAATCCAAAATTCTCCTTCACCAATAAGGGGTAAAAATAAATGAGATAAAGGAGCTAAATCTCCTGATGCTCCAACTGAACCTTGTTCTGGAACCACAGGAAGTAAATCATTTTCTATAAAATAAATGATGCGATTAATGACTTCTAATCTAATACCAGAAAACCCTTGACATAGCGCATGAACTTTACAAATCATCATGATTTTAGAAAGTTGTTTTTCTATTGGATTTCCCACTCCTACAGCATGAGTAATTAATAAGTTTTCCTGAAGTTTACTTGTTTCTTTTGGTGTAATTTGAACATCACATAGCGGACCAAAACCAGTATTTATGCCATAAACAGCTTTGTTAGATTTTGCCATTTTTTCTACTCTTTTTCTACTATTATTTACTTTTGTAATAGCATCTTCAGAAAGTATGGCTTTTAATTTACCGTTAGAAATATTTATGACTTTTTTTATAGAAAGTTTGTCTATTCCGTATTTAAACATGTTTTAAATGATGTATTTTTAATAAAAATACAAAGTTATGTTTAATTTGGTGTTTATTTCTTAATAATTATACAAACGCGTAATTTAAATTAATAAACAAATTTAACATGTTATTTAAAACCATCCTTTAGCTATTTCCTTTTCTGTTGATGAGTAGTTGATATGAGAAAATTCATTTTTAATGGTATCATGTTTGTAATCTTCTCCCCATTTTTTACAGTTCTTTGCAACAGCTTCAATAGCATCACAAATAAACTCAACTTCTTGGTTAGTCATTGTTGGATGAATAGACATTCTAATCCAACCTGGGCGTTCAATTAAACAACCTTCTAATATTTTCTTTTCTATAGATTTTGATGCAGATTGATCTACATTAAGTAAGTAATGCCCATAAGTTCCGGCACAAGAACAACCACCTCTGGTTTGTATTCCAAATCTATCATTTAATAATTTTACTATTAAATTGTAATGAACATCTTCTATGTAAAAAGAAATAACACCTAATCTGTCTGAATGATTTGGTGCAAGAATTCTTAAATTCTTTACTTTAGATAGTCTCTTAAAAATGATTGAAATTAATTCGTGCTCTCTTTCTAACATATTTTGAACACCCATTTCTTCTTTAAGCTTAATAGAAAGTGCTATTTTAATAGCTTGTAAGAAGCCTGGTGTTCCACCATCTTCACGAGTTTCAATATCATCTATATAATCTCGATCACCCCATGGATTTGTGTAGTTTACAGTACCACCTCCCGGATTATCTGGAACTAAATTTTTATAAAGTTTTTTATTAAAAATTAAAACTCCTGATGTACCTGGGCCTCCTAAAAACTTATGAGGCGAAAAGGTAATAGCATCTAGATATTGCTCTTCATCCTTTGGGTGCATATCAATATTAACATATGGAGCCGAACATGCAAAATCTACAAAACACAAACCATTATTCTGGTGCATGATTTTAGCAATTTGGTGGTAATTTGTTCTAATTCCTGTAACATTTGAACACCCAGTTACTGCTGCAATTTTAATAGGAACGTTGCTATGTTTTTTTATTAATGTTGATAAACTTTCTAAACATGGTAAGCCTTTGTCATTATATGGAATTACAACTACGTTTGCTATAGTTTCTAACCAAGAGGTTTGGTTAGAATGATGTTCCATATGGGAAACAAAAATGATTGGGCGTTTTTCCTTAGGTATTTTAGTATTGTCTTTTAAATTTTCATTGAGTTTTAGCCCTAAAATACGTTGAAACTTATTTATAGCTCCAGTCATTCCTGTACCTACAGTTATTAAGACATCATCTTTTGAAGCATTTACATGATTTTTTATGATATTTCTAGCGTTATGATAAGCATGCGTCATAACACTTCCAGTAGTAGAAGTTTCAGTATGTGTATTTGCTACAAAAGGACCAATTTTATTTAAAAGCTTCTCTTCAATTGGTCTGTATAACCTGCCGCTTGCTGTCCAATCTGCATAAATGATTTTTTTCTTTCCGTAAGGCGAATTAAAATATTCATCAATACCAACTATATTTTCTCTAAAATGAGCAAAATAAGCTTCAAGGTTTTTTGGCTTATCACCTAAACCAGAAACCTTTTCATTTATATTACTTTTTGTACTCATTTTCAGTCTTTTAAATTATTCTTCATTTATAGTTTGAAGACCTTCTTTTAACCAAGTATGATATTCGTCTGCATTAGGTGTGTAACCAACTGGAGTATTTAGTATTTGCTTCCCATCAGGACTCAAGAGCACATAATATGGCTGAGAATTAGTTTGAAAAAATTCAGTTTGAAAGTGCGCCCATTTATGTCCGTAATTTTCAAGTTGTCTGGTACCTCCATTAATTCTATTAACTTCAACTTTTTCTTCTTCAGGGAGCTCTTTTTTATCATCAACATATAAGGAAACCAAAACAAATTCATTTCTTAAATAATCATCTATTTTTTTAATTGGCCATACATGTTCTTCCATTTTTCTACAGTTAACACATGCTAAACCAGTAAAATCAATCATTATTGGTTTGTTAGCTTTTTTAGCATAAGCCAATCCTTCTTTTAAATCTTTAAAACAATTTAGGTTATTAGGACAATCATTCGGATATAAAAAACTATATCCAACAGGTGGAGCTAATCCACTTAGTAGTGTTAAAGAGGTAAATGTATTGGTGTCTTTATTTACTCTAAAACCTGAGATTAAATAAATAGTAAAAGCAGCTACTAATATCCCACCAGCAATTCTTGAGAAGGATAATTTCTTTATTGGCGAGTCATGTGGGAATTTAATTTTTCCAAAAATATATAAAGCTAAACCAGCAAATATTACAATCCAAATAATTAAAAAAGGTTCTATTTTTAAGATATCCCAATGGGCTACTAAATCGGCATTTGATAAAAACTTAAAAGCTAATGCTAATTCTAAAAAGCCTAAAATAACTTTAGTGGTATTAAGCCAACCTCCAGATTTTGGCAAAGCATTCATCATATTAGGAAACATAGCAAATAAAGCAAAAGGTAAGCCAAGAGCAACCCCAAAACCACCCATGCCTGCTGTAAGTTGCATTGCACCGCCGTCTGCTGTTAAAGAACCAGCTAATAACGACCCTAGAATAGGACCTGTACATGAAAAAGATACAAGTGCTAAGGTTAATGCCATAAAAAATATACCTACAATACCTCCAACATTTTCACCTTGTGTAGTTTTATTGGTCCAGCTTGCTGGTAATGTTAACTCATAATATCCAAAAAATGAAAAGGCAAAAAACACAAAAACAATAAAAAAGATAATGTTCAACCATACATTAGTTGAAATTTCATTTAAAATATCTGGATTTACTGAGTCTAATAAATGAAAAGGAACACTTAGAATTATGTAAACTGCAAAAATGAAAAAGCCATAAAGTAATGCTTTTGAGATTCCTGACCCTTTATTTTGGTCACTTTTCTTTGTAAAGAAACTTACAGTAAGAGGAATCATTGGGAAAACACAAGGTGTTAGTAAAGCTAACAGACCACCTAGAAAACCTAATCCAAAAATACTCCATAAAGAACTATTTTTTGTGTTAGTTTCGGATGTACTATTTGAAGTATTTTCTTGAAGATTGCTAGGATTCTCTAAGTCAGTAGGTGATAAACCATAAAGTAACTCATTAACTTTAGCGTTATCCTCTGGAATTATACTTTTTTTTTTATTTGATGAAGTTGTTAAGTTATTTAGATTAAAAATTAACTCTATTTCATTTGGAGGTGTGCATCTTACATCGTCACAAGCCATAAACTCAACAGCTCCAGTAATAGTTTCTAATTCAGTTTCTACCTCAATTTTTTGCTCAAAAATGGCACTATCTTCAAAATATGTAATTTGCATTTCAAAAACAGGATCATCAACAGTATGTCCGTCTTCTTCTTTTGTATTCCCTATAGTTTTATAATTGCCTTCTTTATATGAAAAAGTTGTAGGTATTGGTCCGCCTTCTGGCACATTTTGAGAATATAAATGCCAACCTTTTTCTATAGTTGCTTTTGAAATTAATTTATATTCTTTATCAGATATTTTCTCAACAGAAGTTTCCCATTTAACAGGATTGAATATTTGTGCTTGACTAGCGCCAAAGCTAATAAGAGCAAGAAATAAAATTATTTTCCTCATATGTGTTTACAATGTGTTTTTTGAAGTTTTTATTGTTATGTAAGTTTTAATAAACAATTTGTTTTAAATCTGGATGTTTTATTAATCTTCAAAAAATTATAATTAAAAGTATAGCTCAAAGATAAACTTTAAAGAATAGATTAAAAAATTAGCAATTAAAAATTACAACTTGTTGGACGTAATAGAATGAACATACTCACATTAATATTTGTTAAAGTTTTCAATAGAAAACTATAAAAAGAGATGTATATTATGAGTTTAGATATAAATTACCAGACCAGATATATAGAAATACTATATATCTGGTCTGTTTAAAAAAATTGGAGCACCCAAAACAACATTAGTTTGCCATTTCAGCCTTAGTTCTCTTTTCAGCGAATTTTTCAATTAAATCTGGTACTTTTTCAAAAGCCGCGGCTAAACCGTGAGCTTTTCCAGATTCAATAAAAGAAATTTCTTCTCCTTTTGTAACAAGAAAACCTAGAGGCTCGATACCTACACCAGCTCCAGCTCCAGCGCCTTGGCCTTTGGCAGCTTTAGCTTTAGTTTCTGTGCTTTCGCCACCACCAGATCCAAATCCCATTCCTACTTTAATTACGGGAACACATTTAAATTCTCCTAATTGAAATTGCTCGCCAACAACAGTTTCTGTTTTAGCTTCTGTTTTAATAAAGTCGGTAATTTTGCCTAATAATTCTTCAAAATGTAAATCCATAATCTAATAATTTAAAAGTTAATAAATGATCTTATAATATCTATCGGTCTATTTTTTACTAGTAAAACCAATTGATTTTGTCCCTGAAAATTGATATAAAAACCACCAATACTATAATTTAATAAAGCAAATAATGGATATAATTTGGCATTTGAAATGCAATTTCCAGTATCAATATTCATAAAAAAGTGTTTTACTCTAAACGTTTTTATTACTCTAATAATCTTTTTATAAGGCACGTTTTTTTTTGGTTTAGTAACATCACTTTTTTTAGCTTCTTTCTTTTTGTTTACACTCTTTTCTTTTAGAGGATAGATGTAAAATTTAATAAAGAAAATTTTACATCGTATTCTAAAAATTTCAGCATCATGTTGTTCTAAATTAGCTTCTGCTAAACCTTGTAATTGTACATAGTATTGGTTAGTTGTTGTGTCTAAACATACAGTAATTGGTACTAGTAGCAAGGAAATTAAAACTAGTAGAATAACAGCTGTGACTATAATTAGTGTCATGTTTAAATTTTGCTTTAAAGTAACTATTCAAGTGTATATAAAACAATGATATTGCTCAACTTAGAGTATTATGTCTGATATATATCATTGTTGGATTTACATATAACAGATAACTTTATGACACCAAAATAATGAGTAAAAAGGGTTGTATATTTTATAAATAGAAACGCCTCATAAGTAAATACTAATCAAAATGAAAGTCCTCGTTTATAGTGCCAAAAAATTTGAAATTCCTTATTTGGAAAATGCCAATAATAGAAAACACAAACTAACCTTTATTGAGGATACTTTATCCTCTGAAACTGCTATGAAAGCAGTTGGTTATGAAGGAATCTCAATATTTTCGGCAGATGATGCATCAGATTTGGTTTTAGAAAAATTAAAAGATTTTAATATTAAGTTTATTTCTTTAAGATCAGTTGGTTATGATAATGTAAATTTGAAAACAGCTTCTAGATTAAACATTAAAGTAGCCAATGTACCAGCATATTCACCTAATGCAGTGGCAGAACATGCTGTAGCTTTATTGTTAGCATTAAATAGAAAACTTATTCTTGCCAACCAACGTGTAAAACAATTTAATTTCGACTTGGATAATCTTACTGGAATAGATTTAAATGATAAAACAGTTGGAATTATTGGTACTGGTAGAATAGGGTTTGTTATGGCTAAAATAATGCATGGTTTTGGTTGTAAATTAATTGGGCATGATATTGAGGTAAATAATGAATTGGTAGAAAAGTATAATATGCAATATTTGCCATTAAAAGATTTGTGTAAAGAAGCAGATATTATTTCGTTACATGTGCCTTTAAATACTGAAACACATTATTTAATAGATGACAGTTTAATTGAACAAATGAAAGAAGGCGTAATAATCATTAATACGGCCAGAGGCGCAGTTTTAAAAACTGAAGATGTTATTAACGGATTAAAAAATGGCAAAATAGGAGCATTAGGAATAGATGTTTACGAAAAAGAGAAAAGCATATTCTTTAAAGATCATTCTTATGATTTTCCAAAGGATGATATGCTAATTAAATTAAATGCAATTCCAAATGTTTTAATTACAGGACATCAGGCTTTTTTAACTGATGAAGCACTTACTAATATAGCAGAAACTACTATATACAATTTAACCTGTTGGGATGAAGACAGAGAAACAGAAAATGAATTAACAAATGCTAAAAAACTGAGTAGTCATTTATCATAGTTGTAAATATCATTAAATTCCATTTCTTCACCCTTTTCATTAATAATATTTAAATCGTATCTAATATTTATTTTAGTGTTAATTGGAGCATAATAATAAATAACCCAAGCATCTGCTTCTTTAGTGCCTATACAACCATTAGAATAGGCTTTCTCTAATGTTATTGGGTTTGTTGTTGGGTGAATTAATTGCCCGTTTTTTAATCCATTTATTTCAGTTTCAATAAAAGGAATTTGAGGTAACTTAGTTACTTTATTATCATCTCTTTTGGTAACAAAATATTCATGATTATTGGCCGGATTAACATATCTGGGATTTTTTACATGATTTATAACATAGCCTTTACCTGTTTTTGTTCTTAAATCTTCAATTCTACCAGACATTTCCAAATATTTTTTTTCATATCTACCAACGCGTACAGGAAACTCATAAAGTTTTGTTGAGTCTTCATAAATACGAAGCTTAAACTCAGGAATATTTACATCTATAACTGTGTTTTTAAATGAATTTAAAATTTTTTTAGCTATTGTGGAATCAGGAATAGTTATTAATGTTCCTTTGGGAATTACAATCATTTTCTTTTGATTGTATATAAAAGAATCACGAGTTTTCATTCTGTAATAATCGGTGTTTTGAAGCGTGTCTATAATCCAGGGATTTGCTCGTACTAAAAGATGTTCAGTTAATTCAAAAGATGTAGATGTTTTATATTTTTTTGTTATTGAATCTAAGAACTGAAAATAGTTTTCTATAATAACGTCATTATTTACTTTAATTTTTTTTGGAAGAGAATCATTAAAAAAAGTTTTATTGCCCAAGATGTTTAAATATATGGGGAAAACATCGTCTTTTGGGCAACAAAACTTTAATGTTACAAATAATAGCAATAAAGCAAACAAAGCCAGTTTTGATAATAGTTTTATATTATTCATTTTCAACAATTAATTCCTATTATCTATTTAATATTACTTCATTAAAACCTCTAATTTCTACTTGATAGAATAGAGGTAATTAATAAGCCAATACCTAATCCTAAAAGTATTGATCCAACAAACATTAGAGCAGATTCTGCAAGAAAAAAGAAACCAACTCCTAGACCTATAATAACGCCTCCGCCTATGGCCCAATTGCTTTTATCTTCTTTATCATTTATCATTTTAAAATATTAATTATTTAAAGCTAAATCTGGTTTTTTAAGAATGTTTTTTAAAACCTCTTCTTTATCAAGTTTTTTTGTACAGAAAAACCAATCTTTACAATCTAATTCATCAGTACTAGTCATACGTTCTTCAGCTACACCGCAAGAACCTGCTGGCGATATAATAACATCGTCTCCAGGATTCCAATCTGCTGGAGTAGCCACATTAAACGCATCAGAAGTTTGCATAGCAATTAATGCTCTGTATAACTCATCAAAATTTCTACCTAAACTTAAAGGATAGTAAATAATAGCTCTAATTATTCCTTTTGGGTCAACAAAAAATACTGCTCTAACGGCTTGAGTTTCACTTTCACCAGGTTGAATCATGCCGTATTTTTTAGCAATTTCCATGCTAATATCTTCTATTAAAGGAAATTTAACCTCAATGTTTTTCATGCCTTTAAATTCAATTTTATCCTTAATAGTTCTTAACCATGCAATATGGCTGTATAAACCATCAATAGATAAGCCTATAAGTTTACAATTTGCTTTTGCAAACTTGTCTTCAAGGTGAGCAAACGTCATAAACTCACTTGTACAAACAGGTGTAAAATCTGCTGGATGACTAAATAATATAGACCATTTTCCATTGTAATCTTCTGGAAAATGAATTTCTCCTTGTGTTGTTACTGCCTTAAATGAAGGTGCTTTGTCTCCAATTCTTGGCATTGATACTACGTCTTGTACTTGTTGTAATGTTTCCATTGTTTATATGTTTTTATTTTAATCTAAATTACTTTTTGAAACTTGTTGTAATTGTGATATTTGTTACATAAACCATGCTTTTTGGCTATAAAGACATAGGGTTTACTTATGCATTTTTCCAATAGCACAACTCACATACGATTTAGCCTTTGTATATAATTTATTATCTGCGCCTAGTATAGGATAACCAATCATTGAAAGTATGTGTTTTGCCCTTTCAAAATCATGATGATTATAATAATCAAATGAAACTGTTTCTTCTTCTTGGTCTACCGTAACACCAGAAATATTTTTTACTTCAGAAAGTTTAGTGATTATAGTTGCTGCGCAACCACCACATTTTAAATTTTGTATGTGTACTGTAGATCTCATGATTTATGCTATTCAATAAAAGTATGTGAAACAACTAGTTATTAAAATGATTACCATCAGTTTTCAGGAATTTATGCGAGAAGTTTTTTGTTGCTTTTTAATGCAGATATTGTAGCATCGTAACCTATTTTAAAAATCTGATCAAGATATTTTTTATCAAAAGTGCCGTATTTACTTAATTCTTTCGGAGAAATAAATAAATCACAATCTTTAAATTTTTCAGAATCTTCTTTAATCGATTTTAATTTAAAAGCGCGTTCTACTACATTATATGAATGCTTTAAATCTTTAATAGTAATGGTGTTAAAACTATTCACATTAACGCCAATTATAGAATCACATTTTGATTTTAATAGATTTACAGGAAAGTTATTAAGTGAACCGCCATCAATGTAATACGAATTATTAAATTTTACGGGAGCAAATACACCTGGGAATGCTGCAGATGCCAAAAGAGGTTTTATAAGTTCGCCTTCGTGAAAAGTTTCAAGATTACCATTTATAATATCTGTAGCAGTTATAATTAAATACTTTTTTAAAGCATTAAAATCATCTTCTTTTAAATAGGTTTTAAAATTTGAATAAAATTTTTCAGCATCAATAAAACCAGGTTTATTTAGAGCGTATTTTTTAATGTCTAGTATTTGAATGCCTTTAAAAAACTTGAGAATATCTTGCCATTTATAGCCATAAGCATAAAGCGCACCTACAATAGCTCCAGCACTTGTTCCGGCAATGTGAGTTGGATATATATCATGTTCTTCTAAAGCTTTTATAACACCAATATGAGCAGCTCCTCTCATGCCACCACCAGATAATACTAAACCTATGTTCATTTTTAAATAAATATTAGTTTTTAAAATTAGATTTATAGTACTGGTTTTACAATGATATAAGTCAGTAGCGGTATGATTTAATATATTAAATCATACCGCTACATAACATTAATTAATGAAGAAATTGTTCTTTGGGTTTCTATTTATTAAAAGTATAACTTATACCAAATTGAATCATTGAAGTAGTCATTTCGTAAGAAATAGACGAACCTGGAATTGCACCTAAAGGATTAGCAGGAGAAGCCATGAAAGGAGATAATATCTGCCCTTCTGTTGATCCATTACTATCACCATAATGATAAACAGCATCTACTTTCCAAGAATCGTTTACTATATAGCTAAAACCAAATTGGTATGCATTTTTGATTACTGCTGTTGCAGGAATATTAAAAAATGTTATCTCCTCTGGTATTGGGTTAGAACTATAAGTATAACCAAAACGTAATGGTAATTTATTAATTCCTTTATATTGAAGACCTGCGGATAAAATAGAAATATTATCCCATCCAAATCCAGCAACTGAAGCTGTTTGAGTCCATCCAGTTTCAATAAAACCTTCTGTGTTTTCATAATCAACACGTCTAAAATCAAGTGCCAAATCAACATCTCCAGTAGAATATCCTAATCCAAGTGAGAAAATTGCAGGATAATCCATTTGAAAATTATTTTTAGCTGAAGAATTGTCTAAATAAGTGTTTTCAAATTCAAATTCAGCGAATTTTTGAGCTGTTTTATAAGATGTTCCTAGTTTTAAACCAAAACCTGAATCATAAAACAATCCGAATTGAGCACCAAATCCAATAGCTGTTGCTTTATCCGTTGTTGGGTAACCAGCCATAGTTGGATTTGCAGTAGGGTTAGGTGCTAACTCTAATGCTGAGTAGTTGATATTTGGTTGTATACCTATTGAGAATTTATCAGTTACTTCATAAGCATAAGATAAACCTACTTGCAATAACATATAGTCTGATTCAATATGTCCAAAACCATTCATAGCTTGTGGCCAGTTTATTGAATTAGAATTGTTAGGATCCCAATTAGGATTTGGGTTTCCGTTCATATCCATTGGCAAATTCGTTTCTTGTGGGAATGTTACTCCAAATCCACTAATTCCAAAAGCAGATGCACCAAATGTATGTTTACTTCCTTCTTTACCCCAAACCATTGCTAATGCTGGCATTGGCGACATTCCTCTATCATCTTCAGTTGTTCCATAAACTGCAGGTGAACCAGGTGCTCCTGGGCCAAAATCACCAGGTTGCCAAAGCATATTTGGTGGTAAACTTGAACTCAATTCTGGGGAAGAAAAGAATAAACCAACATCTAGCTTAATAATTTTATCATCAAAAGCTGAAATAGCGGCTGGATTCCATTGTAATGCTCCAGAGATGTCTAAAGGTTGTCCTGTGGAAGCGCCACCCATAGACATGTTAACTGCTCCAACGCCTTGCATAATGTGTCCAGCTTGAGAGAAAACAGCAGTTGTAAATAATAATAACAGGTAATTAATAAAGTTGGTTTTCATAATTAAAGTATTTGTAGATATTCTACAAACAATATTAAAATTTCATTTAAAGAATATCGTGATTTATAAAAGTTTATCAAAACTACCATCAGGATATTTAAACAACTATGATTTTTATCATAAATCTTAATATTTCAACTAATTTTTTTTTCAGATAACCCTTGTGTAACCTTTGTTACATAAGGACTTACATGATTTTTGTCATATTTTGTAGTTAACTTTTGTTCTAATTTTACACCAGAATAAATACTACTTTTTATCTAACCTTAAGTAGTTTTAAATTTTATAAAAAATGAAAAATTTAATAATTTTAGGAGCAGGAACATCAGGAACAATGATGGCTAATCACCTAGTTTCAAAACTCCCGAAAAAAGAATGGCAAATTTCAATAGTTGATCAATATAAAACACACTATTATCAACCAGGTTTTTTATTTCTTCCTTTTGATATATATACAGAAGAACAAGTAAAAAAAGTTGGAAAGAAGTTTATACCTAAAGGTGTGAACTACATTCAAAAAAAGATTGAGAAAATTCTACCTGAAAAAAATAAGGTTGAATTAGAAGATGAAACATTAGATTATGATATTCTAATAGTAGCGACTGGATCTAAAATTGCACCAGGTGAAACAGATGGTTTATTGGGTCCATTATGGAAAAAAGATATTTTTGATTTTTACACATATGAAGGCGCATTAGCATTACGTAATAAATTAAGAGATTGGGAAGGAGGTAAGCTTGTAGTTCATATTACTGAAATGCCAATAAAATGCCCAGTAGCACCATTAGAATTTGCCTTTTTAGCAGACTCTTATTTTAAGAAAAAAGGTATGAGAGACAAAGTAGATATTACTTATGTAACACCTTTAGATGGCGCCTTTACAAAACCAACTTGTACTAAAGCATTAAATTATCTATTACAGGAAAAGCAAATAAAAATTGAGACTGATTTTGCAATAATGGAAGTAGATAATGATAAGAAAGCAATTGTAGATTATGTAGATAAAGAAATTCCTTTTGATTTGTTGGTAACTATACCTACAAATATGGGAGATGAAGTTATAGAAAGATCTGGGTTAGGGGATGATTTAAATTTTATTCCAACACATAAACACACTTTACAATCTAGGGAACATGAAAATATTTTTGTTATAGGAGATGCCACAAATGTACCTGCATCAAAAGCTGGATCTGTAGCACACTTTCAAGCAGAAACGCTTACAGATAATATTATTTTATATACTAAAGGTTATAGCTTAAAAGAAGAGTTTGATGGTCATGCCAATTGTTTTATAGAAACAGGCGAAAACAAAGCATTATTAATAGACTTTAACTATGATCAAGAACCAGTGCATGGTACATTTCCATTTGCAAAAATTGGTCCTCTTAAATTATTAAAAGAGAGTGTGTTTAACCACTGGGGTAAATTAGCATTTAGATGGATTTATTGGAATATGTTATTAAAAGGTATACCAATTCCATTTGTAGGCAGAAACATGAGTTTCAAAGGAAAAATATTCGATATAAAAGCAAATAAATAATTAATAACCATATAAATTATAGAAATCATGAAAAAACTAATAGCAAATAGAGAAATAGACGTAAACGAAGAAGGGTATTTACTAGACTTCAAACAATGGAACAAAGAAATTGGTGAAGAACTCGCAAAAGAATTAGAAATTGATATGTCTGACAAACACTGGGAGGTTATCGACTATATACATGATAAATTTCAAAAAGAAGAGGCTTTATCCATTCGAGGTATAAAGAAAAGTGGGGTCATCAATATTAAAGAATTTTATAACCTTTTTCCAGGTGGACCTCTTAAAAAATCAACTTTAATTGCAGGTATACCTAAACCAAAAAGTTGTATTTAAAATTTTAATAAAAAACTCTTAACAACTAAAAACTTAATATTATGGGTACTAAAGTTAAAAAAATGCTTTTCATTTTATCTAAAGCTACTATTGAAAACGCTTATGCAGCCTTTGTTATGGCAAATGGTGCTAGAATGGAAGGGATTGAGTCCGAAATATTTTTTACTTTCTTTGGTTTAGAAGCTATTCAAAAGAAAAAATTAGAACACTTACATGTAGCTACCGTTGGAAATCCAGGTATGCATATACCAACAATGCTTGGAGGATTACCAGGAGTAGAAGCATTTGCAACTAAAATGATGAAAAAAGAAATGGAAAAACTAGATATGCCACCAATTGGTGAGTTTTTAGAAATCCTTTCAGATTCTGGTTGTAAGCTTTGGGCATGTAAATTAGCTGTAGATATGTTCCATTTAAAAGAGGAAGATTTAATAGATGAATTAGATGGTATTTTAACTATTGGCGATTTTTACAGTAGAGCAGATCAAGAAGGTTGCCAATTACTTTTTATATAGCTATGAACACATAATTATTGTGATTTATATCATTTTAATAGCCGTTTACAAGTTCTATCTTTGGAATAGTAAATAGCTATTTCTATGTTAAAATCATTAAAAATAAAATCGTTTTTCATTGAAATTGGTGAACTTACATACTTTGCTCGTAGGTTTTTTAAAGAGCTTTTTAGTAAACCTTTTGAATTTAAAGAACTTTTAAGGCAATGCTATAGTATAGGCAATAAGTCATTATTATTAGTAGGTGTTACGGGTTTTATTATTGGCTTAGTTATTACATTACAAACTCGCCCTACATTAGAAGAATTTGGCGCCGAGTCTTGGATGCCATCTATGGTTAGTATATCCATTATTAGAGAAATTGGTCCAGTTATAATTGCCTTAACTTTTGCTGGTCGTATAGCATCAGGTATTGGAGCCGAATTAGGTTCTATGCGCGTTACAGAACAAATAGATGCTATGGAGGTTTCAGGCACAAATCCATTTAAATATTTAGTAGTAACTAGAATTTTAGCAACAACGCTTATGTTACCTATACTGGTTATTTTAGGTGATGCTATTGCTCTTTATGGTTCTTATATAATTGAAAACACAAAAGGAAATGTGTCGTTTCAATTGTACTTTAATAAGGTATTTAATTCATTGGAATTTGGTGACTTAATTCCAGCTACCATAAAAACATATTTCTTTGGATTTGCCATAGGTCTTGTTGGATGTTTTAAAGGCTATTACTGTAAAAAGGGAACCGTTGGAGTAGGTTTAGCAGCAAATACGGCAGTGGTATTTTCTTCTATGTTACTTTTTATAATAGATTTTATAGCAGTTTTTGTAACAGACATATTTTTTGAAATTTAAAGATGAATGAAACGAACCACATACAGAAAGAAGCTTCAGCATTAACTTCAAAAAAGCTTATGCTGGAAATTAAAGATTTAAAAAAAGCCTTTGGGAAGAATCATGTGTTAAACGGCTTCAATTTAAATCTTTATGAAGGAGAAAACTTGGTTATAATGGGTAAATCAGGCTCTGGTAAGTCTGTTATGATAAAATGTTTAGTTGGTTTAATGCAAGCAGATTCGGGTAGTATAAAAGTTATGGGCAAAGACATAACAATACTCAACCGTGTAGATTTAGATGAATTGCGTACAGAAATAGGTTTTCTTTTTCAAGGAAGTGCCTTATACGATTCTATGACTGTAAGAGAGAATTTAGAATTTCCATTGCGTAGGCACAAACATAAGTTTGGTAATATTACCGATACTACAGAATTGGTTATTGAAGCACTAGAAAGTGTAGGGTTGGCAGATGCTATAGATTTAATGCCAGCAGAACTTTCTGGAGGTATGAAAAGGCGAGTAGCATTGGCAAGAACTTTAATACTAAAGCCTAAAATCATTTTGTATGATGAACCCACAAGCGGATTAGACCCTATAACAGCTAAAGAGATTATTGAACTTATGCGCCGTATACAGCGCCAATACAAAACATCATCTTTAATAATAACGCATGATGTAGATTGTGCAAGAGTAGTATCAGAACGTATGATTTTATTGGTTGATGGAATTAATTATGCAGAAGGAACTTTTGCAGAGTTAAAAGCATCTAAAGATGAAAAGGTAAAAGCATTTTTTAAATAATATATGTAGTCATGGAAAAAACAACCAGCGAAAAACTAAAACTAGGCATCTTTGTAATTATAGGTTTACTACTGTTTGTATTAGCTGTTTATTTAATTGGTAACCGCCAAAATATGTTTGTAAAAACATTTAGTATTAGTGCTAATTTTAATAACGTAAATGGTTTAATGCAAGGAAATAATGTACGCTATTCTGGTATTAATGTAGGTACAGTAAAAACAATTTCTATGGTAAACGATTCTACTATTAATGTGAATATGGTTATAGAAGAAAAAATGGTGAAACACATTAAAAAAGATGCCATAGCTACTATAGGAACTGATGGTTTAGTTGGTAATATGATAGTGAACATTATTCCAGGAAAAGGAGATGCAGCTATTATTTCTTCTGGAGATATTATTAAATCTTATACAAAAATAGGTACAAGTGAAATGCTAAATACCCTGAATGTCACTAATGAGAATGCTGCGTTATTAACAGCAGAATTGTTAGAAATAACAAATAGCATTACAAAAGGAAAAGGAACCTTAGGAATGCTTATAAATGATACTATAACAGCTAATAATATTAAACTAGCTATTAATAATTTAAAATATGCGAGCATTGAAGCTAATAAACTAGTAAGAGATATAAATAGTATTGTTACTGATATTAATATTGATGAAAGTGTTGCTGGAGTTTTACTAAACGATTCAATTGAAGCTCAAAAAATAAAAGATATTATCTCAAATTTTGATGAATCGAGCAAGGATATTAAAGTGGTATTAACCAATTTAAATGAAACCATCTCTAATATAAAAGATGGAGAGGGAGCTTTTAATTATCTAACTAATGATAAGGAATTTGTAAAGAACCTTGAAGAATCTATAAAAAATATTAACGAGGGAACAGATAAATTCAAACAGAACATGGAAGCTTTAAAACATAATTTTTTAACGCGAAGCTATTTTAGAAAACTAGAGCGACAAGCGAAAAAAAATATGCGTAAAGAACAAAAAAATGATTAGACTAGATAACTAATTTTTCGCTCCCGATGTAGCTTCTGTTTTTTAAAATACTAAAAACTTAAAAACCCATGAAAATAGAACATTTAAGTGAGCGTATTGATGATTATAAGGCCTCAATAGAAACTGTTGTAGAAAAGAAGATTCTTTGGAAAACTCAAATTAGACCATTATTAAATTCAACATTAAATAGTGTTGTAAAGAAATATGATATTGGTTGGCGTGTTCAAGAATTAAGCTGGATAGGAACTAATGAAGCTGTTAATATTACCTTCGATTCTTTTCCGCCGGATTTAATAGAAATCACAAATAAAATACCAGCATATCAATTTATACAAGGTGCAGCTCTGGTATTTTCAGAATCTTATAGCGGCGATGTTAATGTATTTATCCTTTTTCCAATAATAGAACAAATACCAATGGAGAACAGTAGTATTGAACTTGGTGTATATAATCCTGTGAATATAAACGAGAAATTGATTATTGAGAAAGTAGATGAATTTTTAAAAGAGATTATTAAATGGGAAGTACCTACACATAAAAACAAAATGGGTTTTAGCCAATAGGTTTTGTTAAATCATGGAAAAAGCAACACTAGCATCAATATTGCCATCAGTTATAGGTGGCTTAATTATTTTTTTATACGCAATCAGGCGTCTTTCATTAACGTTGCAAGAAATTTTTTCTTCCAGAGCAAAAGCATTAATAGAAAAGTATACTTCAAATATTTTTTTATCAATATTAATAGGTACTGTTGTCACCATTATTCTTGATTCCTCATCGGCAGTAATTATTATAACCATCATATTCATAAATGCAGGTTCGCTTAATTTAAAACAAGCTATGGGAATAATTATGGGAGCAAACCTTGGTACTACATTTTCTAGCCAATTAATAGCTTTAAATATTAATAAATATGCAGTGGTTCCTTTGTTTATTGGTTTTTTTATATGGCTATTTATAAAATCTTCTAGAGTGAAAAAGATAGGTGAAATTGTGATGTATTTTGGGTTACTATTTTTTGGCCTTTATATGTTAGAAACATTGGCATTCTCATTAAAGAATAAAAATGAAATAGCGAATTGGATTTCAGAAATAAATAACCCTGTAAAAGGGGCTGCTATTGGTGGTTTAATTACGCTCATTATACAATCTTCAAGTGCAACAATTGGTATGTTAATAGTTATGGCTAAACAACATTTAATAGCATTATCAGAAGCCATTTCTATTATGCTTGGTGCAGAATTAGGAACTTGTTCTGACACTATTGTAGCAGTTATTGGTGGCAAAAAAGAAGCTATTAGAGCGGGTTTATTTCAAATAATATTTAATCTGGTTCCTATTATATTAGGATTATTATTTTTTGAAAATTTTATAGTATTTATAGAATGGATTTGGCCTAATACAGCAGTTTCAAAATTAATAGCTAACACGCATGTTATATTTAGTGTTTTAAGTATTTTACTGTTTCTACCTTTTGTTAAATTATTTCATCAATTACTTTATTTTATAATACCACACAAATGATAATAATATTGTGTTATTTAATAAATGTTAATGCTTAAGCATATTGAGAATAGTTATCAATTTTTGGGTTCTCAAAATTTTCATTTTTAGTACTACGTTTATTAAAAGCAAGCAAAGGAATTTTAACCGAAGCTTCTAACTCTTTTACTAAATCTTTATGAAATAGGCTATCAAAAACATTGTAGTTTTTGCGTTCTAACATAGCGAGCATATTGGCATTTTCTTTTTTTAGAACACTCATTAAACCAGATTTAATTTTGCCAGACGCAATGGTTCTAAATGTAATTTCTGGATAGGATATTTGTTTTGTAAGCAAGTTTTTAAATCTTTCCATACTTTCTTTAACAGGAAAGTTATGTGTTTCATAAATATGTATAACTTCAATAAGTGCTGAAAAAGGTTTAGCAATTTCTACTAGTTTTTTAATAGAAATAATGTCTTCTTGCTCAAAAGCGGTAGCATAAACTATGGTATTTAAACTATTATAACCAACATCATTAGGGACAATTAACAAAGGAACGTCAATTTTATCAAGCAAATTATCGGCAATATTACTTGAGAAATAACCTCGAGTACTATCTTTATCTTTTCTACCTAAAATAATTAAATCTGGAAATAATGTTTTAGAAAGATTAAGAATACTGTCTGTTATTGATTCATTTTCAACAGTATGAATTGTAATTGGTTTTTGACGGAATTCATGTTTTAGATGTGTTGCACAGTATTTAGCAACCATATCTTTTTGTTGTTTGTGCATACGTTTTTTCAATGTATCCTTAGGATGAATAATTGAAAGGTTAATAGGAGGTAAATCGTAAACATGTAAAACATGAAAATCTGCTTTCATAATTGAACTAAAACGATAGGCGTAGCGTAATGCAGATGAAGTGTTTGTGCTACAGTCGGTTGCATATATTATTGTTTTCATAATACCATTTTTTGCCAAAATAAAATTATAATTATATATAATTCTATGAAATGATATTTGTCATAAAAAAGATGGGTGCGATATTTAATATTTTCTTTCTCGTCCGGAAAGTTCTTCAATATCTATTTTAAAAACAATTGGAGGTCCTTCTTTATATATTTTACTAGAAAATTCGCTTATATATTTTAAATCTTTTCCTTCTTTGTTTTTAATGACTTCTTTTACACCTTCTGAAAATTTATGCAAATTTATTTTTGCTGTACCACCTTCAAACTCTCTATAAGTTCCTTGCACTAATATAGATTTCCAATTGCTTACAGAATCGATTTCTGCTATTTCTAATGATACAGAATTATTAATTCTTAAAGCTTTTACTTTATGCCCCTTACCCGAATAACCAATTATAGTATTTGCGATATTATCGTAATAATATGTTATAGGAATTACATAAGGACTGTTATTATAAACGTAAGCTAAGTGACCTATATAATTTCTGCTTAACAGATATATACATTCAAATTTATCAAGTTTCTTTATCATAACTTTTGCTTTATTTATTATGTAATAATGACGCTAATCGATTAATAATCTGGTTTGAAAATGATTCTGAATCTTCTAACTTAGATTCACCAGTAATGGCATCTACACCTTCTATTTTAAATGTTCCTTTACCAGATGTAGATAGTACAATGGTTTTATTTTTATAGTTTTTAGTTCTATCAATAAATAGCTTTACAGGTTCAGGTGCTTTCCAGTTTTCCCAGGTATGCATAACAACAATTGCGTTGTAATTTTCTGGATTTATTCTTTCTAAAGAGGAAACATCAATAACTTTTATGTACAAAGAATCTTGGTTATAATAATCTGTAATATTTTTTGTTACCGCATTTTTAAATTCACTGCCTTGAGTTGCAATGAGTAATTTTTGTTGTAAATCTGGTTTGTTAACTTCATATTCTACAGCAATATCCATAGAATATTCATATTTGTACCATAGCGCAAAAACTAAAAACAATGCACCAAGTATTAAAATAAATAGTATTATTTTCTTTTTAGGAAACATAAGTCTTTAACTCAAAATTATTTGAACAATATATTTTATATCAGTGTTTTAGCAAATGATATTAATCAGTCTAGTTTCCCATTCTGAAAAAAAAGAGTGAGATTAATAATTGTAATGGATGGGTGAAGAATGTAAGGAATTAGTTTTTTATATGACTTTGGTTTTGTTGTTAACCATTAGTATTAAATCAGTAATTCTTTTTTCATCTATATCTTCTAAAGAATACATTTTAATATGTTTCATGGTTTTACCACTACCTTCTAAAAGTGCTATTTCTTCTGTAGATAGTTCTTTTAAAGAAAACCCTAAATTAACGTGGTCTTTAAGTGATACAAAATAACATTTACCTCCACCATAGGCAGGAACACCCCATTTCATTTCTTCTTTTATATCAGGTAATGTTTTGAAAATGAGTAATCTTATTTTTTTGCAAATTTCTTTTTGTAGAGATTTTTGTTTTTCTATGTATTTAGTAACATTTTCATCCATATTTTCTCATTTTATAAAAAAAACAGAATTTATTTAATTAAGAGCTTTTTTCATCATTTCTCGCTTTTCTCGCTTTAATATCTAAAATACCGCCTATAAAAAGACCAATGGAAAGCCCTAATATTCCACCCGCTGTCATACCAAATGAGCAATCTTCTTTTATTATCATGCTAACTATAATTCCAATAATAGCACCTACAGGAATACCAATGGCAATTGCTAATGGCATTTTACTTTGTTGTTTCATTTCATTATTGCTCATAACTCTAAGGATATATGTAGATTAAGTTTATAACATCAAGGTATTTATTAAAATAACCACGTGAAATGATATTAATCAGTAGCAAGAACTGAATTGGTTTAATGGCAATTCAATTCTATTACTGTAATCTCTGGTCGCATACCTAATCTACCTGGGAATCCTATCCATCCCAATCCTCTATTTACATACAAGTACTGGTTTTTGTGTTCATACAAACCTGCCCAATGCTGGTATTTATATTTTATTGGGCTCCAGGTTTTATTTTTTAGGTTAATTGCTGCTTGCATACCGTGTGTATGACCAGAAAGGGTAAGAGCAATGTCTGTTTTATTAATGACTTCTTCATTCCAATGTGTTGGGTCGTGAGAAAGTAAAATTTTAAAAGGAATATCATCTATATCTTTTAATGCTGTTTGTAAATCTCCGTATTGCTTAAAAGGAGGTTTACCCCAATTTTCAACTCCTATTATTGCAATTTTTTCAGAATTAATCTCAATAATTTCAGATTCATTTAGTAAGAGTTTAAAACCAATATCATTGTAAAATTGTTTGATTTTATTGTGATTTTCTTGCTTTTCTTCATCACTATCCCACTCAGAATAATCTCCATAATCATGGTTTCCTAAAACCGCATATTTTTTGTTTTTCAGTAATATTTTTTTGAATACTTTATCCCAACCTTTTAGCTCCCAAGCATAGTTGTTAACCAAATCGCCAGTAAAAAAAATTAAGTCTGGTTGTAGATTGTTAATATGGCTAATGGCTTTTTGCAAAACTTTATAGCGGTAATTAAAACCACCTAAATGTAAGTCTGAAATTTGAAGAATCTTTAAACCGTTAAATGCTTTAGGTAAATGATTGAATTTTATTTTATGATGATATACTTTAAAATGATATACGGCTTTAAAAATGGCATACAAGACAATAAAAAATGGTAGAAATCCTGAAAATAAACCAACTAAAGGAATAATTATAACAGACTCTTTTTCTGAAAAAACAAAGTTGGCAAAGAATAATATTGAAATTATTATTACAAAAAGAATTTTGGGTATAAAAGATGAAATTGTAAGTCCATAAAGTGATGAGATTAACAATTGTTTACGTCTTGGATTAATATCATCTAACGTTACTTTTAGTACAATTATGGCTGTAATTAAACCTATTGAAAACAGCCAAAATAGAATATGAATTAAATTTTTAAGAATTGAAGACGTTAATAGTTGGGTAATATCCTGTAACCAATAAAACGATATAATATCTACAATTAAAATAGCTAAGCATAAGAGCAAAATGGTGAATATTGAATAGCTCTTCATTATATTAAAATTATTATTTACTTTTTTTAAGCCTCCTTTTATCTTTTAAAGCCCAATAAATTCCCTTTACATCTGATGCCCAATTTTTATACATAAAAATGAGAGTAATCTCTTCGGCAGTTTCAACAATTCCTATAATAATCATAATATAAAATAGGGTGTAGTCTGGACTAAAAAATAGTGACCATAAAATGAACAAACTTTGTAGTATTGCCGAAAGTTTAGCAAGATAAGTATGAAAAGCTGTTGCTTTTCCATACTTAAAGTATGCTATTAGCATTTGAAGAATGTAGGGGACAAATGCTATAAGTATTAAAACAAGATTGGTTTTAATAAAATCGGTTTCAAAATAAAATAATCCAATTAACCCAATTATAAGTGTTATTTGATCTCCAAAAGAATCGAGTTGAGAGCCCCTAGGACTCGTTATTTTTAATTTTCTGGCTAAAAAACCATCAATTGCATCTGTTGAATAACTTACTAATAAAAACCAAGTGAAAGCTAAGCGTAAATCCAACCAGATTAAAACTAATAAAATAGGAGCAGCAAATATTCTATAAAATGAAAACCAATCGGCTATATTGAAGTTTTTAAATGTGAGCATATGCCTTCAGTTTTTATAAAAATAGAAAATATGAGTTGCATCACAAATGAGAATTATCAGCTTTCTTCAATTGTATTAATTAAAGCTTAATTCATTTTTAAAACGAAGTAATCTTAAAGCATTAATTACAACAACTATTGTCGAACCTTCATGAAAAGCAACTGCTAAACCAATATTAGTAAGCCCTAAAATGGTAACAGGAACTAATAAAACAACAACTCCTAAACTTATCCAGATATTTTGTTTTATAATTCGTTTGGATTGCCTGCTTAATCCTATTACGAAAGGTAAGTTTTCAATTTTATCAGACATTAAAGCAACATCAGCTGTTTCTAATGCAACATCACTTCCAGCTGCTCCCATAGCCACACTTACGGTACTTAAAGCCATTGCTGGAGCATCGTTTACACCATCACCAACCATAGCTATTTTTCCATCACGTTGTAATAGTGACTTAATAGCTTCTACTTTATCTTCAGGTAATAAATTACCTTTAGCTTCGGTTAAACCAATTTGTTTTGCTATAGCATTACCAACATTTTGATGATCGCCAGTAAGCATAATCATATGTTTTATACCAATTTCTTTTAGTCGTTTAAGTGTGCTTTTTGCTGTTTTTCTTGGCGTGTCCATTACGCTTATCAATCCTATAATTTGTTTTTTTAAAGCTACAATCATTACAGTGTGACCATTTTCTAAAAGATGCTCCATTTTAGAAATTACAAATTCATCTACATTAATGTTTGCACTTTCCATCAATTTTACATTTCCTATAAAAGCTTCTTTTTGATTATAAGTAGCTCGTATTCCTTTTCCTTGAATAGCATTAACATTTGAGGCTTTATTTTCAACTTCAATTTTATATTGACTTTTTATATCCTTAGCTATTGCCTTTGCCAATGGATGATTACTTAAACTTTCTACTTCAAGTACCAATTGTACAAATTCTATTTCATCAAAATGGTTTAGAGGAATTACGTTTGTTAGTTTTGGTTTTCCTTCAGTTAATGTTCCTGTTTTATCAAATGCTATAGTTGTTATTTCGCCTAAATCCTCTAATGCTTTTCCGCCTTTTATAAGTACTCCTTTTTGGGCAGCTCTTGCAACACCACTTAAAACAGCGCTTGGTGTTGAAATTGCTAATGCACACGGACTTGCTGCTACTAAAACTGTAATGGCTCTGTATAGACTATCATTAAAATTTTCATCAATTATTAAATAAGCAAAACACAATAAAAACACTACAATTATAACTACTGGAACATACCATTTTTCAAATTTTTTGGTGAGTCTTTGTGTAGGTGATTTTTGTGTTTCAACTTCGCTAACCATTTTAATTAATCTAGAAACTGTGGAGTCTTCACTTAACTTAAGCACTAAAACATCGATGCTGTTATCTCCATTTATTGTTCCTGTATAAACAACGTGATGTTTGTCAATTTCGTTAAATTCGGGTAAGTTATCAATAGTTGTGATTGATGTTTTGTCTACCGGAATACTTTCTCCAGTGATTGGAGCTTGGTTTATACTACTATTTCCTTTTATGATAACACCATCTGCAGCAATTTTTGAATTTGGTTTTACAACAATAACATCATTTATACGGAGGTCTTTTATTGAAATTTCTTCAAGTTTCCCCCTTTTCTTTATCAAAGCTGTTTTTGGAGATAATTTACCTAATGCTTCAATAGATTTTTTAGCTTTATTCATTGCGTAATGCTCTAAAGCATGACCCAAACTGAAAAGAAATAACAGTAAAGCACCTTCTGCCCAACTATTAATATAGGCAGCTCCAGCGGCGGCGGCAATCATTAAAAAATCGATGTCAAAACCGCCTTTAATAATTTTTTTATAAGCTTCAATAGTGATAAAATAACCGCCAAAAAAATATGAGATTATATAGCTTGAAAGAGAAACCGAAGTAGGGAAGATGCCTAATTTTTCAATTAAAAAGCCTATTAATAGAAAAACACCACATAAAACAGCAAAATACAATTCTGTTTTTTTGCCGAATATTTGACTGTGATTATGTTCTTCTTCTATTTTATCTTTCATTAAAATCTTTTTCTGATAAATTTACACTTTTTGTTAATTATCATTATATCATTAAAACAAAAGATTAACAAGAAATAGGAATTATAATCTATCTGCTTGTTTAGTTAATATCTTATTCTCTAACTCCTAGTTTTTTTAAAATGGTTTCCAATAAACACCATTTTGTAAATGCAGATTGTATTAAGTTTACACCTATAAATACTGTAAACCACATCCAATTTGGATTAACATAAATAGTAAGTACAAGACTTAGTAATACCATTGTACCAACTATTACTCTAAAATATGTATTTAACATGATTATTAATTTTAAGTTTATATAAACTTTTCTATGGGAACTACCACTGCTTTTATAGGGTTGTTCGTTTCTAAGTTTTCGTTGAATATTTCTATCAAATGGAATAAATCTTCTATTTTTTCATCATCTGTAAATGAAAAAAACAATCTAGATTCTGCACTACCTTTTACGCTTGAGAACCAATTGGAAACAGATAAGTTTGAAGATGTTGTTTTATAACCATCTATATCAGATTCACTGAAACTTTCAATATTTGCTTTTTTGAATAGTTTTAAAATATCTTTATGATATTCTTCCACAACTGTTACTAATAATAACTTCATTTTATTTATGGTTTTTACGTTCAATCATATAATATACAAGTGGCACAACCAACAGTGTTAAAACGGTTGAAACTATGGTTCCTCCCATTAACGAGATTGCTAATCCTTGGAAAATTGGATCAAAAAGGATTACAAATGCTCCAATTACAACGGTTCCAGCTGTTAATAAAATAGGTGTGGTTCTAACTGCTCCAGCTTCAATAGCTGCTTGTTTTAATGGTACACCTTCTGCTGTTCGTAGATTGATAAAATCAATCAGTAATACTGAGTTTCTAACCATAATTCCTGCTAAAGCAATCATACCAATAAATGAAGTTGCAGTAAAGAAAGCACCCATCATCCAGTGTCCTAAAATAATTCCTATTAACGATAATGGAATTGCTACCATCATCACAACTGGTGCTTTAAAGTTTTGAAACCAGCCAACAATCAAGATGTAAATCAGGATAATGGCTCCTAAAAATGCAATTCCTAAATCTCTAAAAACTTCTAAAGTAATTTGCCATTCACCATCCCATTTTACAGTGTAATCGTCTTCAAAATCTGGTTGACCTAAATACATTTCGTTAATCTTATAGCCTGTTGGTAATGGAATTTCTTTTAGTTTTTCTTCCATTCCAAGTATGGCATACGCTGGACTTTCTAATTCTCCAGCCATATCTGCTATGACATACACTACGCGTTTTTGATTTTTTCGATAAATACTTTTTGCTGCTGTAGTCTGTTTAATATCTACTAAATCTGCAATAGGAACCATATTTTCTTGAAGAGATTTTACTTTTAATTGTGAAATATCTCTAACAGAAGATTTTTCATTTTCATCTAAAGCCAGTACCAAACCGATTTGATTTGAAGCATCTTCATCATACAAATTGGTAATTGCTCTGTTTGATAAAGCCATATTCATGGTATAGGCAATTTGCTGTGGTGCAACACCGTATAACATGGCTTTTTCTTTATTAATGTTGAATTGATATTCTATTTGATCATCTTCAACCATCCAATCGATATCTACAACATCTTCTGTGTTTTTTAAAATGTCTTGAACGCTATTAGCAATTTTCATTTGCTCATCATATTCTGGTCCATAAACTTCAGCAACAATAGTAGATAACACTGGCGGTCCAGGTGGAACTTCCACTAATTTTACATTTGCATTATATTTTGAAGCAATTTTTTGAATATCCGGACGTAACAATTTAGCGATATCGTGACTTTGAGCACTACGCTCTTTTTTATCTAATAAATTCACCTGTATATCTGCCATATTGCTTCCTCCACGTAAATCGTAATGACGTACTAAACCGTTAAAAGTGATTGGAGCCGAAGTTCCAATATAATTTTGGTAATTCACCACTTCTGGACGAGTAGATAAGTATTGCGAAATTTCTTGTGCAACTACACCAGTTCTTTCAAGTGTTGTTCCTTCTGGCATATCAATAACTACTTGGAACTCATTCTTATTATCAAAGGGCAACATTTTTACTGCTACTGATTTAGTGAAAAACAATACCATTGTTCCCATTAACAATAGAAAAGTTCCGCTTAAAAACAGCCAACGTTTAGTTTTGTTCTCTAATAAAGGTCTTTCAAACTTGTTATAAATGCGATAAATAAAAGTGTCTTCAATTGCTTTTTCTTCTTTTTCAACTTCACCTTTTTTATCTTTTTCTCTTAAGAATATGTAACCTAAATAAGGCGTAATTGTTAAGGCAACAAATAGAGACAAAATCATCGCAATTGATGCTCCAATTGGCATTGGCGCCATATATGGTCCCATTAAACCAGATACAAAAGCCATAGGTAATACAGACGCAATTACAGTAAACGTTGCCAAAATAGTTGGGTTACCAACTTCATTAATGGCATACAGAGCAGCTTGTTTAAATGGTAAGCGTTTCATCTTAAAATGCCTATGCATATTTTCAGCAATAATAATGGAATCATCAACCACAATACCTGTTACAAACACTAACGCGAATAAAGTAATACGGTTTAAGGTATAGTCTAGCATGTAATAACTCAATAGCGTTAAAGCAAACGTAATTGGTACAGATAAGAAAACTACCAATCCACCACGCCAACCCATAGCAAGCATTACTACAAATGTTACTGCAATAATAGAACCTATAAGGTGTAACAATAATTCTGATACTTTATGAGACGCTGTTTCACCATAATTTCTAGTGATTTCAACATGCACATCATCCGGAATTAAAGTTGAACGTAAATGTTCTACTTTATCAATAATAACTTCAGCAATTTTCATGGCATCGGCGCCTTTACGTTTTGCTACAGATATTGTAACTGCAGGATATTCAGACTTGTACTCTGATGCTTTTTCACTTCCTTGTCCAAATCCTAAACTCACATAATTTTGTGGCACTTCCGGACCATCAATAATGGTTGCAACTTGTTTTAAATAAATTGGCTGATTTTGTTGTACACCTACTACTAAATTTTCAACATCGGTAACAGACTCTAAAAACTTCCCAGTATTCACTAAAAACTCGGTATCATTTTTATCAAAACTTCCTGAGTTTAGTTGCGAGTTGTTTGCTTTAATCATTTCAGAAACCGATAAGAAATCTAATCCGCTAGAAGCCAGTTTATCTTTATCTAAAACCACACGTAATTGTCGGTTTCTTCCTCCAATTTTATGTGTAATAGCAACATCATTTACTTTTTTAATCTCACTCTCTAGCTCCTGAGCCATTTGGCTTAATTGGTAATCATCGTAGTTTTCGCTCCACAATGTTAAGCCCAACATAGGTACATCATCAATCGCACGTGTTTTTACTAATGGAAACGTAACACCTTTCGGCATTTGGTCCATATGCTTATTAATTTCGTTGTACATTTTTACAAACGAACGCTCAATATCTTCACCAACATAAAATTGAACAATCACCATGCCTTGTTCTTTCATCGACGTTGAATACACATATTCAACCCCTTTAATATTGGAAATTAATTTCTCTAATGGTTTTATAACTCTGGATTCCACTTCGGTAGGACTTGCCCCAGGATAACCTACAAATATATCTGCTATTGGCACATCAATTTGTGGTTCTTCCTCACGCGGAATTAAAAACGAACTATACACTCCAATAACCATAAACACGATCATTAGAAGCACAGTAAGCTTCGAGCCTATAAAGACTTTGGCAATTTTTCCTGCTAAACCTTCTTTCATAATTTATATTTTTTTGGGCGTTTTAACAGGCTTTCCGTTTCAATCTTTTTTTGCCATATATGGCAGCAAAAAAAGGATTTCCACTACTATCCTTAACGCGGCTTTTAGTTATTGAATTGAAATTTTCGCTCCGTTAAATAATTTTCCTTCAGCAGAAACGATATAAGATTCATCAGAATTTAATCCTGATAAAACTTCTACATCACTTCCAAAAGTTCTTCCTAAACGCAACCAACGTAACACAGCGGTATTGCTTTGGCTAACTGTGTACACTCCCGTAAGTTGTCCTTTTTCAACAATAGCTTCAGTTGGAATTAAAACCATTGTTGATGCTGATGCTTTTTTAGCTATAGGGAACTGAACAGTTGTAAACATTCCTGATAAAATTTTAGTATCAGTTTTATCTAATGCTACTTTTACCAAATATTGTCCGCCTGTATTTTTTGCCGATGTACTTACTTCGGTTACTTTACCTTTTATTGTCTCATTGATAGATTTTACAATCACACTAACCTCAGTTCCTTTTTTAATTTTCGAAATCTCACTTTCAGGAACCATGGCTATTACTTCAAATTTACCTGGAGCTTCTACAGAAATTAAAGGCATTCCTGGATTTGCCATATCTCCAGCTTCAATATTTTTACTGGTTATTACACCACTAAAAGGAGCTGTGATATTGGAATAGGCAAATTGAGAATTAACTTCATTTTTCATTTGGTTTGCCGCTTCTAAACGCGCTTTTGCCATTTCAAAATGCGCAGTCATATCATCCATTTCCTTTTGAGATGCGCTGTTATCTGCAAACAGATTTTTATAACGAGTATAATCTTTTTGTGCATTGTTATAAGCAGCAGTGGCTTCAGTTATACTTGCGTTTACTTGGGCACGTTTTGCTTGTAAATCGGCATTATTAATAGATAGTAATAATTGCCCTTTACGTACGTTGTCGCCAACATTTACGTGTACTTTATTTACAAAACCCATCATACGCGTGCTTAAATCTGCACTATTTTCAGCTTGAATTTTCCCACTGGCAGTTATAAACGGATTGTTTCCATCAGCTTGTACTGCATTAACTTTTACAGCAATAGCAGGTGTATTATCTGCAACTGTTTTTTTCTCATCACTACCACAACTCGTTATAAAAATTGATAATGCGATTACAGCGATTATGTATGTATATTTTTTCATTGAATTTGTTTTTTATATTTAGGTCTCGACTGCGCTCGACTTGACATTTATTTTGTCTCCTCGAGCGCAGTCGAGAGGTTTTATTCTTTAGTTAAAAATTGTAAATATGCTTGTGCGTAATTGTATTCAAAAACGGTTTGGTAATATTCTAATTGCTTTTGTGCGTATTGTGTTTCTGCCATTAAAAGGTCTGATGTTTTTTCAAGTCCTTCTCCAAATCTGTTTGTTCTAATTCTTAAAGATTCTTCAGATTGTTCTAATGCTAATTCAGTTAATTTTAATCTGTTTTCTGCATCTAACAACATACGTTTTGCCTTATTAAATTCTAACTGACTTTGAGATACGTATTGCTCGTATTGTAATTTCGATTTTTCAAATTCAGCTTTACTTTTTTGTGCTTTCCCAAAACGTTTAGAACCTTGAAATAAATCCCAACTTAATTGAGCACCAAATAAGTATCCATTGGCATCTGCCTGAAAAATTTCATCGTCATATAACTCATAACTTCCAAAAGCATTTAAACGTGGTAAAAAGGCCATTTTATCTGCTTTGTTCATTGCTTCATAAGCATTTGAGGCTAGTTGCATTGCTTTAATATCTGCTCTGTTTTCTGATATTGTTTTGGTATTTATACTTAAAGCTGTAACCATTAAACTATCGGTAGGCTTGTAAACAATATCTGCTCTTTCATTCATTAAAAACGATAAGTAGTTTGAAGCATTCAATACATTACTTTTTGCTGTTTGTAATTGATTTTTAACCTCGGTTACACGAACCTCAACAGACAAAACATCAGCACGTTGTAAATACCCTTGTTTAAAACTATTGTCTGCTAATTTTTTATTTGCTTCAGCAGCATCTAACGCTTTTTCAAGTACTTCAACGGCTTTGTGTGCTAATTGTAATTGCATATAGGCTTTTTCAACTTCAAAAACTAAATAATCATTGGTGCGTTCAGTTTTTAAAGACATTGCTTCCATTTTAGATTTGGCAGCTTTACGTTGGTACATACCATCTACATTTATAAGTGGTTGCTGAATTTCTAACTTAGTTGCATAATTCTCAATTTGAGAAGGATCGTTTAACAGTGCTGGGTTAAAATCAGTTTGTGTTAAAATTTCCTGATTTAATTTAGAACCAAAAGCCATCAACGGATTTGTAGTTGCAATTCCTGTATGAGAAGCTGTAATGTTTGGTAAAAAAACAGCATTGGTTTGTCTGTAATCTGCTCTGGCTTCATTATATTCTTGCTCAGAAATTTTTATAGACCTATTTTCTTCTGAAACCTTGGTCAAAACTTCAGCTTTTGTGATTGGAACTACTTGCTGAGCTTGAAGTACCGATGCCAAAAGCATAAAACCAAAGGATAATATGTTTATGTTTTTCTTCATTATATTATTAATTTCGAGGCAAAATTAGAGATACTCATAATGTATGTCTGTAACTATTGTTACTTGATGCCTATTATTTTTTTTAATAGGTTCTACTTTTGGTTTAATAAAAAATGGACTAATTATAAGTGCTAAACAAAAGATTAGAAAGAGTAGGGCTACTATTTTTTTCGTTATAGGCTGCTTGATGAGTTTTTTAAATACACAGCAAATAATTTTCCAATGTAAAAAGATATGTGTAACAACTAGGGCCAATAAAACTAAGCCCAAAATAAGATGTATTGTACCCCATTGATGCCTATCCATTTCTAAAAAATATAGTTCTACATTGTTGCCATACTTTACCCAACGTTCTTTACCAGGAATTAAAATATATTTTATTATAAAACCTGTACCCAAAATTGCAGACATACAAATAGTCATTACAGTATTTATAGTGAAGTTTAAAACTGATTTTTTCATTCTTTAAAATTTATAACTAGCACCAACTAACCAATAGAATGTGTTTTCTAAATCTTCTTCGTAAACAGTATCCTCAACAGTTAATGTTGCGGGGTTTTTGGGTATTACTAAAGTTGGTGAAAATGATAGTGTAATAGCGTTATCCACATACCAAATAGGTAAGCTGAATTCTATGGCCATTAAATCAAATTTTTCACTTTCTTCTAAAACTAATGTAGTTGTGGTTTGATTTGTTCCACCTGTTCCTTGTCCATTTCCCTGACCCGAAGAACCTCTACCGCTTCCAAAACGATTGTTTACATAATATTCTTCGTAAAAATTTTGAGACCCAAAATAGATTTCAATTGTTGGTGAAATTTGAAATTTTTGATTGTTGGTTACAAAATCATGACTGATTGCTGATGATAAGAAAATATCAGAGTCGCTACTATTATTTATAAAAGCAATTGCAGAGGCACCTAAGTTTATGATTTTAAAGTCATAACTAAACATTGCAGTAAAATCTGCTTCAACCTCTGAAATTACATTGTAACTATCTGTATTAAAAAAGTATTTGGTAAATGAAATATCTCCTTCAAATTTTTTAATAGTAAAATCATATCCAATGGTTCCTAAAAATAAATCAATTCTACTTTCATCTGATTTTGTGAGGTAAGAAAACGAACCAGTTGCATAAAATCCAGATTTATTATGGTATGTGATTGATGGATATAAATACGGTGCAGTAATAGAATCTTTTCTACCTAAATAAACGGCGTCACTAATGTAACCTAGGCTAATTGAAAAATAAGTTGAATCGTTATCTAAGGTTTTAAAATCATTATCTAAATTGTCTTGACTGAATGCTACATTGCTAAATATGATACTTAGTAGAATAATCAGCCATTTAAGATTTAAATTTTTCATGGCTAATGTTTTAAATTTGAAAAAGGGACTTTATAGTCCTACAAAATCCCTTTTCTTATTATTATGCAGCTCCCTTTTTTTTGTTTTGTTTTTTAATGATTGATTTTTTTTGCACTTTATTTTTTATTAAAGGCTTTTTATTAATCATTTTTCTGTGTTGGAGCGTGTTTTTAAACATTTTACCATCCATATTCAAACATTCACCATCTTGAAGACGCATTTGTTGACGGGTTTGCATTTGATAATATGTACCATCAGGATTAACATATCCGCCATCATTTAATTTTAATTGTTTTTGAATCTTGTTTTGAAACTGGTTTCTAATTTGATATACTTCACCATCCATTACCATTATTTGATATCTGTTTTGGTTTCGCTCTTGAACTTGAGCTTGATTTAAACCTTTGTTTTCTTGTTGTATTTTGTAACGGTATTGGTATTCATTACGGTATTTTACGCCATCGTTATCTAAACATTCACCATCTTTTAAACGTAAACGCTTACGATCTCTGGTTACGTAAGTTCCATCAGGATTCACTATAGTTCCATCGTTTAATGTAATCTTGTCTCTTAATCTAATTTGATCTCTGTCTCTAATTTGAAGAACATCTCCATCAACCAACATAACTCGATCTCGATCGCGATCTTGAGCTTGGTCTTGAGCTTTTAATGATGTAGTACTCATTACTATAAGCGCTACTAATAAAATTATTTTTTTCATGATATGTAATACTTTAATTAATACTACACTAATGTAATTCTACATATATTTTACTACAATGATATTCATCAGTAGAAATTACACGTTCAAATTCATTTTTGTAATTGACTAATATCATTGTGAAGTATATTATTAATGAGGTACTTTATTTAATAAAATTTTATGTCATGAAAGTATTAAAGCTATTTTTTGTAATACTTGTATTAAGTATTTTCATAAGTTTAGAAAGTTGTGGTCCTGTAATTATTTCTTCAAGACCTACACATCCAACTCCAAATTGGTTTTACCCAAACAGAGTTGTTAATTTAAGGTATGTGTATTTCCCAGATCATTTAATTTATTACGATTTATCATTACGTAATTATATATATTTTGATAATGGTGTTTGGTTAACTGTAAATGTTTTACCTTCTAGATTTAATAGTATAGATTTTAAGCGGGCAAAAAGAGTTAGAGTTAATAACTATTATGGTGATAATATTAGAGATTATCATAACAATAATAAAATAAATGAAAAGGGGAGAAGAACCTACAGAGAAAATGAGTCTAGAACGAGAAGGCGTGAATAATAATCTTGATAAACAAGAAAAATAATTCCTGATAATTAGATATTATAATTAAAGAAAAAAGCACTTAATTATTTAAGTGCTTTTTATCTACTAACCAACCATAAAACTGAATAACCACTAGGCTATTATAACACTACAAAGATTGAGCTTTAAAATAATACTCGCAGTAACTTTTGTTACATAAAACCAGTTAATTATTAAATATCTTATAATTAGTTGAAAACTATCAAAATTTTCAGTTTTTTTCTATTTTAATGGTTATATCCATTTTAATATTAGAATTAACAGAATTTGATATTAAACAGGCCTTTTCTGATTTTTCTATAACCTTTTTCGCTAACTCCATATCTGCTTCATTAGCAATGGTAACAACCGGTTTTAAAATTACTTCACTAATCATAAACTTTCTATCTATCATTTCTAACTTTCCTTCAGCATCAGATTCAAAATCAATAAAATTAAGTTTAAAATTTTCTGCTACAGCTAAAAAAGTAGTCATTAAACAGCCATTAATAGCTGCTACAAAATAATGTTCAGGAGACCAGATGTTTGCTTCTCCTTTAGGGAATTCTGGTGGTGTTACTATTGTTATTTTTTCATCTAACACTTTAGAAGAAAGTAGACCTTTTCTATTTTCTTTCCAATTTACTTTTACTTGATAAAAATGTTCTTTTGTCATGTTGCTGTTATTTACTGTTCAAATGTATATGCTTTACTTAAAGTTATCTGTAACTATTATTACAAAAGGGGCTATTTTTTGTTAACAGTCTCGATAAAAATTTGGATAAATAATATTTTAATGTTCTATACAATTAGTAGAAAGTGCAACATAGGTTGCATAACAGAAATTTGAATATAAATGTGACAAATATCACATAAAGCTTTTATTAAAAGTACTATTTTTGCTATCGTGAAATTAAGCACAATCATAGTATCTATTATTTTGGGTTCGCTTATACTATTTAATAGTTTAAGAGTATCTTTTACCTATGCTTATTATGAACTTGACCCTATTGGATTTATAGAAGAACTTTGTGAGAACAAAGACAAACCAGAACTGCAATGTAATGGGAAATGTCATTTAAAAAAGGTTGCAGAGTCAAGCTCAAATGATACTAAAGAACCTACACGTTTAATAGATTTTAAAGAAATATTACTTTATACCAGCAAGCCTTTTGAATACCTTTTAAATAAAGTGGCTTCTGAAGATAAAACAGTTGCAACATACCTTAATTTGTATACTTACACAGATTTAAAAGACTCTTTTCGTCCTCCACAGGTATAGTTTATTTTCCTTTTTGTTCAATAACATAATCATTATTGAACCAATTATATTAAATAAACTATAAAAATCACAAAATGAAAATATTTTATAGCGTGTTATTATGCATGCTAATTTCTGCCGTGTCTTTTTCTCAAGAAAAAAATGATAAAGTAAATGACACAACGGTTCAAAAACATGTAAAACTTGATGAAGTATTAATAACAGGAAATGTTAAAACAGATCCTATTCACTCGACAGTTTCTAACAAGTATGCTGAAAAAGTTGTTCAGCCAAAAAATGTAGCCGATTTATTTAACGATATCAATGGGTTTTCTGTTATAAAACGCGGTAATTATGCTATCGATCCTTCGTTTAGAGCTTCTCAATACGAACAGTTAAACATTCAGTATGATGGCGGAACTAAAGCTATGCATGCTTGCCCAAACAGAATGGACCCTATTACTACGCATATTATTCCTGAAGAAATTTCAAAAATTGAAATCATAAAAGGCCCTTATACTGTACGTTATGGCGCAACTTTTGGTGGAGTAATTAATATGGTTACTCAAAAAACTGATCATTTAGAAAGCGGTTTACACGGAAAAGCCTCAGCTGGATATGAAAGTAACGGCGGCTCCTTTGTAAACATGGTTCAGTTACAATACATTCAAAATAAATATGATATTGTTGGTAATGCAGGTTACAGAGATTTTGGAAATTATGAAGATGGTAATGGTATCGAAATTCCTTCGTCATTCAGAAGTACAGATTACGGAGTAAAGTTTGGTTATAATTTCACAGTAAATCAACGTTTGCAAGTACATTGGAGACAATCTTTTGGAAGAGATGTATTGCATGCAGGTTTACCAATGGATACAGACTACGACAACAGTAGTATTTTATCTTTAGATTATAAATTGACTAATATTGGTAAAACAGTTAAGAGCTTTACTGCTAAGGCTTATTACAGTTTTGTAGATCATTTAATGACAAATTATAACAGACCAACATTTATGATGATGGAAGCGTCTTCTGCTGTTGAAGCCACTACTATCGGTGGTAAATTAGAATTAAATTGGAAACCTTCTGAAAAACTGAATGTTTTTAGTGGTTTTGATGCTATGCATATTGGAAGAGATGGAGGGAGAACACGATTAGTTAAAATTATGAATGGAAATCCTTTACCTATGCCAATGACATTTAATGATAGAGTTTGGCAAGATTCCTATATAGATGATTTTGGTGTGTTTACAGAAGCAAAATGGTCAACGAATAACACAACAATTGTAACTGCTGGTTTACGTTACGATATGGTAATATCTGATATAAAAGATCCTGATGATGATTTTGCAGCTATGTACAATTTAGAACAGCGTACAGAACATAATGTAAGCGGAACAGTTTCGGTTAAAAAACTGGTTTCAGATAACTTTATTTTAGAAGCAGCTTATGGTAGAGGTGTGCGTTCTGCAAATATGATAGAGCGTTATATTAACCACTTTACTGTTGGACAAGATCCTTATGAATACATTGGAAATCCTAATTTAGATGCCGAAGTAAATAATCAGTTTGAAATAGGTTTTAAAGGCCATACAAATTTAAATGCATTTAAGTATGCTGTATCTTTTTATTATTCTTCTTTTGAAAACTACATTGTAGCAGTTGTTGATGAGAGTTTAAACAGAAAGTATATGCCCATGGCACAACCTAGAAACCCAAAAGTATTCAGAAATCTAGATCAAGCTTATAAAACAGGGTTTGAAGCTATGGCACAAGTTGATTTTTTAAACGATTATTATTTTAAAACAGAATTAGCTTATGTGTATGCTAAAAATAAAGATTTAAGTGAGTCTTTACCACTTACAGCACCTTTTACAACTAAAATAACTCTTGGTTTTGAGAGAGAAAAATTTTGGGCTAATGCACAATATAATATAACAAGCAAACAAGAAAATATTGCAGAAAGTTTTGGTGAAACTGAAACTGATGGTTACCAGACTTTAGATATCCGTATAGGAGTAAAACCATTTAAAAATGTAACTTTTGGTGTTGCAGCTTTAAATGTGTTTGATGAAGCTTACAATAATCACTTAAACTTTTCTTTTGCTAATCAGTCAGATTTTGGAAGAACTCCAATTACTGACCCTGGTAGAAATTTAACAGCATTTCTTCAGTATAAGTTTTAATTGGTTATGTAGTATAAAAAAAGAGCTTTTAAAGCTCTTTTTTTATACCTACTTTTAATTCAGGAATTTTAATTAGCTCTATTGTAGTCGATGCTAAAACAACTTTATCGTTTGTTTTTTCAACTTCTACACGAATTTTATCATTTAAGACATGTTTTGTGAAACGTCTTTTTTTGTAATCAACAATATATCTTAAGTTAAATTGTATCCAGTTGTCCGTTAGTGTAATCGCTAATGTTGGATCCACAATAGCATCTTCTATGTAATATTTATTTACAACCTCTTTCCATTTAGATTTTGAGTTTGTAGTGTATTCAGAAAGTGTTTCAGAAGCAATTTTAATGACAATAGATTTAGCCAGTTCTATATCCGATCCATATTTAATAGGTAAATTAAACTCATCCCAAATAAAAGGGAAATCTTGTGAGTAATTATAAATAGGACCTTTAAATACAAAGGCATTACTTAATTTTACAATCCTACCGGAATAATTATCGCTGCTTACCCATTGCCCAATTTCCATCATAGTTGTATAAATACTATCTACATCAATAACATCTCCTTTAATACCATTAATTTCAATTCTATCCCCTGGTTTATATACTTTTACTATAAAAATGTATAGCGAGCCTGCAACACTTAAAATAAGTTCTTGTAAAGTAAAAGCGATACCAGCTGTAAACAAACCAATAGCAATTGTAAAGTCTTTAATATTACCTGTAAAATAGGAGAGTGATAAAAGTATAAGAACGATGTAGCCAATAATTTCTATACCTTTTTGAGATTTGTAGCGTATAGAAGTATCAGTAACTTGTTTTCTTAAAAAGCGACGTGTTAGCTGAATTATAGTAAGAACAAATACAACTATTATTATATACTTAAAAACATTGTATAATGTTGGGTTTTCTAAAATCCACTGTTTTATTGCTTCCATTTTAAAAAGTTATAAATCTTCATAAAGCCTTAATCTGTTATGTAGCGTTGTTATTTCTTTTTTTAAAGATTCAACTTGTTTTAGTAAATTGTAAATGGCATCTACACCTTCAAGATTAATATCTAAATCATAGTGTAATCGCATCATTTTTTCAACTTCTTTTATTTGTGTGGTGTACATGTAATACTCATTATTTTGAGCAATTATTTCAATTAACTGAAATTCATGTAATGTATCTATAAAGGAGACAGGTACGTTATAACGTTTGCAAATTAACTGAACAGGTATTAAGTCTTGTATTTCCATTATTAACGTAGTTTTTGTAGCTCTTTTATTAACTCTTTTTCTTTTTCTGAAAGTCTAGTTGGTAATTTTATTTGATAAGTGATGTATAAATCACCAAATTGCCCTTCTTTTTTATACTTAGGGAACCCTTTGCTTTTAAGTTTTACTTGAGTGCCGTTTTGAGTTTCTGGTTTTATATTAAGTTTTACTTTTCCGTTAAACGTATCAACCAAAATTTCTCCTCCCAATAAGGCTTTGTATAAATCTAAATCTATGGTTGAGTAAAGATTATCCTTATCTCTTTTAAATTTTGAATGATTTACTATTGAAAACTGTATGTATAAATCGCCATTTGGACCTCCATTAATACCTTTTCCTCCATGGCCTTTTATTTTTATAATTTGTCCGTTTTCAACACCTGCAGGAATGGTAATTCTAATATTTTTATTGTTAACAGTTAAAGTACGTTTATGTGTTGTATAAACATCTTTTAAGTCGAGTTGTAATTCGGCATTAAAATCCTGACCTCTAAATTTTACTTGTGTCTGGCCACCTCTTGAAGCTCTGCCACCAAACATGTTTTCAAAAAAATCTGAAAAATCTTCTTCTGAATATCCACCTGTACCACCTTGGTAACTTTTTTGATATTGCCGTTGCTGTTTGGCTTTTTCATACTCTTCAGCATGTTGCCAATGCTCACCATATTGGTCGTATTTTTTTCTGTTTTCAGAGTTACTTAAAACTTCGTTGGCTTCGTTAATTTCTTTAAACTTTTTCTCAGCTACTTTATCATTTGGGTTTAAATCAGGATGATATTTTCTGGCTAATTTTCGGTATGCTTTTTTTATATCAGCCTCAGAAGCATTTTTTGATACACCTAAAATTTTATAGTAATCTATGAAAGCCATTTATCTATTTTTATGAGTTTCAATATGATGTTTTAATAACTGGTTTAAACTTTCCAGATAATCTTCCATGATTTTGGTATTTATATCAGGATGATTAATAGAAGGCATAGTTTCGGGAGATTCTTCCAAAAACTTGTAGAGCTCTGGGTATTGAGTTTCTATTAAAGTAGTTAACTCAACTATTTTGTTTTCTATGTTTTGTAATTCATTCATTAGCTTTCTATTTCTTAGTATTTTGAATACTAAAAGTAATTTTAAAAAGGCTAATTGTAAATGATGAATATCAGGTCTGTAAAATTAGCCTGAAGTGAATAAAAGTTAGTTGTATCAAGGATTAAGATATAATTTTACCATCTCCCATAGTAATAATCCTGTCTGTTCTTACGGCAAAGTCTTCATCGTGAGTAACAACTAATAACGAGAGACCTTGCTCATCGCTTAGTTGCTTAAAAATATTGAACACATTTTCAGAATTATGGCTATCTAAATTGCCTGTAGGTTCGTCTCCCATAATTATAGACGGATTATTAATTAAGGCTCTTGCAATGGCAACACGTTGTTTTTCACCGCCAGATATTCTAGAAGCACGCTTATTAGCTAATTGTTCTATATCTAATATTTTTAGTTTTTGCATGGCATCATGTTCAATTTCCTGATGCGACTTTTCTCCTAATTTTTTAGCAGGAAGCATAACGTTTTCTAAAACTGAAAATTCTGAAAGCAAGTAATGAAACTGAAAAACAAACCCAATATGTTTATTCCTAATGTACGATAACCTATCTCTACTATTTCCTGTTACTAATTCATTATTCAAAAACAATTCACCTTCGTAATCGGTGTCCATGGTTGAAAGAATATAGAGTAGAGTAGATTTGCCACAACCAGATTTACCCATAATAGAAGCAAATTCTCCTTTTTTTATTTTGAAATTTATATCCTTCAAAACATGAAAAAGTACAGGCTTTTTAAAGTATTTGTTAATATGTCTAGCTTCTAAAACTGTACTCATATTACTGACCTCTTATAATGGTTACAGGGTCTATTTTTTTAGCTTTTCTGGAAGGTAAATAACCGGCAAAAAAAGTAGATACCATGGCGAATAAAATACCAATAAGGTAAAACCAAGGATTAAAATTTATAGGATAGGTTTCTATGGTTGGTAATGCTTCTGTTTGAAAAGGAATTGTACTGATTATATTAGTAAATATTAAGCCAATTATTAATCCTAAAATACCACCAACAAAACCAATTATCATGGCTTGACTCATAAAAATAAGCTGTACATCTTTTCCTGAAAATCCGGTAGCTTTTAAAATGGCAATGTCATTCATTTTTTCGTAAATAAACATATTTAAAATGTTGTAAATACCAAAACCTGCAACAATAAGTAACGTGATTGAAACCGCATAGGTTATTAAGTTTCTAATAGTTGTTCCAGTTTCAAATTGAGCATTAGCAGTATTAATATCTATAGCTTTAAGATTGAATTGTTGTTCAATTTTTTTTGATAATGGGAGGGCAACATTTATATCATCAAGTTTCACATTTATGTCTGTTACGTAATTTTCTGCTTCTCCTAGAATACGTTGTACTGTTTTTAAATTTGCAAAGCTTTGAATAGCATCTATATCTGCAATCCCACTTTGATAAAGGGCAACAATTTTTAATGGAAAAATTTCGCCTGTAATGGTACTTATTTGTATACGATCACCAATATCTAAAGCCATTTTTTCGGCAATTCCCACACCTAATAAAATTCCATTTTCACTATTATGTAAAGCTTCGGGAGATCCTTTTACTATGTAATCATCAATGTTAAAATATTTAGCTTCATCAAGTATTTGGACACCTGTTAAATAGCCTCCAATTTCAATAGAACCAGCAATATAAAATATAGTGGCTTTTATTTGAGGAAGTGCACCGCGTACATTGTCTTTTTCTTCTAAATAATGAATTATAGGTAAGGCATTATGAATTTTTTTCTGACTTAATTTGGGCTTTATAGAATGCACTACATTCATACTGTTCTTAAACTCATCATATAATGCCACAGGTTGTTTTTTAGAGGGTTCTATTTCGTTGTAAATATGAATGTGTGGCGTTTGGTTTAGAATTAAATCATCTAACATTCCATTTAAACCTGTCATAAAACTAACTAAGGTTATATAAGCACCAATGCCGAAAGTAACACCTAATGCAGCAATGGCCGTTTGTTTAATTTTGGTTAACAAATGCGTTTTAGCAATGTTTAGTATGACTTTCCAGTTAATCATTACTCAGGTTTATGAATACTCGTGCTTTCGGTAATTCCAGAGATTACTTCTATAAATTCCATGTTTTGGAGGCCAGTGGTAATGGTAACAATGCCATCATCGGTTTTTACTTTGTTATCATCTATAAGATATTCCTTTGGAATAGTAAGTGCGTTTTTTTTATTTGAAATAACAATATTAGCTTCTCCAGAAAGTCCTGGATACAATGTTTTTGGTGCCTCATCAAAAATAGCTTCAACAGTAAAGGTTTGATTGCGCTCATCTTTTTTAGGATATATTTTTGAAACTTTTCCTGTAAATACTTCACCTTTATAGGCATCTAAACTAATAATCACTTTTTGGTTTTTTGTGATTTTTACAATATCTACTTCGTCTACTAGCATATCAATAACAAATTTAGTTGCACTGCCAATAGTAGCAAGTGGCTCCATAGTAGTTACAATTTCCCCGGGTTCTTTATACAGCGCATATACTTTTCCGTTTATGGTACTTTTCACAGTGAAGTCTTTAGTATTAATTAATGAAGATTGATAGTTGTTTTGGGCTTGTTTTACTGCAGTCAACAATTCGTTTTTAGTTCTGCCAAATCTACTTTGTAATAATTGTAAATTATTTGATGATAGTTGATAGTTAAGTTGTTTGGTATCATATTCGACTTTAGAACCAATGTTTTGTTCCCATAGGTTTTTTTGTCTGAAGTAATTAACAGAATCGTTTTTATACTTTAGGTTTGCTGCAATAATTTCATCTTTTATTCCGCTTAAAATGGCAGCACTTCCGTTATAGTTTTCTCTAGCCAATTCTAAAGATAATTTTGCATTTTGTGTATTAAGTTTAGGAGTGTTATTAACTACTTGAATTAAAGCATCATCTTTGGAAACAATATCACCTTCTTCAACTAAATTTTTATCTAAAATACCAGCTACAATAGCATAAACCTGATAAAGACTGTCAGGTTGAATTGTTACAGAAGTGTAAACAGACTCGGTTAAATTTCGTTTTTCAGGATATATTTTGTTTGTTTTTTTAGAACACGAAACCATGAGCAAAAGCACACTTATTAATTGAATAATCTTCATAATTAATAGGATAATTTAGCTTGTAATAAAATATATTCATTTAAGTTGGTAGCATCAATAACTCCAACTAATTTTTCTTGATTTAATACAGGGATAAATGATTTTTCTTCAGCAAAAACAATATTGTAAATTTCTTTAAGGTCATCGGTATGTTTAACAGTTTTAAAAGCCGTATCCATAATATCTTTTACTAAAACATTTTTATTGGCATTGTCTATAATATTTTTATGATATAATATGCCTTCAATTTTATGGTCTTTTACAACAACAAAGTTTGTTTCTGTACCTGAAATAATTTTGTTAACAACCACATCTATTGGGTCTTCAGGACTAAATGTTGTTATATTTATAATCATAGCATCTTCTACATTATGTCCTTTAAGTAATGCTAAATGTTGAACTATTTGGTTTTCTCCGTAGGCACCTAAAAAAATAAAAAGCGCAATAATTATTAAAAATGGATTGTATAATAAACCAAGTAATAAAAAAACAACTGCAATAAATTGACCAATACTTGATGCTATTTGTGTGGCTTTAACACGATTCATGTTCATAGCCAAAATAGCTCTTAAAATACGACCTCCATCCATAGGAAATGCAGGAATAATGTTAAATATAACCAATCCAATATTCACTACATATAAATAGAATAGGAAATTTTGAAATGTAAAACTCATTAATACCTCAAAGGTTTCTGTAAAATTTAAATGCATAAATTCATTTACAGGTATAATAAAATAAAGAATTAAAGCAATAATAATATTAACAAAAGGACCTGCTAATGTAACTAATAACTCTTCTTTGGGAGATTCTGGAATACGCTCTAAACTTGCCATACCACCAATAGGAAGTAAGGTTATTTTTTTTGTGATAATACCAAAACGTTTAGCGGTTAAAGCGTGTCCTAGTTCATGTAATACAACACACAAAAAAACAGCTAAAACTAAAGCTACATTAAATAATACACTGTTTGTAGATCCACCTTGTTTTAGTTCGCTAAAAACTATCCAAGCAATTAAAAAAAAGAATGTCCAGTGTACTTTTATCTTAATTCCAGCGACTGTACCTAAATTTAAGTTTGCTTTCATTTTATAGATTTAATAACCCATTTTTTATCTTTATTTACAATGGCAACTAAATTATTTGCAATGATTTTTGATGTGATTTTTGGAGGTTTTTTAAGAAATTTTTTATCTAAAACTACATTTACACCTTCTGGGTTTAAATAAGTCATTGAATTCCCATCCATGTCAATAATAACTTCGTAGCATTTATTATAAACTATAGGTTTGTCGAATATATCATTGGTGCCAACAGTTTTAGTTATTAATTCTACAACTAAAGCTCGATGGTTATTAAAGTTTTGAGCGTTTAAGAATTTAGGTTCAATTACAGTTTTACCGGTTTTGTCTATATAACCAAAATAGGTTATACCTTCTTTTTTTTCTGAAATTAAACATCTGTTGTTATAAAAAACAGGGTAGTATTTACCATCAATTTCAGTTACAACCAAATCATCTCTAAAAGGAATAACGATGTCGGCTTTATCATTTATAAATCCCCATGAGTTGTCTTTTTTAACAGCTGCTACGCCATCACTAAAAGGTGCTACAAAATCTAATTCTTCTGTTATTTGCGCAAATACAAAAACAGGAATTATTAACAGTGAAATTAATAGTTTTTTCATGACATATATCTTTAATATTACTTTAAAAATATAGTCTTTTAAGCTATTACAAAATGATATTCATCATGCTAATAAAAGCAGTTTACATGGATAGAAAAACAATTATAATGTACTTAAAGCAATTTCTATCATGGTGTTAAAAGTACTTTCTCTTTCTTCAGCAGATGTTCTTTTTTTGGTTACTAAAGAATCTGAAATGGTTAAAATAGATAATGCTTTTACATTAAATTTAGCTGCAATTGTATATAAACCAGCAGTTTCCATTTCTACACATAATACACCATAATCTGCCCATTTTTTATATGAGTCATAATCATCTTCATAAAATTCATCAGCAGATAATACGTTTCCTGCTTTTATGGGTATATTATTTTCTTTAGCATACAATGCTGTTTTCATAAACAACTCAAAATTTGCTGTTGGAGAATAATCGGCATTTATAAATCGAGAGTTGTTAATGCCCGAGGTTGAAGAAGCTGCCATAGCAATAACAATTTCACGTAGTTCAATATTTTTTTGATAAGAACCTGCAGAACCTACACGTATAAGATTTTCTACACCATAATCATTAATAAGTTCATGACAATATATAAGTGCAGATGGTATGCCCATTCCTGTGCCTTGTACAGAAACACGTTTGCCTTTATAATAACCAGTATATCCTAACATACCACGTACATCATTGTAGCATTTATAGTCTTCAAAAAAGGTTTCTGCAATCCATTTTGCACGCATTGGGTCTCCTGGTAATAAAACGGTTTTTGCTATGTCTCCTTTTTTTGCTTCAATGTGTATGCTCATAATTTATATGTTAGTTAGATTTTATTATATTGATAATATCATTTTTTTGTACAACTCCAGATTGTCTCCATACTTGTTTCCCTTTTTTAAAAAGTATCATAGTTGGTACACCACGAACTTGATATTTATTTGCTAAAGCTTGATTTCTATCGACATCAATTTTTATAATTTTTATGGAATCTTCAAGTTCTTTTTTTACATCTTTTAAAATAGGACCTAATACTTTACAAGGGCCACACCAATCGGCATAAAAATCGATTAAAACTAATTCACTGGAATTTATAATACTACTAAAACTACTCATGTTTTTGATTTATTTTTTTAATTCTAAATCTAATTTAGCTAACATAATCAATTCTGATTTATTTATACCAGAAAAAGAATCAGCAATTAAGCCAGCAGTTTTCAATATAAGTTTTTTTATATTGTCTGTAAATAAATGACTTTGTTCGTTTTTATAGTTTACAAAATCATCATAACATGATTTAGCATCTAAGTTTTCTTCATCATTTAACCAATCAAAAACAATTTCTATTTGGTAAGCCGCATCTGTGTCATACTCATCTTCAATAATATCAACATCTAACCATTGCTTTTTTACTAAAGTTTTTAACTTATTAAATTCTGCTTCGCGTACTATTTTATCTGCTGCTGCTATAGCATAGAATAACTTACCAAGATTTTGGTAAAACTTAAGTGTTAACTTCTTTTTAGTTTTCATTTGTAATGATATTATAACTCAATAAAATTACGCACAAGAATTCTGATTATTTATGATATTAGTCAGTCTTTTCTAAATAGAAAATGAAGATTTTTTCGTACTTTTATTACTATTTAAAAGCATAAAATTTTATGTTTAAACAAGACCAGGAAATATTCAATATTCTGTTAGAAACTGTTTCTGAGGCTGTATTAATTGTTGATAGCCATCAAGTTATAATGGAAGTTAATGTCTCTGCAGAACATATTTTCGGGTATTCAAAGAAGGAACTAATGGGTAGGGAGCTTAACTTACTTATTCCTTCAAATTATCATAAAAGTCATTCCAAGTATTTTAAAAAATTTATTAAAAGAGGTAAGCGCCGAAAAATGGGTCAAGCCACAGATATTTATGCTTTAAAAAAAGATGGAGATATTTTTCCTGTTGAAGTAGAATTAAATCCTTTTAAAATCTATAACAAAATATATGTTATGGCATTGATAAAAGATATTTCTGAAAGAAAAGAGATAGAAAGAAACCTCATGCTTCGTACAAAAGCATTACAATCGGCAAATAATGGTATAGTTATTACCGATGCCCAAAAACACGACAACCCTATTATATATTTCAATTCAGCTTTTCAAAACCTTACAGGATATTCAGATGCTGAAATACTTAATAATAACTGTAGGTTTTTACAGGGAACTGATAGAGATCAAAAACCGCTTGCAAAACTTAGAGAAGCCATAAAAAAAGGTGAGAGTTGTCAGGCAACATTGCGTAACTATAAAAAAGATGGTACTATGTTCTGGAACGATTTATACATCTTTCCTATAGCTAATACTAGAGGTGTGGTTACAAATTTTATAGGTATACAAAATGATGTTACACTTAGAAAAAAAACTGAGGAAGAACGGCATCATTTAGCTTCTATTTTTGATGAATCATTAAATGAAATATATGTTTTCGATACAGAAACACTACAATTTATAAATGTTAACTATGGAGCACAAAGAAATATTGGTTACACTCTAGATGAGCTAAAAACCATGACACCTCTTGACATTATATCTAACGAAAATGAAATTGAATTTAGAAACACAATTAATGTGCTGCTAAAAAATAATGTAAACAAAATAGAGTTCGAAACATTAAATAAGCGTAAAGATGGTACAGAATATCCTGTAGAAGTGCATTTGCAGCTATCTAACTTAAACGAAAAGGCTGTTTTTGTTGCCATTATTTTAGATATTACAGAGCGAAAAAATTATACCAGCAAACTAGAAAATAAAGTTGAAGAAAGAACAAGACAACTTAAAATAGCACTTAGTAAAGAAAAAGAGCTAAACGAATTAAAAACCAACTTTTTATCACTAGTTTCTCACGAATTTAAAACGCCTTTAAGTGCCATATTAACATCTAGTCAATTACTCACTAAATATCAATTAACCGAGCAACAGGAAAAGCGAGATAAACATATTGAAACTATAACCAACAAAGTTCATTTTTTAAATAATATAATAAACGACTTTTTATCTGTAGAAAAACTGGAAACAGGTAAGGTTAATTATAAGTTCAATCATTTCAGGCTAAGTAAAGTGGTTAACGAGGTAGTGTATAACGCTAATATGCTTTTAAAAGAAGGACAACAAATAAATTACCCAGAAAATATTGATGAGATTTCACTCTATCAAGATGAAAAAATTATTCAGTTAATATTTTCTAACTTAATACATAATGCTATAAAGTATTCTCCAGAGGGTTCTGCAATAGATTTACACGTTAAACATGATGCTAATTTTACTACCTTAACTATAAAAGATAATGGAATAGGTATTCCAGAAAAAGATCAAAAAAGCATTTTTGAGCGCTATTTTAGAGCAGAAAACGTATTGAATACCCAAGGCACAGGAATAGGATTAAATATAGCTAAAAACCATTTAGAAAACCTAGGCGGTACTATTAGTTTTCAAAGTAAAGAACATGAAGGAACCACTTTTGTGATATCATTTCCTAATGTGGTAAATCATGAAGCTTTGGGAACAGAAATTTTATCTCACAAAAATTAAATGATTTTTTGTGTTAACTAAAAACAAATATCACATATGAAAACGGTTTTACTTATTGAAGATGATGTTGTTTTAAGAGAAAATACTGCAGAACTTTTGGAGTTGTCCGATTATAAAGTTTTAAAAGCTTCTAACGGAAAAATAGGAGTAGAACTTGCTAAAAATAAACTACCAGATATAATTATTTGCGATATAATGATGCCTGAGTTAGATGGTTATAGTGCGCTTCAAATCCTTTCAAAAAATAAGGCTACTAATCATATTCCGTTTATATTTTTATCTGCTAAAACAGAACGTAGTGATGTTAGAAAAGGCATGAACTTAGGTGCAGATGACTATATAACCAAACCTTTTACAGAAGATGAACTTATTAGTGCGATTAGAAGTCGTTTAGCAAAAGTTTCTATTTTACAAGATTTAAAAAGTAAACAAAAAAAAGAAACTCTACAAAATGATGAAGGTGAAATAAAAACACTCAACGATTTAAAAAACTTTTTTGATGATTATGGAGAGGAATTCACGTTTAAAAAAGAAAACGTTATTTACCATGAAGGCGACCACTCTAATTACATATACTTAATAAATAAAGGAGCAGTAAAATGTTATAGAATTGACGAACAAGGTAAAGAACTTGTAACTGCTTTATATAAGGAAGATGATTTATTTGGTTATACATCATTCACACAAAACACGCCTCATAAAGAAACTGCAACTGCTATTGCGAATACTAAACTATTAGGTATTTCTATTATAGATTTTAATGATTTACTTAATAAAAACCATAAAGTTGTATTGGAGTTAATAGAATTACTAACAGATGATTTATCTGTAGTTAAAGAACAGCTCTTAGAAATGGCTTATGGAACCGTTAATAAAAAAACAGCATCTACCATTTTAAAATTTGCCGAAAGAATTAATCGTAAACCAGAAGATCCCATAAAGATTTCTAGAAACGATTTAGCTAGTGTTGCAGGTATTGCTACCGAAACATTAATTAGAGCATTAACCGAGTTTAAAAAACAAGGAATTATTAAAGCTGAAGGAAGAAATATTAAAGTTGTAGATATTGAAAAATTAAAAAGTATCAGTTAGTTGTAATTCATTGTATCAAAATGACATATATCATTTTATCAAAGGTATCTAATATATAAATTAGTACGTGTAAAGATGCTGTTAGATGAAAAATATATTACTACCCACAGACTTTTCAGAAAACTCGTGGAATGCAATTAAGTATGCTGTCAATTTTTTTGAAAAAGAAGCATGTAACTTCTACCTATTGCATGTAAACAGGATAGGTAACAACATTATGAACGGTTCTCCGTATATAGCTACAGAAGAGGTTTTAGAAGAAGTATATACAAAACCTGTAAAACAGCAAATACGTAAAGTTTTAAAACGTATTGCAAACCATTTTCCACCTAATAAGGAACACAGATTCTATTCTCTTTCCGATTACAATTTCTTTATTGAATCTATAAGAAAACATGTTGAAGAAAAAAACATAGACATTATTGTAATGGGCACAAAAGGCGCTTCTGGTTTAAAAAAAATTATAATGGGAAGTAATACTGGTGATGTCATAACAAAAGTAAAATGCACAACTTTAGCAGTACCAGAAGATGCCGAATTTGTTAAACTTAATGAAATGGCTTTTCCAACAGATTTTTCTTTGAATTATGATATACAAATACTTCAACCACTTACAGATATTTTAGAACATTATGAAGCCATTTTAAGAATACTTCATATTAGTAAAAAGAATACAGATTTAAACATTGAACAAAAAAGAAACAGAGAATTATTAGGAGATTATTTTAACGATAAAAAACATAGTTTTCATTATTTAACAAACAAAAAAGTAGAAGATGCTATACAATGTTTTGTTGAGAGTAGAGATATAAACATGATTTGTATGGTAGCGAAAAATCTAAATTATTTTCAGCAGATTTTATTTCATTCAAAAATTGAAGAAATAAGTTACCATACCGAAATACCCTTTTTAGTGTTACACGAAAAAAATTAAAAAATTATGGATAATTCAGTTTTTTTAGCAAAGTTTTGGGGTTGGTATCTTATTATATTCTTTTTAATATTAAGTTTTAATCCAAAACGTATAAAGCAAATTTTTACTGATTTAAAAGATGAAAAATTTCTTATTATAACTTCTTTTATGGCTATAATAGTAGGGTTGTTAAATATTTTATTTCATAATATTTGGGAACCAAACTGGAAACTTATTATAACATCTATAGGGTGGATTTCTCTTTTTATAGGATTGTCCCTATTTATTTTTCCAAAACGAACTGTAGTCGTATTAGAGTTTATTAATATAAAATTAGTGCAACTTATTTATACGTTATTGTTTTTTACAGGTGTGTTTTTATTGAATATAGCATATGGAATAATACCAGTATAGTTTTTCTAAACTGATATATATCATTGTCTATTTGGTTATCACAAAGTATATTAGCATCATAATTAAAAAGTTCTTTTACATAGTTTAAAAAATATAGGTGTTGTTATCGCAAGATGATGATGCCGAAACAAAGTGTTTGAAGCTATTGTTTAACTAGAAAACCCAGATGTTGTTTTTAGTAATAAAGATGATATCGTAGAAAACCGAAAGTTAGATTATGACATTAGATACTTTGGAGAAACAGGAAGTTTCGACTTCCTGTTTCTTATAAAATATAGGTATTGTTATTGCAAGATGATGATACCAAAACAAAGTGTTTGAAGATATTATTTGACTAGAAAACTTCAATGTTGTTTTTAGAAATAAAGATGATGTTGTAGAGAACTGAAAGTTAGATGATGAAATTAGATACTTTGGAGAAACAGGAAGTTTCGACTTCCTGTTTCTTATAAAAATTATCAGAGTTTTATATTGAAGAATATTTGACACTGAGATGAAATGTTTGAAGGTATTATCACAAGATTTAATATGGCTTTCAATAGGGATATTAATGATTAGAAAAGGTTAGTTAGTAAAATCAAGCATTTCAAAAAGGAAACAGGAAGTTTACGCTTCCTGTTTCTTGCTTATCAAGTGAATAGGGTGGCTATTAATCAATTCACTTAATTTAATAATGTGATGAAAAAGGGAATACTTTTAAAGTATTCCCTTTTTTGTTAGTAATTTCTTGACGCTTAGTCTTTTTGTTTTTCAAGTTTTAAACCAAACGATAAATCTCCTGCATCACCTAGCCCCGGAACTATGTAAGATTTATGGTTTAATTCATCATCAATTGTAGCAATCCAAAGTTGAGTGTTTTTGGGAAAAACGGCGTTTACATAATCTACACCAGGTTTAGAACCTATTACCGATACTATATGAATTTCTTTAGGTTTTCCGTGCTTCTTTAAAGCATTGTAAACATTTTCTAATGTTTTACCTGAAGCTAACATGGGGTCTATAAGTATAAGTATTTTATCATCTAAATTTGGAGCTGCCAGATATTCAACAACTATATTTAAAACATCATCGTTACTGTTATGATTAGAAAAATGCTGTCGGTAAGCCGAAATAAATCCATTTTCAGAATCATCAAAAAAATTGAGCATGCCTTGGTGTAGCGGTAAACCTGCTCTTAAAACAGAACAAAGTACTAACTTATCTTTCGGTAAATTTACATTTTTTGTTCCCAGCGGTGTTGTAATAGTTTTATTCTTGTAAGCTAAAGTTTTACTTAATTCGTAACCTATAATTTCTCCAGTACGTTCTATATTCTTTCTAAAACGCATCATATCTCTTTGAATAGTAACATCTCTTAATTCGGCTATAAACCGATTTAAAACAGAGTTTTTATTACTAAAATCGTGTACAATCATGTTTTACTATATTTCTATACCTTTTAATAATTTGTTCCAATATAAATAGGGGAGAATGTATTTTTTTAACACCCATAGCCGCCAATGTTCTTGTGAAGAATCTTTAATAAAAAGTCTTTTCATTAACTTAGGGTCTGGAGTAAAATTTTTGTCATAATCAAACTCTGCCAATACCATTTTGCCATAACCAGTAATAAATGGGCAAGAAGAATATCCGTTGTAAGTTTTGTTACTTAATTTTTTTAATTCAATCAAATTGATGAGGTTATAAACCACTACAGGCGCTTGTTTGCGTATTGCAGCACCTGTTTTAGAAGTTGGTAAATTACTAACATCACCAAGACTAAAAATGTTCGGGTATTTTCTGTGTTGTAATGTATATGGATCTATATCAACCCATTTACTATTATCTACTAGTGGTGAGTTTTTTATAAAATCTGGAGCTGTATTAGGAGGTACTAAATGGAGCATATCATATTTAATACCTACTAATTTATCTTTATCATGAAGCTCAACTTCTGTTGGGTTCATTTCTTTAAAACCTTCGGTAACTTTAAACCAAGCAATTTGATTTTTACTGTCTATTTTTTTTAATTCATGCTCAAACTTCACATTAATGCCTCTTCTGTTTACAATCTTTTTAAGTGTTTCAGTTATTTCTGTTACAGAAAAAAGCGCATCTCCAGAGGTTGCAAAAACTACTTTTGTTTTATCTTTTAAATTATGCTTTTTAAAATAATCATCGGCTAAATACATTATTTTTTGTGGTGCACCTCCACATTTGTAAGGTTTTGGTGGTTGCGTAAATAATGCTGTTCCTCCTTTAAAGTTTTTAATAACTTGCCAGGTGTGATTTGGATTTGTATAATTACTACACACCACACCTTTATCTATAGCATTGGGTAAACCCGCTACCAAACTGGTGTCTAATTTCAAACCTGGACAAACAATTAAATAATCATAACTGTAATTTTTAAATGAACCTGTAATAACAATATTATTTTCAGGATCGAAAGAAACTACACTATCTCTTATCCATTTGGCATTTTTAGGTATAACCGATACCATTGGTCGTTTTGTGCGATTGTAATTAAAACTTCCTGCTCCAACTAATGTCCATGCAGGTTGATACCAATGAGTATCTGATGGTTCTATGATTGCCACATCAAGCAACGGACTTTTTTTTAGTAATAAACTAGCAGTCATTATGCCTGCAGTTCCACCACCTACAATTATTATTTGATGATGTGTTTTCATAATATTTATTTTAAAACAATCAGAGCAGTGTAGTTGGCTCTTTGTATGCTGATATTTTAAATTTACCTGTTTCTTTTATGTCCTTCATGCCGCCTTTTATATCAATTAAATTTTCAAAACCCTTAGTTTTTAAAATTGAAGTAAATACCATAGAACGGTAACCACTTCTGCAATGCACATAATACGTTTTGTTTTTATCCAACTTTTTAATACTATCTTTAATATAATCTAAAGGTGCATTTATAGCATTTAAAATATGCTCGCTATTATACTCACTAGCTCTACGCACATCTAAAATATTTACTTCTTCTTGTTTTTGTATGGTTGCTAAATCTTCAGCAGAAATAGATGTAATCATTTCTAGATCTTTTCCAGCTTTTTTCCAAGTTTCTATACCGCCTTTTAAGTATCCTAAAGTATTATCAAAACCAATTCTAGCCAGACGTGTAGTTACTTCTTCTTCTAAACCTTTATTAGAAATAAATAAAATAGGTGTTTTAATATCGACAATAGTTGTTCCTACCCAATTAGCAAAACTACCATCTATACCAATGTTATAAGAACCAGGTATGAATCCTTTACAAAATGATTGAGCATCTCTGGTATCAATTATAACAGGGTTTTTCTCTTTAATAGCTTTTTCAAAATCATTTATATTCAATGGGGTAGTTCCTTTTTTAAGTATGTAATCTAAACTTTCGTATCCTTGTATATTCATTAAAACATTTTGAGGGAAGTAACCAGGAGGCGGTGTAAGTCCAGTTAAAATAGCATCAATAAATTCTTCTTTATCCATATCTGCTCTTAAAGCATAATTTGTAATTTTTTGATGCCCTAAAGTATCGGTTGTTTCATCACTCATTTTTTTACCACAAGCGCTTCCTGCACCATGACCAGGATAAACAATAACATCATCTGGTAATGGCATGATCTTATTTCTAAGAGAATCGAATAAATGTGCTGCTAATTTTTCCTGAGTAAGTTCTGCAATTACTTTTTGAGCCAAATCTGGTCTTCCAACATCGCCTATAAATAAAGTATCTCCTGTAAACAATGAGGTTTCTTTACCATTTTCATCTATCATTAAATAGCAACTACTTTCCATAGTGTGTCCTGGAGTATGTAATATCTTAATTTTTGCATTTCCCAGTTTAAATTCTTGCCCGTCTTTACCAACAATAAAATCGAAACCTGTTTTCATAGTTGTAGGCCCATATACAATATCTGCACCTGTTTTTTTTGCCAAATCAATATGACCCGAAACAAAATCTGCATGAAAATGTGTTTCAAAAACATATATAATTTTAGCATTCCTATTTTTTGCCATATCTATATATTGATCGACTTCACGAAGTGGGTCTATAATAGCTGCCTCACCATTACTTTCAATATAATATGCACCTTGGGCTAAACACCCGGTATAAATTTGTTCTACTTTCATGATTTTTTTGAGTTTTTACTAAAATGTTTTCAATGATTAAACCATTTTAAAACTATTTAAATGAAGCAGTTTAAGCAATGATATTTATCAGTTTGAAACTGAGTTGCTTATTTTGATTTTAAATTAAAAATGAAGAGTTTAAATGTTTACCTGCAAGTTGTTATTAGCTTCTTTTAAAAGTCTCACCACTTCATCATCACTAACCTGATTGAAGTTATTATAAAACTGACCAACGGCATGAAAATTTGAAGGTTTTAATAAGCAAATAGTTTCGTTTACATATGGCAGTTTTTTTATTTTTTCAATGGCAGAAGGAGAACCAACAGGTAGAGCCACAACAATATGAGATGGTTTTTGTTTTTCAATGAGTTTAATACTTGAAATTAAAGTATGCCCAGTGGCAACACCATCGTCTACCAAAATTACTATTTTGTTTTTAAGGTTTAAAGGCTTTTTGGTGCCATAATATCTATTATGTCTCTCTTTTAAAAGCGTTCTGATTTTATAAGTTTCTTCATTTAAATACTCTTTAGAAACTAGATTAGCATCATCGCTTAAAATACTATCACTTAGTGTAACTGCACCAATTGCAAACTCTTTATTTATGGGGTGACCTATTTTTTTAGAAAGCACCAATTCTAATGGTAAATGTAATTGCTTTGCAATAGTATTTCCAATAGGGAGTCCGCCTCTAGGAATAGTTATAATGACTGCATTTTTATTATCGCTGTAATTTTTTAATTCTTCGGCGAGTAATAAACCTGCATCTATTCTGTCGTTAAACATGATTTTGTTTTTTTAATTCAAATAAGAGTTAAACCAATTTGCTGAGTATAGAGCTACTTTATCTAAAGCTCCATATTCTTCAAATAAATGTGATGCGCCTTCAACAATTTTTATTTCGCAAATACCTTTAATTTTGTTTTTTGCCTTTTTATTAAGCTCTATAACTACATCATCATTTCCCCCTACAATTAATAGCGTTGGTATTTGTATTTTATTTAAAACTGGTATAGCTAAATCTGGTCTACCACCTCTAGACACAATAGCTTTTATTTTTGTTCCTAGTGTAGCTGCTGCTGTTAGGGCAGAAGCAGCACCTGTACTTGCGCCAAAGTAACCTATTGGTAAATGTTTTGTACTTTTATTTTTACCAATCCATAATGTAGCTTGTAAAAGTCTTTTTGAAAGAAGTTCTATATCAAATCTGTTTTCATAAATAGTATCTTCTTGTGGAGTTAATAAATCGAATAACAGGCTCGAAAATCCTTGAGTGAATAAAAAATCGGCTACATGATTGTTTCTTGAGCTTAATCTGCTACTACCGCTACCATGAGAAAATAATATAATGCCTTTACTTTTTTCAGATAAACGTAAGTTTCCTTTTAAATGAATATTACCAATTGGTATTTCAATTTCTTTGTATGTGATTGTTGCTTCCATAATTACAAAAGGATAATTAAATTCATATTAATAACTAACCGACATGCATACCACCATCAATTACTTGCATAGAACCAGTAATATATTTACTAGAATCAGAAGCCAAAAACAGTACTAATTGTGCTATTTCTTCAGGTTCTGCATAACGTTTAAAAAGGACGTCGGCTTCAAATCCTTTTTGTACTTCTTTTGCATGTCCTGGTGAAATACTTTCTTCTATTGACCGCATCATTCTGGTATTTACAGGTCCAGGATGAATGGTATTTACTCTAATTTTATGATTAGCAAATTCTATGGCTGCTACTCTCATTATACCAACAACAGCATGCTTGCTTGCTACATAGGGGCCAAGTCCAGAAAACCCTTTTATACCAGCTACAGATGACGTAATTATTACGCTTCCACCATCTTTCATTTTTGGAATAACATGTTGACAACCCAACCAGACTCCTTTTATATTTGTGGCAATAACTCTATCGAACTCAGTTTCTGAATAGTCTTTAATAGGCTTTACATCGCCTTCTATACCGGCATTGTTAAAAAAAACATCAATTTGTCCAAACTTTGCTAATGTTTCTTTTATGTATTTTTTAGTATCTTCTGTTTTAGCAACATCTGCTGCACAGTAAGCTAAATTTTCATTATTTAATTCTTTTAAAACTTTTTTTAGCTTTTCTTCACTTCTACTAACTAACATAACTTTAGCACCTTCTGATAAGAATAGTTTTGCTGTAGCCTTACCAATTCCTCCAGAACCTCCTGTAATAATTGCAACTTTGTCTTGTAAAGTTTTCATAATTTCATTTTTATTTTATGCTAAAACATAACATTCTGGTAAATCATAGATTTAAGGTTTTTAGGCAATTCTGTTCTTATATCTTCTAGTTCTCCCAGAGATACGTATCTGCGCAACATTATAAAAGTGGTTGCTATGTAATTTTCTGCAAGTTCGTCCGATCCAAAATCATGAATAGATGTAACGCCATCATATTTTCTTATTAAATCAATAAACTCGGTCATTGTTTTAATTTTTTCTTTTTTATGAATAGTCCATCCGTTAACATAAACAGCCTTTAAAAACATTGGGAATTGTGCAATAAGCTGTAACGATTCTTGAGTGGATATAACATCTCTTAAGGCATGTAAGATTGCAGAAAGTATACGACCTGCTTTCTCTCTATCATCGCCTAGGTTCATTTCTTTAGTATACTTCTTTAAAAAAGTATTCGCCTCTTTTGCAAATTGATTAAAGTTAAGTGCCATAATAGTTTGCTTTTTTTTTGTTTATGTATAAATATGCAAACAGATTTGGTTTTAGTAAATGATATATATCAGTGTAAACCAATTTTCAATCTGATAAATATCATTGTTTCTACAGGGTTTAGTATTTAATTTTAGACAAATACCTAAGGCTATGAGAAAAATTTTAATTCCTACCGATTTCTCTAAAAATGCAATGAATGCACTTAAATATGCCGTTGAGTTGTTTAAGTATGAACGTAGCGAATTTTATATAATGCATGCGTATCAAGATGATATATATGCAGATGAATCTAAATTAAGTCAAGATAATTTAAAGACTGTTACAGCTTCTGTAAGTGAAGAATCTCAAAAAGAATTAGAAAAAACTGTAGAAGCTATAAAAGCCATTTCTCCAAACCCTAGACATACTTTTAATATCATTTCTGCAAATAATTTACTCGTAGATGAGGCAGATAAAATTGTTGACGAGCAGAATATTGATGTTATTGTTATGGGAACCAAAGGAGAAACCGATGATAAAAAAGTAACTTTTGGTAGTTATACACTACAAGTTTTAAGATATGTGCAATGCCCAGTTTTAGCAATTCCAGCAGACTATAAATATACCCAACCTAAACACATTCTTTTCCCTACTAATTATTTAATACCCTATAAAAGACGCGAGTTAAAATTGCTTTGCGAAATGGCATCGCCATATAGAGCTGCAATAGATATACTGTACATATCTAAAAGCGAAAAATTGTCAATGAGACAAAAGGATAACCAGAATTTTATAAAAGAAGAATTAAGCAAAAACACAATTAATTTTAAAATAGAAAAAAGTAACCAAGTAAGTAATAAGCAGATTATCAATTCTATATATGAATATATCAAAAAAAACCATGTTGATATGTTAGTTATGGTAAATACGAGACATTCATTTTTAGAAAATATTTTATTTCAATCAACTATTGATGAATTGAGCTTACATCTTGATATTCCCTTTTTGGCATTACAAAATATGAAACGTAATTAGTAAAATCTAAACTATATAGTCATGAAAAATATTCTTCTTCCTACCGATTTTTCTGAAAATTCCTGGAATGCTATTGCATACGCTTTACAGCTTTTTAAGAATGAAACCTGTAAATTTTATTTGTTAAACACTTACACACCTGCAATTTATCATGTAGAATATGTATTGGTAGAACCAGCACAATTTGGTATGGTAGATGCTGTTAGGGAAAACTCTATAAAGGAATTAGACAATTTTAAAACACGTATAAAAAAGGAGTTTGACAATCCAAAACACACTATAGAAACCATGGCAGTTTTTAACACTTTAATTTCAGAAATTAAAGATATAGTTGAAGATAAATCAATTGACTATGTGGTTATGGGAACTAAAGGAGCTACAGGTGCTAAAGAAATCTTATTTGGATCTAATACAGTACATGTATTTAAAAATGTTAAGTGCCCAATAATAGCTGTGCCAGATGGATTTGATTTTGAAAAACCACACGAAGTTTTATTCCCAACAGATTACGAGGTAAGTTATAAATCTCACCATATAGATCCTATTATTGATATTATTTCACTTTACAATACCAGAGTTAACATATTGCATGTTTCTTATGGCTATGATTTATCTGAACAACAAGAAGAAAATAAGAACATACTAGAGGAATACTTTAAAAAAGTAGCACATTTATTTCACGATGTAAGCAACCAAACTGTAGAAGAAGGTATTACAAACTTTCAGTTAAAAGCACGAATTAATTTATTGGTTATGATTAATAATAAACATTCGTTTTTTGAAAACCTGTTTTTTAAATCTACTATAAATCAAATAGGATTTCATTTAAATGTTCCATTTTTAGTTATTCCAGCAAAACCTTATAAAACATAAATCATGCGAAGAAAAATTTTATTACCCACCGATTTTTCAGATAACTCATGGAGTGCAGTAGTTTATGCGTTAAAACTCTTTAAGGATGAGTTTTGCACGTTTTATTTTATAAACTCTACAACTATTAAAGTTTCAACATTGTCTAATCTTTCAAACAAGCTATTAAAAGCTATGGAAGAGGATGCCATGAGAGAATTGCTAGAATTAAAAGAGCTTGCAGAAACATCTGATGCTAATTCAAATCATGATTTTCAAATCATTTTAAGTTCAGAAGAATTAAAAACTGCCGTTAAAAAAGCAGTTAATGAATGGGAGATAGATATGGTTATTATGGGAACCAAAGGGGCAACAGGAGCAAAAGAGTTTTTCTTTGGTAGTAATACCATACGTATTATAAAAAGTTTAAAACTCTGTCCAGTTTTAATAATCCCAGAAGAATATGATTTTGTGACTCCAACGCAAATAGCATTTCCAACAGATTACAATCGTTTTTATAGCAATAAAGAGTTAAAGCCGTTAAAAGAATTGACAGATTTATATGATTCTAAAATTAGAATTATGCATATTAACACAGAAGAAGAACTTAATGATATTCAAGAATATAATTTAGAAGCTCTAAAGAGTTATTTAAGTGATTATGAATATACTCTTCATTGGATGCCAGACTATGCTAATAAAACTACCGAAATAAATGATTTTATTGAAGAGCTAGAAATAGACCTACTTGCTATGGTAAATTATAAGCACAGTTTTATTGAAAAAATAATTAATGAACCGGTAATAAAAAAAATAGGATTTCACCCCAATGTTCCCTTTTTAGTTATACCAGAATGAGCTGATATTTATCATTGCTGTCAAAGGTTTTTAAGTCTAAATTTATCTAATAACCTAAATAAATAATCTCATGAGACGGAAAATATTATTGCCTACAGATTTTTCTAAAAATGCGTGGCATGCGATAAGTTATGCATTAGAATTGTATAAGAAGGATCAATGCGATTTCTATGTTTTAAATGTGTTTTCTGCTACTAGCAATATTATAGACAGTTTGATAAATATGGAACCAGGAAGCGAACTATATGAAACTGCAAAATTAGATTCTGAAAACGGATTAGCAAAAATATTAGACATGCTCGCCTTTAAAGATAACGACAACCCTAAACATCATTTTGAAACTATTTCAACATTTAATAATGTGGTAGAAGCCATTAAAAATATAGTTGAAGAAAAAGATATTGAAATGATTATTATGGGTACTAAAGGTGAAACAGCTTCTAGATCAAAAGCTTTTGGTGGTGTTGCTATAGATGTTATGGAAAAAGTACGAAACTGTCCGGTAATAGTAGTTCCAGAACTAGCTAAGCACCATTTACCTAAAGAAATAGTTTTCCCAACTGGTTATAAAACAAATTTAAAAAGAAGGGAGCTTAATTATTTAATAGACTTAGCTAAAAAATGTGATGCTTCAATTAAGGTGTTACATGTGTCTGTTGAAGATAAGTTAAGTGATAAACAGTTAAATAATAAAAAGCTTTTAGAAGAGTATTTTGAAGGTATAGATTATTCGTTTCACACTTTAAGTCATATGGATATTCCAACTGCTATTAATTGTTTTGTTGAAAGTAGAGACAGCGATATGGTAGCATTTATAAATAAAAAACATGCTTTTTTTGGAAGCATATTAACACATCCTTTAGTAAAAAATATAGGACGCAACTCTAAAGTGCCACTATTAGTAATGCACGATTTAAGAAATTAAAAACTATGTTAAAAATTGATAATTTAATACAAATGAAAGCAGGTGTTTGGTTAGATAAGAGAAAAGCTATTGTTGTAACAATTTACAATGGAGAGGTTAGTTTAAATTCGATACTATCTACTGTGGAAGATTTTCATGTCCATGGCGGTTCGGGTTCGCGTTTAAAAGGCGGACCACAAGATGTTGTTCAAGACAGTAAGTATTTAGAACGCGAAAAACATCAACTTAAAAAATATTTTAATGATGTAATTTCTGAAATTAAAGACGCAAATTCCATAGTGATTTTTGGACCTGCAGAAACAGCTGAAAAATTACATAAAGAAATTACCAAGTATCATAAAAATTTAGAAGTTAAAATTAAAGATGTTGTAAAAGCCGATAGTATGACCAAACGACAAGTAAAGGCATGGGTAAAGGCCTTTTTTAAAGAAAAACGATTGTAACTGTTCTTTAAATATTGTTTCAATTTGGTTTAATCATATAATTCTAATTTATGGAAACCGATGCTATTGATATTATTAAATCTTCTGGCGAAAAAGCCAAATTTTCATTAAATAAATTAAAGGCATCTTTAAACCGTATTGGTGCAGACGAACAAACAGTTAATCAAATTATAGATAAAGTAAGAGACGAACTCTATCAAGGTATTTCAACCAAAGAAATTTATAATAGGGCGTTTGCTTTACTTAAAAAAAAGAAAAGCTACTTAGCATCAAAATATAAACTCAAAAAGGCTATTTATGAGTTGGGACCAACAGGCTTTCCTTTTGAGCGTTTTGTAAGTGCTATTTTGAAATATTCAGGCTATAAAACCGAAGTCAATAAAACGTTACTTGGTAAATGCGTGACACATGAAATAGATGTTATTGCACATAAAAATAAAGAAACCAGCGTAATAGAGTGTAAATTTCATAGCGAAGAAGGTCTTAATTGTAATGTAAAGATTCCGCTTTATATAAATTCAAGGTATAATGATGTAAAAGCATTCTGGAATGCTAATCCTAAAAATGGAACTAAACTTACAAAAGGCTGGGTGGTAACAAACACGCGTTTCACACAAGATGCCATGCAATACGGGAACTGTGTTAATTTATACTTGTTAAGTTGGGATTACCCCAAAAATGATGGTTTAAAAGATAGAATAGACCGCTTAGGATTATATCCAATAACAGTTTCTACTTTGCTCACAAACAGAGAAAAACAATTTTTATTAAGCAGAGATGTTGTGCTTTGTAGAGAATTAATTGGAGATGTTTTTTATTTAGATCATTTAGGGGTTTCAGAAGTAAGAAAAGAAAAAATCTTGAATGAAATAAAAATGTTATGCAATAAATAAATGCTATGGAGAATTTTGTAAGACTAAATTTTTTGGGTGCTTCGGGTGTAGTTACAGGTTCTAAATTTTTAATAGAAACCTCAGAACAAAACATACTCATAGATTGTGGTATGTTTCAGGGTTTAAAAGAATTAAGAGAGCTTAATTGGAGCGATTTACCAGTTAAAGTTGAAGCTATAGATGTGGTATTGCTTACACACGGACATTTAGATCACGTTGGATATTTACCACGATTAATAAAACAAGGTTTTACAGGTAAAATTATAGGTACAGCACCAACATTGGCTATTGCAGAAATTATTTTAATCGATAGTGCAAAAATTCATGAAGAAGATGCTGAAAAAGCAAATAAAGAAAAATACTCACAACATGACCCTGCTTTACCATTTTATACAAAATTTGAAGCAGAAGAAACTGTAAAACAATTTCAAGTTGAAATGCCTGATAAATGGATTCCATTATCAGAGCATATATCATATAGATTTCAGTACAACGGACATATAATTGGAGCTACTTTTATTGAGCTAGATATAAACGGAAAAAGGTTTGTGTTTTCTGGAGATATTGGTAGACAAAATGATTATTTATTAGACGATCCTAAAAAACCAGAATGGGCAGATTATTTATTTATTGAAAGCACCTATGGAAATAAGTTGCATCCCAATGAAGATGTAGAAGATATTTTATCTCAACTTATTAAAGAAACCATACATAACAAGGGAAACTTAATCATTCCTAGTTTTGCGGTAGAGCGTTTACAAACCCTTATGTATTTGCTTTGGAAGCTTTATAAAAAAAACAAAATACCAAACATCCCTATTTTTATAGATAGTCCTATGGGAAACAATGTTTTAGAGGTGTTTAAACGTTTTCCAAAATGGCACAAATTATCAGATTCAGATTATAACGCCATGTGTGATCACATAAATATTATAGAATCTTATAAAGAAACTTGGGAAACTATTGATGATAAGCGCTCTAAAATAGTTATTGCCGGTAGTGGTATGGTAACAGGTGGTCGTGTGCTAACATATTTACAGCAGCTTATAGACGAGCCCACTACAACTGTATTGTTGGTTGGTTTTCAGGCAGAAGGAACAAGAGGCAGACTATTACAAGAAGGCGCTCATGAAATACGGTTTTTTGGTAAATATTATCCTGTAAAAGCTAAAATTACTAGTTTAGAAAGTTTATCTGCACATGCAGACCAAAATGATTTATTAAACTGGATGAGCAATATTAAAAATATTCCAGAAAAAGTGTTTTTAATTCATGGTGAGCCAACAGCTTTAGATGCGTTTCGGGTTAAAATAAAAGATACTTTTAATTGGAATGTTGCTATACCTAAGTTAACAGATGTTGAAAAACTACTATTATAACCTTAATACTATATCTATGGAAGCACTTAAAACCTATAAAAGTTTCAATAGTACTAAGTCTATTGAAGAGTTACAATACAATATATCGATTGATATTTCTAAAGTCGAAAATCTAATGGTCGAATTAGAATTTTATAAATTTTTAATTGAGAAACCTATTTTTAAGCCTCATGAAATGAACTTGTATGAAAAGCTTACTGGTTTTAAAAAAGAAATTAAAACCATAAAAGAAAAACGTACAAGTTTGTTGAACGATCTATATTCACATTCAAATAAAATTAGAAATAAAATAGAGTGTGAAGATCTAGCGTGCGATAATTTTTTTGTATCAGAACAAGATGATATAGAGTTAGAAACTTTCAATTTTTATAATACGCTATCAGAGTTTAAATTCAAGTTTTTTCAATATTTACAAAGCGTAATTATGGGTTAAAAAAGGGGTTAATTGTATTTGCGTAAATACTTTTCAACTGATATATATCATTGTAAAATGCTACTTCTGTAAATATATTAGTGATGCAATAAGTTTAACTTAAACCCATAATATTATGACTACATTAATGAAACGCAGAAAAAGAAATCGGTTATCTCCATTTGATAACAGATTATTAACTCCATGGAGCAACAGTTTGTTATCACCATGGCGTAGTAGATTATTCCCTTCTAATTTTGATGACTTTACGAATCTAACAAGATTTGATGATATTTTTAAAGATGATTTCTTTGAGGATGATAGTCTTTTACCAGCAATGAATGTAAAAGAACATGAAGAAGATTTTGAAATTGAGTTTGCAGCTCCAGGGTTTAATAAAAAAGACTTTGAAGTTACAATTGAAGAAAATGTGCTTCATCTTAGTGGCGAAAAAGAGGTAGAAGAAGAAGAAAAAGAAGATGACTATTCTCGTAAAGAATTTAGCTATAAATCTTTTAAAAGATCTATGATGTTACCACCTTCAGTGGATTTAGATCAAGATATTAAAGCATCTTACAAAAATGGCATCTTAAAAGTAAAATTATTAAAAAAAGAAGAGGCTATAGTTCAACAACCTCCTAAAAAAGTTATTGAGGTTAATTAATTTTTTTATGCAGAAAGTAATATATCACCATACTATTACTTTCTGCTTTTTTAAACTTTTAAACTACTAGTATCATGAAAACTAAAAAGGTTAAAGTAAAATATGATGCATGGTTAAGTCCTGAGATTATGCATAATGCATCACGTAAGTGGTTGTCTGAATTAGAATTTGCCAAAGATGAGGAGTTGTTTTTTGATGATTTAGTAAAATCATACACACTTCAGCTTATAGATTCCAAACATTTTTCTGAAAGCAAAAAAATTGTAGATAGATTAAGTAAAATACAAAAGGAAACAGAAAAGTTAATTGAGATTGTTAAAACCCATGAAGTAGATTTAAAAATTATGGTAGATGGTATAAACCAATTAGCAGAAGAAGACGCTTACAGAAAAGAACATGGAAAACTCATAATTATAATAAGTGAGTTTTTAGAAAAATACAGAACATTAAAAACAGAACTATTTACACTTGTAAAAGGTGTAATTAAGGAAGGCAAACAAAAACGTTTACTTCAATAAAAAAATAGAGGATGATATATTTAATTTTTCTAATTATTTCTCTACTGCTTGATATAATAATAAATTTTTAAAATTTAGAAAGATGAAACTATTAAAACGATTAGGACTTTTTTTATTAGCATTTAGCTGTTCTACAACTGAGTTAGTTGATTATTGGAAAAACCCAGATATAGATGTTTATAGTCCAAGTAAAGTTTTATTAGTTGGCATGACATCTAATCTTGAAGCTAGAGAAAAATTTGAAAAGCAATTACAAGAAGAATATGAATCTAGAGGTATAGAAGCAGTAATGAGTTTAGAGCTTTTTGATTCATCATTCACCACCGAAAAGAAAACAGAGCAGGAGCTTAAAGTGCTGGAAAATGACCTAATTAATGATGGCTTTGATACCGTTTTATTTACAAGAGTTGTAGGGTTAGAAGATAAAATTACCTACAAAAAAAACTATGATGGGTACGAAAATACGCATAGAAAATTTAGGGAAGATTATTTAAAATATCAAGACGCTTTTTACAATCCAGATTATTATGAAGAATACACAGTGTATCATAGTGAGACAGCTATGTATTGTTTGTGTCCAACAAAAGACAGAGAATTAATTTGGAAAGGATATATCGATATTACCGATCCTGAATCTATAAATGAAACCGTCAATGATTATGTAAGACTTATTGTAATTGTTTTAGAAGAGGAACAACTCATAAATTCAACTGTAATGGAAGAAAAAATGGATGAAGAAGCCATTAAGTAATATTAATTTAAAGATAACAAGGGGAGTAGCATTGGTTTTTGTTTTCCTTATAACAAGCTGTTCTTCAATTAAATTAATATCAAGTTGGAAAAATCCGGAATTTGGGTTATTGTTTAAACCCAAAAAAATATTGGTTGTAGGAGTTACTCCAAATTACGATGCGAGAAGTGCTTTTGAATTTCAATTAATAAATGAATTAAACGATAGAAATATTACAGCTTTACAAAGTGCTGTAGTTTTTGAAACCTCATTTCAAGATTCTCAACAAACTGAACAAGAAATTGAGTTACAAGTTGATAAATTACTATCAAAAGATTACGATACCATTTTGGTCTCTATGGTAAAAGGAGTTGATGATAATGAGTCCTATGGTAGCGATTCATCTAAAACCGATTACCATTTACGACGTTTTATCTTTTACTATTTAGCCTATCAAGATGCTTATTTTAATCAGGATTATTATTCACGATATAAGGTTTTTAATATAGAAACATCTGTCTATAATTTAAAAAATGAAACTGATAAATCTTTAGTTTGGCGTGGATCTTTCGATTTAGTAGACCCGAATAATAATAAAAAAGCTATAGATTTATATGTTAAAAAACTAATCAAGACCTTAGAAAAAGAAAAGATTATTCCTAAAAAAAAGTGGTTTAGGTGAGTTTGTAATTAATATAAAACTGTGCTAAAAAGATACTTTTGTTGATAGTAGAAATGCTTGATAAAATATGTGGTTTAATTCTAATTCTTAGCTTTTTTAACCTTTTGTTATAAAATGTAAAAAGCCGATAAACATAATGTTTATCGGCTTTTATCGCGGAGAAAGAGGCTCCGTAAATCTTTAAACTTTATCAGTGATATCAAAGGTTTCCGTATTTTAGTTTCCAATAGGGTAACACATAGGGTAACCACTTTTTTTAAATCAAAATGTTCTATTGTAAATTAACAAAAAATATTTTAGTAATAGAATTAATACTTCATTTAGTTGTTAATATTATACTTATGAGATTTAACTATAACTCTTCAACAACATACTTGCTTGTAAATAATGCTTTCCAGTTTTAAAGTTTTGTTTCTTTTCAAAATGAAGATTTAAGATTTCTCCAAACTTGGTTTTTTGTTCTAGATGATGAATAAGTTCAAGAATAGAGTTATAATCTCCTTCAATTGTAAATTGATACGTTTTAATGGTTAAATCATTATTTTTTGATTTATGGGGCTCTAAAAAACTAACAACTTTTAACTTGTTATTGGAAAAGGAATTTATAGTTTTTAATAAATTATTTTGAATTGAGCCACCTTGAATTTGATATTTAGTTAAAAGGGAATCGTAATACTTTTGCTTCTGTTTTAAAAGCGATAATTGCTGTGGTGTATTTTTAAAAAGTACTTCTTCTTTTTTTAATTCATTATACTCTTTTTTTAAATTTAGAGTATTAATAATAGCCAACTGATAAGATAAAATCAAAATGATAATAAATCCAGCAACCAGTAGTATATTTTTGGTCTTATTTGTCATGTTGTTATTATGATTTTAATGCTAAAAGAAGAGATAGACGTTTTAGTATCTTTATAATTATTAACTTCAACTTTGTCTATCCACGTCATAGTTTCTAAAGTTGAAACCCATTTTGAATAGGCTTCGCTATCGTTAGAGGTTCCTGATAAAATAATGGTATTTTGGTTTAATTCAATACCCTTATCTTGTTTTAAGCTTTTCATTAAAGGTTGATAATTAATTTCAGTAAGTAAAATGGAGTTTGGTATGCTTTTTACTAACGAGTTAACATAAAAAGAGCTTTTAGAAGCACTGCTTTTAAGCAAATCATCAGTCATTTTCTTTGATTTACTAACATCTTCATTTAATTTAATAATTTGACTTTTAGTAGTTTGATTTAGTTGTGAAGTTGAATTTAAGCTATTGACTTTATTGAAATAGTAATTAAAAAACGCAAAATTAATTAATAAAACAACAAGTATAAAAACAAGTGAAGTTTTAAAGAATTGATTGAAGAACCGAACTTGTTTAAAAGTATTAAGAAGTTCCGTTAGTTTATTCTTAAAGTTTGTAGTTGGTTTATAATTATTTAGAACATAAGCAAGCGCTCCAGATAAAGATAAAATGTAATAATTTGAAGTTTCTAATCCATTTATGTTATAGTTTTCTTCTTTAATATTTTCATTCAAATCAATGGTTTCAATAGTTTTATTCTTAAATGATATGACAGCATTTGAAGTTGAAATGGCATCAATATCCACAAAAGATATAGTATTTGATATTATGGAATTCCCTAGCGAAAAATTCACAACATAAATACCCAAATCTGTATATTTTTTTATTAGCTCATCAACATATTTTTTTCTACAAATAGAAATGAAATAGTAATCATTTTGGTCTATAATTTCAAAATAAAATTCAGCTAAATTTATATTTGGAAAAGCCTTATTAACAAGTTTTAAATCATCATTATGAGCTTCATGTTTTAATTTTTTGGTTAAAATATGGTCATTGTTTATTATAAGAAAAACATGTTGCTGTTTAGGAAGTTGTTTAGAAACATCTTCAACAGATTTTGAAGAAAAAGTAGTATGGATATCAACCTCTTGTTTTATTTTTTTTAGAATAGTAACATAAATTATTGCTTCATTATGCTTTAAAGTATATTCAATACCAGAAAAGGTATTTCCAAATTGAAGATATGATATAAAACGATCTAACATTAATAGATAATAGTTGGTTTTATAAAAACAGTAAGTTTAGCTTTTGAAGCTTCTCTTTTACGCGAACTAAATAACCATTTTATTACAGGAACTCTTGCTAAAAAAGGCACGCCAGAACCCGAATCGTTTTTTACTTGTTCTTCCAAACCACCAAGAACCACAATATCCTGGTCTTGCACTCTAATAATTGAGCTAAACTCACGAGAACTGATATCTGGAGGTGCATTTTCATCAATACGAGTTCCAAAACTCGATTGAATAACAAAAATATCTAACGTCACTTGTCCATCTCCTGAAACTAATGGCTTAATGGTAAGTCCTAATTCTGCATCTATAGGTTCGTAATTAGTAATTTCAGAGGTTTGCGGATTATCAGTTCCATAAATATTACGTTGAGTAACCGTGTAATATGAGGTTTCTCCATTAGAAAAAGTAGCCCGATGTCCATTTAAAGTCGATAATTTTGGAGTAGATTTTATTTTAAGATTACCATTACTTTCCATAGCCTTAACTGTTGCAAAAAAGTTTGGCACAACCTTACCCAAATTAATACGATCAAACCCATCAAATCCATTAATAACTTTGTTTATAGTTCTTGCCCCAAGAGTGAAATCTGTTTTTGGAAAAATAGCCCCCTTTGTTTCTGCTGGTTCATCACCAATGCCCCAAGTAACTCCAGATTCTATAATGTTACTTTTATTAACTTCAACAAACATCACTTCAATTAAAACAACTGGTACTGTTTTATCAATGTATTGAATAAAATTTTTAAGCCGTTCTATTTTTGTACTTGTACCTGTCACGTACAAGCTATTAAGTTCATGATCTATTTTTATATCTAAACCTTCAGCAATTTCAACAGGAATGATTTCTTCTATCGTCTGAGAAGCACCACCAGATGAGGTGTTATTATAATTAGATATGTTTGATGATGTTCTATTTCTGTTCAAGCCAGAATTATTGATAGATGAATTATTATTATAACCAGAGTTGCTATTATAATTTTGATTATAACTAGAGTAATTATTATAATTAGCATTGTTATAGTTACTTCTTCCAACAGTTCTACTTCTTGAACTTCCACCCAAAGGATCTGAAAGTAGTTCTACTGAGCGATGCATTAAATGAATAACCTCTACTTTTCTAACACTAAGTTGATTCTCGGTTCCAAAATAATAAATGTTTCCTTCTTTTTTAAAGGTTAAAACGATGTTGGAATCTGCAATTATGGGATTATTGTTTTGACGGTTATTTGTATTTGAAGGTGGGGTGGTATTTGCTTGCGGATTAATATTTGAGGCACTATTGAATGATTCAAATATTTTATTTAGAAGATCATCAAACGAAATGGATTTTGCTCTAAAGGTTACCGTTCCACCTTTGTCCAATGGAGTTGCTGTAAAAATATCAATATTAAACGCGTTTCCTATATCATTGATTATAGTTTTTATAGGCGTATGGTTAAAATCTACTTCTAGTAATTGTTTTTCTAAATCTAGAACTTTAAAAATAGAAGTGTCTCCTTGTCTTCCTCCATAATTTCTTGGATTTGTGTTTGTAGTAATACTATTATCCTCAAATAGATAAAAATTTTCATTTGTTTTTTCAGTATATAAATTATTGGAAAATGCCAAATTTTGCATTGCCGTATCAAAAGGCATGTCTTTTATATAAGACGTAAGGATTTTGTTTTCTAAACCAGGAGTGAATACCAAATTCTTAGCACTTTCATCCATAATACGTTTAAAAACATCAAATAATTTATCGTTTTGAGCATTAATAGTAATGGTATTGTTATCTGGGTTGTACTGAATTGGAATTATACGTTCCTCTGGAATTTCAGTTGGCGCCGTATATTTTTTAATTGATAGAATACTACCTGTGAAGTCTATGGTTAGGTTATACTCTTTACATAAAAACACCAAAAGATCTGATACAGTTACGTTTGAAAAATTATTATTAGCAATTGTTATTTGATTAAGTTCTGGTGAAATATTAATATTAACCGCATGCGCATTGGAAATAGCCAAAATAAAATTAGCTAATGAGATATTACTAACACTTATTTCTGTTTTAGCTTGTTCTGCGAGTCCTGAGTTTTCAGTTGAGAGTAATTCAAGTTGATTTTTAATATCAGAGAATCTCTGATGATCATTTTGGGATAACCCGAAATAAAAACTCAATAATAAAATCCAGATTAATTTTTTCATATACATTTTTTAAAGGCTTTTCCAGACCTAATCAATTAACAAAGCATAAACTTCTTCAACCGAAGTTACACCTTGTTTTACCAAGTTAATAGCGTTAAGTTTTAAACTAGAAATATTGTTTTCTTGCAAATAATCATCAATTTCTAGCTGGTTGTTTTTTATGTTTGGAACTAGTAGTTTTGTAATGGGTATAATTTCATAGATAGCTTTTCTGCCTATATAACCCGTGTGGTAACATTTAGGACAACCAGTTGCTACGTAATGAGTATCTAAATCTCTTGGAATACTAAAGTTTTCTGGAAATATATCCTTATTAACAGGAGTTTCTTGATTACAAGCGTTACATAACTTTCTAACCAAGCGTTGTGCAATACTCACATTTAATGTACTTGCTATTAAAAATGCTGGAATTCCCATATCTATCAACCTGGAAATAGTAGCCCACGCAGAGTTTGTATGAATGGTAGAAAGCACTAAATGACCAGTTAAAGCTGCACGAATTGCCATATTTGCTGTTTTTACATCCCGTATTTCACCAACCATAATGATGTCTGGATCTTGACGTAAAAAAGTACGTAAAGCATTGGCAAAATCTAAACCTATATTTTCTTTAAGTTGGACTTGGTTAATACCTTCCAATGTGTATTCTATAGGGTCTTCAATAGTAACTATATTGGTTTTGTCATCATTTAATAGCTTAAGAGTAGCATACAACGTAGTGGTTTTTCCAGATCCTGTTGGTCCAGAAATTAGTACAATGCCATTTGGACTCTTAACGGCCTCTTTGTAAGTTTTAAGTTCTTTATCGGTAAACCCTAAATCTTTTATATCTATATGGTTTGCATCCTTACTTAAAATACGAAGTACTATTTTTTCTCCATGTAAAGTTGGCAAACTGGATACACGAATATCGAATTCATCATTTTGAGTTTTAACGGTTATTCGTCCGTCTTGAGGTAGTCGTTTTTCAGAAATATCTAAACCCGCTTTAATTTTAAGCTTGTTAACAATTACTGGGTATTCTGATAGGGAAATAATGAAATGTTCTTTGAGTTTTCCGTCTAAACGAAAGCGAACCCGACATTTATGCTCGTAAGGTTCAAAATGAATATCGCTGCTACCAATATCTTTTGCAGATAATAATAGCTTTTCCAAAAAATCGTTTGTGTAATGTAAATCTTCAGAATAAGTAAAATCTCTTTTTCTGAAGTTATTGGACAAATACAGGTTTATATTTTCAGAAGTTTCCGAAAGTAATTCTATATCTTTTCCAAAAACCACGCGAAGTTCTCTTTTTAAGTTTTCTGAAGGTGCATCCGATTTAAATATCAGGGTTCCATTATGAGCTTCAACAGGTACAATTTTATAATGATAAGCCTGCTCACTACTAATAAGCTGTAATAAAGAGGTTGATATAGTATAATTATTCTTCATAAGAACTTAAATATTATAGACGAGATTTGTAATATTAACCCAATGGCACAAATAACTCATCAAAAAGAAAAAGCTCATATAACCTGCAAGAGGAACTGTAGTTTTTAATTTTGTTTTACCTCCTCTAAAAAGATGTAATAGCAAAGAAAAAATTAAAGCACTTATAAAAATTACTATGAAAGAGATTGTTGAAAATGATACAGTTAAAGCTGTAAATAAAAGTATGTCTCCAAGACCAATGGTCTTTAAAAGAGAGAGGTTAAGTTTAAAATTAGCATATATAGCAATGATAAAAATTAAAAAAAAGATGAAAGTAACATTTAGAATTACAGAATTTACAAATAGTTCTGGAAGCGTATTATTATAAAATAATAAACCACTTAAAATTCCAATTAAAGGAAACATAAACCAATATACTAATCGTTCCTTTCTATCTTGAAAAAAAACAATAAGCAGGGCAATTGTTAATAGGATTTTTATAATTATCATTTAATCTTTTATAATTTGTTTAGGTGTTCCTGTTTCATCTATTTCCCAAACATTAAAAATACCATCACCATCAAAATCTGTTACAGCAGTTGCTCTAGCTTTAAAACTATTATTGTCTGCATTTAACAGTTCATAATTATAATTACTAGTTCCATTTTCATTAACTGTTGTTGGGGCTTCAAAATCAACTTCATTTAAGTCATTTGCATATTTTGAATACATATACCTATATGTAGACTGTGAGTTATAAATGAATTTCAGTTGCGTTTGTGCCTCTACACTTTTAGTTTTAGCAATCAGAGGCATTAAATTAGGTAATGCTAGTAGTAAAAGAATACCAATAATGACCAATACAATTAACACTTCTTGCAAATTATAAGCAGCAACTTTTGTTGAACTTGTAATACTATAAACTTTCTTCTTCATTTTTTTTTTTATAAAAACCCATTTTCTCTCGCAAGCCTTAGTAATACTTTGTCAGACTTTTTATCATTGTTAAAAATTTGATTAAGACGTCGTTTTCTGCGCTCAATTCCTGCTAATGATAAATGAACTACTTCCGGCAATTCTTTGGTTTTCGCACCAAGTGATAATTGATATAACATTTGTCTATCGATATCATCTAAATTAAAATCATTAGAGATATGTTGCCTCACTAATTTCAATACAGGTTTGCTGTAATAAGGAATGTCATATATAATATTTAGAATCCCTTCTGTTAAGTTTTGGAAGTTTAATTCGCTTTTAAGTAGTAAACCGTTAGGTTTAACAGTCTTTAGTATATTAACAAGTCTATAATTGTTATTTAAGTGTGTAGAAACGATAATTTTAACTTTAGGAAACATACATCTCAATTTTATTCCTAAATCATCTCCAGATACAATTTTTTTGGTTTTAGAGGGTGGTAAGCTAATATCTAAAAATACTAGATCAATAAGTTTGTTTTCAATAGCACGTTCTATTTCCAGATTAGCTTCATCACAATTTTTAGCCACTGTAATTTTAAATTGAATAGTATGGTTTTTGGAAGAAACATAATCTAATGCTCTTATATAACCATCTATTATAAGTTGGTGATCTTCAATAATTAGGGTGTTTAGCGGTTTAATCATATGACATAATTTTTCGCGTAAAAAAAGTAAGAGTTTGCAAGCTTCTTTTCATTGATTTCAAACAAACAAAAACAAATCTATTTATATGTAATCAAAAAAAAGTAAGGCAAACCCTTACTTTTAATAAGGGTTGGTTATTTGCTTAAATGTAGGCGAAAACTTTTATTGAATTGAGGAATTACTTACTAATTTAAAAAAATAATTTAAAAATTCAAGACCTTATGTTTTGTATGGGAAACCCTTATTTTTTTTTTTGGATGTCTTTATAGATTTACAAAAATCAAAACACACAACCATGAAAAATCTAAACAAAATTATATTGGGCACTTGTTTAGTAGCGTTGTTAAGCTATTCAAACATCATAAGTGCACAACAGGAGATAATTCCTCCATCACCAACGGCACAGAACTTTATGCGTTATGGGGAGATACCCGTTGACTACAGTACGGGAGTTCCCAATATAAGTATCCCCATCTGTACCGTTGAGGGCAGGAAACTATCATTTCCTATAACATTGAGCTACCATGCATCTGGGATAAAGGTAGAGGACGTTTCCTCTGAGGTCGGTCTAGGATGGGTTTTAAATGCTGGCGGACTGGTTGCTAGAACAATCATGGGTGAAAGAGACGAAAAAGGCTTTGCAAATAAAACCTATGATGATGCCCAACATTTGCTTGACACCGTATATGCAGCTTATCTGGAGGAGCTTCAGCCTAATAAATGCTTTCAATCCATGGTCAATTTGGAATATTGGTTCAGAGTACAGAATCAATTTGATAACGAAGACCCCATGAGCGACCGCTTTTTTTACAAATTGCCCAACGGCACCTCAGGGGTTTTTAGGTACGATTATACGTATCAAAATTTAATCACACTGCCCAATAAACCGATAAAAATTAATATTTCCAACACAAGTAACAATATACTTTCCATTACTATTAAGGACGATGACGGCACATCCTATAACTTTAATCATAAACCGCCTAATTCCAGTTTCAGTGGTATTTCAGAGTGGTATTTAACCGAAGTAAAATCTGCCGATGACAAGGACACCATAACCTTCCATTATGCCGCGACTGACCAGGTTTACCAAACATCTTCCGTAACATATACCGCTCAAAGTGAATCAATCATACCATCAAACTGCAGCGAACCAGCCTCTATATCTTCCAATGCCTACAATCCGAATAAGTATGCTCCCGTCCTCGATTCCATAGTCAGTTCAAAATCCGTGGTAAGGTTTAGTTACCAGAGCGACCGTGAGGATTTTCCAAGTGCAAAGCGGTTGTCCGAGATCACGGTGTCCCCGGCGGGGTCACCCACAGAAATCATCAAGCACATCAGCCTCAACAACGATATATATTTTGGAACGACCGTTGCAAACAAAAGGTTGCGGTTGAATAGTGTAGATATACGTGGCAAACAGGTCGGTTCTGACCCCCAAACATATTCGTTTGTTTACGAAAATAGTACTTTGCCGGACTACAGGGCAAACGGTGGGATGCACAATGAAGATTTTTGGGGGTACTACAACAGTTCCAATTCTGGTTTCAACGTCCCGTCCATTTTTATCACAGAGAGCTACCATAACCAAAGCTATGGCAGTGACAGAAAGGCTCATACAAATAATTATTATGCAAAGTCCTGTATGCTGAAGGAGATTAGTTACCCAACTGGGGGTAAGACCGTCTTTGACTTTGAGCGGCATTATGCAGCAAATAGCCTTTATCCAACAGCGGGCAATACAGGAGGCTATGTAGGCGGTTTCAGAGTCAAGAGCATCACCAATTACAAGAATGGCAATGAAATCGCCGATGTCAAGACATATAAATATGGAAGTGCCAGATACCAACAGGTAAGAAAAGAGAATTTCGCATATTGGCAAAAATATTATGGTGGTGCCACGCCTTCAAACTGCAACCCATATACCTTAGATTTGGTTTTTTCGAGCCCCTTGATTCCTCTGGAGGTAGCCCCTGGGATGCCCATCATGTATAGGGAGGTAGTTGAATACAATGGCACGTTGGCCAACCATGCCGGCAAAACGATTTATAAATACGAGGAGCCCTTCTCCCAAACAGACTTTATTTTCAACGATAACACATACGCTGAATATGAGCATCCTAGATTTTGGCATCCTAACCTCAGGGATAAAGGGAACTATACCCCTAAAATGACCTCGAAAAAGGTTTATGAGCTAAACAATGGCACTTACTATCCTGTTTTAGAGGATAGGTATGTGTATTCCGATCTGTTTGCTACGACCTATCACATGGGCATTAAGTTGACTAGGTCCGTTTCATTTCTTGATATTCCAGAAGGTCATTTTTGTTTTTATAACATGAATGAATTTCCAACAGAATGGGCTGTAGTTCCTGCTATGATCGAAGTAAAAGAAAATTTCTTAGCCTCTTTCAAAGCCATGGACACAGAAGCCATCCAAGAAGCTTCTTTGTTGACTTCAATGGAAAGCTACACGTATGCTAGCCTTGACTCAACAAAGTATGTCTTAACGACCACGGATTACACATACAACCAAACCAACGTAGCAGTCAGCGAGCAGACCATCACGAACAGTAAAGGCGAAATGATAACTACCACCTTCAAGTACCCACACGACTATGGTTCGCAGCCCTACTTAACGATGGCGGACACCAAGAACATCCTGAGTCCAATAATAGAGCAGAGCACATACAAAGGCAATGTCTCAGAGCCCAATCTGTTATCCAGAACGAAAACGGACTACAAGGACTGGGGTAACAATATCATATTGCCAGAATACCTAAAAGAGCAAAAGGGTACAAGTGCAATATACAGTAAAATAGAATTCGTTTCCTACGACACTTCAACTGGCAACCTAACGGAATATAAACAGATGGACAGTCCTACTATTACATATCTCTGGGGTTATAACAGGCAATACCCTGTAGCAAAGGTCGAGAACGCGACACTAGCTGCAGTTACTGCTACTTTGACCCCGAGCGAACTGAATGATATCAGAAACGGTACGTATTCACAGTCAAGCATGATAACGGCTCTCAATAAGATTAGGTCGGGGCTTCCCGATGCTTTGGTAACGACCTACACCTATGACCCATTAGTTGGGATAACTAGTATGACGGACCCCAAGGGTTATCTAATCTATTACGAGTACGACAGTTTTAACCGTTTGGAATATGTAAGGGATGCTATGGGGAATATTTTTAGCAAAACAAAATACCATTACAAGGAATAAAGGCCTTCCCTTTTTCAAAATTTACCCTAAAAAGACGAAACTATGATTACACTTAGATACATAATATTAACAATTTTTATGATCCCTTGCATGGTAGCCTCGGGGCAAGAAACTTCTAATACCATAGAAGGTACCTGGATTTTTGATTACAAATCATCCTATGAAGAAATGGATACCGACATAAAGGCTTATTTTGAAAAGATGCCCCTTGAGAGGCAAGAGATGATAAAACAGTCCTACATAGGTCGCAAGCTCATGATAAAGTCCGATGGCACCTTATCCCAGATAGATTCAAATGAAAGTACTATAGATTGCACATGGAGTTTGAAAGATGACGGTAAGGTATTGGAAGTAGTGTACCCAGACGGTTTGGTAAACCTAGAAAATATAGCGTTGTTAACTGAAAACAAATTGGTGCTAGTACCAAAAGATACTGAGAACGGAAAATTATTCTTTCCACAATGGTACTTCACAAAAAATTAATCAATCATGTCATGAAAACATTATACCAACAAAATATATTAAAACTTTTATTCTCATTATTTCTAATATTTTTTATAAATAACAAAGTTCAGGCACAAATCTTAGGTCCAACAATAGTAGACCAAGGGGATACAGAAAATTATATGCAGCCCTATTCAGGTGCGCAATTTGTAAACTGGGATCCAAGCTCTGGCAACTTAGTTTCTTACAGTTCGCAAAGTGCATCCGTGCAATGGATTTTTCCAGGCACTCACTATTTATATTTTAATGGTTATTATAATGGGAATTGGTATTTTTTTGAACTACAGGTGCAAGTCAATGCAAGCATGAGTACCTGGTATTACGATGGGGATGATCAAGACGGATTTGGGGACCCTGCAGTAAGCGTGCAACAAGCCTTACAGCCTTACAACTATGTAGCCAACAACTCGGATCAATGTCCATCGGTATACGGCACCAATTATGGCTGTCCAGAGAACAATTATAGCAATGAAAATTACATCCATACCCTTATCCCCAGAGTGGGCATAACTAGTACAGTCGGTTTGGTACAGGGGCAGGATAAAATTGAAACCATAGCGTATTTTGATGGCCTTGGCAGACCCATGCAGAACATTGGAATACGTGGTGGGGGTAGCGGTGAGGACATTATAACTCCTATAGATTATGATGATTATGGTAGGCAAGAAAAAGAGTTTTTACCCTATGCAAATTCCTCTGTCATGGCTTCCTACCGCAGTAATGCCATTGAGACCTCTTTGACTTACGCTAATAGCCCTCACTATAACTTTTATGCGAATTCAAGCAAGTATGAAAACACCACCAACCCGTACTCCCAGAAAGAACTGGAAGCCTCCCCGCTCTCCCGTGTACAAAAACAAGCTGCACCGGGAGCTGATTGGGAGCTTGGAGGAGGCCATGAAATCGAGTTTGGATATGTTACCAATACAGGTGCTGAGGTTAGGAGTTATGACGCCGGTACGACCATTTCCATTTCAAGTAACGTTACTACTTACGTCCCAACCTTAAGTTTGGACACCAGTGAGATCAACAATTATGGCTATTACGATGCCAATAAGCTCTATAAAACGGTGACCAAGGATGAGAACCACGACGGCACATCATCAAAAGCCCATACTACAGAAGAGTTCAAGGATAAACAGGGGCGCATAGTGTTGAAACGTACCTACGGCGCTAGTGATATAAATATGGACGGAGACACTAGCGATCCCGGTGAAGGGCTTGCCATCCACGATACTTATTATGTTTATGACGACTATGGCAATTTGACCTATGTACTGCCACCAAAGGCAGATGCCGATTCAGATATACCGAATTCCACAGAATTATCAGAGCTTTGTTACCAATACAAATATGATGAAAAGAATAGGCTGGTGGAAAAGAAAATACCGGGCAAAGGCTTAGAATATATAATTTATGATAAACTAGATAGGCCTGTAATTACTCAGGATGCTAATCTGCGAAGTCAGGGAAAGTGGCTCTTTACTACATATGATAGTTTTGGAAGAGTGTCTTATACTGGTAAAGTGTATAGACCAAGCTGGAATAGGCAGACCATGCAATACCATGTTAATACAAGTAATTATATACTGTTTACAGATAAACAGAGTTCTTCAATAAACATCAATGGGGTCACAATTTATTACTTAAAGTGCTTTACAAATCCCATTTATATCAATGATAGTAATATTGAAATATTGACTATTAATTATTACGACAACTATTCCTTTAACAAGCCATCGTCTTTGAACCTGCCTCCTACATCGATGGGGCAGTCCATCATTAACTACAACAATGCGAGCAGTACCCGAAAACTGACCAAGGGACTAGCAACGGGCAGCAAGGTCAAGGTGTTGACCACAAACCACTGGACAACCACCGTTATGGGCTATAACAGCAAGGGGCAGGTAATCTATACGGCAAGCGATAACCCTTACCTAGGCACGACTGATGTCGTAAAGAGCAAACTGGACTTTACGGGGCTGGTCACGGAGACAAATGCCACACACGCCAAAACGGGTAAGGCAACGATAACCAACGTGGACAAATATGCCTACGATCATGTGGGTCGCCTGCTCACGCACACCAACAAGATAAACAGTAAGCCCACGGAACTGATTGTGGTTAATGTTTACGACGAACTTGGTCAATTAACAAGTAAAAGAGTAGGGGGTGACCTTTATGGCGACAACCAAAATTATCCTGGGCTACAGACCATAGACTATACTTACAACATCAGAGGCTGGCTCAAACAGATCAACAACCCAAATACTTCTTTGGGAAACGACTTATTTGCCTTTAAAATAAACTACAACACGGTAAACCATAGCGGAACAAAACTCTACAATGGCAACATAGCGGAGACCGAATGGAAGACCCAAAATGATAACGTACTGCGTTGGTATAGGTACGGTTACGACGCTCTCAATAGAATATCAAGCGGCATTGCAAATAGCAGTAATTACAATTTGAGCTCTGTGGTTTATGATAAGAACGGAAACATAACTTTTCTTGAAAGAAGAGGGCATACCAATATTAACAGTAGTGGTATCGTAACAGCTTATGGCCTTATGGACAAGCTGGATTACAACTATAATCCTGAAAGTAACCAATTAAAAAATGTACAGGAACTTAGCGGTGGCAATTCTACATATGGGTTTGCCAATGGCTCAACTGCATCTACAGAGTACACCTATGACCCCAACGGCAACATTTGGCGCGACTACAATAAGGGTATTTCATCGAATATTGGCTACAACCACTTAAATTTACCAGATGAAATAAATTTTCCTAGCCAGATGGCAGAAATTACGTATATTTACGATGCGTTAGGTACAAAGCTTAGAAAAAAGGTTGCCGGAGCTACGTTTCCGGAGCAGATAACGGAGTATGCGGGCAACTATGTGTACGAGAACGGTTCTTTGAAATTTTTTAACAATGGCGAGGGTTATACAGAACCAATAAACCCGAGTAACTATGGCTCAGGTTTTGACTATGTGTACCAGTACAAGGACCATTTGGGCAACGTGAGGCTTAGCTACAAGGATGTTAACCAGAACAACCCTGGGTCTATCTCGCTCGAGATACTTGAGGAGAACAACTACTATCCCTTTGGGTTACGTCATAAAGGGTATAACAATAACCCAATAACCAACCATCCTTACAAGTATCAAGGTGTTGAGCTTAATGAAAGTTTGGGACTTGATTTATATGAGATGGATTTTAGGCAATATGACCCTGCAATAGGAAGGTTCACTGCTATTGACCCTAAGACACATTTTGATTTTTCTACTTACCAAGCGTTTGATAATAATCCAGTTTATTTTGCTGACCCTAGTGGAGCAGATTCTGCAAGTTCGATAATGGATGCCTTCAACAAGTCTGGAAGTGGAAAAACTACTTGGTATAGTGATGGGAATGGAGGCTTCTGTGATGATTGCCCAAAAGAGGGTCAGACCAGAACCGTGACAGAAACGGCTATGAGTATGGATGGTGTGACTTTAAGGTCAACAGAATATTATAGTTCAAGGGATAAAAAATGGTATTCTGAGAACGACTATTTTGAATCATGGAGAGAAACAATAAGAGGTATAGGTCAAGGGTGGCTTGATATTTCTGTTCTTGAAGACCTAGAAATCACGGAAGAAGTTAATTTTATTCTAATTATGTGGGCTTCACAGGCATATGATTATTATGGTGGTGAAGTACCAAAAGCATTGGGTAATATAAATGAAGATAATATAATTTTTGAATTATTATTACTTAAAGGTCCGTACATATCTCTTTCTAAATCTCTTATTAGTAGTGGAGCTAAAAAGTTGCCTATGCAAATGCATCATTTTGCTACTAATAAACATAGTGTCTATACTGGTCAAATGGGTAAAATTGCAAAGAAATTTGGTTTAGATTTGGATGGAGCTTGGAATAAAATGCTTTTACCTCATTTAGGAAGACATCCCAATGCCTATCATAATTTTGTTTTAAGTGGTATGCAAAAAGCTTCTATGGAAGCTGGAGGTAATACAAAAGTATTTTTGAAATTGTTTAATAAATATGTAAAAAAACCAGTAATTAATAATCCTAAATTATTAAGAAAGGCTGGATGGGAATAATTATGAATTATTATCTTATCGGTGTAGAAAATAAAAGTGAGTCAATTGTCGCAAATGCGCCAGCAGATACTAAATTAGCTCACGAGTTAGTTTTTGAAATAAACGAAGAAGAACTGCCTTTTAGTCTCAACTTATTTAAAGTATCTATGACTAAAAAAGGTTTAGTTGAAAGTGAAGATTTTACTGAATCAGAAAACCCTTGGCTTGATTATCTTCCAAATAGTCTAGTTTGGCCTCTAATGTCAATTAAGCTAAAGAATGTAATCGCAAACAACCTAATTGGTAATGAAGGAATAGAGTGGGTAAAAGCAAAAGTGTATTTAAAAAATGAACCTAGGGATTATTTTATCCCTAGGTTTAATAAAAAGATGGATGTCCTTAATCAGAATAAAACGAAATATGTACCTGGTACTGACCAGATTATAAAACCATCATTCTCGAGTTCCAAAATCAGTAATTATTCTATTTTTCATAAACCTACTATGTTTTGGAAGATTACAAATGAAATTTACATAAGTGAAAAAATTAAAAAGAATATTGAAGAAAATGGACTAACAGGAATGACTTTTGAAGAGACTTCAGTCTCAGCTTAAGTAAACTGTATTGTAATATTCCACATTACATGAAATACAATAGAAGGAATAATCGATTTTGATTTTAAGTAGAGTATTGCAGAAATTAGCCCGCCAAAAAATACTAGATACATATTATGAACGTCAGACAAATGTGCCACGGTAAAAAGAATACTAGATAAACCAACGGCAATAAATCCTCTATAGTTTTTTTGTAATCCTTTTTGTATATATTCTCTGAAGAATAATTCTTCTGCAATAGGAATCAATATAGACTGTGCTAATAATAGTTTAGAGAAAACAGGTATTTTAAAGTCATAACTTATTTGTTCTTGATAGTTTGTTTTAAAGACTAAATCGTAAAACCAATTTAACCATTCTTGAAAAAGAACATAAAATATAGCTAACATAATAGCTATTAAAATATAAACTACAGGTATCGTCTTTGATATAATGATTTGCTTATTGTTATAATAATATAAGAATAACAAAACACCAATAAGTTCAATAATTGAAAAAATAAGATACTTAAGGTCATAATTGAGTATTAATTCCTGAATACCTAAACTAGATAAAAGTTTCCCTGAAACATTAATAAATAATCTAAATAGAATCGTGCTGATTATAGCTACTATAATAGTAACTTCATAAAGAGGTTTTTCTTTAAGCAATAGACTTAAGCTTTACGTTTTTAATAAGTGCATCAAGAGTATACAAAATATACTTTCTGTCCTCATCATTAAACTCTGAAATATCCTGAAACCTTTTGAGCATCTCTGGGTTTTTAAAGAGTTCCGCATCATCATTCTCGCCAAGTAAATAACCGACAGAAGTTTTAAGAAGTTGAGCCAGTTTTTTGGCAGTATCAACCGATGGTGTCATTTTATCAAGTTCATAACGAGAAACAACACTAACAGACGTGTTGAGTTGGTTGGCTAAATCTGTTTGAGATAATCCAAGCTCTTTTCTTAAAATAGAAATGCGTTTACCAAATGACAACATATAAATTATACTTAAACGGTTATAAATACACGTAAATTACTGTATTAAGCAAATATATTACTCTTAATCGACTAAAAAAAGTATGATAAAACTTGTTTGATTAAATGCATAAGACTAATTTTGACCGTAAAAGGTTAAAAAAGTTTTTATGAATATTTTAGACACCCCAACTGGCGCACTTCTGTGAAGTGTGACTAACTTTATTTTAGTATTTTTAATGCTTTTACATATAAAGCAGATACGCATAACAAATGCGCACCAGATTATTTATATTTAAAACATGTCTCAAAAATATAAAGTAATAGATAGCACGCAACCAACATTTGTAACTATAACTATTATAGACTGGGTAGATTTATTTATAAGACCAATATATTTTAAAATATTAGATGATTCTTTAAACTATTGTATTGCAAACAAAGGATTGAATGTTCATGCTTATGTATATATGAGTAGTTATATTCATATGATTATAAGTTCTAATACTGATGAATTGCAAGACATTATCAGAGATTTCAAAAAATTTACTTCAAAAGAACTTATAAAGGCCATAAAAGAATATCCAGAAAGTAGAAGAGAATGGTTGTTAAACAAGTTTAGTTATGCAGCTTATAGAATTAAAAAAGGTAAAAACTATAAAGTTTGGAAAGATGGTTTTCATCCTGTATTGTTAGACAATCAAATAAAAATAGAACAACGTGTAAATTATATACATTACAATCCAGTAGCATCAGAAATGGTATATCATGAGCGAGATTGGAGACATAGTAGTTATGCAGCTTATGAAGAAGGTAATAGTGAAATACCAAATGTTAAACTACAAGCTTTATGGTAATGCCCTCAGTGCTTCAAAATTTGTAATTTCGAAGCTTAATAAACACAATTTAAATAAGTTTATAAGCTACATTTTAGAAATAAAGCGTAGTCTTTTATTTTAAAGTCATTTCCTAAGTTAAATATCTCAAAAAACACTGTAATTTTTTGTTAAAAGGCAAACCTTAACATCTTATCGATTTTACGGAAAACCCTTACTGCTTTTTCGACAAAAACTTGTATATTTATTTGGTAAATAAGTCATTAGCTATTTAATAATGCTTAAAAGGATAACTTTATATATTTTTTTATTAATTACTTTTTTTGCATTAGCCCAAAAAGAAACCAATATCTGGTATTTTGGGGAATATGCTGGTTTAGATTTTAACAGTGGTAGTCCTGTAGCCCTAACAGATGGACAACTTAATACTTTTGAGGGTTGCGCCACAATTTCTGATAAAAATGGTAAATTATTGTTTTACACAGATGGTAGAACGGTATATAACAAAAATCATGATATTATGCTAAATGGCGAAGGACTAAAGGGGGATGGTTCAAGCACACATTCTGGTTTAATTGTGCCCAAGCCAGGAGACAACAATATATATTACATTTTTACCGTGGACTGGCATTTAGGAGAAGATGGAATTCAATATTCTGAAGTGGATATGCGTTTAGATGCCGGTTTGGGTGGAATTAATATGAATAAGAATATCAAGCTTTTTGCTCCAATGAGTGAGAAAATAACGGCAATTACTGGGTGCAACGGTAATTGTGTATGGGTAGTAACCCATAAAGTTGATAGTAACGAATTTTTATCGTATAAGATAACAAATTTGGGTGTTGATACAACACCAATTGTATCAGCTTCTGGTTCTTATGTCTATGAGGGATTGAATGTCATCGGAGCAATAAAAATATCACCTAAAGGTAATAGGTTGGCAGTGGCAAACGCCCAACTAAATGTGCAATTATTTGATTTTAACTCAACGACAGGTGAAGTCAACAACCCTTTAACCTTACTGAATGAAAACAGTGCGGATAATGCTACTTTTTATGGAATAGAATTTTCTCCTGATGGCAATGTTTTATATGCCAGTTTAGAATTCGAGGGTATCTATCAATTTAACTTGAATTATAATTCTAGTGATGATATTTTAAACTCTATAACCGAGCTAACACAAGACCCAAGAGGCTACGGTGCCCTTCAATTAGCTGTTGATGGTAAAATTTATGTATCTGAAGCATTCAGTAATTATCTGCACGTTATAAACAATCCTAATTCTATTGGGTTGGCTAGTGATTATCAAAATGATGCTGTCTTTTTGGAATGGAGACTAGCAAAAAATGGTCTCCCGCCTTTTATACAATCGTATTTCAAAGTTGATGCTTTTGATCATGATAACAACTGCTATGGTGATACCACAACCTTCAAATTAAGTGATACTGTAGACAGTATTGTTTGGAATTTTGGAGATCCATTATCCGGAGCTAACAACACATCCACAGATTTTGAACCCACACATGTATTTACAAGCCCAGGAACCTATACCGTAACCGTTACGGCTACTTCAGGAGGTGAAACTGACACAAATGAGCAATATATAACTATTTACGAATTGCCAATAGCAACCCAACCGATTGATTTGTTAGTCTGTGATGATGATGATGACGGTTTTTACAGTTTTGACTTAACACAACAAGATGCTGCTATCTTGAATGGACAGGATTCATCTGTTTTTGAAGTAAATTATTATGCTTCAGTAGCAGATTATACAACTAACACACCAATTTCAAACTTAGTAAGCTATATAAATACTACAGCTTATACCCATGAAACCATCATAGCATCCATTCGTAACAGTAACAACATAGCTTGTGATGATATTACGAGTTTTGATATTGTTGTATTAGAATTGCCTGTGCCAAATCAGAACGTATCAAAAATCTCTATTTGTGATAATACAAGTGTAGGCGCAGATACTGATGGATTGGTAGAATTTAATTTAACAGAAAAAGAAGAAGAAATATTAAACGGACAATCCATTGCAGATTTTAAAACAAATTATTTTACTGATGCTGCCTTAACTAATGAAATTACAACACCATTGCAATACATCAATGCTAGCGTTTCGGAAACTATTTATGTGCAAGTCATCAATAGGTTAAATAATTCGTGTTCAGCAACAACACAATTCGATTTAGAAGTATTGGAGTTGCCAATGGTTATCTCTGCTGTTGAACTAAAGCAATGTGATGATGACCTTGATGGATTTAGCAATTTTAATTTAAACGAGGTTATCTCTAAGATAACTTCAAATGCTGCAAACGAAACCATAACTTTTTTTGAAACCCAAACTCAAGCAGAAAATAATAATAGCCCCATTACCGATATAACTGCATATATAAACCAAACGGTAAGTAATGATGTGGTTTGGGGAAGAATTGAAAATAACAATGGCTGTTATAGAACAAGTCAAATTGATTTGATTGTAACCACTACGCAGATTCCAAGTACTTACACAAGAGATTTTTATGTTTGTGATGATGATATAGATGGTATATCTCAATTCGATTTTAATGGTGTACATTCTGAAATAGAAGCTATGTTTCCTTCTGGACAACAATTGATAATTAACTATTACAGAAATGAAGCTGATGCCTTAGCAGAAGAAAATTCTATTTCAGATATTTCAAATTACACAAATACAGGTTACCCAAATTCACAACAAATTTATGTTAGAGTAGATGGGCAGCTAGATAATGATTGTTTGGGTTTAGGAGCGCATATTAATTTATATGTAGAACCTATACCTAATGCAAACATGGTTACTATAGATAGGCAATGTGACGATAATCAAGATGGAGAATATCCTTTTGATGTGTCTTTGGTAGAATCTACTGTTTTGGGAGTTCAATCTTTGAGTGATGTTACGGTGTCTTACTTTGATGAAAATGATACTGCTTTACCAAGTCCATTACCAAATCCGTTTTTAACGGGGAGCCAAGTTTTAAAAATTAGAGTATCAAACAACAATGTTAGCGATGGAAGTTGCTTTGATGAAACTACTCTAGAGTTTATTGTAGATAAGCAACCTATAGCTTATCCTGTTTCTAATATTATAGTTTGTGATGATGGTATTGATGATGCCGATGGACTGCATGATTTTGATACCTCTCAAATAGAAAGCACCATTTTAAACGGACAAACGGATATGGAAGTCCATTATTATGATGAATCTGGAACAGAACTCTCAAGCCCGTTGCCTAATCCGTTTTTATCCGCAAGTCAAACCATTACTGTAAATGTAATTAACCCGATTAATAATGTTTGCTATGATACTACAAGTTTTGATTTAATTGTAAACCCACTTCCTGATTTTACTGTAGAAACACCCCAAATAGTTTGTTCGTCAGATCCAACTTTTACCGTAGTTTTAGATCCGCAGGAAATCAATAGTAGTGAGGATTTTGATTATGAATGGGTTTATGAAGATGGAACCGTATTGTCACAAGAACCAACCTTAACGGTATCAATTGCAGGAACCTATTCAGTTACCTTAACAAAGACTGATGGCACAAATTGTTCTAAAACACGAGAGGTTTTTGTAAATGCTTCAGAATTAGCAAATATTACACAAAATGATATAGTCGTTGTAGATAATCCTAACAATAATACCATAACTATTAATACTCAAATTTTAGGTCAAGGCGATTATGAGTTCTCTCTGAATGATGAATTTTCCAACTATCAAGACGAACCTTTTTTTGGTAATATTGAATCTGGAGTTCACACTATATTCATCAGAGATAAAAAAGGTTGTGGCACAAGTTTCATTAACGTATCTGTAATAGGTTATCCAAAGTTTTTTACACCAAATGGAGATGGTACTAATGATTATTGGCAGGTTGAGGGAGTAAGTAGTCAGTTTCAAGCGAACAGTGATATATTTATTTACAATCGTTATGGTAAATTAATAAAACAATTAGCAACAACATCTGTAGGTTGGGATGGAACATTTAACGGCAACATGTTACCAACCGATGATTATTGGTTTAGAGTATATTTAGAGGATGGTAGAGAGTTTCAAGGGCATTTTACTTTGAAACGATAATTTTAGTTGTACTAAATGACTTTTTATTTTTTAAAAAGCTATGTCTTACCTTATCAAGAGTAAGGTTTAACCTTACTTTTTATAATTGTTATTCTTGTATTTTTAGTTCTTACTATAAATTAAAGAATGATAAAACATTTATTAATATTTACAGGCTTATTTTTAACTCTAACTAGTTGTAAAACTTTAAGTTTTGATCAAGTTACTCAAACAAAAACAAGACAACAGCTGCAATTGGGTAGTATTGGTACAGATAAAGATTTTTTGTTGCAACAAAATTATAATATTACAGCTATACCAAAATATGATGACCCCATAAAATTAGCAGTAAATATTAAACCTTTTAATAAGCAAACTCACAAGGCTTTTACAAAAGCAAAAGAGCTACAAGCATTAGGTATTAATATTGTTTTTATAGATTCTATTCCTAATAAATCGCAGTATATACAATTGCAAATAGCAGACAAAGTAGCTGTTATACAATCATTAAACACTAAAGAAAACAATGATATTAAAAGCTATTTAAGTAACAATAGAAACACTAATGTTTTAACTAGCTTATCTATAGCCTTAAACCAGAAGGATTTAGAAAGAGTAAAAAGTGCTGAAGCAGTTTATTTAGTAGAAGAAGCTTATAAAAGCTACGCTTTGCAGCTATTTGATGCTAATAAAAACAAAGAGATTATATCATTTAATCAAGTTGTAGTATTTGAGTATAAAACGTCTCATTGTTGTTGGCAAGAAAATAATAAATACCAACTTAATATTGTGGATTTGGTTAGTGAATTTAATAATTGCCCAAATAAAACGTACAGGTCTGCAAATCGTGCTAAAAAGCACATCAATTATTTTAAATTATAATAAAATGAAATATTTCCTATTTATATTATGCTTCACTTTTTGCTTGGTGTCTTGTGATGATATTGTAGAAGTTGAAGATATTTCAGAAAATGAAGTAAATATTTTGGCTCCAACAGATAATGCCCTACTAAACACTACTTCAGTTACTTTTACATGGGAAGCTTTGGAAGATGCAGAAACCTACCATTTACAGATAGCTACTCCATCTTTTGAAAATGCTCTACAAATTGTGAAAGACAGTGTCTTAACGAATACAAGTTTTTCAACAAGTTTGGATGAAAAAGCATATGAGTGGCGTATTCGGGCACAAAACTCAGAGTATTATACAGAATATAGAATACAAAGTTTTACCATTGAAGAATAAAACAAAAACATATGTGCTTTTAGCTGCGGTTTTAGGTATTTGGGGTGTAGTTGGTTATAAAATAATTTCAACTATTAATCCTCCAGAACCAGAAATAGTAACTCAAAATTTTGATATGGCTTTTAGCCCTAATATCAATACTCAAGTTGATACTTTTTCTATTCAAAAAGTTAATAGAGATCCTTTTTTAGGAACTTTTTTGGGCTCAAACAAAAAAAAATCAACTCAAAAAACATCCAATAAATCAAAAGAAAATTGGGTTCCTGTTATCTATCATGGTTCAATTTCTAAACAAAACACTAAAAATAAAGTGTTTATAGTTTCTATAAATGGTCAGCAATATCCCATGAAAATGGGTCAATCTATCAATGAGGTTAAATTAATTAAAGGAAATAGTGATAACATTCTAGTAAGCTATAAAGGTGAAAGAAAAACCATTGCTAAAACATGATTTTTTTTAAAGTAAAAGCTGGTGCATTACAACTTACCATGTTTGTGGTAGTGGTTATTGCATTATTATTGGCTGCTTTTATTATTTTAATTCACACACATAAAACCTTTAAAGTTCACACAGATTTTGTATTGGAAACCATTAATAATGCAGATCGAGGAATAAACTATACTTTAAACAATAGTTATCAGCTTCATGATACTATTTCCGTTAATTTAGAAGATGAAGATTATAAAACTTTAAAAGTATATCGTGATTATTGGGGACTTTTTGAAAAGGTTACTTCCATGTCTTCAATAAAAAATAAGACCTTTAAGAAAACCGCTTTACTAGGTGCGTCTCAACCTGAAATTGATAGAACAGCTCTTTATATAGAAGACAACAACAAACCTTTAGTAGTTGTTGGAAACACCAAAATACAAGGGGTAACGTATTTACCAAAACAAGGTGTTAGAACAGGCAACATTTCTGGGCATTCGTATTACGGCGATCAGTTAATTTACGGGAAACAAAAAACATGTACTGAGTTCCCTAAACTCCATACTGAAACACTTAATCAAATTAAAAAATTGAGTAGAATTTATGAAACTGTAGAATCCGATCAGTTTATAGATTTAAGTGAGAACAGAACGCATAAGAATTCCTTTTACAATCCTTTACAAGTTATTTATAGTTTGGAAACTATTAATCTTTTAGGAGTTAACTTAACAGGTCACATTTTAGTGCAATCTGAATCCAAAATAATTGTGGATGCATCTGCGAACTTAAAAGACATTATTTTAATTGCTCCTAAAATAGAAGTAAAGAATTATGTTACAGGAACATTTCAAGCCTTTGCATCAAAAGAAATTAATGTTGGTAGCCATTGTGAGCTCAATTACCCAAGTAGTTTTATTTTATATGATAAAACTGAATATGATGAAAATAATAAAAACCTAAAAGAAACAGCTACTATTAAAATTGATAAAAATACCACCATTAAAGGAAGTTTAATTTATTTGGGAAATATTAAAAATTACAAATCACAAGTTTTTATAGAAGATAGCGCAACTATAATAGGAGAGGTGTATTGCAATAAAAATCTAGAACTTCTAGGAAATGTTTATGGTAGTGTATTTACATCCGGCTTTGTCGCAAATCAATCGGGTTCAGCATATCAAAACCATATTTATAATGGAAAAATAATAGTTAATAATTTACCACAAGAATTTGTAGGCTTATCATTTAAAAACTCAAAAAAAGGGATTGTAAAATGGTTGTATTGAAGAAAATAAAGGCATCTACTTTAATGGAAACTTTAGTTGCTACAGTCCTTATCGTGGTTGTATTTATAATAGCCAGTATGATTTTAAATAATTTATTTTCGAATACAATTAAAAACAATACTAGAAATATTAATGCAAAATTAAATGAATTAGAATATTTATATATAAATGACAAAATCAATATACCAGCTTATGATGATTATAAGTTTTGGGAAATAGCAATAGAACGCGATAATGATAGGGGTATAAATATAATTAAGCTTGAAGCTGTAAATTCTAAGGCCAGTAAAACGGTTACAAAGGAAATTATTGAAAACTAAACACAAAATACAAGCTTTTACTTTAAGTGAAATGATTGTGGTCATCATCATCACTAGTATTATAGTTGGTATGGCTTTTTCTGTTTTATCTATGGTGCAAAAACATATGAGTAGTATTCAAAGTAATTTTACTAAAAACACCGAACTCAATAAACTAGAGCAGGCTTTATGGATTGATTTTAATAGATACACCAATATAAAATATGACATAGTGGATGATGAATTGATTTTTACTTCAGAAATGGATACGATTTCATATAAATTTACTGAAGATTCTATTCTTAAAAACCTAGATACCTTCAATATTCAAGTACAAAACAAATTATTCTTTTTTGATGGAACCAAAGCTCAAAATGGACAAATAGATGCCATTAAAATGGAGACATCTAAAACATTTCAAAATCAGCAACTTTTTGTATTTAAACAAAATGATGCCACCTTATTCATGAACTAATGGCATTTCAGTTAGATAACATATCACAAAAAGTTTCAGTAGAGAAAGAGTCAACAGACAATCTTGCTTTTCTTAAAAAGGAAATCACATGGTTTAATAACACTTTTTCTAACAAGGTAAAAGAAGATTTTTATACTGAGTTGGGTGTATTGTTAAAAGCAGGAGTGTCATTAAAAGATGGCTTAGAACTTATTGAAAATTCTCAAAAGAAGAACCAAAATAAAGAGTTATTAAAAACAATATCAAAGGATATTGTTTCAGGCCAAAGTCTATCAGAGGCTTTAAAAGTTCATAATCAATTTACTAGTTATGAATTTCATTCCATTAAAATTGGCGAAGAAACCGGGACTTTAGCTAAGGTAAGTGAGCAATTAGGAAGTTTTTATGCCAAAAAAAATGAACAGCGAAGAAACTTAATTAGTGCTTTAACCTATCCTGTTATTATTTTAACTACAGCTGTTCTTGTTGTCGTTTTTATGTTACATTATGTAGTGCCTATGTTTCAAGATATTTTTAAGCAACAAGGTATTGAATTACCAGCCATAACAAAATTTATAATTAAAGTGTCAGAATTTTTAAGCCGTTATGGTTTAATAATTTTTATGCTTTGTATTATTCTTATAGGGTCACAATCATTCTTTAATAAAAAACAACGCTTTAAGCAATTCAAGGATAGCATGATTCTTAAACTACCTTTTATAGGCAAGTTTGTTAAGCTCGTTTATTTATCACAATTCACTCAAGCTGTATCTTTATTAACTGCTTCTAAAGTGCCCGTTGTAAACAGTATTCAATTGGTAAAGCAAATGATCAATTTTTATCCGTTGCAAAATGCTTTAGAAACTGTAGAACAACATATTTTAAAAGGCGAATCCTTGAGCAAAAGTTTGAGTAAGCACAAACTATTTGATGAAAAAATGATAGCCTTGGTTAAAGTTGCAGAAGAAACGAATCAAACAGAATATATTTTTGATAGACTTAATATGCAATACAATACACAAGTGGAACAAAAATCTAAAATGCTCTCCACAATTATGGAACCTTTTATTATTTTAATTGTAGGTATTCTGGTTGGTGTTATACTTATTGCCATGTATTTGCCAATGTTTAAGCTAAGTAGTGTGATGGGGTAATTCTTATTTTAGAATCGAACCTAAATTGGTAATAGGGTAACTAAATTTTACACTTTTAGGTTCAATTCGAAAATATCCAAAAATGGAAAAACCCTTTAAACACTAATGTTTAAAGGGTTTTAAAATTTTATGTTTCTTTTGAAACATGTTTTTCGCGGAGAAAGAGGGATTCGAACCCCCGGAGGTGTGACCCTCAACAGTTTTCAAGACTGCCGCATTCGACCACTCTGCCATTTCTCCTTGAGTGCCTCATCAGGTATTTCCTGAATGCGGGTGCAAATATAGAACCCTTTTTTAATTCTTTCAAATAAAACATCAATTTTTTAAAATAATTTTTTTGATGACACTATTCTTTAATTTTATAGCTTTTTTACCATAAAAACACCTGTCAAGTATTATTTTTGCTAAACTATTTATAAACTATATGAACATTATTAAGCATTTAAAGTGGCGATATGCTACCAAAAAATTTGATGCATCTAAGAAATTAACTGATAGTCAAATCAATACAATAAAAGAGGCTTTCAATTTAACCGCAACATCTTTTGGTTTACAAACCATATCACTAGTAATTATAGAAAACAATGAGTTACGTAAACCATTAATAGAACACTCATTTCATCAAAAACAAGTTTCAGAAGCATCACATTTATTAGTTATTTGCATTCAAGACAATATTTTAAAAGAAGATGTAGTATCATATTACGATAATATAAAAGATATACGCAATACCTCAGAAACTATTTTAAAACCATACAGAGAGAGCTTAATACAAACCATGGATAACATGTCTGTTACAGAGCGCCAGCAATGGTCCAAAAACCAAGCATACATAGCACTAGGCAATCTAATGACAGTATGTGCAATAGAAGGTATAGACGCTTGCCCAATGGAAGGATTTATTCCTGAGAAATACGATGAGTTATTAGGTTTACAAGATCGCGGATTAAAATCTGTTTTATTGCTTCCAATAGGATTTAGAGCCAAAGACGATATGTTTTCAGAATTTAAAAAAGTTAGAAAACCTCTAGAAGAAACCATAATTGAAATATAAATAGTAATTTGAGCGTTACCTTTCAGGTCGGGCTTTCCGCGTTACACGGTAACTAGCTCTAATCCCTAACGCAAACTAAAACAATAATTAAAATTTTAAAATAATATTATGCCAGGATTTGAATTATTTGGCGATGCCGAAAGAAAAGAAGTTAACGATGTGCTAGACAATGGCGTATTAATGCGTTATGGTTTTGATGGTATGCGTAAAGGGCATTGGAAAGCTAAGGAATTAGAATCTCAGTTACAAAACACATTCAAATCTAAGCATGTTCAATTAGTTTCTAGTGGTACAGCAGCAGTTTCAGTAGCTTTAGCAGCAGCGGGTGTTGGAGCAGGAGATGAGGTTATTATGCCAACATTCACATTTGTAGCCAGTTTTGAAGCTATTATGATGCTTGGAGTTATACCAGTTTTAGTAGATATAGATGATACATTAGCAGTGTGCCCAAAAGCAGTAGAAGCAGCTATAACACAAAAAACCAAAGCTGTTATGGTAGTTCAAATGTGTGGTAGTATGGGTAATATGGATGCTTTGCAAACTATATGTAATAAACATGATTTGTTGTTGGTAGAAGATGCTTGTCAAGCTATTGGTGGTTCATACAAAGGTAAACCATTAGGAAGTATTGGAGATTTAGGCTGTTTCTCATTCGATTTTGTAAAAACAATAACTTGCGGAGAAGGAGGAGCGGTAATAACCAATAACAAAGATTATTATTTAAATGCTGATCATTACAGCGATCATGGTCACGATCATGTAGGTAACGATAGAGGAGCAGAAACCCATCCGTTTTTAGGTTATAATTTTAGAATATCAGAGCTTCATGCTGCAGTTGGTCTAGCGCAAATAAAACGTTTACCAGAATTTTTAGAAATTCAAAAGAAAAATTTTACAGTTTTAAGAGAAGTGTTATCAGAAATTCCAGAAGTTACTTTTAGAAGAGTTCCCGAAGGCGGAGAAGAAAGTTATGCATTTTTAAACTTCTTTCTACCAGATTTAGAAATTGCCCGTAAAGTTTCTCAAGCTTTTAAAGAAAATGGAGTAGATGCTTGTTTTCATTACTACGATAACAATTGGCATTATATTAGAAAATGGGACCATTTAAAGAATTTAAAATCTCTATTTCCAATTTCTATTGAGGTTAAAAAAGGATTGGAATATCTTAAAACCAAAGAATTTAAACAGTCTGATAATTACATAGCAAGAAACATTTCTTGTTTAATAAAATTATCATGGACAGAAGAAGAGTTGAAACAACGAGCAAATACAATGCTTAATTGTATAAAATCGGCTTTATAACCATTTAGTTTCTTTTTTTAACTTTACGTAATATGTTTTAAATTAATGTATTACTTAAAAGTTGTTGTCATTTTTTTATTCTTGCCTGTTATTGCTTTATCACAAAACAATAACAAACAGACCCTGCAAAAGCAAATTTCTTTCAAATCGCTTACCGTAGAAGAAGGGTTGTCTCAAAACAGTGTTGTGAGTATTTCTCAGGATAGTATTGGCTATTTATGGTTTGCAACCCAAGATGGATTGAATAGATATGACGGTAGAAATTTTAAAATCTACAATAAGCAATTTACAGACATTACCAGACCAACATTCAGTAAATTAGGAAAGGTTTATACCGACAGAATTGGCCAATTATGGATAGTTAATATTTCGGGTGAATTGGAAAAGTATATCAAAGAGAAGGATTCCTTTATATCTGTTCCAAGGTTTAAAAATGTTAGTGATGTTTATCAGGACCAAAATCTAAATTACTATATAGGAACCTATGGACATGGTCTTTATAAAATATCTAAAGGTGATACAATTCAAGTATTAAATAAAGAGGATAGAAGTAAAGATATATTCAATTTCTATGAAGACGACAATAAAGTTTATGTATCAGCGTCAAACTCAATAATTGAAATTACTGATAACAAGGAATATTCCAATAAATTCATTAATAATTCAATCAATTACAGTTTTGTCACTAAAACCGATAAAGGACTTTGGTTCGGTACTTTTGGAGACGGTCTTTATTATTTTTCCAAAGACAATAATAAATTTGAAAAGTTTCTCGGATTCAATAATAATCATTTGCCAGATAATTTAAACATTCAATCCATGTTGGCAGATACCAAAAATAGGCTTTGGATTGCAACCTATGGTCAAGGTGTCTATTTAGTTGATTTTTCACGCAAAAGCATTTCAAATTTTACAGCACAAAAAACAAATCCTTTTGCGCTACATTACAACGATATTTTGTGCTTGTATCAGGATTTTACAGGAACGATTTGGTTAGGATCTGATGGAGCAGGTTTGAGCTATTATGATGAGAATTTGGCAAAATTCAATGTACTTACCAATGCTCAAACACCTATTAATGTTAATGTAGATGTTGTTAGGTCCATTTGTACAGATAATAACAATGCTATTTGGTTAGGGACTTCTGGTAAAGGTTTAACTAAATACGACAGAAGTACTGAAAGCTTTAAAACCTTTACAATTTCCAATTCAAAAATTAGCTCAAACAGGATTATGAGCCTTTTGTTTGATGATGAATTATTATGGATAGGGCTTCAAGGTAACGGATTAAATATTTTAGATAAATCGGGGAGTTTTATAAGCTTTAATGAATTGTCTGATTATACTATTTGGAAAATTTTTAAAGATTCAAATAACAGAATTTGGCTCGCCACAAGAGATCATGGACTTATTCAATTTAATAAAAATAAAGGTATTATTAAACAAGTAAACAATAATATATACCCAGCTTTAACAAGTAATAATATCAGAACTGTAGAAGAAGGAGATACTAATAGTTTATGGATAGGTAGTGAAGACAAGGGTTTGTTTAAACTTGATTTAAAAACTGATACAGTATCCGAGATAAAATCGGTTAAGGATAAAATCAAATCACTTTTTTTTGATGCATCCAATAGTATTTTATGGATTGGAACCAATGGTAAAGGACTAAAAAAGTTCAATACTATAAGCAATTCAATACATACTTTTTCCAAGGATAAGGGTCTGCCAAACAACGTTGTTTACAGCATATTGCCTGACGACAAGAACAACCTTTGGTTGAGTTCCAATAGAGGCATTACCAAATTTGCATTAACAGATTCATTGCAAATTACTAATTACAATAATTATGATGGTCTTCAAGCTTTGGAATTTAATACTGGAGCTTATTTTAAAGATAAAGATGGTTACCTTTATTTTGGAGGCTTAGAAGGATTAAACTGGTTTAAACCAAGCCAGCTGACTCAAAATCCGATTGCTCCTAAAACGGTTATTACAGCATTGGAAGTCTTTGCTAAACCAAGGGAATTAAAAGCTAATCAGTTACTAAAGCATAATGAAAATACTGTAACCTTTACCTTTGCAGGTTTGCATTTTTCACTTCCTGAACGTAATAATTATCAGTATCAATTAGTAAATCACGATGAAAACTGGATTCAATCTGGCAATAACAATCGCGCTCATTACACAAATTTAGAGCCTAATACCTATACTTTTAAAGTAAAGTCCAGTAATTATGATGATGTTTGGAGTAAGGATATTGCCTCTTATTCATTTACCATTAAACAGCCTTGGTATTTAACCAATTTGGCAAAGTTTATTTATGCGTTATTATTTTTACTTTCAATATTGTTGATTTATAAATACCTGAAATGGCGTTGGCAAATGAAAATGAAACTGCAAATGGAACATGCAGAGACCGAACGATTGAAAAAACTGGATGAGTTTAAAACAAAGTTATACACTAATATCTCTCATGAGTTTAGAACACCATTAACACTTATTTCTGGGCCAATAGAACGTCAATTATCCAAAGAACAATTGTCTAAACAGGATAAGGAAGAATTAACCTTGGTACAACGTAACTCTAAACGATTACTGAATTTGGTTAATCAGCTTTTAGACCTGTCTAAATTAGAATCTGGAAGTTTAAAACTATCTGTAAGTAAAGACGATTTAAGTGTTTTACTAAAGCAAATTTCATCAGCTTTCGAGTATAAAACAAAAGAAAAAAACATCCAATTCGAAATGGTAATACCCAAAATGGGTTTAGTGTATTTTGATAAGGATGTCATTGAAAAAATCATAACCAATTTGCTTTCCAATGCCATTAAATACGCTCCAGAAAATGGCTTTGTTAAGTTTAATACTACAATAAAGGAAGGTCAGTTAATGATAAATGTTATTAATAATGGTAACACATTATCAAATTACGATATGCCTAAACTTTTTAAACGATTCTATCAAACCAGTAAAAACTCAGATGGTGTTGGTGTGGGACTTGCTTTGGTAAAAGAGTTAACAACCTTATCTCATGGTAATATTGTAGCTAATACGCTAAACAAAGACGAAATTCAGTTTACTGTTACCTTACCAGTAGAACGTTCATTTTTTAATCCTTCTGAAATCGTAGAGGAACAACCGCCTTTGGAAGATGATAATATAAAACAGAACCAAACGGTTTCTATAGATAAAGATTCATCTAAAGAAGAAAAACCAGTTTTACTTATTGTTGAAGATGATTTAGATGTTAGGCAATTTGTAAAGTCAATATTTAATTCCGAATTCATAATTATTGAAGCCAATAATGGTGAGCGAGGTATTAAAAAAGCAATTACTAACATTCCAGATCTTATTATTAGTGATGTTATGATGCCTGAAAAAAATGGAATTGAACTTTGTAACGAACTCAAGGAAGATGAACGTACAAGCCACATACCAATTATACTGTTAACAGCCAAAGTAGGAGAGGAGAACGAAATAAAAGGGCTAACTATTGGTGCAGATGCCTATATTACAAAACCGTTTAGTAGTAGTAAACTAAAAATTCGCGTTCAAAAGCTAATCGAATTACGCAGGCAACTGCAAAAAAGATACAGTCAGGAATTAAAAGTTGATGCTAAAGATTTATCAACGTCTTCTGTTGACCAACAATTCTTTAAACGCATTCAAAAGGTACTGGATGATCAATTGATTAACCCTGAATTTAATTCCAAAACATTTGTAATAACTATGCAAATGAGTAGAATGCAACTGCACAGAAAACTAAAAGCCTTAACAGGACTTACAACAAGTGAGTTCATTAGGTCACAACGATTAAAATTGGCATTAGGCTACTTAAAGGAATCCGATTTAACCGTTTCAGAAGTTGCCTATCAAGTTGGTTTTAACACACCATCATACTTTATAAAATGCTTTAAAGAAGCATATAACTGCACACCAAACGAGTATATTTCTAAATAAACACACTTTGTAAAGTGCAGTAAAAACTAAGCTTAACGCAACTTGTTACATACCTTCTATTCATTGTTACATTAGTGGTATACCTTTGATTATTATGCTTTTAATTTTACTTACAAGAAAAGCAGATAAGTATTCTTCCTAAAGAAATATCATGACAATAGAACAAGTTGAGCCAATGGAATCTAATCATAATCCGTCAAAGATTTTTATGAGCATAGACCATTTAAAAGAAGGCACTTATCAATTAAACATAATGTGCGATAATAAAATTGTAAAAACTTTGAAGTTTAAGAAATATTAAAAATGCTATTAATCAATGTTGAAAAGGGGAATAAGGAAAGTGCTCTCAAGAATTATTCCTCTTTTTTTTAATCTAAAAACTATGAAAACAATTAAACACTTAAGCATGTTGTTTGTCATTCTATTTGCATTTAACTGCAGTAGTGATGATGACAGTAACAGCAATAATGAACAACAAACCGAGGATTTATTAACCTCCAGTAAATGGTATCAAGAATCTAAAACACCTGGAAGTTTTTCAGACTGCGAAAAGAATACATCATTTAAGTTTAATACAGATAATTCTATTGTTGTTGAATCTTTTGATGATGGATCTGGTACATGTCAATCTCAAGGTACAACTACCTCTTCATATACATTAAATGGCACAACTTTAACCATTACACTGGGTTCAGACATTATAACTGCTAACATAGATAATATTACTTCAACAATGCTTACGGTTACAGATAATAGTGGAGATACTATAGTATTTGATAAAACACAAGGTTAAAAGTAGATAAAATCAAAAAATTAGAACTTCAAATTAATATATAATGAATATAAAAAGTACTACTTTGATATTATTACTGTGTCCTTATATTTTACTAGCACAATGGTTGCAAATAGGCAATGATATAGATGGTGAAAACACAAACAATCAATCTGGTTATACGGTAAGTTTAAGTGCCGATGGTAATACAATTGTTATTGGAGCTCCTTTTAATGCAGATAATGGTTCAGCCTCTGGACATGTTCGAGTTTTTGAAAACAACGCAAATGTATGGCAACAAAAAGGTAATGATATTGATGGTATTGCAGCGAGCGACAAATTTGGTTTTTCAGTAAGTATAAGTGCTGATGGTAATACGATTGCTGTAGGTGCACCAGATAACAATGCTAATGGTTTTGAATCTGGTCATGTAAGAGTTTTTAATTTTCAAGTAAGCGATTGGGTTCAGGTAGGAACCGATATTATAGGAGAAGATTTAAGTGACCATTCGGGTTATTCAGTAAGTTTAAGCGATGATGGAAATCGACTTGCAATTGGTGCGCCAGATAATGGTCTAGTAGAAAATGTAGGAAGTAATTACGGACAGGTTCGTGTGTATGAGAATCAAAGCAATAATTGGGTTCAAATTGGTAGTGATATTGATGGTGAAGATCCAGAAGATAATTCTGGTTATGCTGTAAGTCTCAACGAAGATGGGAGTATTGTTGCCATTGGAGCACCAAACAATTCTAATGCAACTACAGGTGCTGGCCATGTAAGAGTGTATAATTATCAAAGTACTAATTGGGTTCAAATTGGTGCAGACATTGATGGAGAAGGGATGAATGATAAATTTGGTGGTGCTGTTAGTTTAAATAATGCAGGTAATATTTTAGCTGTTGGTGCAGTAGACAATAATGGTATTGGTCATGTTCGTGTTTTTGAAAATCAATCTAATACATGGGTACAAATAGGAAATGATATTGATGGTGAAGCTATAAACGATGAGTTTGGTATTTCTGTTAGCCTTAATGGTAATGGAACTATTCTTGCCGTAGGCGCACGATATAATAGCGATTTTGCATCAGATGCAGGTCATGTTAGAGTTTATAAGAATGAACTTGGTAATTGGCAACAAATTGATAGTGACATTGTTGGTGAAGCATTACAAGATCGCTCCGGCGTTTCTGTTAGTTTAAACGATGATGGAAATATTGTAGCTATTGGTGCCTATCTTAACGATGGTAATGGCAGTAATTCTGGGCACGCACGTCTCTTTTCTAATTCTAATATTTTAAATATTGAAAGTATAAATTCTATAGGTAAAATTATAGCATATCCAAATCCGGTAACAAATCAGATATATATAGAATTAGAAAAAATAGTTGAGAATTCTAAAGTTCAATTATATAACATCGAAGGAAAATTACTTTATACCCAAGACTATAATGGTATAAACCATTTAATGATTGATATGCATTCTTTCTCTAAAGGTATTTATATTTTAAAGCTTCAATTAGACAAAATTCAAAAAACATTAAAAGTTATAAAACAATGAAAAAATATATACTTTTAGTTTGCTTGTTGATTGTAGTAATAGGGTATACACAAGAAAAGGATAAAGTATTTTATTCGTCCTTTACCCCACAAGGTTGGGATATTCATATTTCTAAAGATCATGGTAAAAGTTTTAATGCATTTACTACTAATGAAAGTTTAGATTATGATGCTAAAATTAGTCCAGATGGCAACTGGGTTGTATTTACGTCGGAACGTTTAGGTAAACCTCATTTGTTCGTAAAGCATGTTGAAGGCGATACATTACCAAGGCTTTTGGTACAAAGTAAGTCCATGCAAGATCAAGTTGATTTTTCACCAGATGGAAAGTGGATAGCTTTTGTGTCTTCGCACGAAGGCAATGCCGAAATCTATAAATTACCATTTAAACCTTCAGATACTTTATCAATTTTTGATGCCGAAAATCTTACAAACAATAAGGCTGGAGATTTTAGACCACGATTTTCAAATGATGGAAATTACATAGCCTTTTCAAGCGATAGGGCCCACGAAATAAAACCTCATAAATTTCTTGTTTTTGCCATGCAACGCACCGGCGATATTTATACAATGACCTCTAATGGAAACAATATAAAACGCTTAACCGATTCTGAAGGTTGGGATGGAAGCCCAAATTGGAATACAGATGATTCTCAAATTATTTTTTATAGCAATAGAAATAATAACACAGGATTATATACCATGGACATTAATGGTGATAATGAAAAACGGTTAACCCCAGAACCTATTTCAGCAATATCACCATTATATATTAACAATGAAACGATTTTGTTTGCCAATGAGAATCAAGAAAATAAAACCTTTCAAATACTCAGAATCAATCCGTCTAATAAAACTATTGATTCAACATTAGTACAGCCAGATACTCACATGTTAAATATAGATTATGACAGTTCGGGTATCATGGTTTTTCATGGTGGAAAAAAGTTAAAGGAAACAGAAAATAATAAAGGAGAATTTTTTGGAGATATTTTAGTCAAAAACCATCCTGCTATTGATAGTCTAGAAAATAAAAGTATTGCTCTTTATGGTATTCGTCGTTCATTCTCTGCGCCACCAACTTTAAATGATACCAAGGTGGTGTATGATTATAATCCAGCTAGAGGCTTTGGAGATTTTGTAACACCATTTTTATATCCACTTTTAATATTACCTCTACTAGCTCTTATCTGGTTTGTTGTTGGAATAGTAAAAAGTATTAGAAAGCGTAGAGAAATTCCATTTTGGAAGTATATATTATTTTCTATTCTTTCAGTTTTTATTGTCGCTTTTATGTTTGTACAATTAAATAATTGGGTAGGTTTTAATGCGCTTCCTATGAATACCGTTAAGTTATATGTTGCTATAATTTTACTTGTGTTACTTGCGTTTTTGATATTCGTTTATAGGTTTTATAAAAAACGAAAAGCACAAGATAAACCTATCGCTTCAGTCTATAAGCTATATACCATGATGTTATTGGGTAATGTAATAGGATTGCTGTATATAACTCTGTTTACAGGTTCATTTTTAAGTAGTACAACAAAGTTCTATATCGTAGATTATAAAACTAATGAAGTGCAAGAACTATTTGATTTTAAAGCAGATAAAGATTTTAATCCGCAATCAGCGCGAATTATTGATACTAAGTTTACGCCTAATGGAAAAGCTCTACAGTTTTCTGTTGGAAGTTTTAGAGGTAATCCAAAGGCCCAAGGAGCAGTCTATACATATCATTTAGAAGAAAAAAAACTTGAGAAAATCACAGATTTAGATGCCAATTACGGGTTTGCAGATTTTTCTGCATATAATAAAACCATGGTTTATAGAAGTGGCATTACTGGCAATATGGATATTTATGTAAAAGAAAACAATACCATAACCAACCTAACCAATAGTGAAGCTAAAGAGAATTTTCCTGTAATCTCACATGATGGTAATAAAATAGCCTATTGTTCTGATATAAATGGAACTAATATGCAAGACGTTGTTAAAACTATGGATATTTATTTAATTGAACGTCAAACTGATAATTCATGGTCATCACCAAAGCAAATAACTACTTATATTGGGCAAGAAGGACATCCACATTTTTCACCTGATGGAAATTGGATAATATATACCACTGAAGAATTTGGAATTAATGATGAGCAGCCAATAGTACAATCATACGTATTCGCACCTCAGATGTATGGGGAAATTGTAGCTGTTCGTATTGCAGATGGTAAAAAAGTACGCTTAACTCATAACAAATGGGAAGAAGGAGCGCCATTATGGATTAAAACAAACTAATAATACAATCTCAAAAATGAAAACATTAAAAACAATTGTTATTGCATTATTAATTTTAGCCGTTTCAAAAATTGTGTATTCCAAGAATTTGCAAACCACAAAATCTGATTCAAAAACAACATTTCAAAAAGATATTGACACATTTTTAAAAAACCAACCTATTATTGATACTCATTTCCATATTACAAAAGGATTTAAGGATGAAGAAATGTATAACCAAAGAAAAGTTGATATAGATAGCGCAAAACTAGATTGGGTTATTGAAGACTTCAATAAAAATAATGTAGTACTAGTTTTAGGAGGAGGTACATTAAAATATGCTAACATGTATGCAAAAGCAGACAAGCGCTTTTGGGCTGGTTTAGTTTTTCCTTGCACAAAGACAGTAGAACAAGATGAACCTTGTGACAAAGAATTTTTTAATGAAACTGAACTTCGTGAAATATATAATACTGGAAACCTAAAAATTTTAGGAGAGTCTATGTTTAATTATTATGGTGTGCCCCCTACCGATGAAAGATTAGCACCATACTGGAAAATTGCAGAAGAGTTTAACATTCCTATTGGAATTCATGCAGATAATGGACCACCTCTTGAGCGAGTAAATAAAGAAGAAAGGCCTAATTATAATCCTGTTTTTGCAAATCCAGAATTACTAAAACCTATTTTAGAAAAACACCCAAAATTAAAGATATATCTTATGCATTATGGCGGAGGCTATTCTGAGCAGTCATTGGAATTAATGAAATTGTACCCTCAAATTTATTGTGATATTTCTGCTGTAAGTTTATTTGCTCCTAAGCAAATATGGGAGCCACAAGTAAAAAGATTATTTAATGAAGGCCTTGGAGATCGATTAATGTTTGCTTCAGATTATTTTGGAACATTAAGAGAAAATATCGAAATAATTTACAATTTAGATTGGCTTACTGATGAACAGAAAAAAGCTATTTATTATGATAATGCAGTAAAATTTTTAGGTCTTTCAAAATCTCAAATACAACAACATTATAAAATGGTAAAAGAAAAAAAATAAATAATAGTTTATTTAATACTTCACATAATCAACAATTTCTAAACCATAACCAATTAAACCAACACGTTTAGTTTGTTCTGTATTAGAAATTAAACGAAGCTTATGTATGTTTAAATCATGAAGTATTTGCGCACCAATACCAAAATCTCTATTGTCCATATTAATTCTGGGTGCTTTTACAATTTTGCTAGGTTGTTGGTTCTCTTTTAAAAAAGACAATCTGTTCAAGATATTCATAGATTGAGATTCTTGATTAATAAAGATAATAGCACCTTTACCTTCATCATTAATAACTTTAAACATATTATCTAATTGTACATCTATATTATTAGTTAGTGTACCTAAAATATCGTTATTTATCAATGTAGAGTTTATGCGAGTTAAAACTTCTTCATTGTCTTTCCAAATACCTTTTGTTAAAGCAATATGTATTTGATTATTAGTGGTTTGTTTGTAAGCTCTTAATCTAAAGCTTCCAAAACGAGTTTCTATTTGAAAATCTTCTTTTTTCTCAATTAAAGAGTCATGTTGCATTCTGTATGCAACTAAATCTTCAATAGATACTATTTTTAAATCAAGTTTTTTAGCAACCTCATAAAGTTCTGGCAAGCGTGCCATAGAACCATCTTCATTCATGATTTCTACAATCACACCAGCAGGTTGTAATCCTGCTAATCTTGCAAAGTCTATAGCAGCTTCTGTATGTCCTGTACGTCTTAAAACACCACCTTCTTTAGCTACTAAAGGAAAGATATGTCCAGGTCTTGCTAAATCAAAAGGTTTTGTATTATCATTAATAAGGGCTTTAACCGTTTTTGCTCTATCGCTTGCAGAAATACCTGTAGTAACACCATGTCCTCTTAAATCAACAGATACTGTAAAGGCAGTTTCCATTGGGTCGGTATTATTACGCACCATCATATTAAGTTCGAGTTCTTTACATCTGGTTTCAGTTAAAGGGGCACAAATAAGGCCTCTACCATGAGTTGCCATAAAGTTTATCATTTCTGGAGTTACTTTATCGGCAGCAGCTAAAAAATCACCTTCATTTTCACGGTTTTCATCATCAACAACAATAATAACTTTTCCGTTTCTTATATCGTCAATAGCCTCATGTATAGTATTTAATTTAAACTTCGAAGCTTTTTTTTGTGTCATGGTTTCTGCAATCATTAGGCAAAGATATTGCTTATTTTAAAGATTCTAAACAATTTAGTTTTAAGTCTTCCTTTATTTTTTCATTTAAAAACATATAGGTAATCATATATAAAGGGAACCCTAATATTAAAAGGAAAAGATTTGGTTTTTTTTCTTTCTTTTTTATTTGTGTATAAAACTTAAAAATATTGAATAAAGATTTAATATAATAAATTACAAATAATACTAAAGACATAATACTAAGTTGTATAGATGCCGATGCCAATGATGGCAATTTATTATTTTTAAAAACAAAGTGGAGGATAAGTAATACAATGCCTATAGCGTATAAAACAATTGCAAATTTACTATGTGGTTTATAATCTGAACTTATAATAGTTTCAGAAGCATCATAATCTTTATTTATAGTTAAACCTATTTGTCTTAATTCTGATATGGAATTACCTCTATTTTCTAAAACTTTTAAGGCTTCATATCTACAGGCTTCATCATGACCAAGTGATTCATAGTTATTTATTACATTAATAAGTTCTTCATTTTTGTATGAACCTAAAAATCTGTAATCAACACTATTTTTCTCTTTAATTTTAAAAGCCTTTTTTAATGGCTCAATAATACTGTCAAAATCAAATAAACTTTTATCTGCGGTAGCTCTTTTAGTTAAAAATATACTTAGAGGCAACATAATAAGCGTAGAAAACCAGCTGGCTAGTATGGGGTTAAAACCTCCTTTTTTAGCACTGTTAGTTGCAAAAATTCCTATAAAGTGATAGGTTAAAAATAAAATTATAGCAATTACCATGGGCAAACCAATACCACCTTTGCGTATTAAGGCACCCAATGGCGCACCAACAAAAAATAGAATTATACAAGCAAAGCCTAAAGCAAATTTTTCATGTAAAGAAATAATGTGTCTGTTTAACCACTCTTTAGAATTTTTTAAAGTAGTTTCTTTTGAAGTTATAATTTGTTTAGAACTAGATAATGATCTTATAGTTACATCGAGTAGTTCAACTTTCTTTTTTGTATCAAAAGCATCTAGTAAACTTCCTAAATAAACAGAGTCTTTAACTTTAGGGCTATCATCTTTTAGTTTTGTATTTACAAGACTGGATCTTTGCAGTAAATTTTTGGCGAATGACTCATGATCTTCTTCACTTTTTTTAACAAGAGAATCTATAGTTTTATTTAACCCAACAACATCTAGCATGTTGTATTTATCAGTTTGAGATTTTTCGTCAAAATCTACGTTGTTTAATTGAGATAAGTCAATATTTATAATCTTCTTTTCAAAGCTACTTTTTGCAAAAGGTTTTTTGTTTTGGGCCTTTCTATCTTTTGGAGACACATCATGATAATAATGACCATCTAAAAGAATAAGCTTTAAAACATTTGAATTTTCATTACTTTCAAACTCACCTGTTTTAGATTTTATAACTGTTGCATTTGTTTGATTATTACTACCTTTTATATGAATAGTAACATTTTCTAAAAATTTATCGCCTTTTTTCTTTTCTGCTTTAATATTATAAGCTCCAATTTCGTTAAATTGTCCTTCTGCTATAGCCATAGCTGGTTTTAATTTGGCAATATTTCTTCGTAAATTATAAGAATTAAGTTCTGCCCAAGGAATAACATTATTTGAAAAGAAAAAGGTAATTACTGCTAGTATTACAATAAAAACGCTTAGTCCAGACATGGCACGCTGTAATGAAATACCCGTAGATTTCATAGCTGCAAACTCATAGTTTTCGGCAAAACTACCAAAAACCATAATGGATGCTAAAAGTATAGTAAGTGGTAATACTAATGGAATAAGCTTTGGCATGAAGTATACCAAAAACTTAACAATAACCATAATATCTAAATCTTTACCAGCCAGCTCTTTTATATAAAGCCAAATGGTTTGTAAAACAAATATCAGCATGAGAATAACAAACACGCTGACAAAAGTTTTAAGATATGTGGTTAGTATGTAACGGTCTAGTATTTTCACACGTTTAAATTTCTCTAATCAATTACTAAACAAAGACATTATATAATTAAAGAACGTGTGTAACCACTACGTTCTTGTATTAAAATCTTTAAAAAGATGTTTTTAAAATTTGTTGATATTTGTTTCAACGAACCTAATCTAATTTATTGATGTAAAAATCTTTGTATTTATTGGCATCAAAGGTAAATAAGGTTTTTGATATAGGTTCATTTGTTTTAAAAGAATTTACAGTAAGTGTTGTTTTTGTACCGTTTTTTCCAATTTGAATTAAATTGTAAATATGTTTTGTTTGAGTATCGACACCCAAAAGAATATTTTTAATTTCAGAATCAGAATCTATAGGTATTAATTTTACATACTGAATTTTTCTACCGTTTATGTTCTGTACAATATCAAGTTCATACATGTATCCATCTTCATAAAATGACAACATTTTACTTGGTGTAATAGCATCATTTTCATCTTCATTATCAGATGAAATAGTAACTTCTTCATCTTCGGTACTAATGCTGTATAAGGTTTTACCATCAAATAAACGTGTAACTCCAAGAATATTTAATCTGTATTTTTCACCTTCCATTATCACATCTCCTTTGGTTTCTTGCTTAATGTTTTCTGAAATGTTTTCTAAGGTATATTTAAAATCGATTGAAATATTTTCATAACTCTTCACCTTTTCTGAAACTTCATTTAATAAAGCTTTGCCTTTGTTTTGGGCAAAAATGTTAACAGAAAGAGTAATTAATAATAGTGTTATAAATTTTTTCATGTTGTTGTTTTATTATATTTCGTTTTCTAAAAGTTGATCGAGAGCTGTTAAATCTGGAACTAAAACTTGTCTAGCTTTACTACCTTCAAAAGATCCAACAATTCCTGCGGCTTCCAATTGATCGATTAATCTACCAGCTCTATTGTAACCCAATTTTAATTTTCTTTGCAATAAAGAGGCAGAACCTTGTTGCGCCGTTACAATAACTATAGCTGCATCTTTAAACAGTTTATCTCTATCTGATATGTCTATATCAAGACTTGTGCCACTTTCTTCGCCAACATATTCGGGTAACATATAAGCTTCAGGATAAGCTTTTTGCGAACCAATATAATCTGTAATCCTTTCAACTTCTGGAGTATCTACAAATGCACATTGTATACGAATCATATCATTACCTTGGGTGTAAAGCATATCTCCACGACCTATAAGTTGGTCTGCTCCAGAGCCATCTAAAATTGTTCTCGAATCTATTTTAGACGTTACTCTAAAGGCAATACGAGCAGGGAAATTAGCTTTTATAATACCTGTAATAACATTAACTGACGGACGTTGCGTAGCAATAATTAAGTGAATACCAATAGCACGAGCTAATTGCGCTAATCGAGCAATTGGAGTTTCAACCTCTTTACCAGCAGTCATTATTAAATCTGCAAACTCATCAACTACCAAAACAATGTAAGGTAAATATTGATGACCATCATTCGGATTTAATTTTCTGGCTTTAAACTTAGCATTATACTCTGCAATGTTTCTACACATCGCATTTTTAAGAAGTTCGTAGCGGTTATCCATTTCAATACAAAGTGAGTTTAATGTATTGATAACTTTAGTGTTGTCTGTTATAATAGCTTCTTCACTGTCTGGAAGTTTTGCTAAATAATGACGTTCAATTCTATTAAAAAGCGTTAACTCTACTTTTTTAGGGTCAACTAAAATAAATTTCACCTCAGCAGGATGTTTTTTATAAAGTAACGAAGTTAAAACAGCATTCAATCCTACCGATTTACCTTGTCCGGTAGCACCTGCCATAAGCAAGTGAGGCATTTTTGCTAAATCTACCACAAAAGTTTCGTTGCTTATGGTTTTTCCTAAAGCAATAGGAAGTTGCATTTCTGAGTTTTGAAATTTCTTTGATGCAATTACAGAGCGCATGGAAACTATAGTAGAATTCTTATTAGGCACTTCTATACCTATGGTTCCTTTACCTGGTATTGGAGCAATAATACGAATACCTAATGCAGAAAGTGACAAAGCAATATCATCTTCTAAATTCTTGATTTTAGAAATTCTAATACCTGCTTCAGGAACAATTTCATATAGTGTAACTGTTGGTCCAATAGTGGCTTTTATACTTGCAATACCAATTTTATAATTACTTAAAGTTTCAACAATTTTGTTTTTGTTTTCTTCAAGTTCGTCTTGGTTTATGGTAATACCTTCGGTATCATATTTTTTTAATAAGTCAAGCGTAGGGAATTGATATTTAGCTAATTCTAGTGTTGGGTCAAACTGCCCGAAATCTTCAACTAGTTTATTTGCAAGGTTATCAGTTTCAGAACCTTCTTCTTTTACATCTTCAACTTTTATTTCTAACTCAGGTTCTTCCTCTTCTTTAGCAACATTAACTTCTAGAGGAGCAGATTCAACTTTAGTTTTTATTTTGGTCTTTTCTTGTTTTGTTGGTGCTGTATCATCTAAAGGAATATCGAAAGCAGTTTTAATAGCTTCGGCTTCTTCAGAAAGGTTATTATCCAAAGGAATGATAGTTTCACCTTTTAAATCTGAAAATTCATCTTTAATATCTTTTTTTGCCGATTTAAAAAGTCTTGTTATGCTTTCAAAAGTTACTTTAAATCTAATAGCTAAATAAGTAATTAATCCAAACAAAAGCAGGAGGGAAGTGCCAATTTTGCCAATGTAATCCTGTAGAAATGTATTAACTTCATAGCCAATAGTACCTCCTAGAATATCGCTTTTGTCTTTAAAAAAGCCAAAAAGAATGGATAGCCAAATTATAATTAAAATACCCCAAAACCAGTGTTTTCTAAGCTTTGATTTATTTAGGTTCATTAAAACATAAACACCAGACAGGAAAATTAATCCAGAAAATATAAATGATGAAATACCAAAACCTCGTTGAATAAAAAAGTCGCTTAACCAAGCCCCAGATTTACTTAACCAGTTTTGTGTTTCTGTATCTCTGTTTGTGAATTCAGATAAGCTACTTTGGTCTGCTTCACCAGTAAAAAAGAATGATATAAAAGCAATACAAAGTAAAATACCAAAAATTACCAGAAAGCTACCTAACACCAATTTTTGTTGGCTAGATAGGTTAAAACCAGGCATTTTAATTTTTTCTCTAGGTGCTTTTTTAGTCTTGGGTTTACTTTTAGCCATTAATGCTTTTTAGTTTGAACAAAAATACAAATTACTAACGTTAACGAAACTTTATTTTGAAAAATTGCAAAACAATGCATACAAAATAATAAGTTGAGTTAATCCCGATATAAATCGGGATATATATTTATCTAGTTATGTACTGAGTATTTTAAAAAATCTTTGGAAGATAAATTATAAAGCCAATAATTACAGCAAAAACAGAAGCAATAAAAACTGCTCCCGCTGCAATATCTTTTATTAAACCTATTTTTTCGTGATGCCCTGGATGAATAAAATTTGCAATTTCTTCTATGGCTGTGTTTATACCTTCAATACTCATAACTAAACCAATGGCTAAAAATTGTATAATCCATTCATTTGAAGAAATATTAAAATAAAAACCCGCAGCCGTAACTAATAAAGCAATGACAAATTGTATTTTAATACTAGCTTCATTTTTTAGGAGTAAAAGCATACCTTTAAAAGCATACCCTACACTCTTTAGCCGGTTGACCAAGAAAGATTCTTTTTTAGACATCAAAACATTTTAAGAATATAGAGCTTCCAAAGCTGCTTTGTAATTTGGTTCGTCTACAATTTCTCCAACTTGTTCTGTATATAAAACGGTACCATTTTCATCTAAAACAATAACACATCTAGAATGTAAAGCTTCTAATGGTCCATTAATAAAGTTTAAACCATATGCTTTACCAAAGCTACCATCTTTATAATCTGATAAGCTAATTACATTATCTAACCCTTCGGCACCACAAAAACGAGCATGTGCAAACGGTAAATCGTGCGATATACAAAGTACTTTTGTGTTTTCTAATTCGCTAGCTTCTCTATTAAATTCTCTAACAGATTGTGCACAGGTACCAGTGTCTATACTTGGGAAAACATTTAAAACAACTTTACTTCCAGCAAAATCGTTTAAATTTTTTGTTGATAAATCTGTTGCTGTTAATTTAAAATCTGGTGCTTTTGATCCTATGTTAGGTAGGTTTCCAGAAGTTTGTATTTTATTTCCTTTTAATGTAACTGTTGCCATTTTATTATATTTAAGTTTTGATAAAAATAATAATAATTAAACTTCATGCAGAATTAGTTTCTATATTTTTTCATCAACATTAATTACCTCTTTAGAAAGTTAATAAATCATTTGTTTAAACTATCAAAAAAAATATTCAAATAAATTTTATCGATTACAATATAATTTTTTAAAATACAGGAATTCAACTTTAAAAGCTGATAATTTCATAAATTTATAGAATCAATAAAATATTTTTTAATAAACTAACATATATGGAAAATTACAATCAATCTAAAGGCTCTCAAGATCAAAGTAATGTTTGGGAGATAAATGATTCAGATGCAAGTCAGTGTCCGTTTTTAAGTGGTACTCAAAAGCGAACAGCAGGAGGTGGTACAAGAAATCGCGACTGGTGGCCAAATGAATTAAAGTTGAATATTTTACGTCAACATGATACTAAGTCTAGTCCAATGGACGATGATTTTGATTATGCTAAAGAATTCAGCAGTGTAAACTTTGCTGAACTTAAACAAGATGTTATCAATTTAATGACCGATTCGCAAGATTGGTGGCCTGCAGATTATGGACATTATGGACCATTTATGATTCGTATGGCGTGGCACAGTGCAGGTACTTATCGTGTTGGTGATGGTCGTGGAGGTGCAGGTTCTGGAACACAGCGTTTTGCTCCTTTAAATAGTTGGCCAGATAATGGAAATTTAGATAAAGCACGTTTATTATTATGGCCTGTTAAAAAGAAATATGGAAAAAAAGTTTCTTGGGCAGATTTAATGGTTCTTGCGGGTAACTGTGCATTAGAATCTATGGGCTTTAAAACTTTTGGATTTGCAGGAGGTCGTGAAGACGTATGGCAACCAGAAGAAGATGTTTATTGGGGTTCTGAAACAGGATGGTTAGATAATGATGATCGTTACGATACAAGTGATGGAGATTTAGAAGGACATCTAGGTGCTGCACACATGGGGTTAATTTATGTAAACCCTGAAGGACCAAACGGAGAACCAGACCCTTTAAAATCGGCACATGATATCAAGATAACTTTTGGTCGTATGGCTATGAATGATGAAGAAACTGTTGCTTTAGTTGCTGGTGGTCATACTTTTGGTAAAGCACATGGTGCTGCCGATGCAGAAAAGTATGTAGGACCAGAACCTCATGGAGCTTCAATTGAAGAAATGAGCACAGGATGGAAAAATACGTTTGGTACAGGAGTTTTAGATGATACAATTACTAGTGGATTAGAAGGTGCTTGGACACCACACCCAACTCGTTGGGATGATGAGTATTTTGATGTTTTATTGAATTACGATTGGGAGTTAACTAAAAGTCCAGCAGGTGCTCATCAATGGACACCTACGGCAGATTCGCACGCTCGTATGGCTCCAAAGGCTGGAGACCCAAATGGTAAACAAGCCTTAATGATGTCTACTGCAGATATGGCACTTAAAATGGATCCAACCTATTTAGAAATTTCTAAACGTTTTCATAAAGACCATAAAGCTTTTGAAGAAGCTTTTGCACGTGCATGGTATAAATTAACACATCGTGATATGGGACCAGTAGACCGCTATTTAGGTCCTGAAGTGCCAAAAGAAGAGTTGTTATGGCAAGACCCAGTTCCTAAAGTGAATTATAAGTTAAGCGATTCTGATATTGAGTCACTAAAAAAGATGATTCTTGCTTCTGGACTTAGTATATCTCAATTAGTAACCACAGCTTGGGCTTCTGCATCTACATTTAGAGGTTCAGATAAACGAGGTGGAGCTAACGGTGCTCGCATTAGATTGAAACCACAAAGACATTGGGAAGTTAATAATCCTGCTGAATTGCAAAAAGTACTAAACGTTTACGAAGGCATTCAAAAAGAGTTTAGCGGAACTGTTTCAATAGCAGATTTAATTGTGCTTGGTGGAGTGGCAGCAGTAGAAGAAGCTGCAGGAAACGCAGGTTACAATATTAAAGTTCCATTTTCTCAAGGACGAGGAGACGCATCTCAAGAACAAACAGATTTAGAATCTTTTGGTTATTTAGAGCCATTAGCAGACGGATTTAGAAATTATATGAGATCTGATGTACAAGTTGCTGCTGAAGATTTACTTGTAGACCGTGCTAATTTAATGACACTTTCTATACCAGAAATGACAGCTCTAGTAGGAGGTATGCGTGTACTTGGTGCCAATTATGATGGTTCTGATTATGGTGTGTTTACAAACAAAGTTGGAAGTTTAACTAATGATTTCTTTTCAAATATTCTTGATTTTGCAATTACTTGGAGTGCAACCTCTGAAGATGATAGATTCTTTGAAGGTAAAGATAGAAGAACAGGAGAAGTTAAATTTAAAGGAACTCGTGCTGATCTTATTTTTGGTTCTAATACAGAATTAAGAGCTGTTGCTGAAGTTTATGGTGCAAACGATGGCGAAGAAAAATTTGTTAAAGATTTTGTTGCAGCATGGGCTAAAGTGATGGATTTAGATCGTTTTGATTTAAAATAAGAATTGATTGAATAGTTTTTAAAAAGGAGTGGGTGACTAAAACTCATTCCTTTTTTAATTTAAAAATAATAGATATGACAGATGCAGATGTTTTTTTTGAAGCCATACGATCTGGCGATAATGGTAAATTGGTTAATTTGTTAAGTATAAATCCTAATCTGGTTGATGTTAAAGACTCACGAGGGTTTACTCCATTAATTTTTGCTACTTATTTTGATAATGAAGAGGCAACCAAAACACTTCTTGAACACAATGCAAAAGTTGATGATAAAGACGCTTTGGGTAACACCGCTTTGATAGGGGTTTGTTTTAAGGGAAATGTTAGTATAGCTAATAAATTAATACATAGCGGAGCTAATATTAATGCTGTAAATAACAATGGAACTACGCCTTTAATATTTGCCACAACTTATGGTAAAGAAGATATTGTTAAGTTGCTTTTAGACCATGGTGCTGATAAATCAATAAAGGATAATAACGGTAAATCAGCTTTTGATTATGCTACAGAAAAGAAGTTTAGTAATCTAGTGGAATTGCTTAATAACTAGGTTATTAATGAGTGTAAAATAAAAACCACTTCAAATTTGAAGTGGTTTTTTTATTTGTTTTAATAAAATTCTATTTATCAATAGAACCAAGTACTCTAGACATAAAAGTATTTAATGCTTCCTTTTTTGGAGTACCGTCTTTCACCATTTTGTTAACTTCAAGTGCACCATACATATTAGAGATTAGCTCTCCAATAACATCAAGTTCTTCATCTTTTAGCGAAGGCACTTCTGTAAGGTTCTCTAAAGTCTCAATAGTTTCAACTAAAAAGTCTTCGTCGTTATCTTCAATAAATTGAGATAAGTGTTTAATTACTGGTAACTTCATTAATTAAATCTTTTAAAACGTCAAACTTATTGGTTTGTACTTGATTAACAAATTCACCTTTTTTAAATGTTGCAAAAGTTGGTAAATTATCTACTGTTGCTAATTGCCTTGAATTTGGAAATTTTTCTGCATCTGCCATTACAAATGTTACATTTTCATTTTCGGTAGCAAGCTTCTTAAACTTAGGTTTCATAATTCTACAGTTTCCACACCAAGTTGCAGAATACTGAACAATTACAGTATCATTTTCAGATACTAAATCTGTTAAATTATCTTGATCTAATTCTTTTATCATAGCTCGAATACTAGTTTAAGTGTGCTTTTAAATACTCTGCAGTACCTTTTGCATTAGCTTGCATAGCTTCTTTACCTTCTTCCCAGTTTGCAGGACAAACTTCTCCTTTTTCTTGTACGTGAGTTAAAGCATCAATAATTCTTAAGTATTCATTTACATTTCTACCTAAAGGCATATTGTTAATGCTTTCATGCTGAATTGTACCTTCTTCATCAATAATGTATGTAGCTCTGTAAGTTACATTATCACCATCAACAGTAACAACACCAGTTTCTTCGTTATAAGTTTCGTTTGAAATATCTAAAATACCTAATGTTGAAGCTAAGTTTCTGTTTGAATCTGCTAAAAGTGGATATGTTACACCTTCAATTCCTCCATTATCTTTTGCAGTACTTAACCATGCAAAATGTACTTCGGCAGTATCACATGAAGCTCCAATAACTACTGTATTTCTTTTTTCAAATTCTCCTAAAGCAGCTTGAAAAGCATGTAATTCTGTTGGACATACAAAAGTAAAGTCTTTTGGGTACCAAAATAAAACCACTTTTTTGTTATTATTTACCGCTTCTTCTAGAACGTTGAGTTTAAATGTATCACCCATTTCGTTCATTGCATTAACGTTTAAATTTGGAAATTTTTTTCCTACTAAAGCCATGTGTTTTTTGTTTAAAAAATGTTATTGTTTTGTTTTTAAGTGTGCAAAAGTACGCTGTGACTAGAGGATATAAAACATCATTAAAATTTGAAAAACCTATTCTGTAATAGGATTTATTTATGATTGTTGGTAATGAGAAGGTTACCCTTTTATTTTGTAGTAATTTGTTTGATTTTAATTCTAAGAGCAGCAAACAGTAATGTAGTAAACGGACTTAGCCAATTGAAAATAGCATAGAAAAAATACTCGCCAACACCTACACCTAAAACACCAGATTGATAGGCGCCACAAGTATTCCAAGGAATTAAAACAGAAGTAACAGTTCCAGAATCTTCAAGTGTTCTACTTAAATTTTCTGGGGCTAAATTTTTATCTTCGAATGCTTTTTTAAACATTTTTCCAGGTATAACTATAGCTAAATATTGGTCTGATGCAATTGTGTTTAAACCTAAACAACTAATAACTGTACTTGCAAAGAGCCCAAATATTGAAGTAGCAACCGACAGTAATACCTTAGTTATTTTGGATAAAGCTCCAATACCATCCATAATACCACCAAAAACCATAGCACATATAATGAGGTAAATGGTCCAAAGCATACCATTCATTCCGCCGGCAGAAAATAATTCATTCAATTTTTCATTATCAGTAGCTATTTCTGTATCAATTAAAATTGAGTTGAATATGGAACTTATTTTTGAATCGCTTAAATTATTTAAAATTTCAGGTTGAAAAATAAAAGCGAAAACAGCTGCAATTAAAACCCCAGCACCTAGAGCAATTAAGGGTTTTGTTTTCATTAATATTAATGCTATAACTGTTACTGGAACTAAAAACAGCCATGGAGAAATATTAAAAGTTATGCTGATAGTGTTTATTAAATTACTAACATCTGCACTTCCAGATGTATCAATAGTTGCACTTAATATTGCAAAAACAATAAGAGTCACAATAATGGTAGGCACCGTAGTAATTGTCATATAACGTATATGAGTAAATAAATCTGTTCCGGCAATTGCAGGCGCTAGATTTGTAGTATCGCTTAAAGGAGACATTTTATCTCCAAAATAAGCTCCAGAAATAACAGCCCCAGCAATCATACCAGAATTTATACCTAAGGCAGTACCAATACCTACTAAAGCAATACCAACGGTTGCAGATGTTGTCCAAGAACTTCCTGTAGAAATAGAAATTAATGCACAAATAATAACACATGCGGGTAAAAATATAGAAGGACTTAACACTTGTAACCCATAATATACCATAGCAGGAATAACGCCACTAACCAACCATGTTCCGGCTAAAGCACCAACTAATAGTAAAATTAAAACTGGCACAAAAATGCTTTTTAGGTTTTCCCAAACTTCAGAAAGCATAATGGATAACGAAACTTTATTAAAAACCCCAACAATAGCAGCTACAAGACCTCCAAATAATAGAATAATTTGATTTGAATACCCACCAAACATTTCGCCATCTGCAAAAAAAATGTTGTAAGCCAATAATCCCATTAAAATAATTACAGGAATTAAAGCTTCCCATATATTTAATTCAGTGTTTTCAATAATGTTTTGATTGTCGGCTTTAAAGTTGGAGATGTTTTTTTCTTTTTGCATTAGGAAAATTTATTTCCGTAATGTTACGATAATCTTGTTTTTTATACAAATAATGGAGTATTTCTATTGATTTTTTAAAAATATGTGACCTGAATATCATCTTCTGTGTCTTATATATAGTTGCGAAACATTTTTAATTAATTTATTACTCTCAAAATTATGTCACCTTTTAATAATCTACTTTTTTTTGCCTCAATACTATTTTCACTTAGTAATTTTGCTACTTATCTTGGATTTGATAAGATGAAGTCCTTTTTTTTCGCTTCAGATGGTTTTGAAAATGAAAACAAATCACGCATTATAAAGTATATAGGGACAAAGAAAAAAACTAAACGTTTAGATTGTGAAAAACGAATGCTTTTAGATAAGTATAATACTCAATTAAACAGACATTTAAAGACTTTGAATTATTTATCTGTAATTGAAGCCGATTCTAAATTCAATAAAAACAAAACGCAAATAGCAGAAATTTTGAACATTAAAGCTCAAGTTCAAAAGGATGTTATCGAAATAACCTCTAAAATAAACCAGTTTAAATTAAAATATAAAATTGCCTCATCAATTTAGTTTTTAATAGTAATTCATTTTAGTTGTATTTTTAGATGCTGTAATGGATTCACTAACTCAAATTGTACTAGGCGCTGCTTGTGGCGAAGCTGTATTAGGAAAAAAAATTGGTAACAAAGCTTTATTTTATGGAGTTATAGGTGGTACAATTCCAGATTTAGATGTTTACGTAGGTAATCTGCTTTATAACAATCAAATTGATGCCATGTTATTTCATAGAGGGTTTATGCACTCTATATTGTTTTCTGTTTTAGGCGCTTTTTTACTTGGTTGGTTAGTACACAAATTATATAATTCAGGACAACGTTTACATACAACTACTCAAAAAAATTGGACTAGTTTATTTTTCTGGTCTTTATTTACACATCCTATTTTAGATTGCTTTACACCTTACGGAACACAATTATTTGCACCATTTAGCAATTATAGAGTGGCTTTAAATAACATTGCAGTTGTAGATCCTATGTATACCTTACCGTTTTTAATTTGCATGATTGCTCTTATGTTTTTTAATAGAACCTCTGTTAAAAGACGCTTTTGGTTGAAATTAGGATTGGGTATTAGTTCTGTTTATATGCTATTTACCTTTGGTAATAAGTTATATATAGATTCGGTATTTAAAAAATCTTTGAAAGACAATAAAATAAGTTCTACTCGATTTAGTACTCAACCAGCTATTTTTAATAACGTATTATGGTTTGGTATAGCAGAAACAGATACTTCTTATTTTGTTGCCGATTATTCCTTATTTGATACTAAAGATAGATTTTTAAATTTTAGATCGATACCAAAACAAAGAGATTTACCTCCTTCAGAATTTATTGATATTAAAAACCTGGCTTGGTTTAGCAATCAATATTACAGTGTTTATAAAATTGATAACAATGAATATTCATATAACGATTTACGATATCCGTTATTAGATGAAACAAACCCTAATTCTTCCGTATTTAGTTTATTACTTTACAAAGATGAAAATAGACTAAATATGAAGCCTTTTGAACCCAAATTTGAAGGTTTTAATAACATAATGACCACTATGTGGCTTCGTATGAAAGGGATTTAGCAAATTCTTAATTTTGAATCTAATATATTTAATTCCTCCATGCATTTACGCATCATCTTGTAAGTACGTTCAATATCTGCATCTAAACCTATTGAAAATCGAATTAAGCCATCGCTTAAACCCATTGTTTTTTGTTCCTCTTCTGGAATTTCTGATGATGTAGAAGTTCCCGGAGCACTAAACAGCGTTTTGTAAAATCCTAAACTAACGGCCAAATAACCAAGGTTTCGGTTTTGCATAAGTTCCATTAATTCATTGGCTTTTTCTAATGAACCAACATCAATAGTTAGCATACTTCCAAACCCATATTGAGGGTTCATCATTGTTTTAAATAATTCATGAGAAGGATGCGATTTTAATCCTGGATATACCGTTTTTAAACCATCTTTTTCAAATTTTTCTGCAAGGAATAAACCATTTTTACTGTGTTGTTGCATTCTAATATGCAATGTTCTTAGGTTTTTTAAAATTGAAGCCGCTCGTAAACTATCCATTGTAGAACCTAAAAGCATTGAAGCTCCAGAATTTACATTACGTAAATCATTTATAAATTCTTGAGTCCCGCAAACAACTCCACCAACAGTATCACTAGAACCATTAATAAATTTTGTTAAGCTATGTATTACAATATCTGCTCCTAATATAGCTGGTGATATTGATAAAGGAGAAAATGTATTATCTACAACTAATTTTAAGTTATGGCGTTTAGCAATTTCAGATAATCCTTTAATATCTGCAACTTCTAGAAGCGGGTTACTAACCGATTCACAGTAAAGAGCTTTAGTGTTTTTAGTAATTGCTGCCTCAACACTTTCCAAATTTGTAATGTCTACAAAAGATGTCTCTATATTTAAACGAGGTATAAAGTTTTTTAAGAATGCATAGGTTCCTCCATAAATAGTTCTGCTAGAAACAATATGGTCGCCAGCACCACATAATTGCAATAATACAGGTGTAATAGCGCCCATACCAGATGCAGCAACATTTGCAGTTTCTGTACCTTCCATAGCAGCTAAAGCTTCTCCTAAATATAAGTTAGAAGGCGAGGAGTGACGAGAATATAAATAACAACCATCTGCATTTCCTTCAAACGTATCAAACATTGTTTTTGCAGATAGAAAAGTGTAAGTAGATGAATCTGATATGGAGGGGTTTACACCTCCAAATTCGCCAAAATATTGTAAGTCTTGTATATTATTTGCGGGTTTAAATGCCATGAGTTCTGAGTTTTAGTTATTACAAAATTTAATTATTTTAGTATAAAAAACAACACAAATGATATTTTGTAGAAAATAAAACTATAGTTATTTAAAATAATAGATTAATTTACTTTAGAATTAATACTTATTACTATTTTTATGAAAAATTTTCAATTATGATATTTGATAGCACAGATAAAAGATTATTGGAGTATTTACAACAAGACAGTAAACAAACTAATAAAGAGCTTTCTAATAAGTTGAACCTTTCTGTAACTGCTGTTTATGAACGTATTAAAAAACTTGAAAAAGAAGGCTTCATAAATAAATATGTGGCTTTAATTAACAAAGAAAAAATTAATAGAAATTTTGTGGTGTTTTGTCATGTTAAGTTGGTGCAACATTCACAAGATTATGTTATAAAATTCGAAAACGAAGTAGCAAATTTGAGTGAGGTTTTAGAATGTTATCATATAAGTGGCGATTATGATTACTTGCTAAAAGTTTTAGTGAAAGACATGGCAGCTTTTAGAGAATTTATGGTAGATAAGTTAACTACAATAAATCATATTGGAAGCACACATAGTATGTTTGTTATAAATGAAGTGAAGCATACCACAGCAATTAATTTTTAATATGAGTTCAATACGCTATAAGAGTTTAGAGTTTTTTATCATTTTTATTGTTTTACCTGTAAGTTTTGCGTTAAATTATTCTGTTTGGATAAAATTAAGCTTAGGCTTTATTGGGTTTGTTTATATTATTTATACACTACTAAAAGTGGAAAAAGAAAAATTTAAAATAGCACCAAACCTTAATTGGAAATTATTTTGGAAAGAAACTATTGTTAAGCTGTTTATAATAGCTGCTATAACATCAAGTTTTGTTTATTTAACAGATAAAGAATCACTGTTTAATGTCATAATAAATAAACCCAAATTATGGATTTTAATATTGTTTATTTATAGTTTGTTTTCAGTGTATCCCCAAGAATTAATTTACAGAACTTTTTTCTTTAAAAGATACCATGACCTTTTTAATAATAAATCATTTCTAATATTTATAAACGCTGTAGTATTTTCGTTAGGGCATATATTTTTCAAAAATGCATTAGTAATTGTTTTAACCTTTCTTGGAGGATTATTATTTGCTATTACTTATAATAAAACAAAATCTACATTATTAGTTTCTATAGAGCATGCAATTTATGGTTGTTGGTTGTTTACAATAGGCATGGGCAGTATGTTAGGATTTCCAACTTAATTTATCGATGAATTTTAATTTTAACAAACTAAATCTTACATATATTAAAACTTTTTTACTATTTTTAGAGTGCTATTATTAACTATTAATTAATTAAATTAGAAACATGAAAAAACTAGCCTACCTTATTTTAGGATTTATTATTGGAGCCGTATTAACCTATTATTTTTGTCCACGAGAACGGTCTGGAGCACCCGATGTTATTGTAAGAGCACCGAAAGACACTATATCGGTAACGGAAGCTATAAAATTAAGCAATAATTGGGCAGCTAATAACGAAACCGAAATAGATTCGCTTCTGGAAGTTGAAGGTTCAAGAAAAAAAACACGTTCAGTTTCATGGTCTTTAGATGAAATTAATGAGTATTTAACCTATGCTCAAGCGGAATCTGATACTTTAGGATATACAATGACTGGTGTAAGAGTATATTTAGGTAACTATGGTAAAAATGCTAAACCACCAAGAAAAAATAGAAATACGATGTTCATTGTACCAACGGGTCATAAAAATGTATCTAAAGCTAGTATTGCACCTAATTTTACAGTTTTTAAAGATGAAGATATTCCTGCGCCGCCGTTGAATGATGGAGTTGGTGGTAGTAATGGATATCCCCAATAAATTTTCTGTGCAAGATTTTTTTTTAAAAAACTATTATTTATTAACACACATGGTAGAGGTTATATCTGCTCTAACAGGTGTGTTTTTATTTAGAAAGTACAAAGAATCAATTTCAAAATATTTTATACTATTTTTAGTTTATTTGAATATATGTGAATTTTTAGCCTCTTATACAAGATTTGTTTTTCCTGATAAGTTTTTGAATTTTCTTGTTGGATCTTTAATAGAGAAAAACTATTGGTGGTCAACATTATATTGGAAAATAGGAGCTATTATGTTTTTTGTATTTTATTATCGTAAAATATTGAAAAATAAACGTTTTAATAAAATAGTTAAGTTGGCGAGTTACACCTTTTTTATTTTTTCAATAATTTATATTTTGTTTCATTGGAAAGCTTTTTTTGTTAGTTACTTCCCTATAATAAGTGTTTTGGGAGCCATTATAGTTTTTCTTTGCACTGTGTTCTATTTTATTGAAATACTTCAGAGTGAAAAAGTATTAACGTTTTATAAATCATTAAATTTTTATATCAGTGCTGCCATTTTCGTTTGGTGGTTAATTATTACTCCCATAGTTTTTTATGATAACTATACATCTTATGAAGTTGGTATTTATGAAAGAGATTGGGATTATATTAAATTAAGAAGACTTTTGTATTTGTCCGCCAATATAATTATGTATCTAACTTTTACATTCGCTTTAATATTCTGTAAACCTGAATACGATTTAGTTTCCGATTAAGTTGAATGGACTTTCTAATACAATATTATTTCTTACTTACCCATTCTGTAGAAACTTTAGCAGCTTTTACAGGCTTGATTTTATATAAAAAATATAAATACACTTCAGTTAAATACTTTATTTGGTTTCTAATAATTATATGTCTTTGTGAACATTTTGGATTGTATGTTAGATATGTAAGACCAGACAGAAGTCTACATTTTTTAATTGGTACAAAATTTCAAAAAAACCACTGGTGGTATAATTTATTTTGGTCTATTGGAGGAATAATGTTTTATGCATTTTATTATCATAAAATTCTAAAAACAAGATATTTTAAATTAATAATTAAACACTCAAGTTATTGCTTTTTAATATTTTGTATAATTTATTACCTGATTCGTTTTGAAGAATTTTTTCACACATTTTTCCCTGTTATAGATATCTTAGGTGGTATTGTAATTTTTCTTTGTGTTGTTCTTTATTTCATCGAAATTTTGCAAAGTGAAAGAATTTTATACTTTCATAAATCTATAAACTTTTACATTAATGCTACTATTTTTATGTGGTGGCTTGTTATTACCCCATTGGTTTTTTATGAAATTTATCATACTTATGAAATGGATGGCAATAGAAATGATGCCAGTTTTTGGAACATACGCTCTTATATTTACTTGTTTTCAAATCTATTTATGTATTTAACCTTTACATTTGCTTTAATATTTTGTAAACCAGAGCACGATTTAATTTCCGATTAATTTGAATGATTTCCTTATACAATATTACAGCTTGGTTACTCATTCTGTAGAAGCTTTAGCGGCTTTTACAGGGCTTTTGTTGTATAGAAAATATAAAGATTCAACAGCTAAATATTTTATCTACTTTTTATTTTATTCTACACTTTGTGATACTTTGGGTAGTTATACAAAATATGTGAAAAACGATGGGTTTTTGAGTTTTCTTGATGGTACTTTGTTTCAAAAAAATTACTGGTGGTATACTTTGTTTTGGAGCGTATTTTCTATTGTTTTTTATACATTTTATTATAACAAAATAATAAAGAATATAAAGTTTAAAAGTGTTATAAAATATAGTGGTTATGCATTTTTATTATTTTCTGTGGGCTATATTATTATAAATTTTGATAGTTATTTTAAAACCTCACTACCTCCAATTAGTGTGTTTGGAGCTTTAATAATATTTTTATGTACTGTTTTTTATTTCATAGAAATATTATTAAGTGATACCATTTTAGTATTTTACAAATCACTAAACTTTTATATTAGTATTACTATATTTATTTGGTGGCTTATTATAACACCGCTTGGGTTTTTTGAAAGGTATTTTTTTACCTCAGATTGGGATTTTGTATTTTTAAAATGGCAAATTTATTTATTTGCTAATATTTTTATGTATTTAACTTTTACATTTGCTTTAATATGGTGCAGACCACAGAACGAATAGCTAGTACAGCTTCAGAAAGATATTTATTGATTTATATGATAGCTGTTTTAGTTATTGTAACCACATTAGTTATTATATTTTTTGTGGTGTTTTTAAAACGAAAAAACAAATTACTTCTAGAACGTGTAAAACAACAACAAGCCTTTGAGGCAGAAATAGCGCAAGCACAAACAGAAACTCAAGAGCAAACTTTAAAAAATATTGGTTGGGAATTACATGATAATATTGGGCAGTTATTGTCTTTTGCCAGTATGCAACTTAGTATTTTAAAAATGCAGGTAGCAGATGATGTAAAAGACAAATTTAAAGATACTTCTAAAGCGCTTAAAGAAAGTTTAGCCGAAGTACGCCAATTATCTAAAACCCTAAATAATGAAGTGGTTTTAAATATTGGTTTTGAAAAATCTATTACCAATGAATTGAATCGATTAAAAAAGATGAAGTTCACATCTGCTGAGTTAAAAATAATAGGAGATAAGATTGAGTTTGTTAATCGAAAACATGAAATTATTATTTTTAGAATTCTTCAAGAGTTTTTATCAAATTCCGTAAAATATTCCGAAGCAAAAAACTTAAGCATTTCTTTGGATTATCAACCAAATCGTTTGGTAATTACAGCAACAGATGATGGAAAAGGATTTGATATTGATACCGTTGAAAAAGGCTCTGGTTTAATTAATATGAAAAGTAGAGCGGCTCTAGTAAAGGCTAAACTAGATTTAACATCTAAACCTAATGAAGGTGTTAAATTAGTAATAGACTATCCTTTTGATAAATTATAGTCATTTCGACGATAGGAGAAATCACATAACACAAGTTATTTCAATTCTTTACGAGATGTCTCAATTGTACCTTATATCAACATGACTAAAAGTAACTAATCAAGAAAAGTAGCTAAACAGTTTTTTTATTAATCCAAAATTTTCTTTGTAAGGTGCATAACGCATTGAAGGGTCAAGCCAATTCCCGCGTTTTATAATGGATTTATTATGTGAAAACGTATCAAAACCAAATTTACCATGATAACTTCCCATACCACTTGCGCCAACACCTCCAAAAGGTAATTTATCATTACCAAAATGAATTAATGAGTCATTTACAACACCGCCACCAAAACTGTATTTACTAATTATATGTTTTATAAAAGCTTTCTTGTTTGAAAACACATAAAGCGATAATGGTTTTTCAAAATTCCATATTATAGATTCTATATCAGTTTCATTCTCGTAAGACAAAATAGGCAAAATGGGTCCGAATATTTCATCTTGCATCACTTCACTGTTTAAACTGGGATTATCAATTAGAGTAGGAGCAATGTAGCACTCATTTTCATCAACTTCACCGCCAAAAACAATAGTGCTGTCATGTAACATTTTTTTGAGTCTTAAAACATTCTTTTTATTAATAATTCGAGGAAAACTTTTTGACTCTTTTGGGTTATTACCATATCTAGTAACTATTTCAGCTTTTAAAAGCTCAATAAATTTATCTTTAATATTCGCTTTAATAATTACATAATCGGGTGCAATACAAGTTTGTCCACCATTAAAAAATTTCCCCCAGCTTAGGCGTTTTGCAACTAATTTTAAGTTAGCAGAATCATCAATAATACAAGGCGATTTTCCACCTAGTTCTAAAGTTACAGGTGTTAAATGTTTTGCGGCCGCTTTTGCAACAATTTTACCCACAGGAACACTTCCGGTAAAAAATATATAATCCCATTTTTGAGCTAGTAGTTCTGTAGACGTTTCAACACCGCCTTCAACAGATGCAACAACTTCACTTGTAAAGACCTTTTCAATAATTTCTGTGAGTAATTTTGATGTATTAATAGTTAGTTCGCTTGGTTTTAAAACCACTGTATTACCTGCAGAAATAGCCATTATTAATGGGTTGATTGCCAGTAAAAAGGGGTAGTTCCAGGGAGCGATAACTAATATATTACCGTAAGGTTCTTTATAGATATAATCTTTTGATGGGAATGTTAATAACGATGATGTTACACGCTCTGGTTTAGACCATTTTTTTACATTTTTAATGGCAGAATTTAATTCAGACATAACCAAACCAAATTCACTTATAAAAGATTCAAATTCAGGTTTGTTAAAATCGTTTTTTAAAGCCTCGTAAATATCTTGCTCTCTTAATTGAATTTCTGTTTTTAAAGTCTTTAACAATGATAGTCTAAACGAAACAGACTTTGTTTTTTGAGATTTAAAAAGGGCTCTTTGAGCAGATATTATGTTGGGTATAGTATTCAAAAGTTTTTCTTTAAATATAATCAATTAAGACATACAAGCATCCCAAACAGGATCTTTTGGTAAAGGCGCAATAATATTAACGGGTTCTTTTTTAACAGGATGGATAAATTCTATTTGTCTTGCATGTAAATGAATACTAGCGTCTTTATTACTTCTGTCAAAACCATATTTTAAATCACCTTTAATTGGACAACCAATACTAGATAATTGAGAACGAATTTGATGATGTCTACCCGTTTCTAAACTAACTTCTAAGAGGTAATAATTATCTAGTTGCTTTAGTGTTTTATAATGAAGAATAGCTTTTTTGCTACCTTCTACTTCCTTTAAATGGCTGTAGGATTTATTGTTTTTTGGGTTCTTTTTTAACCAATGAATAAGGGTGTCTTCTGTATTGGGCGGTTCATTTTTAACAATGGCCCAATATGTTTTTTTAATCTCTTTTGATAAGAATAATTTATTAAGCCTAGGAAGTGCTTTACTTGTTTTTGAGAAAATAACAAGACCTGTAGTTGGTCTGTCTAGTCTATGCACAGTGCCTAAATATACATTACCAGGTTTATTGTATTTATCTTTTATATATTCTTTTACAACATCACTAAGTGGTGTGTCACCAGTTTTATCTCCTTGTACAATATCACCAGCGCGTTTGTTTACAATTATGATGTGATTGTCCTCAAATAGAACTTGTAAATTTGATTTATTGGAAAGGACTTTAGGCACAATTAGTATTGTTCTTTATCACTTGGGAAATCAACAGTTTTTACATCATCTACATATTGAGAAATGGCAGTAGTCATATCTTCATATAAATTCATATAACGACGTAAAAAACGAGGGTTGAATTCATGTGTCATTCCCAGCATATCATGTAAAACTAAAACTTGTCCGTCAACACCATTTCCAGCACCAATACCAATAATAGGAATGCTAACACTTTCTGCAACCTGTTTTGCTAGTTTAGCAGGTATTTTTTCTAAAACAATACCAAAACAACCTATGCGTTCAAGCATTTTAGCATCTTCAATAAGCTGTTCAGCTTCTTGCTCTTCTTTAGCACGAACGGTGTAAGTTCCAAATTTATAGATAGATTGAGGAATTAATCCTAAATGTCCCATAACAGGAATACCAGCATTTAAAATACGCTTAATAGATTCTTTTACTTCTTTACCGCCTTCCATTTTTACAGCATGCCCACCAGATTCTTTCATAATTCTAATAGCAGAACGTAAGGCTTCTTTTGGGTCACTTTGGTAAGTACCAAAGGGTAAATCTACTACTACTAAAGATCTTTTTATAGCACGAATTACAGATGATGCGTGGTAAATCATTTGGTCTAAAGTAATAGGCAGTGTTGTTTCATGTCCTGCCATAACGTTACTAGCCGAATCACCAACCAAAATAACATCTACACCAGCTCCGTCAACAATTTTTGCCATAGTATAATCGTAAGCTGTTAGCATTGATATTTTTTCACCATTGGCTTTCATATCTACTAATGTTTTTACGGTAATGCGTTTATATTCTTTTTTGGCTACAGACATGTTTTTATCTTTTTTTTAATAGAATGTAAAAGTAGTAAAACTAATTGTTTTGAGATAAAAAAATGGATTCGATAAAACACGAATCCATTTTAAATTAATTAGTTTAAAAAAACTAATGCTTCAAATCAGTAAATTGTATATCAAGAGCTAATGTTGGGTTTGTTTTTTCAGCAACTATTTCATTTTCTACTGAAAATTCTACAGTTTGTTTAATATTTAATGATGATGCACCTATTAGTAATTTATAAGTTCCAGCATCAGCAACCCATGCATTTCTATTTGGAACAAAAGATGCTAAATCTTTAGCATTTAGAGTTAAAGTTATAGTTTGACTTTCACCAGGTTGTAATACTTTAGTTTTACCAAAGGCTTTTAGCTCTTCTTTTGGTTTATCGATTGATTTTTCTGGTGCAGATAAATAGAGTTGTACAACTTCTTTTCCAGCGGTTTTACCTGTGTTAGTGATATTTACTGAAACACTAATTTTATCTGTAAATGTTTTAGTGTTTAAAGTAAGGTTAGAATAATCAAACGTAGTATAAGATAAACCGTAACCAAACTCATAAGAAGGTTTTACGTTAAAGGTGTTAAAATAGCGATAGCCTACATAAATACCTTCTTCGTAAGAAACACTGGTTGGGTTATCGGCAGGAGTTCCTATCCAGTTTTTCGTAGCAATAGCATCTTCGTAGTTTACAGGAAATGTCATGGTTAATTTACCAGAAGGTGCAACTTTACCAGTAAATACATCTGCTACAGAATTACCACCTTCTTGTCCTGGTTGCCAAGGTAATATAATAGCATCTACTTTATTTTTCCAACTAGCAGTTTCAATAACACCACCAATATTTAAAACAACAACAACTTTTTTGCCTTTAGCATGAAATGCTTCTGAAACATTATTTATTAAATTAACTTCATCTTGAGCTAAGTTAAAATCTTCTTCTACTTTTCTGTCTCCAGATTCGCCAGCATTTCTACCAATAGTGATTATGGCTATTTCTGATGAATTTGCTTTGTTCTGTATTGTTGATTTATCTAATTCTAATTCTGGAATTCTTTTTGGCACTGCTAATATTCCACCCTCTTTTTCTCTACGTGCCATTTCTTCTTCATTTTGCTTTTCAACATAGGGTACATATATACCTTCAAGCTCTTTGTCTATAGAAAACCCAGCATTTGTTAATCCTTCAATTAACGATATTGTATAGGCTTCATTTACATCACCACTTCCTGTTCCGCCTGCTATAAAATTGTATGAGGTATTACCAAAAACTGCTAAAGAAGATGATTTTGAATTAAAAGGCAATGTGTTATTATCGTTCTTTAATAAAATAGTTGCTTCGGCTGCCACTTGTCTTGTAATGTCTGCGTGTTCTTTTAAGTCAGGTTTGTTTGAAAATTTGTAATTGTTCATTGCAGGAGACTTCAGCACTAATGCTAATACTCTTTTTAAATTAGTATTAATAGTTTCATTGGTAATATTACCAGCTTCTACATTTTTTATAATGGTCTCTTTTTGTTTAGGAAGCCCAGGCATTAATAAATCATTACCAGCTGCTAGTTGACTAGCAACATCACTAACTTCATTTTTTAAAATATCTGGATTGAAATGAGAATTGTTATAACCACCAAACCAATCTGTCATAACTAAACCTTTAAATCCCCACTCATCTCTTAAAATTGTAGTTAACAAATCTTTACTAGAAGAAGTATAAGTGCCATTAACTAAGTTGTAAGAAGACATAATTGTCCATGGTTGTGCGTCTTTAACAGTAATTTCGAAACCTCTTAAATAAATTTCTCTCATTGCTCTTTCGCTAACATGAGCATTTATACCCATTCGGTTTCGCTCTTGGTTATTGGCAACATAATGTTTTATTGATGTACCTACACCATTAGACTGTATACCATTTACCATAGCAGCAGCAATTTTGCCTGATTGCACAGGGTCTTCTGAATAATATTCGAAGTTTCTTCCACATAATGGATTTCTATGAATATTCATTCCAGGGCCTAAAATAACATCTACACCATACTCTTTTACTTCGTTACCCATAGCTTTACCTACACTATTTATTAGTGTTTCATTCCATGTTGAAGCTAATGCAGTTCCTACAGGAAAAGCAGTTGCAAAATAGGTGTTAGTATCATTTTTACGCTCTGGACTTATTCTTAATCCTGCAGGACCATCTGCAACAATTATAGAAGGTAATCCTAATCTTTCTATAGCTTTTGTGCCACCTGCAGAACCAGGTACTTTTCCTAAATCTGCATTTGGTGAAAATTGCATAGTTTCAAAATCAAACCCAGGCATACCAATCCCTACAACTAAATCGGCTTTTTCTTCATCTGTTAATTTTTCAATTAAATCTTGTACTCGTTCTTCTATTGTTAAACGCGAATCTTCATAAGCATCTAGCTCTCCATTATTGTTCAAGTCCTTAAATGTGTGGCCATTTAATGTTATGGTTTGATGTTCTTTTTCTTCTGAAACTTTTTTATTGTTCTTACAAGAAATCCCTGTAATAATTAAAAGAGATAGAAGAGAAGTCTTTATCAACTTATTTAGTCTATTGGTTTTCATTAGTATTTAGTTTAATTATTTATTGCTTCATAATGAAGCAATATAAAATATATTCTTTATATTACCAAATCAAGTGAAGAATATATTTGATATGAATTAAAAAATGAAAGTTATAATCAAATTATTAGTTTTGTTTAGAATTAAATTTTATGGATTTTAAAAGAATACTTGAAGAAAAATCAAAAGAATCATGGGAAATCTATTTACCAAATCTATCGATAGATTGTGTGGTGTTTGGATTTCATGATGCTACTCTAAAGGTGTTAATCTTAAAAATGAAAGATAATGTGCTTTGGGGATTACCAGGAGGATATATTTTAAAGGATGAAGCCATAAATGATGCTGCAATTAGAATATTGAAGGAAAGAACCGGAGCAGACGATATTTATCTACAACAATTTAGAGTTTTTGGGAATTTAAATCGTTCTGAAGGATTTTTTAAAGATTTCTCAGATGATTTATGGCATAAGCAACGTTTTGTTTCTATTGGATATTATGCCTTGGTAGATTTTTCTAAAGTAACTCCAAAAGTTGATTTTCTTTCAACAAATTGTGAGTGGAGATCTATAGAGGACTTACCTGAACTTATGATGGATCATCGTTTTATTTTTGATAAGGCTTTAATCACTTTAAGAAAACAATTAGTGCATAAGCCTATAGGTTATAATTTACTACCAGAAAAATTTACAATGCCAGAGCTTCAAAAACTTTATGAAAAAATATTAGGCAAAAAATTAAATCGTGGTAATTTTTACCGTAAAATGTTGCGCTATGATATTTTGAATAAGTTAGACGAAACAAGAAAAGGTGGAGCACATAAAGCTCCAGATTTATATAGTTTTAATTTAAAAAAATATCAAGAAGCTTTAAAAAATGGGTTAAACGAAATTTGGTAGAAATTAGGTTTTGTTAAACTTTTCTTTAATATGTAGCTTCATTGTTTGTTATAAGTTATTTTAGTTTAAAATTATAATTTATGGCACGCGTAATATTTTATCTGGCATTTCTAATTACATCAGCTTTGTTTGGACAGAATGAAGTAGAGGAAACTAAAGTTAAGGCAGCAGTTGATACTTTTTTTGAAGGGTTTCATAAAGGAGATACTACACTAATGAAATCGGTTATGATGGATAAAATACTCATGCAAACCGCTTATAAGAATAAAGAAGGTAAAGACATTTTAGTAACAGATGAACCTGGAAAACTTATTAATGCAATTGCGAGTAGACCTATAGATCAAAAATGGGATGAACGTTTGTTAGATTATAGCATTAAAGTTGATGGTAATATGGCTAATGCTTGGACACCTTATGAGTTTTGGTATAACGATACATTTAGTCATTGTGGAGTTAATTCGTTTCAGCTTTTTAAAGATGGAGACCAATGGAAAATTATTTATTTAATTGACACCAGACGTCGCTCAACTTGTGGGAAAGAATAAGATAATTACCTTAGATTATTAAGGCAATTTACCATGTAACACCAATGAAATAATACAGATATTTTAATTGAATGCTGACATCGTGTCAGCATTTTTTAGTTGGCATAATGATTGACTTATACAAATCGAATTAAAAATGAACATTCAACACAATTAAAGCATAAAAATATTATGAGTAAAATTATTGGAATCGATTTAGGAACAACCAACTCTTGCGTTTCTGTGATGGAAGGTAATGAGCCGGTAGTTATTCCTAATGCTGAGGGAAAAAGAACAACACCATCTGTAATTGCTTTTGTAGAAGGCGGTGAAATTAAAGTTGGTGACCCAGCAAAAAGACAAGCAGTAACTAATCCTACTAAAACGGTTTATTCGATTAAACGTTTTATGGGAAACAAATATTCTGAATCTAAAAAAGAAGCAGAACGCGTACCTTATAAAGTAGTAAAAGGTGATAATGACACACCTAGAGTTGATATTGAAGGACGCTTATATACACCTCAAGAATTAAGTGCAATGATTCTTCAAAAAATGAAGAAAACTGCCGAAGATTATTTAGGAACAGATGTAAGTAGAGCGGTAATTACAGTACCTGCATATTTTAATGATAGTCAGCGTCAAGCAACTAAAGAAGCTGGAGAAATTGCAGGTTTAAAAGTAGAGCGTATTATTAATGAGCCTACTGCAGCGGCATTAGCTTATGGAATGGACAAAAAAGGTACTGACCAAAAAATAGTAGTATTTGATTTTGGTGGAGGAACACATGATGTATCTATTCTTGAATTAGGAGATGGTGTATTTGAAGTATTGTCTACAGATGGTGATACACACTTAGGTGGTGATGATGTAGATGAAAAAATCATTAACTGGTTAGCAGATGAGTTTAATGCTGAAGAGTCTATGGATTTAAGAAAAGATCCTATGTCTTTACAACGTTTAAAAGAAGCTGCAGAAAAAGCTAAGATAGAATTATCTTCTTCTGCTCAAACAGAAATCAATTTACCATATATTACAGCAACTGCTAGTGGACCAAAACACTTAGTGCGCACATTGACACGTTCTAAATTTGAGCAATTAATTGACGATTTAGTAAAACGAACTATCGAGCCATGTGAGTCTGCATTAAAAGCAGCTGGTTTATCAAAATCTGATATTGACGAGGTTATTTTAGTAGGTGGTTCTACACGTATTCCTGCAGTACAAGCAGCAGTAGAGAAATTCTTTGGAAAAGCACCAAGTAAAGGTGTAAACCCAGATGAAGTTGTATCTCTAGGAGCTGGTATTCAAGGTGGTGTATTAACAGGAGATGTTAAAGATGTATTATTATTAGACGTAACACCATTATCTCTTGGAATCGAAACTATGGGTAATGTATTCACAAAGCTTATTGAAGCGAATACAACCATTCCTACTAAAAAATCACAAGTATTCTCAACAGCGGCAGATAATCAGCCTTCTGTAGAAATTCATGTGTTACAAGGAGAAAGAGCTATGGCTGCCGATAACAAAACTATTGGACGTTTTCACTTAGATGGTATTCCACCAGCAAGACGTGGTACACCTCAAATTGAAGTAACGTTTGATATTGATGCCAACGGTATTATAAAAGTATCTGCTGAAGATAAAGCGACTGGTAAGAAACAAGATATTAGAATTGAAGCTTCATCTGGATTGACTGAAGATGAAATTCAAAAAATGAAAGCTGATGCAGAAGCAAATGCAGAAGCAGATAAAGCTGCAGCAGAAACTGCTCAAAAATTAAACGAAGCAGATTCTATGATTTTCCAAACGGAAAAACAATTAGAAGAGTTTGGTGATAAATTATCTGATGATAAAAAACAGCCAATAGTTGACGCTTTAGAAGAATTGAAAAAAGCTTACGAAACTAAAGATTTAGCGGTTATTACGCCTGCTTTAGATAAGATAAACGAAGCTTGGAAAGTAGCCAGTGAAGAAATGTACAAAGCACAAGCTGAAGCTCAGCAAGCTGGAGGCGCACAACCAGGACCAGATGCTAGCCAAAACGGTGATGCAAATGAAGGTAGTGATGTTGAAGACGTAGACTTTGAAGAAGTGAAATAAAACTAAAAGTCTGAAGTAATAATTAAAACGCAACCTATTCAGGTTGCGTTTTTTTGTTTTAAACCTTTACTTTTACACGAAATATAAATAATGCCATTTTCTTCTAAAATTAATTCAAATTATAAGCCTAAACGCTTAGCAATAAAACTCAATTCTAAGGGAGAGCAGTTTGTGCTTAAAGGCCATCCTTGGGTGTTTTCAAATAATATTACTAAAATTAATGATGATGCAAAGTCTGGTGATTTAGCAATTATTTTTGGTAAGAATAAAAACAAGGTTATTGGTTTAGGTTTGTATGATGACAAATCTCCAATACAAATTAAAATGCTTCACAGTGGCACTGAAAAAGTTGAAATAAATGAAGTGTTTTTCAGAAATAAAATAAAAAAAGCTTATCAAATTAGAAAGCCATTGCTTAAAACCAAAACCAATAGTTACCGTTTATTATTTGGCGAAAATGATGGGTTTCCGGGCTTAATTGCAGATGTTTATGCTTCTGTTTTAGTCGTTAAAATTTATTCAGAAATATGGTTGCCTTATTTGGAAACTATTCTTCCAAGTTTACAAGACATTTCAAAGGTTGAAACAGTTGTTATACGTTTAAGTAGAAGTCTAGAACAATCAGAAGCGCATCAGCTAAAAAATGGAGACGTTGTATATGGTACACTTGAAAATGAAGTTGTTGAGTTTGTAGAACATGGTGTTAATTTTTTAGCAAATGTTATAAAAGGTCATAAAACCGGCTATTTTTTAGATCATCGAGCTAACAGAAAACAAGTAGGTGAGTGGAGTAAAGGTAAAACGGTTTTAGATGTGTTTAGTTATGCTGGTGGATTTTCGGTTCATGCTCTGGCCAATGGAGCTAAAGAAGTAACGAGTTTAGATATTAGTAAACAAGCACTGGAAATTGCCATTCAAAATGGTAAATTAAATCATTACACGGGAAAACATAAAACTATAACTGGAGATGCTTTTGAAGAATTAAAAAAACTCATTAAAAACAAAATTACGTTTGATGTAGTTGTAATCGATCCACCTAGTTTTGCTAAACAAAATTCTGAAATTGAATTAGCTAAAAAAAAGTATGCCCAATTAGCAGAATTAGGCGAGAAGTTAACAGCCAAAAATGGATTACTAGTTTTGGCATCATGTTCTTCAAGAGTTGTTAGTCAAGCTTTTTTTGATATTAATAGTCAAACATTATCCTCATCAAATAGAGCATATGAAGTTATATTAAAAACTCAACATGATATTGACCACCCTATTAGTTTTCCTGAAGGAGCCTATTTAAAATGTGGTTATTATAGATTTAAGGATAACGCATAAAAAAAGTGCAATTATAAATTTGTTTGCACTTTTTTTATTTTGGATGTTTAAGGTTTATAAAAAATCACCTTGTTCATCTAATTTTACTCTAACTACTTCATCTCCATTTTCAAGTTTCACCTTGTATTGTTTTTTAACTCTATCTTTTCCTGCATGATAAGTAACAGAATAAACATCTTTTGCTAGAGTCCAATTTGGAAACCTTTTATTAATAGCTTTTTGTACATCATTTGGTAATTTTACATTTGTAAATCTTTCAATAGTTCTTAAAATTTTACCATCTTTATCATACGCAGCTACTATTTTTCCATCTGGAATATAGAATGATACGGTATAGGTATCGTATTCATCACTATAAAGTTCAGAGTTTTTTAAATCGTACATCGCTACTTTTTCTTCAAGCATTTGAACTGATAGATCTGTATCTTCAGTATCAACAGAGCTTAAGTATTTGTAGTTTACAGCTGTAATAACTACCTCTGGGAGCTGTGTTATTTGGGAATACACTTCGAAAGTCAGACTAAAAATAATCAGACTAAAAATTAATTTTTTCATGATATGATAGATTTATAATTAGTAAACTGAAGTTAAATTTTTGAACTCTCTCTTGCAATGATATTTATCAGTGAGAAGAGGTTAAGAAAAGCAATAGATATTATTACAATTTTCAAGTAAATCATGAAACAAACTAAAAAACGCATCCATTTTTTGGATGCGTTTTTAATACAGTATATAGAATGAAAGTTATATAAATTCCCCTTTTTCGTTAGTTTTAACAGTCATGATTTCATCTTCATTTTTAAGTTTTACTTTATATACTTGTTTTAAATGATCTTCATCACAATGGAATTTAATAAGGTATACATCTTCAATAATTCCCCAATTTGGAAAACGTTTTGTTATAGCTTGTGTTACAACTAATGGTAATTTTATATTATTATATTTTTCAATAGTTCTTACAATTTTTCCATCTATATCATAAGCAGCTACAATTTTTCCTTCAGGAATATAAAATGATACACTATAAGTATCATTTTTGTCAACATATAGTTCAGCTAATTCTGAGCTATCGTAGTTTATTACTTTTTCTTCTAATCGTTTTACTGCAATAGGAGTAGATAAAGAATCAACTGCATTTAGGTATTTGTAATTAATAGATATAACTGTTTCTTCCAGTTCTTCTGTTTCAATATTTTGCGAATAGACTTGGGTGGTTAATCCAAAAATTAATAAACCTAAAATTAGTTTTTTCATGGTGTTGATGGTTTTATTTTTTAAACAATTTAAAATTAACTATGCATGCATAATAAAACAATGATAAATATCATAAAATGAGTTTATTACAATATATTTTCATGCTTTTTTTTATAACTATTTGATTATCAATTACTATGCATGCATAATAATTTACTATATTTGAGAAAAAGTAATTATGATCACAAAACTTCTAAATATAAAATATCCGATAATTCAAGCTCCTATGTTTTTGGTTTCAAATGTAGCTATGGTTAAGGAAGCTATGAATGGTGGAATTGCAGGTTGTATACCTGCATTAAATTATAGAACACTAGATGAATTAAGAGTTGCGTTAAAAGAATTGAAAGCTGCAAAACCTGAAGGTGGCTCTTTTGGTTTCAACTTAATTGTAAATAAATCTAATGTAAAGTATAAAGGACAATTAGAAGTGATTTGTGAGGAAGGTTGTGATTTTATAATTACATCTTTAGGAAGTCCTGAAGAAACCATTAAACAAGCTCATAAAGCTGGAATAAAAGTTTTTTGCGATGTAGTAGATTTAAAGTTTGCTAAAAAAGTAGAAGATTTAGGCGCCGATGCTATTATTGCTGTAAATAATGAAGCAGGTGGACATAGAGGAAATATTTCACCTGAACAATTAATAAAAGAATTGAGCTCAAATTGTAGAATACCTGTAATTTCTGCAGGAGGTGTTGGTTGTAAAGCAGATATTGATAAAATGATAAGTTATGGAGCCGATGGTGTATCAGTTGGAAGTCCGTTTATTGCATCAATTGAAGCAAATGTAACCGATGAGTACAAACAAGCTTGTGTTGATTATGGCTCTGAAGACATTGTAATGACAGAGCGTATTTCTGGAACACCATGTACTGTTATAAATACACCTTATGTTAAAAAAATAGGAACAAAGCAAACCTGGTTAGAATCTGTTTTAAATAAAAATAAAAAACTAAAAAAGTGGGTGAAAATGATTCGTTTTTCTATTGGTATGAATGCTACAAAAAATGCAGCTACCAAAGCTACTTATAAAACGGTTTGGGTTGCAGGACCAAGTATTGAGCACACAAAAGAAATTTTACCAACTAAGGAAATAATTAAACGTTTGGTTAGTTAGTGATATAAATCATTAAAAATAGTTGTTTTAATATCAGGCCATTCTTCTTTTAAAATGCCGTAACAACAAGTATTGCGTTTAAATCCGTCAAGCATAAGAATATCTTTTCGTAAAATACCTTCTAGTGTTGCTCCAATTTTTTCTATGGCTTTTCTAGAAGGTATATTGCGTTCATCTGCACGAAAAGCAACTTTATCAAATTTTAAAGTTTCAAACGCATATTCAAGCATTAAAAATTTCATGTTTTTATTTAATCCTGTACCTTGAAATTCTCTACCAATCCATGTAGAACCTATTTCTAAAACTTTATTTTTCCAATTTATATTCATGTACCGTGTACAACCAGCATGTGCATTTTTTTGTTTATCAAAAATTATAAAAGGTATAGCGGTTTTATGGTAGTAGTTGTCTACAGCTGTTTGTACATAATCTTTTAAATCTTCTGGTGTGTCAACTTTAGTTGGCGAATATTGCACTAATTTTTCTTGTTGCGCAATTTGGGTTAAATGCTTGTAATTGCTTAAATCTAATAGTGTAAGTTTTACACGATTATTCTCAAGGTTAGGAGCTGTCATATTAAACTAAGTTGTTTATTATTTTAGTATTTACTTCGTGTACTCCATCAAAATTAATAATAGTTACATCTTTACCAAATAATTCTTTAGCTCGGGTGTTTTCATATTCTAAACGTTCTTTAGTAATGTATTCATCTTTATCACCATAAATTAAAGATACTTTGGCTTTTAAAAATTTAAAATCATCTGATTTTAATTCTTTTGGTATACCTCCAGAATGTAAAACCAATTGCGAACATTGCATTTGCTTTTTTGCTACAAAACGAGATGCTACACTTACACCCTGAAAATACCCAAAAACAATAAGATTTACATCTTCAGGAATGTTTTCAGCGTTTAAAATAGCATTAAAATATTCTAATATATTTTTTATTTCAGTTTTTGTGTTTTCTCTTGTAAGCCAACTTGCGCCAACATGTTTAAAATCTTTTCCTTGGTAATAGGTGTTTGGAGCTTGTGGTGCAATTATATAGTTTTCATCTGTATTCAATCCTTTAAAATATTGTATAAAATATCGACTTAAATAGCCCATACCATGACATACAAACCATACATTTTTTGTTTTTTTTGTGAGAGAATTTAGTGTGTTATAGGGTTTTATAGAAGTATAGGATATTTCTTTTTCGGCAGAATTCATTTTAGGGTTTCGTTTTGTATTTTTACACCACTAAAATACTTTAATTTGATGAACTTAACTAAAGCTGAAATATTAGAAAAAGCTAATAATTCTTTCAAAAACACCTTAATGGAAACCTTAAATATTGAGATGGTTGATTATGGTGATGATTTTTTGGTTGCCAGAATGCCAGTAAACTCAAGGGTTTACCAACCAGATGGTGTTTTACACGGTGGAGCTACAGCTGCTTTAGCAGAAAGTGTGGGTAGTTTTGCGTCTCATATTTTTATGGATACCGAGAAGCTTTTTGTTAGAGGTACAGAAATTACAGCTAATCATTTAAAAAGTGTTAGAGAAGGCTTTGTTTATGCCAGAGCTACATTTTTGCACAAAGGAAGAACAACACAATTATTAGATATTAGAGTGACAGATGAAGCAGATAATTTAATCTCTATTTGTAAATTATCTACCATATCATTACCTAAAAAATAAGAATGACTTCGGAAGATTTTTTTGAACGTATTAATCGTCAATACAACAATAATTTACCTTTTGTAATTTATAGAAAGCCCAACGATTCGAATGTAAATGGTTTGCTTCAAAGTAATGACAACTTATTTTTTGCTAATAATTTTACAGAAAAAGGCTTTGTGTTTTCTCCTTTTGATGAGTTAGAAAAAACAGTTTTAATTCCTAGTAAAGTTTCAGAAAGTTTGTGTGTTTCTAACGTCACGTCGAGCGCAGTCGAGACGTCACATTATGAGAATAATGTGGAAGACGAAGTACAAAAGCATCAGCACATAGAACTTGTAAATAAAGGTATTGAAGCTATTAAAAATGAAGCCTTTAAAAAAGTAGTTCTATCTAGACAAGAAACTGTAAATCTTTCAAGAACTAATCCAATATCAATTTTTAAAAACCTTCTATATAAATATAAATCTGCCTTTGTGTATTGTTGGTATCATCCTAAAGTAGGACTATGGTTAGGAGCAACACCAGAGACCTTAATAAAAATAGAAGGTAATCGATTTTCTATAATGGCATTGGCAGGAACGCAAGATTATAAAGGAACTTTAGATGTGGTTTGGAAAAACAAAGAAAAACAAGAGCAGCAATTTGTTACCGATTTTATAATAAACAACTTAAAACCCTCTGTAGAAAGTTATAAAGTTTCAGATTTAGAAACTGTAAAAGCCGGAAATTTAGTGCATCTAAAAACTATAATTTCGGCACAATTAAAGCCAAATATTAATTTACAAGAAGTTATTAGTGTTTTACATCCAACACCTGCTGTTTGTGGGTTACCAAAGGAATCTGCAAAAGAGTTCATTTTAAAACATGAAGAATACAATCGTGAATTTTATACAGGTTTTTTAGGTGAATTAAATTTTGAAAAAACTGTTGCACCCAGATCTGGAAGGCGAAATATTGAAAACAGAGCATATGCTGTTACAAAAAAAAGTACACAACTGTATGTTAATCTACGCTGTATGCAAATTAAAGATAAACAAGCTATTATTTATGTTGGTGGTGGCATTACAGAAAGCTCTAATGCAGAAAGTGAATGGCAAGAAACGGTTTCAAAATCTTTAGTGATTAAAAATGTTTTGTAATTCGAATAATAGTTAGCTATTTCTTATTTTTACGCTAAGATTAATGCGTACATGACATACCCAAAAATTCCGTTAGCACAAACCGTTGTTCAGCTTTGCAAAGCAAAAAACATAAAACATATTATAATTTCTCCAGGTAGCAGAAATGCACCTTTAACTATAGGATTTACAAACGATTCTTATTTTAAGTGTTACAGTATTGTAGATGAGCGTGCTGCAGCGTTTTTCGCTTTAGGTATTGCTCAACAATTACAAGAGCCAACCGCTGTACTTTGTACTTCGGGTAGTGCACTTTTAAATTATTATCCGGCTGTTGCCGAGGCGTTTTATAGCAATATTCCATTGGTAATTTTATCGGCAGATAGACCCAAACATCTTATAGGAATAGGAGATGGGCAAACCATTCACCAAAAAAATGTTTTTGAAAATCATATTTTATTTTCAGCAAACTTGAAACTGGATTTAAAAGATGAAAAAAATGTTCCTGAGCAAGAAGAACTGCCTATTTTAAAGAATTTAGAGAATAAGTTTGAACGCTTACTAGGTTTACAAAAAGATATTCAAATTTATAATGAAGAGTCAATAAATTCAACAATAAACATTTCAATTTTAAAGAAAGGACCTGTACATATAAATATTCCTTTAGATGAACCGCTTTATGAAACTGTAGATAAATTGAGTGTATCTCCAAAGGCAATAGATGCAATTATTAAACCTTCAAAAATTGAAGATCATATTATACAATCCTGTTTAGAAGATTGGAATAATGCTACAAGAAAAATGATTTTAGTTGGGGTAAATAATCCAAACGAAATTGATAATAAATGGCTTGATGAACTTGCCGAAGATGACAGTGTAATTGTATTTACAGAAACAACTTCTAATCTTCATCACCCTAGTTTTTTTCCTAGTATAGACCAGATTATCGCACCTTTATCTTCAGATGAACAAAAACAATTACAACCTGATATACTAATCACCTTGGGTGGATTAATTGTTTCAAAAAAAATTAAACAATTACTAAGAAAATATAAACCCAAACAGCATTGGCATATAGATAGCAAAATGGCAAACGATACGTTTTTCTGTCTAAATAATCATATTGAAACTACTCCAAACCAGTTTTTTGAAGCTTTTTTACCAAAGGTGACACACTATGTTAAAAGCAATTATAAAACAATTTGGACAAACACTAAAAACACACGATTAAAAAAGCACAAAGACTATTTAGAGGTAATTCCGTATTCAGATTTTACAGTTTTTAATGAAATTTTAAAAGCTATACCCAATACTTATATTTTACAAGTAAGCAATAGTTCTGCAATTCGTTACACACAGTTATTTGAAATTAATAAATCGTTAGAAGTTTATTGTAATAGAGGAACAAGTGGTATTGATGGCAGTACATCTACAGCAGTTGGGTGTGCCGTAGCAAACACAAAACCTACTGTATTTATAACAGGAGATTTAAGTTTTTTATACGATAGCAATGCACTTTGGAATAACTATATTCCAAAAAGCTTCAGAGTTATTGTTGTGAATAATCAAGGAGGTGGTATTTTTAGAATTTTACCTGGACATAAAAACACTGAAAATTTCAATACTTACTTTGAAACTAATCACAATCATACAGCAGAACATTTATGTAACATGTATGGATTTAAGTACGAAAGTGTATCAAATAAAGAGGATTTGAAAGCGTCATTAAAATCATTTTATACTGAAGAAGATAAACCCAAATTATTAGAAATTTTTACACCTAAAAACATAAATGATGAAGTCCTTTTAAATTATTTTGAATTTATAAAGTAAATATGTGACTTGTAAATATTTACTGTGTCTAAAAAATAGTTATCTTTAGAACAGTTATCAATTTAAAATAATTTTCATTAACAATTAAACAGAAATCATTATGAGTAAAAGAGATGAGCTAATTGCAAAATATGCTTCCGATTTAAAAGACAAATGTGGTGTTAAACCAGACATGGATTTATTAACTAAAGTTACAATTGGTTGTGGTCCATCTATTTATAATGCAGATGCTGCAACAGTTTCAAGTTCAGATGAATCTGAGTTAGCTACTGTAAAAAAGAACTTCCTTATTAAAAAATTAGGTTTAAAAGATAGTTCAGATTTAGATAAAGCTATTGATTCTGTTATGGAAACATATGGTAAATCTAACCGTAATAAGTATAGAGCTGTTGTATATTATTTACTAACAAAGCACTTCAAAAAAGAGTCTGTTTACTAAAATAGAACTTAAACATAAAATAAAAAGCGTTACATTATTGTAGCGCTTTTTTTTGTCCTGAATTTATTTCAGGATATTTCCTTTTTAAAGATTTAGTTTTCATAATAATTATAATTTCCAACGAAGCAAACTTTTGTTAATATTGTTACCTTTGCTGCATGATAAAATTAGGAGAAATAAATACACTGGAAATACTTCGTGAAACAGATCATGGTGTATATTTAATTGATGATGAAGATAACGAAGTGTTGCTTCCCAATAGATATGTGCCAGAAAGCTTTAAAATTTGGGACAAGCTGGAGGTTTTTGTGTATTTAGATAATGAAGAACGCCCTGTTGCGACTACAGATATGCCTTATATAATGAAAGGCGATTTTGCATTATTACGTTGCAACCAAGTAACTGATTATGGCGCGTTTTTAGATTGGGGATTAGTTAAGGAATTATTTTGTCCGTTTAAAGAACAAGCTTTTAAAATGAAACCTGGCGGTTGGTATTTGGTACATTGTTATTTAGATGAAAAAACCGATAGGTTAGTGGCATCAAGTAAAACCAATAGATTTTTAGATAATAAAGTGCTTACGGTTAATGAGTTTGATGAAGTAGATTTAATCGTGTCTCACCCATCAGATATCGGTATGAATGTTATAGTAAACAAAAAACATTCAGGTTTAATTTATAAAGACAACATTTTTAAAGATATAAGTGTTGGAGATAAGTTAAAAGGAATAGTTAAAAAAATTAGACCAGGTAATAAACTAGATATCTCTTTAGGGCAAATTGGTTATAGAAATATAGAGCCAAACGCAGAACGAATAATGCAAGAACTTCAAGATAATAGTGGATATTTAAATCTTACAGATAAGTCAAATCCAGAAGCTATTAAAGAAGTATTGCAAATGAGTAAGAAAAACTTTAAAAAGGCTATAGGTTCATTATATAAGCAACGTCAAATAGAAATAAAACCAGACGGTATTTATTTAGTTAAATGATAAATCAAGATACCATAGTCGCTTTAGCAACACCTTCTGGCGCTGGTGCAATTGCTGTTATACGTTTATCAGGTAAAGAAGCTATTTCTTTTGCAGATAGTTGTTTTAAATCGGTAAAAAGTAAAAAGTCATTAAAAAATCAAAAAACTCATACTATTCATTTAGGTCATATAGTTGATGGTAATAGAACAATTGACGAAGTTTTAGTATCCGTTTTTAAAAATCCAAACTCATATACTGGAGAAGATGTAGTTGAAATATCTTGTCATGGTTCAAATTACATTCAACAAGAAATCATTCAATTATTTCTGCGACAAGGATGTAGAATGGCATCTGCAGGAGAGTTTACCTTGCGAGCCTTTTTAAATGGAAAGTTAGATTTAAGTCAAGCTGAAGCAGTAGCCGATTTAATTGCAAGTGATAATGAAGCTTCTCACCAAATAGCAATGCAACAAATGCGTGGTGGTTTTTCTTCAGAAATTGCTAAACTTCGTGAAGAACTTTTAAATTTTGCATCTTTAATAGAATTAGAGCTAGATTTTGCAGAAGAAGATGTAGAATTTGCAGACAGAACTCAATTTAAAGAATTAATTGAACGTATTCGTTTTGTTTTAAAGCGATTAATTGATTCGTTTGCAGTAGGAAATGTGATTAAAAACGGAATTCCTGTTGCAATAGTAGGAGAGCCTAACGTAGGTAAATCTACACTTTTAAACGCACTCTTAAATGAAGAACGCGCCATTGTAAGTGAGATAGCAGGAACAACCAGAGATACTATTGAAGATGAAATTTCAATAGGAGGTATAGGGTTTAGGTTTATTGATACTGCTGGTATTCGTGAAACGGAAGATGTTGTAGAGAGTATTGGAATTAAAAAAACCTTTGAGAAAATTGAACAAGCCCAAGTTGTAATTTATTTATTTGATAGTACTAAGTTTGAATCACAATGCAATTTATTTAAAGTAGAACTTGAAAAAATAAAAAATAAATACCCTTTAAAACCACTTATAATTCTTGCTAATAAAGTTGATAAAATTGATGATACTCAACTTGCCAAAATGCAAGAGGAAATTACAGATATTAAGTTTTTATCAGCTAAAACAGGTTTTGGAGTAGAGCAATTAACCAGTACATTATTGAATTTAATAAACACTGGGGCGTTACGAAATAATGAAACCATTGTAACAAATTCTAGACATTATGATGCTTTATTAAAAGCTTTTGAAGAAATAGATAAAGTTAAAGAAGGTCTAGAAACAGGTTTGTCTGGAGATTTATTAGCAATAGACATTCGTCAGGCTCTATATCATTTTGGTGAAATTACTGGAGAAATCACAAGCGACGATTTATTAGGGAATATTTTCGCTAATTTCTGTATCGGGAAGTAACTTACTTTCTTTTATTTGTTAATGAATTGATTTTATTGACTTTACATAATTTAATCTTCTTTTATTTGTTGCTTTTTTGCTCTTTTTTAATTAAATTTGTTGTATATCTGTTGCCTTAAATACGGATTTGTTGCCCAAATCTGTTGGCGATAAGATTGGCGAAATGATGCACCATATTGCCCCACGTTGCACCATAACGCTACATAAAGCACCATTTATGAGCAGTAATTTATACATCCCAAAAACCTGTAAGCATTGCGGTAATGCTTTTACCGCACGTACAACAGTAACTAAATACTGTGGTGATACTTGCGCTAAAAAAGCTTATAAGGCACGTAAGCGTAAAGAAAAAATTCAAGCTACTCTTACAAAGGATATGCGGCAACAAAAAGAAGCTGTTCAAGTTTCCAATCCAAATGCAGTAAACAATAAAGATTTTTTAAGTGTTACAGAAGCTTCTCAATTAATTGGTGTAAGTAGATGGACCATTCAAAGAATGATACAACAAGGACGTTTAAAAGCAGTTCCTTTTGGTAGAAAACGCATTGTTGCCAGATGGCAAATAGAAAACTTATTTAACTAATCTCTTATGAAAGTAACTTTAAGACAACGCAAGAAGAACAATAAAATTAGTCTGTATTTAGATTACTATCATAAAGGAAAACGTAAAACCGAGTATTTACGCTTATACCTTACACCTAATCCTAAAACTAAAACCGAAAGAGAGGTTAATAAGAAAACCAAGCAATTAGCAGAAACTATTTGTGCGCAAAGACAGATAGAAATACAAAACGGCATCTATGGATTTCAAGACATCGAAAAGCTAAAAGGTAGTTTTATTACTTATGTTACAGCATTAGCAGAAAAGAAAAATACAAGTTCTGGTAACTATGGGAATTGGAACAGTATGCTAAAACATTTAAAAAAGTTTTGTCCAACTGATGTTAGTTTTCAAGATATAGACAAATCATTTGTTGAGCGTTTCAAAGAGTATTTAGATAAAGATGCAATAGGTAGAGCAGGTAAGCAATTGTCTCAAAATTCAAAATATTCATATTTCGGGAAATTTTCAGCAGCATTAAAACAGGCTGTAAAGGATGGTATATTAAAAGTAAATCCTGCAAATGGTGTTGAATACTTTAAACAAGGCGAACCTCAACGAGAATTTTTAACGCTTGATGAATTACAAAAAGTAGTTAATACAGAATGTGAACTGCCTATTTTAAAGAATGCTTTTATTTTTTCAGCTTTAACCGGATTACGTTGGTCAGATATTGAAAAACTAATATGGTCAGAAATCCAGCACTCTAAAGAAATGGGATATTATATCAGATTTAGACAAAAGAAAACTAAAGGTGTTGAAACCTTACCAATATCAGACCAAGCAAGAAATTTATTAGGAGAAAAAGGTAATCCAGATGATAAAGTGTTTGATGGTTTGCATTATAGTGCCTGGTCTAACTTAAAGCTACAACAATGGATGATGAAAGCAGGTATTACTAAAAATATAACCTTCCATTGCGCGCGCCATACCTACGCTACCTTACAATTAACTTTGGGTACAGACATATATACAGTATCAAAATTATTAGGTCATAAAGAATTACGCACTACACAGATATATGCTAAAGTAATTGACGATAAAAAGAAAGAAGCGGCTAACCGTATTCAACTGGATTTATAATGAAAGGAAGTGTATTTTCAAGTTTGGTTTCTATAACCAATGGCTTACATAGAGATAATAGACAAAAAAAGGATTTTAAATACCTACTGTCTGATTTTAAATTGAATCCAAAAGCCAATAATGCAGTTTTTAAAGTAAACTTTAAAAAGCCTTTAAATGCGAAAAAAGAATACTACCAAAAGGTAATATTTAATGAAACAGAAAATACAGTAGCATCTTTTGTAAAGGAATTTCCTAAAAATGCAACTACATCAGAAAATAAATATAGCTTTACTATTCTTCTTAATAAATTTGATAAGTACTTAAATGACATTGCAACTTATATCAATAAAAGAGGAATAACAGCAGATTTAAATAATGATGACAATCATATCATAAACTACTTAAAAGTGTCTGCTATAAGATTGTATGCTGAACTACAAGAGCAATACGGTCAGTTTTCAGAAAACACAACATTTTCTATTTCAGAAATTGCAGAAAAATACTTTAATGATGAAACTTTTGATGTTAATGTGATAGAAAAGAGCACCACTAAAAAAGTTGCTACCAAAAAAACATCAAAAACGAAAGCAAAACCAAAGACTTCTTTCGGATATAAAAGTAATGACACTTCAACTTTGCTAACTGTGCTCAAACTGGTAAATCTAAAAATAGATTTGTTAGATAACCGTACAACTGTAGAACAGTTGCACGAACTCTTATTAGCAAAAGATTTCACAAATACAGAATCGCAAATTTATCTTCAATGCGAGACGACACAGTTTAGTTACCTTGTAACAAAACTTAAACCATTTTTTATTTATTTCAATCCTACGGCAATAGAACGTTCTGGAAAATTTGTTACCAAAACAGGTACGCTATTAAAGGCTAATAATCTTCACAAAAACAAAGTTCATAACCCAAAAGAAAAGGAAGAAATAGATAAAATTATCCAACAACTGCAATAAAAAACAGTAAGAATAGTAAGAAACCTTACTGTTGTCTTACCCTTGTTTTACACTCTTACTAAAATCGAGAAGCCAATTTTGAACCTTTGTCCTGTTCTTGAAAACCAAGAATGACATTTGGCCAGATGTCCATTTACTATAAACTAAAATTTTATTAGTTATGGACGAAATATTAGAACGTCTCAAAATTATTGAACAGCACGTTTTAGACAGAAACATTATTGTAAAAAACGTATTGAGCTTCAACGAAGCGTGTAAGTTTTTGGAATTATCACAATCCCATTTATACAAACTTACAAGTACAGGAACCATTCCACATTATAAACCGAATGGAAAGAAAATTTATTTTAACAGAGTCGAATTAGAAGAATGGTTATTAAGTAACCGTGTTGATTCACAAGATGAAATCGAACAGCAAGCTGCCGATTACCTAATTAAGAAAGGAGCGGTGAAGTTATGACTGAAATAATCGATTTAATCTTGGCACTCTCGCAAGATATCAAGGACTTAAAAGCACGTATCGAATTGTTGCGACAATCGAGAGCAGAAGTATTAAAGGATACGTGGATAGACAATCAAGATGTATTGCAGACTTTACATATTAGTAAGCGTACGTTGCAAACTTTAAGAACCAATGGCACTTTGCCTTACAGCAAAGTAAAAGGTAAATTTTACTATAGAGTTGCTGACATAGAGCAATTGCTTCAAGATAACTACTACAACCATAATTTCAAGCAAGATGGAAATAAGTAGAGAAGCAATTTTAGACAAAACACATTATGGCTTAAAGATTTATGCCTATGTGTTAAGACAGTATTATCCTGATACAACAGTCCTTTCCGTAAAAGGAAGGGACTGCGGGATAACTCGTAACCCATTTAATGGTGGAAAAGAAACTTTACGGATTCATATTGATGGAGTGATTGCAACCCATAGAGATACCGAACTAAAAACCTTTAACGGTGATGTATTTGAATTTGCCAAATATCATTTTAAAACTATTGATGAAGCTGATTTATTGCAGAAAATAAATGAAGCAGTACATCTGAATTTAGAAATCAAAGAAAATGACGAGTTAGAATGGTTAAACGAACCAGACGATACCTGGTATGCTTACTGTAGCTTTTTCAAAGCACCTGTTCGTAATGTATTTCCTGCGGAAACATTGCGACTGCATCAAATATTTGCATTAATCACAAGTGATAAATACAAAAGGATTACTGAAGAATTAAGAGCAATTACCAATGTAAAAGAAGCACGTAAATTCAAAGTAAATCGCTTTGATTACGTAACACTTTCAGGAACATTTGAAAAACGAAGTGATAACAATTTGCTAAAGCATTCTAATCTATTAACGATTGATTTTGACCATTTAGAGAATTTACAAGAGTTAAGAACACAACTCTTAAATGATGAATATTTTGAAACCGAAATGCTATTCATATCACCATCTGGTGATGGTTTAAAATGGATTATTAGAATAGATGTTTCAGAAGTATCACATTCAGAATATTTCACAGCAGTAGCAAATTACATTAAACACAATTATAACATTGAGGTTGACCAGTCAGGTAAAGACGTTTCCAGAGCGTGTTTTTTACCATATGACCCAACAGCCTTTCTACATAAAAGACATCAAGCATTATGACAAAAATATTTAACCCAAAAGATTGGTTAGAAGTTCCTAAAGAGCAACCTCAACCAAAAAGCAACACGGCAACAACTAATGTTGTTGCTGTTGCTGATAACGACATTGAATCCTACATTTCAGCAATCGAGCAATCAGGTTTGGACATAACAGGAAACTATGCAACTTGGAGAGATTTAGGTTTTGCTTTAGCTGAAGAATATGGAGAAACAGGAAGAGATTATTTCCACCGAATAAGCAAAAACTATGCGGGCTATGATTCAAAAGAATGTGATGAACAATTCAACAAATGCTTAAATGCAAAAGGACACGGAATTACTATTGCTACCTTTTACCATAACGCACATCAATCAGGTATCAAACCGACCAAACAACAGTACAACAACGAAGTTGCAACAAACGTTGCAACTATTGTTGATACACCCAACCAAGCAATGCCAACAATACCGGATGAGGTATTTAATACCTTACCGCAGTTTTTACAACAAGTTGTAAATCCAGCGAGCAGTCAAGAGGAAAAGGACATTTTGTTGTTAGGAGCTTTAACGGCTTTTAGTGCCTGCTTTCCTAAACTCTTTGGTATCTACGACCAACGTAAGGTGTTTGCTAATTTATATCTTTTTGTAACTGCACCTGCATCTGCAGGTAAAGGCAGGCTTAATCAAATTAAAAAGTTGGTAGAACCTGTTCACAAGTTAAAACGTGAGCAAGCCAAAGTTCTAAAGCAACAATTTAATACAGAAATGGCAACTTATAATATGAACAAGGGTAAAGATGAAAACTTGGAAAAACCAAGTAAACCACCAGAAAGAATGCTGTTTATTCCTGCCAACAATAGTGTAACAGGCGTATATCAATTAATTTCTGATAATGATGGTAGAGGATTAATTTTTGAAACCGAAGGAGATACATTAGCACAAGCCTTTAAAAGCGATTATGGCAACTATTCAGATGGTTTTCGTAAAGCTTTCCATCACGAAACAATCAGCTATTATCGCAGAACAGATAGAGAATATGTAGATATTGAAAAACCGTGTTTATCAACCGTATTATCTGGAACACCAAAGCAAGTAGCAACCTTGATTCCCAATGCAGAAAATGGTTTGTTTAGTCGCTTTATGTTCTATTATATGAATATAAAACCCACGTGGAAAAATGTATTTCAAAATAGCAGTAATGTTGGTTTAGATGATTATTACACGCAATTAGGTAATGAGTTTTTACAGTTATACAAAACCCTAAAGAATAACCCAGAAATTGAAGTAAGATTAACAGTTCAACAGCAACAAAAATTCAACTCATTTTTTGAGTCTTTACAAACCAAATACATTAATCTTCAACCCGAAGAATACATTGCAACCATTAGACGATTAGGCTTGATTGCATTTCGGTTAATGATGCTATTTACAGCATTTCGTATTATGGAAGATGGGGATGTAAATGCCACAAAAGAATGTGAGGATATTGATTTTCAAAATGCATTAGCAATCATTTCAATTTTAGTGAAGCACAGTAGTAAGGTGTTTAACGACTTACCAATTGAGCAAAAAGCAATAAAACGCTTAAATAGAAAAGAACGTTTTTTAGAGAGTTTACCAAAGCAGTTTAATAGACAAGATTATTTGGATTTAGCCACAAAACAAAACATACCACACAAAACAGCAGAAGGGTATATTACGAAATTTGTTGAGGCTGGATTAATACATCGCGAAGCTCATAATTTGTATTCAAATCCTGCAAGAAGTTGAATAAGGATTTTAAGGATTTAAGGATAAGAATAAAGTGGTTTCCTCAAATCCTTAACTTCCTCATTATCTGTTGATAACTGTTGATATCTTTTTCTTTATTCTTACTTTCCTTTGTTTAAATTAGACAAAATTTGACAAGTCTAAATAATTCTATTATGGCGTTTGGAGAGTACATACGCTCATTGCGTGAAAAACGCAATTTGCTATTAAGAGAAATGGCTGCAAATCTAAATATGGATGTTGCATATTTAAGTAAGATAGAACGAGGAAATCGTATGGCAAGACGAGAGCAGGTAGTTGCGTTTGCAAAAACCTTAAAGGAAGACGAAAACGAATTAATTAAGCTATGGATGTCCGAGCAAATTGTATTAATGATTAAAAATGAAAAGGAGCGTACGGAAATCCTCAAAATAGCAGAAGAAAATTTAAATAGATTAACAAAAAAATAATAACTATGAAATATTTATATAACTCAAATGGCGATTGGATTGCATTTAAAATAGGTGCTTATTTATATAATTCTGATGCTGATTGGATAGGTTGGTTTCCTTGGGAAGATGAACACGCTGTCGATACTGAAGGTGAGTATTTAGGGAGCATATTCGATAACGATAGATTTTATAAAGTATCAAATTTTCCATATCGAGGATATCCCGGCTATCCGGGTTACCCAGGTTACCCGGGTTATCCAGGTTACCCAGGCTTTGCTGGATATTCCTCAAAACCAAGTGGTACGAAAGATTATAAACCAAAAGATTTAATTGATAAAGCAGAATAAATAGAGGCTTAAAATAAAAATAATAGTCTATGCAAGAACACCTCAAAACCAATATACTTAACTTTAAATGGCCCAATAGTGCGCCCACAATATTTTTATCGTTAGAAGATATAGAAGGCAGTCACCCAATCCATAAATCAAAGTTTTCTAAACAAATATTTGAGGCGTTTCCTGAAACAGATTTATCCAATACAGACGAAATTTACACGGCGTTTACTGATAAAATTCCTAACGCACCAAGTATTAAACTAAATTTAGTAGATGGTAGGGAATTAAGAATCTACAAGCAATATTTAAAACACCAATTAAGAAGCTATTTTAAATCTAAAGAATATATCGTTGTCAAAAACTTTGTAGGCGATGTTCAAGTATGGATGCCTTCCAAAAAAGGAAATACAACAGATTACAACCTCTACTACAAATTTTCATTTAAAATTCAGTTTGCTAAACTTACAGACTTACCAGAGCTTATTGTGTCTTATGATGGCACATCCAAAGTCCTCACAACGTCTGTTAAGGATATTGAGGATACAGAGTTAATAAGGCGTTGCGTATATGGTCAAAAAACCTTTAACTATCAAATGGACCTCGACACAAAGGAAAAGGAAGAATTTTACAACGCCATAGAATTTGATAAGGCATTCCCAATTTTTAGTTTACCATTAGCCAGAGCATTAAATATACCTATTGAAGAACCAGTAAGACCAGCTAATAAGTACCAAAAGTATGTAGCACTCATTAATAATTTTGCAACCAATTATCTGTTTACAGATGAGTTTAAAGCCATTTTTCCGTTCAAAAATGATGCATTTATAGATGTACCACGTAACCGCATAAACCACATTAACCCACAATTAGGTTTATTGGAGTTTGGTAAAGACCAATATGGCAATAAAAAAACACATTTAGTGCCTAAATTGGCAATGAATAACCTTAACCCATACAAAAGACCAAACAACCAAAACATAAAGTTTTTCTTTGTGTATCATACCTCACACAAAGAAGCAATTAAAACCTTTTACAACAACCTTAAATTTGGCGTTAACTCTCAAAAAAAATATTTTAAAGGGATTGAAGCCTATGTAAATATAAAGGCAGCCACTTCTAAAGAACATTTTATAGAGTTTACAAACCAAAACGACCCAATACCAGAGATAACAGAACAGTTAGAAAACCTCTCTTTCGACCACGATAATGTGCGCTATGCAGCATTTTATTTAAGTCCTTTCGATAAGTTCACGCCTAATCCAGAAGACCGAGAAATATACATCCGTATTAAAGAATTATTCTTAAACGAGGGTATAGTAACCCAAGTGGTTGATTATGAAAAAATGGTAGTAAATATTGAGAATCAATATAACTTTCAGTTTTCTTTACAAAATATGGCATTGGCTATTCACGCTAAATTAGGTGGCGCACCTTGGAAGTTGGCTGTAACCGACAAAAAAGAATTGGTAATTGGTGTAGGAGCATTTACTAATCAAGGAGAAAACAGGCGTTACATAGCAAGTGCCTTTAGTTTTCAAAATAATGGACTATTTAGAAAGTTTGAATATTTCGACCAAACAGAAACAGATTTATTAGCAGGTAGTATATGCAAGGCCATTAGAGATTTTACATCTGTAGCTGAAGCAGATAAAGTGGTTATTCATTTCTATAAAGAAATGAGCTATGAAGAGTTAAAACCCATTATTGAAGGGATGCACGCATTAGGCTTAAAAGTGCCTTTATACATTCTCAATATTAATAAAACCGAAGCGGAAGACATTATTGCTTACGACCTAAATTGGGATAAAAAATTAATGCCAGTAAGTGGTACATACATTCGTATAAGCGAAAATCAATTCTTACTATTTAATAATGCACGTTATCCTAATTCCCAGCGATATGCAGATACAGATGGCTATCCATTTCCAATAAAAATTAAGATAAGTAGTCCAGATGAAGATGCTTTTGAAGATGCAGATGTAGTGTTAGAACTATTAACGCAAGTGTATCAGTTTAGCAGACTGTATTGGAAATCACTTCGACAACAAAATGTACCCATTACCATAAAATATCCAGAAATGGTAGCACAAATAGCACCTCGCTTTATTAACGGTGTTCCAGAGGACGCTAAAAATGCTTTGTGGTTTTTATAGAAGAATGATATGTCAAGATTAAGAAGAAAAGAAACACTTGCTTCCATAATGGGATTTGGCTTTATCCATTTTGAGTTCCATTTAATCGAGGATTATATAAATCATATGGAAACTCACTTTGAAATGGAATTAAAAAATATAGAAGCTGAATATGATAATTTTCAAGAATCTAAAGAAGGAGATAAATCAGAGTTTTCGGAAGAATATTTAGACCATATAGAAGATTCTTTCATTGATAATGTCTTTATGTTTAATGATGTTTATATAAAAAATTATAGAAACGCTCAAATCATACAGCTATATTCTTTTTTTGAAGATACTTTAAGACGTGGTTGTGATAGGTTCGCATCCTATAAACAAACAGATTACAGAGTAGATGACTTAAAAGGTAATAATGATATTGATAAAGTAAAGAAGTTTTTAAAGCAGTCTGCTAAAGTTGATTTTTCTATACTCAATCCTGAATGGAGTTTTATTGATAATTTTAGACAAGTGCGCAATTTAATTGTACATCACAAGGGTATTATTAAAAACAACGATACTGTCAATAATAGCGATAGAAAGTTTAACAACATTAAGAGCTTTAGTAAAGGGCGCTTTACACTAAAAGAGTATGTGTCTTCGCAAAATAGATTTGAAATAGTGCTTGATAACTCGAAATTCTTTAAAGAAATCGTAAGTAACATTGAAAGTCTATTAGAAAAAATAGGAAGTAAGGAAATGCCAATAAATACAGTAAAATAGAGTATGTCAAACCCAATAAAACAACATTATATTCCACGTTCGTATTTAAAGAACTTTGGAATTGAAGGTAAAAAAAGAAACTATTTTGTTGATGTTTACAAGCTCGATGACGATATATTATTAGAACAAATAAGCACAAAAGATATTTGTTTTGAAAAGAATATTTATACAATACCAGCAGAATCAGATGAGGTAAAATATGCTTTAGAAAAACATTATGCTGAAAATGTAGATAGTGAATTTCAAAAGGTCTATTCCTTGCTTATTGATGAAAAAGTATTAACGTTAACCCAAGAACAAAAAATACAGATACTCTACGTTTGTCTATCACTATATTTTAGAACACCAAGAATTTTAAACCTTCAAAGAAGTATGAATAATGAGATTTTTGATAGAGCAGCTCATACAGTAGATGAAGAAGGAATAATAAAAATGAACTTATATGGTGAAAAAATAAAGTTTCATATTGATGATATTGAAGTTGTAAAAAAAGAACATAACGAACGTTCAAGAACGTTTTTTTTAGTAAACCATTTAGAACAGTGGGGAAATTTTGTAAAGTATAAGTATGACTGTACTATAAATGTTATTAAAATTAATGATGACAATGCACCAATCATAACTTGTGATAACCCTGTATCAATCAGGCATTTTGAAACAAATCGTTTTCAAGGATTATATGACCCAAAGGCAGTAATAACATTACCATTAGACCGCTCACATTATTTAGAAATCCATCCTAATGACTATGCAGATGGCCAAACAAGAATTAATCGACTTACACAAGATAGAGACTATGTATTTACTACAAATGGCGTAACTCAACAAAATGCTGAAAAACTATTAATATCTTATAAAGGCGATATTGATAAACATTTTGATATTCAAAATCATTATGAAAAGCCAGAAAATGGTGAGGAATTTCTCAAAAAAGCTAAATACAGAGCAGAACAAGCACTTATTTTATTTGAGATTTTAAAGAAAAAAGGATTTGTTTCAAAAGAATTTATAGGTAAACTAAAAGAGTTGTTAGAGCATCCATATTGTAAGGATGACATACAAATGCTGAAATATAAAAAAGTACTTTCTAAAATGGGAAAATGGTAGTTTGGTTAATATTTAGAATCAAAGTAATCTTTTGCACAACCATTGCATCTCTAAATTTTTATCTTTGTATTTGTGAAATTTGTAACAATCATATTATCCTTAATAATACTATTGCTTTCGGCAAAACCTTGTTCTGATGGTCAAAACATAGAAGACCAACATCAGGACGAGATAAGTGTTAATCACAACCATCAAGAAGATAGTGACGATTCTTGTCCTGTCACTTGTATTTGTAATTGTTGTGGTATGTCTATTACTTACGAACCAATCAAGACATTTAATTTAAAACTCAATATTGAAATTTCATCGGAGTTAATATCTACATATCAACCTATTTATAGGTTTAATTTCCTTTCCAATATTTGGCAACCGCCACAAGTAATAAGCTAAAATAACACGATTTTAAATCAATTATTTAGTCAATTACAAATATAATTCAATGAATAAATACATATTGAGCATAAAGCTCATATTAATACTTTGCCTATCATTACAGGCACAAACATCAGACATACAAATTAAAGTCATCACAGAGGCAGAAAATGAGCCTTTAATGGGTGCTACGGTTTACTTTGAAGCATTAGAAAAAGGTGCAGTTACCAATTTTGATGGGATTGCAGAATTTACAGAAATACCAGATGGCCAACATCAAATAGTAATTTCCTTTTTAGGTTTTGAAACATTAGAAACCACAATTCAAATTCCAAGTAATGCAGAATTATTGTTTAAGCTAAAAGAAGGTGGTAATCAATTAGATGCTGTTGTACTTCAATCTACAAGAAGTACAAGAACAGTACGTAAAGTACCAACTCGTGTTGAGTATATTGGTGCAGAGGAATTAAGTGAAAAAGCAATAATGAATCCTACCAATATTTCTATGGTGTTACGTGAAAGTACAGGAATACAGATGCAACAAACATCATTAAGTAGTGGTAGTACTAATATCCGCATTCAAGGATTAGATGGTAGATACACGCAACTATTAAGAGATGGATTTCCTCTCTATGGTGGTTTTTCAAGCGGTTTAAGCATTTTGCAAATACCACCTTTAGACTTACAACAATTTGAGATAATCAAAGGAAGTTCTTCAACACTTTATGGCGGTGGTGCAATAGCAGGATTGGTTAATATGGTTTCTAAAACACCAGATGAAGAACCTGCTTTGGATATTATGCTTACACAAACACAAGCATTAGGAAATACAGCAAATGTGTTTTACAGCAAACGAAATGAAAAGTTTGGTGTTTCACTCTACGGCTCTGGTCATTATCAAAAAGCATTCGACCCTGAAGATGATGGCTTTAGTAATCTGCCAAAAACAACATCAATTTCTTTCAATCCTAAATTGTTTTATTATCCATCAGAAAAGACTACAGTTTGGTTTGGTTTAAACGGAACGTATGACGATAGAATCGGTGGAGATATTCAAAAAATAGAAAATGGCGAAAATGGGATTCATCAATATACCGAAGAAAACAATTCAAAACGATTAAGCAGTCAATTTGTATATGAGACCCAATTAGATTCTGTTAGCTCACTACAATTTAAAAACAGTATTTCTTTTTTCGATAGGAATTTAACTGTTCCGGATTTTAATTTTGATGGTAAGCAAACAAACACTTTTACTGAAATATCATATAATACAGCATCAGAAAAAACGGATTGGATATTGGGTGCTAATCTTTACACGTCTAATTTTGATGAAAATGACAACGCACCATTACAGCGTGACCAAAAAGATGTAACCTTTGGAGCATTTGCAAATAACATCTATGACATTTCCGATAATTGGATATTGGAAACAGGATTAAGAGCAGATTACAATACTGATTTCGGTTTCTTTCCATTACCACGAGTTTCATTGCTCTACAAAAATAATAGTGGATTTTCAAGTAGAATTGGTGGAGGTTTAGGGTATAAGATTCCAGATATTTTTACAGAAGAAGCAGAGTATATCAATTTTGAAAATGTACTTGCAATAGATAAATCAACAGTAAATGCAGAACGTTCTTATGGTGTAAATTTCGATGTAAACTATCAAACCCGTTTATCTGATGATATTGGTTTTTCTGTGAATCAATTATTCTATGTTACTGCTATTAATGATGGACTGCTTTTAAACTCAACAGACAATGGGTTTTTTCAATTTGAAAATGCACCAGATGAAATCTTTAGCAAAGGAGCAGAAACCAATATTAAGTTTACTTACAAAGACTTTAGATGGTTTTTAAACTACGCTTTTATAGATACCAAGCTAAACTATTTACCTGGTAATCCACAGAAGCCATTAACAGCAAAACATAATGCAGGTAGTGTATTAATGTATGAGTCTGAAAAGTGGCGAATTGGTTATGAAACCTACTATACAGGAAAACAATTTTTATCTAATGGAACTGAAACTACAGACTTTGTAACTATGGGTTTATTAGTTATGCGTAACTTTAAATTAGGTAGTGTTTTTGTAAATTTTGAGAACTTTACAGATAGAAGACAAAGCAGATTTTCACCTTTGGTTTTACCACCTCACGAAAATCCCGTTTTTCCTGAAATTTACGCACCTACAGATGGTTTTATTTTTAGTGTAGGGCTTATTATTAAACCATTTGGAAACGAAGACCACGATTAAATTATGGAAACAATAGAACAAGTATTAGAATCAAAACAAGTACGTATTACAGCAATGCGTTTGTTAATTTATAAGTTTCTTGCTGAAAAAGAAATAGCGGTAACATTAAGTGATATTGAAAATGCTTTTGAAAAAGCAGATAGAACTACGCTTTACAGAACTATTAAAACTTTTGAAGAAAAGGATATTGTACATCAAATAGACGATGGTACAGGTATTACAAAATACGCATTATGTGAACAAGGTTGCAATTGTGAAATTGAAACCGATTTACATTTACACTTTCATTGTAACAATTGCAATGAAACCATTTGCTTAACAGACCATAAAATACCTCAAATAAAAGTCCCTGATGGTTTTGTTTCGGAAAATGTAAACTTGGTTGTAAAAGGTATATGTGATAAGTGTAGTGGATAGCAAATGCACTTCCATTGCACTTACTATTAACTTACTTTTATCCAAAATTAGTGGATATGAAGTTTAATACTAAAATACCAAAACATCTTAAACAAGCTTATAACGAAGAATTAAAACACTACAGTTTCTATTTAGAAAATAAACAGTACACTAATGCTTGGTATCATTTAGAGCGCAGTCATATAATAGGGCAATCTTATCCTATAGAACACACCTATTCACATTGGCTAATGCTAAAATTTGGATTAAGACAAAAAGATACTAAAGAAGTATTCGGTCAAATTATTAGGTTACTTGTTGGTGGTTGGAAATCATTTATTGACCACGTCCCACTTGGCAATACAGGAGGTGCAAACGTACCACCATTAAAACGTATGCCAATTCCAAATGATATTGAAACGCTTTTAGAGAGTAAATGAAAAAAAAGAAAGTCAATTTAAGAGATTTAAAACCACAATCTAAAGAAGAACATTCTCACGATGATGGTCACAATCACGACCACGGAGATAGTAGTTCATTTAATACCTATATACCTGCAATCATAAGTTTTACAATGCTTATCATTGGAATTGGTTTAGATTATTTTGAGGTTTCTTTTTTTAAGGATTGGGTAAGTATAATTTGGTATGCTATAGCATATTTACCTGTAGGCTTTCCAGTAGTAAAAGAGGGATGGAATAGTATAAAAAAAGGAGATGTTTTTACAGAGTTCTTTTTAATGTCCATTGCTACTATTGGAGCCTTTATTATTGGTGAATATCCAGAGGGTGTTGCAGTAATGCTATTTTATGCAGTAGGAGAATTATTTCAAAATTCTGCAGTAAATAAAGCAAAAGGAAACATTAAAGCATTATTAGATGTTAGACCGAAAGAGGCGAATGTGTATCGTGATGGTGATTATATAAATGTTTCGCCAGAAAATGTAAATATTGGAGAGAAAATTCAAATTCGTGTAGGTGAAAAAATTCCTTTAGATGGTATTCTACTATCCGACAAAGCATCACTAAATACATCAGCTTTAACAGGTGAAAGTAAACCAGATACTATTCAGAAGGAAGCCAAGGTTTATGCAGGTAGTATTAATTTAGAAAGCGTTATTGAAGTTGAGGTAACAAATAAGTTTGAAGATAGTTCTATTGCGAGAATTTTAGACTTGGTTCAAAATGCGACAGCACGCAAATCTAAAACAGAATTATTTATTAGACAGTTTGCTCGTATCTACACACCAATTGTAGTGTTTTTAGCTATAGGTGTTACTTTTATACCTTACTTTTTTGTAGATGATTATGTATTCAGAGATTGGTTATACAGAGCATTAATTTTCTTGGTAATTTCTTGTCCCTGTGCGTTGGTAATTTCAATTCCATTAGGATATTTCGGTGGATTGGGAGCGGCTTCAAAAAATGGAATTTTATTTAAAGGAGCTTCCTTTTTAGATGCTATCACCAAGATAAATACTTTGGTAATGGACAAAACAGGAACAGTTACCAAAGGTGTTTTTAAAATCAAAGAAATAAAAACAATCGGTTGGAATGAAACCGAATTTATGCAATACCTAATGGCTATGGAAGAACAATCCACGCATCCAATTGCTAAAGCAATTTTAGAGTATAAAGCAAAAGGAGAAGATTTTGAAGCTACAGAAGTATCTGAAATTGCAGGTAAAGGTTTAAGAGGGATTGTAAATGGTAAAACAGTTTTAGTAGGAAATAAAGCCTTAATGACTTCTAATAATATTGATGTTCCATCTGAAACGGAATCTATTGTAGAATCTATCGTTTTAGTTGCAATCGATAATCAATTTGCAGGTTATGTAGTCATAGCAGATGAATTAAAGGAAGATGCAAAAGAAACTATTACAGCATTACACAAAGTAGGTATCAAAAATATTATGATGCTTTCCGGTGATAAAGATTCAATCACCCAACAAGTGGCTAAAGAGTTAAATATCGAAAATGCTAAAGGTGGTTTATTACCAGAAGATAAATTAAAGGAAGTAGAAATTTTAAAGAAGAATCCTGAAAATAAAATAGCTTTTATAGGTGATGGTATTAACGATGCACCTGTTTTAGCAGCAAGTAATGTTGGTATTGCAATGGGTGGTTTAGGGAGTGATGTAGCGATAGAAACGGCAGATGTTATCATTCAAACAGACCAACCATCAAAAGTTGTGAGAGCCATTAAAATTAGTCGTTCTACACGCAAAGTAGTTTGGCAAAATATCATATTAGCATTCGGAGTAAAAGTGATTGTTCTAATATTAGGAGCAGGTGGTTTAGCTACAATGTGGGAAGCCGTTTTTGCAGATGTAGGAGTGGCTTTATTAGCAATTCTAAATGCGGTAAGGTTACAGTAAATGCATTGGAGTTAAGCATTAAACTTCTGTTAATTAAATAAGTATTTGTTAAAATTTCGTAACTTCGCAATTACAATGAAACAAGTATTCCATAAAATAATGTCTTTAGTAATGGCTTTTGTAGTGTTATTCTCTACAATGTCATTTACTATTAATATGCATTATTGTGGTGATACTTTAGTGGAAACCGCAATATTCCATAAAGCTAAAGGTTGCGGTATGGAAATGGGTATCCCTTCAACTGAAAGCTGTTCAATCACAAGGAAAAATTGTTGTGACGATAAGCAATTATCTATTGAGGGACAAGATGAACTGCAAATGCAGTTCGATAAAGTTTCTTTCGAACAACAAGTATTGATTGCATCTTTCGTATATGCTTATATCAACCTTTTTGAAGGCTATGATGAAGATGTAAATTCTTTTAGAGAATATAAACCACCTCTCGTCGTCAGGCAGTTATACAAGCTTGATGAGACTTACCTAATTTGATTTTTAAACAATAGACTGTGTTATCCTATGGCTTTTTGTCATACGGATAATTTGTTGTATTCGGTGTTGTCCTAACACTAATGTCTAATTGTTTAATTATCAAAGCCAATGCTAAATAAAAGCATCAAATTCTTAATAGAAAATAAACTTGTAGCTGTACTATTACTTATCCTATTTATAGTTTGGGGAACAGTAAATGCACCTTTTAATTGGGATACAGGTTTTTTACCAAGCAACCCTGTAGCTGTAGATGCTATTCCAGATATAGGCGAAAACCAACAAATTGTATTTACCAAATGGGATGGTCGTTCGCCACAAGATATAGAAGACCAAATTACTTATCCATTAACCACATCCTTACTCGGTATTCCAGGAGTAAAAACCATACGTAGCTCGTCTATGTTCGGCTTTTCGAGTATCTATATCATTTTTGAAGAAGACATAGAATTTTATTGGAGTCGTAGTAGAATATTAGAAAAACTAAATTCCTTACCAAGTGGTTTATTGCCAGATGGTGTAAATCCTGCTTTGGGTCCAGATGCTACAGGATTAGGTCAAATATTTTGGTACACTCTTGAAGGACGTGATGAAAACGGAAACGTAACTGGTGGTTGGGATTTACACGAATTACGAAGCATACAAGATTACTATGTAAAATATGCCTTATCATCTGCAAGTGGTGTTTCTGAAGTAGCTTCTATCGGTGGTTACGTGCAAGAATACCAAGTTGACGTTAACCCTGAATTAATGCGACAATATAATATTGGCTTGCATCATATTGTAAAAGCAGTAAAAGAGAGTAATAAAGATATTGGTGCACAGACTTTAGAAATTAATCAAGCTGAATATTTAGTGCGTGGTTTGGGGTATGTAAAGTCTATTTCAGATATAGAAAACGCAGTAGTCACTTCCGAAGATTATACAGCAATACGAATTAAAGATATAGGCAAAGTATCATTAGGTCCTGCAACAAGACGTGGTTTATTAGATAAAGAAGGAGCTGAAGTTGTAGGTGCAGTTGTAGTAGCACGTTATGGTGCTAACCCAATGGAAGTCATTAACAATGTGAAAGCCAAAATAAACGAATTGAGCGCAGGACTACCCTCGAAAGTATTATCTGATGGAAGAACGTCACAAGTAACTATTGTTCCATTTTACGACCGTACAGAATTGATTCAAGAAACGTTAGGCACGCTTAATGAAGCCTTAACATTAGAGATACTCATTACCATTTTGGTCATTATCATTATGGTATTCAATCTTCGAGCATCGGTATTGATTTCGGGATTGTTACCAGTTGCGGTGTTAATGGTATTTATAGCAATGAAGCTCTTTGGTGTAGATGCTAATATTGTAGCACTATCAGGTATTGCAATCGCAATTGGTACAATGGTCGATGTTGGTGTCATACTTTCAGAAAATATTATAAGGCATTTAGATGAAAACGATAACAAATTGCCAATAAACACAGTAGTTTATAATGCGACAGCAGAAGTTTCTGGTGCTATTGTAACGGCAGTAATGACAACCATTATCAGTTTCATTCCTGTATTTACAATGATTGGCGCTGAAGGAAAACTATTTAGACCATTAGCATTCACAAAAACCTTTGCATTAACAGCTTCTATAATTGTAGCCTTGTTTTTAATACCGCCTTTTGCAGCATTTTTATTTAGAAAGAAAAGCATTAAAAACACTTTTAAATATGCTTTAAATGGTGTTTTAATTGCTTTAGGTATCGTAGCAATAGTTTATGGGTATTGGTTAGGATTAATTTTAATAGCATTCGGAATTACAGCATTGCTTAATCTTCAAAATAAAATTGCAGATAAACAAGCTAACCTTATTAATATCATCATTTCAGCTTCTGCAATAGTATTCTTATTAGCCGAATATTGGAGACCGTTAGGAGTTAGCAAAAGTATTTTCTGGAATCTCATATTTGTAGCCATTATTTGTTTTGGTTTATTGGGTATTTTCTCATTATTCATAAAGTATTACACACGTATTTTAAGATGGTGTTTAGACAATAAATTATTGTTTTTATCTGTACCAACAGCGATTGTAATTGCAGGGTTTTTCATAATGAAGAACACTGGTAAAGAGTTTATGCCATCCTTAAATGAAGGTTCTTTTCTCTTAATGCCAACCTCTATGCCACATTCTGGAGTCGAAGAAAACAAACGAGTGTTACAGCAATTGGATATGGCAGTAGCCAGTATTCCAGAGATAAAAACTGTTGTGGGTAAAGCAGGTAGAACAGAATCTGCTTTAGACCCAGCACCATTATCGATGTATGAGAATATCATTCAGTATAAACCTGAATATATGCTGAATAAAAACGGAGAACGTCAACGTTACAAAGTCAATGAAGATGGATTGTTTGAACTCAAAGATGGTCGTTTAATTCACAATGAAAATATAGCTGTCAGTTCGAGCGCAGTCGAGAACAAAGCATTTATAAAGTCAACTTTATTAAATATAGAAAGGTCTCAATTAATCCCAGACGATGATGGCGAGTTTTACCGAAACTGGCGACCAGAAATACAATCACCAGATGATATTTGGAACGAAATCGTAAAAGTTACCAAACTACCAGGTGTCACATCAGCACCCAAACTACAACCCATAGAAACCCGATTAGTGATGTTACAAACAGGAATGCGTGCGCCAATGGGAATAAAGGTAAAAGGTCAAGATTTAAAACAAATAGAGGCTTTTGGTGTACAGTTAGAGGACATTTTAAAACAAGCCGAAGGTGTAAAGGATGAAGCCGTTTTTGCAGACCGTATTGTAGGTAAACCGTATTTACTAATTGATATTGACAGAGAAAAAATTGCACGTTATGGTGTAAGTATTGAAGAGGTGCAAAACGTATTAAAAGTAGCTGTTGGTGGTATGGTGTTAACACAAACTGTTGAAGGTCGTGAGCGTTATGGTGTGCGTGTGCGTTATCCAAGAGAATTACGAGCAAATCCAACCGATTTAGAGCAAATTTATGTACCAGTAGAAAAAGGTAGTCCAGTTCCGTTAAGCGAATTGGCAACCATTAAGTACGAACAAGGTCCACAAGTAATTAAAAGTGAAGACACCTTTTTAGTAGGCTATGTGTTGTTTGATAAGATGGATGGTTTTGCTGAAGTAAATGTGGTAGAAAATGCCCAAGCCTTAATTCAAGAAAAAATAAATAATGGCGAATTGATAGTACCAAAAGGTATTAACTATCAATTTACAGGAAGTTATGAAAATCAGTTAAGAGCAGAAAAAACCTTATCTGTTGTAGTGCCTTTAGCATTAGCTATCATTTTTCTAATTCTGTATTTCCAATTCCGTTCTGTAGGTACATCATTAATGGTGTTTACAGGTATTGCTGTTGCTTTTGCAGGTGGATTTTTAATGATTTGGCTCTACGGTCAAGATTGGTTTTTAAACTTCAGCTTGTTTGGTGAAAACCTGCGTGATTTATTCCAGATGCATCCCATTAATTTAAGTGTAGCAGTTTGGGTTGGATTTATTGCACTTTTTGGTATTGCAACAGATGATGGTGTAGTAATGGCAACCTATTTAACGCAAACCTTTAATAGAAATACACCAGAAAATAAAAAGGAAGTAAGAGCATCAGTTGTTGAAGCTGGAGAAAAACGTATTAGACCTTGTTTAATGACAACAGCCACAACCATTTTAGCACTCTTACCTGTACTCACATCAACAGGAAGAGGTAGTGATATAATGATTCCTATGGCAATACCAAGTTTTGGCGGTATGCTAATCGCTTTAATCACCTTATTTGTAGTTCCAGTATTATACAGCTGGAAAGCCGAAGTTCAACTTAAAAGAGCAAACAAATGAAAAATATAAAAATCATAATCTGTCTTTTGTTTGTTTCCGCTTTCGCGAAAGCACAACAGCTACAAACATTAATTGACGAGGCATTAACTAATAACCCAGAAATTCAGAAGTTCGAGTTACAGTACAAGAGAGTTTCAGAAAAAGTAAAGGAAGTCAATACGTTTCCTAATACCGAATTTGGTGTAGGTTACTTTGTTAGTGAACCCGAAACCAGAACAGGCGCACAACGTTTTAAAGTATCAGCAAAGCAAATGTTGCCTTGGTTTGGTACAATAACATCAAGAGAAAATTATGTAAGTGCATTGGCAGATGCTAAATACGAAGATATTGTTATTGCCAAACGAAAATTGATGGCATCGGTAGCACAATCCTATTACAAGTTATACGCCAATAAAGCCAAACAAGACGTATTAGCTCAAAATATCCAACTATTAAAAACCTATGAAACACTGGCACTCACATCTGTTGAGGTTGGTAAAGCATCAGCAGTAGATGTATTGCGTTTACAAATGCGTCAAAATGAATTGCAACAACTCAAAGATGTATTGTATCAACAATTTTTATCTGAACAAACGAATCTAAATAACCTTTTAAACAGGGAAAATGATATTGAGGTTACTGTAGTAGATAGCTTAACCATTCCAATAGAAGATTTTGAAATTAATACTGAAAATCTATCAGTACATCCTGAATTGTTGAAGTATGATAAACTCTACCAATCCATTGAACAATCCGAATTGTTAAACCAAAAAGAAAGTAGCCCAATGATTGGTTTTGGATTAGACTATATCAATGTTTCAGAAAGACCAGATATGAATTTCTCGGATAACGGAAAGGATGTTGTAATGCCAATGGTATCGGTTTCAATCCCCATTTTCAATAAGAAATACAAATCTATTTCTAAACAAAACGAACTGGAACAGCAAGAAATTAATTATCAAAAACAAGAGCGTTTAAACAGTTTAAAAACAATGTTAGATAAAGCTATTAACGACCGTATATCAGCAAGGATAAGTAATACTACAGCAACAAAGAACATCAAGCAAGCTAAAGATGCAGAACAAATTCTTGTCAAAAGTTATGAAACTGGCACTATTGATTTTAACGATGTTTTAGATATTCAAGAGTTACAATTAAAGTTTCAAATGAGCCAAATAGAAGCGGTTAAGGGTTATTATTTACAGAGTACTATTATTAATTATCTAATTCAATAAAAAATGACACATACATATAAAATAACAGGAATGACCTGTGGCAGTTGTAAAGCATCTGTAGAAAAAAGTTTGAGAAGCATAGATAATGTTACCAATGTTGAAGTTAATCTCGAAAAAGGAGAAGCTGAAGTTACAATGAGTAGCCACGTTGCTACAGAAACACTGAAAAAAGCGTTATCTGAAAAATATACACTATCTGAAAAGAAAGAAAAGAATGTGTTTGCTTCTTCAAGTATGTCGGCAATGCCAATGGAAGAAGAAAAAAGCAAACTACAGCAATTAAAGCCCTTACTACTAATCATCTTTTATATAGCAACCGCAAGTGTATTATTGCATTATAAAGATTGGAGTTGGAGTGCTTTTATGCTCGATTTTATGGGCTTATTCTACATCGTGTTTAGCTTTTTCAAAATGTTAGATTTAAAAGGCTTTCCAGAATCATTTAAAATGTACGACCCATTAGCAAAACGAGTCCCTGCTTATGGTTGGGTATATCCTTTTATCGAAACAGCTTTAGGATTAATGTTTTTAATGCGCTTTAAAGTAGAAATTGCTTTAATAATAACACTTGTTGTTTTAGGTATTACAACTGTTGGAGTTACTAAAACATTATTGGATAAAAAATCGATTAGATGTGCTTGTTTAGGTACAGCTCTGAAACTTCCTATGACAGAAGCCACTTTTATTGAGAATGCCATTATGATTGTAATGGCAGTATTAATGCTAATAAATTAAATAATAACCACTAAAATTTTAAAAATATGAACACGCAAGAACACAAAAACAACGAAAATGGAATGAGTAATTACACGAAGTTTTTTTTAATGTTAGGCTCATCATTCATAGCAATGTATATCACAATGTATTTAAACACCTATGAATTTGACCACGTATGGTTTAGTCTCACACGTTTTTATATGGTTTGTTTGGGTATTGCCACAATGGCTTTGATTATGTTCTTTTTTATGAAAAATATGTACAAGAATAAAAAGAAAAATATGGGTATAGTCATAGGTAGTATTGCACTATTTGCAATTGCTTTAGGATTAGTACGTGACCAAAAATCAACTGTTGGAGATGTTCTATGGATGAAAGCTATGATACCACATCATTCCATAGCAATATTAACAAGTGAAAGAGCAGACATAAAAGACCCAGAAGTCAAGAAGTTGGCAGAGGATATTATTAAAGCACAGAAGAAGGAGATAGAAGAAATGAAAGTAATGATAAATCGTTTACAGAATGAAAAATAATAAAACAGTCATATACATAGGATTACTCGCAGTAGGTTTGCTTTTGGGTTGGTTACTTTTTGGTAGTTCATCAAACGAAGAGACAGAACATAATCACAATGAAGTTTCAGAAACCAATCAAATGTGGACCTGTTCAATGCATCCACAAATTATGCAACCAGAACCAGGTGATTGTCCTATTTGTGGAATGGATTTAATTCCTGCCGAAAGTGGAAGTGATGGCCTGTTAGCAGACCAATTCAAATTAACCGAAAATGCGATGGCTTTAGCCAATATTCAAACAACTGTTGTAGGCAAAGGAAATGTTGATGGCAACACCCTTAAATTATCTGGTAAAATTGCTGAAAATGAAGAAGCTAATGCAGTACAAGTCAGTTATTTTTCGGGTAGAATAGAACGTTTGAATATCAGTTTTAAAGGAGAAGAAGTCCGTAAAGGTCAATTACTAGCAACCATTTATTCGCCAGAATTGTATGCAGCACAACAAGAGTTAATTACAGCATCGTCTTTAAAGGAATCACAACCTGCATTGTACAAAGCGGTTCGTAATAAATTGAAGTTATGGAAGCTATCTGAACATCAAATCAATCAGATTGAAGAAACTCAAAAAATAAAAGAAAACTTTCCAGTTTATGCAACCGTTTCAGGTACAGTTACCGAAAAATTAGTAGAACAAGGCGACTACATCAAACAAGGTCAACCATTGCTTAAAATTGCAAATCTCAATACGGTTTGGGCAAACTTTGATGTATATGAAAATCAAATCGATTTATTTAAAAAGGGACAAGAAGTTTTAGTGACTACAAACGCTTATGCTAATAAGGAATTTAAAGGGAAAGTAGATTTCATTGAACCAATATTAAATACCAAAACAAGAACAGTAACCTTACGTGTGGTGCTTAATAATAAAAACGATGTATTTAAACCAGGAATGTTTGTAACCGCCAATATTGAACGAGTTTCAAGAAGTAATGATGAGGTATTAACAATCCCAGCATCTGCTGTACTTTGGACAGGTGAACGTTCTGTTGTCTATTTAAAAGCCAATCCAGACCAAACCGTTTTTGAAATGCGTGAAGTTGTTTTAGGGAATCAAATTGGTAATGAATATGAAGTTTTAGAAGGATTATTTGTTGGAAATGAAATCGTAACTAACGGAACATTTACTGTAGATGCTGCTGCACAACTACAAGGCAAAAAATCAATGATGAATAAGCAAGGTGGTAAAACAATGACAGGTCACGAAGGACATACAATGGATATGATGACAGAAAAAGTTGATTTTAATAGTACTGTAGAAAAGTCATTTCAGGCTGTAATTGAAGCTTATATAAACTTGAAAGATGCTTTAATTCAATCTGATGTGTCGTTAGCATCATCCAAAAGTGAAGCATTTAGAAAAGCATTGGAAGAAATTCCGCCAAGTCAAAGAGAAGAAACACATAACTACTGGTCTATATTACATAAAACATCTAAAGGAATTAATGAAAATGTGAGTTTGGAACATCAGCGTAAACAGTTTCAGACAATTTCCGATAAGCTCATAGAAATGGTTAAAAACTTTGATAAGGTAAATGATAAGCTATATGTGCAGTTTTGTCCTATGGCAGATAGCAATAACGGTGCGTATTGGTTGAGTAAAGAAGAACAAGTTTTAAACCCATATTTTGGTGATGTAATGCTTAAATGTGGCGAGGTTAAACAAACAATAGAATAAATAAACACAGATAATAATTAAATTTTTAAAAATGAAGAAAGTAATTTTAAGTGTAGCTGTAATAGTAGCTATGGGATTAACAAGTTGTAAAAACGAAACTAAAAAAGTTGAAGAAACTACAACAACTGAAGTGTCAAAAGAAATTGCAATGACAGATTTATCGTTTGGTGTAAGAGGTAATTGCGGTATGTGTAAAACTACCATTGAAAAAGCAGCCAATAGTGTTGAAGGTGTTACTGCTGCAAACTGGGATAAAGACAAAAAGAAAATAGATGTATCTTTCGATAGTTCTAAAACAGATGCAATGGCAATTCATAATGCAATTGCAGCTTCAGGTTATGACACTGAAAAAGTAGCAGGAAACGAAGAAGCATACGATGGTTTACCAGGTTGTTGTAAATATGACCATAATATGGCTATGAATCAGTCTGGAGAAATAAAAGCTGATGACCATTCAAATCACGACCACTAAATAATAGTAAAAGAGTCTTTTTCGGAAGGCTCTTTTATTGCATTTAAACTTTTCAAAGGGCAGGTAATAAGGTGTTCGTCAGTTGTTCCATTTTGTTTCATAAAGCATAATCACAAATGCGATGCATTAGTGCTTACCATACATAGCACTACTGCGGTGACACATCCTCGTTAGCACTATGTATTTGCTTTACTTCACACACTACACAACTTCCTCACCCGCAGCTACTCTTGCACCCTAAAACCCAATAATGTATGCGCTTGTGGCGCATATAAAAATAATTAGGGTACAACCGCTGCTTAATAATTTGGCTCGCCTGCTGTTCGCTTCGGGCTAATCAGGGTGTCACAGTTTTTGAAGGCATCCATTTTGCATATAAAATAACCGCTTCAAGTAAAATGAAATTTTGGATTAGTTTTAAAGTGAATATAAATGTTGATTAAATAGTCTTTAAATCACAAAGCGGATTATTCTATATTGCAAACGCGCAGCAAGAGTAACACATTCAGTCAGCTATTTCAGCAACCACACATATCATTTTCAAAATGACAATTGTTCGCAACTATACAGTAGAAATCCTCAATTTCCTGTATATCCTTGAAAGCCTTAAACTCGAATTTAATTAATTGAAAAACTCACAATTGCTAAATTTTAAAAATGAAACCAACCTTCAATAGCTTCATTCAATTGTTACACTTGCTTTCCACGCTACACCCAAGCTATAGCCGACGGCATCAAAAAACTGCGCCACCCTTGCGTTTTCAACGTAGGCGTGGTAGCCTTATCAGGCTATTTTCCCACACCACCCTTGCTCAACTCGCTGGCGGCTCGCTATTATGGCTGTCGCCATACGCTACGCGATTACCTGCTAATTAAACATTGTCGAAAAAAGAAAACCCTCAAAAAGAGGGCTGTTGCTATTATAATGATTTTAGTTTAAACTTAAACTTCTACAACAGAAGCATTTGGAGCATTAGTTTTAACTGAAGCTATACCATTTTCCATTCCAGAGGAAGACTCATACATTTCACTGGTTCCAATCACTTGACCGTTACTGGCCTTTAAATTAAAATAATGTTTCCCATTACTCGATATTTTTCTATCGAACTTACTATCATCTTGCGAATTTTTGCGTACCGATTCAATACCATTCATACAACCAGCTTTTGCTGAATAACCTTCACTTGCTAATATGGTTTGACCATTGTTAGCTTTTAACCTAAAACGATACTCACTTCGAGCATCCTGATATACTTCAAATTTTGCCATAATGTTTTTATTTATAATTATCCTTAAAGATAGGGAAAAGCAAAAAAAGGCAACAAATATAGATGGCTTCCTTCATCCCACGCTCTTCATACTATAAAGTTCAAGCCCTACGGGTTTTGAAAAAAATATTGCACCTTTGGATAGGCGCAAATTTCAAAACCCTTTCCATCAGCAATATTTTTTCCAAAAAACTTGACAGTATGTCAACGCCATCAAAGAAACGGCTTTCTTTTTTCTCTTTTTCTTTGTAAAAAAAATATTCATTTTTTTATTTCTGATGCAAAAGGAAGCAATCCGAAGCAACAAAATCCATATCTAACGAATAGCATAAAACTTGCCATATATTCAATCGGAAGGTACAACTTCGTGTTAAGTCCGTACCAAGTCCGAAGAAAAGTAAGTTTCATTTAAATTATTTATGTTATGGGTAAAATTTCCCAAGGTATTTTAGGAGGGCTTTCAGGTAAAGTTGGAAACATTATCGGTGGAAGCTGGAAAGGTATTGACTACATTAGAATTAAGCCTTCAAGTGTAGCAAATCCAAGAACTGTAGGTCAAGTAAACCAAAGAACCAAGTTTACTGCTACATTAGAATTTTTACAAGCTATAAAGCCTTTTATTAAGTTAGGTTATAAGGGGTTAGCTGTTAAGAAAACAGAATTTAATGCTGCAATGTCGTATGTATTGAATAATGCGATTACAGGAACTGAACCTAACTTTGTGGTTGACTATCCAAATGCTTTAGTAAGTCGCGGAGGTTTATCTGGTGCGTTAAACCCAACGACTGATTTAGCAACTGCGGGAGAAGTAACTTTCAATTGGGATGATAACTCTGCTGAAGGTAATGCCAATGCTACCGACAAGGCAATGTTATTGGTTTACAACCCATCAAAAAAGGAGTCCATTTCTTTATTTGATGGAGCAGACCGAACAGCAGGAACTCAAATTGTTGCAATTCCAACAACCTACGCAGGAGATACAGTAGAGCTATTTATGGCGTTTATTTCTGCTGATGGTAGTCAAGTATCTAACAGTACTTATTTAGGCTCTGGTACAGCTAATTAATGCTTGGTGTTTTTATTTGGAAACCGCTCTAATTGAGCGGTTTTTTTATGCTATATTAGTATTTCAATTTGTCAATGTTTACTCTTAATTTATTCTTTTTATGCGTTTTTTGTACCCTATTTGTTGCCCAAACGCATTAACACCAATAAACATAAGGGTAGTTAAATATTGTATCGGAAAGTAACTATCACAAATTGCATAAAACGTACTAAATTGATCTACGTTATTACCATAGCTTTTTCAAAAAATTTAATCTAAAAAGTTTCTTTAGTAAAGTTAATGGAACACTTTTTATGTGACGATGTAAGAGGGAAGTATAATGTGTGTGGTATGGTTTATAAATTTCATTTAACTTCAAAACTCTTTTATTTTATAAAAAATAAATTATAACTAAACTTTTTTAGATATTTGTTCAAGACGAGAAATAAATTAAATAATTGTCTTTAATGACTTTAAGAAAAAAAGTATCAAAATTAGTTAATATCCTTTCCATAATATTTTGGGTTACTCACCTTGTTTCTTACTCACAGAACATCGATTCTTTACTTGTAGTATTGGAAGAAACAATGTCAAAACGAAATGAATATGATCTTTCGAAAGAAGCAAGAATTAACAACTTAAAAAAATTACTTGAAGACCCTAAAGCTTCATTAGAAAACCAGTATTACATAATAAATAGATTAATTGATGAATATGAGTACTATAGTTTTGATGCTACCTTAAATTTTATAGAAAAAAACTTAAAATTGGCTGATGAATTAGATAATAACTTATTCAAGCAAGAATCCACTTTAAGACTTGCTAAACTTTTAGCAACATCTGGAAGATATGATGAGTCTATAAATTTACTTGAAGAAGTTGTCACATCAAATTTATCTCAAGAGTTAATTAGGGAATATTATATTATATATAAAAGGTGTTATTATGAACTTAGAACTATTTCGAGAGTAAATAGTATAAGTGCAGAATATGACCAATTGTATTTTGCCTATAAAGATTCTTTAGATGCACAAATATCCAAACTTGGTGAAAATTCAAAGCTGTATTTAGAAGTTATTGAACAAAATTATCGAGATGAATCTAACACAAGAAAAGCACTAGACATAAATGCTAAAAGATTAGCTATTGTTAAAATGGGTACTCGAGAATATGCTATGGTAGCCTTTAATAGGTCTTATATGAGTCATGAAATAGAAGGCAATAGATTAAATCAAAAAAAGTTTCTAATTCTGTCTGCCATTTCAGATATTCAATCATCAGTTAAAGACAACGCTTCTATGGCAAATTTAGCTGTAATTCTATTTGAAGAAGGCGATGTTGAAAGAGCTCATAAATATATTGATTTTTCCTTTGAAGATGCCAAGTTTTATAACTCAAAATTAAGGTTTTTGGATATATCCAATGTACTACCAGTTATATCAAAATCTTATGAAATTGAAAATATTAAACAGAACAATAAACTTAAAAAACAGTTAATGTTTATTAGTTTCCTATCTATAATATTACTTATGGCTTTATTTTTTATTTATAGGCAATACAAGAAAATTAAGTTAGGAAGAGAACATTTAAAAACTGCTAATTTGCAGCTCAAGGATTTAAATGAACAATTAAGTTTCACAAATAAAGATCTTAAAAGATTATATGAAGAACTTTCTGCTGTTGATACAATAAAAGAACAATATATAGGGACGTTTTTGAATTTATACTCGGATTATATAGATAAACTAGACGTTTACAGAAAAACAGTTCGCAAATATATAGTTACCAATAAAACTAGTGATTTACTAGAACTTATTAAATCAAAAAATGTAGTAGATGAAGAACTGAAAATATTTTATGCGAATTTTGACAAATCTTTTTTACATATATATCCAAATTTTATTGAAAGCTTTAATCAGCTACTGAATGAAGATGAAAGAATTATTGTTAAACTTGAAGATGCCTTAACTGTAGAATTACGAATATTTGCATTGATTAGATTAGGTATTTCAAACAGTTCTAAAATCGCAAAAATATTACGATATTCAGTAAATACTATTTATAATTATCGAGTTAAAGTTAGAAACAGCGCTATTAATAGAGAAGAGTTTGAGGATATGGTAAAAAAAATAATTTAAATTTAAGAGTGTGTTAAATTTCTTAACTATAAATTATTAAATTCTAATTTATTTAAATAAATCTGTTCATTTTTTTCTGTGTTATCATTATAATTTTACTACTTTATTTTTTGTCTATGTTACGTGTAAATTATTGATTAACAGATTTTTATTTATTTTTAAATTGTTTTAATTCTACTTATTTTGTACTTCACATTGTACTTAGCAGACTTCTTGGTTTAATTTGTTTCACGCCATTCATTATTTGAGGGCAAAAACTAAATTAAACTAAATATGAAAAAAAACAATTTGATTTTAAAATCATTCACGATTTTATTTATTATTTCTTCGTGGTTTTCTTTTGCACAAGAAATCGCTATAAATGGAATTGTAAATGACGAAACAGGAATACCTATTCCTGGTGTAAACATTATTAAAAAAGGAACTAAGAGTGGTGTGGTAACAGATTTTGATGGGGCTTTTACCATCAATACAGAAGTTGGCTCTACACTATCATTTAGTTATGTAGGTTATGTGACACAAGATGTTGTTGTAATAAACAGTTCTAGTTTAACAGTAACCTTAGTACAAGATTTAGCACAATTAGATGAAGTTGTGGTTATAGGTTATGGTACTCAGAAAAAAAGTGTAGTTACCGGCGCTATTTCAGGTGTTAAACAAAGTGAATTAGAAGATTTGCCAATTACTAGGGTTGAGCAAACGTTGCAAGGTAGAGTATCTGGTATTACGATAGCTGCAAATTCTGGTCAACCAGGATCTTCATCAACAGTAAGAGTTAGAGGTATTACCACATTAGGTAATAATGAGCCTTTATGGGTGGTTGATGGTGTTGTTGTAGATTCTGGAGGTATTGGATTTTTAAACCAATCTGATATTGAATCTGTAGAGGTGTTAAAAGATGCGGCATCTCAGGCCATTTATGGAGCGAGAGCTGCAACAGGAGTTATTCTTATTACTACCAAAAAAGGAAAATCAGGAAAACTAAGTGTAAACTATAATGGTTACACCGGAATATCATCTGCTGCTAGAAAATTAGACTTATTGAATGCTAATGAATACGCAACCTTATTAAATGAGAAATCTGTTAATGGTGGAGGAAGTATATTATTTTCAGACCCAGCTTCTTATGGTAAAGGCACCGATTGGCAATCTATAATTTTTAATGATAGTGCCAAAAGAACTAGTCATGAATTTAGTTTAAGTGGTGGTAACGATATATCTAAATTTTACGCATCATTTGGGTATACGGATCAAGAAGGTATAGTAATGAGTGATATTTCAAACTACACAAGAAAAAACATTCGATTAAACTCAACGCATAATATTACTGATAAGCTTCGTTTCGGACAAACTGTTGGATATTCAAACGAAAAAAATATAGGAATAGGGAATACCAATAGTGAATTTGGAGGACCTTTATCTTCTGCTATAAATTTAGATCCGTTAACACCTACCGTAGAAACTGACCCAACGTTAACAGGTCAGGCTCCATATACCAACAATGGCATATGGCGCGATGCTAACGGCAACCCTTATGGTATTTCAGGCTTGGTCGCACAAGAAATGTCTAACCCATTGGCATATCAACAAACACTATTAGGAAATTATGGATGGGCAGATAATTTTGTAGGCAACGCGTATCTTGAATTTGAACCTATTGAAGGCTTAAAATTCAGAAGTACTTTAGGAGGTAAGCTTGCTTATTGGGGGTACCAGAGTTATACTCCAGTGTCTTATTTAAATGCTTCTTTTATAACACCACAAAACAATATTTCAAGAGGTACAAATAAAGGCTTTGGCTGGAATATAGAGAACACCGTTTCCTATTCAAAAACTTTGGGCAGTCATAACTTCAGCATTTTATTAGGGCAAGGTGCGTATGTTGATAATATTACTTCAGGAGAAAACGTAACCTATTTCGATATTCCTGTTGACAACTATCGCGATGCATCATTTAATTTTAGTGTCCCAACAGACCAAATTAATGCTTCTGCTTATACTGGTAACGAACATAAAGTAAACTCCTTGTTTTCAAGATTAACGTATGATTATAACGAAAAATATTTGCTTACAGCAATTGTAAGACGTGATGGATCTTCACGTTTTGGAGCCAATAATAAATATGGTTTTTTTCCATCGTTTTCTGCAGGTTGGGTGCCTTCTAAAGAAGATTTCTGGAAAGATAATAATGTAATCAACCAATTAAAAATTAGAGGTGGCTATGGTATAACAGGTAGTGATGCCATTGGAGATTTTCAATATTTATCAACTGTAAGTGGAGGGAGAAACTATACTATAGGAACCTCCGGATCTGTTGTTATTGGTAACAGTCCAGACGCACCGTCAAACCCAGATTTAAAATGGGAAGAAACAAGTCAATTAAACATTGGTTTTGATACCAGGTTTTTTAGTGATTTTTCGTTGGCATTTGATTGGTATAAAAAAGAAACTACTGGTATTTTACAAAGTGTTTCTATACCAGGTTATGTTGGTGCGGTAGGAAGCCCAACGGGAAATGTGGCTGATATGGAAAACACAGGTATCGATTTAGAAATTGGATACAACAAAAGTTTTGAAGATTTTAATTTATCATTAAATGGAAACGTTTCATTTTTAGAAAACACAGTAACCTATTTAGGTAATGGTGTAGATTTCTTATCTGGAGGAGCTACTATTCAATCTAGTACATACCCAATTACAAGAACACAGGTTGGACAACCTGTAAATTCTTTCTTTGGTTTTAAAACCAATGGTATTTTTCAAAACCAAGAAGAGATTAATAATTATGTGAGTTCTGATGGAACGGTTATTCAGCCAAATGCTCAACCAGGAGATTTTAAATGGCAAGATTTGGATGATGATGGTAATATTGATTCTGACGATAGAGGATTTTTAGGAAGCTCTATTCCTAAAGTAACTTTTGGATTTACTTTAAATCTTGATTACAAAAATTTTGATTTATTAGTATTCTGTCAAGGTGCAAGTGGTAATAAAATTTTTCAAGGTTTAAGAAGACTAGATGTAGAAAACGCAAATTATCAAACTGCTGCTTTAGGTAGATGGGTTGGTGAAGGTACTTCTAATACATACCCAAGATTAACAACAAACGATACTAATAACAACTTTTCAAATCCTTCAGATTTTTATCTAGAAGATGGAGATTATTTAAGATTCAAAACAATTCAAATTGGATATACACTTCCATCAGATGTATTAAGCAAATATGGTGTAGATAAATTAAGAATTTATTTAACTTCTGAAAACCTATTAACATTTACTAAGTACAGTGGTTATGATCCAGAAATTGGAGGTGGAATTTTTGGTATTGATCGTGGCTATTACCCACAGGCTATAACAAACCAAATTGGGATTAATTTACAATTTTAAAAAAAAAGATATGAAAAAAATAAAAAGTATAATGAGTTTAGGTATTACTCTGCCAATAATCATACTCATAGTATCCTGTAGTGAAAATTTTTTAGAAGTAGAACCAAAAGGTACTACATTGGAAGAAAACTATTATTCAAATGAAGCTGAAGCGTATTCTGGTTTAGTTGCAGTTTATGATGTTTTAGGGAAGCAATCTAGAGGATTCGAAAACATGATAGCACTATTAAACTCTGGATCTGATGATCATTTCACCGGAGGAGGTAGTTCTGCTGATGGTTCTCAATTACAAGTTTTTTCAAATTACACTATTAGCGAGTCTACCGTTGCAACTAGTTATTGGAGCGATTTTTATCAGGGTATTTTTAGAGCAAATACACTATTAACAAAATTGCCTAGTGTAGATATGTCAGACGCTTCAAAAGCCAGATTTACTGCCGAAACAAAGGCTTTAAGAGCTATTTATTATTTTGAATTAGTAAGGCTTTTTAAAAACATTCCTCTAATCACATCACCATTAGGTACGGATGAAATTTATAGTGTAACACAAGCAGATCCAAGTGATGTTTATGTACAAATCGAAACCGACCTACTAGAAGCTATTTCGGGTCTTCCTGTTACATTAGATTTAACAAATGAAGCAGGACGTTTAACTCAAGGTGCTGCCAAAGCGCTTTTAGGAAAGGTGTATTTATATCAAGGAAAAAATAGTGAAGCCGCATCGCAACTTGCAGAGGTAAATGGCACACCTGGAGCTACAAGTCCATTTGGATATAAATTACTTGACAATTTTTCAGATTTATGGGTAGTTGGTAATAATTATCACAGTGAATCCATAATTGAAATCGCACATACAGATAAAAGTAATGCAGATTGGGGAAATTGGGGTTGGTCTAATGACGAGGGTAACAGTTTAAATGTTATGGTAGGTCCTAGGGGTTTTGTAAGAACAGCAGGATCAACTGCACCCGATTATGCTGCGGGTTGGGGTTTTAGTATTATAACACAAAGTTTATACGATGCACTTTTGGGAGATCCAAGATTTAATTCAACAATAGAAGATATACAAGCATTAAACGATGCAGGTCAAGTAGAATATGAAGAAAGTTATCAAAACACAGGGTATTACCTTAAAAAGTTTATGCCATTAACATCTGATGTGTCAACAGGCGGGGGTGCTTCTGTACTTAATTATAAACAGCATACATACATGATACGTTTAGCAGATACTTATTTATTAGAAGCAGAAGCTTTAGGAGGCACAGGAGCACGTGCCCAAGCACTGTTAGATGCTGTTAGAGCAAGAGTAGGTTTGTCACCAACACCTGTGTCTATTGATGCAATTATTAATGAACGCAGATTAGAATTAGCTGGTGAGGGTCATAGATGGTATGATTTGGTAAGAACTGGTAGAGCAGCTACGGTGTTAGCAGATAAAGGGTTTACCTCTGGGAAAAATGAAATTTTACCAATTCCTTTACCTGAATTGGAAAATACATTACTCGTTCAAAACCCTAATTATTAATCCTTAAAATAAAATTATAATGAAATTAAATATAAAATTAAATAAGGGTTTTCAGTATGTAGCTATAGCTTTAGCAACGTTTGTAGTAGCTTGTCAACCCGATGAACTAGGACATGGTAATGGACTTACCACAACAGATTTAGATGCAGGATTTATAATTACAAAGGTTGCTGATGCAAACAATACTTATTTATTGACGGCCAATAGCAGCTATATCACCTCTAGTTGGGACATTGATAATGGTGCAGGTTTTTATTCAGGCGGTACAAGTGAAGAAGTTTTTTATCCAGATGCAGGAACATACAGTGTTAAGCATAAAGTTACAGGAATAGGTGGAATTGCTGAAACATTTACTCAAACTATTGATGTAGAAACCTCTGATCCTGTAGCAGGAAACTTAGTGAGAGGCGGAAAATTTCTAGACGCGAGTGATCATTCAGAATGGACCATATTAAATATTAGTGGTTCTGGTGCTATCTGGACATTCAATACTGGTAGTGCAACTATTGTAGCTAGTGGTTGGAATCAACAAGGTATTTATCAAGCTATTGAAGTAATTGCAGGAAAAGAGTATAAAATTGATATGATTGTTTCTGGAGATGGAAACAATGAAACTTGGTTCGAAGTATTTGCCAGCACAGTAGAACCAGTACAGTGGAATGACTACGCTAATAATGTTGTTATGGGGCTTAATACATGGGCTGGATGTGGTATAGGAACATTTAGCGGCTCACTTTCTTCAGTAGGATGTGTTGATAATTCATACTCAAGTTCAAGAAGTAATACCGTTACATTTGATACCTCAGGAACAATCTATTTGGTAATCAAATGTGGAGGAAGCACAACACCAGGTATTACAATTACTAATGTAGAAATGAGAGGTACTAATTAAATTGAACATAGCTTAAATTAAAGTTGTTTTGTATTAGTTTAGTTTAATAGCCCATATTCATTTTGGTATGGATATGGGCTTAAACTTTCACTTTAACATATATTTTTAAGCACATAACATGACTTTTATATGTTCAATAATATGCTAATAACTTACTGTTTATTCAATAATCAGTAATAACTAAATTATAATAATGAGATTAAATAAAATTTTAATGAATCATCCTGTTACACTTTTGATATTAAGTTTTTTACTAATAAAATGCTCTTCATCTGATTCATCTCAAAACGATCCAGATATAAATCCTCCTAATCAAAATATAACCCTTAGTAATGTAGATTTATACGTTACTAATCTTGACAAATCAGAGTTGTTTAAATTACAACCTACAAAAGTGCCTTTATTTAAAGAGAATATTAATTTCTCAATTACAGTAAATCCAGAGGTATCGTATCAAGTAATGGATGGTTTTGGATTTTCTTTAACTGGTGGTAGTGCAATGCATCTAAATAATATGTCTGATTCAGCACGAAATAATATTTTAAAGGAACTTTTTAGTGTGGATAATGTAGGCGTAAGCTATTTAAGGCTTAGTATAGGCGCATCAGATTTAGACCCAGAAGTATTTTCATATAACGATTTACCAGATGGTGAAACCGATGAAAATTTAACAAAGTTTTCAATTGAAAAAGATAAGGAAAATCTTATTCCAGTTTTAAAGGAAATTTTAGCAATTAATCCCGACATTAAAATTATGGGGTCTCCATGGTCTGCACCAATATGGATGAAAACAAATAATAATTCTATTGGAGGAAGTTTAAAACCAGAATATTATGCTGCATATGCTAATTACTTTGTAAAGTACATCCAAGCTTATAAAGCAGAAGGTATTTCTATAGATGCTATTACGGTTCAAAACGAACCTCTGCATGATGGTAACAACCCAAGCATGTACATGGAAGCGTTAAGTCAAGCCGAATTTGTAAAAAACCATTTAGGGCCTGCTTTTGAAGCGGCAAACATTAAAACAAAAATTGTGGTTTGGGATCATAATGCAGATAATCCAGCTTATCCTATGACAATATTTGCTGATGATGAAGCTAATAAATATATAGATGGTTCTGCATTTCATTTATATAATGGATCTATCGACAACCTAAGTGCGGTGCATAATACATACCCAAATAAAAGCCTATATTTTACAGAACAATGGGTAGGGGCTAACAGTGAGTTTGGAGGTAATTTATTGTGGCATACTAGAGAATTAATAGTTGGAGCAACCCGTAACTGGTGTAAAACGGTTTTAGAGTGGAATCTCGCCTCTAATTCTAACCTACAGCCTCATACTCCTGGAGGTTGTACAGAATGTTTAGGAGCCCTAACTATTGATGGCAATAACGTACAAAGAAATGTAGCTTACTATATTATTGCTCACGCTTCAAAATTTGTTAGACCTGGATCTCAAAGAATTTCTTCGAATTATTCATCAGACTTACCAAACGTCGCATTTAAAATACCTACTGGAAATATAGTAGTAATTGTTGTTAATAATACCGAAATAGATAAATCATTTAACATAAAAACTCCTGGAGAATCTATTTTAACATCTTTGAAAGGAGGAGCCGTTGGCACTTATGTATGGTAACAAAAAATTAATAATTATGATTAAAAAAACAATTTACATCTTTACAATTTCTCTATTAATATACTCTTGTAATAATAATAAAGGAAGTAATGATTTAACAGTTAAAGAAACCAATAAAACTGAAGAGATAGTTCCATTATTGGGAAAAGAAGTACTCATTTATACAACGGCACAAAATACAAACAAAAGGTTGTCTTTAGACTTAAAAAAAACATTTAAAAAGTCAAAGCAACCATTAGAAACTGAAATAGCAATTTTTGTTAATCCTGAAAAACAATTCCAAGAGTTTTTAGGAATAGGAGGAGCAATTACAGATGCATCTGCAGAGGTATTTTCAATTTTAAACAAAGACAAACAGGAAGAATTGTTAAAAGCCTATTATTCTGATGAAGGAATAAACTATAATATTATAAGAACGAGTATTCATAGTAGTGACTTTGGATTAGGAAGCCATACTTACATAAAAGAAGGTGATAAGGATCTTAAAACATTTTCCATAGCAAAAGACAAGGTAAAGCGCATACCTATGATTAAACGCGCACAAGCACTAATTAGTGATGATTTGGTGTTTTACGCAAGTCCATGGAGCCCACCAGCATTTATGAAAACCAATAACCATATGCTTCAAGGAGGTAAGTTATTACCAGAATTTAATCAAGCATGGGCAAACTACTATGTAAAATTTATTGAAGCTTATGAAGCTGAAGATATACCAGTTTGGGGTGTAACCATTCAAAATGAGCCCATGGCGGTTCAACGCTGGGAATCATGTATTTATACAGCAGAAGAAGAACGTGATTTTCTAAAAAATTATTTAGGTCCAACCTTCGAAAAAGCAGGAATGGCTGATAAAAATATAGTTGTTTGGGATCATAATAGAGATTTGCTATCCCATAGAGCTAATACAATTTTTGAAGATCCAGAAGCTACAAAATACGCTTGGGGAATTGGCTTTCATTGGTATGAAACTTGGACAGGTGGTGACCCTAAATATGATAATTTAGGAAGTGTAAAAGAATCATTTCCAACCAAAAATTTATTGTTTACAGAAGGTTGTCAAGAAAAATTTGATGCCTCTCAATATCAAAGGTGGTCTAATGCAGAACGCTACGGAAACTCTATGATAAATGATTTTAATCATGGTACTGTAGGTTGGACTGATTGGAATATATTGTTAGATCACACAGGAGGTCCAAATCATGTTAAAAATTTCTGCTTTGCGCCAATTCATGCAGATACTAGAACTAATGAACTCATTTATACTCCTACGTATTATTACATTGGGCACTTTTCAAAATTTATTAAACCAGGAGCTTTAAGAGTAAGTACTACAACAAGTAGGAGTACACTTGAAAGTACGACATTCAAAAACACTAATGGTTCTATGGTAACTGTTGTAATGAACAAAACAGACAGTAAAATAACCTATAATTTAATTGTTGAAGATGTTAAAGTATCGATGGTAATAGAACCTCATGCTATGCAATCTATAATCTATTAGAACGGTATTTGCTTAATTGATTAATTTGAAAAAGTAGCTCAATTTTTTTTAATTTTTGACTATTAGAGTAGTAATGCTATATTAAATCTATTTCATTACATTTTATAGGATAAATATTTTTATTTGTTTCTTTTATTATAATATTTATGATGCTAAAAAATTCCTTTTTTAAAAGGAAATAAATAATTAGAGTTTGATTGTTTGTTCTTATAACTTTAAGTAAAAGTTATTAATCTTCTTCTCATCATATTTCTTTTGGTCAAATTTATAAAGAAAAGAACCTTTAGTAGAAGAGGTCATATCTTTTTCTTTCAACTTTATTAATATATCCATAGAGTTTATCTTATTAATAAAGTTACGCTTATCTAATTCTTTATCTAGTATAGCTTCATATAGTTTTTGAAGTTGGCGCATAGTAAATTTTTCTGGTAAAAGTTCAAAACCTATAGGATTTATAGATGTTCTTCTTCTTAATCGCTTTATTGCCTTATCTAACATGGCATTGTGATCAAAAATTAAATTTGGAACTTTTGAAAGACTAAACCATTTAGCATTGTAATTCTCAATTAATTCTTCATTATGATTTTCAATATTTATAATAGAATAATATGAAGTAGAAATAGTTCGCTCTACAGGATCACGATCAACTTCACTAAAAGAATATAATTGTTCCATGTAAACATCATGCACACCTGTTAGTCTATTAAGTATTCTAGCTGCTGCATCATTAAGGGTTTCATTTTTTTTTAAAAACCCACCCATTAACGACCATTTACCACGTTCTGGTTCAAAATCTCTTTGAATTAGAAGTACTTTTAAATCTTCGTCATCAAAACCAAAAATTATACAATCTACCGCAAGAAAAACTTTATCTTCAGGATTATATCCAGCTATCATAAAAAAATTGTTTGGGCTAATATATGATTTTTTCGTTATATCAGTAAATTACTTTTTCTTACAAGTGTTAAAATTACATTTATAACTTAAAAAATTTGTTTATGTTAAATTTTTGTTATTATTTTACAAATGTTAAAACTACACTTATAAATTAACTTAAACTAAATGAGTATGATAACAACTAAAAAATTATCATTCGATTACAGGTGTTTTTGGCCTTCAAAAAAATGGCTAATGGCATTTGTGATTATGATTACATGTGCAAATTTAAATTTTGCTCAGGAAAAAAATATTAACGGTCTTGTTACTTCGGAAAGTGATGGGATGGCACTACCAGGAGTTAACGTATTGCTCCAAGGAACATCAAAAGGAGTCGTGACAGACTTTGATGGAAAGTATTCAATTAGTGCATCAGTAAATGATGTACTTGTATTTTCTTATTTAGGTTACATAACGAAAGAAATTACAATAGGAAGTTCAACCACTATAAATGTTTCACTTAGTGAAGATTTAACGTCTTTAGATGAAGTCGTTGTAGTTGGGTATGGTACTCAAAAGAAGTCTGATTTAACCGGTGCGGTTAGTTTAGTAGATACTCAAGAAATGACTAAACAAGCAACCAATGATGTTGCTCAAATGATGCAAGGGCGTGTTGCTGGTGTATCAGTTACTACAGATGGTCAGCCAGGGGCTAGCCCAAATATCCGTATCAGAGGTGTTGCTACATTTGGGCAAGGTGCAAGTGCAGAGCCTTTATTTGTTGTAGATGGCTTTACCATAACTGGTGGTATACGAGATATTAACCCTAATGATATTGAATCTATTCAGGTCTTAAAAGATGCAACTGCTGGTGCAATATATGGTAATAGAGCTGCAAACGGAGTAGTTATTATTACTACTAAGAGTGGTAAAAAAGGTAAAAAGTTTGCTATAGAACTTAATTCATATTATGGTGTTCAGAGCATTACACAAAAACTACCAGTTTTAGATAGAGCAGGGTATCAAATGATTAATGCGGAATTATTAACGAATGCTGGAGAGGCTATTGTACCTGGTAATGATCCTAATTCTCCTTTATTTATAGATGACATAGATACAGATTGGCAAGATGCAGGTTATAAAGATGGTTTTATAATGAATCATAACTTAAACTTTTCTGGTGGAACAGAAAGAACTAATTATTTTGTGTCGTTAGATTACCTAGATAACGAAGGTACTTTAGTGGGTACAGGTCCAGATTATAAACGTTACTCGTTTAGAGTGAATTCTGATACCCAGATAGGAAGATTCAACTTTGGAGAAAATTTATACTTAGTGCATTCTGATGAGAATCCATTATTTTTTACAACAACTATAAGTCTGCCAGGTGGTCGTCCATCATTAGTTAATGATTTGTTACAGGCGGCTCCAACTATACCGGTTTACGACCCTAACCGTCTTGGTGGTTTTGGTGGTGCAGATTCTACAATCCATCAGTCTATTACCTTAAATGTACCTGGTATAAATACCTTAATAGAAAACCAAACGAAAGTAAATAGAGTTTTGGCTAACTTTTATGCAGGTTACGAGTTGATAGATGGTTTAACTGTAAAAACAAGTTTACAATACGATAGAAGTAGTATAGAAGACCAATTGTTTGTGCCTCAGTATGATTTAGGATATTTCTTCCCTAATCCAACAGCACAATTACAAGTTGGAACAAGAAACTCTAGCTCTTTCTTGATTGAAAATACTATAAACTGGAAAAAGCAGTTTGGTAAGCATGATTTAAATGTTTTAGTAGGTCAAACTTATCAAAAGAATACTTTTAGAGAGGTAAGAGTTACAGGTGCTGGATTAGAAGAGCCTTACATTAAAAATTTAGGAAACGCAACAGATTTTAGTGTAACAGATTTCTTAGGTCCAAATTCTTTGAGCTCTTTTCTAGGAAGAATAAACTATACGTTTGATGATAAATATTTGTTAACGGCAAACATTAGACGTGATGGGTCATCAAAATTTAGAAAAGAATTGCGTTTTGAGTATTTCCCTTCTATAGGTTTGGGATGGAAATTGCATAACGAATTTGAACTTCCTGATTTCATAAATGAATTAAAATTAAGAGGAGGTATTGGAGAAGTAGGTAATCAAGAAATTGGAGACTTTAGATATCAAGGTACAGTTAATAGAGGGATTCCTTATAGTTTTGCTTTTGGCCGCGGTATAGGAGCGGCAGTTTCTGCAGTTATAGACAAAGATATTAAATGGGAAACACGTGTAACTAGGAGTATTGGTTTAGATGCTTCTTTTTGGAATGGTAACTTAGACTTCACAGCAGAATACTATTCCAATACTTCTAATGATGTACTGACCTCAGTGAGAATTCCATTTGCAGTTGGTTCTTTACCAGCAGACATATTTACTAATGCAGGTTCTTTACGAAACTCGGGGGTTGAACTATCCGCAGTTATTAGAAAACAATTTGGGGATTTCAACTTAGAAATAGCTCCTAATTTCTACACTGTTAAGAATGAAGTATTAGAAATTGGAGGTACAACAGGAATAATTAACGGAACCGGTGCTAGAACTGAAGTTGGAAGATCATTAGGAGAGCACTATGGTTGGGTTTATGATGGTATTTTTCAATCTGCTCAAGAAGTAACCGATGCGCCATTCCAAACACCTGGCACATCTGCTGGAGATATAAGATTTAAAGATATTAGCGGTCCTGATGGAATACCTGATGGTGTTATTAATGACGATGATAGAACATATTTAGGAAAAGGTTTACCAACATATTACTATGGTCTTAACATTACTGCCAACTATAAAAATTTCGATTTTACCATATTTGGTCAAGGTAGTGGTGGTAACTTAATTAATAGCAACTTATATCGCGGGTTGATGCCAACTTCTGGTTATACCAACTGGCATGAAGATATTTTAAATCGTTGGACACCTACCAATACAAATACTAATGTACCACGAGTAGTGTTTTTAGATCCTAATAATAATGGTAGAGATTCGAACAGACCCGGATGGTTACAAAAGGGAGATTATTTCAGAATCAATACTATTTCTTTAGGGTATTCTTTACCAGATGATTTAGTATCTAAGTTACATTTATCTAAAGCTAGATTTTATGTGACTTTACAGAATGTGGCGGTTATTTCTGAATATAAAGGTTATAACCCAGATTTCCAATCAGGAATACTTAATCCTGGATTCGATTTTGGTACGTTTCCAAGACCAATGACTTCAATGTTAGGTGTACAATTAAAATTTTAAATGTTACGAAAAATGAAAAAATACAAAACAAAAATAGTTTTACTAGCACTTACAGCAGCCTTATTTTGTGGGTGTGAAAAGGAACTGGAAATAGTAAATCCAAACCAATTGGCTTCAGAAGCCTATTATACAAATCAAGATCAAGCCATAGCTTCTGTTGATGCAGTTTATAACGCATTAATAATTGATGGTACTTTTCAGCGAATGACTCCAGCTGTTAATGATAGCAGAAGTGATGAAATTAGGTCAAGAAGTCCATGGGCTTTTCTATCTCAAACAGCCAACTTTACAGTACCAGCTACAGATGGTGCTGTAGGATGGTGTTATGAAGGCTACTATGTATTAATTAATCGTGCAAATCAAGCTTTAGAAAATGTACCGAATGTTGAAGATGTAGATTCAGGTTTAAAAGACCGTTTATTAGGGCAAGCTTATTTTTTAAGAGCCTTGGCTTATTTTAACTTAACTAACATTTTTGATAACGTACCTCTTTTACTTACGGTACCAAAGTCAGGTGATGATTTTTATCCTTCTAATCAAGATGTGACTCAAGAAATGATTTACGCTCAGGTTGAAGCAGATTTAATTGAAGCTATTGCTAAACTACCTGTAAATTATGCCTCAGTAAGTGGGCCAGATACAGGTCAAGTTGGTAGAGCTACAAAAGGTGCAGCCCAATCTCTTATGGGAAAACTTAAATTATATCAAGGATTACATGATGAAGCATTACCTTATTTTCAGGAAGTTGTAAACTCTCAAGAGTATGAGTTGTCAGATAATTATGGTGGTTTATTTTCGCAAGACCCAGGAATTGAAGCAGCTAATCCTGGAAGAATATTTTGGGCAGAATTTACACAAAGTCAAAATTCAGATTTAAACTGGGGAGGCGATCCAAACGTAAATTGGAGACAGTTTCTTGCTGTATCTCCAACTTACTCTGGTGCCGATTTTTACGATTATTTTCCAACACAATTTTTAGTTGATGAATTATCACAAGAAAGAACAGTTGATGATGAAATAGATCCCCGTTTCTCAGCTACAATTTTGTCTTATCAGCCAGATGAAGGTTTAACGCAAGCTTATGGGACAGATTATTTTTTAGATCCTAATTTATTTTATATAGCAAAATACACATTAGCAAATGAAGGTGGAGACCCTTTTACAAGTGGTATTAATTATCATGTTATACGTTTTGCCGATGTTTTATTAATGTATGCAGAATGTTTAGCAAACACAGGTAATATTCCATTAGCTGCAGCGCAAGTACAACGTGTAAGAGACAGAGCGAATTTACCAGATAGAGAAGCGGAATTTGCAGGATATGCTTTACCTCAGTTTATGGAACAGTTAGCACACGAACGTCTTACTGAACTTGCTATAGAAGGTTCAAGATATCAAGATTTAAAACGTTGGGGCTGGTTAGATGATACTAATAAGTTAAATGAACTTAAGGCACATGATCCAGAGTTTAACACGTTTGTACCTAATCGTAAATATCAACCTATTGTTCAAGAAGAACTAGATCGTAATCCTAATATGGTTGGTAACGCTGCGAATCAAGGTTAAGAATAGAAGTTTAGTTTTAGTAATAATTTGTTTTTAAAAAAATTGATGCTTGAAAGTTATAGGCAACATAGTTGTTTTGTTTATTGTATGTCTTACAGTTGGTTGTAATAAAAGCGGTGAGAACAGTACATTATTTCAACGCGTTAGTGCTAATTATTCAGGCATCAATTTTAAAAATGAAATTTCTACTAATGACTCAATAAATATTTTAAATTATGAATACCTATATAATGGAGGAGGAGTAGGCATAGGATATTTTAATAATGATAATTTACCAGATGTTTTTTTTACAGGTAATATTAGTAAAAGTAGAATCTATATTAATAAAGGAGAACTAAAATTTGAAGATATTACTGAAACATCAAAAATTAATACCAAAGGTAAATGGTGTACTGGTATTAGTGTTATTGATATAAACCAAGATGGTTTAGATGATTTATATATATCAGTTGGTGGAATGGGAAACAAAAATAAGTTTCCCAATTTACTTTATATAAACAATGGTGATTTAACATTTACAGAATCTGCGGCACAATATGGACTTGCAGACAAAGGAGAATCCATACAATCAATTTTTTTTGATTATGATTTGGATGGTGATTTAGATATGTACTTACTTACTGGCGGAGGTTTTGAAAATTCAGCAATTAATGTTCGCCCGATGCTTAAGAATGGTAGTAGTAGAAATACAGACAGGCTTTATAGAAATGATTTTAATAAGAGTTTAGGTCATCCTGTTTTTACAGACGTTTCTAATGAAGCTGGAATTAACATAGAAGGTTTTGGATTAGGTGTTTCTGTTTTTGATGTAAATAATGACGGTTGGCCAGATTTGTATATTTCTAATGATTATTTGTCAAAAGATTTACTTTATGTGAATCAACAAAATGGAAGTTTTAAAGAGTTAGGGCATGATTATTTCGGTCATTCAAGTCACTTCTCTATGGGTAACGATATCGCAGATATTAATAATGATGGTTTCTTAGACATTGTAACCATGGATATGCTGCCAGAAAATGTAAAAAGAAGAAAATTAATGTCTGGTGCTAATTCATATGACATATTTCAAATAGCCTTAAGATTTGGTTATGGACATCAACACATGCGAAATATGCTTCAACTCAATAATGGAAATAAAACTTTTAGTGAAATTGGTCAATTAGCAGGTATTGATAAAACAGATTGGAGTTGGGCTCCTTTACTAGCAGATTTTGACAACGATGGCTATAATGATTTATATATAACCAATGGTTTTGGAAAAGATATTACTGATATGGATTTTGTGAAATTCAGACAAAGTAAAGCATCATCGTTTAAAAATATAGAGAATATTAAAAAATCGGTAATAGACTGTTTATATTACAGACCAGCAATTAAAGTTGCTAATTATGCTTATAAAAATAATGGTAATTTAACTTTTAACAAGGTAACAGAAAATTGGGGATTTAATGAGGAATCTATATCTAATGGAGCAGCTTATGCTGATTTGGATCTTGATGGTGATTTAGATTTGCTTGTAAATAACATTAATCAAATAGCATTCGTTTACAAGAATACTATAAATGATAAAAAAATAAAATCATCAAATTATCTTCAAGTAATCTTAGAAGGAAATCCTAAAAACCAAAAAGGTATCGGAGCAGAGGTTACCTTATATGCTAATGATATAAAACAAACAAAATATAATCAACCTGTAAAAGGTTTTCAAAGCACTATTGATAGTAAACTTCATTTTGGTCTTAACAATAACAATAGAATTGATAGTTTAATTGTTAAATGGCCAGATGGAAAAGTTAGCATTAAAGAAAATGTTGATATTAATACTTTAATTAAAGTAAAATATACCAATACATTACCTGAAGTAACTACTACTAGAACAAGTAAAGGAAAAACTTTTTTCTATAAAGATTCAATCATTCAACATATACATAAAGAACGTTACTATAATGATTATGCTACACAATTACTACTAATGCAAGGTTATTCTAATCAAGGACCTGGTTTGGCTGTAGGTGATTTAAACAATGATGGTTTAGAAGATATTTTTGTTGCTGGAGCATATGGTTCTAATTCAACAATTCTCTATCAAAATAAAAAGGGTAATTTCGAAACTACTGAAATACTAAATACTCAGATATATGAAGATGAAGGTGCTCTAATTTTTGATGCAAATAATGATGGTCTTCAAGATTTATATGTTGTTAGTGGTGGCTCAGAAAGATATGATGGACATAAAAGTTATCAAGACAGAATATATTATAATGATGGTAATAAACTTATAGAAGGAACTCTTCCAACAATGCTTACAAGTACTTCAACAATTACTGGAGGCGACTATGATAATGATGGTGATATTGATCTATTTATTGGAGGTCGCATTACTCCTGGTAAATTTCCTAAAGCACCTAAAAGTTATATTTTAGAAAATAATTCTGGAAGTTTTACAGATGTAACAAATATAGTATGTCCGTTTTTAAATGATGCAGGTATGATTACATCTGCAGTATGGACAGATTTTAATAATGATACAAATTTAGATTTGGTTATTGTTGGTGAGTTTATGCCAATTACCTTTTTACAAGGTACCGGTAAACAACTCAAAAATATTTCAGAAAACACTACTTTATCACAAACCACCGGATTATGGAACAGTATACAATCTGGTGATTTTGATAATGATGGTGATATAGATTTTGTTGCTGGAAATCTAGGGTTAAATTCAATTATTAAATCCACCAAAAATCATCCTTTTAAACTAGATTATGCAGATTTTGATAATAATGGTTTTATAGACCCAATTTATTCAAAATATGAAGATGGAAATTATTATCCTGTAGCATCATTGGATAATCTTACACAACAGTTACCTCAACTAAAAAAGAAATTTTTGTACTATAATACTTTTGCAACATCTACAACAGATGATATAATAAGTTTATTCAATACACCATATAAAACATTAGAAGTACAAGAACTTAAGAGCTCTTATATAGAGAATTTAGGCAATAATAACTTTTCAATTTCAGAATTACCCTTAGAAGTACAAATATCTCCTGTTAATGGTATTCTTTCAGAAGATATTAACAATGATGGTTTGTTAGATATCATATTAGTTGGAAACAACTATAATACAGAAGTAAATGGGGGTAGATATGATGCTTCAATAGGTAATGTTCTTTTAAACAATGGTAAAGGAGAATTCAATATAATTAATAATAAAAAATCTGGATTATCAATTATTGGAGATTCAAAAAGTATTGTAAAAGTAAATGTAAAAAATAAATCCTTGGTTGTTGTAGGTATAAATAATAGCGTGATTAATTCATTTGTTTTAGAAAAGGAAAAAAATGGTCATTTAGAACCAAAGAATAATGAAGTATATGCTCTAATCACATTTATAGATGGAGGAACTAGGAAAATAGAATTTACTTTAGGAGGAGGATATTTATCTCAATCTTCAAAGGCAATAGATATAAGTTCAAAAATGGAGAAAATAACATTTTATAATAAATCAGGAGATATAACACGCTCACTTGATTTAACAACAAAGTAAAAATTAGTTTGATTATTTGAGTTAGTCAAATTTCCTATGGCAAGTTTTAAAGCTTCTTGCCATAGGATAAAATTTAAAAAATAAATTATGAATAGAACACTATTAAAACTTAGACAAACATTTATTGTTTTTTTTATCACTGTTATTGGTTTCTCACAAAGTGATAAAACAGTAATAGAAATTAAAAACGATGATGAATCGCCTATTATTAGCAAACATATTTATGGACATTTTGCAGAACATTTAGGACGATGTATTTATGATGGTATTTATGTAGGTGAAAATAGTAAAATACCAAATACTAATGGTGTAAGAAATGATATTATAGATGCTTTAAAAGCTATTAAAATACCTAATTTACGCTGGCCGGGTGGTTGTTTTGCCGATACATATCACTGGAAAGATGGTGTAGGACCTAAAAAAGATAGACCATCAATGGTTAATAGATGGTGGGGAGGCGTTGTTGAAGATAATAGCTTTGGAACCCATGATTTTTTAAATCTATGTGAGGTATTAGGAACAGAACCATATTTAGCAGCTAATGTGGGGAGTAGTACAGTAAAAGATTTTACCGAATATATACAGTACGTAGGGCATAAGGAAGGAAGTCCAATGTCTGACTACAGAATTGAAAACGGAAGAAAAGAACCTTGGAAAGTTAAATATTGGGGAGTTGGTAACGAAATGTGGGGCTGTGGAGGTAACATGACACCAGAGCATTATGCTAATATTTATAGGCAATATGCTACTTTTATGACAGATTGGACTAATAGCGATGGACTTTTTAGAATTGCATCAGGAGCTAATGTAGCAGATTACCACTGGACAGAAGTGTTAATGAGAGACATACCAAAATTTTTAATTGAAGGTGTTGCTTTACATTCTTACTCTTTTGTGGAATGGAATAAAAAAGGGTCATCTACAAAATTTAACGAAGCTCAATATTTTTCAACTATGCAAACTGCTCTTAAAATGGAAGAGTTAATAATCAAGCATACGGCAATTATGGATAAATACGATCCTAAAAATGAAATTGCTTTAATAGTTGATGAATGGGGTGGTTGGTATGAAGTTGAAGAAGGAACTAATCCTGGTTTTTTATACCAACAAAATACTATACGAGATGCTATGATTGCAGGTACTACCCTTAATATCTTTAATAACCATAGCGATAGAGTTAAAATGGCAAATTTAGCTCAAACAGTTAATGTTTTACAAGCGGTAATATTAACCGAAGGTGAAAAAATGTTGTTAACACCAACTTATCATGTAATGAAAATGTATACTGTTCACCATGATGCAAAACTTTTACCATTATCTTTTACTTCACCATCATATGAATTTAATAATGAATCACTTCCAGCGATTTCTGCTTCTGCCTCAAAAGATAAAGATGGAGTTGTACACATATCTTTAGTTAATATCGATTCTAGTAAGGAAAACACATTAGAAATAGATTGCTCAAACCTTGACATAAAAGATTTTACAGGCAGTATTTTAACATCAAAAAATCTTCAAGATCATAATACTTTTGATAACCCTACAAAAATTCAAACCACAACATTTAAAGATTTTAAGTTCAAAAAAGGAAAGTTAAAGATAATATTACCACCATTTTCAGTAGTGATTTTAGAAAGCAAGTAATATATTTTGTTATGAATAAAAGAAAATTTAATTTTAAATTTATAGTAATACTGGGGTTGTTTTTAATAACACTTTTGGTAAGTTGTTCTAAAGATGATCCAGTTGGAGGGCAAGGTACACCAAACCCAACTCCAACCCCCGATCCCGATCCTGAACCTACTACAACAGTTTACACAGTAGATAACATATCAGACACTTATTACGATGTTGCAGGTGTCGAGAATATAGCTAATTGGGGACCATATAATGTTCACGATCCTTCGATAATTAAAGAGGGAGGCACATATTATTGTTATAATACAGATGTATCATTTGGTTCTGATGTTAGACCTGGTATTCAAATCCGTAAATCCACAGATTTAATCAACTGGGAGTGGGTAGGTTGGGTTTTTAATGCTTTACCTTCAAAGGGAAGTGCTTTTATTCAGAGTAAAGGTACTCAACCGTTTAACTCGTTATGGGCACCATATGTTATGAAAGTAGGAAGTGAATTTCGATTATATTATTCATTATCCTCAGAAGTAGGTAGGCTGAGCGTTATCGGTTTAGCAACATCTGATAGTCCCGAAGGACCATGGTTAGAAAAAGATTTGGTAGTAACTTCTGAAGCAGATGGATCTATTCAAACAAATGCTATAGATCCTGCTGTAGTTGTAACACCTGCTGGAGAACATTGGTTTTATTATGGTTCAGCATGGGATGGTATTTATAAATTAAAATTAGATCCAACAACAGGTCTTAATGCCGTAAATGGAGATAAAGGAACTCGAATTGCACAACGTGGTTTTACAGGAGGAACGGTTAATGGAAATATTGAAGGACCTGAGGTTATATACAATGAGCAACAACAAAAATATTACATGTTTATAGCCTATGATTGGTTACAAACTAAATACAATGTAAGAGTTGGTAGAAGTGATAATCCTGATGGACCATTTTATGACTATAATGGATTAGATATAAATACTGAGGTAGATAATACTCCAATGATTTTAGCGCCATATAGATTTAATGATCATTCAGGTTGGCAAGGTGTTTCTCATCCTGGTGTTTTTAATGATGGTAATGGACAGTATTACATGGCGCACCAAGGAAGACCGGGTGAAAATAGTTTTTTTATGGTTTTACATGTTAGAAAAATTCATTGGACCGAAGATGGTTGGCCAATTGTATCACCTGAAAGATATGCAGCAGTGGAACAAGAAACAATTTCAGAGTCAGATCTCATTGGAAATTACGAGGAAATTATATTAGGGTATTCTGTTACACCTGGATATGCAGATGAACAACTTAGTGCAGATTTTCAGTATTCCATAAATTTAGAAATAAATGCTGATGGTTCAATAAATGGAGACACCAATAATTCATGGACATATACTGCGCCTTGGTTAACACTAAATTGGTCTAGCGGTTTTACAGATAAGTTATATGTAGAAAAAGGTAGAGATTGGGAAAATAAGATAGCTTCAACAATTTTATTATCTGGTTTAAATAATGAAGGTACCGCTGTTTGGGGTAAAAAAATAAATTAAATAATATATAAATTGAATAGCAGAAATATAATATTAAGCTTTTACTCAACAGTAATAATAAGCCTTTCTTTTTTTTCATGTAAAAATGAAGTTAAGCAAGAAGAGTCTATTTTAACAAAAGTCGAAACTAATACTAAAGAAAAAGCAATTAACAATCCAATAATTACTGATGTGTTTACTGCAGATCCTGCAGCTATCGTACATAATGATACAGTATATCTATATGCAGGACATGATGAAGCTCCAAACGATTTCAACTTTTATAAAATGAATGAATGGCTCGTGTTTTCATCTACAAATATGGTCGATTGGGAGTCGCATCCTGTTCCTCTTAAAGTGTCCGATTTTAAATGGGCAATTGCAGATGCTTGGGCAGCACAAGTGATAGAACGTAACGGAAAATTCTTTTGGTATGTAACCGTAGAACATAATGAATCTAATTACGGAAAAGCAATAGGTGTTGCGGTTTCAGACAGTCCTACAGGGCCTTTTAAAGACGCTTTGGGTAAAGCTTTAATTACTAATGATATGACCAAAGCAACAGATATTCGTTGGGACGATATAGATCCATCAGTAATTATTGATGATGATGGTCAAGCATATCTTTTCTGGGGAAACACAGCCTGCTATTATGCAAAACTTAAAGACAATATGATTGAGTTAGATGGTGACATTAAAACCATAGACTTACCAAACTTTACAGAAGCACCTTGGATTCATAAAAAAGGAGATTGGTACTATTTATCATATGCATATCAATTTCCAGAGAAAACTGCTTATGCAATGAGTAAATCTATTGAAGGTCCTTGGGAATATAAGGGTATTCTTAACGAATTAGCTGGTAATACAAACACTAACCATCAGGCGATTATTGAATATAAAGGTGAAGATTATTTTATCTATCATACTGGCGGTATTCAACCAAATGGTGGAAGTTTTAGACGTTCAGTATGTATTGACAAATTAAATTACAATGAAGACGGAACACTTCAACGTGTTATTATGACTTCAGAAGGCATTCAAAAATAAAAATTATGAAACTAATAAACCATTACGCAGCACTAATTGTTTTTTTTATATCCATTATTTCTTGTGCACAAACCGATAAACCAATAACTCATGATCCTGTTGTGGCAAAACAAGGCGATACTTATTATTTGTTTTGTACTGGACCAGGAATTACAAGTTTCACTTCAAAAGATTTAAAAACTTGGACAAAAGCAGATCGTGTATTTGCGGAAAGTCCAACATGGGCAAAAGATGTAGCACCTGGTTTTAATGGTCATATCTGGGCACCAGATATTACACTTCATAACGGAATGTATTATTTATATTATTCAATTTCAGCTTTCGGAAAAAACACCTCTGCAATTGGGTTAGTAACCAATTCTACATTGAATCCAGAAGACAAAAATTACAAATGGGAAGATCAAGGTATTGTTATTCAATCTGTACCAAACAGAGATTTATGGAATGCAATTGATCCAAATTTAATATTTGATGAAAACGGTACACCTTGGATGTCTTTCGGTTCATTTTGGAGCGGATTAAAAATGGTAAAGATGAATCCTGATTTGAAATCAGTTGCTCAACCTGAAGAATGGCACACCATTGCAAGACGAGATAGAGATAAAGGTTTAGATGATGACGATCCAGGAAATGCAGCTTTAGAAGGGCCTTTTATTTTTAAAAAAGGTGAATACTACTATCAATTTTTGTCTTGGGATTTTTGCTGTCGTGGTGAAAATAGTACCTATAAATTGGTGGTTGGACGTTCAAAAACAGTTACAGGACCTTATGTTGATAAAGATGGAAAAAAACTCATAGCAGGTGGAGGCTCTTTAGTAATTGAAGGAAACAAAAACTGGTATGGTGTAGGGCATAATAGTGTATTTACTTTTAATGGTAAAGATTACACCTTTATGCATGGTTATGATGCCAGTGATAATGGTAAGCCAAAATTAATTGTCAAAGAAATTACTTGGGTTGATGGTTGGCCAACAGTAAAGCCAATGGATTAATTATGAAGCTATCAAAATACATATTTATTTTATCAATCGCACTTGTTTTACTCAACTGTAAGTCAGATAAAAATGACGTTGCTAAAGCAGATGAAACAAAAACTGGCTATCAAATTGAACCAGTAGATATTCAACATGTAAAAGTAACAGATGAGTTTTGGTTGCCTATTATAAAACGTGTTCAAGAGAAGACTATAGAATATGCCATAACTAAATGCGAAGAAGAAGGTCGTTTAGATAATTTTTTGATTGCTGGCGGACAAATGGAAGGCGAAGTAAAAGGAGCGATGCCTTTTGATGATACCGATGTTTATAAGATTATAGAAGGAGCTTCAAATTCATTGATTAGTGCTCCAAATAAAGAGTTGGAAACCGTTTTAGATTCTTTGGTAAGCATCATAAAAGTTGGTCAAGAAGCAGATGGGTACTTAACCACTTGGCGCACAATAAATCCTGCAAAACCACCAGCACATTGGGTTAAAACTGAAAAAGGCGTACGATGGGATGGTTTATTTATGAGTCATGAGTTGTATAACGCAGGTCATTTATACGAAGCAGCTGCAGTACATTACAAAGCCACAGGTAAACGTAATTTTTTAGATATAGCTTTAAAAAATGCTGATTTAATGGTGAAAACTTTTGGTGAAGGCGAGCAAAAAATTCAAGCAGTTCCTGGACATCAAATTATAGAAACGGGATTAATTAAATTGTATCAAATCACGGGTAAAGAGGATTATTTAAATCTTGCAAAGTACTTTTTGGATAATCGTGGAAATCCTGAAAACCATGAGTTATTTGGTCCATATTCGCAAGATCATATTCCAGTGGTTCAGCAAACAGAAGTAACAGGTCATTCTGTGAGAGCGGTTTATATGTATGCAGCCATGACAGATATTGCGGCTATAAAAAAAGATTCGCTATACGAAAAAGCATCGTACAATCTTTGGGAAAATATGGTTGGTAAAAAAATGTATATCACTGGAGGTATTGGTGCTAAACATGATGGAGAACAGTTTGGAGATAATTATGAGTTGCCAAACCTTACTGCATATAGCGAAACCTGTGCAGCTATTGGGAGTGTGTATTGGAACCACAAACTACATCAGTTAACGGGTGATGTTAAATATCTTGATGTATTAGAACGTACCCTTTATAATGGCTTAATTTCAGGATTATCGCTAGATGGAACTAACTTTTTCTATCCTAATGCTTTAGAATCTGATGGTGTTTATAAATCCAATCGTGGCTCATGTACACGTCAATCTTGGTTTGATTGTTCATGCTGTCCAACCAATGTTATTCGTTTTGTGCCATCAATTCCAGGTTTGATTTATTCAAAAAGTAAAAACACAGTTTACGTTAACTTATATGCAACCAACAATGCAACCATCAATTTAGATGGGAAAACAGTTAAAGTAACCCAACAAACATCTTACCCTTGGAACGGAACAGTAAACATCACTGTTGATGCAAATTCTGAAGTTACAGTTAAATTTAGAGTTCCAGGTTGGAGTAGAAACGAAGTGTTACCTAGTGATTTATACACGTATTCAAATATTTCTAACGCAAAACCAACACTTAGTATTAATGGAAAAAAAGTAGAAACTTCAATAAGAGGTGGCTATTTTGAAGTAACTAGAAATTGGAAAGCAGATGACAACATTGAAATAATTTTCCCAATGGAAGTTAGAACCGTTAAAGCTAACGATAAAGTTGTAGAAGATAGAGGTAAACTATCCTTAGAGTATGGACCATTAGTATATGCAGTAGAAGAGGTTGATAATACAAAATTCGATAAAATTACGGTGTCACCTAACGACAAATTTACTGTTCAAAAGCAAAATATTTTAGAGGGTGTTAATACTATTTCGAATGAAAATTTAAAAGCCATTCCTTACTATGCTTGGTCTAACAGAGGAGTAAATAAGATGAAGGTATGGTTGCCAATCAAAGAGTAATTTTTAAATAATTTAGTTAGTGTGATAAAAACCAAGTACATTTTTAAAATTTTATTTTTTATTGGGGTTTGCCTATTTCAATTTTCAGGAAATGGTCAGGAAAAACCATTAGAAATAAAAATTGACGCAAATGAAGAAATAGGGACAATGAAACCTATCTGGTCTTGGTGGGGTTATGACGAACCTAACTATACTTACATGAAAGACGGAAAAAAACTGCTTTCTGAGATTGCTTCATTTAGTCCGGTTCCTGTTTTTATTCGCACCCACAGTTTGTTGGTAACAGGTGAAGGTACTCATGCACTTAAATGGGGTTCAACTAATGCTTATACCGAAGATGAAAACGGAAACCCAATTTATGATTGGACTATTGTCGATAGAATATTTGATACTTACATTGAAAGAGGTATGAAACCTTTTGCCCAAATAGGTTTTATGCCAGAAGCATTATCAGCAAAACCTGAACCATATCGTCATTATTGGAAACCTGGTGCGAAATATGAAGATATTTATACCGGATGGGCATACCCACCAAAAGATTATGAAAAATGGGCAGAATTGGTTTATCAATGGGTTTCACATTGTGTGGAGCGATATGGTAAGGAAGAAGTAGAGAGTTGGTACTGGGAACTTTGGAACGAGCCGAATATTGGCTATTGGCAAGGTACAACCGAAGAATACATTAAACTTTATGACTACAGCGCCGATGCGGTAAAAAGAGCATTGCCAACAGCAAAAATGGGAGGACCAGAAACTACAGGCCCTAGATGGGACGTTGCAGAAGAATTTTTGCGCACTTTTTTAGATCATGTTAAAAGTGGGAAAAACTATGTAACTGGAGAAATTGGGTCTCCACTTGATTTTATAACGTTTCATGCTAAAGGAAGCCCTAAAGTGGTTGATGGGATGGTTCAAATGAATATGGGTGCACAGTTGAGTGATATTAGTAAAGGCTTTGAAATTGTAGCTTCATATCCAGAATTTAAAGACTTACCTATTATTATTGGTGAATCTGATCCTGAAGGTTGTGCCGCATGTTCAGAAGCCGATTATCCACATAATGCTTATAGAAATGGAACTATGTATGCCAGTTATACTGCTGCATCATTTTCAAGAAAATACGAATTGGCTGATCATTTTGGTGTAAATCTTTTAGGGGCTGTAACTTGGGGTTTTGAGTTTGAAAACCAACCTTGGTATGCTGGTTTTAGAGACATGGCTACTAATGGTGTAGATAAACCAGTGTTAAATGTTTTCAGGATGTTTGGTATGATGGAAGGGCAGAGAATAAAAGTAAATCAGGAAAACTTATCTTATGATTTTTTAAAAGTTAGAGACGAAAGTGTAAGAGGAGAAAACCCAGATATTAATGCTATTGCCTCAAAAAGTGAAAATTCTATAACTGTCATGGTTTGGAATTATCATGATAATAATGATTTGGATGTACCTTCTTCTTTAGTGAATTTAACCATTGATAATGTTCCATCAAAAAAAGTTTTGATAAATCATTACAGGGTAGATCAAGAGTTAAGTAATTCATACACACTCTGGAAAAAAATGGGCTCACCTCAAAACCCAACAAAAAGTCAAATAGAAAGCCTTGAAAAAGCAGGCCAGTTACAAATTTATTCTTCACCTGAATGGAAAAGTATTGATGAAGGAAAAGTAAGTATTGAATTAAACATGCCAAGACAAGCAATTTCATTAATAAGATTAACCTTTTAATAAAATCAACTAAAATAACAGAATTGATTGTTTTAATTAACGATTTAAAATTAAATCACTAAAAAGAAATGAAATCAGATAATCAAAAATTAAGCATTTTAGAAAAAATAGGATATGGTTCTGGTGATGCAGCAGTAAACGTTGTAATCTCTTCTATGTTTCTTATTATTACATTTTTTTACACAGATGTATATGGTCTAAAAGCAACAGATATGGCATTAATGTTTCTTTTAGTAAGGTTTATTGATGCAATAACCGATCCTCTTATGGGATTAATAACCGATAAATTCACAACAAAATGGGGTCGATACAGACATTATTTTCTGTATTTATCTGTGCCTTTTGGTTTATCTGTTTTTTTAACATTCACAACACCAGGTTTTGATTATACAGGTAAATTAATATATGCTTACATCACATATATTTTTGTAACTATCATGTTTACATCAGTTACAATACCTTATATTTCATTAATAAGTGTGTTAACTAGCGATCCAAAAGAAAAGTTATCTGCCAATGGTTATCGTTTATTCTTTGCAAAAATAGCTGCTTTTTTAGTTTCTATAGTTGTGCCAATTTTAGCAGAAAAACTAGGTAAAAATGATATAGCAAGAGGATATCAATTAGCTATGGGTTTAATGGCACTTATGGGTACACTTCTTTTCTTATTTAGTTTCTTTACTACTAAAGAACGTGTAGAACATGTTGTAGATAAAACACCTTTGTTTGAGCAATTCAAGTTGTTGATTAAAAACGGACAATGGACCCTCTTATTTGGTGTTTGTTTTACAGGAACTGTTGGTTATGTTATTCGAGGTTCAGTAGCAATTTTCTATGCCAAATATTTCCTTGGAGGAGATGCAAGCGTACAGTCTACTTTTATGGCTACTGGAGTAGTAGCAGCAATTTTAGCAATGCCAGCATCAACATTTATTACCAAAGTATACTGCAAGGTAAAAATGTTCAAATACACGCAGCTAGCTGTTGGTATAATTAGTTTAGTTATGTTCTTTGTTATTAAACCAGGTGATATGGTTTTAGCTTACATATTGTATTTTATCTTATCTTTTGTGGTCGATTTACATGCACCAGTTTTTTGGTCAGCAATTGCAGAAGCTGTTGATTACGGACACGCAGAATCTGGAAAACGTGTTTCAGGTTTGTCTTTTGGAGGTATTTCATTTGCTCAAAAAGCAGGAATGGGAATAGCTGGTGCAACAGTTGGGTATTTGCTAGACTTTTTTGGCTACATTCCAGATGCTGTACAAAGTGAAACAGCATTAGTAGGTTTAGCCTTAATGCTTACTATTATTCCAGGTGTTTTTCATGTGATTATGGGATTGTTGATGTTTCGATATAAAATCACAGATACTTATTATGAGAAAATCAAACTAAAATTAAATATATAAGATGAATAGTTTAGATAAAAATGCACCAATTGTAGAGCAACGTGCTGATCCGTTTATCTATAAACATACTGATGGTTATTACTATTTTACAGGTTCAGTCCCTACTTATGATAGAATTGAATTAAGAAAAGCTAAAACGATATCAGAATTACAAGATGCTAAAACATTTAATGTATGGCATAAGCATAAAAGCGGTCCAATGAGTCGTCATATATGGGCACCAGAAATTCATTATTTAGACGGAAAATGGTACGTGTATTTTGCTGCAAGTGAAGAGGAAGATATTTGGAAATTAAGACCTTATGTTTTGGAATGTCAAGGTCAAGATCCATTAAGAGATGAATGGATTGAGCTTGGGCAAATGCAACCTGCAGAAGGCGATAACAAAACATTTATTGATTTTTCTTTAGATGGGACTGTTTTTGAAAATAAAGGGAAGCGATATTTCTGTTGGGCAGAAAAAACAGGCGGACAATTTGCTGCTTCTAATTTATATTTAGCCGAAATGGAATCGCCAATTAAATTAAAAACCGTTCAATTCATGCTAACTACACCAGATTACGATTGGGAACGAATTGATTTTTGGGTGAATGAAGGTCCAGCTGTTATCAAAAATGAAGGAAAGATTTACATTACATTTTCTGCAAGCGCAACTGGAGCATGTTATTGTATGGGTATGATGGAAGCAGGTGAAGATTCAGATTTATTGGATAGGAATTCTTGGAAAAAATCCAGATATCCCGTATTGCAAACCGATGAAGAAAAAAGTATTTATGGTCCAGGACACAACAGCTTCACAGTAGATGAAAATGGAAACCCATTAAGTATTTATCACGCCAGAGATTATGAAAATGCAGTTGGTGACCCTGAGTTTGTTCCTAAAAGTGATAAAAGACCCCTAGAAGAGATTATTGCAGACCCATTATATGATCCAAACCGTCATGCAAGAATGATGGAAGTTAAGTTTGATGCTAACGGTAAACCAATCTTTCAATTTTATTAAGATGAAACAGTCATTTCTAAAACACACATTTTTTATAGGTTTAATAGTCAGTGGATTTGTTAGTTGTAAAGATAAGGTTGATGAAGAAAATGTATCTGAAACCACTTCAACTTCAAATAAAACTGTCAATCTAGTTGTCGATTTAAAAGATACAGGTATAAAAATTCAACCAACGATGTATGGTATTTTCTTTGAAGATATAAATTTTAGTGCTGACGGTGGATTGTATGCTGAACTTATTAAAAATCGTTCATTTGAATTCCCAGATGCAAAGATGGGGTGGAAACAACCAAATAGTGCTAGACCTTCATTAAATGGAAACTCAGGTTTTGCAAAAATCACCAATTATGTTACTCCAAAAGGAGGAAATAAAAAGTATAGCCATACAGTTGTTCATAATGATGATAATTATGAATTAATCAATGAAGGTTTTCGTGGAATTGGGTTAAAACAAGGAAAACGATATGATCTTTCCGTTATGATGGCACATAATGAAGGAATCGAAAAAATCAACTTTTCATTAGTTGATAGTACTGGTATTATTCTTGCTTCGACGGATTTTAAACCAAAAAATGACGATTGGAAAACTTATGAAGCGGTTTTAATGCCTAATAAGACAGAGGCAAAAGCAATGCTTAAAATCACATTTGAAGGTACTGGAAGTGTTGATTTGGATATGATTTCTCTGTTTCCACAAGATACTTGGAAAGGAAGAAAAAAAGGCTTAAGAAAAGATTTAGTAGAACTTTTAGATGACTTAAATCCAGGATTTCTTCGTTTTCCAGGAGGATGTATAGTAGAAGGACGTAGTCTAGCACAGCGTTATCAATGGCAAAAAACAGTAGGTCCTGTTTTAGAGCGCGAACTCTTAATTAACAGATGGAACAATTTATTTGATCATAGACCAGCTCATGATTATTTTCAAAGTTTTGGTTTAGGGTTTTTCGAGTACTTTCAATTATCCGAGGATCTGGGTGCAGAACCTATTCCAATTTTAGGTTGTGGGATGGCTTGTCAATTCAATACAGGGGAATTGGTACCATTGGAAAATTTAGATCCTTATGTACAGGAAGCTTTAAATTTAGTTGAATTTGCTAATGGAGATATTGAAACTCCATGGGGAAAACTAAGGTCTGAAATGGGTCACCCAGAACCCTTTAACATGAAATATCTTGGTATTGGAAATGAGCAATGGGGGCCAGAGTATTTTGAACGATATGAAGTTTTTGTAAAAGCCATTAGTGAAAAATATCCTGATATTATTATAGTCTCCACACCGGGTCCTTTTCCAGATGGAGATATGTTTGACTATGGATGGGAACAATTAAAAAGATTGAATGCTGCTCTAGCTGATGAACACTACTATAGACCACCAGAATGGTTTAGAGCTAATGCAGATCGTTATGATAGTTATGATCGTGATGGGGTTAAAGTATTTGCAGGAGAATATGCTGCACACCCAAAAGGTGTTGACAACGGGCCAAAAGAGAATAATTGGGATGCCGCATTATCTGAAGCTGCTTTTATGACTGGTTTAGAACGTAATGCCGATGTAGTTCATTTAACAGCTTATGCACCTTTAATGGCTCACGAAAAAGGATGGCAATGGGCACCTGATCTTATTTGGTTTAATAATTTGGAGTCTTATGGAACACCAAATTATTATGTGCAAAAATTATTTTCAAACAATCCTGGAACCGATCTTTTAAAAATTACTCAAAATGGTAAACCATTAATCGGTCAAAATGAATTATTTGCTTCCGCAGTAAAAGATGTAAAAACTAATAATCTCATTATAAAAGCTGTTAATACAAGTAAAGAGAATCAAACCATTGTTATTTCTACTAGTGGTACGCTATTAAAAGGAAAAGGAACGATTACAATTTTACGAAGTGATGATTTATTAGCTTTAAATTCATTTGAAAAACCTAATAACATCACTTTATTATCAGAAGAATTTGAAATAATAGATGAAAAAATAGTGATTCAATTAAAGAGTCAATCTATGAATGTGATTAAAATAAAAATATAAGTGTTATAAACACACTTATATAAATTTATAATTTATATTTGTTGTTTAATAATGTTAAAATGAAACTACATGAATTATTCTATTAGGAGAAAAATTATTATGTAGGCTAGATTCATAAATAAATAAATAAATGAAAACATATGTTATAGGATTAGACTATGGTTCAGATTCTGTAAGAGCTGTATTGATTGATACACAAAATGGAGCAGAGTTAGCATCAGAGGTTTTTTGGTATCCAAAATGGAAAGAACAAAAGTATTGTAACGCAGGAATTAATCAATTTAGGCAACATCCTTTAGATCATATAGAAGGGTTAGAACATACCATAAAATCTGTTCTTTCACAAAGTCATGTTTTACCAGAATCTGTAGTTAGTATTTGTATAGATACAACGGGCTCGTCACCGCTTCCAGTTACAAAAGAAGGAACACCTTTAGCTTTAGTTGATAGTTTTCAGGAAAACCCTAATGCTTTAATGATACTTTGGAAAGACCATACAGCTGTTAAAGAAGCCAATGAAATTAATGAACTATCAAGAAGTTGGGGAGGAGAGGATTATACGAAATATGAAGGTGGAATTTATTCTTCAGAATGGTTTTGGGCAAAAATTTTACACGTAACAAGAGAAGACAAGGCAGTAAAAGAAGCAGCATATACTTGGATGGAACATTGCGATTATATGACTTATATGTTAGTTGATAATCAAGATTTAGCCTCATTTAAAAGAAGTCGTTGTGCTGCTGGTCATAAAGCGATGTGGCACGAAAGCTGGGGTGGTTTGCCAGATAAAGCATTTTTAAGTCAATTAGATCCATATTTAGCAGATTTAAGAGATAATCTTTATGATGAAACATATACATCAGATGAAGTTGCAGGAAATCTAAATCAAAAATGGGCAGATAAATTAGGCTTAACTACTAATACTGTAATAGCAGTTGGTACTTTTGATGCACATTCTGGGGCCGTTGGGGCTAAAGTAAATAGACATGCCTTAGTACGTGTTATGGGAACTTCAACTTGCGATATTATGGTTGCAGACCAAGAGGTTATTGGTAGCAATTGTGTTAAAGGAATTTGTGGGCAAGTAGATGGTTCGGTTATTCCGGGAATGATTGGTTTAGAAGCAGGTCAATCGGCTTTTGGTGATGTCTTGGCTTGGTTTAAAAATGTATTAGATTGGCCAATTGATAATTTAGTTATGAAATCTTCAATCCTTTCTGAAGAGCAAAAGGAAAAACTTAAAGAAGAAATTGAAGCTAATTTTATAAGAACCTTAGCAGAACAAGCAGAACAAATTCCGTTAGAAGAAGCTGTTCCAATTGCTTTAGATTGGGTAAATGGTAGAAGAACACCAGATGCTAATCAAGAATTAAAAGCAGCGTTTACAGGCATATCATTAGGAACAAAAGCGCCACATATATTTAAAGCCTTAGTAAATGCGATTTGTTTTGGTTCAAAAATGATTGTAGATCGTTTTGAAAGCGAAGGTGTAAAAATTGACACTGTTATTGGTATAGGAGGTGTAGCACGTAAATCACCCTTCATTATGCAAACCTTAGCAAATGTATTAAACATGCCTATTAAGGTTGCCGAATCTGACCAAGCACCAGCTTTGGGTGCAGCTATTTATGCAGCAGTAGCAGCCGGAATTTATGATAATGTTGTTGAGGCTAGCAAAGTAATGGGTAGCGATTTTGAAGCCGAATATTTTCCACAAGCTAATTATGTAAAAACTTATGCAAACTTTATGAAAGACTATAAAAAGTTAGGTGAGTTTGTAGAAGAATCTATAAAATCAAAAGAATATGAGCACCAAATATAAATCACTTAAAGAAGAATGCTATGAGGCAAATATGCAGCTTAATGCGTTAAATCTTGTAGTATATACCTTTGGTAACGTAAGTGCTGTAGACAGAGCTAATGGTGTATTTGCTATTAAGCCTAGTGGAGTGCCTTACGAGACTTTAAAACCAGAAGACATAGTAATTTTAGATTACGATAATACTATTATTGAAGGTACAATGCGTCCTTCATCAGATACAAAAACACATGCTTATTTATATAAAAATTGGGATGATATAGGTGGCGTAGCACATACACATGCCAAATTTTCTTGCGCATGGGCACAAGCACAAAAAGATATACCAATTTTTGGAACAACACATGCAGATCATTTAACAGCAGATATTCCTTGTGCACCACCTATGAATGATAGTTTAATTGAAGGAAACTACGAGCATAACACAGGAATTCAAATTTTAGATTGCTTTAAGGATAAAAAATTATCACACAAAGAAGTAGAAATGATTTTAATTGGAAATCATGGTCCTTTCACTTGGGGAAAAAACGCAGCCAAAGCCGTATATAATAGTAAGGTTTTAGAAGTTGTTGCGGAAATGGCGTATTTAACACTACAAATTAATCCTGATGCGCCACGATTAAAAGATTCATTAATAAAAAAACATTACGAACGTAAGCATGGTAAAAATGCATATTACGGACAATAAATAGTAAGAAAATGATTGATATTTCAAATAAAGAAATTTGGTTTGTAACGGGTAGTCAACATCTTTACGGAGAAGAAACTTTAAACCAAGTTGCAAAAAATTCACAAGAAATTGCAAAAGGTTTTGATGCTTCAAATCACATTCCTGTGAAGGTTGTTTTTAAGCCAACCGTAAAAACACCAGCAGAAATTACAGCTTTGTGTGAGGCAGCAAATGCATCAAAAACATGTATTGGTATTATCACTTGGATGCATACTTTTTCACCTGCAAAAATGTGGATTGCAGGTTTAAATATTTTAAATAAACCTCTATGTCACTTACATACACAGTTTAATGCAGAAATTCCTTGGAATGACATCGATATGGATTTCATGAATCTAAATCAATCTGCTCATGGAGATCGCGAATTTGGATACATTATGTCACGTATGCGTAAAAAACGTAAAGTTGTTGTTGGACACTGGAAGGAAGAACGCGTGCATAAAAAAATTGGCATTTGGTCGAGAGTTGCTCTTGGTTGGGACGAAATGAGAAACTTAAAAGTAGCTCGTATCGGAGACAATATGAGAGAAGTTGCAGTAACCGAAGGTGATAAAGTTGAAGCTCAAATTCGTTTTGGGTTTTCTGTAAATGGTTATGATTCTTCAGATGTTGTTGAAAAAATAAATGCGGTAACAGATCAACAGGTATTAGATTTAATTAAAACTTACGAAGCAGAATATAATCTGTCAGATAACTTAAAAGCAGCTGGAAACATGAGAAATTCTCTAGTTGAAGCTGCAAAAATAGAAATAGGTTTACGTGCTTTTTTAGATGAAGGTGGTTTTAAAGCCTTCACAGATACGTTTGAAAATCTGGGTGATTTAAAACAATTACCAGGTTTAGCAGTACAACGTTTAATGGCTGATGGTTACGGATTTGGTGGCGAAGGCGACTGGAAAACCGCCGCAATGGTAAGAGTTATGAAGGTGATGGCGCACGGTTTAGAAGGAGGGACTTCGTTTATGGAAGACTATACATATCACTTTACACCCCAAAAGGCTTATGTTCTAGGGTCTCATATGTTAGAAATTTGTCCAACAATATCAGATGCAAAACCATCTTGTGAAGTACACCCATTAGGTATTGGAGGAAAAGCAGATCCTGTGCGTTTAGTTTTTAATTCACCAGAAGGACCTGCAATAAACGCTTCTTTAGTAGATATGGGTAACCGTTTCAGGTTGATTGTAAACGAGGTAGAAGCTGTAAAACCAATGGGAGATTTACCAAAATTACCTGTTGCACGTGTGCTTTGGGATGCAAAACCAGATTTAGATGTCGCAGCAACCACTTGGATTTTAGCAGGTGGCGCGCATCATACCGTGTATTCTCAAGCAATAACAACAGAGTATATGGAGGATTTTGCAGACATAACTGGCATTGAACTATTAGTGATAGACGAAGATACTAAGGTGAGAAACTTTAAAAATACAATGAATGCTAACGAAGCTTATTTTAATATGTTTCAGCATCGCTTATAACAACAACCAATAAACTAATTAACCATGAAAAGCTTAAAACCTGTTCTATATTTTCTTGCGTTCACTTTGTTTGCAAGTTTGAACATTCAGTGTAAAGAATCAAAAAAAGATAAAACATCAGAAATGCCAGAAAATATTGTAGAAGATAAACTGGTAATAGAAAAATCTGAATTTGGTAAAACTGAAGATGGCACTGCAATAGAACAATACACATTAATAAATGCTAATGGTGTTGAGATGAATGTGATTACTTATGGAGGTAGAATTACATCATTAAAAGTACCAAACAAAGAAGGTAAATTAGAAAATGTAGTCTTAGGCTTTGATAATATTGAAGATTACCAAAAAGATAATCCTTTTTTTGGTGCATTAATTGGTCGTTTTGGCAACCGAATTGCCAAAGGAAAATTCACTCTTGAAGGTGTAGAGTATACCTTAGCAACAAACGATGGTTCTAATCATTTGCATGGTGGAGTCAATGGGTTTGATCGGGTAGTTTGGACAGCAACACCAATAGAAGGAAAAGAAAACTCATCTCTAAAATTAACCTATATGAGTAAAGATGGAGAAGAAGGTTATCCTGGAAATTTAAATGTATCAGTTATCTATAAGTTAACTAAAGATAATGCTGTTGAAGTAACTTATGAAGCAACTACAGATAAAGCTACAGTTCTAAACTTAACCCAACATGCATATTTTAATTTAACAGGAGATTTTTCAAAAGATATTTTAAATCATGATGTGGTTATTGATGCTGATGCGTATTTACCAGTTGATGCAACGTTGATTCCAACAGGAGAAATTAGAAAAGTAGAAGGAACACCTTTTGATTTTAATTCTGCTAAAAAAATTGGAAAAGAAATTAACGTAGATAACGAGCAGTTAAAGCGAGGACAAGGTTACGACCATTGCTGGGTATTAAATGGTGAAAAAGGAAATATGCGTTTTGTAGCCTCAGCTTACGACGAAACTAGCGGTCGTTTTATGGAAATTTTATCTGAAGAACCCGCAATACAATTTTATACAGGTAACTTTTTAGATGGTACATTACCAATGCCAAATGGTGGGAATTATGACCACAGGACTGGGTTTTGTTTAGAAACGCAACATTATCCAGATTCTCCCAATCAGAAAGATTTTCCATCAACGGTTTTAAAACCAGGAGAAACCTATTCAACTAAAACAATATTTAAATTCTCAACTAAATAATTAATAAACTAACTATACTAATTATGCAAACTTTAGATTTATATGATTGGATAGCAATTGTCTTTTACTTTTTAGTATTAGCAGGGATTGCTGTTTGGGTCATTAGGAAGAAAAACACAACTACCGAGGATTATTTCCTTGCAGGAAAAAATGTTGGATGGTTTGTAGTGGGCGCTTCCATTTTTGCATCTAATATCGGCTCAGAACATGTTGTAGGACTAGCAGGAGCAGGGGCAGGAGATAAATTACCAATGTTAATTTACGAAATTCAAGCCTGGGTTGTATTAATGCTCGGTTGGATATTTCTTCCTTTTTATGCACGAAGTGGCGTGTTTACTATGCCAGAATTTTTAGAAAAACGTTTTGATGCACGTTCGCGTTGGGTGCTTTCTGTTTTTTCAATAGTTGCTTATGTGTTAACTAAAATTTCTGTTACTATTTACGCAGGAGGTATTGTAGTTTCAGCATTATTAGGTATTGATTTCTGGACAGGTGCACTTGCAACAGTAATACTTACAGGGATTTACACCGTTTTAGGAGGTATGCGTGCAGTAGTGTATACCGAGACATTGCAAGCGGTTTTGCTAGTTATTGGGGCAGCAGCTTTAACTATTATAGGTTTAGATAAAGTTGGTGGTTGGGCGAGCATGACTCAAACTGTTTCACCAGAATATTTAAATATGTGGCGTTCTATGGACGATCCAGATTTTCCTTGGTTACCATTGTTAATAGCGAGTACTATTACAGGTATTTGGTATTGGTGTACAGACCAATATATTGTACAACGTGTATTAACTGCTAAAAACATAAAAGAGGGTAGAAGAGGAACTATTTTTGGAGCTTTTCTAAAGTTATTACCTGTATTTTTATTCTTAGTACCTGGTATTATTGCTTTAGCATTAAAAATGAGAGGAGAATTACACTGGGATTCCCCAGACCAAGCTTTTCCTGTGTTAATGAGTAATTTATTACCATCTGGTTTACGTGGTTTAGTTGCAGCAGGTTTATTAGCAGCATTAATGAGCTCATTAGCATCGGTATTTAACTCTTGTTCTACATTATTTACAATTGATATTTATAAAAAATTAAGACCAAATACTCCTGAGAAAAAATTAGTAAAAACAGGTCAAATAGCGACAGGTGTCATTGTGGTAATAGGAATGTTATGGATTCCTGTTATGGCAAATATTTCTGGTGTATTATATGAGTATCTGCAAAGTGTGCAATCGTACATTGCACCTCCAATTACTGCGGTGTTTTTGTTAGGTATTTTCTCTAAACGAATTAATGGTACAGGTGCATTTGTTACCTTAATTGTAGGCTTAGTAGTAGCAGCTATAAGAATTGTTTTAGAGCTTGTTAAGGATTCGTTTAGTCAGGATAGTATTTTATATTATTTAGGTGATATGAACTTTTTATCATTTGGGTCTTGGTTCTTCTTATTCTGTATCATATTAATTATTGTAGTAAGTTGGTTAACGCAAGCACCAAGTGAAGAAAAAGTAAAAAACTTAACGTTTGTAACTATTTCTGAAGAAGAAAAATCTAAAAATAAAAGCAGTTATAACTGGGTAGATGTAACTATATCTATTCTTGTAGTACTGGTAGTGATAGCAGTAATGTTATTTTTTAACGGAAAATCTTAAATTTATTGAGTTTATTTATGATTGATTGTTAAATCGGGATATGAAATCATATCCCGATTTTTTTATATGCTAAAATGTCATTACAAACCCTCCATGAGGTTGTAGTTTAATAGTTTTAAGATTGTTACTGTTAATATCAATTTTATTGAAATTACCGTCTTTATCAGTTATTAAAACACCATTTTTATTTTTTATGAAAGATAAATCTAAAGCAATATTTTTCTCATCATTCTCTCCATTTATACCTACAACAAACCAAGTATCACCTTTTCTCCTAGCCATTACAACATCTTTACCAGGAAATCCTGAAACAAATTTACTTTCATCCCAATCTACAGGTATGTCTTTTAAATAATCAATTATATAATCAGGTTGTTTTTGCATGCCTTCCGGAATTTCAGCAATATGTTGAATACCTGAAGTAAATAAGACTGGTAGAGCAAGTTCAAAAGCTTTTGTTGTTTTTCTCGTAATATTTGGAATAGTATCTAGAGCCATTGGTGTAAAATCCATTGGGTCGAAAACATTTCTAGTAAAAGGAAGCATTGTACAGTGACTTGGCTGTAAATCTGCATTTTCCTGAACAAACGTTACAAACTCTTCACCTTTTATAGATTCCATAGTCATCAAATTAGGATAGGTGCGTTGCCAACCACGAGGAAGCGTTGTACCGTGAAAATTAACTAGTAATTTATATTCAGCAGCGTCTTTTAAAATATCGTGGTAGTATTTAATCATAGATTGTCCATCACCACCAAAAAAATCAATCTTTACACCAGAGACACCAATATCATTTAGCTTTTTAAATTCAGTATTACGATTATCTTTTGTTATTAATTTGCTTTTGGGAGTATATGGTGTAGTATTCCAGCTTCCTGCAGAGTTATACCAAACTAGAACTTTTACATTTTTAGTTTTGGCATATTTAGTTAATTCATGCATCTTTTCATACCCTATTTTACGATCCCAGTCTGCATCAATCAAACAGTAAGGCCAATTCATATTATTAGCGTAATCAATAAATTTTTTAGAGGTTTCAAAATTGGTAAAATCGTCTTTTAATAAAACCCAGCTCCATGAGGATAGACCACCTTTTACAAAATTGGTGTCCATATCAATAGCAGGATCAGCTAAATCAGTACCCAAAGTACTTTCTGTAACCGTTGGTAAATCTCCTAAAGCAATAATACGCCAAGGTGTTTCCCATGGTGTTTGTGATTCAGGGTTTAAAGCTCCGTTGGGAAAAACCTCTTCTGGTTGAGGGAATGTAACTTGTAATGCTTGTTCAGTGTTATTGTATTTAAGCCTAGTACCACAATAGTTTTCTTTTAATCCAGTTTCTGAAACAAGAGCCCAAACACTATCATTCTTAAAAAGAGCAGGGTATACCCAACCTTCACCAATTGGAGATTTTGTATCTAAATTTATATCCATTAAATAATTTTCTTCATAAGAAGGATTGGTATTACTCCAACCTGTTTTGGCTTTTGCCATGGGTTGTAACCAAGCTTTGGTATTAGATGTGAAATTGTAGGTTGTTTTTTCTTCAATAATTTTTTTTATGTCTGAACTAGTTTCTGGAAAATAATATTTAAAAGCAAACCCATCATGCGATAAATTGAAAATAATATCCATTAATATTCCTGTTTCATTTTGCATATGAACAACATATTGATTGGCTCGATATGAATTATTCTTTCTTTTTCCATGAAACAATGTGTAATCATCTTTTATTGGGTTTGGACCTGTTATTTCTATAATTTCTAGATTGCTATAAAAATTTGAGTCTTCTCTAATAATTCCTAAAAGTGATGAATCTATTATAGTTTTATTTTTATAAAATACTTTGTAAGTTGGAGAATTATTTGAGTTGAGCTCAAAATTAACTTTTATTGTTTTATCTGAATTTTCAAAAAAAGTATCATCTTGTTTTTTACTACAAGACATAGTAATTATTAAAAGTAATAGAAGCGTATAGGTTTTCATAATAAGTGTTTTTTATACACTTATAAAAATAAACAAATATTTCATTTATTCTATAAGTAATAGAGTTAATTAATAAGAAAGCTATTATTGTTAGAAAGAAACTACCTTTTTATTTCATTTTAATGAGGTGATTAGGGAAGTCTTCAACTTTTTTGCAACAAATTTGTTCCATAACTTGTTGTAATTGTGTTTTTAAAATTGAAATAGTGTGATTTCCCCCTTGATTACCCAAAGCAGAAACCCCATACATAAAACTTCTACCTAAAAAAGTAAATTCTGCACCACTTGCTAAGGCTCTGGCTATATCTGGTCCAGAACGTAAACCGCTATCCATCATTACTTTAATTTTATCTCCATACGTATTAGCTATTGGTACTAATGGTTTAATAGTTGATTGACCAGCATCTAATTGTCTACCGCCATGATTGGATACAATAATGCCATCAAATCCTAATCTTATAGCAGTTTGTGCATCTTCTTCTGTGGCAACGCCTTTTAGGACTAATTTACCTTTCCACATATCTCTAATTGGCTTAATTTTTTCTTCATTTAACCTTCCTGAGAATGTTTCGTCCATAAATTTTCCTAATTGTTTTAAATCTAAACCTTTAGGCATATATGGTTTTAAAGTTTCAAAATTTGGTTGTCCATGTTTTAGTGTTTTAAGTGCCCATTCAGGTCTTTTAAGAACTTGTAAAATATTATTCAGAGACATTTTAGGAGGCATTGCTAAACCGTTTCTAATATCTCTAGGACGATAACCAAAGGTTGGTACATCGCAAAGTAAAACTAACACAGGATATTCAGTTTCTGAAGCTCTCTTAATAATATTGTCTCTTAAACTATTTTCGGCGGGATGATATAATTGAAACCAAGCTTTCCCTTCAGTAATTTCGGCAATTTTTTCAATACTGCTTGTTGTTACAGTACTTAAAACAAAAGGAATATTATGATCAAAAGCTGCTTTTGCTAATATTTCTGGAGAATTAGGCCACATTAATCCTTGTAAACCAACAGGAGCAATACCAAAAGGAGCATCATATTCATGTCCGAATAAATTAGTCTTCATTTCGGACTTTATGTGGTTGTTAAGATAGTATGGTTTTATTTCAACTTCTCTTATTTCGGAGGTGTTTTTATCTAGATTGACATCTTCGTTACAACCGCCATCTAAATATTCAAAAGCAAACTTTGGTATTTTCTTTTTGGCTTTAGCTCTTAAATCTTCAATAGAAGGGTATTTAGAATTATATTCAATTTTCATAACCAAAACTTTAATTATTCATCTGTTTTAAATGGAGTTGCTGGTAACCCTTCATTATTATATAAATTGGCATCGTCTGGGTTATCTGCCCATGCATAACGAACATATTTAGGTTCTTTGATAGCATCACTCCAAACAATAACCTTATTATCTTTTATTTCTGCTTTTGCCCAAACAAAATTTTTATCGGCTCCGGCAATGGTAAAGCCTTTTACATAACCATATTTATCTGTGTTATTAAGTCCGCTTTCTGTATAATTAAAAGTAATTTCAATTTTGTTTCCATTAATTTCTGAGCTTTTGTATGTTGGTCCAGAGTAAAGAATATTTTCATTGTATGCTAATTTTCTAGCTCCTAACGATAGCCTATAACCAACGTCTTTTTTATTTCTAGGATGTATGTCATCGGCATCACCTATATCAATAATTACTGCTTCTGCTGTATTTGGAAGTTTAAGAGTACTTGACTGCGAAGCTCTTAACAAAGCCCAATTACTTGGAGTATTAGGTTCTTGAGCTTGCATAAAATTGGCTAATTGAACCCATAAAAAAGGAAAATCGCCTAAATTCCAGTCGTTACGCCATTGTTTTATCATTTTAGGGAAAAGTGTAGCGTATTCTTTGGACTCAGTTTCGTTATTTGCATTAGATTCTCCTTGATACCAAATAGCCCCTTTTATTGGGAAATTTAATAGCGGATAAATCATTTTATTATACAAAAGTGTTGGTACTTGGTTAACACCAGTAAAAGGCTTGCTATAGGAGCCAATTTTAAACTTCCATGTTTTGGCAAGCGATATTTTTTTGTCTGAAGTTTGAAAAAACAGGTCTTCAGGATTTCCATAAATACCACCACCGCCGCCAGTATCATGTACTTTTACGGTTATAACATTATCACCTGCAGTTAAATATTTAGAGTCTATAGTGTATATACGTTTTGTGTCGTATTGCTCAACAGTTTCACCAATTTTTTGTCCGTTTATCCAAACATAATCAGAATCATCAACCATACCTAAGCTTAGCGTAGCGCTATTGTTTGCTTGTTCTTTGGTAAGATTTAAAGTAGTTCTATACCAAGCAATGCCATCAAAACCATTATAGCCTTGACTTTCCCATAGTTGAGGAACATTTATGCTAACCCAATCGCTTTCATTTAAATTAGGTTTTACCCAAATGGCTTCTCCATTAACAGTGCCTGCGTCTTCTTCTGTAAGATATGGGAATTTGGTTTTTAACTCTGAAGCCATTTTAAGAAACGCTTCGTTTTGTTCTTTTTGTACTTCTTCAAGAAAAGCTTTAGGGTTTTCTATATTAAGTGTTTTGGCATTCATCCAAGGTTCAATTCTGCTGCCACCCCAAGTAGAGTTTAATAAACCAATAGGAACGTTATGGTGTTTTCTAATGTTTTTTGCAAAATAATAACCAACAGCTGTAAAATTGCTTACTGTGTTTGGTGATGTTACTTCCCAAGTTCCACCGGCTAAAGTTTTTTCAGGACTTTCTGCTGATGATGTTGGAACTTTAAAGTGTCTTATATAAGTATCATTAGCAATAGCAATTTCTTCTTGAGCATTATCGGTTTTTATTAAAGGCCATTCCATATTAGATTGTCCAGAACAAATCCATACATCTCCAACTAAAATGTTATTATAAGTTATGGTTTCTTTACCAGAACTTATTGTTAAAGTATAAGAGTTGTAACTACCTTTTATAGCAGGAAATGTTACTTTCCAATCCCCATTTTTATCTGCTTTAGTTTTTAGTGTTTTTTTATTAAACTTTATTTTAATTTTTTTACCTGAAGTATATGTACCCCAAACATTAATATTATGGTTTTGTTGAATGACCATATTATTAGAAAAAAGTTTTGAGGTTTTTAATTGAGCAGATAGATTATTAACTATAAATATTATTGAAATTAAAAAAAGATATTTTTTCATAGTTTGACCAGTTAGATTAATTGTAATAGCTATAAGTTGGTAAAATTCATTTTCTTGTTATTATAATTTTTCAGAAGAAATTATATTTTTAAAAAGAGAATTTGAATCTATTTTAGTTAACGAATGTAAAAATATTTTTTTTAGAAAATTGGATTTTTAACCCTAAATACCGCTAAATTCAATAATAAAAATTCATGTTTTCCCTGATTTTTAAATTTAAGGCAAAAAAAGTATCATAACTCGCAAAATATTGTTTAGTTGGGATTATGTTATTAAGGTAAATTTATATCATAATTAGCTCACAATAAATTTTTAATTAAAAACTAACTAAACTAAACTAATTTGAGTATGAATAAAATTGACTTTAAAGAAGGTATTTTCTTTAAAAAGAATTACCTATCTCTATTGTTTATGTTATTAATGTCTTTTGGTTATTCTCAAACAATAACTGTAAAAGGAGTTGTAACATCAACAGTAGATAATTTGCCACTTCCAGGTGTAAACATAGTTGACCTGAATTCAAGTAAAGGGGTATCTACAGATTTTGATGGAAATTATGAAATATCTGTCCCTGCCGACACACAATTACAATTTAGCTATCTAGGTTTTGTAACAAAAACTATAAGTGTTGATGGAAGAACACAAATAGATGTTGCACTAACAGAAGATTTAAATAGTTTAGAAGAAGTTGTGGTTGTTGGTTATGGCACACAAAAACGAGCCTTAGTAACTGGTGCTAGTGTGCAAGTAAAAGGTGAAGATTTAGCAAAAATGAATACTTCTAATGCTATTCAAGCTTTGCAAGGGCAGTCGCCTGGTGTACAAATAACATCAACATCTGGTCAACCAGGAGAAAGTTTAAATGTAGTAATAAGAGGTTTGGGTTCTACTGCAGGAAGTACACCTTTATACGTTGTAGATGGTATTTTAACCGGAGATATTTCTTATTTAAACAATTCAGACATTGAGTCTATATCTGTTTTAAAAGATGCTGCATCTGCTGCAATTTATGGTTCTCAGGCATCAAATGGTGTAGTATTGGTAACTACTAAAAAAGGTAAAAAGGGACAAGCAGCACAAATCACTTTCGATCAGTTTTACGGTCTTCAGTCTGTAGCAAGAAAAATAGATTTGTTAAATACTAAAGAGTATGCTACAATTATAAACGAAGCAGCAGTTAACTCTGGTAAAAATCCATATTTTACTAATGCTGAAATAGCTGCATTAGGTGCAGGTACAACTTGGATGGACGAAATGTTTGTTGATAATGCGGCAACAAAAAATTACTCTGTTGGTATAACAGGAAGTTCAGAAACTTCGGTTTACTCATCTTCACTATCTTATTTCGGACAAGAAGGTGTTGTAGGTGGTAAAGATTTATCAAGCTACGAGCGATATAATTTTAGATTCAATTCAGAACACAAATTATATAAAGACATTGTAACTTTTGGTGAAAATTTAAGTTTTGCTTATATAAATAATAACGGTATTGGTGTTGGTAATCAATACAACAACTCTTTAAGAAGTGCTTTTAGAGTTAGCCCGTTATTACCAATGTATGATAGTGAAGGTAACTTTTATAACACCACAGGGGATAGTGCTCCATGGTTAGCTGGTTCTGCAAATCCTTATGCAGAAATGTTTTATAACAACCAAAACGAGAACAACAATCAAAAGCTTTTAGGGAATATCTATTTACAAATAGAGCCTATTAAGAATCTTACTTTTAAAACCACATTAGGTTTAGACTATTATGCTGGTGAAGGTCACTCATATAGTCCTGTTTACGAATTGTCTATCTATTCAAATAGAATACAAGACAACACCAACCAAAGTATGAATAAAGGTAAATCTTTAACATGGGATAATTTGCTTACCTATAAATTTGATGTATCAGAAAATCATCATTTTGAAACTATGGTTGGTTCATCTTCTATAAATTTTGATGGGACTTATATAAATGGTTCTAATGTTGACAATGTTTTAGGAGGTTTAGATTATGCTTGGTTAGATAATACAACCAATAGCGAAGGTGCTCCATTAATGAATATAGGTGGAGGAAAGTCTGAAAATAAGAGAATGTCTTATTTTGGAAGACTTAACTATAACTTTAAAGAGAAATATTTAATTAACACGACATTTAGAGCCGATGGTTCTTCAAACTTCCATCCAGATAATCAATGGGGTTACTTTCCCTCTGTATCTGCTGGTTGGGTAGCTTCTAAAGAAGATTTTTTAATTGATTCTAATACAATTAATTTTTTAAAGTTTAGAGCAAGTTGGGGACAAGTAGGAAACCAAAACGTTGGCGCTTTTCAATTTTTAGCACCTATTCAAACCTCAACAACTAATTACACTTTTGGAAATGAGGAAGGTGTTTTAACACCAGGAGCTTACCCAAATAGATTGCCAAATAAAGATTTAAAATGGGAAACATCAGAACAAGTAAATGTTGGTTTTGATGCAAGATTATTAAATAATTCATTAAATGTAAATTTTGATTGGTATAGAAAAACCAATAAGGATTGGATAATTTTAGCACCAATTTTAGCAACTGCAGGAGCAGATGCACCTTATATAAATGGAGGTAATGTAATAAACCAAGGTGTTGAATTAGCATTAAATTATAATTATAGTAATGAGGATTTTAGTTATAACATTGCTGTAAATGGCGCTTACAATGATAATAAGGTAGGAGAAATACCGACATCAGATGGAATTATTCATGGAGCTACTAACCAATTATATGATAATGCTCCAGAATTCTATAGAGCAGAAGATGGTTTTCCTCTTTGGTATTTTTGGGGTTATGAAACAAATGGTGTATTCCAAAATCAGCAACAAATTGATGATTATGGTGCACAACCAGATGCTGCTCCAGGAGATATAATTTATAAAGATATAAATGGAGATGGTGTAATAGGTGATGCTGATAAAAAAATGATTGGAGATCCAAATCCAGATTTAACTTATGGCTTTTCTTTCTCAGCAAACTATAAAGCATTCGATTTTTCTGTTTCAGCAAATGGTGTTGCAGGAAATCAATTAGTGCAGTCTTATAGAAATCCTGGTGGCTTTGGTAATTATACGTCTGCTATCTTAGATCGTTGGACAGGTGAGGGTTCTTCTAACACAATACCAAGAGTTACTGAAAACGGTAGTAATTTTTCACAATTTTCAGACTTATATGTTCAAGATGGTGATTTTTTAAGAATAAATACTGTTACTTTAGGTATGGATTTAGCAAAACTAAATACTAGTGAAAAATTCTTCGCAAAAGAATTTAGAGTTTATTTTTCAATTTTAAACTTACACACGTTTACGAAATACGATGGTATGGATCCAGAAGTTGGGTTTGGTACGGGAGGAACTTCATCTGGAGTAGATATTGGTTATTACCCAAGACCTAGAACGTTCATGATGGGATTAAACGTTAAACTTTAAAAAAAATTAAAATGAAAAATACATATATATATATCATATTGTTAGGGGTGTTATCGTTAAGCTCATGTAGTTTAGATACACAACCGTATACACAATTAACAGATACCAATTTTTATTCAAGTCCAGATGATGCGCTTACAGCATTAATAGGTTGTTATGATGGTATGCAAGTAGCAACCGGAGCATCTGGTACTGGATTACCTGTAGCAAGCGAGGTTTTTTCAGACAATTGTTTTGGAGGAACTGGAAATGCTGATGGATACAACTATGCAGCATTAGATGAATTTGATATTTCTCGTGCACCAAGTTATGTAGATTTATTTAACGGCAATTGGGTAGCTTATTACAAGGCCATATACCGTTGTAATGTATTATTATCAAAAATGGATCAGATAGAATGGGGTGACGATACAGCAACTAAAAATGCGTATGAATCTGAAGCTAGATTTATTAGAGCTTATATTTACTTTGAGATGGTTAGATTATGGGGTAATATTCCATTATTAACAGAGCCATCTACAGACAATATTCCGCAAGCAACACCAGATGAAGTATATACAGTTATTGCAGAAGATTTACTATTTGCTGCTAATAATTTACCAGATGGAGCTTATAGCACTATAGATAGTGGTAGAGTAACAAAATGGGCAGCAAAATCATTACTTGGTCGAGTGTATTTATATTATACAGGTTATTATGGAGCATCAGATTTAGTTGGAGTTATATCTCAATCAGAAGCATTAACACATTTAGAAGATGTTATTTCATCTAGTGGACATGGACTTGTAGATGATTTTGCTTCTTTATGGCCAGTGTCATCTGCACATGCAGGAGTAGAGTATTCTGGTGAAGATAATGAAGAAATCGTTTTTTCTATAAGATATACTTATACTAGTGATTATAATGGAAATACAGATGGAAACCATTGGTTAGTAATGTTCGGTATGCGAGAGTTCACATATTTACCTTATGGAAATGGTTGGGGAGTTACAGTTAATCCAAAACTTTGGAATGCATATAACGATACAGATACTAGAAAAACTGCTACTGTTATTTCTGTAGACGATGAAGCAATTCCTTTTGATAAAATAGATAATCAAAGAGAATATACAGGATATTACAATAAAAAATATACGCCAATGTCTATGGTAGATCCAGAAACTGGAGAAACAGTGTCTGCGGTAACTCAATTTGGAGTAACAGATTTCCAAATCAATCAATTTCAAGATTATGTAGTATTAAGATACTCAGATGTGTTATTAATGGCAGCAGAACTAGGTAGTGGAAATGCACAATCTTATTTTGATGAAGTAAGACAACGTGCTTATGGTAGTAACTTCACATCAATTAATGTATCTCAAGACGCTATTATGAATGAGAGGCATTTAGAATTTGCACTAGAAGGTGTAAGATATTGGGATTTATTAAGACAAGGAGTAAATACAGCTGCTTCTACTATTGCAGAAACAACAGACTTATTAAGTGGTGGAGTAACCGAAACCAAAACAATAAATGCTGCTAATATAATAGAGACAAATGGGTTACAACAAATTCCTAATACTCAAATAACATTATCTGATAACGTATTAAAGCAAAATGCTGGGTGGTAAAAACTAAAAAAATTAATGAAAAAAATGAAAAAATTTAAAACATTATTAAGAGCATTTTTATTGATGCTTAGCATTGGTTTCATATATGTGTCTTGTGAACCAGATAACCATGCCTTAGGTAAAACACTTGATAAATCTGAAATTGAATTTGAGATAGTACAAGATTTTGCAGTAGATCCAGGTGGAAATACCGTAATAATGACTAATCAAACTCCAGAAGTAACTTTAACTTGGGACTATGGTACAGGTAGATCAAACAAAAAAGTTGAAACTGTAAAATATGCTTTTAAAGGTGATTATACCATAAAAATTCTAGCTGTAACAGCTGGTGGTATAGTTGAATTAGACCCAGTTACAATTACGGTTACTGATGATAATTTAAGTTATGTAGACGATCCACTTTGGACAGCTTTATCAGGTGGTGTGGGTAACTCTAAAACTTGGTATTTAGATTTAGATGCTGAGGGAACCTCTAAATATTTTGGTGCTCCAATGGCATTCTCAGGTAACGAATTAGGATGGGAAAAAGAGTGTGTCGGAAATCCAGATGATGGTTTATGTTGGATATGGGAACCAGAATTAGCAGGAAACGAATGGATTGCAGATCCAGGTGATTATGGATACATGACATTTAGCTTAGATGGAGGCCCATTTGTTGAAGTAAACCACAATTTTACAACAACAAGAGGCACAGAAAATGGTACTTATTTTCTTGATGCTGATGCTCATACATTAACACTAACTGATGCGGCTGTATTACAAAACTCTTGGGCAGATAATGATGTTGATGACTGGTCTAATTACCAAATATTAACGCTAACAGAAGATGCTATGCAACTAGCTGCATATCATAATTCAAAAGAAGAATTTGTAATCTTTAATTTTATTTCTGAAGAATATAGTGATAATTGGGTACCACAAGATTTACCAGACCCTAATCCACCTATTGATTTAGATGGAGATACGGTTGATGTTTTATTATCTACAACTACAACAACTAGTAAAACTTGGTATTTAAGTCCAGATACACCATTTAACTGGACAGATTTAGAGGGTAACTTTTTAAATAACTGGAATTCTGTTGAAGATTATGAAGCTGCAGGGTGGCCAGGATATACTTCTGCAGATCAATCTATTGTTGTTGAAAATAAGATAACATTTTCAAATGATGGAACAGTAAGCACGATAGATAGTAATGGTGTTGAAATGGCAGGTAATTATTCTACAACTACAGATGGGACTAATATTATAACATTTACAGATATTACTCCAAGTTTTCCAATTGGAAGTTCTTGGGCAACGGTTTCAACTACTGCGGAAAATCAATGGAAAATTGTAAAAACACTTAAGACAGATGGCATTGTTAAAGATATATGGTTTGGTAAGCGAGATCCCGATAAGAGTGAATATATGGTATTTCATTTCGTTTTAGAAGATGATTCTACTGGAGGAGAAGAACTTGAAGGAACTGAGGTTGCATTTGATAATTCAAAATTACTTTATGGAGATCTTGAAGGAAATGGAAATTTAAGATTAGAAATATATAATGAATTTGGAGGAACCATAAGCGACCCTGGCATAAATCCAGCTGATCTTTCTTTTAGTGAATCAATTGAAGTTACTTTTACGCTTAGTGGAATTACATTAAATAGTGGAGCTGTAGGATCCTATGATGGTTCAATATATTATGCAGATGCAGATTGGTCACCTAATGGTAATGGAGCCATTACTAATGTAACAGGAGATGGAACATATACTGTTTCATATGCACCAGGAACTGCTGTTGAAGGTGTTATTGTTTTTATAATAGATATGGCAGGTATGGGAACAGACATTGCAGATCTTTCAGCAGTAACAGCAACAATTGATAGTATAGTAATTAAATAAATTATAACACTTTATTCATAATAAATCCACTATACTATATTGGTATAGTGGGTTTTATTACTTACAATATTTGTATTAGTACAAATATTTGCTAAAATCCGATTAATTAATTTAAAAAATTACAGCTAATTTTAAGGGAATTTATAGTTTGCTTTTAACTGTAGATTGCTAAAACTATTTAAAATGTTAAAAAAAATAATACAAATTAATAAACCATTATTAGCGATTTACCTGCTACTATTTTCTTACTCATCTATAGCTCAAATCCAAAACACCAATGTTCTAAATGAACCACCAGATATTAGTAAAGACTTTGAAGATTATAGAAACACCTATTTTTTGGCCGATGAATTAGCTTCCTTTAATCCTGAAACAGGAGAAGGAACAATAAAATATTTGCGTCATAATTTTGCTACTAGACAGGCATTTAATAATATGTTGAGTAGGTTAGTTCCAACATCTGCAAACGAATTTCCAACAACAGAGTATGCTGTTGCACCAGAATTACCATTTAAAATTGAATTTGTTTCAGATAGAACTATTAGAATAAAAACAACATCTGGACCTCAATTTAAAAAACAACAAGAATCTTTAATGCTTGTTGATGGTGTAGCAAAAAATGCCAAAGATTTATGGTTATATTCAAAAGTATCAAAAGGGCATAAATACACAAGTAGTAAAGGGTCCGTAGTAATTACAGAAAAACCATGGCATATTTATATTTATGATGCAAATGGTAAATTATTAACAAGTACACTTCATTTAGATGATGTTAAAAGTACGTATACACCAGTTACACCTTTTTCATTCGTAAGACGAGCAGAAGACTACTCACGCAGTATGGGAGCTGTATTTTCAATGTCTCCAGAAGAAAAAATATTTGGTTGTGGTGAGTCTTTTACACAATTTAACAAAAGAGGACAGAAAGTAATTTTGTGGACAGATGATGCAAATGGTGTACAAAATGAAACTATGTATAAACCTATTCCATTCTATATGAGTAGTCGTGGTTATGGTGTGTTTATGCATCATTCTACACCAATTACAGTAGATTTTGGAAAATATTTTAATGGTGCAAATTCTATGATGATTGGTGATGATGAAGCCGATTTATTTGTATTTATAGGTGAGCCAAAAGATATTTTAGATGAATATACAGACCTAACTGGAAAACCAGAAATGCCGCCACTTTGGTCGTTTGGTTTTTGGATGAGTCGAATTACTTATTTTTCTGAACAAGAAGGACGAGATATTGCTAAAAACTTGCGTAAACATAAAATACCAAGTGATGTCATCCATTTTGATACGGGTTGGTTTGAAACTGATTGGAGATGTGATTATGAATTCTCGAAAAACAGATTCGACAATCCAACAAAAATGATTGCAGACATGAAAGCTGATGGATTTAATGTGTGCTTGTGGCAATTACCATATTTTACACCAAAAAACACGCTGTTTAATGAAATTATCGAGAAAGATTTAGCTGTAAAAGATAAAAAAGGAAACATTCCTTATGAAGATGCAACTTTAGATTTTACCAATCCTGAAACCATAGAATGGTATCAAGGTAAAATAGCAGGTTTATTAAAACAAGGCGTAGGTGTAATTAAAGTTGATTTTGGTGAGGCTGCTCCAGCTTCAGGAATATATAGTAACGGTAGAACCGGTTTTTACGAACACAATTTGTATCCATTACGTTACAACAAAACAGTTGCAGACATTACTAAGGAAGTTACAGGAGAAAGTATAATTTGGGCGCGTAGTACATGGGCTGGTAGCCAGCGCTATCCTTTGCATTGGGGAGGAGATGCCGCAACAACAAATACAGCAATGGCAGCTACTTTGAGAGGCGGATTATCTTTAGGGTTATCAGGGTTTTCTTTTTGGAGTCATGATGTAGGTGGATTTACTACCAAAGCCCCAGAAGATGTGTATAGAAGATGGACACCTTTTGGAATGTTAACCTCTCATGTTCGAAGTCATGGAGAACCACCAACAGAACCATGGGAATACAGTAAAGAATTCTTAAATGGCTTTAGAGATGCAGATAATATGCGTTATAAATTAATGCCCTACATATATGCTCAAGCTAAACATGCTTCAGAAAATGGATTACCTATGTTAAGAGCTTTGTTTGTTGAATATCCAAACGATCCAGGGTCTTGGTTAGTTGATGATCAATATTTATTTGGATCGGATATGTTAGTAGCACCTTTATTTGAAAACATTACTGAACGAAGCGTGTATTTACCAGAAGGTAAGTGGATAGATTACCAAACAGGTAAAGTTTATACCAAAGGATGGCATACCATAAAAGCAGGCAATATTCCAATTATTGCGTTAGTTAAAGATGGTACTGTAATTCCACATATAAAGTTAGCACAATCAACTAAAGATATGGATTGGAATAACATAGAACTTAAAGTTTATACTTCTGATGCTACAAAAGCAAAAGGAAAAATATTTTTACCAAATGATGAAGAGTTACATGATTTAATATTAGAAAAAGAAGGTGCTAATTTCATCATTAAAAATAATCCATTAGCAGGTAAAACAAATTTTAAAATCAATTAACAAGAAACATAAAAATGTTTAAAAAATTATCCATAATATTACTTCTAATTGCAACTATTTCTTGCTCAAAACAAGAGAAGGATTCTACAATAGAAATTATTTCTCCAAATGCTAAAAACAAAATATCATTCAATCTTAAAAATGGTATTCCCACATATAGTGTATCACACGGCGAAACAAAAGTTTTAAATGCATCGAATCTAGGTTTTGTTTTCAAAAAAGGCGATTCTTTATCTAATAATTTTGAAATAATTAATCAAAGTGAAACTACTTTCAATGAAAATTGGGAACCAGTATGGGGAGAACATAAAACGATTCAAAATAATTACAATCAGCTTTCTGTAACACTTCAAGAAAAAACAGAGGCTAAACGAAAAATTGAGGTTCAATTTAGAGCTTTTAATGATGGTATTGCTTTTAGATATGTTTATCCTGAACAAGGAAAAGACAGTATCATCATAATGGATGAACTTACAACGTTTAATTTAAATGATGATGGAGATGCATGGTGGATTGGTGCGTATCAAGATAACAGATACGAATATTTAACCACTAAATCTCCTGTTAGTACACTAGATAAAGTTCATACGCCTTTAACTATAAAAAGCAAAAATGGATTGTCATTAAGTTTTCATGAAGCAAACTTAAAAAACTTTGCAAGTATGACACTTTCCAGAACAAACGACACAGAGTTAAAAGCAGATTTAGTACCATGGGCAGATGGTGATAGAGTTAAAACCAATGGAAGCTTCACCACACCTTGGAGAACACTTCAAATTGCAGAACAACCTAAGGATTTACTAATATCTAACCTTATTTTAAATCTTAACGACTCAAATAAAATTGAAGATACAAGCTGGATAAAACCACATAAATATTTAGGTATTTGGTGGGGAATGCATATTGGTAAATATTCTTTTTGGGAAAGTCCTATTCAAGGTGCAACAACAAAGAATGCTATAGAGCATATTGATTATTGCAAAAAGTTTGGAATAGACCATTTATTAATTGAAGGATGGAATAAAGGATGGACACCTGCTTGGTACGAAAATGCGATGCATATGTTTAGTTTTACAAAAGAAGCAGACAATTTCGATCTTAAAAAAGTAACAGATTATGCCAAAGAAAATGGAGTAAGCATTATTGGTTATCATGAAACCGGTTCTAATATTATAAATTATTTAGAACAAATAGATGCCGGAATGGGATTATATAATCAAGTTGGAATTCATGATGTAAAAATTGGTCAAGTTGGTTCTCGATTAAATATGAAAGAATGGCATCATGGCCAATTTGGAGTAAATTATTATCGTTATGTATTAGATAAGGCTTTAGAAAATAAATTAACGGTTAATTTTCATGAACCTATAAAAGATACGGGAGAGCGAAGAACATATCCAAATATGATGGCTCGTGAAGGAGCTCGCGGACAAGAATATAATGCATGGAGTGATGGAAATCCACCAAGTCATACAGCAATTTTACCATTTACACGTATGCTTGCTGGTCCAATGGATTTTACACCAGGAGTTTTAGATGTTGATATTAAACAAGGTTATGAAGGTAGAGATGTGCATACAACAGCAGCAAAACAATTAGCACTTTATGTGGTTTATCATTCACCAATTCAAATGCTAGCAGATTTACCAGAAAACTATGATGGAAATCCGGCATTTAAATTCTTACAAGATGTTCCAGTAGATTGGAATGATACAAAAGTTTTAAATGCTGAAATAGGTGAGTATGTTACAACCGTTCGAAAAGACAAGTATAGTGAAGATTGGTATTTAGGAAGTATAACAAATGAAGAATCTCGTGAATTTGAAATTCAGTTATCTTTTTTAGATGAAAACACATCTTATGAAGCACAAATTTATGCAGATGCTGAAGGTATTACTTGGAATAGCAATGCGGAAAAAGTCCATATTTCAAATAAAATAGTAACATCAAAAGACACACTAAAATTAAGCCTTGCAGAAGGTGGAGGTGTCGCCATAAGATTTATAAAAAAATAAAACTAACTAAACATGCATATGAGAATACATTATAGATTTACTTTAATTGTGCTTTGCGCTCTTGTAGTTATTTCCTGTAAGGAAGAAAAAACAGATAAAGTAACAGCTTCTAATCAAAAGGAATACACTCCAAAAGTATTTGATGTTTCAAAGTTTGAATCAAAGATTGATTCGCTAATATCAAAAATGACTTTAGAAGAAAAGATTGGAATGCTACATGGGAATAGTATGTTTGCTACTGGTGGAGTAGAGCGTTTAGGAGTTCCTGAATTAAAAATGGCAGATGGTCCATTAGGAATTAGAGAAGAAATTTCAAGAACAAGTTGGGCACCAGCTGGTTGGAATAACGATTTTGCAACCTATTATCCAGCTGCAGGTGCAGTTGCGGCAACTTGGGAACCAGAATTGTCGTATGTTTTTGGTAATAGTGTTGGGCAAGAAGCACGTGCCCGAGGTAAAGACATGTTGTTGTCACCAGCAATCAATATCATTCGTACGCCACTTGGAGGAAGAACATATGAGTATTTTACAGAAGATCCTTTTCTAAATAAAAAGCTATCGGTTCCATTTATTGTTGGAGTTCAGGATAACGATGTGATGACCTGTGTGAAGCATTATGCTGTAAATAATCAGGAAACAAATAGAGGTACAGTAGATGTTTTGGTTGATGAGCGCACATTAAGAGAAATTTATTTACCAGCTTATAAAGCAGCTGTTACAGAAGCAAACGCTTATAGTTTAATGGGAGCTTACAATAAATTTAGAGGCGATTATTTATGCGAAAATGATTTAATGTTAAATAAAATTTTAAGAGATGAATGGGGCTTTCAAGGTGTTGTTGTTTCAGATTGGGCTGCAGTGCATACAACAGTAAAATCTTTAGTTAACGGATTGGATATTGAAATGGGAACGCCAAAACCATTCAATGAATTCTTTTTAGCAGATAAATTAATTGCAGCCGTAAAAGCTGGAGAGATTTCTGAAGAAGAAATAAACAAGCACGTTAAGCGTGTTTTAGGCGTGTTATTTCAAGTAAAAGCAATTGATGGTGTTGATAGAGAAACAGGAAGTATTGCAACAGAAGAGCACTATAAGGAATCCTATAATATAGCTGTCGAATCTATTGTGTTGTTAGAAAATGATGATGATGTATTACCATTGAAGCTAGAAGATGTAAAATCTATCGCGGTTATTGGAAACAATGCAACAAAGAAAAATGCATTAGGCGGTTTTGGTGCCGGAGTTAAAACCAAAAGAGAAATTACGCCTTTAGAAGGATTACAAAACAGATTACCAGATGGTATTAAAATTAACTATGCAGAAGGTTATTTAGAAAGATATATTGAAAACAACAACGACCAAAAAGAAAATATCTCTCATAACGGTCCAATAGGTGTAAAAGAATTAGATGAAACTAAATTACAAGAAGCCTTAACAGCTGCTAAAGACTCTGACTTGGTTATCATTTTAGCTGGTTCTAATCGTGATTATGAAACAGAGGCTTCAGATAGATTAGATTTATCATTACCATTCGGACAAGAAGAATTAATAGAAAAAGTAAAAGTTGTAAATCCTAACATTGTTGTGGTTATGATTGGTGGAGCTCCTTTTGATTTAAATAAAGTAAAAGAACAAACTTCTACATTGGTTTGGAGTTGGTTTAATGGTTCTGAAGGAGGAAATGCCTTGGCAGATGTTTTATTAGGTAATGTAAACCCGTCAGGTAAATTACCTTGGACAATGCCTAAAAAATTAAGCGATTCTCCAGCACATGCCACTAACAGTTTTCCAGGTGATGAGATTGTTGAGTATAAAGAGGGTTTACTAGTTGGTTACCGTTGGTTTGATACTAAAAATATAGAACCACTTTACCCATTTGGTTACGGATTGTCGTATACAAATTTTGAAATTTCAAATGTAAAAACTGATAAAGAAACTTATACAGAAAATGAAACCATCGAAGTTACATTTAATGTAAAAAATGCAGGTGGTATTGATGGTAAAGAGGTTGCACAATTATATGTTTCAAAATCAGATTCTTCAATAGAAAGACCAGCACAAGAATTAAAAGGGTTTAAAAAGGTTCTAGTTAACAATGGAGCTACTGAAAATGTAACTATTAATTTACCAGTAAAAGAATTAGCCTATTACAATGTAGATAAAAAAGCATGGGTGGTAGAAACGGGTGCTTACAAGCTTAAAATTGGAAATTCTTCAAGAAATATTCAATCAGAAGTTTTAATTGATATTAAATAATAGATAAAAAATCATGAAAAATTTAAATTCAAAATTAATAATTAGTCTTTTCACCTTTTTTATTGTGATAGCATCATGGTCTTGTAGCAGCGATAGTAATCCTAGCGATGAGAAAGAAGAGGAAGTTGAAGAAGTAGAAAAAACGCTTACAGCTAGCACAACAAATATAGATTTTGAAAGTAATGCTAGTGATTTTGATGTAACCATTACAACAAATATTGATACTTGGGTTATTAGTAGTTCAGGAACTAGTTGGATAACATTGAGTCAAACTTCAGGATCATCAGGTACAACAACAGTTAAAGTAACGGTTTCAGAAAACACAAGTATAGCTGAACGTTCATCAATAATAACTGTTAATGCAAATGGTATTAATGCTGTGAAAATTGATGTTTCACAGGCTGGAGTAAATTCTGCTAATGGAATATATCCCGATTATAATATTAACCCAATAGGACCAGACAATACAGGCATGAGCAGTACAGCAACCGAAATTGCTGCAAAAATTTCGTTAGGATGGAATATTGGTAATAGTTTAGAAGCAACAGGAGGCGAAACAGCTTGGGGAAACCCATTAGTTACAAAAGCGCTCATTGATTTTGTAAAAGCTAGTGGTTTTGATGCCATTAGAATACCATGTTCTTGGGATCAAAATTTAGAAGATGTTGTAAACGCAAAAATTAAGGAGAGTTGGTTAAATAGAGTTAAGGAAGTTGTACAGTATTGTGTAGATAATGATATGTATGTGGTATTAAATATTCACTGGGACGGTGGATGGCTTGAAAATAATATTAATGAAGCTAGTAAAGTACAGGTAAATGCTAAACAAAAAGCCTATTGGGAGCAAATAGCAACTCATTTACGTGATTTTGATGAGCATTTATTATTTGCAAGTGCCAACGAACCTAATGTTGAGGATGCAGAACAAATGGCAGTTTTAAATAGTTTTCATCAAACCTTTATTGATGCTGTAAGAGCTACAGGTGGTAAAAATTCTTATCGAACATTAGTAGTTCAAGGACCATCTACAGATATTGAAAAAACAAACGATTTAATGACAACATTACCAACAGATACTGTAGCAGATAGAATGATGGCAGAAGTACATTATTATACACCATATCAATTTGCCTTAATGGAAGAAGATGCAGGATGGGGTAATATGTTTTATTACTGGGGAGAAGGGTACCATTCGTTAACAGATACAAGTCGTAATTCTACTTGGGGAGAAGAAACGGATTTAGACAACTTTTTCGAATTAATGAAAACTCAATTTGTAGATAATGGTATCCCTGTTGTTTTAGGAGAATTTGCGGCAATAAGACGTACAACACTTACAGGAGATAATTTACAGTTGCATTTAGATTCTAGAGCTTATTATTTAAAATCTGTTGTGGCAAAAGCTAAAGAAAAAGGTTTATTACCTTTTTACTGGGATGCAGGCGGACTAGGAAATAATGGATCTGGTTTATTTGATAGAAGCAACAATACAGTTTTTGATACACAAGCTTTAAACGCTTTATTAGAAGGTTTAAACTAATTATAGAGATTAATAGCACTAATTTGAGTTAGTTCTTAAAGCTTCTTGTTTGATTCTTATCATAACAAGAAGCTTTTAAAATGACTTTAAACAGATGAAAAAAACACTATTTATAATATTTTCTTTTTTATTTATACCAAATAGTATATTAGCCCAAGAGGCTTCAAAATACTTTCCAAAAGAAGATTTAATGTCAATTGGTATTTACTATTATCCAGAACATTGGGATAAAAGTGAATGGGAACGAGATATTAAAAATATTGCTGAAATTGGTTTTGAGTTTATCCATTTAGCAGAGTTTGCTTGGGTAAAAATGGAACCTGAAGAAGGCGTTTATAATTTTGAATGGCTAGATGAAATTATAAATCTAGCAACTAAACACGATTTAAAAGTTATTTTAGGGACACCATCATCTATAGTTCCAGTTTGGGCAGGAATTAATTACCCAGATATTTATTTGATGAATGCCGATTATCAAAGGCAAGAACATGGCACAAGAGATCAACAATCTTTAAGTAACCAAAATTGGAGAAGTTTAGTTAAAAAAATGGTTACCCAGTTAGGTGAACGTTATGGTAAAAACCCAGCGGTAATTGGTTGGCAAATAGATAATGAACCTTGGGCAAAAACAGACTTTAGTCCGTCATCACAAAAGGCTTTTCAAAATTGGTTGAAAAAGAAGTATAAAACCATTACAGAACTAAATTATGCATGGGGAAACGCTTTTTGGAATCAGACCTATAGTAATTTTGATGAAATTAAAATTCCAAATGCAAAACTTGTTGGTTGGTGGGGAATTAATCCACATTCACAATTAGATTTAAAAAGGTATTCTGCCGATATGCAAGCAGAATTCTTAGATTTTCAAGCCGAAATATTACGTTCATTAATTTCAGATAATCAATATATAACAACTAACTACGTTGCTACCATACCTACAGCAGATCCAAGAAGAACTAAACATTTAGATTTTAGTGCGTTTACTTCTTATCCAAATAAAGGAAATGCTAATATAGGGGAGAATGGATTTCGTTTAGGCGATCCAAAAGAACTATCTTTTGCATTTAGTTTTTTTAATCCAACAAATCATGTTTCAGGAGTTATGGAATTACAACCTGGTTTTGTTAACTGGGGGAATATTAACCCATTATTACAACCGGGAGCTTTACGCATGTGGTTGTATCATTGTTTTGGAGGTAATTTATCATTTGCATGTTCGTATCGTTACCGTCAAATAAATTATAGCGCAGAACAATATCATGGAGGAATTACAACTTTAGATGGGGTTACTTTATCGCAAGGCGGAAAAGATTATAAGCAAACCATTAGTGAAATGAAAGTTTTACGTGAGGCCTACAATTCTAAAGCTAAAATGCCAAAACAATTAAAACAGCGAAAAACAGCTTTATTATGGAATTATGATAATTTATGGAGCCTTGGTAGACAAGGGCAAACAAGCCAATGGAATACATCGTCGTTTGTTCAGAAATACTTAGAGATATCAAAATCTTTTGGAGCGCCTACAGATATTATTTATGAAGATGATAACCTTAATGATTATAACGTAGTTATCGTTCCTGCTTTTGAACTTGTAGATGATGAGCTAATTAAGAAATGGACTGAATATGTAGAACAAGGAGGAAACCTTGTACTAACATTGAGAACAGGTGTTAAGGATAGAAATGGACACTTATTTAAATCGGCTTGGGGAGAAAAAATATATCCTTTAATAGATGCAGAAATTGATTATTTCGATCATTTATTACCAAATATGAAAGGAACAATTGAGAGTAATGATAAAGAGTATTACTGGAATAATTGGGCAGATTTAGTAAATGCTAACAATCCCGAAAATGTTTTAGCGACATACACTAATCAATTTTATGCTGGTAAATCTGCCGTGGTTACTAATACATTAGGAAAAGGAAAAGTAACATATATAGGCGTTGATACTGATGATGCACAACTTGAAAGAGATGTTCTAAAAAGTGTGTATGAGGAAGCAAACATAACCACAGAAAATTATCCAGAAGGTATTTATGTGCAATGGAGAGATGGTTTTTGGGTAGCTGTTAACTATTCATCAAATGATTATGAATTACAAATCTCAGAAGCTTTTAATTTCTTAATAGGAGAGAAGATTGTAAAATCTGGAGGTGTTTCTGTATGGAAAGATTAAAAAATAATAACAATTAATGAAATTACACTTTTTAGATAGAAGCGATTTACAAAATAAATCTGTATCTGTTCATCATAATAAATACAAAAACTTTTTAAAAGTTTGGCATTATCATGAGCAACTAGAATTGGTTGTTATTTTAAAAAGTACAGGAACTCGTTTTGTAGGCGATAGTATTGAAAAATTTAATGAAGGCGAAGTCATTTTATTAGGAAAGAATTTACCACATATGTGGTTAAATGATGACATGTATTTTGAAAAAGATTCAACATTAGAGGCAGAGGCAATTGCAGTTCATTTCAAAGAGCATTTTATGGGAGAGTATTTTTTAAACACTCCAGAAATGGCATCCATTCAAGCACTTTTAAAAAGATCTAGAAGAGGAATAAAATTCTCAGGAAATAATAAAAAAATCATTTCAAATATTAAAAATTTAATAAACCTTAATGATTTTGAAAAAGTAATTAAGATAATTGAAATTTTGCATGCTCTAGCAAAAGAAGAAGTATATACTTTACTATGTAACGAAGGGCTAGCAAGCTCAATTATAAAATCTAAAAACAAAAAACTAGATAAAGTTTACTCTTATGTTTTTAACAATTTTAAGGAGCCAATTATATTGGAAGAAGTTGCAAAAATAGCTAACATGAATCCCTCGGCTTTTAGTAGATTATTTAAAAAAGTAAATCGTAAAACTTTCACAAAATATATTAACGAAATCCGTATAGGATATTCATGCAAATTGCTACTAGAAGAAAAATATAGCATAACAGATATTTGTTATGAGTCTGGATTTAATAATCTCTCAAATTTTAACAGACAATTTAAAGCAATAACAAAGTATTCTCCTTCAGAATATTTAAAAAATCATATAAAAACAGTATGAAACATAATATGATAGATGAGGTAATTATAACTAATGTTTCAATAAGAGATGTTAGATTTCCAACAAGTAGAAGTTTAGATGGTTCTGATGCTATGAATCCAGATCCAGATTATTCTGCTGCATATGTTATTTTAGAAACAAACAAAAAAGGTTTAGAGGGGCATGGTTTAACTTTTACTATAGGAAGAGGTAACGAGGTTTGTGTAAAGGCAATAGAATCTATGTCACATTTAATCGTAAATAAAACATTAAGTTCTTTTACTAAAAATATGGGAGCCTTTTGGACTATGATTACTGGAGATAGTCAATTAAGATGGTTAGGACCAGAAAAAGGAATAATTCATTTAGCCACAGGAGCAGTTGTTAATGCGGTTTGGGATTTATATGCAAAAACAGAAAAAAAACCATTATGGAAACTAATCACAGATATGTCTCCAGAAAAATTGGTTTCTTGTATTGATTTTAAATATATAAGTGATGTTATTACACCCGAAGAGGCTTTAAACATGCTTAAATCGCTAGACTCAACAAAACAGGAACGCATTAGTCATCTTGAAAAAAATGGATATCCAGCATATACTACATCTGCAGGATGGTTAGGTTATTCAGATGAAAAAATTAGAAGACTATGTAAAGATGCGTTGGCAAAAGGCTGGAAATATATAAAAATGAAAGTTGGTGCCAATATTGAAGATGATGTAAGAAGAGCAAAAATTATTAGAGAAGAAATTGGTTATGATTTGCAGCTTATGATGGACGCAAATCAAAAATGGGATGTTGATGAAGCCATTGATAATATGAAACGATTAGAGCAATTCAAACCTTGGTGGATTGAAGAGCCTACTAGTCCAGACGATATTCTAGGTCATGCCAAAATAGCAAAAGCTGTTAAACCAATTCATGTAGCCACTGGAGAACATTGTCAAAATAGAATCATGTTTAAACAATTCATGCAATCGAATGCGTTAGGAATTTGTCAAATAGATGCTTGTAGAGTCGGAGGAGTAAACGAAATTTTAGCTATTTTATTGATGGCAAAAAAATTCAATATACCCGTTTGTCCGCACGCTGGTGGTGTTGGGTTATGTGAGTATGTGCAACATTTATCTATAATAGATTATGTTTCGATAAGCGGTTCTTTAGACAATAGAGTTATAGAATATGTTGATCATTTACACGAACATTTTGTTGATCCAGTAAACGTAAAAGACGGAGCATATATGCTTCCTAAATTACCAGGTTATAGTATAGAAATGAAAAAAGAATCTTTAGCTGAATATAGTTTCCCATGTGGTACTTTTTGGGAAGCTGATTTATTGTCATCAAAATCAACTATTGAAGTATAGAATATGAAGTTCAGTCTAAAAAATAAAACAGCTATTGTTACTGGTGGAGCTAGTGGTATAGGAAAAGCCATATCTCAAACTTTTGCAGAACAAGGCGCATACGTACACATATTAGAATTAAATGTTTTAGATGGACAATCTTTTGTAAACAAATTAATAGATAAAGGGTTAAAAGCAAGTATACATAAATGTAATGTGGCTATTAAAGCAGAAGTTGATACAGTTATTAATAATATTGCTAAAGCATCTGAAGTAGATATTTTAATTAATAACGCAGGAATAGCACATGTAGGTAATATAGAAAATACTGAAGAAAGTGATTTAGATAACTTATATCAAGTAAATATTAAAGGTGTTTATAATTGTATAAAAGCGGTAATACCTTTTATGAAAAAGCAAAATTCGGGTGTTATAATTAATATGGCATCTATTGCATCTACTGTAGCAGTAGCTGAACGTTTTGCTTATTCTATGACTAAAGGAGCAGTTTTAACTATGACGTATTCAATTGCTAAAGATTATATTACAAACGGTATTCGATGTAATAGTATTTCGCCAGCAAGAGTGTATACACCTTTTGTTGAAGGTTTTATCAAAAAAAACTATCCAGGAAAAGAGCAAGAAACAATAGAGGCATTATCAAAAACACAACCTATCGGACGAATGGGAAAACCTGAAGAAGTTGCAGATTTAGCATTATATTTATGTTCTGATGAAGCTTCATTTATAACAGGAACAGATTTTCCAATAGACGGTGGTTTTATTAAATTAAATGGTTAATAACTAGAAAATGAAATTAATTAGATTTGGAAAAATAAATCAAGAAAAACCAGGAGTTCAGTTAAATAACGATACTAGAATAGATGTATCTAATTTTGGAGAAGATTACACCGAAACCTTTTTTGAAACAAATGGAATTGAGCGATTAAAAAAATGGTTGGAAACAAACCAATTATCGTGTTCAGTAATATCAAACGATACTAGACTAGGAAGCCCAATTGTAAGACCTTCAAAAATTGTATGCGTAGGTTTAAACTATTCAATGCATGCCAAAGAAGCAGGTATGGCAATACCTAAAGAACCTGTTTTGTTCTTTAAAGCAACCTCTGCAATTGTTGGTCCAAATGACGATTTAATTATTCCTAAAGGCAGTGTAAAAACCGATTGGGAAGTAGAGTTAGGTGTTGTTATTGGTAAAAAAGCATCATATGTAAGTGAAGCAGATGCTTTAAATTATGTTGCTGGCTATGTATTGCATAATGATTATAGTGAACGCGAATTTCAATTAGAAAAAGAAGGACAATGGGTAAAAGGAAAAAGCTGTGATACATTTGCACCTTTGGGTCCATTTTTAGCTACAAAAGAAGAAATAAAAAAACCGAATAATTTAAATCTTTGGTTAAAATTAAATGGTGAGGTAATGCAAAATAGTAATACTTCAGATTTTGTTTTTAACATACAAGAAGTGGTAAGTTATATTAGTCAATACATGACACTTTTACCTGGAGATATAATTTCCACAGGAACCCCATTTGGAGTTGGTTTAGGCTTAGACCCACAACGATATTTAAAACCTGGCGATATTGTAGAACTAGGTATAGAAGGTTTAGGCACATCAAAACAACACGTTAAGGCTTACCAATAAATGAGAATTGATGCACATCAACATTTTTGGGAATTTAATCCAAACCGAGATACTTGGATTGATGATTCTATGTTGGTGTTGCAAAACAATTTTTTACCTAAAAACTTAGAGAAATTATTAAAAGAAAATAGTTTTGATGGTTGTATTGCTGTGCAAGCAGATCAATCAGAAGAAGAAACCAATTTTTTACTGCAACTATCAGAAAATAATGCTTTTATAAAAGGAGTTGTTGGTTGGGTTGATTTATTAGATGATAATATAGAACAATCTTTAATTAAATTTTCATCTCATAAAAAATTCAAAGGAGTAAGACATATTATTCAGTCAGAGTCAGAAGGTTTTATGCTACAAAAAGAGTTCTTAAATGGCATTTCAAAACTTAAAGATTTTAATCTAACCTACGATATTTTAATTTATCCTAATCAATTAAATGAAGCTTATCAATTAGTTCAGCTATTTCCAGAACAAAAATTTGTTATTGATCATATAGCAAAACCACCAATTAAAGCAGGTAAAATAGATAAATGGGCAGAAGATATTTTAAAATTTTCAAATTGTAAAAATGTGTACTGTAAACTATCAGGTATTGTTACTGAGGCAAACTGGAAAACTTGGAAAGCAGATGAATTCATGTCTTATTTAGAAGTTGTTTTTAAAACCTTTGGTTCTAAAAGATTAATGTTTGGGTCCGATTGGCCAGTGTGCTTGTTGGCTGCTAATTATAATGAAATTGTAACGTTAGTGGAAAAGTATATAAGTAATTTGCCTTTAAATGACCAAGCTGCAATTATGGGTAAAAACGCATTAGAATTTTATAATATTTAAACTAGGAAATGAAAGCATACTTTAAACTACTAGCAATACTATTAATAACCATAACTTTTGTTGGGTGTAAAACTGAAAACACAGACAAAGAATTAGTTAAAAGAGAACAAGTATTTTGGTATACAAGTCCAGCTGAAGATTGGGATAATGCATTACCAATAGGAAATGGTCGTTTAGGAGCCATGGTTTTTGGTAACCCAATTAATGAGCGCATTCAACTTAACGAAGATTCTATGTGGCCAGGGAGTGATGAATGGGGAAATTCTAAAGGTACACCAGAAGATTTAGCTGAAATAAGAAACCTTATAAAAACAGGACAAGTACATCTAGCAGATAGTTTAATTGTTGAACGATTTTCGTATAAGCAAGTTGCAAGATCTCACCAAACCATGGGTGATTTATTTATAAATTTTGAAGACAAAAAAGTTGAAAATTATACTCGAAAGTTGAATTTAAGTGAAGCATTTGTTGAATCAAATTATGACGTTGATTCTTATAATGTTTCTCAAAAAATATTTTCATCTGCAGCTGACGATGTTTTGGTTGTAAAAATAAGCACCACTAACCCAGAAGGATTAAATTACGATTTAAAATTAAGCAGACCAGACGATAACGGTCATAAAACCGTTGAGGTAACTACACCAAATGAAAACACTATAAAAATGAATGGTATGGTAACGCAATATGCTGGTGCTGTACATTCAAAACCAGTAGAGATAGATCATGGGGTTAAGTTTGAAACTGTTTTGCAAGTGCAAAATGATTCTGGAACAATTAATAATATAGAAGGCGGATTATCATTAAAAAATGTAAAAGATGCTACTATTTATATTGTGTGTAATACCTCTTTTTATACTCAAGATTTTAAATTGAAGAACATAGAAACACTTCAAAAAGTAAATAACTCATCTTATAAAGAAATTTTAAAAAATCATATTGAAGATTATCAAAGGTTATACAATCGTACATCTATAAATTTAGGCAATCATGAGTTAGATTCTTTACCAACAAATGAACGTTTAAAAAGAGTTAAAGAAGGGAAAGAAGATATAAATTTCGCAGCAAAACTTTTTGATTATGGTCGATATCTACTAATTTCTAGCTCAAGGCCCAATACCAATCCAGCCAATTTACAAGGTATTTGGAATAAAGATATTCAAGCACCATGGAATGCAGATTATCATTTAAATATTAATTTACAAATGAATTATTGGTTGGCAGATGTTACTAATTTAAGTGAATGCCATAAACCATTATTCGATTTGACTGATAGGTTAATAGAGCGTAGTAAAATTTTAGCTAAAGAGCAATATGGCATGAGAGGGGCAATTTCTCATCATACTACAGATTTGTGGGGAACACCATGGATGCGAGCCGTTAAACCATACTGGGGATCATGGATACATGGAGGAGGTTGGATTGCTCAGCATTATTGGGAACATTACCGCTTTACACAAGATACAGTATTCTTAAAAGAAAGAGCTTATCCTGCTATTAAAGCTTATGCAGAGTTTTATGCAGACTGGTTGGTGTTAGATGAAAGAGATAATACATTGGTGTCTGTTCCAGAAACATCTCCTGAAAATTCTTATTTAGCAGCAGATGGAAAACCAGCAGCAGTATCCTATGGAAATGCTATGGGGCATCAAATTATTCGAGAAGTATTTGATAATGTATTAGAATCGGCATCTATTTTAGGAATAGAAGATGCGTTTACTAAATCTATAAGAGAAAAAAGAAGTAATTTACACTCAGGAATTAAAATAGGACAAGATGGAAGATTAATGGAATGGGATAGGGCTTATGAAGAACCTGAAAAAGGTCACAGGCATATTTCGCATTTATATGCTTTACACCCTGGAGATGATATTACTATTAAGAACCCAGAATTATTTGAAGCGGCTAAAAAAACAATACAGTATCGTTTAGATAATGGAGGAGCAGGCCCCGGTTGGAGTAGAGCATGGATAATTAACTTTTTTGCTCGTTTATTAGATGTCAATGCAGTTGAAGAACATATTGATTTATTTTTACAACGTTCGGTTTATGGTAATTTATTAGATATTCACCCACCTTTTCAAATTGACGGTAATTTTGGTTTTACTTCTGGAATAGCAGAAGCATTATTGCAATCACATGAAGGTTTTTTAAGAATATTGCCAGCATTACCCAATAATTGGAAAAACGGAAACATTAAAGGTTTAAAAGCTAGAGGAAATATTTTAGTTGATATATCATGGAAAGATGGTAGATTAGATCAATTAGTATTAAAATCACCTGTTAAAAAAACAATAAAGTTGGTTTATGGTAATATTGAAAAAACAATAGTTCTTGAAGCAAATAAATCAACAACTTTAAATAATATTTTAAAAGAATAATTATTTCGATGGATTTAGGTTTAAAAAATAAAGTGGTTATTATAACTGGTGGAACTACTGGTATTGGTAAGGCTATTACACGAGCTGTTGCAGATGAAGGAGGAATTCCTGTTTTTATAGGTAGAAATCAAGAAAATGGACTATTACTATTAAATGAGTTAAAAAAGAATAACAAAGAGGCATATTACATTCAAGTAGATTTACATAATACAGAGAGTTGTAAAAAAGCAGTTCTCGAAACTATTAATAAATATGGTAAAATAGATGCTTTAATTAATAATGCTGGCAAAAATGATTCAATTGGCTTAGAAAATGGTTCACCCGATGCGTTTAATGTTTCGGTTTCTAATAACTTAAATCATTATTATAATATGGCTCACTTCTGCTTAGAAGAATTAAAAAAAACAGAAGGGAAAATTGTAAATATAAGTTCTAAAACAGCACTAACAGGTCAAGGAGGAACTTCTGGTTATGCAGCTGCAAAAGGTGCGCAATTAGCATTAACAAGAGAATGGGCAGTAGAATTATTAAAATATAAAATTTGTGTAAATGCCATAATACCTGCAGAGGTGATGACGCCTTTATATAAAAGTTGGTTAAGCACATTTGAAAATCCAGAAGAAAAAAGAAAAGAGATTACAAAAAAAATACCTTTAGGAAACCGTATGACTACAAAAGAAGAAATTGCAAGTATGACAATATTTTTAATTTCAAATAAAGCTAATCATATTACAGGACAGCATATGTTTGTTGATGGCGGTTATACACATTTAGATCGTTCTATAACGTAAAATCAAAATAACTTTAATGAAAGAAAGTACAGCAGTTGTATCAAAAAAAGTTTTAATTCCTTTTATATTAATCACATCATTATTTGCCCTTTGGGGTTTTGCAAATGCCGTTACAGATCCTATGGTATCTGCATTTAAAAAAGTGTTGGAATTAAATAACTTACAAGCTTCGTTGGTACAATTAGCCTTTTACGGTGGTTATTTTACAATGGCATTACCTGCTGCTTTCTTTATGAAAAAGTATACCTATAAAGTTGGTGTTTTAATAGGTTTGGCATTATATGCATTGGGAGCATTATTGTTTTTCCCAGCTGCAGCATATGAGAATTACGTATTTTTTCTTTTAGCCTTGTATATATTAACTTTTGGTCTTGCTTTTTTAGAGACATCAGCTAATCCTTATATATTGGCCATGGGAGATTCTAAAACGGCCACACGCAGATTAAATTTAGCACAGGCTTTTAATCCAGTTGGTTTAGTAGGAGGATTGTTTGTTGCTCAATTTTTTGTTTTAGGTAAATTACAATCTGATGATATAGAAAATTATAATACACTCACTGAAACTGTAAAACAAAATATACGTACAGAAGATTTAATGGTTATTAGAAACCCTTATGTGGCTTTAGGGCTTTTTGTTTTGATAATGCTGATGATTATAACTTTTGTTAAAATGCCAGAAAAGAAGGATTTAAATAAAAAGGTAAATATGTTATCTGCCATTTCTAGAATTTTTAAAAAACGAAATTTTGTTGAAGGTGTTGTTGCACAAATGTTTTATGTTGGAGCTCAAATTATGTGTTGGACATATATTTATCAATACGCCGAAAATTTAGGTATAGAAAATTCTAAAACTATTAATTACTCATATATTGCTTTTGGACTATTTTTATTAGGTCGTTTCTTTTTTACTTACTTATTAAAATTTATAAATTCAAGTAAGCTTTTAGCTTATCTTTCTGTTTTTGCAATTATCCTTTGTGCATGTACAATTTTTATTGAGGGCATTTTAGGTTTATACACACTAGTTGCAACTTCTTTTTGCATGTCTTTAATGTTCCCTACTATTTATGGAATTGCTCTAGATGGCTTGGGTGATGATGCCAAATTTGCGTCAGCATTTTTAGTTATGGCTATTGTAGGTGGTGCGATTATGCCAATGTTGCAAGGAGCTATTTTAGATATAGATGGTATAGGTTATAACGATACTTTAATTTTTGGTGTACCAGAAGTTAATTTTTCTTTTGTTTTACCTTTACTATGTTTTGTAATTATTGCACTTTATGGTTTACGTTCGTTTAAACGTAATAACTTCTTATCAAATTAATTAATAAAGAATTAGTTTTTCTTTTATTAATTACTACTATATAAAATATTTTCCCTCTTGTAAGTATTATATTTCATATTGTTTTGTATTTTTGTCAATTCTCCCAGTAGTATTTAATATAAATCATTGATTATTTTTTTAGAAATTTATGGTGATTTATTTTTCTTACAAAGAAATATTTAATTAGTTTTTTTAATCTAAATAAATTATATTAATAGCATTATAAGCATAATTTATTGTTGAATATTTAATAAAATTGTAATTAGTTCAACAATTTAATAAGTTTTTTTAGCCAACTATTTTATGAGTGCCAGTGATATAAAATTACTTAAAGAATTAAAGGAAACCTATGGGTTTTCTAATGCTTTTATGGAATCCCAATTAGACGGGTTTTTAATTATTTCTACTTTAGGAAAAATTATCGCAGTTAATTCTAAGCTTTGTAAAATTACAGGCTTTAAAGAAAAGGAATTATTAAATTCCGAAATACCTTATTTATTTTGGCCACCTGAACTTCATGAAGCATTTTCAACCGGTTTGCAGAAAATGTTAAATGCAGATATAAAAGCTGAAAATGAAACCATACACATGCGTAAAAATGGTGAACGTTTTCCTGTTTTGGTTTTTGTTGCAAGTATCAAGAATAATAATGACGAAGTTATTGCTCATTTAGGTCTTATAAAAGAGCTTACAGATGATAAAAAAGATGTTGCATTTGAAAAATCTAAAAACCAAGGTATTTTTTCAGTACTTAATTATAGAAAAAAGTATTTAGATTTAATATTAGAAAAAAAGCTTTCATCTCAATTAGACATTACGTTAAATAGTATTTCCGATGGTATTATTTCTTTAGATAATAATTGGTGTTATACTTATGTAAATGATAAAGCAGGTGCACTTTTAGGAAGAGCACCAAATAGTTTAATCGGGAAAAATATATGGGAAGTATTTCCAGATGGTGTAAATCTTCCTTTTTATAAAGCCTATCATAAAGCTGTAGAAACTCAACAAATACAAGATTTTCAAGAATATTATGAGCCTTTGGATAAGTGGTTTGAAAATAGAGTTTATCCATATACAGATGGGTTAACTATTTATTTTTCAGATATAACAGAGAAAAAAGAAGCAAACCAACTTATAACTCAAAAAGAGCAAGAGTTAAACATAATTTATAAAACTCTAACTCAGCCTATTTTCATACTTAAAGTGGAAAAGGGTTTTAAGTATAAATTTATTTCTGTTAGTGATAGTTATTTAAATCTTTTTGACACAACCAGAGAAGATATAATTGATAAATATGTTAGTGATGTAATTCCAGAACCCATATTGAGTTTTATACTAGAAAAACATAAAGAAGTAATTAAAAGTAAAAAACCGATTCAATGGGAAGAAAATAGACCTTACAAACCAGGTATAGAAACAGCAATAATAACTATAAGTCCTTTATTTGATGAAAATAATGAATGTACTCATCTGGTAGGAATTGTTTATGACATTACTGAGCGTAAGAAAGCTGAAAAAGAAGTTGAAATAATTCAACAAAAATTACAAGCAGCAATACGAATTGGGAAAATAGGGTACTGGAGTTGGGATATTATCAATGATAAAATGTTTTGGTCAGACTTAATGTATGAGATTTATGATGTAGATAAAAACATGCCGTTAAAGCATGATTCTGTATTAAGTATGGTTCATCCAGAAGATAAAGATTACTATAAAAAACTTACTAAAGATAGAATAGAAAATAAGAATAGTGACCCTTTTGAATATCGTATTCTATGGCGAGATAATACGGTTAAATACGTTATGGTTCAAACGGAAATTATAGAAGATGAATCTGGTAATGCTATAAAATTTCAAGGAACCGTTATAGATATTACTGAACTTAAAGAAGCTGAAGAACAAATAATTAAAAGTGAAAAATATCTTGACAATATTATTAATAACATTGGAGACCCTGTTTTTGTAAAAAATGACCAAAGTGAATTTGTTTTAGTAAACGATGCTTTTTGTGAAATTTTTCGCCTTTCAAAGGATGATATAATTGGAAAAACATTATCAACAGAAGTTCCTGAAGAAGAAACAAATCTTTTTTTAAGTATAGACAAGCAAGTACTCTCTACAGGTATAGAAAATATAAATGAAGAAAAGCTTACTGTTCGAGATGGTGAAACACTATTAATTTCAACCAAAAAAACAAGGTATATTGATTATAATGGTAATAAATTTATCATTGGAGTAATAAGAGATGTTACAGAACGTAAAAAAGCAGAAGAAAGACTTTTAGAAAGCGAATACAATTTAAGACAATCTCAAGTAGTTGCCAATATTGGATCATATTCACTAGATATTAATTCCATGACTTGGAAAACTTCAGATGTTTTGGACAAAATTTTTGGTGTAAATAAATCCTTTGTTAAGAATGTTGAAAATTGGATTAAAATAATTCATCCTGAAGAAAGAGATGAAATACGAAGCTATTTTGAAAATAACATTCTAAAAAATCACGAAAAATTCGACAAAGAATACCGGATTTTAAAATTAGATAATAAAAATGAAGTTTGGGTTCATGGGTTTGGAGAATTAGTATTGGACGATGAAGGTAAGCCCATAAAAATGATTGGTACCATTCAAGATATCACAGAACGTAAGAAAGCTGAATTAGACTTAAAGTTAGCTAAAGAATTTACCGATAAGCTAATGATGTCTATGCAAGAAGGATTAATTATTGTTAATTTGGAAGGTAAAATCATTATGGTTAATGATTCTACATGTAAAATATTAGGGTATTCTAATAAGGAACTTGTTGGCCTTAATTTACCTTATCCATTTATAAAGCAAGAAGATTTTGAGGACATAGTAAGAACTAACCAACTAATTGCTAAGGGAGAAGCCCCATCTTTCCAATTTGAGTTTATTAGAAAAAATGGTGAAAAGTTTTTAGCCACGTTTTTAACAGGAAATATAAAGGATAATAGAGGTGAGGTTATTGCTTTATTTGGAACCATGAAAGACATCTCTAAAGAGGTAGAGGTAAAAAAAACATTAGAAGAGAATGCTATAAAATCTAATCTGAAGAAAAATGTAATTTTAGAATTAGCTAATCTTGTTGGTAAAGATTTTAAAACTTCAATTAAGAAAATTACAAAACTAGCAGCCAAAACATTAAATGTAGAAAGGGTAAGTATTTGGAGCTTTAATGCAGATAAAAGTGCAATTAAATGCGAAAGATTATATACATTAAAAAGTAATTTACACTCAAACGGATTAGTTCTTAAAAAAACTGACAACCCAAAATATTTTAAGGCTTTAGAAAAACATCAAACAATTCTTATTAACGATGCGCAAAAAAACAGCGTAACAAAGCAATTTTCAGAAGATTATTTAATACCTCAGAATATTAAATCTCTTATGGATGTATTTGTAAATAGCACAAATGGCTATTATGGTATTATTTGTTTTGAACATGTTGGAGAAACAATAAGAAATTGGACTGCTGATGAGCAAGAATTTGCTACTTCAATAGCAAATATAGTGTCTTTAATGGTTGAAAGTACTGAAAGAAAAATTATTGAAAGTGAATTAAAATCTGAAAAAGAATTTTCTGAGAAACTTATTACCTCCTTACATGAAGGCTTATCTGTTGTAAACTTAGAAGGGAAACATATACAGGTAAATGCTGCTTTATGTGAAATGACAGGATTTTCTGAAGAAGAACTTATAGGTATAAAAGCTCCATTTCCTTACTGGCCACCAGAAGAATATGATAATATATATAAATCTTTTAATAGTCCAATAGAAAGTTTGGGTATTAATAAAGAGTTTACTTTAATGAGAAAAAATGGAGAACGCTTTCCTGTTTCTTTATGTGATTCAACAATTAAAGATAAAAATGGCAAAATAATAGCGTATTTCTCTACCATTACAGATATTACAGATAGGGTAAAAGCAGAAAATATATTAAAAGAAAATATAAAAATAGCTGACCAACGAAAAAACATCATTATAGAATTAGCTAGTCTTATTGGAGAAGATTTTAATTCATCTTTGAGAAAAATTGTAACTACATCTGCCAAAGCTCTTAATACAGAATTAGTAACTATTTGGGAATTTAAAAAAGATAAGACCGAATTATTAAGCAAACTCTTTTATAATACATTAGACAATAAATTTGATGAAGAAGGTTTAATAATTAAGAAAGAAGATTTCCCAAACTATTTTGAGGCGTTTAAAGAAAAAAACAGCTTAAACATTCCAGATGTAGTCAATAATTCAATAACCAAAGCATTTGCTAAACAGTATTATATTCCATATAATATATCTTCAAGAATAGATGTATTAGTTTATGGTAGAAATGATCATTACGGAATAATTAGTTTTGAATCTACAACACCTAAAAGAGTTTTTACAAACGAAGAAGAAAGTTTTGTTACTTCTATAGCAAGTATGGTGTCTTTGATGGTTGAAAGTTCTGAACGAAAATTAGCAGAAAATAAAATTGCAAAGGCAAATGAAAAACTTATTGAAGCGAATAAAGAATTAAATGAATTGCGTGATCAATTAGAACAAGAAAACGTTTACCTAAGAAATGAGCTTGATTTAGTGTTTAACTATGAAGAAATGGTTTACGGAAGTACAGAATTTAGTAATGTACTTACTGAGGTAGAAAAAGTTTCTCCAACAAATGCAACAGTATTATTATTGGGCGAATCTGGTACAGGAAAGGAATTAATTGCTAGAGCAATCCATAATACTAGTCTAAGAAATAACAAACCATTAATAAAGGTTAATTGCTCTGCAATTCCAAGAGAACTTATAGAAAGTGAGTTATTTGGGCATAAAAAAGGCTCATTTACTGGAGCTTTTAGTGATAAAATAGGAAAATTTGAATTAGCAGATGGTGGCACACTGTTTTTAGATGAAATAGGAGAATTACCTATAGACATGCAACCAAAAATTTTAAGATTCTTACAAGAAGGCGAAATTGAAGTTGTAGGTGGTACAGGTTTAAAAAAATTAAATGTACGTGTTATAGCTGCAACTAATAGAAACCTGAAAGAAGAGATTGCAAAAAAGCAATTTAGGGAAGACTTATATTTTAGATTAAATGTTTTTCCTATTGAAATCCCACCTTTAAGAAATAGAAAAGATGATATACCATTATTAGTAGAACATTTTGTAGATAAGTTTAATAAAGCTTACGATAAACATATTAAATACATTCCAGATGATTCTATGAATCAACTAAAAACATATGATTGGCCAGGAAATATTAGAGAACTAGAGAACTTAATAGAAAGAGCATTAATATTATCAAACGGAGATACTTTAGTAATTCCTGGGTTCGAGTCTACAATGCAAAAAGAAAAGCAACAACCTGCGGTTAGTAACAATGTATCTTTAGATGTTATTCAGCGCAATCATATTCTTCAAATTTTAGAACAGTGTAATTGGAAAATTAGCGGACCAAGTGGAGCTGCTATTCTACTCGATTTAAAACCAAGTACTTTACGAGACAAAATGTCTAAATTAGGTATTAAAAAATCTGCAAAAAAATAACGGTATTCCGTGACTTTGCGTTTTTTTGTACTAAAAAACACACGGTATTCCGACATTTTGTAATCTTCTTACAAAACCCCTAAAAATTTAAATAATTGATTATCAGTAATTTGATTTTTATTTTTTCACAAAAATAATTTTTGGCATCCCTATTGGCATAAGTTTTTCAAAAGGTAAAAAATGAAAGGCGAAATACTAATAGATAATGTAAGCTTTTGGGTAGATAAAAAAATAATCTATTGCAAAGTTTGTAGTGACTTTAATGAAAGTTTTGTTGAGAGTAACATGGAAGAGATTTTCTTATATGCTATTTCTGAATTATCTAAAGATGTATACATGCCTATCATTATAAATATGAAAGAGTTAAGTTATGCTCTTAAAATCAGGTTGTTTAAAATATTATCCAGAAATAGGTTAATTAAAGAAAAAGTGCTTTCCAAAACATTTTTAGTTGATTCTTTCCTATCAAAACTCATTTTATCCATTCATAATATAGCTAACGATCCAGTTGTACCTAATACAATATTTAAGGATAAAAAATCGGCCGTAAAGCATTGTAATAAATTAAATATGGTATTCAATGTATTTATATAAAACGGAAAAAATGGAAAACATAATTAAAATTGGACACGGAAAGTTTTGGATTGATTCTAATAGTATCCTTTGTGCCCAATTTAATAATGATAACCCTAATTATAGATTAGACTCTAATAAAGTAAAGCAATATATAGAGGTGATTACTAAATTGTGTAATGGTACAGCAATGCCTTTTTTAATAGATATTCGAGATTCAAAAGGAACTTTTTCTCCTTCTGCTGCTCATTTGTTTGCTAATTCACCAACATTATTAAAGCTAAGAATTTCAGAAGCTTTTGTTCTTAATACTATAGGAATAAAATTATTAATAGCCTCATATAAAAGATTATACAACCCAAATACACCATACAGTGTTTTTAGTGATATAGAGTCAGCTAAAGCATATTGTATAGAAACAAAAAACAAGTTTTATGGAAGCAATTAAATATTATTTATCAAATAATATTAATGACACTGTACTGTCTTTATTTAAAGAGAATTCAATAATTACAGTAACAGATTTTTTAGGTAGAATTGAATATGCAAGTGAAAACTATTGCAAAATTTTAGAGTGTGATGTTAATAAGCTAATTGGAGAAACGCATGGATTATTGAAGTCTCATTTACATTCTGAAAAAAAATATAAGCAATTATGGCGAACCATAAAAATGGGAAATAAATGGAATGGTGTTTTAAGTGATAGATCACAGTCAGGAAAAATGTTTTGGTTAGACACAACTATTATACCTATTAAAGATAATACAGAAAACACTACAAAGTATGTATGTATTTATAATGATGTTACTGAAAACCAATCACAAAATATTAAACTAATAGAGAGTAATAAAATAAACTCTAAGTATAAATCCATTTTTCAATCTGTAAATGTAGGTATTATAGTAGTTGCAGATAGTAAAGGAAATATAACCGAATGGAATAAAGGAGCAGAATTAGCTTTTGGATATTCTAAAGTAGAAATATTGGGGCAACCTCTTACCATTTTAACCTCCAAAAAGTTTAAAAAAGGAAATATTAAGGAGTTATTAAAAGCGATAAACAGAATTAAAAACAACCAAAATGTTGATATCATTGAGATGTTTTGTTTACGTAAAAATGGAGAGGAATTTCCTGTTGAATTTGCATTAAGTAGTTTAAATGTTGATGATAATTGTTTCTATTGTGCCATGATGTTAGATATCACAAAACGTAAAACTTTACAAAATAAGTTAAAGCAAAAAACAAAAGATTTAGAATTGTTTTTGTATAGGTCTGCTCATGACTTAAAAGCACCATTTTCTTCCGCAGAAGGTTTGATTAATCTATTAAAAGATGAAAAGGATGGTGAAAGAATAAAGTTTTTAGTAGAAATGCTTGAAACTACTATTAAAAGTGGAAAAGGGTTAGTTGATAATCTTAATAGAGCATCTATTGCATCAAGCAAAAAGAAAGAAACCGAACTAATTAATTTTTCTAAAATTATTAGCAATGTATTAAGAATGTTATCTGGTACAAAAAATTTCGGACTCTTTAAGTTTAATATAAATATAGATAACTCAATTAACTATTATTCTAATCCAGAATTGCTTAGTTCAATATTTCAAAATTTAATACAGAATGCAATAAAGTATTCTGTAGAACCAACTAATAAGTGCATGCCTTATGTAGATGTTTCAGTGAAATCATTAAAAAAAGGTATAGTGATTAAAGTTTGTGATAACGGTCAAGGTATTTCAGAAAACTGTATTAATAAAATTTTTGATTTGTATTACAGAGCTAACATAAATGAAGTTCCAGGTAATGGGTTAGGGTTATATATAGTTAAAAATATAATAGAAGATTTAGAAGGAAAAATTAATGTTACAAGTAATATAAATAAAGGAACATGCTTTAAAGTAGAATTGCCCCATAATCCATAAACCTAAAAATAAAGACCAACCATGGAAGTGAAAATTATGTTAATTGATGATAATAAAATTGATTTATTTGTTCACCAAAGAATTATTGAGAAGTTAGAAATTGATTCTAAAGTTATGCCATTTACAAGTGGAATATCTGCAATTAAGTATTTAAATATTGTAAATGATGGTATACATAACCAGTCTACATTTATACCAGATATAATTTTTTTAGATATTAATATGCCTGAAATGAACGGTTTTGAATTTTTAAAGGAATATAAAAACCTTCGTATCATAAAAGATAAACCAATCAATATATATATGTTATCATCATCTACAAATTTTCAGGATATAAAAAGGGTAGAAAGTGAAAAAATATGTAATGGGTTTATTAATAAACCATTAACAAAAGAAGGCTTAAATAAAATAATAACAACCCATAAGCACCCTTATTTAAGTCAATATGATTTTCTAGAAAACGATGTAGATGTAGAAAGTTCTTTCTAAAAATTATTTAATAAACAATTAAATTTCTATAAATGATAAAGAAATACTTAATACGGTTTAGTTTAATATTCTTTAATATTATTTGTTATTCGCAAATTGTAAACGAAGGGATTTTTCAAATTTCACCTTTAACAGATGTATATTTTGAAAATGAATATACCAATAAAAGCACAGGTGTTCATAATAATAATGGTGACCTATATTTAAATAATAACTTTATTAATGATGGTATAACTACTTCAATTTCAGGAACAACTTATTTTAAAAGCTCTATAAATCCACTAATTACTATTTCAGGTGTTTCAAACGAAATTAATCTATATAATCTAGAGATTGATATTACTGCAGCAAGTTCTCAAGGTGTATCAATTGCAGATAATTTTGCTTTAAATATTGCCAATGCTATTAATTTTATAAGTGGAGATATTCGTTTAGTAGGAGAATCACAACTTATTCAAACTCACACAGGAACTAATGTAAACACTGTTAGTTCTGGAAAAATATTAGTTGATCAACAAGGAACCGTATCTCCTTACAAGTTTAATTATTGGTCGTCACCTGTAAATAATGGAGGTACTTTTTCTTTATTTGGTGGTAAATTTGATGGAACGGATTCTAATATCAATTCATTTACTCCACAGCAAACATTATTTAACACTGGTGCTCCTTATAATGGTGTTCCTTCTACAGTTGATGGAGGAAGTAATGTAACTACTGCTTTAACAATTAACTCGGATTGGTTGTATAAATATACACGTGGTAATGGTTCTAATTCAGGTTGGATTAAAATTAATCAAAACAGTCTTCTAAATCCTGGTGAAGGCTATACGATGAAAGGAAGTAATTCGATTTCTGCTAATCAAAACTATGTATTTTACGGAGCTCCAAATAATGGAGAATACTTACATGCAATATCTAATGGAGAACAATCATTGTTAGGTAATCCATACCCATCAGCTATAGATATAAGTAAATTTATAACAGATAATGTTTTGGTAGTAGATGCAGTGCATTATTGGGTTGATGGTGGATCAACATCTCATATGTTATCTGATTATTTAGGTGGTTATGCTATACGTAATCTAACAGGAGGTGTTATACCATCTGTAACATCTTCATTAATTAGTGGTATAGGAAGTTCAGGTTCTGTTACATCACCAACACAATACATGTCGGTTGGCCAAGGCTTTTTTGTAGAAGCCATAGGTACAGGAAATATAGTTTTTAATAACTCTCAAAGAATTTTTAAAACGGATACTTCTGGAGAAGCAAATTTTTATAAACAATCAAATTCAAAGGCTAGTGGTCCTACTAATCAATATATAAGACTTGGGCATGAAGATCCTGAAGGTTTTCATAGACAGTTGCTTTTAGGGTTTTTACCAAATTCAACAGCAGGAATTGATTATAATCAAGGTTACGATGCTGCAATGACTGATGCGAGAGATGATGATATGTTTTTTATTATTGAAAACGATTTAAGCAAAAAATATGCTATACAAGGAGTAAACAGTTTTATTGATTCCATGGAATTTCCTTTAGGAATTTTAATTTCAGAACAAGGAAACCATAGAATAATGCTTGATATGGTTGAAGACTTCTCTAATGCTGTTTATCTAAAAGATAATTATTTAAATACAACACATAATTTGAGTGAGACTAGTTATGATTTAGTCCTACCTATTGGTGAGTATTTAGATAGGTTTTCAATTGTTTTCTTACCTCAAAATGCGTTGTCTATTAATGATAATAGCATTGAACCTATAAAGATTTTTTATGACGGATTAGAACATATAGTTGTAAACAATAATGAAAAAATTGAACTTAAAAATATTGAAATATTCAATGTTTTAGGTCAAGAAGTTTTAAAATTAAATAAGAACATAAATAATACAAGCAAAATTGTAATTCCATTTAATAATAGTGATGGTATTTATTTTGTAAAAGTAGAGACAATTAATAGCAAAAAAACCCAAAAAATCTTAAAATACTAAAACATGAAAAAACTTAATCAACAACTTATCCTACTTATGCTATTGGCTTTTTTTAGCTTTAGTTTTAGTGCAATATCTCAAGTTGGTATAGGAACCACAACCCCAGATGCATCATCAGTCTTAGATGTTAACTCAACAACACAAGGGGTTTTAACTCCAAGAATGACAACTGCTCAAAGAACAGCAATTGCAACACCTGCTAATGGATTATTAGTTTATGATACAACAGAAAATTCATTTTATTTTTACAAGTCTAGTGCTTGGACAAAAATTGATTCTAAAGTTAGAAACAACCATAAACTTATAAAATCTGCAGCAGATTTAAGTGCAGAATTAACTGCTGGTGGAGGTACTAGATATTTATTATCTGCAAACACATTATATGAAATTAATGGTACAATTACATTAGCACAACCTATAGAGTTAAATAATGCTTATTTGATTGGTTTAGATACAAATGAAGATATTTTAGTTAGAGCAGGTGGAACAATGTTTACAGGGAATACAGGAGGTAGTATAAGAAATTTAACGCTTACAGCACCAGGAGGAACTATTTTTAATTTAACAGGAACAACAGGACAGAATTTAATTTTTAGAGACTCAGTTGTGGCTAATTCTGGATCTGTTGGAGCTATTGGAGGATTTGGATTAGTGTTTATAAGTATTGTACAATTCTCTGGAAATACAAATGGAGTAACCTATAATAATATTACAGATTTATTATTAAGCAATGTAGGTTGGTTATCATCCAATACAGGGACATATGAAACCTTCACAGGAACATTTAGCATTCTTGAAAAACAAGGTGGTTTTTCAGAGGTTGATGGTACCGCCATAGGTATTGATGTTAGTGCTAATCCCGTAGTTGGGCATGGGGTTTTAACAGGAACAAGTTTTAGTGGAACTAGTACTCAATATATAAATAGATATACTGTGGGTTCTTATACGGGTTATAATTTTAATAATGCATGGACTGTTAATTGTCCAGGAATACCATTAGAATCTGACCAAGTTGCAACTGGAAATATTTATTATAACGGAACAATTACAACTGGTTTTGTACAAACAGTTACAAATAATACAGCTTTAAATTTATCTGGGAATACTGGTTCTAACACAACAACAGCGGTGAATTTATTTAGAATTTCATCTCCGCAAAATAATAGAATAACCTATTTAGGAAAAAAAACGAAAACATTTCAAATTAACGCAGCATTGTCTATTCGTGGAAATTCCGGAACAGGTGATTATTATGGTTTCTTTATTAGAAAAAATGGTACAACCACATTAACAGAAACAAATACTTTAATGCGCGTTAATAATACATCAGATATATCAAGTAATTCAATTTCTGGTACAGTAGAACTTGCTCCAAACGATTACATTGAAATTTGGGGACAAAGACTTGTAGGTTCTGGTACTACATCAATAACAGTGTTTTCATTAAATATTAGTATTAAATAATAAATAAGTAAAATAGATTTAGTTTAGTTTTTCAGTTTAATTATTAAGTTTAGTTGGTTAAAGCATTTTCCTTTTACATTGTATTAGGGAGATGCTTTTTTGTTTATTCATTGTAAACACCTTAAATATTTCTTTTAGTAAATAGTATTTCTTAGCTATTTCTAATCTTTTATAAATGAATACAATATTTAAACTTTAGTAAAAAAATATTCTAAAACAGCACTCATTTTTGGTAGATATTCTTTTAAACAAAAAAATAATTTGATAAAAAATCGATAAAAGGCTTGTTTTTTACGATAAATTACATAAATTTGTAATATTAAACCCTTAAATCGAAATCATGAAAATGAAGATTATCTTTCTCAGTTTAGGCTTTTTTTTAATGGCAAATATTGGTTTTGCTCAAAAAAGCAAGGCACCAAGAAGTATTATTAGACAAGTAGCCATCAAGAAATATCATAATAAAGAGGAGCTTGAAAATATGCAAAAAGGTCTTTTATTAGGGCTTTATATGGAGCGTATAGAAAGCTTAGTAAAAACTTTACCTTATATTGCTTTTGCTACTAAACCTGGTGTTACCATGTCAAGTTTAGGTATTCCTGTTGATAGCGATAATACTAAAGCATTAGACAATCAGTTTGAAGCTACAGATGAGTATCTTGAAATCACAAACAAATTTCAAAATAAAATTTTACCGTATTCTGATACTAATGATTTAATTTCAGCTATATTATTTTATGAAGAAATAATGAAATCATTGCATGAATATAGTGAATTTCATTAATGTGAATTTTCATTGACCCATACTTGAAAGAAACATGATATATAATTTTGTTTCTTTTTTGTTTTAGAGCTTCAAAAAATCAAAATTTGTATTGAAATATTGTTATCATTTTTAGATTAAGTTAAATTTCAAATTTTTCTTTTAATGTTTAAAAACATGTATTTCATCGATTATTTTGAATTAACATTTGTTTAATTATTGTATTTTAACGAAAAAATTGGTATTTCATAGATTTTATTTTATTTTTGGTTTATAGTTAAAATAAATATTGCTACTGCATTAATCGTAAAAATTAGTTATGAAAAACTTTACTCAAATAATATGGATATTTCTATTTGTATTTGCAAATGTTTATTCGCAACAGGAAAAGGGAATTATTGGAGAGAATAATTGGCTCCGTAATTGGACAGAATTTGATCCTAGCCAACAAGAGTATGGTGAACCTACTCAAATATTAACAGGAAAAATAACTGAAGATACAACACTTTATAAACGGGATGTTTATCTATTACTGGGTAATGTTTTTGTAACCAATAATGCTACGCTTACAATTGAGCCAGGAACCATTATCATTGGCGATTTTGATTCTAAAGCTACATTAACAATAACAAAAGGAGCATCTATAATTGCTAATGGTTTAGAAACAGATCCTATTGTTTTTACATCAAAAAGAAGTGTTAAACGTGCTGGAGACTGGGGAGGTTTAGTTATTCTTGGGGATGCACCTACTAGTAAATTTGGAAATGGATCGGTAGCTAAACTATATCATAATTTAGATCCAACCTATTATGCAGATACAAACTACGGTGGTGATAGTATAAGCGATTCTTCAGGTGTTTTAAAGTTTGTAAGAATAGAATATGCAGGAAAAAGAATTAAAAACTCAGGATATTTTAATAGTTTATTATTGGCTAGTATAGGGAATCAAACGGTGTTAGAGAATGTCATGATAAGTAATTCTGCAGGCGATTCATTTAAAATATGGGGTGGTAATTTAAATTTAAAAAAATTAGTGTCTTATAAATCAAGCGGTAACGATTTTAAATTTAATTATGGAGCTCAAAGTCAAATAGAAAATTCTATTGCAATTCGTACGCCTTACACTTCTAGTAGTGATGGCGCCAGATGCATGCAGATTTTAGCATACAATAACGAAGAAGAGGTTGATTTTAGCAAAAAGGGAACTTTAATAGTTGCCAAAAATTTAACATTAATTAATACAAGTAACGATTTAACATCTCATATTAAACAAGGTTTGATTGATGAAGCAGTTTATGTAGGAGCTAATGCCTCATTAGATATGAATAAAAGTGTGATTTCTGGTTTTAATCCAGCTGTTATATTTGAAGATAAAATTAGGGTAAATCAAGAAAGTCTTGAAAAAATTAAATTTACCGATATGTACTTCAACAATTGTAATGGAAACATTTTTGTTGAAAACAATAAAAACAATGAAGACTTAGAAAATTGGTATGGAAATGCTGCATTTTTTAATGTATACTCTAAAGGTTCAAATACTGAAACATTTATTGATACAGATAATTCAAGGAGACCAGATTACAGATTAAGAATAAATAAAATAATAGCATCAAATGAAGTTGATCCAGATATAAAAGTGGATTAAAAATGTTAAAAAAAATTATTAGTTTAATAAAACGTCCCAATTCTTCAAAATTCTCAGATAGACTTTTAAATAAGTTTCTAGAATTTTACTGATTAAACTAACAACTATGTATTGCATAAGTAAATGTAATAGTTTCTAGACGTTTTATTATTTAAAAATAATATGGGATGAGAAACTTTACTATATCAAACATTGTTGTTTTATTTTTTTTTAGTTTATCTACAACTATAAGTGCTCAAATAGTAATTAGCACGCCAAGTTTAGGTTTTACTCAAGCTTGTGCAAGTCCTTCATTTAATACGTATAATGTAACATTCACTTTTTCACCAGAGTCTGAGTTAACTGGTACAAATCAATTTATTATAGAACTTTCAGACGATACGGGAGATTTTTCTAATCCTTCACAAATTTATTCATCGAATCAAGGAGAATTTACAACATCTCCAACTACTTTAACTTTTTCCGTTCCTACAACAATATCTGGAGAAGCATTCAAAATTAGAATTAAAAGTACTTCACCAGTGGCAACTAGTACGCCTTCTGTTGCATTTCCAGCATATTATAAAATTCAAGATACCCCATTCTCTATAAATAATTTAATTTCTACAGGTGTGTATTGCGCTGGTGGCAGATATTTGTTAACAATAGATAATCCAGGTGATGCTATGAATGATTCTCCATTACAATATCCATCACTTACCTATAATTGGTATAAGGAAACTGGGGCAACAACATCTGTTTTAGTAGATTCAGGTGAATCATTATCGGTTAATCAACCAGGAACTTATTTTGTAGAAACAAATTATGGTACTTGTACATCTAATTCGTATTCTAATCGTGTTACAGTAAGCGAATCAACATCAAGTTCAACATCAGAAATTAGTTCTAGTTTAGGAAACCCATATTGTGTTAGTCAAGGCGCAACAACATTAAGTGCTATTAATGCAGTAAGTTACCAGTGGTTTAAAGATGGTTCTGAAATTTCGGGCGCCACAAGTCAAATGTATGAAACCAGCGAACCTGGAAATTATACAGTTAATATAAATTTAGGAGATTGTAATACTACTGCAACTATTAATCTTGAAAATACCGGTTTTACAAGTAGTATAGATGTTGATGAATATAATACTCTTGAAGAAGGTGAAACTTTAGTAGTAATAGTAAGTAATGATGCGGTTAATCCAGAATTTAAATGGTATTTAAATGAAAACCAGATTGCCGGAGCAAATACCAATTCTTACGAAGCAACACAAACAGGAAATTATAAAGTTGTAATTACTCAAACTTCTGGGTGTGTAGCTTCTAGCGAATTTTTATTTTCAATTACAGAACCATTTCCAGATGTAGCAGATATTCCAAATTTAATAAGCCCTAATGGAGATGGTATAAATGACACATGGATAATACCACAAGAGTATGTAAATGGATCAAATGCAGAGGTTACTATAATCAGCGCCCAAGGCGAAGTTGTGTTGCAAACCAATAATTACCAAAATAATTGGCCAGAAAACAAACTAAATTTTAACGCTGTAAACCCAGTATACTATTATATAATCAAATCAAATAATACAACAAAAAAAGGTTCTATAACGGTGATTAATTAGCATGAAAAAACATTTAATATATGTGATTTTATTTTTCATTACAATACAACAGTTCTATTCTCAAGAAGATGGAGTTGTTGCGTTGAATTTGCCTGTTAGAAATTCTTTAAAATTTAATAAGTATGCTATAAATCCTGTCTTCAGTTTTGTTAGAGAGCAAAATAAGTACATTAGTTTTACAAATAAGCGAGAGTGGGTTCAGTTTGATGATGCACCCCAAACTTACTTATTTGGTTATTCAGGAAGATTTACTGAAAATATTGGAGCGGGATTATCCTTATTTCAGCAAAACTATGGCGTTTTAACCACATTTGGAGGAGTTTTAAACTTTGCATACAATGTGGTTTTAGATAGAGACCAGAACTTAACTTTTGGTACTAATTTAGGAGTTTATAGCAGTGGTATAAATGAAGGGAATGTAGTAACAAATTTTCCCGATACATCATTAGATAATATACCTTCTAATACCTTAATAACAATAAATCCAGGTATTAATTATGGAACTGACTTTTTTGATTTTGGTTTATCTATAAATAATCTTGCTTTATATAATTTTACAACTTCTAGTCTTATAGAAGAAAACCCAGAACAAAGTATACAAGTACACATGATGTATACGGGTTATGTTAATAGCCGTGGTTTTTTTGATGAAAGCAAATTCTCCGGATTAGTACGCTCAGAATTTAAAAAAGAAAAAACTATTTTATCAGGTGTTATGATGTTAACAGTACCCAAAGGTATTTGGGCACAAGTAGGTTATAACACTCTATATGGGATTTCTGGAGGTTTAGGTTTAAATATTACAACTCAAATAGCTTTAGAGTATAATTATGAAAAAGCAATGGGTAATTTATCAAATTTTGGAAACTCTCATGAAATTACTCTAGCTTATAAGTTTAAAAATAGATACCGTTACAATTATAGTGGAGATGATGATGAGCAAGCTTTTATTATTGCTGATAAAAAGCCAAAACGAACCGTGGCAAGTAGAAAACCAGTTAGAAAACCAGCTAACGATACTTCTAAAGTAGATATTGAAGCAGAAAATAAAGCTAAGGCAGAAGCTGAAGCACAAAGATTAGCAGAAGAAGCGCGAGTTAAAGCAGAGGCAGAGGAACAGGCAAGAATACAAGCGGAAGAACAAGCTCGTATAGAAGCAGAAAATAAAGCTAAGGCAGAAGCTGAAGCACAAAGATTAGCAGAAGAAGCGCGAGTTAAAGCAGAGGCAGAGGAACAGGCAAGAATACAAGCAGAAGCACAAGCTCGTATTGAAGCAGAAAATAAAGCTAAGGCAGAAGCTGAAGCACAAAGATTAGCAGAAGAAGCACAAGCTAGAGCAGAGGCAGAGGAACAGGCAAGAATACAGGCAGAAGCACAAGCTCGTATTGAAGCAGAAAATAAAGCTAAGGCAGAAGCTGAAGCACAAAGATTAGCAGAAGAAGCGCGAGTTAAAGCAGAGGCAGAGGAACAGGCAAGAATACAAGCAGAAGCACAAGCTAGAGCAGAGGCAGAGGAACAGGCAAGAATACAAGCAGAAGCACAAGCGCGTATTGAAGCAGAAAATAAAGCTAAAGCTGAAGCCGAAGAAAAAGAAAGATTAGAGGCTCAACAAAAAATAGACACAGTTGAATTAGAAGGAGTACTGGTACCAACAGCTTCCGATAGAGAAGCATTGGCTCTGGAAAGTTTAACTAAACTTACTGAAAGTTCTAAAATAGAGCAGCAAGATTTATTAATACGATTAAGAGAAACCGTAGCTACTAAACAACAAGATTTAGATGATTTAAAAGAAGAAAATGATTTAAGTGAGCAAGGTATTTATCAAGCACCAAAACCATTTAAAAGTATTTCAGCTGAAAATGCAGCTTTAGCATCATTAAAAATAGAAATTGATGATATTATAAGCTCGCAGGAAGTAAAGATTTCTCAACTAGAAAACTTATATAATGAAAGGCTTAAAAATGTGCCCAATAAGAACGATGAAGTAAATACCTATTACTTAAAGGCCATACAAGATTTAAAATCTGAGCAATTACAAGCTATTCGAGTTAAGGAAAATTTAGTTTCAAGATTGGATGATATAAAAGTAGCTACAGAATTTGAAAGAAATCGTAGAATAAAACGTGCAGCTTATGATAATGAGGAAGTTAGATATAATAAAGATAGAGCCGCTTTAAATACAATAAAACTGAATACTGCTGTTAGTTCTGTACCATTAGTAGAAGAGGATTTAGATTTTGGAGAAGAACGAGGTAATAATATTGAGATAGTAAAAGATATTAAGAATATAGAAAATGGTTATTATTTAGTTTTAGCTGTACATAGCGATGCGTCAAAAAGAGATGAATTTTTAACTCAGGTTGTTGCTTCAGGAAGAAGTGATATTGATTTCTTCTTTGATGTTAGTACCAATAAATATTATATCTATTATCAAAAATTTGATGATGTTGGAAGAGCCAGAAGTGCTATAGAATCAAAAGGTAATGAAGCTTATAATAGTAAAATATCATTGGTTAAAATAGAAAATTAATAAATCATATTTCAAAGTGTTTTTCTAACTTCATAGTATTCATAAAAAGTATTTATTAGATTCCTTACTCTATCAATTTTCAATAACTGTAATTGTATAGAAATTTCATATAAAATTCAAAATGTACGAAAAATACTATTTTTTTGTTTATTTTATCAGATTTAATGTTGTATTTCATCGATAAAAAGCTTAAAAATTAGCTTCTCACTATTTTTGTTAGAAAAAAATTACGATATTTAGACCGTTTAAGAACATTTAAATTAGACAAAACAATTTGCTTGTAATTTAAATATTACAAATTTAGAATATAACTAACGAATAATAGTTCTTTTTGAAGTCCCCCAAGTAGAAAAGAAAGGCTAAATATAATCGACCATGAAAAAAACTACTTATTTGAATAACCTACTTATTCTTTTTACATTGTTATTTTGCTTTAGTAGTATGGGGCAAAATCTTGTGCCTTTTTCTCCTAGATATGATCAAGCAATTAAAGGAGATATACTTCTTATAGGAAATAGTAATGTAGGTTTACATCCAACAGATCCATATAATGGTAATGATACTAACGATAGAATTGATGCAGCTGTTTATGTAGATGTAGATGGTGACTCTACAACATTTAACTCTAGTACAGCAGATTTAGATGTACCAAATGATGTTAATTGTTATCAAATAGTTTATGCAGGCTTGTATTGGAGTGCAGTTGTTAATGGTAACGAACCAATTTCTGATATTAAATTTAGAGTACCAGGAGGTTCTTATGTTGATATAACGGGTACAGAAGTATATTATCAAAACGCATCAAATAATAACAATTCTAACACTTATGTTTATTATCATGATGTAACAGATATGGTTACTGCATTGGCAGATCCAGAGGGAACTTATGGTGTAGCTAATATTTCATCACTTATAGGTCCAAAGCCAAATTCTGAAGGGCTTTCGGCTGGTTGGTCACTTTTTGTGGTTTATGAAGATCCACTTTTACCAAGTAAATACATAACTTCTTTTGATGGGTTTACAAGAATTACAAGTACTGTTAGTGAAACCTTTCCAATTTCAGGTTTTAGAACTATACCCACTGGACCAGTAAGAGCAAATTTTGCTTTTAGCACCATTGAAGGGGATAGAAGATATACAGGAGACTACTTACGTTTAAATGGAACAACCATTGATGCTACCAATAACGCTGGTACTGTAATTAGACCGGGTAATAATTTCTTTAATAGTACAGTTTCCTATATAGACCCAGCTACCAATACACCAGAACTTTTTACTACAAGAAACCCTGGTGGTTCTAACACACTTGGTTTTGATGCTGGTATTATACCAATTCCAAATCCAGGTAACACATTAATTGCCAATGGAGCAACATCGGCAACTATCAGTTTAGGAAGTACGTTAGATATTTATTACTATTATTTTAGTGCTTTTGCTATTGAAATTATAGCACCTAATATTGTACTTACTAAAATTGTAGAAGACGAATTTGGTAATGACATTGGCGGACAATTAGTAGATCTTGGAGATGAATTATATTATACAATAGGTTTCCAAAATACAGGAAATGATGATGCCACAAATCTTACTATACGAGACATTCTTCCTATAAATATTGTGTTTAATTATCCCACAGATTTGGGTGTTTTACCACCTGGAGTAACGGTTCAAAGTTATGATCCATCAACAAGAGAAATTGTTTTTAGTATAGATGAATCTGTTGTAGAACAGAATGATCCTGTTACAGAAATTCGTTTTATGGTAACTGTGGTTGCATCGTGTAGTTTATTAAATGATGCATGCTCAAATGTAATTAATAACCAAGCATATTCGACTTATCAAGGAACAATTAATCCAGATTTCACAATATCAGACGATCCAAGTTTTGCTACAAACACAGGTTGTTTGTTAACTCCAGGAGCTACAAACTTTTTAGCAGACTTAAATTGTGATTTTAGAGAAGAAGTAATTCTTTGTGGTGCTAGTGTTACCTTAACAGCAGGTAATGGTTACGATGCTTATTCATGGTCTACAAGTCCATCAGGAACACCAGTAATAGGAACTACACAATCTATTACGGTTACTGAAACGGGAACATATTATGTTCATAATACCGCAATAGCTCCATGTCAATCCATAGATCAGGTTTTTGAGGTTATTACGTTTGGTGCAGGTGTTACAAATCCTGTTATTCCATTTGCAGATGAAGTTGTTACGTGCCCTAATGATGGAAAACTATTACCAAACTTTTATTTATGTGGTGCTAATGATTCAAGATTGATTCAAACAGGAATTACCGATACCACGTCTATAATATGGGAACAATTAGATGAAACTAGCTGTACAGCAGTGGCTAATCAGGATTGTGCTAATGAAGATTCGGCATGTACTTGGAATCAAGTGGCTACAGGTCCAGATTTCAATATAGATACAGCAGGACAATATAGATTAACCTTAAACTATGATGGGGGTTGTTTTAATCAATTCTATTTCAATGTTTATACCAATTTACTAATTCCTACGGTTACATCTAGAGATATTTATTGTACAACATCAGGTGAAATTACTGTAGGTGGGGTACCAAGTGGTTATGAATATAGTATTGATGGTACAAACTATCAAACAAGTAATGTGTTTTCTGTTACTACTGCTGGACTTTATAATGTTTATGTGAGACAAATTGGTGTTTCGCCAAACCCTTGTATTTTTTCAGTACCAGATGTACAAATAAGAGATAGAGATTTTACAGTATCAACTGTAATTACCCAACCGTTATGTTATGGAGAATTAGGTAGTGTGGTATTAGCTGCAAATGATGTTCGTCCGCAATATTTCTTTTCAATTTATGATGGCGCCACACTTGTAAATAGTGTTGGACCTATAACTGAAAATGATTATACTTTTGATAATTTAAATCCAGGGATTTATACTGTAAATGTTTCAACGGAAGATGGCTGTACTTATACAGAAGATATTGAAATTATAAACCCACCATTATTAGAAGCTACTGCAGCGCTTACACAGCCTTTAACTTGTACTGATGGTGAAATTACTGTTTATCCAGTTGGAGGTACACCACCATATTCGTATTTTGTAAATAGTGCAACTGTATTTCAAGGAACCCCAATAATTAATGTTCCAACAGCAGGTATTTATAATATTACAGTAGTAGACTTTAATAACTGTTCGGTTGATGTATCAATAACTGTTGATGTAACTCCTGCACCAGATTTCACAGTATCACAAACCGATATTTTATGTGCTGATGAAGTGAATTCGGGTTCCATAGAAATTAATGTAACAAACCCTAACGGAAATACTTTAGAATATAGTATTGATAATGGAGTAACATTTTTTAGTTCTCCTATTTTTACGGGTTTAACAGCTGGTGATTATGATGTTGTAGTTCAATATACAATGGGACCAGATGTTTGTGTAACTACTCCTCAAACTATAACTATTACAGCTGCAACAGCAATTAATGGAACAGCTGATTTAACAGCACCTTATACATGTACTACTAATGGAGAAATTACAGTTTCTGGTGTTTCAGGAGGAACTGCGCCTTATGAATATAGTTTAGATGGAACAACATTTCAAACAGGAACTACGTTTTCTGGTTTAACTAATGGAACTTATACAGTAAGAGTTAGAGATGCGAATAACTGTACAGTTATGTTATCATCTATAAATATAGATTCTTTAAATCCACCAACAGATTTAGATTTTAGTAATCCACCATTAAGCTGTCCAACAGTAACTACTGATGTTACATTAACTTCTACTGGAGGAACAACACCTTTAGAATATAGAATTATACTACCAGCAGCTTCTGCAACAGGTTACCAAACATCAAATGTGTTTTCTGGGTTAGCTCCTGATACTTATACATTTGAGGTTAGAGATGCTAACGATTGTATTTATACAGAGTCTTATACCATTTCACCATTGCCACCAGTAACTGTAAATATGGTAATAACTAAAGGTTTAGACTGTACAGCGTCACCAGACGGAATTATTACGGGAACAATATTAAGTGGTGTGGCACCATTTTCATATCAAGTATCATTTAATGGAGGCGGTTATGGTGCAACAAATTCTGTAACAGGTTCATCATTTTCACATACAGCTCCAACTGATGGAACGTATCAATTTTTAATTACAGATGCTAATGGTTGTACTGCAGAATCTTCAGTGCAAACTATTAATGTTATTTCATTACCAGAAATAATTTCAGTTGTACAAACTCAATTTATTTTATGTAGTGGAGATAATAATGCTGCAATTGATATAACAATAAATAATACAGTAGGTACACCTGCATTTGTAATAAACGTATTCAATAATACAACAGGAACAGACTATGGTACTCAAACTTCAGGCTTAACCGCAGGAGATTATACCATTACGTTAACAGATTCTAATTCTTGTACTGATACAGAAAATATTACTATTCTAGAGCCAAATCCTATAAATATAACACATAGTACTGTTCCAATAACCTGTAGTGCAAGTGGTGTTTCATTTGGATCTGTTATAGTAAATGGTGTAACAGGAGGAACGGCACCTTATAATTATTATGTTACTGGAACTAATGGATATTCTGCTTCAGAATTAAATGCTTCAGGAACAACTTCTACGACGTTTGATGTAGTTGATTTTGGACTATATCAAATTAATGTAGTTGATTCTAATGGGTGTTCTGTATTAGTTCAAGATGTTTTAGTGGCATCACCACCAAATGATTTAGATATTTCTATTAATACTATTGCAGATTGTATAACAGGAGGAGAGGCAATTGTAGATATAGGAACAACATTAGTAGGAATAGGTCCTTTTTACTTTGATATTTACAGAGGATTTGTTCCACCAGCTCCACCAGGTGGAACTTGGGTAGCTGAAGATAGTCCGGGTAGTCAATCTGCTACATTCACAGGATTGTTACCAGGAGTTACTTATACGTTTATAGTTTATGATGATTCTACAGGATGTAGTTACTATGAAACTGCAACAACACCAGTTCCAACAAGCTCAACATTAACAGCTGATGCCTTAACATCTAATAATATTACTTGTACAGGAAGTGCAGATGGAAATGTATCTTTTACAATAAATAGTATTTATGGAGTAGCAACAAATGTAGATTATGAAATTTATGATTCTTTGTCATTAGTTTCAGCAGGTGTGAGTGGATCAGGAATAGTACCTGCGGGAGGCTCTTTACCAATTAATAATTTAGGAGCTTTGCCTTTTGGAAACTATTTTGTTTTAATTACAGAAACATCAGGACCCAATGCTGGATGTAGTGTTATCACAGTACCTTTCAATATAACAGAATCTGCTTTTGAATTAGATATTAATGCAACAGTAGACCAAAATGCTAATTGTAATCCAAACTCTGGAGTAATTAGTGCCATTGCAAGTGATGGTACTGCTCCATACTTGTATCAAATTACAACTTCAGCAATACCACCATTAGCATCAGATCCTTCATGGGCTTCAGCTAATGTATTTAATATGGATGCAGGAAGTTACTATGTACATGTTATTGATGCTTACGGGTGTATAAGAACTACTCCTGTTTTAGTATTGTCTCAAGATCCTGAGCCAGTAATTGATGCTCTAGTAAATAATCAATGTACAGTTACTGAAGGTAATTTTGAAATTGATGTAACTTTAACTTCTGCAGGAATAGCACCATATAGTTATAGTATTGATGGCGGTGCTTTTCAAACACGAACAGCTCCATTTACCTTATCTAATCTATCGTCTGGAACACATACAGTAGAAATACAAGATGCTAACGGTTGTGGTAATTTAGTAACAGTTAATATAGAAGCTCCATTAGAATTAATACCAGAAGTAACTACATTACCAAGTTGTAATGATGATGATGGAGAAATAACGATTACAGGTTCTGGAGGTTCTGGTAGTTTTATGTACTCAATAAGCCCAAATCCAGCATCAATAAGTTTATCAGGCAATGTTTTTTCTGGAGTACCTTCAGGAACTTATACAGTTACAATATCAGATATGACAACGATTTGTTCTGAAGATGTTACCATATTTGTTCCAGCAGCAATACCTCCAACAGTAACTGTTGGTTCTCCAACCGTTGTAACATGTTTTGGAGATAATAATGGTGCTTTTGAACTTAATGTAAATGGTTATACTGGTGCTTATACTTATGAGGTGTTTGATAGCTCATCTACTTCTGTATTTGGAATAGTTTCTGCAAATACATCAACTAATCCTATTTTAATCTCAGGACTTCTGGCAGATAGCTATACAGTAGTGATTAACGAAACTGCATATCCTTTTTGTTCAGCTACATCTGGAGTGGTTATTGTAGAATCGCCTCCATCAACATTATTAGTTAATGCTACTGAAACTTCTAACGTTAGTTGTGATAATAATTCTGGAACTATCACTGCAATTGCAGAAGGTGGTTGGGGAACTTATGAGTATGAATTAACAGGTGCTGCAACAGTAGCTTACTCATCTAGCGGTACATTTACAAATCTATCAGCTGGAAATTATACCATAAATGTTAGAGACGCACAGGGATGTATTGCTTCAGATGATGTAATACTTAGTATTCCTACACCAATAGACGCAACTGTAACTGCTACACCTACACTATTATCTTGTTTTGGAGACACTAATGCTTCAATAACAGTTAGTGCAGTAACAGGTGGAGAAGGAGGTAATTATTCATATACATTACATATGGTTTCTCCAATAGTAAGTTCGTCAGGTCCACAAACATCACCAATATTTACTGATTTAGGATCAGGAACATATAATATTGTTGTCACCGATGGTTATAACTGTTCGTTTAATTCACCAAATGTGGTGATTACTGAACCAACAGAAATACAAGCAAGTTTAGTTAAAGCAACATCACAAACATGTTTAACGGATTCAGAATTAACACTGAGTGCTACAGGAGGAACGGGAGCTTATGAATATAGTGAGAGTGATACTTTTTTATCTATATTAGGAACATTTAGCTCATCGATTACATTTTCTGTAACTCCAGGAAATTATCAATACTATGTAAGAGATGCAAATGGATGTATAGCCTCTGTTTCTAACGAGATAACTATAGACCCATTACCAACTCTAGACATTGATTTAGATGTTACTAATGCTACTATTAATTGTGCTGGTGATAACACTGGTGTTATTGTAGCTACTGCTCAAGGTGGTTTAGGTAGCTATGTTTATACATTAGAAGATACTTTAGGAAATCCTATTACGCCTGTAACGCAAGATAGTCCGGGTGTTTTCACAAACCTTTCAGTTGGAAATTATCAAGTAAGAGTGGATAGTGGAGATTGTTTAACAACAACAGCGCAAATTCCTATTACAGAACCTAGTTTACCATTAACTGCAAACTTTGTAGCTTCAAATGTAACTTGTCCTGGTGTAAATAATGGTATGTTAGAAATAACTGCTTCTGGAGGAACGGGTATTATAAAATATGCTATTTCACCAAGAATGGATCAGTTCTTTGAAACATCTACATTCGAAAATCTTTCAGCTGGGAATTATCAGGCTATAGCTCAAGATGAATTAGGTTGTTTTGTACTTTTTGATTTTGTCATTGAAGATCCAATACCGGTTGTACTTACTATAGTGCCAAATTCAATAATTCCAGAAGCTTGTAGTGGTGATTTAGATGGTGAGTTTAGTATAGAAATTTCTGGTGGTGAAATGCCATATAGGGTTGCATTAGATGATATAGATGGAACTTATACTGTTGGTACAGCAACACAAACTCAATTTGATTTTACAGGTTTAGCAGGTGGCGACCATATCGTTTATGTATTGGATGCTTTAGATTGTCCAACAGAATGGAATATTACATTCCCAACATCTGTACTTATTGAAGCTGAGCTAGATATTGAGTATTGTACAAATAGCGTTGATGCAACAAGTAATATGGTTACTGTAACTGTAGATGATAATACAGTTGACTTAGCAGATTTAGATTATTCTTTAGATGGAGGTGCTTTTCAAGCAAGTAATGTGTTCACAGATATTTTAGCAGGAGACCATTTCATTACAGTTAGACATACAAATGCTTGTGAAGTTGTTCTGGATTTTGAAATCGAGCAATTTGATCCGTTAGCTTTAGTTTTAGAAGACGGAGAAATAAATCAAATAATAGCTGTAACAGATGGAGGCTCTGGCGATTATGAATATACTCTAAATGGTGAAAACTATGGAAGTGAAAATACATTCGTTATTTATGAGTCTGGCGACTATACCGTTGAGGTTACTGATAGCAATGGATGTATAGTAAGTGCAACAAGGTACTTTGAGTATATAGATGTATGTATTCCGAATTATTTCACTCCTAATGGAGATGGAACTTTAGATGAATGGGGACCTGGTTGTACAAATCAATACAGCGAATTAACCTTCGATATTTTTGATAGATATGGTCGTAAAATAGTAACATTAAGAGTTGGTGAGAAATGGAACGGAATGTATAACGGAAAAGAACTTCCTACTGGAGATTATTGGTATGTTGTGAAATTGAATGATAGAAATGATAACCGTGATTTTGTTGGTCACTTTACACTTTATAGATAAAATTAATAGTATTTAATCCCTCAATATAAGAATTATGCAATCGCAAAAATTAATATTATATTTCATCTTCATAGTCTTAGTTAAGGGTTATGGACAAGAGTTAAATTTACCAGTATTTACGCAACAGTTAGCAGATAATAACTTTGTGGTATCACCAACTTACGCAGGTATTGGCGATAATTTAAAACTTCGTGCTAATGGCTTAACGCAATGGGTTGGAATAAAAGGTGCACCAGATAATCAATCTGTTTACGGAGATTTTAGAATTGCAGACCGTTCAGGTGTTGGTTTGTCTTTTTATAATGATAGAAATGGTAATACCATACAAACAGGTGCTAAATTCTCTTTTGCACATCACCTTATTTTAGATTATTACTCGAAAATGTATCTGTCATTTGGTATTTCATATAACATTAATAATTTTAGAATTGACATAGACAATTTTAATACAACTTACGAAAACCCAACACTAGACCCGTTTGTCACAGATGATAGGCGTACAACAAATCATAATTTTGATATTGGTGCCTTATACAGGCTAAAAGGTTTCTTTTTAAGCTTAAATCTTAATAATATGCTTGATAAAGATTTTGATGGTGCTGCCAGAGTTTTTGAACCTAATTTACTTTTAAATTATCAGGTTTATTCAGGATATACATTTAGAGGACCAAAGAAAAGTGGTTTAGAATATGAACCTTCTATTTTTTATCAAATGTTTACCAGTGATAAACGTTCTGCAACCGATTTAAATTTTAAGTTTAGAAAATTCAACAGAAATGAAGATTATTTTTGGGCTGGGATATCTTATCGTTTTTTAAATGACCAATTTCTAAAACCTTTAAACCTTGGTCCAATGGCAGGATTTAAAAAGTCTATATTTTATTTTGGTTATGCTTACCAAGTTACTATAAATGATTTATCTGGTTATAACTCGGGTACGCATGTAATTACTATAGGTTTAGACTTTTTACAAGGTATTAGTAATTGTCCTTGTACTCAGAGTCCGGTACATTAATTTTTTTAGAGTGCTTACTATTTCTCAACAATTTCAACCTCAAATAATTTATCCCAGCGTTTACCTGTCACAAAAATAGTTTTAGTGTTTGGGTTATAAGCAATGCCGTTTAAAACATCTAAACCTTCATGTTGCGTAACTTTTTTAGTTAAAGGTGTAAAATCAATAACACCAGTTACAGCACCATTAGTTGGGTTAATAATGGCTACTCCGTTTTTTTGGTAGCGGTTGGCATAAATTTGCCCGTTTATCCATTCCATTTCATTAATACCTACTATTTTCCCTTTATTAGTGTAAACTTGAATAAATTCCTCTTCAACTAAAGTTTCAGGGTTTAAAAGCCATATTTTTTCTGTTCCATCACTTTTATAGATTGTGTTGTCATTATTACATAAACCCCAACCTTCTTTACTGTTTCCGTATCTAAAACTGCTTAATTTTTCAAAAGTATTTATATCGTAAACAAAACCAGTACCTTCTTTCCAAGTAAGCTGATATACTTTGTTATTTAAAATGGTAAGTCCTTCACCAAAATACTCATTAGCTAAGTCAATATTCTTAATAACTTCACCTGTTTTATAGTTTACTTTTCTAAGTTTAGATTCTTTGTATTGACCTGTGCTTTCATAAAGTGTATCATTTAAAAATTCAATACCTTGAGTGTAAGACGTTATATCATGAGGATATTCATTAATAATTTCAAAGGTATAAACTTTGGGAAGCTCACTATTTAAAATTGTAACCGTTGAGGTTGTTGTTTGTTTTTCATTATTAAAATAAACAGTGGCCTCAATAGTATGCTTACCTAATTTAAAATCTTTTAAAGCAAAATTATCATTAATAGAGATGTCTTCAAGAGTATACGACACAGAATCTATGGTATGATTTTTTTTATTTTCTAATGACAATTTTAAAGTTTCATTATTAGAAATATTGCCTTTAATTGCGTTTGTTTTTATACTAAAATCATTTTTTTTCTGACTAGAATTAGATCCACATGAAATTATTAATCCACTTAAAAATATGATTGTTAGATATTTGAATGTATTCATCTTAAATTTTAAATTTATAGCAAGATATTTATTTAAAATCAGTTTAAAAAATCATTGTTAAAATTTTAAAAGGTTGTATCTTTGCAGCCGGCAAGTCCTACACAACCAGCTCCTGTTGAATCCTCCAGGTCGGGAACGAAGCAAAGGTAAATGGTCGTAGCGGTGTGATGTAGGTAGCTTGCCTTTTTTTATGCCTTTTAGTTTGGTAAATCTTCCTATCTTTAAACTCAAAAATTTCATATAAATGTCTAAAGTTGTTTTAATAACAGGTGGTTCTTCTGGTATTGGGAAATCTATTGGTGAATTTCTAAAAGAAAAAGGTTTTATAGTTTATGGTACGAGTAGAAATCCTGATAATTATAAAGACAGTAAGTTTCCTATTCTGGCATTAGATGTTAAAAATAATGAAACAATACAAAAAACTGTTTCAGAAATTATAAAAACAGAAAACAGATTAGACATTGTAATAAACAATGCAGGTGCAGGTATTACTGGACCCATTGAAGAAATTCCAGAAGATGAAATTAAAAACAATTTTGATACTAATTTTTTCGGACCAATTAATGTCATTAAAGCGGTGTTACCACAGATGCGGAAACAACAATCTGGATTAATTATAAATATTACATCTATAGCAGGTTACATGGGTTTACCTTACAGAGGTGTTTATAGCGCTAGTAAAGGTGCTTTAGAGCTTTTAACTGAAGCTTTTAGAATGGAGTTGAAAGATTTTAATATTAAAATGACTAATGTTGCTCCTGGAGATTTTGCAACAAATATTGCAGCAGGAAGATATCATGCACCACTTCTTGATAAATCTCCTTATAAAAAACCTTATGGAAATACTTTAGAACTAATGAACAGTCATGTTGATAATGGTAGCGACCCAAATATAATGGCTAAAGCGGTATATAAAATCATCAATACCCAAAACCCAAAAGGGCATTATAAAGTGGGGGAGTTTATGCAGAAATTTTCTATTGTACTTAAACGAATTTTACCAGATAAAGTTTATGAAAAACTTCTAATGAATCATTATAAGTTATAAACTATCTGTTTATTAACCCAAGTACTTCCTCTTCAAACTTAATAGAAAATATGTTAGTATTACTATTAACAATATCTCTGTTTTTATCAATTAATATGGTTTTTGTTAACGGATAAATAGCTAACGTTTCATTTGCTAACTTAAGGTTTTTGAACTTGTATTCATTTTTAGAATCAAAACCATGACCAGATAACAACTTTTTAGATTTATCTATTTCGTAATCATCAATATTTATACTAATAAAATTTATTTCAGGATACTTCACTTTTAATTCCTTTAACTTATAATGACTCTCTTTGAAGTGCTGATAATAAGTGTGAGACCAAAAACTAATAACTGTAGGGGATTTTATTAATGAATTAATTTTAAGTTCATTATTATTATAATCTACAACATCAATTTCTGGCAGTTTAGAACCTTCTTTAAGGCTATTTAATGATTTTGTGTAGTTCTCCATCATTGTTTTACCTTTTTCGCTTGAGCTTTTGGTTAAATACGATTTTAAAAGTTTATCATTATGTTCGGCATCTTTACTTTTTGATATATAATCAATAGTAAAGTAGTACAATAATTCATCTTTTATAGAGGTGTTGGTAACTAAACTATCAATAAGTTTTAATCTATCTAAATTGTAACATAACGAGTTTCGATTGAAAGCTTCATCATTTGAATGATCACCATGAACACTCAGGGATAAATTTTTGAAATAATTTCTTAAGAAAAGATTATAATTATGATAATGACTCAAAAATACATCATTGTAGTTTATATCTTTTCTGTAGTCATAAAAGTCGGCGGGTAAGGTTTTTAAAATAGCAGCTTTATTTTTTCCATAATGAATAAAAGGGTATACTTCTTTACTGGAGTAATAACTGTAATCTATATTGGCTTGGGCAATTTTTTCAAAAAGGGGAGATGTTTTATATTTTTTTTTGAAACTATTAAAAGCAGCAACTTTAGTATCTTTTATGGAGTCTATATGCTTTTGGTAAGTTAAAGGTTTTAATTGACAAAGCTTAAGAATATGCTTTTCTTCTTTTTCATTTTCTAAAAAATCATTTATTAAATAATTATTTTTTTTATCTCCTATACCTGTGTAAACAAGCGATTCATCAAAATCTAAAGTATTTAACCTGAATAAGATACTGTCTTGGGGTTCGAGTAGCAGCATTTGATATTCGCCACCATGTCTAAAAGTATAAATACCTTCATTTAAATTATCAACCTTGTAAAGAAACCTATTTCTACCATCTAGTTTTATGGTGTCTATAATAGCCTCGTCTTTAGATAATATTATAAAGTTAGTATTAGGGTTAATAATTTCACCTCCAATGTAGGCGTAATTAATATCAGTGTTTTTTGTTTCTTTTTTACAGCCAAAGAAAGTTATTGCAATAAATAAGATAGAAAGATGCCACTTCATAAATCCGTCGTGAGAGTAGTTTTTATTCAAAAGAGTTAATTTGTATACAAAAATATAGCTTGTATTCATAAACTCCTGTTAATGCGTTGTTAAATATTTACTAATCAAAAACCTACTAATTTACTATAAATACTTAAAAATAGATAAGCTAAGTTTCATGTTTTAATATTGATTTTTCTACTTTTGCAAAAAATTAAAGCAAACTTATGTTATCAGTATCAAACCTTTCGGTTCAATTTGGAAAACGTGTTCTTTTTGATGAAGTAAACACAACCTTTAATAATGGCAATTGCTATGGTATTATTGGTGCCAATGGTTCTGGAAAATCTACATTTTTAAAAATCATTTCTGGAAAACAAGAACCAACATCTGGTCATGTTCATCTAGAACCTGGTAAACGTATGTCTGTTTTAGAACAAAATCATAACTTATATGATGAGCATACAGTTTTGGAAACTGTTTTAATGGGAAATAAACCATTATTTAAAATTAAAACAGAAATAGATGCTTTATATGCTGATTATACAGATGAAAATGCTGAAAAAATTGGAGAGCTACAGGTAGAGTTTGAAGAAATGAATGGTTGGAATGCCGATAGTGATGCAGCTGCCATGTTATCTAATCTAGGTATTAAAGAGGAGTTTCATTATACGTTAATGGCAGATTTAGATGGAAAACAAAAAGTACGTGTGTTATTAGCGCAGGCTTTGTTTGGAAATCCAGATGTGTTGATAATGGATGAGCCTACCAATGATTTGGATTATGAAACTATATCTTGGTTAGAAAATTTCTTAGCAAATTATGAAAACTGTGTTATTGTTGTTTCGCATGATAGACACTTTTTAGATGCCGTTTGTACTCATATTTCTGATATTGACTTCGGAAAAATAAATCATTATTCTGGTAATTATACATTTTGGTATGAATCGTCTCAATTAGCAGCACGTCAACACGCACAACAGAATAAAAAAGCAGAAGAAAAGAAAAAAGAATTAGAAGAATTTATTCGTCGTTTTTCTGCAAACGTAGCAAAAAGTAAACAGGCTACAAGTAGAAAGAAAATGATTGAAAAGCTTAATATAGCCGACATTAGAAGAACAAGTAGACGTTATCCTGCTATTATTTTTGAAAGAGAAAGAGAAGCTGGAGATCAAATATTAAATATTGATAAACTTGAAGCTTCAATTGATGGAGAAGTTTTGTTTAAGAACATAGATTTAAACTTAGCTAAAGGTGATAAAGTAGTTGTGTTTTCAAGAGATTCTAGAGCAACAACGGCATTTTATCAAATCATAAACAACAAAGAAAAAGCTGATTCAGGAAAATTTGCTTGGGGTGTAACCACAACACAATCGTATTTACCACTTGACAATAGTGAATTTTTTAAAAATGATTTAAGTTTAGTAGATTGGTTACGCCAATGGGCAACTACTGAAGAGGAAAGAGAAGAAGTTTACATTCGTGGGTTTTTAGGAAAAATGATTTTTAGTGGAGAAGAAGCACTTAAAAAATCAAATGTGCTTTCTGGAGGTGAAAAAGTACGTTGTATGTTAAGTAGAATGATGATGGTGAGAGCAAACGTTTTAATGCTTGATGAACCTACAAATCACTTAGACTTAGAGAGTATTACAGCATTTAATAATTCACTTAAAAACTTTAAAGGCACAGTTTTATTTACTACTCACGATCATGAGTTCGCACAAACTGTTGCTAATAGAGTAGTAGAGTTAACGCCTAATGGTGTAATAGACCGATACACTACTTTTGATGAGTACATGCAAGATAAGAAGATTAAAGAGTTGCGAGATAAAATGTATGCGGTTACAGCGTAGTAACTCTATTTAATCAGCAAACACCTCATAGTGTATCACGTTTGGTTCAAATTCTAAGAGATATTTTTTGTCTTCAGGATAGTATTTTGCTTTTTCAAAATCTTTTCCAGCAAAATTTTTAATAACTTCTAAGTTTTCCCAATACGTTATTAGGGTGAAGTGTGCAATATTGTTATCTAATCTTCGTAAAAAAGATAATTTTTTAAAACCTGTAGTTTTTTGGTAATCAGGAATGGCTTTTACAATCATAAATTGTGAATATTCCTCGTAATCACTTGCTTTTGTAGTACCATGCCAAATTCTAGCAATCATTATTTTAAAGAGATTTAATTCTGCAATTCTGAAGTAATTTGTTCTACAACTAAAACAGCTTTATCTAGCTCATCTTTATGAACATATATTTCTTGTAGTGAATGACCTCCATAAATTTTGGGGTCAAGCCCAGACTCATTCTGATCTTTAACTACAGCGTTAATATCTACTTTTCCTAATTCAGAAATAATACGTTGAACGAGTATAATGTCTCCTGAGTATATTTTAATATAATTTGAATCGTGCATAGCTAAGTGTTTTTTGAGTATACTTAAATATACAAAATTTTTAATGTATTTGAATAGCTGCACTAAATTAAATCAAAAAGTACCAACCAATCCTATTTTGTTACCAGAAAACTGAACATTCCAAGAAATTTTGTTAGCCTTTGGGTTGACTATACCATGAGATTCATTTTTGGACAAGAATTTATCAATACTATCAACCACAATAATACTTATGGCAGCACTAAGGGTTATGTCTGTTAACCAATGTGCGCCATCAATTAACCTTGAAAGAGGAGGAATAGCTCCAAGCGAATAAATACCAACTTTGGCCCATGTGTTATCAAATTGCTTTGCTATGGCATGTGACATGGTTACAGATAAAATAGTATGTCCAGAAGGAAAAGAATGAAGTCCAGGTTCTTTAGAAAAAAGCTTAAAATAATGCGCTCCCAAACCTGTACCGGGTCTTGCTCTACCGAAACCGTTTTTTGCAAGCGTTTGTATTACTCCAGTTGTAATAGAAGATGTTATTATTAAAACGCTAGTTCGTCTTATTTTTTCATTTTTTGTTAGTAATCCAAAACCATATAAACCGGCATTTGCCATAAAATAGTTTTGTGGACTACCAAAATACCAACCAAAATCTCTAACTACTCCAGGGAAATCACTTCGTTGTCTATCAATAAAATGATCAAACTCTTCATCTGCAAATGATAATGCAGCTGTACCTACAATTAAACCACCTAGTTTAACAAAATCTTTTTCTTTCCAATGTAAAGGTTTTGTAAATGAATGTTTTACACCTTTCCAAGTAGTATTGACATCATATTTTAAAAGTGTCCAAGTAGAGGAGCTATCTTGATTAATTTTATAAAGCGCATCTTGCGAGATTACATTATTGCTAATAAAAAAACAGCAAAGAAAAATGAAACTATATTTAAAAGACATAATAATTATCTCAACTCTGCACCTAATTGTTTTTCAAAACTAGTTTGCAGTTTATTCATAATCTTATCAATTTGCTTATCGGTAAGCGTTTTGTTTTCATCTTGTAATGTAAAACTAACAGCGTAACTTTTTTTACCTTTTGGTAAGTTTTTACCTTGATAAACATCAAATAAATTCACATTTTTAAGCAATTGTTTTTCACTTTGTTTAGCAAGTTTGTAAATAGACTCAAAAGTAATATTATCATCTAATAACAATGCAAAATCACGTTTTACTTCTGGATATTTTGTAATGGTTTTAAATGTTATTTTGTTGTGTTTAATAACATCTAAAATGGTATCCCAATTAAAATCTGCATACAAAACCTCTTGAGAAATATCAAAATGTTTTAATATAGATTTTTTAACTAATCCAAAGTCTACCAGTTTGTTTTTTCCAAAACTTAAACTTAAACCTTCACTAAAAAAATCATTTTTAGTAGGTGTTTCATTATATCTTGAAATACCTAAGCGATCAAAAATTGCGGTTATACTTCCTTTTAGGTAAAAGAAATCACTTTTTTTGCCTGAAGTTAACCAACTATCTTGTGTTTGATTTCCTGTTACAAACAATGATAAATGTTTAAACTCTTCGCGTTTGTCATCATAACCGTGATATGTTTTACCAAATTCAAAAAGTTTGATATCACTTCGTTTTCGGTTAATATTAAATGATAAGGCTTCTAATCCTGAAAATAATAGAGACTGTCTTAAAACAGATAAATCATTACTTAAAGGATTTAGCATAGTAATGTTATGCTCATCTTTTAATTGCTCGCTTAAAGCAACATAATCTGGTGTTGTTAACGAATTTGAAAGTATTTCGAAAAACCCTTGCGATACTAATTGGTTTCCAACAATATTCTGAATTTTATAATCTTCAAATTTCGAAGTATTAGAAATAGAAGCATTTAATTTCTCTGTAATGGCAATATTGTTATAACCATAAACACGTAAAACTTCCTCAATAATATCAGCTTCACGCTCCACATCATTTCTATATGCAGGTACGGTTAAACCTAAACCAGCTTCTGTAACATTATTTACTTTAATATCTAAAGAGGTTAAAATGCGTTTTATAGTTTCTTTAGGAATTTCTTCACCAATTAACTTTTTAGCATTTTCAAAACTTAAACGTACTTCAAAATCTTTGATTTTATTTGGATATAAATCAATAATATCGCTGGTAATTTCTCCACCAGCAAGATCTTGAATTAACAATACAGCACGTTTTAAAGCATATTCTGTAATATTTGGGTCTATACCACGTTCAAATCTAAAAGAAGCATCTGTATTTAATCCGTGTCTTTTAGCCGATTTACGAATACTAACCGGATTGAAATAAGCACTTTCTAAAAAGATACTCGTCGTGCTTTCTGTAACTCCAGAATCTATACCACCAAAAACACCTGCAATACACATCGGTTTTTCGACATCACAAATCATTAAATCATCTTCATGTAATTCGCGTTCTACACCGTCTAATGTTGTAAATTTTGTACCAGATTTTAAAGTTTTAACTTCAATTTTATTCCCAGAAATTTTTACCGCATCAAAAGCATGCAAAGGCTGTCCCAAATCATGAAGTACATAGTTTGTAGCATCCACCACATTATTTATAGGGCTTAAACCAATAGCTTTTAATCTATTTTGTAACCAACTTGGTGATTTTTTTACTTTTATACCAGAAATAGTAACACCAGAATATCGTGGCGCTAAATCTTTATTAATAACATTAACATCAATTTTTAATGTTCTACTATCTACATGAAACGCACTAACCGATGGCGTTATAAGCTCTAGACTTATTTCTTTTTGTACTAATCCAGCTTTTAAATCGCGAGCAACACCTAAGTGGCTCATGGCATCTGCTCTGTTTGGAGTTAATCCAATTTCAAAAACATGGTCGTTTTCAATTTTATAAATATCGGCAACAGGTGTGCCAACTTCAATAGCGTTATCTAATACTAGAATACCATCATGAGATTTTCCTAAACCTAATTCATCTTCGGCACAAATCATTCCATGACTGGCTTCACCGCGTATTTTACCTTTTTTAATGGTCCACGCTTCACCTTCTTCAGTATATAAAGTAGTTCCAATTGTGGCAACAGGTACTTTTTGTCCCGCAGCAACATTAGGAGCTCCACAAACAATTTGTAAAGGTTCGTCCTCGCCAATATTTACAGTTGTAAGTTTTAATTTATCGGCATTTGGGTGTTTTACACAGGCTAAAACTTCGCCAACAACAACGCCTTTTAAGCCGCCTTTTACAGATTGGTATTCGTCAATACCTTCCACTTCAAGACCTAAATCTGTTAGTAATTCGCCAGTTTTTTCTGGTGTCCAATCTGTTTTTAAAAATTGTTTTAGCCAGTTATATGAAATCTTCATAAGATAGATTAATATTTAATAGGGCGCAAAGATAAAATATTGAGGCTAGCATTCAAACAAAGCGTTCTAAATTGTAACCTAAAAAAATATTTTGTTAGTATCTTGCTCGAATTACGATTAATAGGTTTTAAATAATAATTATGAGGATTTTAATCTTGTTGGTATTAGCTTTTATGTTTTCTTGTAAATCAGAAGTGAAAATTAACAAACTTGAAGCAGGAACTTACAGAGCAGAATTAAAAGTGAATGATTCACTTAACTTACCATTTAATTTTGAAGTGATTTCTGAACATACTTTAAAGGTTTTTAATGCTGAAGAAGTTATAGATGTAAATGAAATTACCTATAAAAATGATTCAGTTTATATACAAACACCAGTTTTTGAAGGTTTTATAGTGGCTAAAATAGAAGATGAAACACTTAGCGGAAGTTATGTAAAACCTAATTTAAATAGAGTGATGCCTTTTAAAGCTGATAAAAATAACTCTAGATTTAATGTGTCTGAAAAATCCACAAAACACAACATTTCTGGAAACTGGGAAACCGTTTTTAGCCCTCATGAAGCAGAAGATAGATACATTGCCAAAGGTATTTTTAAACAACAAGGCAATATCGTAACCGGAACTTTTAGAACTACAACCGGCGATTACCGATTTTTAGAAGGTGTTTTAAACGATAACCAATTGCAACTTTCTGCTTTTGATGGTGCGCATGCTTTTTTGTTTACGGCAACAGTAACAGATAGCACTATGACAGGCATGTTTTATTCTGGAAACCATTGGGAAGAACCTTTTACAGCTAGACGTAACGATACTTTTGAATTACCTGATGCAAATGAACTCACTTTTTTAAAAGAAGGTTACGATGCTATAAATTTTACATTTCCTGATGCTGATGGTACTATGGTGTCTTTAGATGATGAACGTTTTAAAAACAAAGTGGTTTTAGTACAAATTATGGGAACTTGGTGCCCAAATTGTTTAGATGAAAGTAAATTTTATGCAGAATTTTATAATAAGAATACAGACAAAGATTTAGAAATTGTGGCTTTGGCTTTTGAGTATGTGAAAACAGAAGAAGTGGCGTTTAAAAATATAAAACGTTTAAAAGAGAATACTGGTATAAATTTCCCGGTTTTACTAGCACAATATGGTACGAGCAGTAAAACCAAAGCTAACGAAAAATTACCCATGCTAAATCATGTATTGTCTTACCCAACTACCATTTACATTGATAAAACAGGCAAGGTTAGAAAAATACATACCGGTTTTAACGGACCAGCAACAGGCGAGAAATTTACTGAGTTTAAAGCAGCATTTAATCACTTTATTGAAAAGTTATTGAGTGAATGATTTGGGAATTTCGTTGTGTGTTTGAGCAATTAATTTAGCAAATACAAACTGAATAGAAAACCGCGAGGATTTTTGTAAGTAGGCGATTGCTAGCAATGAATTATACACTTCTTAAGTTTGTGATTCGTTAATCATTTAGCTTTAAGCACTAAACATTATTGAATTGTTTTTATAATGAAAATCGAACCAATGCATAGACCAAAAAATTCCATAAATCCGACCATATAGTAACTAAACCAACCAGTTTGAAAAGCAATACCTTGTAATATTCCAACAATAATCAATGGAATTAACCATTTTCTTTTCTTTCGTATGATTACATCTATTATTACACCAATGTATATGGCTATTGATGCGAAATAGTTATGGATTGAAATATATTCAGTAAAATAAGAGCTAAATGTTGCTAAACATATAAACCCTATACCAACGAACCATTTATTATAAAGAAGCCAACAACCGATTATTAGTAAAAAGAATGTATAGAAATAAACCCTACTTGTATTCATTCCCATTATTGAAGAGTAGGAAGTTTTACTATGTAAAAGTAAATCCGAAAACCCTGTAATAATAAACCCAAATAATAATAAACTTGTTATTAATTTATTGATAGGATATTTTTTCAAAACCTTCTTGTTCTCCATTAATTGATTAATGTTATTACATTCAAATTATTTTTAGTTAGTTCCTTTTTAGTTCTTGTTTTCGAAAATTAGGCACAACTATTGGAAATGAAATTGTTTTAATGTTTTATATTTTAAGTTAAACGAAGTTAGGTTTTTTAAATTTCAAAATCAATATGTAATCTAATATCTACAGAAATAGTTTTTAACAATTAAGACACCTCAAATACATCGGTTTCTTCTTCGTCATCTTCCTTTTTGTCAATTTGTTCTATGGTGTATGTGGGTATGTTGTCTTTCCTTTTAAATGTTATAGGAAAAGGCACTATGGAACTTAGTATAATAAAAAATACAAGCACCAATAAACGTGCAAATTTTTTAAATCTCATTGTAATACAAGGTGTTGTGTAATACTTTCAAGCTTGTAAAGCCTAAAATCATTACATTATTTAATAATTACTGGTTTTTAAAATCAGTAATCTTAAATACAATGAGATTTTATAGTAGAAATGTCGTTTAAAACAATCTTTAAACGTGTAGGTTTGGTTTTTAAAACAATATTTTGTTGTAGTTTAAAACGTGAAGTGTCGTTGTTATTTTTAGCATTTAGTAAACTCCAAAAATTATAATGCGATATGTGTTTATCATTGCCATTAAACACATTGGTTTTATTAACAACAAAAGCATGGTGTTCCTGTTTGTTTTGTTTTAAAACAAGCTCAATGGCACAACTATTTGATGGAGCAACATTGGTAACAACACCTACAGAAAGTGTTAAACCCAGCAAAACCAAACAGCTTAAAAGAAGCTTTTTTATGTTTTTTAATTGTAGCATTATACTACAAAGATAATGATATAAAATGCTTATGGTTAAAAATCTTCTAGAGTATAAATTATTTGTTATTTAAACTCAAAATTAAGCGAGTTTAATACCAATAAATTAAGTTAGTTTTTCTTGTATGAAATCAATTTACTAAAACTCTCATGTCACTTATTAAACGCTTCATTTCATCATTGTTAGTGCCGTCATAAATGCCACGAATTTGTTTTTTCTTATCCACCAATATGAAGTTTGGTGTATGAATAAAATCTTGTAGACCGCCATCACCTTGCTCAACAACAGCAAAGTAACTTTTTCTGGCTAATTCGTAAATATGCTTTTTATTTCCTGTAGTTACATGCCATTTAGAATCAATAACACCTTTTTCGGTTGCATATTTTCGTAATACAGGAATGCTATCAATACTAGGTGTTACCGATAATGATAAAAACATGATTTCATCTTTTTGCATAAATTCTTCTTGAATCTTAGCCATATTGGTCGTCATAATAGGGCAAATGGTTGGGCAACTTGTAAAAAAGAAATCAACTACATATATTTTGTTTTTATAATGGTCTTGCGTTATGGTTTCACCATTTTGATTTACCAATTCAAAATCTGAAACAGTATGATTTTTACTTGTGTTTTGTAAACTTACATCTACTAATTCTGGATTAAAATCTGCAGGATTATAAACGGGTAATTGCTTTGTTGTTTGATTGCAAGAGAGCAAACAACAAAGCATAAAACCTATAAACATTGAATATGATGTACTAAATCTCATATTAAATCGTGTTCTTGTCTATAAATGCTTTTGCTTCTTTAATTTCTGGTCTGTCGCTAACTACATTTTCGGTTTGTTTAAGTAAGGTTTCAAAATAAGTAGTTGCTTTTTCTATATCACCAGATTGTTTTGCGGCTATGGCTGCACCGTAAAGACCATTGTATCTGTTTGGTCGTCTATCTAAGTTTAACTCATAAGCTACCAACGCTTCTTGTGGTTTATTTAATGCTAAAAGCATATCTGCTAAAAGTTCGTCTGCTGGTAAAATTTCACCTGGTGTTACAGGATGTTTTGATGTTTTACTTTCCATATCTGCAGCAGTAGTCATAAGTAATACCGCTTCATCATGATTACCTTTTTTTAATTGCATCCACGCTTCAATGGTTTTAATTTGAATTGCAACTTGGTTCGCTTTATAAGTATCTTTTAATGTTATCAACTCTTGTTCGAAAGCCTGTAATAAATCAAGTTCATTTTGCGCAGATTCTAAATTATTAATATGAATGTTCCCCAACGCCTTTGCAAAATGGAGCAATGAGGCTTGCCAAGGGAATTTCTCCCATGCTATCTTTAACTCTAGTGGTAACTCAATATTGGCAGCTTCTTCCCAGTTTTTGTTTTCAACAGCTAAACGCGCCGGAATAGCCGCAGCAGTATATGCGATTTTAAAATTTGGTGGAAATAGTTCTTTAAATGTTTTTAAATAGTCGTGTTGATCGTAGGCTAGTGTATTGTTTCCTGTTTGCAAATAGGCATAAACCAAATACCCCATAGCATGGACTTCTTCATCCCAATGCGCACCTGGAGCAATACTTTCTGCGTAGCATATTGCTGATTCAGCTGAATTAAGATTTGTGTTAATCGATTCATTCCAAAGTCCTAAACGCGTGAATATGTGTGATGGCATATGTTGCGCATGTGCAGAATTTGGTGCGATATCTGCATAACGTCTGGCAGTGATTAATCCGAGTTCTGCTAATTCTGGATAATCATAAGAATGAATAATATAATGCGCTATTCCTGGATGATTAGGTTCTTTTTTAAACAATTCTTCCAATATTTTTCCAGCTGCACGTTGTTTTGAATAGGTTTTATCTGAAGGTACAGCCGAAGCTCGTAATGCTAAAGCATAAAAAATAGCAACTTCTGTATCATCTTTATTTTTTTGATACATATGTTGCATTTTTTGTGCATATGCTTCTTTTCTAGTTTGGTTGTCAACGGTTTCCCAATTTTTATAGAACGCACCAATAGCTTCTATATATTGTTCTGCTTTTTTTGATTTGGGCAATTTTTCAGCCACAGCAAGAAGTTTTGTCCCTTTTTCTAAAACCGATTGTTCTGGTGGAGCCCATAATCCGTGATAAATACTCATCGCTACACCCCAATACGCCATGGCACATTCTGGATCTTTGTCAATAACTTTTACAAAGGCTTTTTCAGATTCTATATATTCGAAAGAATGTAATAAAGAAATGGCAAGATTAAAGGGTTCTCTCGTTTCGTAACCGCAAGATTCAGAAAAGCTAACGTCTCCAAACTCGCCATTACCACACAATAGTAGCTCGCCTCTTAAGATGTCTAGGTTTGCTAAATTGGGATTTGGTTTATTCTTTTTACAGGCAATAAAAGTAAATAGAATTGTAGCTAATAGAATGTATACTCTTTTAGGTTGACTCATGATTTTTCTGATATTAAATGGATAAAACTAAAGCTATTGTTGTTTTTAGGGAACAACGTTATGATATGCATCGTTTTATAGATTTATACCAGACGATAGGCTAAGGTAATAATTTAAAACTAAAAAATGTGAGTTTAAGTATTGATTTTTAATGAGTTATAATTCGTCTAACATCAAATTATAATCATACTGTAAATCTTCATGTAAGCCACTAATAACTTTTTTAGCAAGCAATAGCTGCCTATTGTACATATTTTGTAATTGTGTACTGCGCTTTATACTAGGTTTAAAATCTTTTAGTTTTTCGCAAAAGTAGAGTAGGAGTTCTACTTCGGTTTCTTTTTTTAATGAATACCGAATAAATTTTTTAACATTTCTTAAAATTTTTCGAACGCTTTTTCTAATGTAGAAATAACTATCTGTATTAATTACTTCAAATTCTTCATCCATGTAGCTTTTTACACTTTCAATGTAGCCACTTTCGTTATGAGATTCAAATAATAAATAGGTGAGTAACTCTTTGTTTTCTTTTTTAAATCGTGATAAACGTAAGCATAAATCCATTAATTCATTAGATGAAAGATGTTTTAGCTCTTTTTTTATGGCAACTGCAGATACTGCTTTCATCTATACGTTATAGTGTTTTTTTATGGTTCGTTTTACAGAAAATAATCTTACTAAACCTATTATTAAAATTACAGGTGAAATTGCCAGTAGTATAATACCAAACGATTTTAAATCTGAGAAAAACTCTAATTTTAAGATGGTAATTCCAGTACCTAAAAATACAATGAATGTTCTAAAATAAGCTAAAAAAGTGCGCTCGTTGGCAAGTTTTGTTCGTTCTATAGCTAACCAATCTCTGGTTATTAATGGTGATTCTTTGTCCATAATTTTAATTTCTACATAAATATAAAGAAAGCTATGTCAGTTCGAGTAAAATTGTGCAACAATTTTGTATCGAGAACTCATAGTGATGATTAAGTAAGACTTCTCGATACAAATTTCATTCATTATATTCATGAAACTCACTCGAAGTGACAGTAAAGTTTGGGTTAAAGATTATCTTAGTTTAGGAAAATCTGTTGGATTTACTTCATGCATAACCGCGTAAACTGCTTCAAATATATCTTCGGCAGATGGTTTAGAAAAATAATCGCCATCATTTCCATAAGCAGGTCTGTGTGCTTTTGCTGTTAAGGTTTTTGGTGCACCATCTAAGTATTGATACCCATTTTGAGTATTTAAAATTTCATTTAAAATATATGCTGAAGCACCACCAGGTATGTCTTCATCAATAATCATAACACGATTAGTTTTTTCAAGACTTTTAACAATGTCATGGTTTAAATCAAACGGAATTAAAGATTGTACATCTATAACTTCGGCATCAATACCAACAGCTAATAAATCTTTTGCTACTTGTTCAACAATTCGCAAGGTAGAACCGTAAGATACTAATGTAATATCAGAACCTTCTTTTAAAGTTTCAACAACACCAATAGGTGTTTTTAAAGCGCCTAAATTATTGGGTAATTTCTCTTTTAATCGGTATCCATTTAAACATTCTACAACTATTGCTGGGTCATCGCCTTGTAAAAGGGTATTGTAAAAACCAGCAGCTTTAGTCATGTTTCTTGGCACTAGTAAGTTTATACCTCTGGTTAGGTTTAAAATACCACCTAATTGAGAACCCGAATGCCATATACCTTCTAGTCTATGTCCTCGTGTTCTTATTATTAACGGTGATTTTTGTTTGCCCTTGGTTCTATAATGTGTGGTTGCTAAATCGTCACTTATAATTTGCAATGCATAAAGAATATAATCTAAATACTGAATTTCTGCAATTGGTCTTAATCCGCGAAGTGACATACCAATGCCTTGCCCAACAATAGTAGCTTCTCTTATTCCTGTATCTGCCACACGAAGCTCTCCATATTTTTCTTGTAAACCTTCTAATCCTTGGTTAACATCACCAATATTTCCTGTGTCTTCTCCAAAAACCAAAGCTTCTGGGTAAGCATTAAAAATAGCATCAAAATTATCACGAAGAATAATACGGCCATCAACTAGTTGAGCATCATCATCATAAGTTGGTTTTACTTCTTTTATAAGTGTATTTGAGCGACTAGTTTCTGAATATAAATGTGAACTAAATTTAGGTTGAGCATCAGTAATAACATCATTTATCCAGTTACTTAAAAGCTGTTTCTCGTTATGCGATTCTCCTATTGTAAATCTTAAAGCTTTTCTAGCATTAGATAAGATATCTCTTCGTGTAGGCTCGTTTATAGTCGTTAAATTGTCTATTATTTTTGAAATAAATACACTATTAACACTAACAGAAGTAACTTGTTTAAGAATAGAAATTAATTCTTGATGTTCTTTTTTTATAGGTTTTAAAAAGGTATTCCACGCATTATTTTTTGCCTGTCTTACTTCGCGTTTTGCAGCTCTATCAATTTCTGTAAGGGTTTCATTTGTTGCAATACCACTTTCAATAATCCATTCACGAAATTTTGCATTACAATCATGCTTTGCTTCCCAGTCTAAACGCTCAGGACTTTTATAACGCTCATGTGAACCGGAAGTAGAATGCCCTTGAGGTTGTGTAAGTTCTGTAACATGTATTAAAACTGGCACATGCTCCTCTCTGGCAATAGCTCCAGCTTCTTGATAGGTTTCTATAAGATTAGCATAATCCCAACCTTTTACACGTAAAATTTCAAAACCTTTATTGTCTTTATCACGTTGAAACCCTTTAAGAATTTCAGATATGTTTTCTTTAGTTGTTTGGTGTTTTGCATGAACAGAAATACCATATTCATCATCCCAAATACTAATAACCATAGGTACTTGTAGTACACCTGCAGCATTAATAGTTTCAAAAAATAAACCTTCACTTGTACTTGCATTTCCAATGGTTCCCCAGGCAACTTCGTTACCGTTTATTGAAAAATTAGTTTTATTAATGCCTTCAACATTTCTAAAAATTTTAGAGGCTTGTGCTAAACCTAGTAAACGAGGCATTTGTCCGGCAGTAGGAGAGATGTCTGCACTAGAGTTGTATTGTTTTGTTAAATCTTTCCAGCTACCATTATCGTTTAAACTATGGGTTACAAAGTGCCCACCCATTTGACGACCAGCAGACATAGGTTCTAGCTCGATATCTGTATTTGCATACAAACCTGCAAAAAACTGCTCTTTGGTTAGCTCTCCAATAGCCATCATAAACGTTTGGTCTCGATAGTAACCCGATCTCCAATCTCCTTTTAAAAAGGCTTTCGCCATGGCTAATTGAGGGACTTCTTTACCATCACCAAAAATTCCAAATTTTGCTTTACCCGTAAGAACTTCACGGCGCCCAAGCAAGCTACATTCACGACTTTCAATAGCTATTTTATAATCAGCTATAACTTCAGCTTTAAAGTCTTCGAACGAAAGGTTAGTTTTCAAATTGGTTAGAGTTTGCATAGAAGTATGCTTTTTGTTTGTGCAAAAATAGCTAAATCTGACCTTTTTTACAATTAAATTAAGATGTAATTTTTTGAATAATATTTAAAAAAAATAGTTAAAACTTAATTTCATTGATATATTTTCAATAAAATTAAATATTAGTGATAATAATTCAAAAATAGTTTAATACCATCTTCTTCTGAATAACCCTAAAAGAGCTTGTGGGTCTACAGTGAATTTGAATCTTATTTTTTGATCAAAATTTGGTTGACCAATCTCCCAGCCTAAGTTTGAATATACAGGAAGATAAATCTCAAAATAGTCTGTTACTAAATCAATTCTTATACCAGAATCATATACAAATTTTGGTGAATCGAATTTGTTTTTCACCAAACCAACATCACCATAGGCCAGAATATATTTCCACAAAGTTGTACTTGTATTAAGAGTGGTAATCCATTGATTTGCGAATGGTGTTTCTAATTTAGACTTAAAACCACCTTCGGCATCAATGTATTGTTGACTAAAAATACCGGTAGCTTCAGAACGTCCTAAATAGGAGTAATCGAATAGATAATCTGTTGGTCTATCTAAAGCAAAACTGAAATAATTTGAATTAGGGTCTGTGTTGTTCTTTAGAAATGTTCCAGCAAATGCTCTAATATTTAACTGTCTGTTACTTTCGAATAATTTTCTATACTCAAAATTAAAGGATAATTTGCTGAATTTTTCACCTATTTGAAAATCGGTGTACCATCTATTAAAATTGATAAGATTGTCATTAGAATGTATATAGCGCGCATTGAATACGCTATAATTTGGTTGATTTGTGGTTAATACATTATTAATATCTTCATCTCTGTGAATATCCACATATCTAAATCGTAAAGACTTACGCTTATTTGAACGAAAATCATTGTCTTCTCTAAACCTGAATGTTAAAGAAGGCGTAATTTTTCTAACAAATAAACCATCGGCATACGAGGTGTAGCTTCCAACTATGCCGTAATTGATATAATACAGGTTGCTATTTTCTAAATAATGTATTTTAGAAACTGATGCAGAACCCGTTAAAGATTTTGATTTGAAAGCATACTGCGGTTCAATTTTATAATTAAACAGCTTCCTTAAAACAGTTTTGTTATAGGCTCTTACACCTAAAGTAAATCCGTCGTAAATATTATTAAATTCAGCAATTGGCATAAAAAACACCTGATTGTAATTAGGGTCTTCTATGTCTTTAAAAAGTCTGAATTGTAAGGGTTTGTTATTAAAAAAGAAACCTTTTAACGATTTCCAATTGTCTCTTGCATTAATTTCTGGAATGACACTGTTGTAGTTTAAAACCAGTTTGTTAGCATCATTTCTAGGTATGGTTAGTGTTTTGTTTTCATCAATGTTTTCAACCCAAATTTTTGAAACTATGCTGTCGTTATTAAGACTGTACAACGAAATTGGCATATTGTTATTTCGTTTGTTTTTAATGGTAACCGTAATAGAATCATCGGTTTTTTTAACCTTCTTAATTTTAAAATCTATTTTTTTTCTGGTAGTTAAATAGTCTTCAAAAAACCAATCTATATCTTTATTCGTTTTAGACTTAATATAGGTTTCAAAAGATTTTGTAGATGTAGGTTTTAATTTGTTTTCAGCTAAAAAAGATTCTATACTGTTTTCAACAATATCACTATTTACAAAGTCGTCTAAATATTTAAGACCTATACCAGCTTTATATTTATTAGCAATATTTTTATTGAATTTTAACAGTGAATCTTTGGGCATGGTTAAAGGCTGATCTAGATTGGTTCTTGCCATAAGCATGAAAGCCAATTCATATTTATCATTAAACTTCATGTCTGCCGCATGAAATGCACGAACACCCCAAAAATCTGCTATAGAGCCCAAAAATTTCATATCTGGATAATGCTCTTCAACATATTTCATTAAATAATAAATCTGAACACCATCTAATAGCCATTGTTCTTTTCTTGGGTTTATTAAAAGTGTGTTTTCTAAATAATTGTGTAAAGCAATTTTTAATAATTTAAGCTCGTATTGAAAATGATTAGGGTAAGGTTGTACAAAACTTGGTAAAAAGTTCAAGCCATAAATAGGATCTTTGTCATAATCAATTTGGGTAAGTAAAAGTCTTTTGTGTGGATATTTACCAAATTTATCGAAGATGAATTTTGTTACCTTTTCAGTTATTAAAACTTTGTCAATAACCTCGAGACCTTCATCATTTATGTTGGAAACAATTGAAAACTCATCTGTTTGCAACGTTTTAAAATTAGAGTTTTTGGTTAAGAATAACTTAGTGTTTACCCTATTTTCGCCATTCAGTTCAACTAACTGTTTATTAGTTAGTTGTTGCGAATTACTTAAATCTAATTCTGAAGTTAAAGCATAACCATTTGGATATTCAATTTCTAAAGAAATATCAGATTTTGGAACAAATAAATCATCTAAATTTTTATTGCTGTAGTATTGCCATTTACTATTGTAAACTGCTGGAGTTATATACCAATATCTTAAGTTTAAATCACCATTTTGTGTAATACCATAGCTTGTAAATTTTGCATTTGGTATTTGTACAGTATATTCTAAATTTAAGGTGTAATAGTCATTCGGTTTTAAAGGCTCATTTAATTCTACCTTAATAATATCCGTTTGGTTTTTAAGGTTTTCAAATACTAAATCTTCACCATTTTGTTTTAATGAAGTAATTACTGTGTAACCTCTATCTTCATTTTTTGCTAAATGAAAATCGTTGATATATTCATCAGCGATACGAATTGCCAGAGGTGTTTTTTTAGTAGAATAACTATTTGCCCAATCGTTTAAATAAATAGTTTTCAATTCGTCTTGTGAAGCATTTTGGTATTTAATGGTTTGCGTAATCTTAATCTGCTTGTTTTCAATATCAAAAACAGCTTTTAAATCAATTTTATTTTGACCAAAGCTTTTAAGACTTATGAAAGCAAATAAGAGAACGCTTAAAAGACGAAATTTCAATTTTTTATTTAAACATTAAACGGTTAATAATTCATTTAAGGCGGTGCAATATAGTGAATACCACATAAATATAATATGGTTGAAAGTTAGTATTTACAAGTATTAACGTAAAATTAGGATTAAAAATTTTCTAAAAATTCGGACTTAAACCTGATTCTTTATAGAAAGCATCTAAAATGTCTATAACCTCCTCTTCGGTATCTACAATATGAATAAGGTCTAGATCTTTAGGACTTATATTTGCAAAACCGTCTAAAAGGGTAGCCTTTACCCAATCCATTAAACCTTTCCAGAAATCTGTACCAACAAGAATAATTGGAAACTTGCCAATTTTATGGGTTTGTATAAGTGTAATTGCTTCAAAAAGTTCATCTAATGTACCAAAACCACCTGGCATAACAACAAAACCTTGAGAGTACTTTACAAACATTACTTTTCTAACAAAAAAGTAATCAAAATCTAAGCTTTTATCATGGTCTATATACGGATTATCATGTTGCTCAAAAGGTAAATCAATATTTAAACCAACTGATGTTCCTCCGCCTAAATGGGCGCCTTTATTACCAGCTTCCATAATTCCTGGTCCGCCACCAGTAATTACACCATAACCTGCTTCAACAATTTTGGTTGCAATTTTTTCGGCTAACTTATAGTATTTGTGATCTGGTTTTGTTCTTGCTGAACCAAAAATAGATACACAAGGACCAATTTTACTCATTTTTTCAAATCCGTTAACGAATTCTCCCATGATTTTAAAAATAGCCCAAGAATCATTTGTTTTTATCTCATTCCAACCTTTGTGGTGTTTTTCACTTCTCATGTTTTATCTTGTATTTATAATTTTTTATTATCAATTTTAATGGCGAGATGATAAAAATCAAGCCTGCTAATTTAATTCTTTTCTAAGAAATTTTGCGGTGTAACTCTTTTTATGTTTTATAACTTCTTCTGGAGTGCCTTCAACAATTATTTTTCCACCGCCTTTTCCGCCTTCATAACCAATATCAATAATGTGGTCTACGGTTTTAATTACGTCTAAATTGTGCTCTATAATAAGCACGGTATTTCCTTTATTTGCTAGTTTATTTAAAACAAGCATAAGCACTCGAATGTCTTCAAAATGTAAACCTGTAGTGGGTTCATCTAAAATATAAAAGGTGTTACCTGTATCTCTTTTAGAAAGTTCTGTAGCTAGTTTTATTCGTTGTGCTTCTCCACCAGAAAGCGTTGTACTTTGCTGACCAAGCGTAATGTAGCCCAAACCAACATCTTTTATAGTTTTAAGCTTTTTATAAATTTTTGGAATATGCTCAAAGAAATCTACAGCCTCGTTAATGGTCATGTTCAATACATCACTGATTGATTTTCCTTTATAACGAATTTCTAAAGTTTCTCTATTAAAACGTTTCCCTTGGCAGGTTTCACACTCTACATAAACGTCTGGTAGAAAATTCATTTCAATAACACGTAAACCACCACCTTGACAAGTTTCACAACGTCCGCCTTTTACATTAAAACTAAAACGACCAGCTTTATAACCACGAATCATGGCTTCTGGTATTTTAGCAAAAAGTGATCTAATTTCACTAAAAGTTCCTGTGTAAGTAGCAGGGTTACTTCTTGGGGTTCTTCCAATAGGAGACTGATTAATATCAATTACCTTATCAATATGCTCTAACCCTTTAATGCTTTTATATGGCATTGGCTTTTTTACGCCATTAAAATAATGTGCATTTAAAATAGGGTAGAGGGTTTCATTAATTAAAGTAGATTTACCACTACCCGAAACACCAGTTACCCCAATCATTTTACCTAATGGAAATTTTACAGAAACATTTTTTAAATTATTTCCTGTACAGCCTTTAAGCTCTAAAAAATTGCCGTTGCCTTCTCGTCGCTTTTTTGGTACTTCAATTTCTTTAGTTCCATTTAAGTAATCGGCAGTAAGTGTATTATGAGTTAAAAGTTCTTTAGGCGAACCAAGACTAATAATTTCTCCACCATGTTTTCCAGCTTTAGGGCCAATATCAATCACGTAATCGGCACGTTCAATCATGTCTTTGTCGTGTTCTACTACTATAACAGAGTTACCAATATCACGAAGTGAAACCAGTGAATTTATCAGTTTTTCATTATCTCGTTGATGTAAACCAATACTCGGTTCGTCTAAGATATAAAGCACACCAACCAGTTGCGAACCAATTTGAGTTGCTAAACGAATACGTTGCGCTTCACCACCAGATAAAGATTTAGAGCTTCGGTTTAATGATAAATAATTCAATCCAACATCCAATAAAAACTGCAATCTTGATTTTATTTCTTTTATAACTTCTTCAGCAATTTTTAATTGTTTTTCTGAAAGGTGGTTGCTTAAATCATTAAACCATTCAGCTAATTCAACAATATCTGTATTTGCAAGTTCAGCTATATTTTTATTATTTATTTTGAAGTAAAGCGATTCCTTTTTTAATCGAGAACCATCGCAAACAGGACAAGTTACCTTATCCATATAGTCTTTCGCCCAACGTTTTAACGAAGTAGATTCAGCGGTCTTATATTGGTTTTCAATAAAATTGGCAACACCTTCAAAATCTATTTTATAGTCTCTAGTAACACCTAAAGTTTTACTTTCAATAGAAAATTTTTCGTTTCCGCCATACAAAATCATGCGTTTAGCGTCTTCAGGAATGTCTTTAAAGGCATCACTTAACTTAAAATTAAAGCGTTGCGCAATTGTTTCAAACTGTTTAAAAATCCAACTATTTTTTTCAGGGCCATGAGGTGCTAAAGCTCCAGCTTTTATGGAAAGTTTATCGTCTGGAATAATTTTTTTCTCATTCACTTGGTATAATGTACCAATACCATTACAATTATCGCAAGCGCCTTTTGGTGAATTGAACGAAAAGTTATTTGGTTCTGGGTTTGGATACGAAATTCCAGAAGTAGGACACATTAAACTTCTACTAAAATAGCGTGTTTCTTGTGTATCTTGATCGATTACTAAAAGCACGTCTTCACCATGATACATAGCTGTATTAATGGTTTCAGTTAAGCGTTTATCATTATCTGCGGTATCATCAATTTTTAATCGATCGATTACAATTTCAATATCGTGAGTTTTGTAACGGTCGAGCTTCATGCCTTTTACAATATCACGAATTTCACCATCGGTTCTTACTTTTACAAAACCTTGTTTAGCGATTTGTTCGAATAATTCACGATAATGTCCTTTTCTGGAACGGATAACAGGAGCTAAAACATTAATGCGTTTGCCTTTAAAATCACTAATGATGAGTGCTTTAATTTGCTCATCGCTATAGCTTATCATTTTATCGCCTGTGTTGTAACTATAAGCATCACTTGCTCGGGCAAAAAGCAAACGTAAGAAGTCGTAAATCTCTGTAATTGTACCAACTGTTGAGCGCGGCGATTTGCTAGTAGTTTTTTGCTCGATAGCAATAACAGGGGATAAGCCATCAATTTTATCGACATCAGGACGTTCTAAACCACCTAAAAATTGTCTGGCATACGCCGAAAAAGTTTCAATATAGCGACGTTGCCCTTCAGCATAAATTGTATCGAAAGCGAGAGATGATTTTCCGCTACCTGATAGTCCTGTAATAACTACAAGTTTTTCACGAGGAATAGATACATCAATATTTTTAAGATTATGTACTCGGGCTCCTTTTACTTCAATAAAATCGTCAAATTGGCTCATAAATTGGCAAAAGTGCAAAGTTACAATTTTAGATGTTAAATTTTGGTATAGACTTATTTCAATTTATATAAGTTTTAAAATGCTAATAAAGTGTATTTTAATTAGATTTTAAACAAAAAAAGAAGCTACAGTTAGTAGCTTCTTTTTTAAGAAATTTAATTTCTTTACGGTTTTACACGAACTATTTCGCCAGCTTCAATGGATTCGCTGTAATTGGCAGAAACTTGTTTCTGAATTCCAAAAAATTTTTTTCCATCTTTTCTTTCCAGGATTACATGAACACTCCCGTCTTTGTCTATTACTTTTTTTACAATTACAAGCTCGCCATAAATACTTTTGTAGTTAGGTAATCCACCTTTTTTAACTATAAAGTTCAATCTAGGAAAGTTTATATGTTTAAACTCTAGATTTTTTGGTTCTGATATTTTTAATACATCACCTACTTTAGGATCGTTATTGTTAAAAGAGGTTTCTGCACTTGTATTTGCAAAAGAAATACCACTAACAAAAATTAATAAATAGAGTAAATTTTTCATATGATATAGTTTTTAATATTGGCATTTCTAAGATACAAAGTAAAACTATTACCATTGATTAATATTGATTTTATATAACCCTAAATTCTTTTGGGTAGTTTGTTGTTTTTTGCAATTAAATGTTGTTTTTAATGTTATTTTTTGAAGGTAATTCTTTAATGGATTTGCATTTTATATGATTCAACATCATTTTTTTTGGGGCCTTTTTAAAATTTAAAATTTCTTGAAGTTTTTTTAGAATTAACAGAACTTTAACAATACAAATAAGTTGAAATTGATAACGTATATAAAATGGCTAATTATTTCATTCCTTTAACATCATCAATCTCTAAGCCTAATACCAAAAGTTTATGAAAAGTTGGTAATTGTGCGCCACTTTCTGTGGTTGTCCAATCGCTCCACGAGGCTTCTAAACCATCAATAGGTAAAATGGATGTCCACATTTTAAAGGCTATTGGTTTTCCATTATCGTCGAGTAACCATAAATAGGAATCTCCTGGTGTAGACCCGCCAGAAGTATAGGTAACTAATAATGCTTCTTTGTTGTCCTCTGTTTTAACTAATCTGCGTTCAACACCTTTATCAAAAACTTTGTAGGGTGCAACTAGCCAGAAAGAATCGTTATTGAAGTACTTCTCTGCTTTATCAATTAATGGTTGAGCAATATCACTTTCTGTTTTAAAACTATGCACAAAAGCTTTACTTTTAGATGGATTATTTAAGTCTAAAGTGACTTTGTATTCTTTCCAAAACACATCACAAATATTATTTGCTTTATCCCAGCTAAAGTGATGTCTTTTTTTAAAAGTCCATTCAATGTAATTGGTTTCTTTATAAGCTTCATAATCTAAAGCATCTAGCATTTTATAGGCTAAAGCATCCGCTTGTTCTCCTTGAATGCCAGTGGGTAAGTCTTCATTGTATTTAAGATGTAAAAAACCAAAGAATAATAAACTAGGTAGTGTTAGAAATATGATTATTCCTGTTACTATTTTAAATATTCTTTTTGGTTTTTTCATTATAAAAAGACCGATGCAAGTTATGGGTTAGGTGAGCTAAATTATTAAATACTATTGTTTTATAAAACGAAAACCTTTAAAAACCGACAGCAGTATCATCACCTCGACGATCTGCACCACCTTCGTACGATTTGTCATCCAAAACAAGTATTCCATCTACTTTGCCAATTATTGGCGAGTCTTTTTCATTTGTAGAATACCCTAAATTTTGCAGTTTTTTTATAATGTTTCTATCAAATGAATGTGGTTCCATCATAATTTCATCTGGTAACCACTGATGATGAAAACGTGGGGCATCAACAGCATCTTGCATGGTCATTTTAAACTCATGCACATTTAAAATGGTTTGTAAAACAGATGTTATTATAGTAGCGCCTCCTGGTGTACCAACAGACATAAATAATTCTCCATTTTTCTCAACTATAGTTGGAGTCATAGAACTTAACATTCGTTTTTCGGGAACAATACTATTAGCTTCTGCACCAATAAGACCAAACATATTGGGCTCTCCGGGTTTGCTACTAAAATCGTCCATTTCATTATTTAAAAAGAATCCGAGTTCAGAGCAATACAATTTTGAGCCATAAGCACCATTTAGCGTTGTAGTTGCAGATATGGAATTACCAAATTGGTCAATAATTGAATAATGTGTGGTCTCATCACTTTCAATAATTTTAACATTTCCGTGGGATACATCACTAGAAAGTGTGGCATTATCAAATGAAAAATCAGCCATACGTTCATTTAAATACGGCGTATTAATAAGGGTTGTAATTGGAATATATACAAAATCTGGGTCGCCTAAATAATAGCTACGGTCTGCATAGGCACGTCGTTCTGCTTCTGTAATAACTTGAATAGATTTTACCGAATTATGCCCATATTTATGAAGATCGTAAGGTTCAATCATCTTCATGATTTGAGCTAAACAAACCCCTCCGCTTGATGGTGGCGACATAGATATAATTTTTAAATCATCATAAGTAAATGTGATAGGTGTGCGCCATTTTGCTTTGTAATTGGCTAAATCTTCTTCTGTAACAATACCTCCATTATCCTGAATAAATTTAACAAGCTTTTTTGCCGTTTCACCTTTATAAAATTCATCTTTTCCATGTTTTAGAATATCTTCTAATGTTTTGGCTAATTCAGGGTATTTAATGGTGTCGTTTTCTTTCCAAATTTTTTCAAAAACAATAGAATCTTTATTCGCTTTTCTAAATAGAGGTTGATAATGTTTAATGCGTTCCTCTTGTTTTTCTGTAACAACAACACCTTTATAAGCTAATTCAATTACTGGAGTTAAAATGTCTTCAATATTAAGTGAGCCAAGTTTTTCATGCACTTCAAAAACACCTGCAATACTACCAGGAACTCCAACTGCCATAGCACCAAGTGTGCTTTTTTCTGGAATAATATCTCCATGTTCATCTAAATACATGTTTTTTGTTGCTGCCATAGGTGCTTTTTCTCTAAAATCAATAGCTCCAATATCACCATTAGCTTTTCTGTAAACCATAAAACCACCGCCACCCAAATTTCCAGCAAAAGGGTAGGCTACAGCAAGAGCTAATTGGGTTGCTACCATAGCATCAAAAGCATTACCACCTTTTTTAAGAATATCGCTACCAATTATAGAAGCTTCAACTCTCGCCGAAACAACCATAGCATTTTTGGTAATTAAACCAAGTTTTGGCGTTTTTTTTACTGGTGATTCTGTAGACTTTTTACACGATATAAATAGCAATAAAAAGCAAGTGATGTATAAAAAATGTTTAATCATTAATTGTTATTTAATTCTTTTAACTTTTCATGAGACGATGCAATCAATTCATCAAAGAAAATAGTAAACTCATTTTCAAATTCTGTATAAAATTCTTCTAATTCTTTTACAGCTTCATTCATGCTAGAACGGTATTTTGTGCGTTTGTTCATGCCATTTAAAACTTTAGAAATTCCATCAATGGTAGCATAACTTAACAACCAATTATCATTCACCATAAAAGGCATCATTTTTTGAATACGTGGTGGTAAAATATTATAATGTGTTTTTAACGAATGATAAAAATTGGTAATGTAATTGTCTAATGATATATCACTATATTTATTCCAGTTTTTTGCTAAAAAATGGTCGTAAAAAATATCTATAATAACACCAGAATAATGCCCGTATTTTTCATGAAGGCGCTTTGTGCTTTGTTTAAAGGTATCATGTGCATCGGTAAATGTGTCAATATGTCTGTGAAGTAAAATGCCAATTTGCATGTCTTTTACATACATTTTATAACGTTTTCCTTTAATGCCGTCTGCTATAAAATTACCTATAGTAACCAATTCGTTTTCGCCAGATAGATAAATATGCGCTAAGTAATTCATTTGGGAAATTTACGAATTCCGTTTTAAGAAAACCGATTTTGAAATACTATATTTGTGTTTTAATTTTAAAATAAAGTATGACACTTATAAAATCAATTTCGGGAATTAGAGGAACTATTGGCGGACCAGTAGGCGAAAATTTAACACCTATTGATGCTGTAAAATTTGCATCGGCTTATGGTGTTTGGTTAAAGCAGCAACGCGATAAAGAAAACTACAAAGTTGTAGTAGGTAGAGATGCTCGTATTTCTGGTAAGATGATGCAAAATTTAGTAATGAATACTTTAATTGGTTTAGGAATTGATGTAGTTGATGTAGGGCTTTCTACCACACCAACTGTTGAAGTTGCCACAACATTAGAGCATGCAGATGGTGGAATTATTTTAACCGCAAGTCATAACCCAAAACAATGGAACGCATTAAAGCTTTTAAATGCAAAAGGTGAATTTTTAGATGCTGTTGAAGGTGCTAAAATTTTAGAAATTGCTGAAATTCACACAATGAATTTTGCCGATGTTGATAGCCTTGGAAAAATTATAAAGAATAAAGCCTATATAGATTTACATATTATAGAGGTTTTAGATTTAGACCTTGTTAATGTAAAAGCTATTGAAGAAGCCCGTTTTAGAGTGGTGGTAGATGGCGTGAACTCTACAGGAGGTATTGCTATTCCGTTACTTTTAGAGCGTTTAGGTGTAGATGTAATTAAGTTGTATTGTGAACCTAATGGACATTTTCCACATAATCCAGAACCGCTTAAAGAACATTTAACCGATTTATCTGAAGCTGTTAAAAAACATAAAGCCGATTTTGGTATTGTTGTAGATCCAGATGTAGACCGTTTGGCTTTTATGGATGAAAACGGCGATATGTTTGGTGAAGAATATACTTTGGTAGCTTGCGCCGATTATGTCTTAGGTATAACACCAGGAAATACAGTAAGTAATATGAGCTCTACAAGAGCTTTACGAGATGTAACCGAAAAACATGGAGGTACTTACGAAGCCAGCGCAGTAGGAGAGGTGAATGTAGTTAAACTCATGAAAAAGAATAAAGTGGTTATTGGTGGCGAAGGTAATGGAGGTATTATTTATCCAGAAGCGCATTATGGACGTGATGCTTTAGTTGGTGTTGCATTATTTTTAAGTTTATTAGCAGACAAAAATATAAGTGTTAGCCAGCTTAGAAAAACATACCCAAATTACTTTATGAGTAAAAAGAAGATTGAATTAACACCAGATTTAGATGTTGATGGCATTTTAAAAGAAATGGAAAACCGTTACCAAAATGAGCAATTAACTACTATTGATGGTGTAAAGATAGACTTTGCAGAAAGTTGGGTGCACCTTCGTAAAAGTAATACAGAACCAATTATTAGAATTTACACCGAAGCAAAATCGCAAAAAGAGGCTGATGATTTAGCCGATAAATTTATTGCTGAGATTGGTGAGGTTGCAAAATAGCACAAAAAAAAAGAGGAGTAAATCTCCTCTTTTTTTATTTCTTATCCTTATGCTTCCAGCGTTTATGTGTCCACAAATAATATTCTGGCGCTTCATAAATTTGCGCTTCAACAAGCTTTAAAAATATATCGGTAATTTCGTAGTCTTTAAACTCTTTTGGGTTAACTGTAATGGTTTTAAAAGTAGTTTCATAGTAGCCTCGTTTAATTTTTTTTACTCCAAAAAACACAACTGCCATATCAAGTTTTTTTGCAAGCATTTCTGCACCCGTGTGTACAGGTACATTTATACCCATAAAGGTATTCCAATGGTAAGCTTTGTCTAGTTTAGGTGATTGATCAGATACAAATCCATTAACAGACAAAATGCCTTGTTTTTTCTGCTCTATTAAAGTTGGAATAATATCCTTTGTTGTAATTAAATAACTATTATATCTGGCTCTAATGCGTTTTGCCAGTTTATCAAAATGCCTATTTGCTAACTGTTTGTAAACTGCATTTCCTCTAGATTTTATATAGGTTTGTAGTATAAAAATCCATTCCCAACTGCCATAATGGGCACACATTAAAATAATGCTTTTGTTCTGGTTTTCTATGTCTTGAATAAGTTCAACATTAGTAAACTTAAAGCGTTTTTTCATTTCAGCTTTAGAAATAGTTAACGATTTTATCGCTTCAACCATCATATCACATAAATGATGATAAAATACTTTTGTAATGCGTTTTATTTCAGCATCAGACTTTTCAGGAAAAACAAGCTTTAAATTACTGGCTACTACTTTTTTTCTGTATCCAAAAATGCGATAGATAAGTATATAAAGAAAATCAGAAAATAGGTATAACAATCTAAAAGGTAACATAGAAATTATCCACAAAAACGGATAAAGAAGAATATAAATTAGAAATTGCATGAATTAATTTTAGATTTGTAGAAGCAAATATATATTAATTTGACTTTAAACGTTTACAACCTATGGGCAATTTAAGTGTAATAACCATTATTATAATCGCAGCAAACGTAATTATATCTTATAAAGGATTTAATGACTATAATTTTTTTGAAAAATATAAATTTCAAGTAGGCGGTGTACAACGTGGTGAGCAAATACGTTTGTTTAGTTCTGGGTTTTTACATGCAGATACACAGCATTTAATTTTTAATATGCTTACGCTTTACTTTTTTGCAGATGTGGTTATACAGCTATTAAGTCCGATACAATTTCTTATTGTGTATTTTGGGAGTTTACTATTAGGTAGTTTATTATCGCTTTATTTTCATAAAAACGAATATCATTATAGTGCTGTTGGTGCCAGTGGCGCAGTTATGGGTGTTTTGTATTCTGCAATACTATTACAACCGGGTATGAGTTTATATATGTTCTTCATACCTATACCAATTCCAGCTTATGTGTTTGGTATTGGCTACTTATTATACTCTATTTATGGTATGAAAAATAGAATAGGAAACATTGGTCATGATGCGCATTTTGGAGGTGCAATTGGTGGTTATATAATTACACTCATACTTTCTCCATGGCTGTTTGAAACTAATTTATTAATGATTGGGTTGTTAGCCATACCTATTGTAATATTATTTGCTTTAAGAAAAGCGGGGAAGATGTAAGATTTTAGGAAATAAAAAGGCTAATTCATTTTTTTGAATTAGCCTTTTTATTTGTAAATATATTTTGTTTTTACTCGTAGAAAAATTCTATGGTTGAAACATCTTCATATGATCCAAAACTACCATCATAAGTAGAAGTCCAAGTTGCTGAAACCGGATAACTGTTATCGTTATAGGTATATTCGTAAGTTTCATTATATTCATCAGAACCTTCAAAATCATTAGCATTTATAACATTATTAGTATTTCCAAAGATTAAAGCGCCAAATTCGTTCTCACTCAAAATATTTAATATTTCAATATTATGAATATTTTTGAATACACCATTTTTATCATCATATTCATATGAATAACTATCATGTGAGTCAACAATACTTTTTATATTGTCATTTTGCATGGTAATTATATAAGTATGCGAAAAATCTGTTTGAGATGTTGCATCACCTCTATAAATTGTTTGAGTGATAGTGTTATCAGTATTATATTCAAAAATATTTTTGGTAACAATACCACCTAATCCAGAAGGCTCTAAAAAATACTCTCTAAAATTAGAAAGACTACCATCAGTATTATATTCTAAAATAACATAAGCATTGAGTTCATTTTCAGCAAATTGGTCTTCTCTTACTAATTTTTCATCTTCATAAGTGAATATATTTTTCCAACCATCACCTTCATCATAAGTTATTAATTTATTTCCATCATAAGTAAATGTGGTTGTGTAAGTTTCTCCTTCATAAGTTTCAACAATTCGCTTTAATAAGATACCATCTGTAGGTTGCTCTGTTTCTTCTGGGGTTTCTTCATTTGGTGTATCTGTAGATTCGGTACTACACGCAAATAAAGTTAAGCAAAGGGTAATAAGTAAAAAGTAATTTAATTTCATTTTGGTTATGTTTATGGGATTTATAAAACTAAAATAGTATTATATTCTTACATAAGATAATATTTATTGATTAAATTAGATGAACTACATATCATAAATGGCATAGCTATTGAAATTATAGTAGTGTTGGATGTTTTTGTTTGATTTTAAATTATTGATATTCAGCAAATTATAATTTTAATAATTAAATCTAATAAATGATCGATTTTGTTTTAATGACAGATTGACCTAAATATATATATGAAGAAATCTAATTTTATTAGTCTTGACAGTTTGTCATTACAGGATTTTGACGAAAACTCAGAATTAATTCCTTTAATGACCCCAGAAGATGAGGAAGCCATAAATAATGAAAAACTGCCCGAAACTTTGCCTATTTTGTCATTACGAAATACGGTGCTATTTCCAGGAGTGGTAATTCCTATTACAGCTGGTAGAGATAAATCTATTAAACTGATAAACGACGCCAACAAAGGCGGAAAAGTTATTGGTGTTGTGGCTCAAAAAGATGAGTCGGTAGAGAATCCTACATCTAAAGAAATACATGAAACTGGTACTGTTGCCAGAATTTTACGTGTTTTAAAAATGCCAGATGGCAACGTTACGGTAATTATACAAGGAAAAAAACGATTTAAAGTTGCCGAAGTTCTTACAGAAGAACCTTATATGACGGCTACAATACGCGATATTCCTGAAGCGAAACCCGCTACAAAAAACCAAGAGTTTAAAGCTATTATTGATTCTATTAAAGAGTTGGCTCTAGAAATTATTAAGGAAAGTCCAAATATTCCAAGTGAAGCTTCTTTTGCCATAAAAAATATAGAAAGCAGCTCGTTTTTAGTGAATTTTGTGTCTTCAAACATGAATTTATCGGTAGCAGAAAAGCAATCGTTATTAGAGATTGACGACTTAAAGAAACGTGCTTTAGCAACGTTAAAGTTCATGAATGTTGAGTTTCAAAAATTAGAACTAAAGAATGACATTCAGTCTAAAGTTCAAATGGATATGAGCCAACAACAACGTGAGTATTTCTTGCATCAGCAAATGAAAACCATTCAAGAAGAACTGGGAGGCGTAAGTCACGATCAGGAAATTGATGAAATGAAAGCGCGTGCCAAAGACAAACTTTGGGATGAAGATGTGGCGAAGCATTTTGATAAAGAAATAGCAAAAATGCAACGTATGAACCCGCAAGTAGCAGAATATTCTATTCAGCGTAACTACTTAGAGTTGTTTTTAGATTTGCCTTGGAATGAGTTTAGTGAAGATAAATTCGACCTGAAACGTGCCATGAAAATCTTAGACAGAGATCATTTCGGGTTAGAAGATGTAAAACGAAGAATTATAGAATATTTAGCGGTATTAAAACTTCGCAACGATATGAAATCACCTATTTTGTGTTTATACGGGCCTCCGGGAGTTGGTAAAACTTCTTTAGGGAAATCTATCGCAGAAGCTTTAGGGCGTGAGTATGTTAGAATTTCGTTGGGTGGTTTACGTGATGAAGCAGAAATTCGCGGACATAGAAAAACATACATTGGCGCTATGCCAGGGCGTATTATTCAAAGTTTAAAAAAGGCAGGAACATCAAATCCAGTTTTTGTTCTAGATGAAATAGATAAACTTTCAAGTTCTCATCAAGGAGATCCATCTTCTGCAATGTTAGAGGTTTTAGATCCTGAGCAAAACAGCGAGTTTTATGATAACTTTTTAGAAATGGGCTACGACCTTTCTAAAGTTATGTTTGTTGCAACTTCTAATAGCTTATCAACTATTCAACCAGCGTTACTAGACCGTATGGAAATTATAAATGTAACGGGTTATACTATTGAAGAAAAAGTAGAAATTGCTAAACGTCATTTATTACCAAAGCAATTAAAAGAGCATGGTTTATCTGATAAAGATTTAAAAATACGAAAACCACAATTAGAGAAAATTGTTGAAGGTTATACAAGAGAATCTGGAGTTCGTGGTCTTGAAAAACAGATAGCAAAAATGGTGCGTTACGCTGCAAAAAATATTGCTATGGATGAAACCTATAACATTAAAATATCAAATGATGATATTATTGAAGTTTTAGGTGCTCCAAAATTAGAACGCGATAAATATGAAAATAACGAAGTAGCTGGAGTAGTTACAGGTTTAGCTTGGACACGAGTTGGTGGAGATATTTTGTTTATAGAGTCTATTCTTTCTAAAGGTAAAGGCGCTATGAATATTACCGGAAATCTTGGTAAAGTCATGAAAGAATCTGCTACCATTGCTATGGAATTCATTAAATCGAATGCTAAAGAATTTGGTATAGATCCTTCAATTTTTGATAAATATAACGTTCATATTCACGTGCCAGAAGGTGCAACTCCAAAAGATGGACCAAGTGCTGGTGTAACAATGTTAACATCGTTAGTATCATTATTCACACAACGCAAAGTGAAGAAAAGTTTGGCTATGACAGGTGAAATTACACTGCGTGGAAAAGTACTTCCTGTTGGAGGTATAAAAGAGAAGATTTTAGCAGCAAAACGTGCTAAAATAAAAGAAATCTTATTGTGTGAAGATAACAAGCGTGATATTGAAGAAATAAAACCAGAGTATTTAAAAGGTTTAAAGTTTCATTATGTTAAAGATATGAGAGAAGTTATAGAAATAGCCATAACAAATCAAAAAGTAAAGCATGCAAAAAAGTTATAAACTTCTGTTTTGTTTATTGGTTTTAGTATTAAGCAATGCCCTTGTTTTTGCACAACAGAAGCCAGTTTATAAAGAAGTACTTTTAAATGGTAAGCCTGCAAGATTAAATGTTGCAACTGGTGAATTTATAGTTTACGGAAAAAAAGGTTACGATACTATTAGATCAATGCAGGTTATTAACGAAGTCGAGTCAGAATCAGAAATAGCTTCAGATGTTCATATCGTTAAAAAAGGAGAAACTTTATTTACGCTTTCAAAAAAATATAATCTGCCTTTAGATGAATTGAAAAGAGTCAATAATTTAGAATCAAATTTAATTCATGTTGGTCAAAAAATAAGAGTTAAAAGTGTTGATGCTGTAGAGAATTCATCAAATACATCAACTATTTGGGTGGTTTCAAAAGGAGATACATTGTTTAGTATTTCCCAAAAAACAAATACATCTATCAGTCAAATAAAAGATCTAAATAACATAAAAGGCAACAGTATATTTGTTGGCCAAAAACTGCGTTTGAAGTAGAAATATAAAACAAACAAAAAATAAAAGATACATGCTATCGTTTTAAGATAGATTCATTTACTTTGTATTGTAAATATGCTGAGAAAAATTATCTTATTTTTTTGTTTGCTAATTTGTACTTCCTTCTATGCTCAGGTAGGAGGCGAGACCACTTATCAATTCTTAAATTTGGTATCCTCTCCAAGACAAGCTGCATTAGGAGGGAAGGTATTTACAAATGTAGATTACGATGTTACCCAAGGGCTTTTTAATCCAGCGACTATAAATGTTGATATGGATAATCAATTAGCTGTAAATTATACCAGTTATTTAGGTGGTATTAGTTATGGTACTGCATCTTATGCGTATACTGTAGATAGGCGTATCCAAACTTTTCATGCTGGCGTAACCTATGTGAATTATGGCTCTTTTGATGGTTATGATGAAGCAGGAAATTCCACAGGAACATTCTCAGGAAGCGAAACAGCACTTTCATTTGGTTACGCTAAACAAATAGGGTATTCCGATTTTTATTTAGGTGGGAATCTAAAATTAATCACCTCAAAATTAGAGCAATATAGCTCTTTGGGTGCTGCTGTAGATTTAGGTTTAATTTATATTAATGACTATTTAGATTTTAATGCTGCATTGGTTGTAAGGAATTTAGGTTCACAAATAACCACTTATGCTGGATTGAACGAACGTATTCCTTTTGAGGTAGCTTTTGGCATGTCTCAACGATTAGAAAATGTACCTATAAGATGGCACGTTACTTTAGAAAATTTACAAGAATGGCCAATTGCCAGACCAAATCCAACAAGAACAACAAGTGATTTGGGCGGAAATCAAACTAGTGAAAAAATAGGTTTTCTTGGTCAGGTAATAAGGCACACCATTTTAGGTGCAGAAATATTTCCAGAAGGCGGTTTCAATATTCGTTTGGGTTATAATTTTAGAAGAGGAGAAGAATTAAGAATTGTAGACCAGCGTAATTTTTCTGGACTTTCGGCAGGTATTTCTATTAAAATGAATAAAATGCGCTTTAGTTACACGCATGCTAAATATACAAGCGCAGCCAATTCAAACTTCTTTGGTTTGCAAATAGATTTACAATAAATACCTATTTTTGTTCATTCAAAATATTATATGAATAAAATCACCATAGCTATAGATGGATTTTCATCAACAGGTAAGAGCACTGTAGCAAAACAAATAGCAAAACATTTGGGCTACGTTTATGTAGATACAGGAGCAATGTATAGAGCGGTTACGTTTTATGCCATGCAAAACGGATTTATTAATCCTGATGATTTTAATGTAGAAGCTTTAGTTTATCACTTGCCACAGATTGAAATTAGTTTTAAGTTTAATGATGCGTTGGGATTTGCAGAAGTATACCTAAACGGAAAAAATATTGAAAAAGACATTAGAACACTTGAAGTTTCAAGTTTTGTGAGTAAAGTAGCAGCAATTTCTGAAGTGAGACATAAATTGGTTGAGCAGCAACAAAGAATGGGAAAAGACAAAGGAGTTGTTATGGATGGTAGGGATATTGGTACGGTAGTTTTTCCTGAAGCAGAACTTAAATTATTTATGACAGCATCAGCTGAAACTAGGGCAGAAAGGCGCTATCAAGAACTTATTGAAAGAGGAGATAAAGTGGATTATGAAGCTGTTTTAAACAATGTAAAAGAACGCGATCATATTGATTCTACCAGAAAAGATTCGCCTTTGGTAAAAGCTAAAGATGCTATAGACATAGATAACTCAAATATGACTTTAGATGAGCAATTCAATAAAATTTTACAGCTAGTTAACATGACTATTGAAGATTATGAATAATAATATTGTGTCATTGCGAGCGTAGTGAGGCAATCTGTTTAAATCTAATTTAAAAGATTACTTCGTCGTTACACTCCTCGTAATAACGATAAATAAAAAAGCGAATCTAAATGTAGATTCGCTTTTTTTATATTTTAAATATTCTATTTATTTCAAATTGGGAATAATCAATTCTTGGTCTGGATGAATAACATCAGGATTTTTTAAAATATCAGAATTCGCTTTAAAAATCTCTTCATATTTTAAGGCGTTACCATAATAATGCTTAGCAATTTTACCTAGAGTTTCACCACTTTTCACGGTATGTCTTGCATAAACACTATCATCTGCTACAGTAATATTTGCTTTAATATCAGTTGGGTTGTTACCACCAATTTCTTTTATTTTGTCCCAAAGTATGTTTTTTTCATATTGTGTTTTAGCGGTTCCTTTAATTTTTAGCACGCCATTATCTTCTTTCACATCACCATTTTGTATGTTTAGTGCTTCACCTAAATCTAGTACAGCTTGATATTTTGTCTTAATCATGATTTTTAAAATTTAAAATTATTTGTTGCCAACAATATAGCGAATTATTTTCTTACATTTTAGTAAAAATTATATCATATTTTTTCCTGATTTTTATTTCTAAATTATCATTTAAAACTTCTATTAATTTATTTGCTCATTTTTAGGTAATTATACCAATTATTATTATTTTTGCACTCCTTTTAGCAAATCGTTGGAAAGATAAAGGGAACAAAACAAAAATAAAAATAACACTTCTGTCTGTTATTTGCTTAAATCTTCCAAAGCATTCAGAATACAAATTTTAATCAGCACATGGCTGAAAAAGCAAAACAAGCTGAAATTGAAGCAACTGAAGCTTCAACAGTAGAAGCTCCAGTAGTATCTGAAGCTAAAGCAAACCCTGAAAAATTCTTAAAAGAGTTCAACTGGCACAATTACCAAGAAGGTATTGATGAAGTTGATGATAAACAACTTAAAGAATTTGAAAAATTAGTAGCAGAAAATTTCGTTGACACTTTAGATGATGAAGTTGTTGAAGGTACTGTAGTACACATTTCTGATAGAGATGCTATTATTGATATTAACGCAAAATCTGAAGGTGTAATTTCATTAAACGAATTTCGTTACAATCCAAACTTAAAAGTAGGAGATAAAGTAGAAGTATTAATTGATGTTCGTGAAGATGCAACAGGTCAATTAGTGTTATCTCACAGAAAAGCACGTGTAATTAAAGCATGGGATCGTGTTAATAAAGCACACGAAACTGGTGAAATAGTAAACGGTTTTGTAAAATGCAGAACTAAAGGTGGTATGATTGTAGATGTTTTTGGAATTGAAGCATTCTTACCAGGTTCTCAAATTGATGTTAAGCCAATTAGAGATTACGACCAGTATGTAAATAAAACTATGGAATTTAAAGTTGTGAAAATTAATCACGAATTTAAAAACGTAGTAGTTTCTCATAAAGCACTTATTGAGGCTGATATCGAGGAACAAAAGAAAGAAATCATTGGCCAATTAGAAAAAGGACAAGTATTAGAAGGTGTTGTTAAAAACATTACTTCTTACGGTGTATTTATCGATCTTGGTGGTGTAGATGGTTTAATCCACATTACAGATTTATCTTGGTCTAGAATCAATCATCCAAATGAGATTGTTGAGTTAGATCAAAAATTAAATGTTGTAATCCTTGATTTTGATGAAAACAAATCTAGAATCCAATTAGGATTAAAACAATTAAGCAAACACCCTTGGGAAGCTTTAGCTGATACTGTAAAAGTAGGAGATAAAGTAAAAGGTAAAGTAGTTGTAATTGCAGATTACGGTGCATTTATTGAAGTTGCTGATGGTGTTGAAGGTTTAATTCACGTTTCTGAAATGTCTTGGTCTACGCATTTACGTTCTGCTCAAGATTTCGTTTCTGTAGGAGATGAAGTTGAAGCTGTAATCTTAACTTTAGATAGAGAAGATCGTAAAATGTCTCTTGGTATCAAGCAATTAACTGCAGATCCATGGACAGATATTACAGGTAAATATCCACTAGGTTCTAAACACACAGGTGTTGTACGTAACTTTACAAACTTTGGTGTTTTTGTTGAATTAGAAGAAGGTATTGATGGATTAATTTACATCTCTGATTTATCTTGGACTAAGAAAATTAAACACCCATCTGAGTTTTGCGCAGTAGGAGATAAGTTAGATGTTATCGTATTAGAATTAGATGTAGAAGGACGTAAATTAAGTTTAGGTCACAAACAAACTACAGATAATCCTTGGGATAAATATGAAACAGATTTCGCTTTAGAAACTGTTCACACAGCAGAAATCTCTGAGATAGTTGACAAAGGAGCTACAGTAGAATTTAACGAAGATATCGTTGCATTTGTACCTTCTCGTCACCTTGAAAAAGAAGATGGAAACAAACTTAAAAAAGGAGAAACAGCTGAGTTTAAAATAATTGAATTTAACAAAGAGTTTAAACGTGTTGTAGCTTCTCATACTGCAGTATTTAAAGCAGAAGAGATTAAAAATGTAAAAGCAGCAGCTAAAAAAGCAGCTACCGCAGCAGCAGAGGCTAAACCAACTTTAGGTGATGCTAATGATGCTTTACAAGCTCTTAAAGATAAAATGGACGGAAAAAAAACTAAATAATAGTTTTTCCTAAATTTATAAATCTAAGCCTCACAGAAATGTGAGGCTTTTTTGTTTTATGAACTTTAAGTTAAATTAACTATTATCTTTTATGTTTCAACTTCTGAATTTTTGCATTACCTTTGTATTCCAAATACGTTTGGATAGTATATGAGTCAAAAAGTTTTACTTAACGCAAAAGAGGTAAACATCATTCTTCATCGATTGGCTTGTCAACTTATTGAAAAACATAACAACTTTTCTAATACTGTTTTAATAGGGCTTCAACCTCGTGGTGTATTTTTAGCTAATAGATTAACTAAAATATTAGAAGAAGATTACAAAGTTAAAAACATTCAATTAGGGTATTTAGATATCACTTTTTATAGAGATGATTTTCGCCGTGGTGAAAAAACACTTGAAGCTAATACAACAAAAATCAATTTTTTAGTAGAAGATAAGAATATAGTTTTTATTGACGATGTTTTATATACAGGAAGAAGTATAAGAGCTGCTTTAACAGCTATACAGTCTTTTGGAAGACCTAATGAAATTGAATTATTAACGCTAATAGATAGACGTTTTAGCAGACATTTACCAATTCAACCAGATTATAGAGGCAGGCAAGTAGATGTTATAAATAATGAAAAAGTAAAAGTAAACTGGAAAGAGCATGATAATGAAGATTCGGTTTATTTAATTGAAAAATAATTTAAAACAATGAGCGAGTTAAGTGTCAATCACTTATTAGGAATCAAGTATCTTAATAAACAAGATATCCAACTTATTTTTGAAACTGCCGATCATTTTAAAGAAGTGATTAACAGACCCATTAAAAAAGTGCCTTCGCTTAGAGATATTACCATTGCAAACCTCTTTTTTGAAAATTCTACGAGAACAAAATTATCATTTGAACTTGCAGAGAAACGTTTATCTGCCGATGTTATAAACTTTTCATCAGCACAATCTTCAGTAAAAAAAGGAGAAACTTTAATAGATACGGTAAACAATATCTTGTCTATGAAAGTAGATATGGTAGTTATGCGTCATCCAAATCCTGGGGCTGGAGTGTTTTTATCAAAACATGTAAATGCGAGTATTGTTAATGCAGGTGATGGAGCTCATGAACACCCTACGCAGGCTTTATTAGATTCTTATTCAATTAGAGAAAAACTAGGTGATGTAAAAGGTAAAAAGGTAGTTATTGTTGGAGATATTTTACATAGCCGTGTTGCACTTTCAAATATCTTTGCACTTCAACTTCAAGGTGCTCAAGTTATGGTATGCGGTCCAAAAACGTTATTGCCCAAATATATTGATAAACTTGGAGTAAAGGTTGAAACAAATATACGTAAAGCATTAAATTGGTGTGATGTAGCTAACATGCTTCGTGTGCAAAACGAGCGTATGGATATAAGTTATTTCCCATCAACAAGAGAATATACACAACAGTTTGGAGTTAATAAAGAATTACTCGATTCTCTAGATAAAGAAATTACAATAATGCACCCAGGGCCAATTAATAGAGGTGTAGAAATTACCAGTGATGTTGCAGATTCTAAACAATCTATTATTTTGGATCAAGTTCAAAATGGAGTTGCTATTAGAATGGCTGTAATATATTTATTAGCGTCAAAAATAAAACAGTAGATTATGATTTTAGACCAAGATGGAAATATATCTATAATCACCCAAGAGAAAGCTACGGTTATAGAATTAGTAAAAAAGCTACAGACATTATATCCAAAATTTAAAAACAATAATATTGTTGTTGCTTTAACGTCATTAAACAAATTAGGATTAAATGATATTATTGAGTTTTTAGAGTTGTCTAACACTCATAGAGCAACAAAACATTCGTTTGTAATAGTATCTAGCAACATTGATTTAGATATTGTTCCAGATGAAATTATTGTAGTACCAACACTTAAAGAAGCTTACGATATTATTGAAATGGAAGAAATGGAGCGCGATTTAGGATTTTAATATGGGTAAATTTTATTTAGCACAAGTAAACATAGCTAAAAGTTTAGCGCCAATGGACGATCCCATAATGGAGGATTTTGTAAACAATCTGGATAGAATAAATGCTATTGCAGATTCGAGCAAAGGTTTTATCTGGCGATTGAAAGACGAAGATAAAGATGAAGCAGCACGTATTTTTAAAGATGATTCTTTAATAATAAATATGTCTGTTTGGACAGATTTATCTTCACTTTTTAATTTTACATACAATTCCAATCATGTTGAAATTTTTAAACGAAAAAAGGAATGGTTCAGTAAAATTAAAATGAAATATATGGCATTTTGGTATGTACCAGAAGGTTACGAACCTACTTTTCAAGATGCAAAAAACCGTTTAGATTATTTGAACACTTATGGAGAGACACCGTTTGCTTTTACTTTTAAAAGTAAGTTTACAGCAATGGATTCAATAAATTATAAACCTCAAATTAAAATATGAGGCTTTCCATTTTAGGCTGTTATAGTGCCACACCAAGAACTTTAAACAATACAACTTCTCAGGTATTAGAAATTAATAACCACATGTTTTTAATAGATTGTGGAGAAGGAACTCAAGTGCAGTTACGCAAGCATAAAATTAAGTTTAGTAGAATTAAACATATTTTTATTTCACATTTGCATGGAGATCATTTTTTTGGTTTAGTTGGCTTGATTTCTACTTTTAGGTTGCTTACTCGCGAAACCGATTTACATATTTATGGCCCAAAAGGAATAAAGGAAATTATTACGCTTCAAATGAAATTAGCTGATTCCTGGACCAATTATAATTTAATTTTTCACGAATTAACTTCTAATAAATCAGAATTAGTTTTTGAAGATGATAGAGTAGAGGTTTATACCATTCCTTTAAATCATAGAATTTACACAAACGGCTTTTTGTTTAAAGAAAAAGAAGGCGAACGTAAATTAAATGTTCTAGCTGCAGAAAGAGCCAATATTAATGTCGCTTATTTTAGAAAACTAAAACAAGGTTTTGATGTTATTAATGAAGATGGTGTAACTATTAAAAACGAAACGGTTACAAAAGCTGGAAACAAACCTAAAAGTTATGCGTTTTGTAGTGATACTATGTATAAAGAAGACATTGTACCTATTATAAAAAATGCAGATGTATTGTATCATGAGTCTACTTTTTTAGATAAACATGCGCATTTAGCAGTAAAAACAAAGCACTCTACAGCAAAAGAGGCAGCTAGAATAGCGAAACAATCAAATGTCGGCAAACTATTGCTTGGGCATTATTCAACGCGTTACGATGGTTTAAATGCATTTAAGGAAGAAGCACAAACTGTTTTTGCAAATGTCGAGCTTAGTGAAGACGGTAAGGTATTTGAGTTTTAATTAAACTTTATTTTAATTTAGATACCTGAGAATTTTTGAACTCTTTTAAGTTTGAAATCCATTCAATTGCTTCGTCTAAAGAAGCACATCTTTTAATGCTTTTTTTGTAGAATCGTTTTTCAAGAGTTGCATTCATAAATGTCATTTCATTATAAGTGACTATGGCACCTGCAATTATAACATTATACTCAATATCTACTTGATTCCATGTATGTGGATCTAAAGAATAGGAATTAACTCTATTTGAAATATAACCAAGTTTCATATCTTTCTTGTACAAGGTTATTATTTCGTCCATTACATCTTTAATCATATTCCAATCAAAATGAATACCTTCATTTATCTCAGAAATAAAAAAAGTATCTAATAAATAAAAATTACCAAAAGGTCTTTCGATTTTTAAATATTGTAATGCAGAATATCTTGAATCTTCAAACTTCATATTAATTAATTTAGGGCACGCGAATTTAAGAAGTTTATATTTATATTTTGCATAAAGGAAAATAAATTTTTGTTATTTTGTATTGTATGGAAAAGGATTTAAGTAACTATAGAAAGTCTTACGAAAAAGGAGAATTACTTCTAAAGAATGTACCTGAAAACCCAATGGAGTTATTTCAAAAATGGTTTTATGAAGTTGATAATCATTTTTTTGAAGATGAAACCAATGCTATGACAATTTCTACTTTAGGATTAGATGGTTACCCTAAGAATAGGATAGTTTTACTTAAAAAATACACCTACGAAGGTTTTATATTTTACACAAATTATAATAGTGAAAAGGGTAGAGCTATTGAAGTAAATCCAAATGTTTGTTTGTCCTTTTTTTGGCATGGAGCAGAAAGACAAATTATAATTAAGGGTAAAGCTGAAAAGATTGCAGAGAATTTAAGTGATGGTTATTTTGAATCTAGACCTCGTGGAAGTCAATTAGGGGCTTTAGCATCTAATCAAAGTGAAGTTATTGAAAACAGACAGTATATTGAAGATAAGCTCCTAAAATTAGAAAAGGATTTTGAAGGCAAGGAAATACCAAGACCATCTAATTGGGGTGGTTATATAGTAAAACCTGTGCAAATTGAGTTTTGGCAAGGTCGTCCTAATAGATTACATGACAGAATCAAGTATGAACTTCAGGATGATTTTAACTGGAAAATAAATCGATTATCTCCATAAAATCAACGACGAAATACATATAAAACACTAAAATCATTGCGTTTCAACGATTAAAAACATTTAATATCGATGAAATACATGTTTTTAATCGATTTTAACATTTCATTAACAATAATTTCAGAATTAGGCTATTAAATTTAGGTACCAAACCTAGATTTACTTAACCTATGAAGTTATTTTCCAAGTTGTTTTTAATAGTATTTTTTGCTGTTTTAACACTTTCTTCTTGTTCATCAGAGAATCTCGATGATAAAGCAGATACCATAGAATTAAAGCTTATTACACCTCAAGCTAAAGCGATTGAAGTTGAAATATTAGATTTAATCAACGACCATAGATTATCTTTAGGTTTAAACCCATTATCAGATATGAGCATTGTTAAATCTGTTGCTTTTAGCCATACAGATTATATGGTGGATCATGATGAAGTATCTCATGCAAACTTTTATACACGTAGTAAATACTTAAAAGAAAATGCTGGAGCTAAAGAGGTAACTGAAAATGTTGCTTACGGTTATAGTTCTGCACAAGGTGTTGTAAATGCTTGGTTAAAAAGTGATTCACATAAGGAAAACTTAGAAGGTGATTTTACAAACTTTGATATATCTGCTGAAAAAAATGAAGATGGTAGATGGTATTATACTAATATATTTATTAAAAAGTAATAACTTACTATCATAACACATTACTTCTTATTGGAGTTTTCAAAATGTTTACTATTCAGAAACCTTTAACAAATAATAAATTATATAAAAAAACCACTAAGAGGAATTTCTCTTAGTGGTTTAATTATTTTATAAATTAAATTTATTTCATTCTTATAACACTAAACTGTGTTCGCCTATTTAACTGATGTTCTGCTTCAGTACATCTAATAGTTCCATCACAATTATTTATTAGTTTTTGTTCACCATAACCTTTGTATTCTATAATTCTATTAGGGTTTACACCATGGTTTATTAAATAATTGTAAGCAACTTTAGCTCTTTTTTCAGATAATTTATAATTGTAAGAAGATGGTCCTCTAGAATCTGTATGTGACTCTATTTTAACAACCATATTTGGATATTTAATTTGCATTAAATCAACAATTCTATCTAATTCTGTTGTACCGTCTTTTCTTATGTTAGATTTATTAAAATCAAAATAAATAGGGTAGAGTTCAGCTATAGGAATTATTTCCTCTTTTTCTTCTAATTTTTCTTCTGGTGTTATTGCAAAATCAGAAGGAATACTTGTAATATGTCTTTCTATATTTTTTGAAGAAATAGAAGAGCTACTTTCGATATAAGTTTCTTTTTTTACTTTCAAATTATAGTCTGCATTTCTGTCAATATTAATATCATACTGACCATTTTCGTTGGTTTCAACAAAAGCAATTTCTTTACCATCACTATCTAAAAGCGTAACTAAGGCATTAGGAATAGGTGAGTTGTTTATAGCTTCGGTTACTGTACCTTCTATTTTTAATTGCGGAATTCTATCATAGGCAAAAATATCGTCGCTACCAACCCCACCGTTTCTATTGGAAGCAAAATAGCCCGAAAGTCCATCTGGATTCATAAAAAAAGAAAAATCATCTTTACTTGAATTTACAGGCACTCCTAGATTTATGACACTTGTAATATTATTGTTTTTATCGGAAACTGTTCCAAAAATATCTAATAGACCTAATCCTGGATGTCCATCGGAAGCAAAAAAGAGAGAACCTTCACTATTTATAAAAGGAAATCTTTCGTTTTTATTTGTATTTACTACATTACCTAAGTTTTTAGGTGTTCCAAAAGAACCATCTTTATTAATGTCTACATAATAAATATCAGAACCTCCATAACCTCCATATTTATTTGAGGCAAAATAAAGTTTAGTTTCATCTTCATTTAATGCTGGATGTGCATTAGAAAATTCGTTGTTATTAAAAGGAAGCTCTTCAATATTTGTCCATTTACCTTCAATTAATGAGGCTTTATATATTTTAAGATTAGTTATACCTTCTTTATCTTTTCCTAAAACATTTTTATTAAAATTGGTTCGTGAGAAATAAATGGTTTTACCATTCTTAGTAATAGTAAAAGATCCCTCATGATAAACAGAATTTATATTCCCTTTTAATTTAGAACGGTAATCTACAATACTATCATTATTACTTTTAATAGTTGAATATATATCTAAAAAAGGCTCATTATTCCATCCGTAAGTATGTTTTTTTAAAGCCCTTTCATCTCTAGACGAAACAAAATATATACTTCCATTATGCTCGTAGGCTCCAAAATCACTAAATTTTGAATTGAAATTAATATTGGTTAAAAAGTATTGTTGTTTGGCGTTGAAAATTGAGTTGATAAAATCTGAATCTTTACCAAGTTTTTTTTCATTAATTGAACCGCCTGCATCTTTAAATCGTTTCATCCAAATACGATACGCTTCATAGTCTTTTATACCTCTTAATGCTTGTGCATAATTATAATAATATTCAACAGGAACATTTTTTTGTTGTACTGCCTTTTTATAATATACTACTGCGCTATCTGGATTTCGCATAAATGCATAACTATCTGCCAACTGCCTTGTAGCATAATCTGCATTAAAGTTTTCATCTATAAGCTCATGATAAACTTTTGCAGCATTGGCAAACGCAAACTTATTAAATAGGTTATCTGCTTTTTTTTGATAGGTGTATTGCGCTTTGGCAGAAAAACCAAAAAGCAATACAATAGTAGCTATAATGTAGTTTTTTAATTTCATGGGGCTTTTAATTAAAAATCTTATTCTATTCCATTTTTACCACAATAAATTGGGTACGCCTGTTTAATTGATGTTGTTCTTCCTCACATTTTGCACCATCTTCACAACCGTTTGTTAATCTTCGTTCACCAAAACCTTGATGTTCAGTAATTCTATCAGGATTAACACCTTTTGATATTAAATACTCATAAGTAGCATTGGCTCTATCGATAGATAATTTATCATTATAAGAAAGAGTTCCTCTTGAGTCTGTATGCGATTCAATCCGTATTACCATATCTGGGTAATCGTTTTGCATAAGGTTTACAATCTTATCTAGTTCTAGAGCTGCATCTTTTCTAATGGTGTGTTTGTTGAAATCGAAATAAATGGTATTTAAATCTAATTCTGCCAGTTTTACAACACTAGGTTTCGGGTTTATAAGTAGGTTGGCACTAATGGTAATAAGTTCTGTTTGAATATTTTTTGATGTAAATGTTCGGTAATCATCAATATATTTATCTTGACTAGCAACAATTTTATAATCTTGATTTCTATCAATATTTATTTGATAATATCCATTTTCATCTGTTTCCATGTATGCAATTTGTTGCCCTTTATCATCATACAACGTAATTTTTGCATTTGGAACTGGATTTGTGTTTATAGCATCTACAACAACACCTTCAACATGAAGTACAGGTTCTCTATGAAATGCATATATATCATCACTACCACGACCACCACGTCTATTTGATGCAAAATAACCTGTAATACCATCAGGATTCATTGAAAATGAAAAATCATCTGCATTAGAATTTACTGGAGTACCTAAATTTATAACATCAACAATGCTATTTTCATCTTCTTCACCTTTAATTGTTGCAAAAATATCTAACAAGCCTAAACCAGTATGACCATCAGATGAAAAGAATAAAACGCCTTCGTTATTGATGAAAGGAAAACCTTCTGCACTTTCTGTATTTACTACATCTCCAATATTTTGTATGTCCATTAAGGTTCCATCAGGATAAATGTTAACCACCCAAATATCTGAACCTCCTTTTGTACCAGGTCTATCAGAAGCGAAGTATAGTTTTGTATCATCAATATTTAATGCTGGATGCTGAGTAGAAAATCCATCTCCGTTAATAGGTAAATCCTCAATATTAGTCCATTCACCATCTACTAATGTAGCACGGTAAATTTTCATATTAGTTAAACCTTTTCTATCTTTAATTTCAACATCTTTATTAAAATTATTTCTTGAGAAATACATAGTTTTACCATCTTTTGTTATGGTAACAGGACCGTCATGATAAATGGAATTTACATCTCCCTTAACTTTATTATTAAAGTCTACATTTTTTTTTGAGTCAGCATCAGTTACATAGACATCTAAAAAGGGTTGTTCGTTCCAGCCATATACTCGTTTTATACCTACACCTTCGTCTCGAGATGAAGCAAAATAGACTTTACCATCATATTGAAAAGCTCCAAAATCACTGTATTTTGAATTAAATCGAACTCTGTCTAAGAAATATTGTTGTTTTGCACCAAAAACACTTGTTATAAAGTTTACATCTTTTGAAAAATCATTAGCATTAACTACACCGCCAGAATCTTTATAGCGTTTAAGCCAAATTTGAGATTCTTCGTATTTTTTCATACCACGAAGTGATTGCGCATATTTATAATAATATTCTACAGGAACATTATCTTGCTTAACAACACTTTTATAATACCTAGTTGCATTTCTTGGATCTCTTAGAAAAGCATAACAATCAGCAAGTTTACGTGTTGCATAATCTTTGTTATAATTTTTTGCAATAAGATCTTTGTAAACTTCTGCAGCTTTTACAAAAGAAAATTTATTGAATAATGTATCTGCTCTTTTTTGTTTCCCTTGTTGAGAAAATACTGTAATGCTTAACATTAATGTGAGACAAACTAATATGTATTTTTTATTTTTCATTGAAAATTATATTAGAAATATCTTGGTGATTTTAATTTAGAACTTAAGAATTTAAACTCATAAATAAGCAATATCTCATGTGTCCCAGTTGTATAATCTGCAATTTCCGAAATTGGTTTTTCGTAAGCATAACCAATACGTAATTGTCTTGATATTTGAAAATCTACAATACCACCAATTGCTGCGGTTTGTTCATTAATTCTATAAGAACCTCCTAACCAAAATTTTTCATTGAATAAGAAATTTGCAGTAAGGTCATATGAGACAGGAGCACCATTAGTTGCTTTTATTAATCCAGCAGGTTTAAACTTAATGCTTTTGCTTAAGTCTATTACACCACCTAAAGTGAAATAGTAACTAATACGTTCTAAAGCTTCAAAATCACTATTGTTACTGGTATCGTTGTTTAAAATTCTAGGTGTAGATAATCCTGCATAAATTCTATCTGTACTCCAATAGATACCCGCACCTAAATTAGGTGTCCATCGGTCTTCTGTACCATAAATTAATTGATCGTTTTGATTATCAGGGTCTAATCTAAAGTCAGTATCAAAACTAAATTGAGTGAATCCTGCTTTTAAACCAAAGGCTAACTTACCATTTGTTCCTGTAGGAATAGCATATGAAAAATCACCATATACATAAGTGAAATTCTGCGGACCTAAATCATCTTCAATAAAAGATAACCCTAAACCTATTCTATCATTTCTAAGAGGCGTATGAATAGAAAGCGTTTGTGTAATTGGTCCACCTTTAAAACCTACCCATTGGCTTCTGTGTAATCCAACAATGCTTAATGCTTCTCTGCTTCCCGCATATGCTGGGTTTACTGAGATTGTATTATACATGTATTGTGTGAATTGCGGCAATTGTTGCGCAAATCCCAGCGTACAGCAAAATAATGCAATAGCGATTATATTATTTTTTATAAACTTCATAGGTTAAGTTATTTTATTTGGTACCTAAGTAAATAGGGCCTGTTAAAGGACTCAATCCACTATTTTGTAATTTAATTATATAGTAATAAGTTCCATTAGGTAATTTACCTGCATTACCAATAGATGTATTTGGTGTTCCATCCCAATCTCCTTTGGCACCAGATGTTTTAATACTACCTAATGTGTAGTTATTAGACTCATATACTAGAGCTCCCCAACGGTTAAATATTTTCACTTCGGCTACAAAACCACATAAGTCAATTCCTTCAATATCAAAAGATTCATTAAATCCATCTCCGTTTGGTGTTATTGCAGTAGAGATTTCAATGTCATTTTCACCACAAGGTAATACCACACAATCTGCATGTATATTCATTATAACTTCTGTGATGCTAATACAACCTTGATCTGTTGTAGTATATCTAAATCTGTAATCAATACCACCATCATCTGGAAGGAAATCTTCACTTAATTCTAAAACAGTTGGGTCGAAAATACTTCCATTAAGCGTTGCGTCAGGATTACCTTCTAATAGTTCCCAAGTTCCATTAGTGTTAAGTGTATCAGATATTAAATTATTCAGATTAAAAATACCTTCATCAAAACATCTATCTTCTGCAACTATTTCAGAGTATATCTCATCTAATGTTACATTTAAAATTTGAGTATAAACTTCTTCATTATTACATTCATCTCTTACAGTCCATGTTCTAATTATTTGATAATCTTCAAATACGTTTTCATCAAAAGAATTAGTTTCATTAAATACTACGGTTATGTTTGATGAACAATTATCTTCAAACTCTAATTCAGGAGCCTCAGGAATATCTATACAACTAACATCTAGAGTTTCTTCATAAGTTGATGTAGGTACAGGAGCTGTTGTATCTTGAACTGTTATAATTTGAGTATGCGATGTTGTTAATCCACATTCATCAGTAGCAATCCAAGTACGAGCGATGAAGTAATTAGATGGACAATCTCCATTAGTTATTACATCATTTACAGTTACTGTTGCAGAACCACAATTATCAGATGCTGTTATGTTTGTAACATCTGGAATAGCATCACATTCAACCGTTGTGTTTCTTGGAGGTGTTTGGTCAAATGTTGGTGGTGTAGTATCTTGAACAGTTATAATTTGTGTATGTGTAGTTGTTAAACCACACTCATCTGTAGCGGTCCATGTACGTGCTAAAGTATAGCTGTTAGGACAAGTACCATCTGTTCTTGTATCACTTACAGATACTGTTGCTGCCCCACAAGAATCCGTAGCGGTTAATACTTGAGCTGTAGGTATTGCATCACATTCAACAACTAAACTGGTCGCAGGAAGCGTTTCAACAAACGTAGGAGGTGTTGTATCTTGTACCGTAATTGTTTGCACATGTGTATTTGTTAATCCACAGTCATCAGTTGCTGTATATGTACGAGTGATTGTATAATTATAATCGCAATTACCGTCTGTTCTAATATCTTCTACTGTAACAATCGCATTACCACAATTATCACTTGCGGTTAATGTATCGGCTAAAGGAACATTATCACATTCAACTACAACATCTCCTGGAAGTGTAGTTTGATCAAACTCAGGTGCTGTAGTATCAGATGTTGAAATTATTTGGTTTGCAGTTGTTATATTTCCACATGCATCAGTAGCAGTCCAAGTACGAGTTATAGTATATGTACCCTCACAAGCATCATCTGTTCTAACATCATTAAATGATATAATTGGATTTGGATCACAATTATCAGTTGCAGTTGCTGTTCCGAAAGAAATTGGTGTTAAATCATCACTACATTCAGCAGAAACATTATTTGGTAATGAAAGTACCGGAGGTGTGGTGTCTTTTACAGTATAAGTATAGGTATATACTGAGTTATTTCCAGCACAATCAGTATAGGTGAAGGTATAAATTTTATCGCCTTCACAAGTAGGATCAGCATTCTCAGTGATTACCGGAGTAATAGCATTACCACACACATCGTTTACTACCGGAGCTGTAGGTTGTGTAGCATCAGCTAAACATTCTACAGTGCTACTATCATTTGCAGGAACAACTGGAGCAGTCACTACATCGATAGTATAAGTATAGGTATATACTGAGCTATTTCCAGCACAGTCGGTATAGGTGAAGGTATAAATTTTATCGCCTTCACAAGTAGGATCAGCATTCTCAGTGATTACCGGAGTAATAGCATTACCACACACATCGTTTACTACCGGAGCTGTAGGTTGTGTAGCATCAGCTAAACATTCTACAGTGCTACTATCATTTGCAGGAACAACTGGAGCAGTCACTACATCGATAGTATAAGTATAGGTATATACTGAGCTATTTCCAGCACAATCAGTATAAGTAAATGTATAAATTTTATCGCCTTCACAAGTAGGATCAGCATTCTCAGTGATTACTGGAGTAATAGCATTACCACACACATCGTTTACTACCGGAGCTGTAGGTTGTGTAGCATCAGCTAAACATTCTACGGTGCTACTATCATTTGTAGGAACAACAGGAGCAGTTACCACATCGATAGTATAAGTGTATACCCAATCTTCAGTATTTCCAGCACAGTCGGTATAAGTAAAGGTATAAATTTTATCACCTTCACAAGTAGGATCTACATTTTCAGTCATTACAGGTACTATTTCATCACCATTAGCATCAAATACTGTTGGCGGTGTAGGTGTTGTAGCATTAGCAATACATTCTACAGTAGAGCTATCATCAGCTGGTACTGTAAAAGGCGCTAATTCAATAGTATAGGTATATGTCCAATCGGCAGTATTACCCGCACAATCAGTATAGGTATAGGTATAAACAATAGCACCTTGACATGCAGGAGTTGCAGATACTGTTGGTCCTGTAGGTGTAATCTCATTACCACAGTTATCATTAACAGTAGGCGGGGTAGGTGTTGTAGCCTCAGCTAGATTATCAACCGTTTGAACGCCATTAGCAGGTAAAGTAAAAGCTAATAAATCGATTGTATAGGTATAGGTATATACTGAGCTATTTCCAGCACAGTCGGTATAGGTGAAGGTATAAATTTTATCGCCTTCACAAGTAGGATCAGCATTCTCAGTAATTACCGGAGTAATAGCATTACCACATACATCGTTTACTACCGGAGCTGTAGGTTGTGTAGCATCAGCTAAACATTCTACAGTGCTACTATCATTTGCAGGAACAACTGGAGCAGTCACTACATCGATAGTATAAGTATAGGTATATACTGAGCTATTTCCAGCACAGTCGGTATAGGTGAAGGTATAAATTTTATCGCCTTCACAAGTAGGATCAGCATTCTCAGTGATTACCGGAGTAATAGCATTACCACACACATCGTTTACTACCGGAGCTGTAGGTTGTGTAGCATCAGCTAAACATTCTACAGTGCTACTATCATTTGCAGGAACAACTGGAGCAGTCACTACATCGATAGTATAAGTATAGGTATATACTGAGCTATTTCCAGCACAATCAGTATAAGTAAATGTATAAATTTTATCGCCTTCACAAGTAGGATCAGCATTCTCAGTGATTACTGGAGTAATAGCATTACCACACACATCGTTTACTACCGGAGCTGTAGGTTGTGTAGCATCAGCTAAACATTCTACGGTGCTACTATCATTTGTAGGAACAACAGGAGCAGTTACCACATCGATAGTATAAGTGTATACCCAATCTTCAGTATTTCCAGCACAGTCGGTATAAGTAAAGGTATAAATTTTATCACCTTCACAAGTAGGATCTACATTTTCAGTCATTACAGGTACTATTTCATCACCATTAGCATCAAATACTGTTGGCGGTGTAGGTGTTGTAGCATTAGCAATACATTCTACAGTAGAGCTATCATCAGCTGGTACTGTAAAAGGCGCTAATTCAATAGTATAGGTATATGTCCAATCGGCAGTATTACCCGCACAATCAGTATAGGTATAGGTATAAACAATAGCACCTTGACATGCAGGAGTTGCAGATACTGTTGGTCCTGTAGGTGTAATCTCATTACCACAGTTATCATTAACAGTAGGCGGGGTAGGTGTTGTAGCCTCAGCTAGATTATCAACCGTTTGAACGCCATTAGCAGGTAAAGTAAAAGCTAATAAATCGATTGTATAGGTATAGGTATATACTGAGCTATTTCCAGCACAGTCGGTATAGGTGAAGGTATAAATTTTATCGCCTTCACAAGTAGGATCAGCATTCTCAGTAATTACCGGAGTAATAGCATTACCACATACATCGTTTACTACCGGAGCTGTAGGTTGTGTAGCACTCGCTAAACATTCTACAGTGCTACCATCATTTGCAGGAACAACTGGAGCAGTCACTACATCGATAGTATAAGTATAGGTATATACTGAACTATTTCCAGCACAGTCGGTATAGGTGAAGGTATAAATTTTATCGCCTTCACAAGTAGGATCAGCATTCTCAGTGATTACCGGAGTAATAGCATTACCACACACATCGTTTACTACCGGAGCAGTAGGTTGTGTAGCATCAGCTAAACATTCTACAGTGCTACTATCATTTGCAGGAACAACTGGAGCAGTCACTACATCGATAGTATAAGTATAGGTATATACTGAGCTATTTCCAGCACAATCAGTATAAGTAAATGTATAAATTTTATCGCCTTCACAAGTAGGATCAGCATTCTCAGTGATTACTGGAGTAATAGCATTACCACACACATCGTTTACTACCGGAGCTGTAGGTTGTGTAGCATCAGCTAAACATTCTACGGTGCTACTATCATTTGTAGGAACAACAGGAGCAGTTACCACATCGATAGTATAAGTGTATACCCAATCTTCAGTATTTCCAGCACAGTCGGTATAAGTAAAGGTATAAATTTTATCACCTTCACAAGTAGGATCTACATTTTCAGTCATTACAGGTACTATTTCATCACCATTAGCATCAAATACTGTTGGCGGTGTAGGTGTTGTAGCATTAGCAATACATTCTACAGTAGAGCTATCATCAGCTGGTACTGTAAAAGGCGCTAATTCAATAGTATAGGTATATGTCCAATCGGCAGTATTACCCGCACAATCAGTATAGGTATAGGTATAAACAATAGCACCTTGACATGCAGGAGTTGCAGATACCGTTGGTCCTGTAGGTGTAATCTCATTACCACAGTTATCATTAACGGTAGGCGGGGTAGGCGTTGTAGCCTCAGCTAGATTATCAACCGTTTGAACGCCATTAGCAGGTAAAGTAAAAGCTAATAAATCGATAGTATAGGTATAGGTATATACTGAGCTATTTCCAGCACAGTCGGTATAGGTGAAGGTATAAATTTTATCGCCTTCACAAGTAGGATCAGCATTTTCAGTGATTACCGGAGTAATAGCATTACCACATACATCGTTTACTACCGGAGCTGTAGGTTGTGTAGCACTTGCTAAACATTCTACAGTGCTACTATCATTTGCAGGAACAACAGGAGCAGTGACCACATCGATAGTATAAGTATAGGTATATACTGAGCTATTTCCAGCACAGTCGGTATAGGTGAAGGTATAAATTTTATCGCCTTCACAAGTAGGGTCAGCATTTTCAGTGATTACTGGAGTAATAGCATTACCACACACATCGTTTACTACCGGAGCTGTAGGTTGTGTAGCATCAGCTAAACATTCTACGGTGCTACTATCATTTGCAGGAACAACTGGAGCTGTTACCACATCGATAGTATAGGTATAGGTATATACTGAGCTATTTCCAGCACAGTCGGTATAGGTGAAGGTATAAATTTTATCGCCTTCACAAGTAGGATCAGTATTCTCAGTGATTACCGGAGTAATAGCATTACCACATACATCGTTTACTACCGGAGCTGTAGGTTGTGTAGCACTTGCTAAACATTCTACAGTGCTACTATCATTTGCAGGAACAACAGGAGCAGTTACCACATCGATAGTATAAGTGTAGGTATATACTGAGCTATTTCCAGCACAATCAGTATAAGTAAATGTATATATTTTATCGCCTTCACAAGTGGGGTCAGCATTTTCAGTGATTACTGGAGTAATAACATTACCACAAACATCGTTTACTACCGGAGCTGTAGGTTGTGTAGCACTCGCTAAACATTCTACAGTGCTAGCATCGTTAGCCGGAACAACAGGAGCAGTAGCAGAAGATATTGTTATGGTTTGCTGTACATTAATTGAATTATTACAATCATCTGTGACACTATATGTTCTTGTAATTGTTTCAGGGCAATTGTTGTCTGATGAGTCAGATACAAAAGCTACAATAGGAGGAATACCAGAGTTATCTGCTTCATCTGTTACAACTTCAACATCTGGTACTGGTAAATCAGCAATACATTCTATATTTATTGGTGACGGATCACTTGCTGTTGGAGGCTCGTTGATATAGTCTAAATAATCAATAGGAATATTATTAGGAACAGGAATTGGTTCCCCTCTACAAGGTCCAGTAGTTTGGTAACCTTGAATTAAATCTTCATTGAAATCTATTCCAGATGTTGCTCCAGTACCACTTATAGTACCTTCAAGAGATACAACAGGATTAAACAATGGATCATTTAGCATAGAACAATCTGTTGTTACAGTAAGTCTAAAACCAATAGTTGCTATAATATGAGCAGGGTTATTTGGTATAGGAAGTGTTCCTAAATTCCAAACAATAAAGCCATTGTTTCCAGCGGTTGGGGGAACAATTACAGGGGCTGAATCACTAACTGTTGATGCATATGCTGGATTAACAGTATGCGTAATATTTAAATCAGTTGAGTTTACAGTATCAGGAATAGGAATGGTGATTACTGTATTGTTTATTTCTTCTGTTCCTGTATTCACAATATCAATTGTGTAATCAGAATTATCTCCTGGCTCTAAAGTAGAACCACCAGAGCTAATATTTGTATTTGTTAAAACACCTGTAGACTCTGGTACATAGGCATCAACAGCAAATGTTACATTAAATATCACATAGGAATCATTTACTGTACCATAACGAAATGTTGTTGATGTTTGATTGTTATTGATAAGTTCATTATCATCAATGGTGATTGCATTATCATTTCCATTATCAATATTAAAAGTAACAATATCTACACCTGTGTTATTTTGTATTTGAGGGTTTCTAGGATCATTATTACCATCACCATCATTATCTGTTAAAATAGAAGAGTTAAAAAAGTTTGTTGGAGTATTTGTACTGTGAGATAATGGTTCAAAAACCCCTGTATTTCTTCTTTCAATTTGGAAAAAATCACCAGTCCATCCAACTTCTCCTTCACTAGCCATAATGCCCAATTTTACATTTACAGCTCCGTTTTGTACAGCTTGAAATCCTGATGCACTAATAGTATTAGCAGGACCACCAGCTCCTACATATGCATAACCATCAAATACAGTTATATCTCTCCAATTCATCTGGGAGTTTTCATAAACTACAACCATTCCCCAACCACCAGAGTATCCCGTAACATCTGCGTTTCCTTCTACCAAAGATATATCAGCAACGGTATATTCTCCTGTACCTCTAGCTCGAACAAAATCTGTAACTTCTACATAACCAACAAATATATTTCTATTAGTTCCATTAGTTGGGTAATTAATATTAGTAGGTGTAGCTGTAAAAGTTGTATAAGTTGTTTCTCCTTCACCTTTAATCGATACGTTACGTTTATCAAAAGATTTAGTTACACCATCTTTAGTAACATTAAAAGTATTTGGATTGTTATCACCATCTAAATTAGGATCTGCACCGGTATCTGCTCGACCTACCCAATATAAACCAGCATAAAGGATATTAGAACATTGTTGTTTAGCTCCATTTTCATCTGAAAAAGTTAATGATGCTGATGATGAGTTAAAAGTAGAAGCTATTCCATCTACATCAACAAACTGCATATCATCATCATTATCTGCAGTATTACTATAGTTTACTAAGGTAAGGTTTGTATTTCCTATCATAGAAAAATCACCCTTGACACTATAAACTTCTCTAGTTGGTGTTGCATCAGATGTTCTTGGGCTAAAAACAACTTGACCATAACTAAAAAAAGTGGTTGAAATAACCAAAGTAATAAATAGCAATAATTTAATAGAGCTTTTGTCTCTTAATGCTACCTTAGTGTATAGTTTTTTCATTTCTTAAATCTTTATAATGGATTTATTTCTTGTTATGATGGCTTCGCATAAATATGAAAAACTCTCACGTTAGAATTTGTTTTAATAAATTTTTTAATATCGTCAGCTGTGTGTTTAAAATAACATTTAACATAAACATATTTTAAATTTTCAAATTCTGAGATATTTGATAAATCAATTGGATTATTTAAATCACTAATAGATTCCAATTTTAGTGTTATAAGTTCTACACTCTTGTAATTATTATTTTTGCTATTAAGAATACTATATGATTGAGAGTTTTCTATGGTAATTTTTTTGATAGGATTATTACCATAGATTTTTTTAATAGTATTGTTATCTATGTATATTGTAGGGTGTAGATTATGTATAAGGTTATAAAAATCTATTCTATTATTTTTTTTAGCAATAGAGCTTTTAGCTTGAATGTTGCTAATGCTATTCAACTCCAAAATATCAGCATCTTGAGCGACTATTTGATCTGAAGAAAACAAATAAATGCAGAATGTAAAAATTAATTTTATCAATACTAAAGTTGATTTATTTTTCATTTTAAATAAAATTAAGTTTTTTATAAAACTATATAAGTACAAAAACAGGTGTATCAATATTAATTAACACAACAAGAATCATTCAAATTTTTAGTTCGTATTATATTTAAACAGTTTTTTGAGGGAAAAAACAGGAGGGATAAAAATTGTGCTGTAAAGCTGCAATTAAATATTATTTTTTGATTCGGGTTCATAAATTCTAGATTTTGTAGGTATAGCAAAAAAAAACATATGATATCATTTGTTCAAAAATACATGGTAAATCACTCATATATTCGATTAAAAGCTATTTACAAACTTTTAATCGTTATAAAATGTTACTTAGCGACATGCTTATAATTCCTTAATTTTTAATATTTTATTTATATTTTTCCTAAATTTGTATAACAAATAATATGCTTTTTATCGAATAAAACAACTTTTTGTCGATAAAAATTGCATTTTGTCGATTAATATGAAAAAATTAATTCTAGTAAGACACGCAAAATCGTCATGGGAACACGATGTTATTGACCATGAAAGACCTTTAAACAAAAGAGGGGTAAATGATGCTAATTTAGTTTCAAAAAAAATAAGTAAAAATGACCTAAAAATCGATATGGTTTTGTCCAGTGATGCTATGCGGGCAAAAACCACAGCTGACATTTTTGTAGCCAATTTAAATATTGATAAGACTATTTTTAGTTTAAATCATGATTTATATGATTTTGCAGGTAATGATTTACTTAGAGTCATTAAATCTTGTGACAATTCAGTAAATAACCTTATGGTTTTTGGTCATAACCATGCCATTACAGGTTTTGTAAATACTCACGGTAGTATATCAATTGATAATGTGCCTACTTCTGGTGTTACAATTATAGAATTTGATATTGATAACTGGAAAGACTTAAAAAAAGGAAAAACTACAAAAACTTTGTTTCCAAGAGATTTAAAGTAATATTATAGTAAAAAAACTATCAATTGTTTTAAAAGTTTGATGCTTTCATTAAAATTCATTAAGTTTTTAAACTTAGCAATTTCATATCATTTTTTTATCTTAAAATTAAGATCAAATAGAATATATTTGTTCATATATTAAAATTTAAAAAAATCTTAATGACGAAAGAAACTACTAAAAATAGTTATGTAAATAGAGAAATAAGTTGGCTTCAGTTTAATGCTCGAGTTTTACAAGAGGCTTCAGATGAGACAGTTCCATTAATTGAGCGTTTACGTTTTTTAGGGATTTTCTCTAATAACTTAGATGAATTTTTTAAAGTTAGATATGCTACGGTAAAACGTATTGTGGAAGCTGGAAAAGGTGGGAAAAGTGAACTTGGTGGTATTAGAGCCAAAGAATTACTTGAAATTATCACCCAAATTGTAATTGAACAGCAAACAGAAAGTCTTAAAATTTTAAAAACTATTCATAAAAGACTTGAAGATGAAAATATCTATGTAATTAATGAAAATCATATAGATGAAACTCAGCATGATTTTATAAAAAACTATTTTTTAAGAACCATAAGTCCTGCTTTAGTAACTATTATTCTTAACGATTCTGTGGTGCTTCCAAACTTAAAAGATAGTGCAGCCTATTTAGCAGTTAAAATGCTAATGCCTGATAACGACAAGCAATTTGCATTAATAGAGATACCTAGAGCAATTGATAGGTTTGTTGAATTACCCAAACAAGGCGAAAAGAGTTATATCATTATGATAGACGATTTATTGCGCCATTGTTTGAGTGATATCTTTAATATTTTCGACTATAAGTCCATATCTGCTCATATGATAAAAATAACTCGAGATGGTGAGTTAGATTTTGAAAGTGATTTAAGTAAAAGTTTCATAGAAAAAATATCCGATAGTGTAAAACATAGGCAAATAGGTGAACCTGTAAGATTTGTTTACGATAAAACAATTGATAAAGACACGCTTAATTATTTAATGTCTAAAATGGGAATTGATGATACAGATAGCATCATTCCTGGTGGTCGTTATCATAACAGGAGAGACTACATGGGTTTTCCAAGTTTAGGAAGAACAGATCTTTTGTATGATAAAATTGAAGCTTTGCCAATTAAAGGATTAAGTCTTCAGGATAGTATTTTCGAAGCTATTTCTGAAAAAGATTATTTACTTCACGCACCTTATCAAACATTTTCATATGTGGTTAAGTTTTTACGAGAAGCAGCTTTAGATCCAGAAGTAAAAACTATAAAAATTACCATTTATCGTTTAGCCGAAATATCTCACATAGCAAGTTCATTAATTAATGCAGCAATTAATGGTAAAGCTGTTACAGTTTCTATAGAACTTCGCGCCAGATTTGACGAGCAAGCCAATATAGATTATGCACAACAAATGGAAGAAGAAGGTATTAACCTTATTTTTGGAGTTGCTGGACTTAAAGTACATAGTAAAATGTGTGTTATAGAGCGTTTAGAGGGTAGGAAAACTAAACGTTATGGATTTATAAGTACAGGTAATTTTAACGAATCTACTGCAAAAATATATACAGATTATACGTTATTTACTTCTAATCAAAAAATTCTGAAGGATGTAAATAAAATTTTCAACTTTTTTGATGCCAATTATAAAATTTACAGATACAAGCATTTAATTGTTTCACCACATTATACTCAAAAAGCAGTTTTCAGATTAATAGATAACGAAATTGAGAAGGTTAAAAATGGTAAAGAAGGGCTAATTAGGCTTAAAATGAACAGTATTTCTAGTTATGCAATGGTTGATAAACTTTATCAAGCTAGTAGAGCAGGAGTTAAAATTCAAATGATAATTAGAGGTATTTGCTGTTTAATCCCAGGTGTTAAAGACATGAGCGAAAATATTGAAGCTATTAGTATAGTTGATAAATTTTTAGAACACCCAAGAGTATATATTTTTGGTAAAGATGAAGATGCTAAATTATATATTTCTTCAGCAGATTGGATGACAAGAAATATAGAGAATAGAGTAGAAGTAAGTTGCCCTATTTATGATGAAGATATTAAGAAAGAGATTATAGATACCTTCAATATTAGCTGGAATGATAACGTTAAAGCAAGGTTATTAAATGGTTCACAAGAAAATGAATATAGAGTAAATGATAACGAAAAAGTAAGGTCCCAGTTTGCTATGTATGATTATTATGTTAAAAAATTAGAAAATTAGTATGCTTTCAATAAAAAAATATGCTGCCATAGATATTGGTTCAAATGCTGTAAGATTACTCATATCAAATATTATAGAACAAAAAGGTAGACCTGTTCAATTTAAAAAAAACTCTTTGGTTCGTGTTCCTATTCGATTAGGAGCAGATGTATTCTTAAAAAACAAAATATCTAAAGAAAACACGCAACGTATGTTAGATACTATGCTTGCTTTTAAATTATTAATGAAATCGCATAAAGTTGTTAAATACAAAGCTTGTGCTACATCTGCAATGCGAGAGTCTGATAACGGAAAAAAAATAGTTGATTTAGTTTTAGAGCATTCAGGAATAAGTATTGATGTTATTGGAGGTGAAGAAGAAGCAGCTATAATTGCTGCAACAGATTTAAATAAATTTATAGATAACAACAAAACCTATTTATATGTAGATGTAGGTGGTGGTAGTACAGAATTTACTATAATAGACCAAGGTAACCAAGTAACATCCAGATCTTTTAAAATAGGAACTGTAAGGTTGTTAAATGATATGGTTAAAAAAGAAGCGTGGCAGGAGTTGGAAATGTGGATTAAAGATAATGTAAAAGACTATGAAAAAATAGATGTTTTGGGGTCTGGAGGAAACATCAACAAAATATTCAAAATCTCTGGAAAAGCTTTAGGTAAGCCACTTACATATTTTTATATGACATCGTATTATAATATGCTTCAAACCTATTCTTACGAAGAACGTATTACAGAGTTAGATTTAAATCAAGATAGAGCAGATGTAATTATTCCCGCTATGCGTATTTACCTTTCTGCAATGAAATGGGGTGGTGCAAAAAACATTTATGTACCAAAAATAGGGCTTGCTGATGGTATTATTAAAAGCATCTATTACGATACTGTTTCTAGCAATACACAGTAAAATTATGCACTTTACCTTTTATAGTTGTTTAATTTTATATTTATAATATATATTCGTGTGCATATAATTGCTATAAATTATATCCCAAAGCTATTATTTATGAAAAAATTTTTACTACTAACAATTCTACTTTGTTTTTCTAATTACAGTTTTTCTCAAGATAAAGAGAAAGACACTAAAGAAATAGAAGAAAAGAAAGAATCAGTTCAAGAAAAGCCTGAAGAACATTCATTTCAAGGTGTAAAGTATGGTGTTAGAGGTGGTTATAATATATCAAACTTAGATATTGATGGATCGCCTATTTCAGAAAATAAGCATAGAAACAGTATTTATATTGGTTTTTTTGCAAATATTGGTTTATCAAAAACCATATCATTAGTACCTGAAATACAATTTTCTGCTGAAGGCGCAAATGCAGAACCACTTAATTTAGATTACATACAAGCTCCTATACTTTTAAGATTTAGATTTAGCGAAAAATTTCACGCTGGTTTTGGACCTCAAGTAGGATTAAAAGTTCATAAATACGAAGATGGTATGGCAAACTTTGCCTATTCTGGAGTAGCCGGAGTAGAGTATAAAGTTAACTACGCCATATTTGTTGATGCTAGATATACCTATGGGTTTAGAAATGTTTTTGATGAAAAAACAGGCGTAACAGCTAAAAATACTAATATACAAATAGGTGTTGGTTATAAGTTTTAACCGTGTATAGTTTCGCTCTTACTTAAATTACGCATAATTTCAGCTTCATATTCTAAAAGTTGTTGCCATTTTTCGTCAACTTCTTTTCTATCACCATATTTACGAGCAAAACCTAAAAACATGGTATAATGGTTGGCTTCACTTACCATTAAGTTTTTATAAAATATAGCCAGTTCTTTATCTTCTAATTCTTCAGATAGTAACCTAAAACGCTCACAACTCCTAGCTTCAATTAAGGCTGCATATAACAATCTATGAACTAATTGTGTTGTTCTGCTACCACCTTTTGGGAAGAATTTCACAAGTTGAATAACATAATCATCACGTCTATCTCGACCAAGAGTCCAACCACGTTTAATAATTATATCGTGTACCATTTTAAAATGGCTAATTTCTTCTTTTACTAAAGCTGTCATTTCCTGCACTAGCTCAGTATACTCAGGAAAACTAACTATTAATGAAATAGCTGTGCTTGTTGCTTTTTGCTCACAAAAGGCATGGTCTGTTAGTATTTCTTCAATATTTTTTTCAACTATGTTAACCCAACGTGGGTCTGTTGGTAATTTAAGTCCAAGCATGATTATATTATTTTTTCAGAAGGATATTTCTCTTCTATGTATATGTTTCCAAGGTTATCTATTTTTAAAATAAAATCCCTGTAAATATCTGTATCTGGTATATTAAAAGATGTATTTAGATACAATGTGTTTTTTGTTGATGTATTATAATCTATCCAAATAAATTGCATTATGGCTTTGTTCCAAAAGTCATTATTTTCAAATTCTTGAAAAAGATTTTTATCAATAGTACTTTTATTGATAGCTTTTCCATTTTTGAAAACCTCTAGTTTAGCTTTGAAATTCTTATAATGAATTTTTGTTATGGTATCGTTTTCTTTCTTTATTGTTTTTAAAATGATATCATTTTCAAGTGAACTGTAATTTAGCTTTACTTGAAAACCATTACTCAAAATAGTATCCGTTATAATTTGAACGGGTTGTTCGGGTATAAAAACTAGTTTTTCACTAAAAGAATCCAGAAGATTATTCTCGTTTAAAACTTCAGCATTTGTTTTGTGTATTCTATTTCTACCATCACAACTAATAAACGCTATGGCTAGTAAAAATAAAACAATTAACTTATTGATATGTAGATTTTTAAACATCTAAATCGAAAGTTTTTTTTAAAACATCAATATTGGGATTTTTCTCTTTTAATTTTTCAAATTTTTCTAAAGGTGTATAAGCATATTGTTTCTCCATAACCTCATTAACGGTTATAGATAAACCTATATCAAAATTATTTAAAGCTTTTCTAATATATCCCAGAAGGTTGTATTGTTGTCGTTCAACTTCAACTTTATTTGTTTCATTCGGAAACTCTAAATTAATAGTTGTGCCTGTAACTTTAGGCGTATCAATTGCTAAAATAGAAGCTAGATTATGCTTACCTTTTTGCCTCAATTCTTCAATATAATTATTCCAAACTGTTATAAGTTCTTTTTCTGTAAACGCATCTTTAGGTAAATCTTCTTCGTTTATAACAACATCCATCTGTTTGATAAGATGCTCTTTTTTTGCTTTAATACTACTTAGAGATAAACCTGAAGTTCTTTTACTTTCTTGTTTTAAAACAATTTTTGGAGGTTCTTTAACCTGAAACGCTTCTATTGATGCTGTATTTGAAGTTGTTATTGGTTCCTCTTTTTCTTTTGAAACGTCTTCAACTTCTTTTTTCGCTTGTGGCTTTGGAACATTTACAGGAATAGGCGTAATGCCCTTGTTTTTAAAGTAAGATGCTGGAATTATGTAGTGTTTGCTATTTTTTTTTTCTCCATCAAAAGTGATAGAGGCAAGTTGCATAAGGCATAATTCTACAAGTAAGCGTTGGTTTTTACTTGTTTTATATTTTAGGTCGCAATCGTTAGCGAGATTGATACCTTGCATTAAAAACTCCTGTGAGGTCTTTTTAGCTTGTTTTAAGTATTTTTCTTTGGTTTGATCACCAACTTCTAGCAGTTCTATGGTTTCGGGAGTTTTACTTACCAATAAATCTCTAAAATGTGATGCTAAACCTGCGATGTAATGATGACCGTCAAATCCTTTTGAGAGTGTATTATTAAACTGAATTAATAATTCTGGAATCTTATTTTCTAAAATTAAATCTGTACTCTTAAAATAGGTTTCGTAATCAAGAACATTTAAATTTTCGGTTACTGCTTGTCTGGTTAAGTTTTTACCAGAAAAACTAACTACACGGTCAAAAATAGACAATGCATCACGCATAGCACCATCTGCTTTTTGCGCAATAATATGTAACGCATCATCTTCTGCTTTTACACCTTGTTCTTCAGCAATATATTTTAAATATTCTTTTGCATCTTTAACGGTAATGCGTTTAAAATCAAAAATTTGACAACGCGATAAGATGGTTGGAATAATTTTATGCTTCTCTGTGGTTGCTAAAATGAAAATACAATGCTTTGGCGGCTCTTCTAAAGTCTTCAAAAACGCATTAAAAGCGGCTTGAGATAGCATGTGTACCTCATCAATAATATACACTTTGTATTTTCCAACCTGTGGTGGTATTCTAACTTGGTCTGTTAAACTTCTAATATCGTCAACAGAATTGTTAGAAGCCGCATCCAGTTCAAAAATATTAAAAGCAAAATCTTCATCACCAGTTTCTGAGCCATCACTGTTAATCATTTTAGCTAAAATACGGGCACATGTTGTTTTACCAACACCACGAGGACCTGTAAATAATAAAGCTTGTGCTAAATGGTTGTTTTCAATGGCATTTAATAACGTATTTGTAATAGCCTGTTGACCCACAACGTCTTTAAACGTTTGTGGTCTGTATTTTCTAGCCGATACTACAAAGTGTTCCATTGAAAAATCTTGAGTTAACAAAGTTAAAAATTCAATTTAGAATTTAGAATTTTGTATTCAGAATTTAAAACGAGTTATTAACAAAATAAACTTTAGTTAAGATTAGGTTTTTTTGACTTTGTAAAAATTTTCAGCTAACTTCGTTTAACAATCGATAAAGCTCATTGAAACGGAACTTTATCTTTGCATTGGCATTCATTAAGAACAAACTCAAAAATTAAATTTATGAAAAACACATTATTGTTTAAGTTATTAATTGTTTTAGTCATTTTGGTATCATGCGATAGTGAAAATAATGATTCTACAAACTCTTCAAGTTTAACTGTGGATACAACCGAATTAAACTATAACTCAGCAACTGTCTCATGGAATTCAATAACTGGTAACAGTGAAGTCTTTTATAATGTTTATTTGAACGAATCTTTAGTCGCAGAACTCATTTCAGATTTAAGCTATTCTTTCATTAATCTATCTGAGAACACAAATTACACTGGAAAAATTGAAGCTATAGAAGATTCTGTTATTATAGAATCTTCTAATTTTATATTCACTACTCTAGAAAATAATAGTAATGAAGTTCTTCCTTCAAATTTTGTTACATCTGTAAAGCATTTAGGACATGTTTCTACAACTATCAAATGGACTAGTTCCTCAACGTCTAATAACTCACCTATTACATATAGTGTTTTTGTTGGAAACCAAATGATCTCATCTAATTTAACTGATTTAGAATTATATATACCGAATTTAGAAGCAAATACAACTTACAGTGGTTATGTAAGAGCTTATAATGGCGATTTATTTACTGACTCCAATTTCAGTTTCACAACTGTAGTATCTAATATATATGATGGCCGAGTAATTTTAAGAACTCAACAAGAGGTTGATGATTTTGTATCCAACCATTATACTGAAATAACCGATTGGCTAATTATTGGAACAGAAGACATTATGTCTGATATTACTGATTTAGGTGGTTTACAAACTTTAGTTACAGTAACTGGCTCTCTATTTGTTTCTCATAATTTCGACTTAGAAACGACACATGGATTGCAAAATATATCTAATGATCTTAATGCGATTGCCATTGTTGATAATACGTTATTGTATGATTTGAGTGGTTTTTCAAGTATAAATAAACTCTTAAGTTATATCAATATTGTTGATAATCCTGAAATAACAACTCTAGATGCTTTTTCAAATATGACAAATGGTATCAACAATGTTAATGTTGAAATTACAAACAACGACAAATTAGTAGACATAGATGGATTAAGTCAATTAGACCTTTTTTCAGTTTATATTAGAGAAAATGAAATACTAAGTAATATAGATTTAATTAATAGTTCGGATAGTAATACGTTAGGCCAATTATACATACTCAATAATCCGAGCTTAAATGATTTCTCACCATTAAGCAATATTACTTTAATTAAAGGTAGCTTGACTATTGGTTATAGTAATTTAACTAATTTAGATGATCTTAACAATTTAAATAGAACTTTTGGAGATGTAAACATCTGGCATAACAGTACACTTACAGATCTTTGTGGTTTGCAAAATATTGTTCAAAACGATAATATAGATGGAGAATATAATGTACACAATAATGCCTATAACCCAACATTACAAAATATAAATGATGGTAATTGCTCTAATTAAAAGAAGTTGAAATAACGAATGCCAACAATGGCTATAAGTAATAGCTTGTTCTTATCTACTTCTGAAAATCCTCACGGATTTTCAGTTTGGTGTGTACTTACAAAGTTTCGTGCTAAACCACGCAACTAACCATATAAAACCGTTAAACGAACCTCAAAAAAACAAATCAACTTTCTATTTAAAAAATTTTTAGATTATAGTTTTAGTTTATTGTAATTTTGCACCCAAGTAAATCGCCTTATCGCTCTAAATGTTGAACTCGTTTCAATATCTTATTCTTTTTGACTTTTAAGTTAATTTTAGAAAGGTACTGAAACAAGTTCAGCACTAAGGGAGGAAAGTCCGAACACCAAAGTGCAACATAGTGGTTAATAACCACCAGCCGTGAGGCTAGGAAAAGTGCAACAGAAAGTATGTACAGGTAAGGCTGTAGTGAAATCAGGTAAACTCTATGTGGTGCAATGTCATGTAAACCAACGTTTGAAGGCTGCACGCTTGATGTTGGAGGGTAGGCAGCTAAAGTGTATTGGTAACAATGCACTCAGATAAATGATAAGGTATTCCAGTTCTTTTTCAGGATTTCCTGAAATAAGTATAGGATGAACAGAATTCGGCTTATAGATATACTTTACCATAAAAAAACCCTTCTTTAAATTTTAAAGGAGGGTTTTTGGTTAAAAAAGGTTGGTTAATACTAATTTTATTTTGGTGAATATGCTAAATCTGGTCGCATTTCTCCAGAGTATTCCTCAAATCTAGTAGCGTAATCCATAACCTTTTTAAAAGTATCCCAACGATCTGGCCCTAAAACCTCTTGATTGGCTTTTGCTTTTGTAGCGCCGTCTATTTCATCTTTTGCTGAAACGGAAACTAAATAGTAATCTTCAGCAGTTCCAAATCCGTTTCTATACACGCGATAGTATTCTTTAGAGCCTTTGGTTTTATAAAGTTCTAGTATAGCTTTCATACCTTCTCTTACTTTAGTAGCATTACTAGGTGTAAAGTATATGTAAAACCATTTACGATAATTTTGTCCTTCTAAAGCTGCAGAATCTTCTTCTGGCATATAGCTTAAATCGTTTACTAAAGTTATAGTATATGTGGAATGAGAGTTATAGCATTTATCAAATTCTTCAAACATTTGTCCAAATTTTTCTCCCATGGCTTCTGCCATATCTGCAAACGGACGCTCATCTAATTCTGCATAGTTTTCTATTGGTGTAATGTAGAAATACTTCATATCATTAGTAGTAGCTGTAAACCAAGATGCTTGCACATTGTGCTCTTTAGAAGCATCGTTAAATTTTTTTGCAATAGCTTCATATTCCATGATTTTTGAGGGTAGAACATTGTCTTGATGGATTTGATACATTTGTTGTGCATGCGAATAATTAATAAATAAGCATAAAACACATGCCAATAAAAGTGTTGATTTAATGGTTTTCATAATTAATATAATTTTGGTTAGTAATAATTTTGTTTTAGAGCTAAATACGATTTGATTTTAACTCAGATAATAGCATTGTTTTAATCAGAGAGAGAAAAAAGTAGTCATAAGCATTTTGGTTTTTAGTTAGTATTAGTTAAAACCATAACCAAAATTCAAGAAAAAGGATAGCTTTTTATTGTTAAGAGAAAAGTATGTATAGAGTCTTGGGACTCTTAAGGAGGAGTCTAATGTATTGAAAAAAAAGGAATTATAAAAATAAAATTAGGTGGCTTCAAAAAAACTGAACATGTTCCCACCATAACTTTTTGAATAACTAAAATTTTCTAGATTAGATAAATCTGTGTGTTTTGAGTGTTCTACTATTAGAATACCATCTTCTAATAAAATATTGTTTTTAAAAACTAATTCTGGAATTTTTGCAAATTGATCATCAGAAAAATTATAAGGTGGATCTGCAAAAATGATATTAGCTTGTAGGGCGGATTTTTCTAAAAACTTAAACACATCACTCTTTATAGTTTGAATAGGCATATCAAATGCCTCAGCTGTTTGGTTTATAAATTTAATACAACCAAAGTCCTGGTCAACAGATGTAATTTGCTCTGTACCTCTTGAGGCAAATTCATAACTTATGTTTCCTGTACCGGCAAATAAATCTAATACAGAAACTTCATCAAAATAGTAAAGGTTGTTAATAATATTAAACAACGATTCTTTTGCCATATCTGTGGTAGGGCGCACAGGTAAGTTTTTTGGCGCTATAATTTTTCTGCTTTTATATATTCCTGATATTATGCGCATTAAAAACTTTTTATTAAAGTGTAATTTGAATGTTTACTCTTAGATTCAGGTAAGTATTCGTATGAGTCTTGTCTAGCTCCAAAACTTATATTTCTAATATATTTGTATGCTATTTTGTAAAGCGAATTATCTTTTTCAATATCTCCTATAAAAAGTAAATCGAGTGTTTCAGGATTTAAATTTAGCTGTTCTAAAGCAAAAAGAATATAGTAAATAAAATCTTCTTTTGTATTGTATTGAAATGTGTTGTACAGCAATAGTTTTGCATGCTCTATAGCAATAATTTCAAAATGACTGTTATTTACATTTACATATACTTTTGCTGTATCTGCATTTTTTTCAGTTTGCAAGATAGTTTCAATTAAAATAGTTGAAACATGCTTGAAAGTAAAAGCTCCAAATTTGTCGTAAATAAAATTATTGATGTTTATGTATGGTACATACACATTTACGCTATCGTTTATAGGAATAGAGTCATACGTAATGAAATCTGACTTAAGTATTTTAGAGTTGAATTTTAAATAATCAGCTAAATTATCTTCATTGAATAAGGGGCTAGGAACTAATGCAGATAAATCGTTATCATGAATTATACATACTTTTTCAAAGTTATTATTTAATTCATCCTCAGTACTAAATTGCTCTTTTAAAACATCTAAAACTTCTAACGGGTTAAGTCTTTTATCAAAATCTATTTCCTTTAAAAAAGTTATGGTGTTAGAATTTCGGTTTAGTGTACAAAAAGAAAGTCCACTCAAACTTATTTGAATGGACAATTCTAGATTAGTTAGTTTGTTAGAATTTTTATTCGTTATCGCCATATGTTTTTGGCCAGTTTCCGTTGGTTTTAACTTCATCCATAGAACCTACCTTTAACGCATCACCGTTAACACCGTCAACCGATACAACTTGATTTTCTTGTATAAGAAGGTCTTTATTTTGGTCTGAAAGAATAACATCTTTTTTAACAGAAGCTTCAAATACAGGTATTTTAATATTGTTTTGTTCTAAAAACCCTGCTTTTAACTGAAACTTAGCACCTTCTTCTCCTACAGGTACATTCATCATAGTTTTATAACGTGTAGAGGTTTTAAATAAAGAATCTTTTACAGAAACATAACCTAATGTATCTATAATAACGATTTCTTTTGTTGTATCTACACCGTATCTTTTAGTTAATTCTTCATCAATAATTGTAGAATCACGACGTTGAGTAATGGTATATTGTGCTGTATCAATAAATTTTACTAGGTTATCAAAGTTATCTGCGAATTTACCTGTAACTTGTCTATGAGCAAGTTGAGAGTCTCTAATATCAACTAAACTCTTAATAACTTGAGCATAACGCTTATTCTTTGTTTTGTTAAATTGTATTGGTTCGTAAATAGAATTGTAGGTTTGGTAACCTAAAAAGGCAATTAAAAGCCAAAGTACTATGTTTAAAACAGGTTTAAACTTAGATGGAATAAATTTGTCAATTAACTTAACCAAGCCAATTGTAACTAGTATCACTGCTACTGCAATAAGAATAAATGTTAACATAGTATGTTATTTAATTTAATGTTAATTAATGGTATTTAGCAAATCTACAATTTTTTTTTAATCGTAAAAACCAAAGAGAGTAAAAATCATTTCTATATTTGAATAATTTATAAACAGGATTTCTTTAAATGAACGCATCCGAATTCTATTCCCTTATAAAACAACAGTTTCCGTTTAATCCAACAATAAAACAAAATATTGTACTTCAGCAATTATCAGAATTTATTTTTAGTAAAAATTCAAATGCGCTCTATTTACTCAAAGGATATGCAGGAACAGGTAAAACCACTATTATTGGTTGTATAGTAAATAATTTATGGAAAGCTAAAAAAAGTGCTGTTTTAATGGCTCCAACAGGTAGAGCAGCAAAAGTGATATCTAATTACTCAAACAAAGAAGCATTTACCATTCATAAAAAAATATATTTTCCGAAGAAAGAAAAAGGCGGAGGCGTAAAATTTGTTTTGCAACCCAATAAACATAAAAACACCATTTTTATAGTAGATGAAGCGTCAATGATACCAGATACTCCTGGAGAATCAAAACTTTTTGAAAATGGTTCTTTACTTGACGATTTAATGCAGTATGTATATTCTGGTCACCAATGTAAATTATTATTAATAGGAGATACAGCTCAATTACCTCCTGTAAAATTAGATTTAAGTCCTGCTTTAAATGAAGTTACTCTAGATTTAAATTATAATAAACAGGTAACAAAAATGGAGTTGGATGAAGTTGTAAGACAAGAACAAAACTCAGGAATTCTTTTTAATGCAACGGTTTTGCGTGAAGCATTGTCAAATTCCATGCATGATTCGTTCAAATTTGAATTATCAGATTTTAAAGATATTGTAAGACTTGTTGATGGATACGAAATCATGGACGCTATTAACGATGCATACAGTAATTTAGGAAACGAAGAAACCGCCATTATAGTTAGGAGTAACAAACGTGCTAATTTGTATAATCAACAAATTAGAAGTCGTATTCTCTTCAATGAAAATGAATTATCAGCAGGTGATTATCTTATGGTGGTTAAAAATAATTACTTCTGGATAAAACCAACTACAGAGGCAGGTTTTATAGCAAATGGGGATATTATTGAAGTACTTGAAATTTTTAGTATCACAGAACTATATGGTTTTCGCTTCGCGGAAGTTAAAGTACGTATGGTTGATTATCCTAGAATGCGACCTTTTGAAACCGTTTTACTTTTAGACACTATTGATGCAGAAACACCTTCATTATCATATGATGATTCAAATAGATTATATCAAGAAGTAATGAAGGATTTTGAAAACGAATCCAGTAATTATAAGAAATTTTTAAAAGTAAAGGGTAACAAACATTTTAATGCTTTGCAGGTGAAATTCTCTTATGCTATAACATGTCATAAATCTCAAGGAGGGCAGTGGCATACGGTTTTTGTAGAGCAACCATATTTACCTAACGGCATTGATAAAGAATATTTACGTTGGTTATATACAGCAGTAACTAGGGCAAAAGAAAAATTGTATCTTATTGGTTTTAAAGATGAATTTTTTGAGGAATAGTTTTTGATTAAACATTTTTATATGACATTCGAAACCATTATTAGTATTTGTCTTGGTGTTGGTCTTGCAGCATCAGTAGGATTTAGAGTATTTCTACCTTTATTTGCATTAAGTTTAGCAGCATATTTTGATGTTTGGCAACTAAATGAATCTTGGCATTGGATAGGTAGTACAACAGCATTAATCACTCTAGGAGCAGCAACCATTGTAGAAATAGTAGCTTACTTTATTCCATATATAGACAATTTATTAGATTCTATATCTGTGCCATTAGCAGCACTAGCAGGTACAGCAATAATGTTATCTACTGTAGCAGATTTAAGTCCAGTTATAACTTGGGCTTTAGCTATTATTGCTGGCGGAGGTACTGCAGCAGCTGTAGCAGGAACATCTAGTGCTACAAGACTAACATCAACAGCAACAACAGGAGGAATAGCAAATCCAATAGTTTCAACAGTAGAAACAGGCACTTCTGTTGTAATGTCTATTGTTTCAATCTTTTTGCCAATTTTAGCAATTATTCTGGTTATCATCATTTTATTTATAATTTTCAGAATTTATAAGAAGTTTAAATCATCTAAAGCTTAAAACCTCTAATAAATATGTTATTTTTGAAATCTAGCACTTAATAATAGATGAAAATTATTTCAATGATTCCTGCGCGTTATAGTGCGTCACGATTTCCTGGTAAGCTCATGCAAGATCTTGGTGGGAAAACCGTAATCCTTAGAACATATGAAGCTACTATTGCTACAAATTTATTTGATGATGTTTTTGTAGTTACCGATAGTGATATTATTTACAACGAAATTGTAAGTCATGGAGGTAAAGCTTTAATGAGTAAAAAAGAACACGATTGCGGCAGCGATAGAATAGCTGAAGCTGTTGAAAATTTAGATATTGATGTAGTTATAAATGTTCAAGGTGATGAACCATTTACCGACAAAGAATCTTTAAATAAACTTATTGAAGTTTTTAAAAATGATCCTGATAAAGAGGTGGATTTAGCAACTTTAATGGTCGAAATAAAAGATGAAGACGAAATTAATAATCCTAATACGGTTAAAGTAGTTCTAGATCAATCAAATTTTGCTTTATATTTTTCAAGAAGCCCAATTCCGTATCCAAGAGATAAAAGTGCTGGTGCTAAATATTACAAGCATAAAGGCGTTTATGCTTTTAGAAAACAAGCCATTTTAGATTTCTATAAATTACCCATGAAGTCATTAGAAGCTTCAGAAAAATTAGAACAATTGCGCTATTTAGAATACGGTAAACGTATTAAAATGGTAGAAACTGATGTACAAGGTGTTGAAATTGATACTCCAGAAGATTTAGATCGTGCAAGAAAATTATGGAAATAAATTATAAAAATATAAAGGTTATTGGCTTTGATGCCGATGATACACTTTGGGTAAACGAAACCTATTTTCGTGAAGCAGAATTAGAGTTTGCCAGACTTTTGTCAGAATACGAAACGGCAAATAAAATAGATCAGGAACTGTTTAAAAAAGAAATGGAGAATTTACCATTGTACGGTTATGGTGTTAAAGCCTTTGTGCTTTCTATGGTAGAATCTGCTTTAGAATTGTCTAATTTTGATTTATCCAATAAAACCATTCAAGCCATTTTAAACATTGGTAAAAATATGGTAGAAAAGCCAGTAGAATTGCTAGATGGAGTAGAAGAAGTACTAGAACATCTATCAAAAAAATACCGTTTAATTTTAGCAACTAAAGGCGATTTATTAGACCAAGAACGAAAGTTAGAAAAATCAGGTTTAACTAAACATTTTCATCATATAGAAGTTTTAAGCGATAAAAAAGAGGCTAATTATTCTAAATTATTAAATCATTTAGATATTAATCCTTCAGAGTTTTTAATGATTGGTAATTCGTTGAAATCAGACATTTTACCACTAGTAAATATAAAAGCTAATGCTATACACGTGCCATTTCACACTACTTGGGCGCATGAAATGGTTAGTGAAAAGGAAACTAACGGGAAATCGTATAAAACAGTAAAAAGTTTAAAAGACATTTTAAAATTGCTAAATTAAGCTTGAGAAAAATAAATATAAATACTTGGAATAGAAAGCAACATTATGAGCATTTTTCTGCCTTAGCAGATCCTTATTTTGGAGTTGTAATTCCTTTCAATGTTACTAAGGCGTATAATTTTTCAAAAGAAAACAGTATTAGTTTTTTTGGGAAGTATTTACACGATTGCATGAAAGCCATTAATGATGTTGAAAACTTAAGATACAGAATAGAGAATAATAATGTTGTAGAGTATGATGTTATACATGCGTCATCTACCATGATGAGAGAAGACAAAACCTTTGGTTTTTCGTTTATTGATTTTGATGAAGATTTAAATGTTTTTATTAAAAATGTTGAAGCTGAAAAAGACAGAATTAATAATACTCAAGATTTGTTCCCACCAAAAAATGGTTTAGATTGCATTCATTGTTCGGCAATGCCTTGGCTTAATTTTTCGGGTCATAAAGAACCCGTTTCTGGTGCCGTAGAGTCTGTGCCTAAAATAGCTTTTAGTAAAATTAGTAATTTTGAGAATGAATTAATGATGAACGTTTCTGTAAATGTTAATCATGCATTGGTTGATGGTTATCATGTTGGATTATTTTCTGATAAATTTCAGGAATATCTCAACCAATAGAATTTAAATTAATGGTATTTTTACCTTTGTAAAAGAAAATAAAACAAATGAGTTATAAGAACTTTCCAATGGTGCCAAGAATTATTTTTGGTAGAGGTAGTCTTAATCAAATAAACGAAGTTTTAGCTCCAAAACGCTTAAGCATAAACGCTCCTTTTATCTTTTTAATTGATGATGTGTTTAAAAGCAATATCTGGCTTACTTCAAGAATACAATTATCATACGGAGACAGAATCATTTTTGTTTCTTCAAAAGAAGAACCTAAAACATCTCAAGTAGATGAGCTTGTTGAAGATATTATTTTAACATCAAAAGAACGACCTTCAGGAATTATTGGAATAGGAGGTGGTACCTTATTAGACTTAGCAAAAGCTGTATCTATTATGCTAACTAATAATGGTGAAGCTAAAGATTATCAGGGTTGGGATTTGGTTAAAAACCCAGCTATATATCATGTTGGAATTCCAACAATTTCTGGTACAGGTGCAGAAGTTTCCAGAACCACAGTGCTTACAGGTCCTGAAAAAAAATTAGGTATTAATTCAGATTTCACACCTTTTGATCAGGTTATTTTAGATTCAGAATTAACAAAAGGAGTTGCAAAAAATCAGTGGTTTTATACAGGTATGGATTGTTATATTCATTGTATAGAATCATTAACAGGTACCTATCTTAACGCTTTTAGTGAAAGCTATGGTAATATGGCTTTAGATTTATGTAAACAGGTGTTTTTAGAAGACAACCTATCTGAAGTTGATGCTCAAGAAAAATTGATGATGGCTTCATGGCACGGTGGAATGAGTATTGTGTACTCTCAAGTTGGTGTTGCTCATGCTATGAGTTATGGTTTATCTTATCTCTTGGGTACTAAACATGGCATAGGAAATTGTATAGTTTTTAATCATTTAGAAGAATTTTATCCGGAAGGTGTTAAGCTCTTCAAAAAAATGATAGAAAAACATAATATTGTTTTGCCTCAAGGTGTTTGTGCAGATTTAAACGACAGAGAATTTGATACCATGATAAATATTGCCTTAGGTTTAGAACCTCTTTGGGAAAATGCATTGGGTAAAAACTGGAAAAAAATAATGACACCTCAAAAATTAAAGTCACTTTATCAAAAGATGTAATATGCAATGGTTAGCCAAATTTATTTATTTTAAAGTTTTAGGTTGGCGTGTTGTTGGTAATACAAATATTTCTAAGAAAAACATTAAAAAAGCTATTATTATAGCAGCACCACATACCAGTTGGCATGACTTCTATATGGGTGTTTTATTACGATCTGTATTAAACATTAAAACAAATTTTGTTGGTAAAAAAGAATTGTTTGTGTTTCCTTTTGGTTGGTTTTTCAGAGCTTTAGGTGGAGCACCTATAGATAGACATACAAAAGAAAATAAAGTTGAAGCTATAGCAAAGTTATTTAAAGATAGAGAAGAGTTTAGAATGACTATGGCTCCAGAAGGAACAAGAAAAAAAGTTGATAAATGGCGTACAGGTTTTTATTACATTGCTAAAGAAGCTAAAGTTCCTATTATTATGATAACATTTGATTTTAAGAATAAACAAAATAAAATCTCTGAGCCTTTTTATCCAACTGATGATATTGAAGCAGATTTCAAGTACATACGTGGTTTTTATAAAGGTGTTGAGGGTAAAATAGCAGAATATTCATAATAATCATGTATTATATGAAAACTATGGCACAAATATTGCTGTATATAGAATATAGCACATGAAACATAAAGTAAACAATTATTTGTTCCTAAAAAGAAACATCAGCTATTAAAACAAACAAAAGCTACTCCTATTAAGAAGTAGCTTTTTTTTTATAAGAATGTTAATCTTATTTAACTTCTTTTAAAGCATTATCAATAAGCGTTCTTAAATGTTGTTTATGCGCTCTTGACACAACATTTCCAGAAGGTGAAGCCATAGTTCTAATAGCCTTTAAATTATATAAGGCCATAGATTTAGCGCTATTATTAAATTCTTTACTTTGTTTACCGGTTAACATATCAATTAACATATTAGTGTATTCTAATTGTAAATTTTGTCTAAATGAATTTATACTACTATAGATGTCAGCTCTAAAAATAGCATTATTTAAATCCATCATAAATGAGGATAATTTGTACTCATTTCCATATAATTCTGAATCAACAATACGTTGTAAAGTGTTAGGGTGTAATATATGTCTTAAAACATTTTTTTGATACCCTATTACTTGATCATGAATTTTAGGATCTTCAGGAGCTCTAAAAAATCCAAAACCTCTACGTTGCATTGCTAAGAAATTATATAAATCATTTGGTGCATCAAAAGCATTTGGTGCAAAAACATACTTACTTAAAGCATTCATTGCTCTTTTTTGATCGGTTAAACTCACTGGTGTATAAGGTTGTGTAGCGCCTTTTTGACCAGCCATAGCTCTATCTACATAAACACCTCCTATAAATCTGGAAATGGTATTTGCAGCAGAACCTTTTTGTCTGCTTAATAAGTAGTAAATACGTCTTAATTCCTGATAAGATTCACCAGATTTAGTAAATTTATTTTTAGCAGTTTTTAATAAATCATTAGAAAGTTCAATTCTATCAATAGCCCATTTAATTTGATTATTGGATTGATCTGAAACATTTACTCTAGGGTCAATCGCTTTTCCTGGAGAACGCATATCATCTGCATCATTTCCAAAAATGTGTTCTGGCTTGGTAGATTCATTTAATAACGCTTGTCTATCCGCTTCAGATTTAAAAGGTGTATATCCTAATTGAATAGCCCAAATATCATAAGGACCAACGGTTACATCATCATATTGGCCTTGTTTACTTCTATCTCTTGTAATATTTAAAGCAGCATAATCCATTACAGAAGCTGTTAAACATTTTCCTTCAATAAAACTAGCATCTTCCAATTGCTCTGGAGAAAACAACTGACTAGCTTTCATATTATGATTTAACCCTAATGTATGTCCTATTTCATGCATTATTAAAGCCGTCATAGATTCTTTTTTAATGCGTTCCATTTCTAAGTCTGAAGCACTAGCAAACGAAGCTACTGCATTGGCAAATAAAACTTCATTATGTATTTCATGACCTAAAGAGCAATACATGTTGCTTTCATACTCTGAAGCGTCAAAGGGTTTATCAATTGATGCTAATTCAAAAACTTTATCATAAAACACTCTGTTAGTAAAGTGAACATATTCTAACATAATATCTGCTCCAAAAATTTCACCTGTTTTAGGGTTCTTCATACTTGGTCCGTAACCACCAAAAGGAGGTTGAGGAGAAGCTGTCCATCTTAAAACATTGTATCTAATATCTCCAGCATCCCAATCGGCATCATCTGGTTGTTGTTTTACAACAATTGCATTTTTAAATCCAGCTTTTTCAAAAGCTATATTCCATTGTAAAACAGCTTCTTTTATCGTTTCACGCCACTCAACAGGAGTAGAGTTTTCCATCCACCATGTAATTGGTTCTACAGGCTCAGATATAGCTTGTTCTGGATTTTTCTTTTTTAAATGCCATCTATTAATTAAATCTCTATAAGGTGTTGAACTTGTAGACGTTTGATCTGTAACCTGATTAGTGAAATAACCAACTCTAGGGTCGTCAAAACGAGTTTCAAAATCATTTTCTGGCATTGCAATTAAACTATGAAATACTTTAATACTTACATTTCTACCATCTGAAACAGCACTAGAACCTCCGTTTAAAACTGAAGGAGAAGAATACACATATTCAACTTTAAGATTTGTGTTTTCGGGGTAATTATTAATAGATTTTATTTTAGTTTTTCCTTTATCAAGGCTGCCTAATTTAAAAGCTGTTGGAGGTGTTCCAGGTCTTGAAGCTGGTTTTACTTGCGAAAACGTTTCTTTTAAAAATAAATCGTCGGCTTTAATCAGGTAAAGCCCTTCTTTATCATCATGAGCCTCAATTTTTAAACTGGCCATTATGCCTTTACTAATATTGGCGTCTTTTGACTTAGAAATAGGATTTTCGGGATCAAAGTAAAATGATGTATTCTGAGTTATAAATTCTATTTTATCAAAATATTTTTCAACCGTAAAAACTTTAGATCCTCTGTAGGATCCTCTGTTTACTCTTCCAGCATCCATTACACCATCGGCAATTTGACTAAAATGAATATATTCTTTGTTTAATTGATCTTCACTAATAACCATTTGTACTGTTCCAGTAATGGTGTCTTGGTAAATTTTAAATAACCCATTAATTTCCTTACTAGATTTAATTAGGTCTTTAATAGTTTTTTCTTTAGACTTTTTTGGAGGCGGTGTCGCAGCGACTTCAGTATTATCTTTTTTCTTTTTCTTTTTTTTGTTTTGAGCATCAGTATTATAAGACACTAAAAGAAAGAAAAGCGTAAAAATTACTGAGGTGAATTTGATTGTACTTTTTTGTAATTTCATAATGTTAACAAAAGGATTATTAGGAATTAATCTGATTATTTAAATTAGTCTCAGTAAAAATAGGAATAAACTGAATTTTTTATATTAAAATAAAAGTTAAAATATTTATAAAGGCTAACTAATAACTCCGTCTATTATATTTCTTTATCTTTAACAATTATGATAAAAGACACAAAAATTGCCGTATTAATAGATGGAGATAATATACCATCAAAGTATATTTCTGAAATGATGGAAGAGATCAATAAATACGGAACACCAACAATAAAAAGAATATACGGTGATTGGACAAAACCGCACCTATCTAAATGGAAAAACATTTTACTTGAAAATGCTATAACACCAATTCAGCAATATGGTTATACCACAGGAAAAAATGCAACGGACTCTGCAATGATAATTGATGCGATGGATATTTTATATTCTGAAAAAGTTAATGGATTTTGTTTAGTATCCTCAGATAGTGATTTTACTAAGCTTGCTACACGTTTGCGAGAAGCAGGTATGGTAGTTTATGGCATGGGTGAGAAGAAAACTCCAAACCCGTTTATTGTGGCCTGCGATAAATTTATTTATTTAGAAATTCTTGAAAGTGATGATGATGAAAGTGAAAAAGGAGTAAAAGGAAGTAAAGCCAAAAAAACAAACTTATACAATATTACACCTAAAGTAATAAGGCTTCTTAAAAATTCTGTTGATGATGCGGCTGATGATGATGGTTGGGCATTTTTAGGTGATGTTGGTTCATTAATAATCAAAAAACAACCTAATTTTGATTCTCGTAATTTTGGTTTTCAAAAATTAACACCACTTTTTAAATCGTTACCACAATTTGAAATGGAACAACGAGACCAAGCAAATGCTAGGTTTAAATTGATTTATGTAAGAAATAAGAAGTAATTAAATAGTATTACCTAAAATTTTATCCATAACCCAACTAGTATGTAAAGCGGTTAAGCCCGTTGAAGGATGTGAATCTTTTACACCAGTTAAGTAATCACGCATGTTCTCTACATGGTGAATTTGAATATGCTTTGGATGTTCTATAAATAATTCCTCGTTTTTAGAGTCACTTTTTAAAACAACAGGGTTATCATGAAATACTGAAAATTCTATAGTCCCGTTATTTCCAAAAATAGTAACATTATCTATGTGGTTTTTATTACCAAAATTCCATGTGCCAGAACCTGTTACCCCATTTTCATGTATCCAACATCCTGTTACAGCATCTTTTGCTGTATATAGATTTTGTTGATTAGTACTAACCCCATGCGCATTTTTAATATTTCCTAATAGAAATGTAAACAAATCTATACCATGACTTGCTAAATCATCAAAATAACCAGCAGGAGCAATTTTTGCATCTGTTCGCCAATTGTATGTTTCAGATAAATCTGTTTCACTTGCTGGTTTACTTAAATGCGAAATTATATGTCTTACGTCACCAATATAATTTTTTTCTAACCATTCTTTTACTTTTAAAAACCTAGGTAAAGAACGCCTGTAATATGCCACAAATAGTGGAATATTTTTTTTATTGAAGGCTTCATTTATTTCTAAAGCTTCATTATAAGTTGGTGTAATTGGTTTTTCTATACAGCAAGGTTTTCCTGCTTCTGCTACTTTTAAAGCGTAGTATTTGTGAGTGTCTGGCGGTGTTGCAATATAAATAGCATCAATATTTACATCATTAATCAACTCATTAGCATCCGTATAAATAGTTTCAACATTGTGTCTTGAAGCATAATCTTTCAACTTTTCTAAATCTCTACGCATTACTGCTTTAAGCTCAAAATCATCAACCAAACTATATGGTGGTCCACTTTTTACTTCGGTGACATCTCCACAGCCAATAATGCCCCAACGTATATTTTTATTTGACATATTTTAAACTATTTAAGTCATAAAAAAAGAGAACCTCTAAGCTCTCTTTTAAATAATTATTGTATTATTCCGTTTCTTCCATGGTATGATATACGTTTTGTACATCATCATCTTCTTCAAGCTTTTCTAGAAGTTTTTCAACATCTTCAGCTTGTTCTTGAGTTATTTTTTTGGTAACCTGAGGAATACGTTCAAAACCTGAAGAAAGAATCTCGATATTTTGTTCTTCTAAATAGGATTGTATTTTTCCAAAACTTTCAAAAGGCGCATAAATCATAACGCTAGTCAATTCATTTCCATCTGCATCTTCATCGGTATCTTCAAAAATTTCTTCAACACCAAAGTCTATAAGTTCTAATTCTAATTCTTCAAGGTCTAAATCATCACTTTTAACTTTGAAATTACAAGTATGATCAAACATAAACACCACCGAACCAGATGTACCTAAACTACCATCACATTTATTAAAATAGCTACGTACATTTGCTACGGTTCTAGTATTGTTATCTGTTGCTGTTTCAACTAGAATAGCAATTCCATGTGGTGCGTAGCCTTCAAAAATAACTTCTTTATAATCGCCTTGACTTTTATCAGAAGCACGTTTAATAGCACGCTCTACATTATCTTTTGGCATGTTTACAGATTTTGCGTTCTGTATAACAGCTCTTAAACGCGCATTACTATCTGGGTCTGGTCCACCTTCTTTAACAGCCATTACAATATCTTTACCAATACGAGTAAAGGCTTTACTCATTGCAGACCAACGTTTCATTTTTCTTGCTTTCCTAAATTCAAAAGCTCTTCCCATAATTATATTTTTTATTCCTGAAACTACAGGAATTATATTAAATTAAACTAAAACTTATTATTTGCGCAAAGTTAAAAACCTAACGATGAAAAACAAATTATTCATCCTCTGGTTCTACAATAGCTTCAATAGCTTCTGCAAGTTTAAAATCTTTATTTGTTACGCCATCGGCATCGTGTGTAGAAAGTGAAATAGTAAGTACATTATAAACATTACTCCAATTAGGATGGTGGTTTAATGCTTCACACTCAAAAGCTATTCTGCTCATAGCACTAAAGCAATCTTTAAAATTTTCAAACTCAAATTCGGCATGTATAGCGTTATCGTAATATTCCCAATCAGGAAAACGAAGTAGTTTTTTTTCTATGTCTTGTTCAGATAATTTGCTCATAATTTTAAGATGTTTTTTATGCTAACTAATTTAAGCAATTGTATCTGAAAAACTATGAAGCTAAAATTATATTTTTAATTCAGTTAGAATTTCTTGACTAACCAAATTTAAATTTTTTGGTAACAGATTATACTTTGGTAAAACAGCTAAATATCTTTCATTATTTGTAGTGTAAACTTGCTTGTAGATAGCTATATCTTCTAATTCTAGTGTTTTAACAATGTCTATTATAAAATCGTTATGATGTACCAAATCACTACTTCCTAAGTGAAAAATACCTGATTTTTTTCGGTTAATTATATAATGAATTTGTTGTGTTACTTTATTATCTGTAGTTACATTCATTATTAAATTAGGAAAAACTTCAATAGGTTCTTTTTCTTTTATATTTTGAAGAATTTCTAATATTCTAGGAGATTGTGCGCCAAAAACCATTGGAAGTCTTAAAATAGCAACTTGCTTTTTTGGTAAACGCAACAGCATGTTTTCTATTTTTATTTTAAAATGTCCGTAAATGCTATTACTATAAGTTTTGTCTTGTTCATAGCTTGGGTATTTGCTATAAGCATCAAATACATTTGCAGATGATAAGAAAATAAGTTTTGCTTTGTTAGAAAAAACATATTCTGCCAAGTGTTGATGGAGTAAAACCTGCTTTGAGAAATCACCTCGTAATGCAGAAATAATAATACTTGGTTTTACAATATCTAGAATTTCGAAAACATCATCTTCTTCAAAATTATACTGAAAAAAATGTTTGTTTTTCTCTAAAGCTTTATTGCTAATATTATACGTGCCGAAAGTTCTAAAATAGGAGCAGAGTTCTTTATAAATGGCTCCACCTAAAAAACCACTTGCCCCTAAAATTAAAATAGTATGTTTACTTTCTTTCCCCTTCACGCTCATTAAACCCCAAAAATTTATTTTTTGTAAAACGGTAATTTTACAACAGTTGCTGGAACCGCATTTTTACGTATTTGAATATTAATTTTACTATTCACATCTGAAAAAACAGTTGGAACATAACCTAAACCAATACCTTTACCTAGAGATGGAGACATTGTTCCAGAAGTAACTTCGCCAATTTTATTACCATTACCATCAACAATATCATAACCTTGACGAGGTATTCCACGTTCATCAAGTTCAAATGCAATAAGTTTTCGTTCTGGAGTTCTGCGTTTTTCCTCTTCAAGAGCTTCACTGTTGGTAAATGATTTGCTAAACTTACAAATCCAACTTAAACCAGCTTCAATAGGCGAGGTGGTGTCATTAATATCGTTTCCATAAAGGCAATAACCCATTTCCAATCGTAAGGTGTCACGAGCTGCTAAACCAATAGGTTTTATACCAAAATCTGATCCTGCTTCTAATACTTTATCCCAAATTTGCTTGACTTCGCTGTTCTTACAATAAATTTCAAATCCACCACTACCAGTATAACCAGTTGCGGAAATAATAACGTGCTCAATACCCGCAAAATCACCAACCACAAAATTGTAGAAATTTATAGCAGATAAATCATGACTTGTTAAACTTTGCATTGCTTCAATGGCTTTTGGACCTTGAATGGCAAGCAACGAATAATCTTCACTTAAATCGCGCATAGTTGCTCCAATGTTATTTTTAGATTGAATCCAATTCCAGTCTTTTTCAATATTACTTGCATTAACAACCAATAAATAAGTGTTTTCTTTAATGCGGTAAATAATTAAATCATCAACAATTCCACCATCATCATTTGGTAAACAACTATATTGGGCTTTACCAATAGTAAGTTTCGAAGCATCGTTACTTGATACTTTTTGTATTAACTCTAAAGCGTGTTCGCCTTCAATTAAAAATTCACCCATGTGTGATACATCAAACACACCTACAGCATTTCTAACAGTTTCGTGCTCAATGTTTACACCTTCGTATTGCACAGGCATATTATAGCCTGCAAAAGGTACCATTTTTGCTCCTAAAGCTTCGTGAGTTGTTGATAAAGCAGTGTTTTTCATTTACGCGTTTTTAATGATGAATTATGTTGCGCAAATGTATTGAAAATTTCAGAACAAGTTTTTGACTAAATTTAAAAAGTCTTGTTAAACTTCAGATTGTTGAAATCTGAATTAAGTTTTTTTAATAGAAAGTATTATGAATATTAAAGCTAGTTAGTATTTGAGTTTTACACTTATTATAACTAGTTATTCAATCTACTTATTATTTCTTTTAATGCTGTTTTTGCTTCATTCATTATGGGTAAAAACGGCCATATATGTGGCATGTTTTTTCCTGTAATAACATCAATATTCACCTTAGCACTAATTAATTTTTTAACAGCTAATTTTTGGTCTGGATACATTATATCCTTTTCTGCTAAAAATAAAATGGTATTTGGGAAATTATCAAAAGTCCCATTTATTGGTGAAATCTTTTCATTTTTTAAATCATTATTTTCTGCACACATTTTTTTAGCACTTAACACTCCATTTTTTGATAACATAGGATCTATTTTATCTATTGTGTTAATTTGAGGATTACTCATTGTGGCATCCATAACGGGTGAAACAAGAATGATTTTATAAGGTAATTCTATGTTACTTTTTATTAATCGTTGTGTTAAAGCTGTTATTAAAGTTCCTCCAACTGAATCGCCAAGAAGTATAATGTGTTTTGCTTGATATTTCTTTAAAGCGGTATTGTATACAAAATCTATGTTTTTTGATATTTCTGAAATCTTATTTTCTGGAGCTTTAGGATAATCACACATCCATATTGTATGGTTTGTTTTGTTAGTAATTTCTTGTATCGTATCCCAATGATGTTTTGAGGGACCAGAAATAAAAGCGCCACCATGAATAAAAATTAATAAACTATTAGATGGTTTACCTCGGGTAATTTCAGTAATTAAAGTATTAGAAATTTTAAAGTTACTTACTTGCCGGTTTTTAAATAATCTACTTTTTGGGTGATGAATATCTTCTTTTCTTATTTTTTTAAAATCTATAGGATCTTTACTGAAGTCTTTCTTAATACCTTTTAGTTTTATCACTAATAAAGTGATATAATATGTAAAACTATATTTCAATTTATTTACTTTAATTAATCGCAATTCTTTGCAAATTCTTCACCTAATTCAGAAGGACCATAAATATAACTTGTAATTCCTATTTTATCTATTTTGGCACCATCTTCACGATAGGCGATGGTTAATGTGTGTTCTCCTGCTTCTAAATTTGCATTGGATAATTTTACCCATTCCCATTCATTGGTTCGTAACCCGTTACTGGTTATGAAGTCGTTATCATCAATTTTAACCCAAAATGAATCATCGTCAGACGACGGACAGTTTAATTTGGCATAAACGTAATAAGGTGCATTTTTACTCACCGTAAAAGAAATTTTTATTTTAGCATCTTCAACAGAAGGTACAACATCAGTACTATTTAAGCCTGTTTTTATAGTTACATATTTATTATTAGAAGCACTTTCATCTTCTATAATATTCCAATTTGAACCTACAGAGGCACATTCAGCTTCAAAATAAACAGATTCAATATTTGTGGTATCTGGTTCAGGAAAATTGGGTTCTCCACTTTCCCACCAATTATACCAACGCTCATAATCAACATTATCAAAACCATGTGTTTGCACATTGGTATTTGCTTCAGTATTGCCTAGAAGGAACATTTCCACAAAAGCTTCAACTTCTGGTTTTTGACTGTCTGGTAATTGGCAATGATTATGTCCATCTACAATAGAAAACCCAAATCTGTCACCAATACCAAAGGTTTTCCAAACCTCGTGTGCCGCTCTAGAAGACACATATCCAGATTCGTCTGCTAGCCATTGATAATCTGGATTGCCTAATATTAACAAGGCGCGTGGAGCCACCATTGCCATAAGTTCATGATGATCATAAGGCAATTTAGGAACAGAATTTGAAAACTTAAACATATCTTCAATAAACCAAGCACCGCTAGTTCGTCCTAAAGTTTCTACATTACCTAAAGTTTCAGATACTCTCCAAGCCGCTGCACCACCACCACCAGATTCTTGGGAAATAGTTAAAGCTATACGTTCATCAAAAGCACCAGCAAAAAGCGCCATTTTACCTGCAAACGAACAACCTGTAACTGCAAGGTGTTTTAAATCTATGTTTAAATCTTCTGAAACGAGTTCTAAACCATCAATTATCCTACTAATTCCCCAAGACCAGGCGCTGTAAGCTCCAAAATATTCAAGTTCTGGATAAAGTTTATTTATAGGCTCGTTGCCTCGTGTTTGGGTATGTGACATCACTTGCGTGAAGTTAAAAGCTATTTGAGCAATGTTTCGGCTAGCAAAAATATCTGCTGGCAAACTTCCAGAACCACGACCAACACCAATTACAGCTGGAAAAGGTTCGTTTCCTTCTGGTAACAAAATATGTGAAGTTAGTTTAAGCGTATTTCCATTAACGGTAACATTTACAGTAAGGGTATCATTTAAAAAACTTGCGGTAATTTGCTCTGGTCGACTTGGTTTTTTACCAATTTCGTAATGCTCTATTTCTGCTTTAATTTCTGCGCGTCTACATTTCCAATCTTCAAATTTAGTAGAACGTCCACTACTATCAGACCATTCAAAAGGATCAGTTAAAGGCCTTATTACTGGAAGCTCTTCAATAGTTGATAAAACAGGATTGGAGCAATTTGCACTAGTGTTTTCTACATTATAGACTAGTGGAATGTCTTGTGCGAATGATAGGAATTCAAAAAAAATAGTTAGTAAAAGGGATAATACTTTTGTTAGGGTGGTGGTTAGTTTAGTTGTCATTATTGTATTGCTTTTTTATCTTTTGTAAAAAATATAATCTGTAACTATTGGTTCAATTTCACATTGCCTTAAATCTAGTATAATTTGACCTTTATGATGTGTGAAATGATTAGCTACATGAAATAACACTTGTTGTATTGTATTCTGAAATTCTTTACCTTTTGAGTTGTGGTATTTTACATTTTGGTTTAAATCAAAGTCAGACAGTATTTTTAAGGTGTTCAAGTAATTCCTTGTGTCAATTTCTTTACAGTCTTCTAGAATATGTATTTGGTGTACAGAAAAAGGTTCTGTGCCTGTTATTCTTGAATTCCATATTTGATGGGCATTTAAACAATGAGAAAATACAGGAATTGTTCTTTCACTAATCTTATCTCTGTGCTCAAAAAATAAATCAATTAATTTTTGGTTGAAGTGATTATGGTATTCGAAAATGTCTAAAAAAAAATCTTTCATCTCATTTTTTTTTAATAAAATACAACTTATAAATATAGACAACATTTATCTAAAACATTGTTAAAATAATTTATTATAAAATGAAATCGATTTAATTTTTGAACTTGAAATAAATATACTAGTTGCTTATTTTTTATACTTTATAAGCGCAAATAATGATACCAAGGCCCAAACACTTTCTAAAATAATAAATGGCCAATAATTTAAAAGTATTGAGGCTAAACAAGCTAAAGAAGCACCAATAAGATTGAGTAAAATAAAAGCCAAATGTTTATTAGCAACCTTACCTGTTACGTTTAAAATATAAGCAAGTAGTATAAGAAAAACGCCAATAAAACCTATCCAGTCTGTTGTAGTCATTTCTTAATTTAGTAGCTTTTATTTTTAGCTTTTAATTCGTTTCTAACAATTTTTCCTGAAGTTGTGATTTCAGATTCTGGCCACCCACCGGTAGCACTTGCACCTGGTTTTAAAGCAGCAGCTAGTTCTTCTTTATCTGCTATAGACCAATTACACCATGATATTTTGTGTTCATCTAAAAATGCCCACCATAATTTAGATTCTGCTTCATTAATTTCAACATCTCCAGAAGCTTGAGTTGTACCAAACTCTGTTACAAAAAGCGGAATATCATTATTTAATGCATTAAGGGCGGTATTTCTAAGTTCTTGTTTGTGTGTTGCTGCATAATAGTGTAGGGTGTAAGCAACATTATTATCATCAATTTTATTTCCAATAACATCATCTACATTTTGAGACCAATTTCTGGTGCCGCATACTATAATATTATCTGGGTCGTATTTACGAATTTCTTCAATAACTGCCTCATGATAGGGTTTTAAAACCGTTTTCCAAGACACATTTAAAGGTTCGTTATAAGTTTCATAAATAATATTGGGTATATCTCCATAGGTTTTAGCAATTTCAGAAAAGAATGTTTTTGCTTCTTCTAGGTGGTTTTCTGCCTCGTGATCATGCCAATCTATTAGTACATAAATACCTTCTTCTATGGCTGCGTCAATAACTGTTTTTACTTTTGCTTTTTCAACTTCTGGATTAACTAAATACCCATCATGGTCTATTGCCATTGCTGCTCTAACAATATTGCAATTCCAGTCTTCTTTCAGCCATTTAACAGTTTCTTTAGTGTAGTATTTACCAATCCATTGACTCCAAAAGAAAGACATACCTCTTAGTTGTACAGGATTACCATTTTTATCAATTATTTTATTCCCAGAAACACTTAATTGACCAAACTCTTCAACAGCATTTTCAAAAGTTTCAACAGGTGTTTCTTCTTCTTCTTCTTCTTCTTCTTCTGAAATTATATCATCGGTTTCAGAACTTGGAGTTTGATTATCGTTAGAATTATTACATGATGTAACAATAAATAACGATAGCACTAAAAGCATTGGGATTATATGTTTAATTTTAAGAATCATATGATTAATTTTTTCTAAAGATAAAGAATTCAATTATTTAATTAATCATAATTAAAACTAACATTATACAAAACAGAAAACTTGTATTATCCTGTTGATTTTGAGCAAACACAAAATTACAGATAGGGGATTTCCATCTCCATTAATTTATAATGATGATAAAAAAAACTTCTATTATGGATTCTAGGATTGTTTCCCTAAAATTTTAGATAATTTTTTTGTAACAAACGAGAGAATAGTAATTTGTACCAAACTAGAAATTCCGCCTGAAAATAAAGTAGAGGATATGTTTTTTTTGAAATTCAAAACATCAAATTTAAAACTCTCTTTATCTATTTCTGTTTCAAGCTTTAATATTTTTAGTTTTTCATCGATTTCTTCAAATGAACTGTATTTATGAGTTGTCATATTTTGTTGAAATAATATTCTGAAAACTTTTTCAATATTGGTTTGTCTAGTTTATGTCTTAATAAATAGAGGATGATTCCTACTATTAGAAAAAATAAACTAACAATTAAAAATCCATAAAACATATTTCCAATTGCCTGACCAATGCCAATTGACGTGGTTAAGGCAATTAGAAATAATATAAAAACTACGATAGTACCCGTAAATAACATTTTTGTTAAGGATGTTATTGATTTCATTAAGGTTCTAAAAACCAATAACTTGTAATATTCCTTATTATGCTCTATATACGCGTGTACATCAGAATTTACTCCTGATAAATTTTCTTTTAATTCATTTAAAGCCATAGACCTTATTTCTTCTGAAGTTCAAGATTTTTCTTTCTTAGGTCTTCTAATTTACGTTCTAGAGTAGATAATATTTCATCAGCTTTATAGCTCATGTGTGTAACAGTATCTTCTAATTTGTGTTCGAAATCCTCTTTTTTTCTTTTTATCGTTTCAGATAAATCTTCTTTAGCATGTGAAATTTTTTCAGAGATATTATCTTTAGTGTCAAGTGCTTTATCTTTAATTTTCTTTCTAGTTTTAGTTCCTTTTTCAGGAGCGTATAAAACACCAATTCCTGTACCTATTATTGCTCCAGTTAATAGAGCTAATAACAATGTTCCATTGTTTTTTGCCATGATATAAATTTTTAAGATTAATAAATTATTTTAATACTCAAAATCTAATCATTAAATAGCAAGCAGTAAATGATAATCATCAGCTACATGTAGATTTCTTTAATAAATTTTATTAAAGTTTTAGCGAAGATTAAAACTTAAAAAAATTAACAAGTTGAGTATAATTAATTCAACAGGAAATTTTTTAATTCTTGATAAGTACTAATTTTAATAGATACTTTTTCATTATCCATAACAGATTTAATTTGTTCTGGTAATGGTTGTTTTTCTTTTATTACATCTTCAACCACATCCAAAAACTTAGTAGGATGAGCTGTTTCTAAAAACACACAATGTGCATTAGGGTTTTCTTTTAAGTAGGCTTTACAACCTAGATAACCGACTGCACCATGTGGATCTGCCACATAATTGAAATTATTATAAATTTCTAGCATAGCGTATTTAGTATCTTCATCAGAATAGCTATATGAAGATAAATTCTCTTTTAGAGTATCGAATTTGTTTTTGTAAATCTCTTGAATACGAATAAAGTTGCTTGGTGCGCCAACATCCATAGCGTTACTTATGGTTTGCACCGAAGGTTTAGGTTCGTATAATTTTGATATTAAATATCTTGTCACCACATTATTAGCGTTGTTTGATGCTACAAAATGTTTAATTGGTAGACCTAATTGTTGTGCCATCATACCTGCGCAAATGTTACCAAAATTACCACTTGGCACAGAAAACACAATATCATTATACTTGTTATGTAACTGCTTGTATGCAAATATAAAATAGAATAATTGCGGTAACCAACGCGCTACGTTTATAGAGTTTGCAGATGTTAATTGCATTTTGCTAGTTAATTCTTCATCTAAAAAGGCTGTTTTTACCATTGCTTGACAATCATCAAACGTACCATTAACCTCTAAAGCTTTTATATTCTGACCTAAAGTAGTAAGCTGTTTTTCTTGAATATCGCTTACTTTTCCAGAAGGGTAAAGAATTACAACATTTACACCTTTAACTCCTAAAAAACCATTAGCCACTGCGCCACCTGTATCACCAGAAGTAGCAACTAATACAGTTACTTCGTTTGTATTATCTTTATTAAAATAGCCTAAACAACGTGCCATAAAACGTGCACCAACATCTTTAAAAGCCATTGTTGGCCCATGAAACAATTCTAAAGTTGAAATATTGTCGTTTAGTTTGATAACAGGAAAATCGAATGATAAAGTTTCTTCAACAATAGTTTTTAAAACGGCTTCAGGGATTTCTGGAGAAACAAATTGTTTTATAGCTTGAAAAGCGATTTCTGTATGAGATAAATTATCAATGTTATCAAAAAAATCTTTTGGTAAAGGTGTAATGCTTTCTGGAAAATAGAGTCCTTTGTCTGGCGCTAAGCCTTTAACAACTGCGTTTTCAAAAGTTGTTTTTGGTGCTTTATGATTTAGTGAATAATAGTTCATTTGTTATTTTAATATTTTGACTCCTTCAGTATTAATTTTAGATACATGAATATCAAAATCTATGTTTGTTTTTTTATAAATATTTTCTATAGCAACTTTCACATTTTTAGCACTTTCAACTCCTTTACATAAAGAAAAAATAGAAGGTCCAGAGCCTGATATTCCACAACCCAAAGCGCCTGCTTTTAATGAAGCATTTTTAACGTCGTTAAAATGTGGTATCAATTTACTTCTATGTGGCTCTACAATAACATCGTGCAAAGATTCTTTTAATAAATTAAAATCACTAGTATGTAAACCATGAACGAAACTACCTACGTTTGCCCATTGTGTAATTGCATCTTGCAGCTTAACTTTCTCTGGAAGAACAGCACGTGCTTCGGATGTTTTAATTTCTATCTGTGGGTGAATAACTGTTGCATACAAATCTTTAGGAGTTGGAATTTCTAAAATTTGTAAAGGATTAATGGTTTTAACTAAAGTAAAACCACCAAAAAGAGCAGGAGCGAGGTTATCGGCGTGCTCACATTTACTAGCTATAGCTTCCCCTTTAATGGCAAATTCTGTAAGTTGTGTTTTATTGAAAGGTCTTCCTAAAAGCTCATTCATTCCAAAAACACTACCAACCGCACTAGCAGCACTACTACCAATACCACTACCAGGTTTTATGTTTTTATAAATTTCTATTTCAAAACCGAAATCTAAATTTAAAGTATCGTACATAGCTAAAGCTGAAACACCTGCAACATTTTGTTCCGTTTCATAAGGCAAATCAAAACCCGAAATATGAGTAATTCGAATTCCTTTTTTGTCAACTTTTCTAATCACCATTTCGTCTCCAACACTATCTAAACAAAACCCTAGCACATCAAAACCACATGAAACATTGGCAACAGTAGCTGGTGAGAATATTTTTATTTCGTTCATTTTATCTATTAAATAGTTTTCGGCTGCACTAGAGCAGGAAAAATCACTTTCTTTGTGCAACTCCATGATGTTTAATCGTTTCCTATTCTAATTATATCAGCAAATAAACCTGATGCTGTTACATCTGCACCAGCTCCAGCACCTTTAATAATCATAGGTTGTTCTGGATAACGTTGCGTATAAAACATCACAATGTTATCTTTTCCTTCTAAATTATAAAATGGATGACCTTCAGGAATTTCCTCTAAACCAACGCTTGCTTTTCCATTGTTGAATTGGGCAACATATTTTAGCTGACATTCTTTTTCTTTAGCCGAAGCATATAAATTTTGATAATGTGCTTCGTCTTTGATTAGAGTTTCATAAAAATCATCAACTGTGTCGCTTTTTAGACCTGATTCAGATAAAAACGGTGTGTTTTCTATATCTTCTAAATTCATTTCAACACCACTTTCTCTTGCTAGAATGAGTATTTTTCTAGCTACATCAACACCACTTAAATCAATTCTAGGATCTGGTTCTGTGTAACCTTCGGCAGCTGCTTGTTTTACAACATCATAAAACTTTGTTTTGTCATTGAAATTATTAAAAACAAAATTTAAACTTCCAGATAACACAGCTTGAATAGATGTTATTTTATCACCTGATGCAATTAAATTATTTAGGGTATCAATAATAGGTAATCCTGCACCAACATTGGTTTCAAATAAATAAGGTGCATTATACTTTAAAGATAATCGCTTTAATAATTTATAGTTTTCAATATCACTAGAACAAGCAATTTTGTTACACGCTACAACACCTATACTTTGGCGTAAGTATTTCTCGTAAAAATTTGCAACATCTGCATTTGCAGTAACATCTACAAAAATACTATTACGTAAATTAAGTGATTTAATTTTTTCAAAAAATCCATTAAGAGAGGCTTTGTCACCTTCTTCTAACTGTTCTTTCCAGTTACTTAAATTAATACCATTTTCATTGAAAATCATTTTTCTAGAATTTGATAATCCAGTAATTCGTAGATTAATTTTAAGATTTTCTTTTAAGTATTTTTTTTGCTGTTTTATTTGCTCTACAAGGCGTTCTCCAACATTTCCAACACCTGTTATAAACACATTTAGTTGTTTTGTCTTAGCCTCGAAAAATTGCTCATGAAGCGTGTTTAAGGCCTTTTTTACATCACTTTCTGCAATAACTGCAGAAATATTTTTTTCTGATGCACCTTGGGCAATAGCTCTAATGTTTATATTATTTTTTCCAAGAGTACTAAACATTTTACCACTAATACCTTGATGATTTTTCATATTATCACCAACTAAAGCAATGATAGACAAGCCAGTTTCTACAATAATTGGATCTATTTTATGAAGAGCAATTTCGTTCTCAAACGTAGCATCTATAGTAGTTTTAGCAATATCTGCATCTTTTTCTTCTATACCTAAACAAATAGAATGCTCTGATGATGCTTGAGTTATTAAAATAATATTGATTTTTTCCTGTGATAAGGTTTCAAATAAACGTTTAGAAAACCCGGGAATACCAATCATTCCGCTGCCTTGTAATGTTAACAACGCAATATTATTAATATTACTTATACCTTTTACTGGTGATTTAGAAATAACTTCATCATTAGATATTACTGTTCCAACAGCTTCTGGTTCTAAAGTGTTTTTAATATGAATCGGGATATTTAAATCTAAAACGGGTTGTACTGTTGGCGGATACAAAACTTTAGCACCAAAATGAGACAGTTCCATAGCTTCCTGATACGATATTTTATCGATGGGATAAGCTTGTTTTACCAATTTCGGATTTGTTGTAAACATACCGCTTACGTCTGTCCAAATTTCTAATTGCTCAACCTTTAAAGCCGCAGCAACAATAGCCGCAGTAAAGTCGGAACCTCCACGACCAAGAGTAGTTTGCTCTCCAGATTTAGATTTGGAGATAAACCCAGGTAAAATCGTGATTTTTTGAGCAGCTGATTTAAAATAATCTTGAATATTAGTATTACTAAGTTTGTAATCAACTTCAGCTTTTGTAAAGTTTGAATTTGTAACTATTAAATCCTGTGAGTTTTTACGTTCTGCAGATAAACCTCTGTTTTTCATCGTTTCAGCTATGATGAATGATGATAATATTTCACCAAAACTCACTAATTTATCAGATGTTTTTGGAGATAATTCGTTAATTAAATAAATACCATCTAATAAACTTTTTAATTCATCTAACCTTTGATTAACAAACGCCGTTATACTTTGTCCCTTTTGGGGGTTTAATTCTTTTATAATTGCTAAATGTTGTTCTTTTATTAATTCAAAAGTATCTATAAAAGATTGGTCTTTATTTTGCGCTTGTTTACCTGCTAATAACAACTTATCTGTAATGCCGCCAACTGCTGAAACTACACAAACTACTTTATCTTTTTTAGAGTAGTTATCTAAAATACTTATTACGTTATTTATATTTTTTGAAGAACCTACTGAAGTTCCTCCAAATTTTAAAACTTTCATGTTTTAATGCATTGAATAATTAAAAATAATATTTGAAATGTTGTAATTTTTGAAATTACAATAATAGCCTGTAGAATATGTGATTAGCAACCCCAAAGGGTTGTAATGTTTATTGTAGTAGCTAAAAAAGATGTTGTTCCTTTTGTAAAAAAAGAAATTAAACAACATGTATTTTGGCTTAAATGATTCATTATAATTAATGTAATACTATCCAAATGTATTACTTTTAGCCTAATAAAAAAACAAAAAGATTTTTTTTATAGTATTCTTATATTGAATCGGATTTCTTTGAAAAAAAGCGGTAAACAATTATAAGAATTGAAAAATCAATAATTATTTAGTAGATGAAAATATTTTCAAAAGAACAAATTTACGAAGGAGATAAAATAACAACAGAAAGACAACAGATTTCTTCAACAGATTTAATGGAGCGTGCTGCAACCCAAATTTTCAATTGGATGCACATGCGTATGCAAGGTGCCCAAGTGCCTGTTCATGTGTTTTGTGGCATTGGTAATAATGGAGGTGACGGATTAGTACTTGCCAGACATCTTATAACACATGGTTATAATGTAAATACTTACGTGGTTAATTGTAGTGATAAACGCTCTAAAGATTTTTTAATTAATTATGATAGAATTAAAAATGTAACTAAAAAATGGCCAATATTATTAAAATGTGCTTCAGATTTCCCAGAAATTCATCAAGATGATATTATAGTTGATGCTGTTTTTGGAATTGGTTTAAACCGACCTGTTGATGAATGGGTGAAAGGATTATTTATGCATTTTAGAGCTAGTAAAGCATTTACATTGTCTATAGATATTCCATCAGGTTTATTTCCAGATAAATCAGTTGAGGACGAAGATGCTGTTGTTTGGGCAGGTTATACTTTAAGTTTTGCATCACCAAAATTGGTTTTCTTTTTACCTGAAACTGCTAAATACACCGTACAATGGGAAGTTTTAGATATAGGATTAGATCAAGAGTTTTTATACACTACACAAACCGAAGTTGAACTTATTGGAAAACATGAAGTATTACCAAATTATATTCCAAGAGAAAAGTTTTCGCATAAAGGACAATTTGGGCATACTTTAATTATTGGCGGTAGTTATGGAAAAATAGGTGCTGTAACTTTGGCTAGTAGAGCTGCATTATCTGCTGGAGCAGGATTAGTATCAACTTATATTCCTAAATGTGGCTATATGCCTTTGCAGTCTGCTTTTCCTGAGACTATGGTAATTACTGATAAAGATGAAGAAAAAATAACTTCAATTAATTTTGAAATTGAGCCCACAGTAGTTGCTTTTGGAATTGGAGCAGGAACCGATACAAAAACCATAAGTGCTTTCGAAGCTTTTTTAAAAACAAATAAAGTGCCTTTGGTAATTGATGCCGATGGTTTAAATATCCTTTCTAAAAAGAAAGCGTTATTAAAATTGTTGCCAGAAGATACTGTATTAACACCACACCCAAAAGAACTAGAACGTTTAATTGGTAAATGGAAAAACGATTTCGACAAATTAAAGAAAGTAAAAGTATTTTCTAAAAAGTATAAGGTTATTATAGTTATTAAAGGTGCTAATACCATAACTGTTTTTAACGAAAAACTTTATGTTAACACTACCGGAAATCCAGGTTTAGCAACAGCGGGAAGTGGTGATGTTTTAACAGGAATTATAACAGGTTTAATTTCCCAACAATATCACCCATTAACTGCGGCTATTTTTGGTGTGTATTTACATGGAAAATCTGCAGACATTGCTATTGAAGATTTTGGGTATCAAAGTTTAATTGCTAGTCATGTTATTGAGTATTTAGGAGAAGCATTTATAGATTTATTTAAACAACCTGAACAACAACAGCAACCAGAAGAAGCCACTGAAGAGGCAAATGAACAAGCATAAAAAAAGGCGCTATTTGCGCCTTTTTGTTTTAATATTCTTTATTTGAAATTAAATATTTAAAGAATTAAATAATTCTACGAGTTTTGGACTAGATGGTCTTGGAGCGTCTGCATTTACAACATTTCCGTTAGGATCGATTAAAATAAAACGAGGAATACCATTTATTTTGAAATTCTGAACAAATTCAGATCTCCAACCATTATTTGAAAATAATTGAATACCGCCCATTTCTTTTTCAGCTATCATTTTTTTCCATCCTTCTTTTGAAGCTGCTAAAGCTAATTCAGGGGTTTCGGCTCTATAACCTCTACCATTATCAACAGAAATACTCACAAATTCAATGTTTTTTCCATGATACGCTTTTTCAAGTCTTTTAAGCGAAGGAATTTCAACTTTACAAGGTCCGCACCAAGTTGCCCAAACATCTACGTAAACATATTTGCCTTTTAAATCTGATAGCGATGTGGTTCCGCCTTTGTAGTTTTCGTAATTCACAAAAGCAGGAGATGGTTTTCCTATAAAATCTGAAAATTGATTAGCACGCGCTTGTTGTTGGGTGTATGCATTTAAAAGTCCTTCAGGTAATTTTTCAAGAGCATTTTTATCACCTGAATAAACTATTGAATCCAGATTTTTTGTGTTTTCTAACAACTCAGCGAACTCTGATTGTATTTCAGTCACTTTTGCTTTAAAAGCATCTTCATCCATATCAAATAGAGTAGGAGTGAAACTGTTTTCTTGTAATAAAGCTTTTTTTGCTAGATAATTATTTGTTTCAGCACCAACTCCAGAATATTTTATGGTTTCATCAAACTCTTTTGTGTCTAATGTTATATTTAAATCATATCCATTTTTAAGGAAAACAGATGTAGATTCATTTCCATCATAAAAGTTATGTATTCCTGCATCAACTTTTAATGTATCACTAAAAGTTCCATCTTCATTAACTTTAATTGTTTTTGAATATGTACGTGTACGCACTACAATTGAATCACTAAACTTGTCTGTTATCTTTCCAGAAAATGTTACATAATCTTTCGGTTCTTCTTTACAAGCTATCGTTGCAATTGCTAGTGATAATAAAAGTAATTTTTTCATGTTAAGTATTTGTTTTTTCAAAAGTATAAACTTGATAAGGTTTTATTGTAAGTTTTAGTTAAAATTAACATTTATCTATTACAACTTAAAAACCAAAGATTCATAGTCTACAATTTCGGGAATTATATTAAGCGCATATAGCTCTTTTTGAGCATTCATTACGGTTTCTTTATCAATTAACTCTTGAGACCATTCAGTAATACTCAACCACTCTTGTACATCTTCTAGTTGTTGCTTATAACGGTTGGCTATCGTTTTATCAATACTTGGAATATCTTTAAATTCTACTGTAGTATTATTAATTATCTCTAAAATAGTTTCCAATTCTTCACGATTAGATTCAATAAAATCTTCTCTAACAGCTATAACAAAACATGGCCATGGAGAAGGGCAATTGTCAATACGACGAAATGTACCATCATCTACCAAAGGTTTAGTTGTAAATTTTTCCCATAGAAAGTAATCGGCTTTTCCTTCGGTTAAACCTTCAACAGCGCCTTCTAAGTTTTTTATAACTTCAAAGTCTAAATCTTTTTCTAAGTCCCAATTATTGTTTTCAGCATTTATATATGCCATTAAATGCGAACCAGAACCATATCTGCTAATAGCAGCTTTAGTTCCTTTTAAATCTTCAACAGTTTTATAATTAGAATTATTGGCTACATGAACACCCCAAATTAAAGGCGATTGCACAAAGGTTTGTACAATTTTACTAGGGTTGCCAGCAATAATGTCTTTAATTATACCTTCTGTAAGTATTACAGCTAGATCAATTTCTTTATTGCGAAGCGCTTTACACATGGCACCAGTTCCTCCCGGATAATCATGCCAACGCAAATTAATGTCTTTCTCTTTATACTCGCCGTTTTTTAGTGTTAAGTACCAAGCTAAATTAAAATGTTCTGGTACACCACCAATATTAACTTTCTTCATTAAATCAATCTGTTTATTCTATAATTTTATTGAGTGTGTATATAATTAAGTCTTCTACAACTTGTGATGGGTTTTCGCTAAATGTTCCCGATGCTCTATTGGCAATAATAGCATTCAAAGATATGGCATGATGACCTAATAATTTAGATAATCCATAAATGGCAGAGGTTTCCATCTCTAAATTTGTGATTCGATTACCATTAAAATTAAAATTATCCATCTTGGAATTCAAAGTAGTGTCTTGAATAGGTAATCGTAAAACACGCCCTTGCGGGCCGTAAAACCCACCAGCTGTAGCAGTTATACCTTTATATGTTTTGTCGCTTTCAAAAACTTTTTCAAGCTTATCACTAACCTTAACAATAATTGGTTTTGATTTGTTTTCATGCCAATTAGTTTGAGAAATAAACGCATTTTCAATTTCAGGATTACTAACAGGTTCAATGATGTAGGAGTGAAGCAGACCATTAAGATCTAAACCATATTCGCTCAAAACAAAAGAATCTACAGGAATATCTTCTTGTAAAGATCCAGATGTACCAACTCTAATGATGTTAAGGCTGGTAAGATTTTCTTTTGGTTTTCTAGTTTTTAAATCAATATTAAAAAGCGCATCTAATTCGTTTAAAACAATATCAATATTATCAGGACCAATTCCTGTTGAGATAACACTTATGCGAGTACCTTTATAAGTACCGGTTTGTGTTTTAAATTCTCTTTTTTGAATAGAAAATTCTATGGAATCAAAATGTTTAGTTACTTTTTCTACGCGATTTTGATCACCTACAAATATGATAGTGTTAGAAACATGTTCTGGTTTCAGATTTAAATGATAAACACTACCATCTGGGTTTAAAATAAGTTCAGATTCTTTAATTGGCATTTAGGACAGATTTTATAAGTTGATTTTTTGATTTACTAAATTGAAAATCAAATTTTTTAACACCACCAAAAATCATTTTATTATCTAATTCTGATGAAAAGTTATGTTGCCCTAATAAGGCTTCATGTCCTTTTCTATTAAGAATTAGACTGTTTTCTTCAATGGTGTAAAATATACTTAAATGATTAATGATTTTTGATAATTGTATGTCGCCATATCCATAAAACCCTTGATAATTAAGTGCATAACCTAATAAGTGATTTTTTGAAGTAATGGCATGTTTGTCAATAATTTCTAATATGTTTCTTTCAAGAACATTTAACCCGTCTTTTACATTAGGAAAACGTTCTAAATGGGCTTTTAAACAGTTGCTTAAATATTCAAATGATGACGGTTTAACAATGTAAGGTTTTAATAAATTATGGTCTATACCACAATAAATTCCCCAAACAGTACAAGCTAAATCTATGTCCTCATTCTTGAGTAAAACTTTGTTTTTATAGTGTTTTAGTAATTGTTCTGAAGAAAGTTCAGAAAGCCCTTTTAAGCTTTTACTTCCTTCAATTCTTCCACTACAAACTAAATATAAGGGTAATTCTATTTTTTTCTGTTGAATAAGGCTAATAACAGCTAACATGTTTATATGGCAAAATAAATCATATTCAAACCAAAGTATTATTTCAGAGTAATCTTCAGTAGAATTTAATTTGTTTAATTCTTCTTCAATCATTTTCACATCAAGTTCAACGTCGTAAAATTCATTGAAAAAAGACTTACGTAGATTTAAAAATTCATCTGAATATACCATTTCGGTAGTAGGACCTTCACAAAGCATTTCTTGCCATGTTAGTTTTTCTCCTTCAACACCTAATTCATTAAGAACCTTAGTTAAGCTACCACCGTTAGTTATATGAAGTATTTTTTTGCTCACAATTATCCGCCAACGCGTTTTACATTAAAACCTTTATCTTTTAACATCTGCATTATTTTATCGCGGTAATCCCCTTGAATAATTATTTTGTCGTCTTTAAAACTACCTCCAACACTTAGTTTTGTCTTTATCTCTTTGGCTAGAATTTTAAAATCTTCAGCGGCACCTGTGTAGCCTTCCAGTATGGTTATGGGTTTGCCTTTTCTTTTTTCGTATTTACAAATAATAGGCTCGTCTTGCATCCAAATAGCTGATGATTCTTCAGTATTAGAGTTAGTTTCTTCCTGAACATGTTCTGGAAATAAGTTTTTAAGCTGGTCTTGTAAGTCCATTTTTAATTACAAATTGCTATTGTTTGATTCTAAAAATTGCGCTAATCTTTGATTAATAAAATAATCCCAACCGCCTTCACAGCTTTCAAAAGAAAACTCCGGAACATTTTTAGGAAATGTTTCTAAGCCTTCGTTGGTTAGTGTAAGTTTAGTTTTATTGTTAGTTTCTGATAATTCAAAAATTACTTTACCAACACCTTCTTTGTATTCTAAATAACGCCAGTCGTATACGATTTTTTTATTTGGAATAACTTCAATTATTTCCCAAAGGTGTGTATAAACTCTATTTTCTACTTTTACAATAAATTGAGTTTTAAACCCTTTTTTAGCTTCAAAATCCTCAATTTGTTCAAAAAACCATTGCTTCATCAGCAATGGTTTTGTTATACTGTTCCAAACAGTTGCAATAGGTTTATTAAATGTTTGTTCAACAATAATTAGATTATCAATTATCATTGATTTATTTCTTTATCAATCCAAGCTCAACGAGTCTTTGATGCAAAAATTCACCAGCCGTAATATCGTCAAATGCCTTTGGATTATCTTCATCTATACATCCTTCTAAAACATCTAATTTCATACTACTTACAGGATGCATAAAAAATGGAATAGAATATCGCGATGTTCCCCAAAGTTCTTTTGGCGGATTAATAACGCGGTGTATGGTAGATTTTAATTTGTTATTAGTGTGTCTTGATAGCATATCTCCAACATTAATCATTAATTCATCTGGCTCTGCAATAGCATCAATCCATTCACCTTTATGGTTTTGAACCTGTAAACCTCTACCTTGAGCACCCATTAGCAACGTAATTAAATTAATATCGCCATGTGCAGCAGCTCTAACGGCTTCTTTAGGTTCTTCTTTAATTGGCGGGTAGTGTATTGGTCTTAAAATAGAGTTTCCGTTGTGAATATAATCATCAAAATAAGTTTCTTTCAACCCTAAATGTAAAGCTAAGGCTCTTAATACATATTTAGCTGTTTTTTCAAGCATTTTGTAGGTTTCCTTTCCTACTTTATTAAACTCAGGAATTTCTTTAACCTCAACATTATCTGGATATTCTGCTTTTAACTTGTCATTATTTTCAACATATTGACCAAAATGCCAAAACTCTTTTAAATCGCCTTCTTTTTTGCCTTTTGCACTTTCTTTTCCAAAAGACACATAACCACGTTGACCACCAATACCTGGTATTTCGTATTTCTGTTTGGTCTCTGTTGGTAGTTCAAAGAAATTTTTAACTTCTTTATATAAATTGTCAACTAATTTATCATCTAAAAAATGACCTTTTAAGGCAACAAAACCAATCTCTTCGTAAGCTTTTCCTATAGCATCTACAAAGTTTTGTTTCCTAACAGGGTCATTAGATGTAAAGTCTTTTAAATTAACACTAGGTATGGTGTTCATAAGGATAATAATTTTATAATAAATGTAATACAAATGTACAAAAACATTGTAAAATTTAAGGAATTATGTTGAGTATTACTTTTATAATAATATTGCCTTTTTATGCTATATTTGATGAAGCGATATTTAAAATAAATAGTTGTAATTACTATGAAATATAATAGTGAAAATCTTGATGATACTGTTTTAAAACAATTGTACAAAAACATATTGAAACCAAGATTAATTGAAGAAAAAATGCTTGTATTACTTCGGCAAGGTAAAATAAGTAAATGGTTTTCTGGTATTGGACAAGAAGCCATTGCTGTTGGAGTAACTATGGCTTTAAATGAAGATGAATATATTTTGCCAATGCACCGAAATTTAGGTGTTTTTACAACTAGAAAAATTCCTTTATACAGATTATTTGCACAATGGCAAGGAAAAGCTTCTGGGTTTACTAAAGGTAGAGATCGCTCCTTTCATTTTGGAACTCAGCAATATAAAATTGTAGGTATGATTTCGCATTTGGGACCGCAATTAGGTGTTGCTGATGGCATTGCATTAGCTTCAAAACTAAAGAATAAAAATCAGGTTACTGCAGTTTTTACAGGTGAAGGTGGTACTAGTGAGGGCGATTTCCATGAAGCATTAAATATAGCATCCGTATGGCAATTGCCTGTTTTATTTTGTGTTGAAAACAATGGCTATGGTCTGTCTACACCAACTAGCGAACAATATAATTGTAAAGATATTGCAGATAGAGGATTAGGCTATGGTATGGAATCTCACATTATTGATGGTAATAATATTATTGAGGTTTACACAAAAGTTAAAGATATTGCAGAAAGTGTCAGGAAAAACCCCAGACCAGTTTTGTTAGAGTTCAAAACCTTTAGAATGCGTGGACATGAAGAGGCTAGCGGCACTAAATATGTTCCTCAAGATTTAATGGATACTTGGGCAATGAAAGACCCTTTGATGAATTTTCAAGTTTTTTTAAAAGAACAAAATATTTTAACTGAGGAAGATGAAGTGTCAATAAAAGAATCAATTGTAAGTGAAATTAGTGAGCATTTAGAGGTTGCTTTTAACGAAGAAGATATTTTAGAAAATACAAGTATTGAATTAAATGATGTGTTTCAAAATATTAAATATCAAGAATTTAAACAAAATAAAGAAACAGAAGAAATTCGCTTTATAGATGCTATTTCAGTGTGCTTAAAACAAAGTATGGAACTGCATAACGATTTAGTAATTATGGGGCAAGATATTGCTGAATATGGTGGAGCGTTTAAAATTACAGAAGGTTTTATTGATTTGTTTAGTAAAGATCGTGTACGTAATACACCTATTTGTGAATCTGCAATTATTGAAACCGCTATGGGTTTATCAATTGCTGGTATAAAAAGTGTTGTTGAAATGCAATTTGCAGATTTTGTTACTTCCGGATTTAATCCTGTGGTTAACTATTTAGCAAAATCATATTACAGATGGAATCAAAATGCAGATGTTGTTATAAGAATGCCTTGTGGCGGTGGCGTTGCAGCAGGACCTTTTCATTCGCAAACTAACGAAGCTTGGTTTACAAAAACACCCGGTTTAAAAGTGGTATATCCTGCATTTCCTTTAGATGCAAAGGGTTTGTTAGCAACAGCTATTAACGACCCAAATCCTGTATTGTTTTTTGAGCATAAAGCTTTATATAGAAGTATTCGTCAAGAAGTGCCAACAGATTATTACACGCTTCCTTTTGGAAAAGCTTCACTTGTTAAAGAAGGAGATAAAGTCACTATAATAGCTTATGGAGCCGCTGTACATTGGGCATTAGAAACCTTAGGTAAAAACCCAAATATTTCGGCCGATTTAATAGATTTAAGAACACTTCAGCCATTAGATACCGAAGCTATTTATAATTCGGTTAAAAAAACTGGTCGTGCTATTATTTTGCAAGAAGATTCACTATTTGGTGGTATTGCTAGCGATATTTCTGCGCTTATTATGGAAAACTGCTTTGAATATTTAGATGCTCCAGTAAAACGTGTAGCTAGTTTAGAAACACCAATTCCATTCGCAAAACAACTAGAAGATCAATACTTACCAAAAGGTAGGTTTGAAGCCGATTTAAAAGAGCTTTTAGCCTTTTAATATTTAAAATGCTTATATTTAAAAGCATTAAAATGAAAGGTTTTGAGAATTTTTACCCTACTTTTCTTATTAATTTTTTTTAATTGTAAAAAACCCGAAGACTCATTTGAAAATAAGTTTTCTTGGAATTCTATGAGTGTTACCGCAACAGCTTATAACTCATTAGCTTATCAAACAAATTCAGATCCTAACATTACCGCTTTTGGCGATAGCTTAAAACCAGGATTAAAATACATTGCTGTTTCTAGAGATTTGTTAAAAAGAGGTCTAAAACATAATATCCCTATTAAGATTGAAGGTCTTGAAGGGATATATTATGTTAAAGATAAAATGCATTCTCGATGGAAAAACCGAATTGATATTTACATGGGTATTGATGTAAAAGCTGCAAAACAGTGGGGCAGAAAACGTGTTTGCATTGATTTTGGTATTCCTAAAAAAGAATAACTTCTATTTTATTTCAGCTTCCGATAAAATAAAAGGGTAGGCATCTTTTACTTCTTTTAACTCTTCTTTCGATAGTTTATCAGAAGGTTTATTAATAATATTCATACTATAAACCTCACGTAATTCGTAATATGCTTTTGTTAATTCATTTTGCACAGCAACAAATTGTTTATAAGAAGTATGTCTACCATTTTGCAATGAAATAACTGCTTTTTTAGGGTTAACTGAAGATATTTCATCTTTATTTCCGTTACAATAATTACAAGTACCGTCGCCATTATTATCAATAAAAATTTTAGCTAAATTCTTAACTTCTTCAAGAGTAGCTAATTCATTTTCAATAAGTATTTCATCTTTATTATTAATTGATACTTCTAAAATATTTTTATCTGCAATAATACCTCCACAATCTCCAGTTAGACACTCTTTAGGAAGCATTCTATTAATGCCTTCATCAGAAGATATAGTAGCTGTTACAAGAAAGAAAATAAGCAATAAAAATGCAATATCTGCCATAGATCCTGCATTTACTTCGGGTAATTGATTTGAACGTCTCATGATTTTACAGTTTTAAAATGTTAATAAAACCTTAAATCACAAAAACAGTACCATAACTATTTTGTTATCAGATTAATGTGCATAACGTTTAGTGCCTTTCCAAATAGAGTTATTAGAAGTACGAAAATCTATAATACGTTTATTAGTGAATAAATTTTCTTGTGTGATGGTATTAAAATGTCTCGATATTTTAACAATTGATTTCATTTTGTTGATTTGATAAATTTGATTGATGGTTGTTGTGTTTGGTTTTAAAAGACGTTACTTATCTGTAACGTCTTTTGTTGTTCCATTCTTTTCTTTTAGAACCTTCAAAAGTTCCTGTTAATTGATTATTGTTTAAAGTTCTCATGATTTCTGATTGATTTAAAATGATTAATGAAAGTTTTTTACAAAGGCACTACTTATCTGTAACGTCTTTTACTGTTCCAAGCGTTACTTTTTGTACCGTTTAATGTTCCTGTTAATTGATTGTTGTTTAAAGTTCTCATGATTTTGTTTGTTTTTAATGATTGATTTCTATTAGATAGACGACAACAGACAAAAAATGTTACAGTACTATGCATAACAAAGTAATAAATTAACAAATTTTAACTATTTTTAGTGGAGTGGAGGTTAAAAATCATGTATTATGAATGGTTTTTGATTTTTAGGAATGATTATTGTTAAACCCATATTAAATATTGAACAAGACTTAGGCGAGTTTTCAGATAAAGAAATATCTTTGAAACATCTAAGTTATAAAACTGATTAAAATATATAAGATTGATGAAACCTTATATTTTATACTTTATATTGATTTTCTTTTCATTATCTGCTACTGCACAGATAGATAATAAAAAGAAATCTATCGCTATACCTGCTGTTGAAAGCAAAAAAGATTCTACCGACATAAAACTTATAACACCTTCAATTCCTAATAACAACAACACCTTAGGGATGAATAAACCCAATGTGTCTCCTAATTTAGAATTACCTAAAAAAGAATTTTCTATGTTTCCTAAAGAAGAATTTGGGAATCCTGGAGAACTTTATGAAAAACAGGTTAATAGAAATATGGATGCTATAAAAGACCAAATGGAATTAGGTACTAAGGGAAGTAAAACTGATCAACATTTTGGAAATGTAATTACAAAATCTGAGTTTGCTAATGTTCAGTATAGAGATTTTGGGCAGGAAGATGGTGATGTTATAAGAATTAGTGTAAATGATGAAATTATTGAATATAGAGTTACATTACGAAATTCTTTTAAAGGCTTCAAAATTAAACTAAAAAAAGGCGTTAATAGGATAGATTTTTTAGCATTAAATGAAGGTTATCTTATGCCTAATACTGCACATTTTAGAGTTTTAGATGATCAAGGAGATGTTCTTGCATCAGATGCTTGGAATTTATCAGAAAATGTTAAAGCAATAATTAATATTATTAAAGAATAACTAAGAAACAATCTTATCAATCAAGCTTAACTCCTCATTACTAAACTTTAAATTATCTAAAGCTTTTACATTGTCTTTTAATTGATTAGGAGAACTTGCCCCAACTAATACTGATGCTACTTGTTTTTGCCTTAAAATCCAAGAAATAGCCATTTGATGTAGCTTTTGCCCACGTTCTTGAGCAATTTTATTTAAACTTTGAATTTTATCTAGGTTACTAGAAACAGTCTCAGCATCTAAATACGTTGCGTTTTTTGCAGCTCTAGAATTTTCTGGAATTCCTTTTAAGTATTTATCGGTAAGCATGCCTTGTGCTAAAGGAGAAAAGGCTATACAACCAACACCGTTTTTATCTAAAGTATCTAAAAGCCCATCTTCAACCCATCTATCAAACATAGAGTATCTGGCTTGGTGTAAAATAAAAGGTACATTTAAACGCTTTAATATTTCGGCAGCTTTTTGAGTTTCTGCTGGCTCATAATTAGAAATCCCAGCGTATAAGGCTTTTCCTTGACGAACAATATCAGCCAAGGCTCCCATAGTTTCTTCTAGAGGCGTATCTGGATCTGGTCTGTGATGATAAAAAATATCAACATAATCTAATCCCATACGTTTTAAGCTTTGGTCTATACTAGCAATTAGGTATTTTCTGGAACCCAAATTACCATAAGGCCCAGGCCACATATCGTATCCAGCTTTAGATGCTATAAACATTTCATCTCTGTAAGCTTTAAAATCATGTTTTAAAATAGTGCCAAAATTTTCTTCAGCAGAACCAAAAGGTGGTCCGTAATTATTTGCCAAATCAAAATGTGTAATTCCTAAATCAAAAGCAGTTCTTATAATGTCTCTTCCATTTTGAATATTATCTACAAAACCAAAGTTATGCCACAAGCCTAAAGAAATGGCGGGTAACATAACACCGCTATTTCCTGTTCTTTTATAGGTCATTGAGTCGTAACGTTTAGAATCTGCTAAATAGCTTTCTACTCCTGATTTGTCGTTGATTTGCATGCTGTATAATTATTTTGAAACGTAAATGTATAAATTAGTTTTTACATTTTATCTAAACAAAAAAAAGCCTTTTAATATAAATATCAAAAGGCTTTTATAATAGTTATAATGTTTTAATCTTTTAAAGGTTGCTTAATGTCTTGTTTTAAGTGTTTTGCATAAAAACCCATCATTGCTTTATACAGAGCAATAGAGTTTTCTTCTTTAGCAAAACCATGCCCTTCATCATACTTAACCATATATGGTACATCATACCCTTTAGCTCGTAAAGCACTAACAATTTGATCCGACTCATCAATATTTACTCTTGGGTCGTTAGCACCTTGAACAACGAAAAGAGGCTTTTTGATTTTATCTATTTGATAAACAGGAGAAACCTCTTCCATGATTACTTTTTCTTCAGCAACATCCTCATCATACCAAATTTCTTTTATTATTTTTAAATAAGGTTTCCAATAAGGAGGGATGCTTTTCATGAATGTAAACAAATTAGATACACCAACATAATCTACACCACAAGCATATAAATCTGGAGTTTTTGTTAATCCTCGTAAAACAGCATAACCACCATGACTACCTCCATAAATAGCAGCATTATCTTTATCTACCCATCCTTGATCAATTACATATTGTAATCCATCTTCAACATCGTCCATAGCTTGTCTGCCAATTTGTTTAAATCCAGATTCTAAAAATTCTCTTCCGTAACCTCCAGAAATTCTGAAATTTACTTGTAAAGTAGCATAACCGCGACTTGCAAAAAGTTGTGCTTCAGGGTTAAAACCCCAAGAATCACGAACACCTTGTGGGCCGCCATGAGGATTTACAATAACTGGAACTTTTTGCCCGTTAAGCGCTTCTTTAGGCAAAGTAATATAACCATGAATAGTTTTTCCATCTCTACTTTTAAAAGTAATAGGGCGCATTTCTGCCATATCACTTTCTATGAGATTTGGCATTAAATTGTAAAGTAATTTAAATTCATCTTTTGAAGCATCGTAGGAATAATAGGTTCCATACAATTTATCACTTTGTAGAAATATTAAATATTTACTTTCATCATCGGTAACATCAGCTATTGAATAACTATAGTTTGGAAATTTATCTGTTATTCTTTTATGTAATTTTTTGTAATAATCACTAACTGGAACAATTTGTCTTTTTTCACCTTCGTATGAAAAATAATCTAATTCATAATTTCTATTTCTTGATAATCTTAAACCAGATACATCATAATAATCATTAGAAAATATTTTTTTTATAGCCTTATCTTCTTTTAAATCATATAAATAAATTTGTGTTTTATCACTTTCTAAATTTGAAACAACATATGCATCGTGTGGATAATCTGTTGCGTAATTAAATGAAGATATACTAAAATTGTCTTTCCAGTTTAATTGTTTTTTTATTTCATAATTCTCACCATCTACAGTGTAATAAAAATCAAAATTCACACCGTTTCTTAAGCGTGCAAAACCTCTTAGATTTCCATCTTTATCAAACTCATAGCTATTTATTGGGTTTGCTGCATCATCATTTTTATATAACTGTTTTAATTCACCTGTTACGATATTAATTTTGTATGGTTCAAAAATCTGTGGATTATTCTGATTCATAGAAATAATCATATGATCTTTATCTTCTTTTAAACCTTCAATAATATTTACTTTTACACCATCAAAAGGAGTGAGTTCTTTTTGATTTGTTCCATCTACATCAACCGCAAATAAATGGTAATCTTCATTACCACCTTTATCCATAACATATACTAGTCTGCTGTCATTTGCCCACCCAAAACCTCTAATAAGTTCTTCTTTTTCTTCAATAACTCTTTTTACTTCACCAGTTTCAAGGTTTTTAACATATACATGATTTTTTGTGTTTTCATCTTTTTCTCTGTAAGACAAATAGGTTCCATTAGGTGAAAAATTAAAAGAACGTGCTTTTGGTCTTGCAAAATAATCTTCAACAGCATATTTATAATTTGTAGGATTCCAGTTTGCAAGTTTTTCTAAATCTTCATCAGATGTTGGCAATGCTGTATTTCCAGGAAGCGTTTTTACAGTTTTAGATAAGGATAATGGAAACTCCATACCACTTTGGTAAAAGGTACCAGCTATGGTGTTTTCTTTTAAACTCCCAACATATTTTATACCCGCTTGTGTAAATTTAATTGTAAGCGTATCGTTTGCGAAACTTGTTTCATCCATTGGGATTCCGGTTGCGCCTTGTGAAGGGCTATCCATGGTAGAAGACAAAACACCTTCTTCACTTATTATATTAAAGATTAAAGACATTTCTGTTCCTTGGACAGATAATTTACCTTCCCATGCACCAACAATATCCTGTGCGTTAATTTGTGTAAATAGCCCTAAGAAAAAGAATAGGGTACTACTTAATTTTAAAATTGTAGTTTTCATTTGAATTGATAAGATTAAAAATTAGTTATTATTAAATCTGATATGTGTTAGAAGCTATTTTTCATCATATGTTACAATATAATCAAAAAATCATTGATTTATTTTAATTTATTCAATCTAGTAGCACTTATAATAAATAGTTAACCTGTTAAAATCTTGTGTTTTACAACTTCTGTTAATATTCCTTGAAAACTTATAAATAATTATAGCTTGTAAACCCTTTAAAGATGTTATTTTTGCACGTCACAAAATTGAAAGTATGCCGATTTCAAAAATAGAATTAGAAGAAAGAAACGAGGGTAAGAATTTATATAGTTATCAAAAAGGAGCTATTGATAAAATTTTTACAGCTTTTGAAGAATCTCCAGACGATTATCATTTATTATATCAATTACCAACTGGTGGTGGAAAAACCGTTATTTTCTCTGAAATTGTTAGACAATACCTTAAACATCATAAAAAGAAGGTATTGGTAATGACCCATCGTATAGAATTATGTAAGCAAACTTCTAATATGCTTACCGAATTTGGTGTAATAAACAAAGTTGTTGATAGTAAAGCTGATTTAAGTGATCAGGCAAATTACAGTTGTTTTGTGGCCATGGTAGAAACCCTTAACAATAGGCTAAATGATGATAAACTAGATATTTCTGATATTGGTTTAGTTATTATTGATGAAGCGCATTATAACTCCTTTACAAAACTATTTAAGTTTTTTAGTCAGTCGTTCATTTTAGGTGTTACAGCAACACCTTTGAGTTCTAGTATAGAATTACCAATGACTGATAATTACGATGAATTAATTGTTGGTGAAAGTATAGAATCTCTTATAAATAATGGCTTCTTAGCACGTGCTGAAATGTTTACCTATAATGTTGGCTTAACCTCTCTTGTTGTTGGTGCAAATGGCGATTACACAGTTAAATCATCTGAAGATTTATATACTGATAACGACATGCTATCCAAGCTTTTACAAGCTTATGAAGAACGCTGTAAAGGCAAGAAAACATTAATTTTTAACAACGGTATAAATACGTCGTTACATGTTTATGACACCTTTAGAAGAGCAGGATATCCCGTTGCACATTTAGATAATACAAATACCAAAAAAGAACGGGCCATGATATTAAAATGGTTCAAAAAAACACCAGATGCTATTTTAACTTCGGTTAGTATTTTAACAACAGGATTTGATGAGCCTACTGTTGAAAGTATTATTCTAAACAGAGCAACAAAATCATTGACGCTATATTATCAAATGATTGGTCGTGGTTCTCGTATTCTAAAAGATAAAAAGTCTTTCTCAGTTGTTGATTTAGGAAATAATTTCCATCGTTTTGGACCTTGGGGTGATGACTTAGACTGGCAACGTATTTTTAAATCACCTAACTACTATCTAGATTCTATTTTAAGTGATGAAGATTTAGAAAGCAATTTTAGGTATGAAATGCCTGATGAACTACGCGCTGAATTCTCAAATTCTAAAGAGGTTTATTTTGATATTCAAAAAACCTATGTTGATTCTATAAGAAACGGTGAATCTTCAAAAGTAGTTTTAGAACGTTCAATAGAACAACATGCCAGAATTTGCACTGAAAATAGTGAAGATGTTTATGATGCTTTAGCTTTAGCAAAAAAACTGGGAGATGATATCGATTTTAGAATTGGTCGTTATACCAAATGTATAAGCAAAAGTACTTTTAATTTTGTTGAATGGCTAAAAGGCGATTACAGAAAGAAATTAAATGCATTTTTAAGATCTAATTTTGATGAATTATTTGAGGAGATTAATGGTTATCCACCTGAAGACTAATACCGGTATATATTTTTACTATAGTTAAATCATATTAACCTTAAAAATTAGGCGTATCTTTACACATATTTATTCACATAAAACCCAGAGGAAATTTAAACTATGGCAAAATCGCAAGTTACATTTAACAAAATTGAAAAAGAAAAAAAACGCTTAAAGAAAAGAGAAGAAAAGCAGAAGAAAAAAGATGCTCGTAAGGCAGAAAAAGAAGCAAGTGGTTCATCAGGAATCCAATTTGCTTATGTAGATTTTAATGGAAATTTAACCGATACACCACCAGATCCAGCAATGCGAGAAAAGGTAGAAGCAGAAAGTATTGAATTAGGTATTCCTAAAAAAGAAGACAGAATAGAAGAGGAGCCAGCTGCAAAAGAAGGAAAAGTATCTTTCTTTGATACTTCTAAAGGTTTTGGTTTCATTATAGATAGCGTTAATCAAGAAAAATATTTTGTTCATGTAAGTGGTTTACTTGATGAGATTCAAGAAAATGATAAGGTTACTTACGAGTTAGAACGTGGACAAAAAGGAATGAATGCTGTTAGAGTAAAAAAAATATAGTGCGTTTCTATTGAGCTTATTATAAATATTTATGGGTGTACCTCGTAAAACTATTACAATTGTACTCGCTTTTTTTGCAATTTATGTTATTTGGGGTTCAACCTATTTACTTAATAAAATAGCAGTATCAGAACTACCTCCCTTAAAATTAGCCGCAATACGCTTTATAACTGCTGGTATTATTATTTTTATAATTGCTAAGCTTTTAAAAGTCAGCATTTCAATTTCTAAAGAACAACTTAAAAACACAATTATTGCTGGGTTTTTATTTTTAACCTTTGGTAATGGTGTTGTTGTTTGGGCTTTAAAGTTTGTTGATAGTGGCTTTGCAGCCTTAGAGATTTCTGCACAACCTTTAGTTGTTCTTATTTTAATGCGCATAATTCAAGGTAAAAAAATAAGTGCTATGTCTTACATTGGGGTTGTTTTAGGTTTTATAGGTATTTATCTTTTAGTAAGCCAGAAACAACTAATAAATCAGGAAGGACAAATTATTGGTATGCTCATGATTTTTGTTTGTATGATAAGTTGGGCATATGGTAGTATTTTTGTTGGCAATGCTAATTTACCCAAAAACTCATTTGTAAATACAGGTTACCAAATGTTGTCTGGGGGCATTATGCTAGCTATAGCTAGTTTTTGTTTTGGCGAAACTTGGTCATCGCCTTTATCTTGGAGTACTAATGTACAATGGTCTATGCTAGCTCTTATTCTATTTGGTAGTATAGTTGCATTTACCTCTTTTAATTATTTATTAAAGGCTGTTTCTCCAGAAAAAGTTGCTACCAATACTTATGTAAATCCCATTATAGCCCTTATTTTAGGTTGGTGGATTTTAAACGAAACTATAACGTTTCAATCTATCATGGCAGCAGTGGTTTTGCTTACTGGTGTCTATTTTATAAATACAAAACGCGTTATAAAACCAAGAGGTATTGGACGTTAAATCTGCTGTAAAATATATGCTTATAAGTACTTTGGCCTTTGCCTGTATGAATAGTATTGTTAAGTATTTAGTAGATTTTAATGCGTTTCAAATTGTTTTTTTTCGATCTATAGGATCTTTGTTTTTTACTTTCGGTTTTCTTTTAAAAAACAAAATCCCCATTTTAGGTAACAAGAGAAAACTTATGGTTATTAGAGGACTTGTTGGAGTTACATCTATGGCCCTGTTTTTTATGTCTACAAAATATCTACCTATTGGAACCGCGGTTTCATTACGATATATGGCACCAATTTTTGCAGCTATTTTTGCTATATTTTTTCTTAAAGAAAAAATAAAATCATGGCAATGGTTATTTTTTGCCATAGCTTTTGCAGGCGTTGTAATAATAAAAGGATTAGATACAGAAGTTAATACTTTTGGCTTACTGTTAATAATGGGAGCTGCTGTATTTAGCGGTATGGTGTATGTTTTGCTTAGTAAAATTGGGAAAGGTGATCATCCTGTTGTAATTGTAAATTATTTTATGGTTATAGCAACTATAGTAGGAGGCGTGTTCTTAATTAAATATTGGGTTCAACCAATTGGTAAAGAGTGGTTTATGTTGTTTGGGTTAGGGGTGTTTGGTTATTTCGGACAAATAAACATGACTAAAGCGTTTCAGGTAGCAGCAACAAACCAAGTTGCACCTTTAAAATATATTGAAGTTATTTTCACAGTATTATTTGGCGTTTTTATATTTGCAGAAATTTACACTGTTTGGAGTCTGTTGGGTATAGCTTTAATCATTTTGGGCTTAGTTTTAAACGTACTTTACAAATCAAGGCTTGATTCAAAAAAAATATAATATTAATAAAGTATTAATGAAAGTACCCACAAGCATAAATAATATTAGAAGACGTGTAATGCATAGCATTACCAAAAATATTGGAAAATCTTACACAGATCCTGTAGTTGATACTTCTAAAAAACTAGACATAAAAAAAGTACTCATAATAAGACCTAATCACCGTTTAGGTAATCAGTTATTACTAACACCAATAGTACAAGAGGTTATAAATACGTTTCCAGATTGTAAAATTGATTTGTTTGTAAAAGGAGGTGTTGCTAACCCTGTATTTCAAAACTATTCTCAAATCAATAAAATAATTCAACTTCCTAAAAAACCTTTTAATCACCTGTTTAAATACGCAATGAGTTGGGTTTCGATTAAGAGAACGCATTATGATTTAGTAATTAATGGGGATAAAGATTCTTCTTCAGGGCGACTTCTTACACAAATAAGTAAAGCGACTTTTAAAGTTTTTGGAGATGTTCATGAAGATATTCAGGCAAAGTATCCAGATTATAAGCATATATCAAAATACCCTATATACAATTTAAGACGTTATTTGGAAAAACTTGGATTTGATGAAAACAATAGCAATCTACCTGTTTTAGATATTAAACTTAATGCTGAAGAAATAGTAAATGGTAAAAAGATACTTGATGATATTATAAAAAATGATAAAAAAACCATTTGTATCTACACTAATGCAACAGGAGAAAAATGTTATTCTGAAGATTGGTGGGAAACGTTTTATTCGCGTTTATTAGAAGAGTATCCTAACTATAATATTATTGAAATGTTACCTATTGAAAACATTTCTAAAATTAATTTTAAAGCTCCACATTTTTACAGCAAAGATATTCGCGAAATGGGAGCCATCATTAAAAACACAAGTATTTTTATTGCAGCAGATAATGGTGTAATGCATTTAGCTAGTGCCACATTAACACCAACAGTTGGATTCTTTTCGGTAACAGACCCTAATATTTATGCACCTTATGGTAATAGAAATATAGCACTTCATACGAAGTATACTAATTTAGAAGATTGGATTAAAGCTATTGATAAAATTCTAAAATAAGCCTAAAAATTCTAACTCAAAATTATTAGTTTCTTTACCTTTAGTTTGAAATAATTTAGGTTTTAAATATGGACGAAATAATTGTTAATCATGTAAAGGAGTATGTAAATTTATCTGATGATGATTTAAAACTGTTTACGTCCATGCTAACTGAAATTAAGTTGGCTAAACGAAAGCTTTTATTACAACCCGGTACACATGTTAAACATGAGTATTTTGTTACAAAAGGGTGTTTAAAGTCTTATTATCTAGATGCAAAAGGCAATAGAAATATTGTTCAATTTTCTATTGAAAATTGGTGGTTAGGCGATTTTGATGCATTTTACAACAATGTGCCTTCAAAACTTTATATCGAAGCCATCGAAGATTCTACACTACTTGCCATAAATTATGATAATCTTCAAATACTATTTAAAAAAGCTCCTGTTTTTGAACGTTATTACAGACTATTAGTTACTGGTGCTTTTATTTCTCAACGTAAACGTATTTTATCTTCTTTAGTTAACAACACCAGAGAGCGTTATTTAGAGTTTTGTGAAACTTACCCAAGCATTGAAAATCGTGTTCCTAATTATCATATAGCAAACTATTTAGGCGTTTCACCCGAACGATTAAGTCGTATTAGACGCGAATTAAAGAATTAGTGCTTAATATTGACATAGGTCAATTAAATTGATGAAACTGTATTCTACATTTGTGAATGTAAATTATAGTATAAAAACGATAATACAATTAACATTTAATTTAAAACCTAGAAACATGAATATTACATTAGCACAAGCACAAACTGCAATAGAAAAAGCCATAGCTAAGTCTAAAGACATTGATACTAAAATGAATATATGCATAGTTGATGCAGGCGCCAACCAAGTTGCTTTTGCACGAATGGATGGTGCGTGGTTGGGTAGCGCTGATATAGCGCTTAAAAAAGCAAAAACAGCACGTTTTTTTGATATGCCAACAGGAGAAATTGGAAAGCTCTCTCAACCAGGTCAGGCTCTATTTAATATTGAACATTCTAACGGTGGATTAATTTCATTTCCTGGAGGTCTTCCAATAAAAAATAGTAATGGCGAAGTTATAGGAGCTATAGGAGTAAGTGGGAGTACTGTAGAAAATGATCATACAGTAGCCAAAGCTGGTACAGAATTATTTTAAATCAAGCGTTTAAAAAATTAATATTAAAATATTATGAGTAAACAACCTTTATTACAACCCTATAAAAGTAAAAATTTAAATCTTAAAAATCGAGTAGTTATGGCTCCTATGACGCGTAGTAGAGCAGATAACGAAGCCCATAAACCAACTGATGAATTACACGGTATTTATTATGAAGAACGTGCTTCGGCGGGATTAATTATAACAGAAGGTTCTCAAGTATCTACAAAAGCTGTGGGTTACATTAATACTCCGGGAATTTATTCAGATTTACAAGTTGAAGGCTGGAAAAAAGTAACAAAGCGTGTCCATAATAAAGGTGGAAAGATTTTTATTCAGTTATGGCATGTAGGTAGAATGTCCCATCCTGATTTTCACAATGGTGAACTACCTCTTTCAGCATCTGCTATAAATCCAAATTCAAAATCATACACACCAAGTGGATTTAAGGATACTGTAGCTCCAAAAGAAATGACAAAATCTGATATTGAGGAAACCATCAAAGATTTTCAAAATGCAGCAAAAAATGCTCTTAAAGCAGGGTTTGATGGTGTAGAAATTCATTCTTCAAATGGGTATTTATTCCATCAGTTTTTTAATGGTACTTCTAATCATAGAACAGACGAATACGGTGGGAGTATAGAAAACAAAGCACGTTTTTTCTTTGAAGCGTTAGATGCTGTAAAAGAAGTTATTCCTGAAGAAAAAATAGGCGTAAGGTTTAATCCTTCTCTAAATGGTATTTTTGGTATGACCATGGATGAAGATACAATTCCTACTTTTGAGTATATTATAAAAAGATTAAACGATTACAATTTAGCATATGTACATTTATCAGAACCTTTTAACGACGTATCAGATATACCGTATGCAGTAACAGAAATCGCTAAGCATTTTAGACCCCTTTACAACGGCACACTTATGATAAATACGGCTTTTACAAAAGAGACTGGTAACAAAGTTATTGAAGACGGAGATGCAGATTTGGTAGCTTATGGCAAGCCTTTTATTTCTAACCCAGATTTAGTAGAGCGTTTTGAAAATGATATTGATTTGGCCAAATGGGACGAAGATACATTTTACACAACGGGTAAAAAAGGATATACAGATTATCCAAAAGCTAATGAAAACTAAAAATTTTATTTTAATAGAAATTATGAAAACACAATTTAAAATTAAAAAATCCTTTTTCATGCTTGTCATTATACTAGGAGTTTTGTCTTCATGTAAAGACAAACCAAAAGACAAAGTTGAAGAGGTAATCGCTAAAGACATTGAAATTAAGGGTGAAGAGGTAATATACAGCACTGATACTACCCAAATGAAAGGCTATATAGTTTATGACAAAAATTTAAAAACTAAACGACCTGGAATAATAGTAGTTCACGAATGGTGGGGACATAATGATTATACACGAGAACGTGCAAATATGTTAGCTGATTTAGGTTATACAGCCATTGCAATAGATATGTATGGCGACGGAAAACAAGCGGATCACCCTGGTGATGCTGGTAAATTTTCTGGAATGGTAATGAAGAATATAGATATGGCTAAAGCACGTTTTGATGCCGCTTTAGAAGTTTTAAAGAATAATCCATCTGTTGATAGTACACAAATAGCAGCTGTAGGATATTGTTTTGGAGGAAGTGTTGTATTAACTATGGCCAATGCAGGAAAAGATTTGGATGCTGTAGCGGCTTTCCATAGTGGGGTTCAATTACCAATAATGCCTAATAAAAACCTTAAAGCTAAAGTTTTAGTAGCTAATGGAGCAGACGACCCATTTGTGTCCCCAGAGTCTGTTGTAAACTTCAAAAAAGCTATGGATAGTATTAATGCCGATTACACTTATGTGGCTTATCCAGGAGCTAAACATGCCTATACAAGTAAAGGTGCTGATGCCTTAGGTAAGAAATTTGAATTACCCTTAGAGTACAATGCTGAAGCCGATGCAAAATCATGGGAAGCCTTACAAGAATTACTAAACAAAACATTTAATAAATAAAATACCATGATATTTACTAGAAAAGCTAACGCCCAATGGAAGGGAAGTGGTAAAGATGGAAATGGAACACTAACCACAGCAAGTAAAGTACTAGAAAACACACCATACTCCTTTCATACACGTTTTGAAGATGGTGAAAAAGGCACCAATCCAGAAGAATTAATTGGTGCTGCACATGCAGGTTGTTTTGCTATGCAATTAAGTTTCCTGTTAAACGAATCAGGTTTTACAGCAAATACCTTAGATGTGAGTGCTAAAGTGACTTTTGAAGAAGGAAGTATTACTCAAATTGGATTAAATTTAGAAGGAAGTGTGCCAGATATTGATGGAGAACAATTTCAACAAATTGCACATAAAGCTAAAGACGTTTGTCCAATATCAAAACTATTAAATACCAATATTCAATTAGAAGTTAAACTTCTGTAGTTTGTAAAATATAGGTTTACTCTAACCAGTATGTGAATTTACATACTGGTTTTTTTTTATTTACTGGATGCTTTACAATGTATTTATGAAAAATAATTGGCTTAGTTTTTGTATCTTATAAAGAGTAAAAACGTGTTAAAATGAAAACTTCAAAATACATAATCGGTTTAGTTCTATTAACTATATTTTCTTGCGGAACAGCAAAAAACAGAGCAACTCAATCTGAAATAGAAGCTTTAAACAAACTCGTGGAAAACAAACAATTTACTATTGAGTCAAATTGGGCTTATCCGCAAGCAACAAGAGCAATGCAACAGGTATTGAATTCTGGATTATTACCACCAGGAAGCAATTCTGGGGGTATTAATTTAATTGGTAACCCTAATTTTTTACGTATTTCAGGAGATAGTATTACGTCTTATTTACCATATTTTGGTGAACGTCAAATGCAAGTTAACTATGGAGGTAGAGATGGTGCAATTGAGTTTGAGGGCATTATGGAAAATTATGAATCTGAAATAAATAAAGATGGTAGTCATAATATAAAATTTAACGCAGCAAGTAATTCCGAAAACTTCACGGTATATATAAAATTATGGCCAAAATTAAAAAGTGATATAGTTCTAAATAGCCCATCTCGATTTACAATTCGATATTCCGGTAGTGCAAAACCAATTACAGATTAGCTAAGTGCTAAAACTCTAGTATTTCATAGCTGTAAAATTGTTTAAAAAATAAAAAATTGTTAAACGTTAACATTTTATTAGAAAGAGTCTTAAATTTAGATTCTAATATAAAATAGTTTAAATAGTGGCTTCAAAATACACAAAAGTCTTTCTTTTAATTTTAGTTGTAAATTCCTTTTTTTCTAAAATCAATTCGCAAGAAGATTTATTAATAAACGCTTATAACAGAACATCTACATCATTAAACGGACAGTGGAATTATATTGTAGATCCTTACGAAAATGGTTACTATGATTACCGTTATGAAGCTTTTGATAAAGCAGAATCACCAAATATTAGTGCTTATTTTTTGAACTCCAAACCAAAAGATAAATCAGATAGAATTGAATACGACTTCGATTTGTCAGAAACCATTACGGTTCCCGGAGATTGGAATACACAAGACGATAAGTTGTTTTTTTACGAAGGAACTGTTTGGTACAAAAAATCATTTGATTATGAAAAAGCTAATAATAGTAACCGTGTATTTGTATATTTTGGAGGCGTAAATTATTTAGCAGAAGTTTATCTAAATGGAAAAAAAATAGGAATTCATGAAGGTGGGTTTACATCTTTTAATTTTGAAATTACTTCCCTGTTAAAGGACAAAGACAATTTTTTGATTGTAAAAGTAGATAACAAACGAAAAAAAGAAAATGTACCAACTTTAAATACCGATTGGTGGAATTATGGAGGAATAACTCGAGATGTAAAACTTATTGAAACGCCTTCAACTTATATACAAGATTATGTTATTCAACTAGATCCTGGAAATAAAGATCTAATAAAAGGTTATATTAAATTAAAAGGTGAAGATATTGCTGGTAAAACATTAAAAATCAACATTGAAGAACTTGATATCTCTAAGTTTTTTAAGACTAATGAAAATGGAGAAGCTTTAGTAGAAATTAAAACTAATAACATTTCGTATTGGTCAGACACTAATCCTAAATTGTATGATGTAATCATTGAATCAGGAGATGATGTAATCACAGATCAAATAGGGTTTAGGACAATTAAAACTTCTGGACAAAATATACTTTTAAACGACAAACCTATTTTTCTAAAGGGTATTTCAATACATGAAGAAAACCCTGTTAAAGGCGGTAGAGCAAACACCATTGAAGATGCTCAATTACTTCTTAATTGGGCGAAAGAATTGGGCTGTAATTATGTACGGTTAGCACACTATCAACATAATGAACACATGATTCGTGTTGCAGATCAAATGGGAATAATGGTTTGGGAAGAAAACCCTGTGTATTGGACTATTCAATGGCAAAACACAAATACTTATAACAATGCTAAAAATCAATTAACAGAATTGATTAATAGAGATAAAAATAGGGCTGCAACAATTATATGGTCTATGGCAAACGAAACACCGGTTAGTGATGCCAGAAATACATTTTTAATTAACTTAACAAAAGAAGCAAGACGTATTGATTCTACAAGGCTTATTAGTGCTGCTTTAGAACAAAGTACAGATAAAAACAATCCTGATGTTATGCATATAGACGACCCCTTTGCTGACTATTTAGATGTACTTAGCTTCAATGAGTATATTGGTTGGTATGTTGGTTTACCAGAACGATGTCGGGAAGTCATTTGGGAAATTGAACAAAATAAACCGGTATTAATTTCAGAATTTGGCGCAGGAGCAAAGGCAGGTTTACATGGTGATAAACTTGAAAGATGGACAGAAGAGTTTCAAGAGTCAGTATACATTGAAACATTGAATATGATTGATAAAATACCTCAATTGCGCGGTTTTTCACCTTGGATTCTTGTTGATTTTCGATCTCCAAGACGTCATTTACCTATAATACAAGATGGTTGGAACAGGAAAGGGTTAATATCTTCTGAAGGCAAAAAGAAAAAAGCATTTTTTGTATTAAGAAAATATTATAATAATAAAAACTAATTAAACCTTAGTTGCTAATTCATTCAATATCAATAAATTATTATTTGTATTCCTATGTAGTTCTCTACAATTTTTACAACCTCAAAAACCTTAAACTCATTAAATTAATGAATAATATGTAGTTGAAAATTAAGGTTTTACTTAAAACTTAGTCTTGTTTTGTCGATAATTATTGCATATAATTTCTTTTTATCGTAGAATTTTATAGTTCAAACGATTTTTTTATGTGACTAAGCCTTAGTTGTTTAGTTTTGAGATAATTAAAAATTCAGCCCCATGAAAAATTTAAATTCTTTTGTTTGTTTAGTTTTCTTTATAAGCACTTTTAATGTGATAAATGCACAGGATACATCATCTGTTTCAGATGAAATTCCTCAAAATTACAAGAAGCGTAGTCCTATTTATGATTATTCTGAAAAACAACTAAACAACGTTGATACCATTCCAGATTTTGCATCAAAATCAAATAAATTAAAAATTACTGGTACTATATATGAAAGTGATGGTGTTACACCTGCGAAAAATGTATTGCTTTTTATACACCAAACTGATGAGAATGGAAATTTTGAATTAAAAAGAGAAAACAAAAAGCGCTATGTGCACCATAGAGGTTGGGTGAAAACTGATGCTGATGGACGTTATACTTTTTACACATTTGTTCCAGGATCTTATATATACGGTAATGAATTAAAACAGATATTACCTATTATAAAAGAACCAGGAAAACCAGAGCAAAAAATTGAAACCTTTGTTTTTGATGATGACCCTTTATTAAAAGATGCATGTCGTGAAAAAATAGAAAAAACCAACCCAAACAGAATCCTCAAACTTGATAAAAAAGAAGGTTTATTCGTAGCTAAAAGAGATATTATTTTAGGTAAAGAAGAAAGTGCATCATATTAAAAATGTATCAACTACCACAACATTAAACCAATAAAGCACAGAAAAGACCATAATGTGTATATTATTATGGTATTATTGAAAAACAAAATCTCATCACTATCCTTTCGCATCATTATTGGTAATATAAAGGGTGGAGGCAATATAATAAATGCCATAAATGCTTTAAAAAACAAAGAGTCTATTTCTCCTAAAATTAAGACCAATAGTTGATAAAGCCCCAAACCTAAAACCATTACCACTGCAAAACGAATGAAAATCATTTTAAAAGACGCCATCCAATTGGCTGATTTTAATCGTAATGAATACCCCACTACAATTAGAATTAAAGGCGATGTAATAACCGCTAAAATTTCTAAAGTTTGAATAATACCATAGCCAATTAAATTAGCTTCAATTGTAGAATGAATACCAGTTACATTTACCAAGATACCAACTACAATGGCGATTATTATAGGCGATTTTAAAAATGAAAGAAAACTATTAACAAAACTTACAGAATCTGAGTTCTTGTGTTTTAAAATTGGCGCATAAACAAACCAAATAAATAGTTCGTGACCAAGACCAATTAAAGCAAAAAGTGATAAATTTTCAATACCCCAAATTGAAGTAAATAAAGCCACACCAAGCATACCAAATTCAAAACCAGTGAAATATGGTGCTGTATACTCAAATTTTAGTTTTGATTTAAGTAAAAACCCGATTACATAAAGCAGGCAGCAATATGCAAAAACAAGTAGAAATAGTAAAGTGTAATTAAGTTCTAAATCAGCTTTACTAAATGCAAAAAAAAGAGCAGCAGGAAGTGAGATTTTTAAAATAATAAACTTTAATCCACTAATAACATCTTCGTTAATCTCTCTAGATTTTTGAAGAATAACACCAATTAATAAAATAAAAAGTAGAGGAAGGATTTTTGATATAACTAAACTCATAAGTTTGCTAAGATAGAAATAAAATAAATTTTATTTCTATCTATTAATCACCCATTAGGATAGAATCTAGTTAAAAGGTACTATAATATATATTATAGTACCTTTTATAAATACAATACTCATTTGTAAAAAGCGAATGGAAAAGACTATATTAAATTTAGTATTTATTTGATATCAAATACTTATAAGAATAGCTATTATATTTGTTTTTTATGTAAATGGCCATTACTAATTATATAAACAGTATTTTCATAATAGTTTGAAGTAATCACTTCACTTATACCTATATATAATAATTTCCATGCCTCACCACCATCTTCTGTATAAAGAACACCACCGTTATTAGTTATAACAACACCTTTTAATGAGTCAAAAAAGATAATTTTATTAATGCTTTCATTTGTAGTTGATAAACTCGGTATTTCATTGGTTTCCCATCCGTTTTCCATGTTGGTTGTATAATACAAACCACCAGTATTACCAATTAATTGTGTTAAACTTAACCATGATTTTTCACTATCAAAAGAATAAGATAACAGACTATTTTCAATTGATATATTTAAATTTTGAGTTGTCCAATTTTCACCATTGTCAGTTGTTTTTATAATCTCATTAGCTTCTTTATTTAAAAACAGAATTTCATTTTCATTTTTTTGAGCAATTTCAATTTTAAATGTAGGCACATTAAGCATCAAGGTTTCTTCCCAGGTGTTACCAGCATCAATAGTTTTAAATACATGAGTGTTTCCCAATTTATCTGCTAAAAGAAAGCCTTCAGATTCATTTATGAAAAATAGATTAGAAATTAAAAAACTAACGTCTAACACTGTAAAGTTCTCCCAAGTATTTCCACCATCAATTGTTTTTTTAAAGGTGTTTAAATTACCCTTGGCATAAACAGTATTGGTGTTAACTGCAGAAAAGAAAAAATCTGCAACATCTTCTTGAAAAATAGTAGTCCAAGTTTTTCCACCATCTACAGTTTTATCAATTCTAGACATGCTAACTGAATTGTCTATTTTAATAGCAAAACCTGTAGTGTTTGACACAAATTCTAATTGTGTATAATTATCAGTCTCTGTAGCTTCCCATTCTGGGTCAAGTATTTTTAAATATACTTCAGTATTACTTTCTGATTGGTCAAATTCAATAGATAATAAACCGCTTGACGCATTTTCTGGAATATTAAACGCAATATAATTATCTGTTACCATTGTAAGCAATAAAACTTCACCATTGAATAGTAAGGTAGGGTTATTATCTAAATCGGTACCATTAATTAATACTTCTGATCCTGCTTCAAAAATGTTAGGGGAAACTTCAGTAATAAATGGATTTTTCTCTTTAATGTCTGTTGATGAATCACAAGAATAAATTAAAGTTAATAGACTTAAAATGTAAAGTAGTTTTTTCATGACGTTTCTTATTTGTTGTTATGTTTAACAAATATCTTGCCGTTTTACATTTATTATATAACGGTATTTGGGTATTTTACAACTCACTGTTTTCTGGTATAGTTATATAAATTGTATTTCTTTTCTTTGTTTTATAATTATAATCAATGAAGTATTTACTCCTTTTCTTTTTAGTTCTAATAAATTTTAATGTGACAGCGCAAAATGGTGTTACAAAAGAGGATAATGAGATTTTAATGAATCTTAGGTGGCAACTTGACAATAAAAATGTTGATGAGGCAATAAGGAAAGCCGATTCTTTATATACATTATCAGTTGAAAACAACAGAAAATATCTAAAAATATTGATGCTAGATGTTTTAGCCGTTGGTCATTCTAAAAAAGGAGATTATGAAACGGCTAACAATTACTTTTTGAAGAAATATGAAGAAATTAGCAAGCTAAATGATTCTTACGTAAAAGACTCTTTACGTGTTGAAAATTTAAATATCCATGGAAATATCTATTTAGATCAAGGAAAATATTCAGAGGCTTCCGTTAACTTCCACAAATCGTTAGAAATAGGTCAGAAGCTTAATGATTCTATTTTAATTGGAGCCAGTTATAATTGGCTAGGAAACACATATGCAGAACAAGGTTTATTAGATGATGCTTTATTTTATTTTAAAGAATGTGTAAAATACGACACTTCATTAGGAATGAAAAATGTTATAGATAGCAATATAGGAGCTATTTATGCTGAGAAAAAAGATTTTGAAAAAGCCGAAGAATACCTTTTAGAATCCTTAAAAACAATAGATACAACCAATATTTACGATCTTTCTATAACATATAACAATCTTGCATATATTAATACTGAGAAGGGAAATCATCAAAAAGCACATACGTTATATTTAAAATCGTATGAATACGCTTCACAGGTAAACAACAAGCTATATCAATTAGAGAATAGGTTGAATTTAATAACGTCCTTTACTAATATTAATGATTTTAGCACAACAAAACAGTATATAAAAATATGTGATTCATTGGCAAAACACATTGATTCCAATGCATTAAAAATGGAATTATATCAAGTTATATATGAAAGTTCTGTAAAAATGAACGATTACAAAACTGCCTATGAGAATCTTGAAAAATATAATGTAGTATATGATAGCGTATATAGCTTAGAGCGAACGCAAATTGTTAAAGATTTAAAAATAAAACATGAGTCTGATTTAAAAGAATCTGAAATAGTAATGCAGCAAGAACTCATAAAAACCCAAAAAAAACAAAACAAGTGGCTTTTTGGTGGGTTAATAGCGCTTTTAGCATTGCTAGGAATATCTATTTTATTTTATAAACAACGCGTTTTAGCTCAAAAAAGGCTTCTTGAAAAACAACAAGAATTAGCCTCAGAAAAAATAAACAAACTTATTGAGACTGAAAAAGCTAAAAGCATACAATCGCATTTAGAAGGGCAAAATAAAGAACGAGAGCGTATTGCAAAAGATTTGCATGATAATATAAGTGGTAATCTAGCTGCTATTAAATTAAAAATGTCTGAGTTACAAAATCAGACTGAAGATATTCAGCAAATTGTAACCTCTTTAGATGATACCTACAACGAAGTACGCTCTATTTCACACGATTTAACTCCTAAAAAAGTATCTATAAACACCTTTACTGAACTTGTAGAACAGTTGATAGCGTTTAGAAATACATCTCAATTAACCGTGACTTTAGAGCTGTTTCCAATAGATGAATTAAACAAAATACCAGAAAATATACAAATAGAGACTTATAGTATTCTTCAAGAACTACTTACTAATATGCATAAACATTCTAAGGCTGATAAGGGAATTATAAGCATTACTTTACATGATAATTATATTAATATTCTAGTAGAAGATAACGGTATTGGTTTTAAAAAAGATTTAAATAAAGAGGGCATAGGCTTAAAAAACATAAAATCTAGAATTAGAAGTTTAAAAGGAAACTTTTATATTGAAAATCAAAAAGGAACTATTGTAAATATTAACATTCCAATTTAATAGAAAAATGGAGAATAATCAGGTTAAATTATTTATAGTCGACGATCATAAAATGTTTTTAGAGGGTATAACGTCTATATTAAACACCTTTGAAAACATTATTGTTTTAGGAACAGCAAAAAACGGGGAAGAAGCATTAAAATTGCTACCTAATTTTATGCCAGATGTATTAATAACAGATATTGATATGCCACAAATAGATGGCATAGAATTAACACAAAAAGTAAAATCTTTACACCCAAATGTTAGAATAATAGCTGTAAGTTCTCATTACAAAAGCAGCGTTATTTCAAAAGCTATTCAAGCAGGAATTGATGGCTATATACTTAAAAACACGGGGAAATTAGAATTATATAAAGCTATAGAATCGGTTTATAATAAAGAGAAATACTTTACAAACGAAGTAAAAGAGATTATAAATAATAGCATATTTAATGTAAAAAAGACAAAGGAAAATAAAGTTAATCTAAGTGATAGAGAAAAAGAGGTTTTAATTCACATTTCTAATGAAAAAAGCTCTCAAGAAATAGCAGAAATATTGTCCTTATCAGTTTATACCATTGAAACTCATCGTAAAAACTTAATGCGAAAAATAGGCACCAAAAACGTAGTTGGCTTGGTTAAATATGCTATTCAGCAAGGTATTGTTTAAAACAGAATATGAAAAGTGTAAAAAAAATAATTAAAATAAGCATTTCACTAAGTATACTCTATTTGTTTATTACTACATTAATTATGGGGTATGAGGATACTAATGAAAAAAAGGGAATATATAATTTTTATTGGTCTGGTATAAATGCGTTTTGGAAACCCAATAAAGACTTTGGGCTTAAAATCAATAAAACTATCCGCACCCATTTTAATGGTTTAGATGGTCCTTATGTTGTTGAAAATAAAGTCTATTCAATAAATGGAAACAACATTTTAGATAAAACTATTCTTGATAGTAGTAAAACTGTTAAAGTAAACACCAATTCTACTAAACTGAAATCATTTAAAGTAAAACTTAAAGACCAATATTTACCTGAAAACCAAATTTATAATGCGCCAGACAAATTAATAGCTATATCGGATGTAGAAGGCAATTTTAATGGGTTGTTGAGTTTTTTAATTGCTAACAACGTTATTGATGAGCATGCAAATTGGATTTTTAATGATGGACATTTAGTACTTAATGGTGATTTTTTTGATAGAGGCAATCAGGTAACTCAAGTATTATGGTTAATTTATCACTTAGAAAACCAAGCAGAAAAAAATGGTGGAAAAGTACATTTTATTTTAGGTAATCATGAAATCATGAATTTATATGGTAATGTAAAATATAATGATCCTAAGTATATTCATGTCGCAAAACAGATAAGTAATCTAACACCTTGGGATAAAGCTGTTTCATATCTATATTCAGAACACACCGAACTTGGAAAATGGTTGAGAACAAAAAACATTATAGAAAAAATAGGAGACATTATTTTTGTTCATGGTGGACTTAATAAATTCCATTACAAAGGAGCCTACTCAATAAACGAACTTAATAACATTGCTAAAGATTATTACGGTATTGTTCCAAATATTGAAAACCTGAAAAATGAAAGAGACAGAATTGTAATAAGTGGTATAAATAGCCCGTTTTGGGATAGAAGATTAAACCTGGATTTTAAACACAAAATGGCACTTAAAACAGATGGAATAGATATTGAACCCACAACACAAGAAGAATTAGATAGCATTTTAAGCTATTATAAAGCATCTAAAATTGTAATTGGTCATTCTATTGTTGATGATATTTCAACAGACTACAATAATAAAGTGGTTAAAATTGATGTGAAGCATGGTGAAACATTTAATTCAGGTAAAACGAAAGGAATTTTAATTGAAAATAGCCAGATACACAAAATAGACGATACAAAAGGTAAAGTTAAATTAGATATTTAGAGGTAAAAATTATTATGTAGTTTTGTTAAGATTATGACCAGAGACATAATAAATATAAACGACTTTATTATTTTAGTTGAAGAAGCTAAAATAAATACAAAATCCTTTGGTTTGGCTTCAGAGTCTAGCTCTTGCTCTTTTGACGAACCTGTAATTTCTGTAGCTTTTTATGGTTCTGGAAATGTAGACTTAACTGTTAAATATGGAGTCAAGAGCAAACAGTTTAATTACACAAAAGGATTAGCATTATCTTTTTATGCAGACCAAGAAGTTGAATTTGAACATACAGTTGAAAGCGAAAAACCTTTAGAATGCCTACTAATAGCTACTACAACAAATACAATAAATAGTTTACCAAATCAAGAAGGCGAGTTATTTGGAGAAATGCTTAATGAATTAGTAAATCCTTCAGATCATTATGTTGAAGGACCAAGTTTTATAATGACACCACAAATGCAAGAAATTGTAGATTCGTTATTTAACATAGAATATCAGGGCAAAACTAGAGTGATGTTTTTTCGAAGTCAAATTACAGCGTTACTTTCTCATTTTTTTGGTCAATTAGCATTATTAAAAACTAAAAAAATTAAAACACCAGAACGAGAAAAGCTTAATCTAGCAAAAGATATTTTATTAGATAATATAGATAATCCACCATCATTAAATGAAATATCCAAACAAATAGGCTGGAATACTTTTAAATTGAAAAAGGGTTTTAAAGAATTTTTTGGTGTTCCTGTTTTTAAATATCTACAAAATGAGCGCCTTACTTTAGCTCATAAAATGATTCGAAGTGAAGCGTCTACAGTACAAGAAGCCGCGTGGCATGTAGGCTATGATAGTTTAAGTTCATTCTCTAATGCTTTCGAAAAAAAGTTTGGATATCGCCCAAGCCAGATTAAGTAAACTACTTTTCGAACAAATCTTTCTCCTTTTTAAACAAGCCAACTGTGTACCATAAGAATAGTTTTGTCATGAATTTAAAAATTTAATGACATGAAACTAAAACGTGCAATTTTAATAGGAGTAATCATTTGGATTATTGCTATCCTGTTTTACACAATTTCAAGTAGTATTTCTGCTTTTGAACTAGAAAACCTATCAAATCTGGTGTTATTTATAGTCATAATGCCTTTAGTTTGGTTTGGATCTTCATATTATTATAAAAAAGATAAAACAACCCATGGTTATTTAGTAGGGCAAACTATGTTATTAACCGCAGTTGTCTTAGATGCTCTAATTACCGTTCCTTTTTTCATCTTACCAAATGGAGGAAGCTATTATAGCTTTTTCACCTCATTAGGATTCTGGATAATTGCATTTGAGTTTTTATTAGTAGCCGTTTTATACTGGTATACTCGAGTATATCCTAACAATTTTAAAAATCATCAATCATAAATCGAACATAAAATTAAATAAAATGAAAAGCAAAAACAACATTTTAGTCATTGGCGGAACTGGTAAAACAGGACGTAAGGTGGCGCAGAAATTAATTGAATTAGGTCATAATGTAAGAATTGGTTCAAGATTAGCTACACCATCATTTAACTGGGATAATTCTGAAAATTGGACTGAAGCTATGCAGGGTATAGACAATATATATATCACTTTTCAACCAGATTTAGCAGTTCCAGGTGCATTAGATGCTATTGAAGAATTGACTAAAAAAGCAAAAAGCTGTAATGTGAAAAAGTTAGTGCTTCTATCGGGAAAAGGAGAACGAGAAGCCGAACTTTGTGAGCAAGTCATCATTCATTCTGGTTTAGATTATACTATAGTAAGAGCAAGTTGGTTTAACCAGAATTTCAATGAAAGTTTTTTGCTAGAACCTATCCTTGAAGGTTTTGTAGCATTACCAAAGGCTGAAGTAAAAACACCATTTGTTGATACAGATGATATTGCTGATGTAGCGGTTGAAGCTCTATTACATGACAAGCACAATAGTAAAACATATCAGCTTACGGGCTCAAAAGCTATAACGTTTAAAGAAGCTATAGAAGCAATAGCTAAAGCTAGTAATAGAAATATAATTTTCACACCAATTGATTTATCAACATATATTGAAAATTTGAAACAACAAGGCATTCCATCAGACTTTGTCTGGTTAATTGAATACTTATTCTCAGAAGTTTTAGGCAATCCAAACAATTCTAAAATTACAAACGATATAGAATTAGTATTAGGGAGAAAACCCATTGAATTTACAGATTATACTAAGGAAACTGTTAAAACTGGAGTTTGGAATCCTAAAAAACAAATAATAATTAATTAAAAACTGACCGATGATACGATTAATTATAATACTAATAATTTGGCTTTTAACAAGTGCAAAAATTTTTACTCCATTACTAGAAAGACTTTATAATGACGTATTTTTATTTTTATAAAATCAATCTTTCAAAAGTATTCTTTACAAGATGAATAATTTTCATTTCATCTTGTAAAGGAGCTTTAACTAAAAAAATAATGATATGCCACACTTTGTAATAGATTGCTCAAAAAATATTATAGCTTTGAAATCTCCCGAAGAGATTATGCAAACCGTATATGATACCGCAGCATTATCAAGTCTTTTTAAAAGAGAGGATATAAAAGTTAGAATTAACCCTTTTAAATACTACAATATTGGAGAAGAAAAAAAAAGCTTTATTCACATATTTGCTAATATAATGGAAGGAAGAACTACTTCTCAAAAAAGTAAACTTTCAAAAAGTATTATCACTAAATTGAAATTAATATTTCCAAATGTTCCAATTATTTCTATGAATATTAGAGATTTTGAAGAAGCAACATATTGCAATAAACTAATGATTTAAAAATCATAATATATGACTAAAGAAGAACGATTAAAAATAATAAGCACTAGTTGGGAATTACACAATAAAGTTGAGGCTAACTATCTTATGAATCCTGCTAAAAAAGAAGATGATAATTGGTTAGAAAAACAACGTCTTCTTTTAGCTGATATGGCTTTACATCTATTACAAACGTCTATTGATCCTAAAGAAATTAAGTTAGATAGACTACGTGATAATATATATGCAATCCTTACAATAACGGATCAGTTTTTACCTAAAGCTAATCTTAAGAAAGCAACTAAAAAATTGTATGATATAATTAATAAAAAATGAAAAAATATATTATCACTTTTAGTGTCTTCTTGTATGCATTAGTAGTTCCGTATTTAGAAATTAATATAACCCATGTTTTTAATCCGGATTGGACGCCTCATGTTAGGATTCATGAAGTTTGGCAATTAATTACAAATTCTAGTATTGGCGTTTTATGTTTATGGCTGGTTTGGTCTAAAAAGAAACAAAAATCAGCACTATTTTAAGTTTACTAGTAATAGGAGGATTTTTAGCAGCTTATATCTTAAAAGGCCAGTATGGTGGCTCTATGAAATATTTAGATGGAAGTGAAAAAACACTTTTAGGAATTAATATTGGTATTTTAGGTTTCGGAATAGCTTTTACATTATTACTATTGAATTTATTTCTAAATAAACTTAAGCTAGTAAAAGAAATTTAATAGTTCATTAAAACCATTTCTATTCACAATAGATGTTTTTATTTTAATTTTTATACATTATTTTTATAGAAATAATTAACGATGAAAGTAATTACACTCACATTAAACCCCGCTTTAGATAAAAATGCAAAAATTGACGGGTTAGTTCCTGGAAGTAAATTAAGATGTCATTCCATTCGGCATCAACCTGGTGGAGGCGGAATTAATGTATCAAGACTTTTAAAAAGATTAGAATTAGGTAGTTATTGCGTTTATCCATCTGGCGGAGATACTGGTACTTATTTAACAGCATTACTTAAAGAAGAAGGTCTTGTACCTCATCCAGTTAAAATAAAAGATTGGATTCGTGAAAACTTATCTATTGTAGATACAAAAACTAATTTACAATACCGTTTTGGTATGCCAGGGAATGAACTTTCTGATAATGAACTAGAATCAATCAAAACAGACGTTTCTAAACATTTAGATACTGGTGATTTTTTAATTTTAAGTGGAAGTTTAGCAACCAATTTACCTGAAAACTTCTATTCAGAATTAATACAATATTTTTCTCATAAAAAACCTAAAATATTAGTTGATACATCAGGACCTGCACTATTAAAAGCTTTAGAGCATCCTGTATATTTAATTAAACCAAATCAAAGAGAACTTGCTCAACTTGCTGGAAAGGAATTCTTATCTAATATTGAACAAGAAAATTTTGCAAAGGAACTCGTTAATACCGGTAAAGCCAAATATGTTGCAGTGTCTTTAGGAGCAAAAGGTGCTTTTTTAGCATGTAAAGAGGGCGTATTTTATCAGTCTACGCCATCTGTTCAAGTAAAAAGCACAATTGGAGCCGGAGATAGTATGGTTGCTGGTCTTATTTACGGAATTAACAAGGGTTATAAACCAAACGATATCTTAAAAATGGGTGTGGCATGTGGCGTTGCAACTATTATGAGTGAAGGCACTAGTTTAGCAAGTCCAGAAAATATTCAAAAAGCTTTACAATTAATGTCTTCTTAAGCTTTAGATCTAAATAAAATAATAATAGAGCAACAACTCCACTTTTTCACATAATAATCTACAGATAAAAAACCCTTTATTGATGGATATCATTTTATTTCTGATATGTAGCTTGTAATTTACTGAAATTATTAATCAGTTAAATTTTAAGTTATGTCAGTATTAAAAGTAATAGAAATTTTAGGGAACTCTACAGTTAGTTTTGAAGATGCTGTTCAAAATGTAATTAACGAAGCATCAAAATCTGTTAGAAATATCAAATCTGTTTATATTGAAGATATGCAGGTTACTGTAAATAATAATAAAATAGCAGAATACCGTGTAAATACTAAAGTATGTTTTGGAATTATGGAAGACTAATTTGGTAAACATTCCAGGATACAATTTTTATTACTTCATTCTGGAATGTTTTTCAACGTCAATTAATCAAGAATAATAAAGAAAAACATGTTACAAACAGAAGTATTCAACAAGAATGTGGAAGCTTATGAAGCTTGGTATGATAACTATCCTGAAGTATTCCAATCAGAAGTAGCGGCAATAAAAGAACAACTTTTAAAATTACCTGAAAAAATTACCGGTATAGAAGTAGGTTTAGGTACAGGTCGATTTTCTGAAGCTTTGGGTATAAAAGAAGGTATAGAGCCTTCTGAAGAAATGGCAATAAAAGCCATGAAAAGAGGCATCGAAATTATGAAAGGCGTTGCAGAAAAACTTCCGTATAGTGCTTTACATTTCGATTTTGTACTCTTTGTTACTATTTGTCATTTAAATAATATAAAAACAGCACTAAACGAAGCTTATAGAGTTTTAAAACCTGGAGGTTCTATTCTTATTGCGTTTTTAGATAAAGAGCAATCTATAGCACAGCAATACGAAGAAAAACGCTATAGAAGCACGTTTTTTCAAAATGCTACTTATTACTCAGTTAATAAAGTAGAAACTTTACTTAAAGATGCAAAATTTAAAGATTTAGAATTCAATCAAACATTATTTGGAGAGTTAGACGAAATTAAAAGCATACAGGCTCCCAAAGAGGGTTATGGTGAAGGTTCTTTTGTAGTCGTTAAGGCTGTGAAAAAATGAAGATAAAATATCTTCCTCATACTGCAGACATAAGAATGCTTATTGAAGGCGAAACACTTCAAAAGTTATTTATGGCAGGTGTACAAGGAATGGCAAACATCCTTAAAGAAGATATTTGTAACCATACTGATGAATTAAAAAGTAAAATAAGAATTAAAACCAGTGCTTTAGATTATACCAATTTACTCATAGATTTTTTATCTGACGTACTTTCATATACTTATACCAATAAAACTATTTACTGCAAAATAGATGTAATTACTTTAGAAAAACACAATATAATAGCAGACGTTTTAGGTGTAGAAATAGAACAATTAGATGAAGAAATTAAAGCTGTAACCTATCATGAAGCCGAAGTAACTAAGAACAAAAATAACCATTGGGAAACTTGTGTAATCTTTGATATATAATGAAAAATGTAAAAAAAGACGATATCAACAAATTAGAAGAGTGTTTATGGGAAATACCTATGTCTTTTAGAGACGATATGAGAGTTCCCGCAAGAGTGCTGGCGGTCGAATCACTGTTGGATGATATTATTGAAGATAGATCACTAAATCAACTTGTAAACGTAGCTACTTTACCAGGTATTCAAAAATCTTCATTTGTAATGCCCGATGTGCATGAAGGTTACGGATTCCCTATAGGCGGTGTAGCAGCTACCAAATATCCTGATGGTGTTATTTCACCTGGTGGTATTGGCTATGATATTAATTGTGGAGTTAGGTTACTTATATCAACTTTAAATATAGATGATGTAAAAGATAGAGTAGAAGCCCTAGCTAAAGAAATGTATGCACAAATTCCTTCAGGAATGGGTAAAGGAGGTAATATAAATCTTTCTAAAGAAGACATGGAACAAGTGTTGAGCAAGGGTGCGGAGTGGGCAATTGAGAATGGTTATGGAATTCATGAAGATTTAACTTATATAGAAAGCAATGGAAAGTTAGCTGATGCAGATCCGTCTTTTGTATCAGAAATGGCTAAAAAAAGAGGAACAGATCAATTGGGAACTATTGGATCTGGTAACCATTTTGTAGAAGTGGATTATGTTGATGAAATTTACGATAAACACATTGCTAAAGCCTATGGTTTAAAAAAAGGACAAATGGTTGTGTTAATCCATACAGGTTCAAGAGGTTTAGGACATCAAGTAGCAACTGATCACATTCGGATTATGATGAATGCCATGGCTAAATACAACATCAAGCTTAAAGATAGAGAATTAGCATGTGTTCCTTTTAATTCACAAGAAGGTCAAAATTATTTTAAAGCCATGTGTGCAGCAGCTAATTATGCTTGGTGTAATCGTGAAGTTATTTCTTGGGAAGCTCGTAAAGCGTGGAAGAATATTTTTGGAGAAGAAGGCGGAAACTTAAAACTGTTATACGATATTGCTCATAATATTGCTAAAATTGAAACTTACTTAATAAACGGAATAGAACAAAAGTTAATTGTTCATCGTAAAGGAGCCACAAGAGCATTTGGTCCTAGTTTTAAGGAACTCCCAGAAGCCTATATAAATATTGGACAACCCGTTATTATTCCTGGTAGTATGGGAACTTGTTCTTATGTCTTAGCAGGAGCAGAAAAAAGTAAGTTTGTCACTTTTGGTTCGTGCTGTCATGGAGCAGGAAGGCGTTTATCTAGAACTGCTGCCAAAAAACAAGTCAATGCACCTGCTTTAAAAGAAAAGTTAAAAGAAAGAGGTATTCATATCGAAGCAGGTTCATTTAAAGGTATTGCAGAAGAAGCGCCTATTGCATACAAAGATGTGAATTTAGTAGTAGAAACAGTTCATGCTTCCGGTGTGGCTAAAAAAGTAGCCAAATTAAAACCTGTAGCTGTTGTAAAAGGATAGTTTTTTTAAACTGAGTTTTAATAATACTATAAATCACTCTATTACATTAAAATATAATTTTGGTACAATACCATTTTCATTTTCAGAAGCATAAAAAGAAGCATCAATAGCTCCTAACGGACGGATAAGAATTCCTTTGGTTGTTCCATCCAGTAAACGTTGCATAACCGGTCTTGAAAGCGTAATAAAGTTTTTACCACCTGCTTCTTCAGAAACTTCTGTATCAAATATCATTTGTGTATTAAAAATATTTGAATAAGTATTACCCTTCATAAAACTATTATAAGTAACTGATTGCTGATCCCAAAAAGGATTACCTTCAAATATTTCAATTATTCTTACTTTTCCAAATTCAACACCTAAGTCTTCACCATATTTATCAACATAATTACCTCCTTTGGAAACACTTTGCGTTGTTAATTCCAATACCCCCGAACCATTAGCTTTTGAATTTCTATAATTTTTAAAATCCCAACGCAATATAGCCCATTGATTAGCATTAATCATTAATGTTCTTGCTTCTCCTGTTGGCTCTTTAACATGCCAATCATTAAAATTCACATCAGGGAAATCTGTATTAATCAAACCATCATGTGCAACTTCAAGATGGTTACCAAATGTATTTAAGTCAGCAACTTCTGGGTGGTAAATTAATGGTTCTCCTTTATCGGGTTCAGCTTCGTTTACATTTATAATATCTGCACGATAATAATCTACATCAACATAATACTTGTCTAATCCCCAATCGGTTGCTGCCAGTTGCACATAAAGTGTATCTCCAGGAATAGCATCCAAATCGGTTGTAGTCATGCTAATAGTATGCCAACCTTCTGTGTCAGGTATATCAAACTCCCGTAATTGTTTATGGTAATTGGTAGTTCTTTGTGTATTAATCATAAAATTAACACGCTTAGGTGCATGACTAACACGTATTTTGGCTTCAACTCTTAATTCAAAATTAGGATTTTTTAATTTATCTAAATCAAGTGAAGAAGTAACATCGCGTTTAATTAAAGCCCACCATACATTATGCTTGTCTTTTGTAGCATCTACTAAAATACGTGCATATTCCTCTTTTTGAATGAAATCAATTGATACATTACCATCTCCAGTAAGTGTAAACCATCCATTTATGCCTTGGTTATCAAAAGAATCAATAAATTGAGATTGGCATATAGTAGTACTCATCATAACGATTATTAAAAATATTTTTTTCATTAGATAATATCTTAGTTAGTTTATTGAGTTATTTTAAGTGCCCAATCTGTTTTTGTTGGGTTTTGTTTGTTTGGAAATTCTGGAAGTACCAAAACCCCTTTTTTATTCGTTTTAATAGAAACAGGATTTTTCCATTGTCCTGAAATTGGATTGAACCAAGTTAACGTATAAAATGTATTAGGATTAAAGTTTGTTAATTCTGGTAAAACGGATTCATTTTCAAAATATAACAAGGCAAAATCTTTATTTGGTGTTCGCATCATATAAGACCATCCGTCTAAACCAGCTTCAGGACTATTTTGTGCTTTATTTGGTATGATATCATTTTGCACGGGTTCTAAATATTGGTATTGCTTTCCTTCAGAACCTATAAACGTATTTAGATGCTGCATATAGTGCCCCGAATCATACTTAAGTGCTTCCCAAAAATGTGGACGTGCTCCTTCTGGTTCTCCAGTAGTAGTAATATCATAAGAAGCTGTACCATGCACATGACCCGATAACGCACCAGAAAATACAGACCCATACATTTGCGCACGTGCAAAATAATTATCGCGTTCAGAATTTGCTGGTGGACGCTCTCCATTTGGCTTATTAATAGAATGATTCCATCCTGTGTAATACGGCTCAAAATTAATAGCAGGGTAGGGAGGGCTGAGATTAAAAAGTGTATCTATAGCAGTAGTAACACGGTGGTCGCGTGGTTTATTACCAACACTATGCATTGTTAACCAAGGGCAATCTTCATCATGCCCAAATGCTTTGTATGTAGAACGGTCTATTAAGGTTGTATGAATTTGACCAAATGGCATTGGTCCATAGGTTTCTAAATGATAGGTTAAAGCTTCATTAAATTCATCGGCAGTGAGACTGAAATCTTTAGGAATCCAATCTAAATGAATTCCACTAAATATGAAATTGTAAGCGCCATAACGAGACATAAGGTATTGAACATATCGTGCAAAACTTTCATTAAAATTATAATAAGCCTTCCATGAAGGTCCTACATCTCTTCTAACGGTTTCTAGTAAAGCTACAAAACCTTGATCATTTAAATAAGTCATTTTTTTGTCCAGACTTTTAAAATATTCTGGATTAATACGATTAAAATTAGAAACACCTTTATGTTCATTAGACATCTCAAAAGGCAGATTTCCATATTCATCTCGCATATTTTTTGCTGTTAGCGTGCCCCAATAACTTAAACCACCAGAGGCATCAATGCCATTAGACTCTGAAACATCATAACCAAATTTTTCCCAAGCATTTCTTAAAAACACACCACTAGAATCTGCAAATGTACTTGGTTTGTTATCTGAATCCCAATTAGGGAAAGCCGCAATCATACTTACCGAATTGTAACCTTGATTGCTGCGATAAATAACCGCATCTTCAAAACCTATTCCAGGTCCAGGAATATAATCTTCACTAGTAGTTGCATTTCTATATGGTAATCGCCATGTGCTACCGGCTAGCCAAGTATCACCAACCATAAAAAAAGGCGTACCATCATCATATTGTAACGCATGTCCGTTTTCTGTTGCTTTAACAAAACCACGTCTGTTTGGGTTTTGTTCTTTTTCCTTTTCTGTCCAATTAATAGCTTTAAATAATCCAGAATTGTTATTTAATCCATTATCGTCAGGTATGTTTGAACCACTTTTCCATGTCCAAAGTCCAGCTTTAGTAGCCACAATGCGAACTATAAAGTTATTCTCTCCGTTCCAAAAACCATAAATTCGTTTAGAAAAATCGGGGCCTTCTAAATCTACCCAACAAGTAACATCAGTATAATAATTATCATATTCTTTTTCAGCTTCAAGCACAATCTCTATCATTTTCCAAGTATGTATTTGTGAAATATCGTTTTTGTTTTGAGCTTCTACTCCAAATACATTGCAAACGGTTAGAAAAAAAATTAGAAAAACACTTGGAATAATTGATCTATTGGTCATGGATTATGTTGAACAAGTTAAAATGATGGAGGTTTTGTAAAATGATATAAAAAATCTATTCATTTATAAAGTGTATAAATTTAAGAAACATATTAACATACAAGTTTTTAATCAGCCTTAAAATAATAAAATAATATTTTTCATTTTCTAACAGAGGTCATGTTTTTTAAATATTAATCTGTGTAATTTTAACAGACTAAAAACGCTTTGTAATGAAAATATTCGACGAAAAACACATCAAAAATGTAGTGTTTGTTGGTGCTCACAATAGTGGTAAAACAACGCTCACCGAAACCATGCTCTTTGAGGCAGGATTGATTAACAGACGAGGTTCTGTTGAAAATAAAAACACTGTTTCAGATTATCATGATATAGAACATGATAGAGGAGCTTCTGTTTATGCTACGCCACTACATACCGAATGGCGCAACTATAAAATTAACATTATAGATACGCCAGGTCTTGATGATTTTATAGGAGAAATAATTTCATCTATTAGAGTGTCTGATACTATTGTAACTGTTTTAGATGCTAAACAAGGCGTTGAAATTGGTACAGAAATTATTTGGAATTATATAGATAAGTATAATAAACCTACGTTGTTTGTTATCAATCAAATAGATCATCCAAATGCTAACTTTGATGAAAGTTTTAAAAGCCTTGAGAATTTGGTAGGCAATAACGCCGTAAAAATTCAATATCCTATGGTTATAGATGGAGCACAGTGTATTTTAGATGTGCTTAAAATGAAACTCTATAAGTTTGGAGAAGAAGGAGGAAAACCAGAAAAATTAGAAATTCCTGAAAGCGAAATTGAAAAGGCAAATAAATTACACAACGAACTCATTGAAAAAGCTGCAGAAAATGATGAAGAGTTATTAGATCTGTATTTTGAAAAAGGCACATTAAACGAAGCCGAAATGCGTAAAGGCATAAAAGCAGGTATGTTAAACCACGATTTATTCCCTGTATTTTGTGTATCGGCCTTAAAAGATATGGGAACTGGGCGGTTAATGGGTTTTATAGATAATGTAGCTCCAGCAGCTTCCGATTTAAAACCAGAACAAAGCGTAGAGGGAAAAATTATTAAATCGGTTAAAAAAGCACCAACTGTATTGTTTGTATTCAAAAACCTGTTTTTACCTAACGTAGGTCAAATAAGTTTCTTTAAAGTGAAATCTGGCGAAATAAAAATTAATGATAAACTTACTAATTCCAGAACTGGCGAAACTCTAACCATAAATCAATTGTTTATGATGGACGGTAACAAAAGAGACCATGTTAACTTGTTAACAGCTGGAGATATTGGTGCTACAATTAAACTAAAAGATGTAGAAATTAACGATACACTCTATAGCGGCAACGAAAAAATTACCATAAAACCCATTCAATATCCACAACCAAGAATATTTAAAGCCGTTAGTATAGAGAATAAAAACCATGAAGAAAAACTAATGGAGGCAATAAGAAAAATTCATAGCCAAGACCCAACATTAGTTTTAAAATACTCTAAAGAATTCAATCAACAAGTTATTGGTTGTCAAGGCGAGTTGCATCTAGCTACTATTGATTGGACACTTAAAAACACTTATGGTGTAGAAGCCATATTTTCGCGCCCAAAAATTAACTATCGTGAAACCATACAGCGCTCTAATACGGCCAACTATAGGCATAAAAAGCAATCTGGTGGTTCAGGGCAATTTGCACAAGTACATTTAAAAATAGAACCTTATATAGAAGGTATGCAAGAACCAGAAGGGTTTAATATAAGAGGAAAGGAAGAGGTGGATTTACCTTGGGGAGGTAAACTTGTTTTTTATAATTGCATAGTTGGTGGCGCTATAGATACACGATATTTAGTATCTATAAAAAAAGGCATATTAGAAGTCATGGAAAATGGCCCATTAACAGGCTCTTATATCAGAGACATACGTGTTATGGTTTACGATGGAAAAATGCATGCGGTAGACTCTAACGATATTTCCTTTAAAATAGCAGGCGCGCATGCCTTTAAAGAAGCCTTTGTTAATGCTGCTCCAAAACTACTAGAACCCACAATGCTTTTAACCGTAAAAGTGCCAGAAGATATGGTAGGTAATGTTATGACAGACTTACAAGTACGTCGTTCGTTGATACAAAGTATACAAAGTAAAGACCAATATCAAATATTAAAATGCTTAACACCAGAAGCCGAATTGTTTGGTTTTTCTACTGAATTACGCTCGCTAACACAAGGTAAAGCTACGTTTACAACAGAATTTGCGTCTTACGAACCCGTACCAAAAAATGTGCAGGATACGTTGGTGTAAAAAGATAGTTGGTTTTAGAATAGTCAATGCAGTAGGAGAGTAATTGAATGTTTGTGGCTTAGTGATAATTATAAATATTAAAAAATGAATTAGACGCTATTTTAAACCTTTTAAAAAAATCATCTAAATCATTAATAGCAAGACGCTTATAAAAATTATTATTTAATAAACTCTTTTAATTCCTTTATATTTGGTATACCAACCCTATAGTTTAACTTAAAATTGAGCCTGTATAGACATGTTTTATTTATTTTAGTATGCATGGTTTCGTGTGTTCATGCACAAGACCAACTTACTAGCGAAGAAGCTTACAATAAATACAACCTGCTTAAACAAGATTTAAAAACTAAAAATATAGGACTTAATGATGAAGCCTATTGGCCATATTATTTTCAACTCACAGATTTACTGGAACTCATAACACACGACCATGCTTTTGTATTAGAAGAATATAAAAATACAGCATATAATTTTAGGTATATAGGTTTACCAAAAGAAGCTATTAAACGCTATAAACTTTACTTTAAATACTACAACAAACACAAACAGTTTTTAAATAAAGAGCAGAAAGCGATGTTTTTACATTACAGTTCATCAGCTTATGGTTTTTTAGCCGATGTATATGCTAAAGTTTCCTATTTAGATAGTGCTAGTTTAACACATAAAAAAAATATTAAACTCACCCAGCAAAATCACAATATTGATTATGCTTCTGCTATAAATAACTATGGGTTGTTTTTTTATTGGACCAAAAAGGAGTTGGATTCAGCTTTAATAAATTTTAATGCTTCTTACGAGCTTACTAAGCAATATTTTCCGAATAATCATTTATTAGGTAGTATTCGCGATAATATTGCCGATGTGTATGTAGAACAAGGTAAGGTAGAAGAAGCTAATGCCTTATATGCCGAAAATTTTAAGTTTTATAAAACCTCTTTAGTACCAGAATACTCTGGTATAGACTCCAAACGCTTGGTTAGTGCTGGTGCACAAATGACTAACACCGCTATAAATCTAGGGCAAATAAATACTGCTAAAAACACTTTAGCTGAAATACACCAAATGCTTAACGATTCTACATCTAAAACTATATGGTTTCCTATTTCAAAACTACAGTATTTACAAGCTGAAGAGCGTGTTTTATTGGCTCAAAACAAAACGCACGACGCATACCAACTAGCTAAAAGGGTAAGGCATTTATCAGATAGTTTAACAGCCATAAATAACGCTAAAAAAAACGCTATTGAAACAACCATAAGTGAACTCACATTTGAGCGTTTAAAAGCAAAACACATTATTGAAAAACAGCAAAAAGAAAATCAGATTAAAAACCAGCGATTAAAACTCTGGATTATTTCAATTTCCTCAATTTCAATTTTAACTTTTTTAGTTTTATTATATTGGCGTAGAAGGCAACACATTATAAACGCACGGAATAAACAGCAAATTACCGAATTACAAAATGAAAAGCTGAATTCTGAAATAGAATCTAAACAACGTGATTTATCTGATTTTGCAATTAACCTGAATCATAATCAAGAATGGGCAAAAACATTAGCCGCCAAATTAAATGAATTAAAAAGTACCAAAGGACGCGAACGCAAAAAACTATTTGACGAGTTTGAACAGGATATACTCAATAAAATTTCGTTTGATGTAGATACCAAAGCATTTTATGAGCGTTTGGATAAATTAAGTGATGCGTTTTATAGTGAGTTAAATTCTAAATTTCCAGACCTTAGTAAAACCGAAAAGCGATTGTGTTCTTTAATACGATTAAAAATTGATAGTCATGAAATTGCAACGCTTCAAAATATAACAGTCTCTTCTTTAAATACAAGTAGATATCGCTTAAGAAAAAAATTACGCCTTTCTAAAAATGATAATCTTGACGATTTTATTCAAAGTTTATAAACTTTAAAAACACCTTATTTTACTGGTGTTTCAAGATTAAAAAAGTTGTTTTGTATATTATTTGTCTATAGTATATATATAAGTTTTCATAAGATTTGTTTCTAAATTAGAACATCCGGATAATACAAAACCAAGCCAAATTATTATTCGGGAATTAATCCATAACCCTAACTTAAAAATCAATATTATGAAAACGAGTCTCTTAGGTTTAATCTTTTTAGGTCTTACCAACCTCACTTTCTCTCAAAATCAAATGGCTTTTAACAACACGAATACTAGTGACTATTTAGTGGTTAAAAAAGCGAATACTAATGCTATTATCTCCAATCAAGTTTCTAAACGTATTACTACTTTTCAAGATGTAGTTTCTAAATACGATATTACTTCAAATTCAATTTATACACCTAATATTCCTGCAACATATACTGTGGTTTTTGAAGAAGCTAACAATGTTATTACTAATCATTATGGTCATGATGGTGAAGTAATTAGTAGTTATCAAAAATTTGAAGATATACGTTTGCCCAATAACCTTAGTGCAGATATTTTAAAAACCTATCCAGGTTGGTCTATTATTGCCGTACACTGCAGTATAAAATATGAAAAAGATAAGCCTACCGTAGTTTCATATAAAGTAAAAATTAACAAAGGCACTAAAAGCAAAACAATTAAAATTACTGAGCATAAGGACTTAGATTAATAGCAAATAGAGTTTGTAGTGCCAATGCGTTATAAGTTGTGTTTAAATACAATTGTACGTGTTGGCATGTTTCTATACCATTTAGAAATGTTATAGTTTCTTTTAAAACTAAATGATAACATTTACCCTAAAATGCACTTAATTATGTAACTCTAGCTTGGAGAGCAAGTGACGTTTAATTGTTGGATTTTAACTGTTTATAAAGCAAACTATTTAATATAGCATACCAACTTAAACAAACAATAAAAGTGATTTTTTGAATTACTGGTAACAGATTTAAAAATAACTCTGTTTCATATAAATAGTAATTGATTAAAAATAAGATTAGGCTGCATACACCAAATAAAACTAGTTTAAAATAACGCTCTTTATACAGTTCAAATAAAGCTATTATATGGGCAATAGTGCCAAAAATCCCAGCAATACGGATAATAATATCATGATTTCCTGAAGCTAAAAAAAACAAAACAATCATAGATAGCATACCAGTAATTTGCATAAGAACTTGCATTTTTCTTTTTACTATAAACAATTCAGGAAATAATTTCCAAAATAATATAATACTTATACAAAGTATAGCTAATGCAATACGTGCCGAAAAACGTGCTTTATTGAGTGTTCCATCAAATTGATAGGTTTCCAACAAATCACATAAATAATTGTATTGTAAGCTAAAATTAGTTTGATTAGGAAATACATAAGAACCACCTGTATATTGCATACTGGCAATAAAATAAAAACACACAAACAAGAACATACCAACAAAAGGTACAAATACTAATAAGGTATTTATTCTCTTTAATCCAACGTCCATTTCTTCTAAGTTCAAGAATAAATTTAAATTATTAACTATAAAATAGCTATGATATTAATCAGGCAGATTTCACTCTAAATAAAACTTAACACTAAAAATCTCCACAAATTATTTTTTTATTCTTTACTTAATCGTAATATTGCAATAAACTAATAAAGAATATTATGGGATTAGCTAAAACCGAAATGTTTACCGATCAGCAAAATGAAATATCATTGTTTGCAAAAGTCTTTGGGCATCCTGCAAGAGTCGCTATTTTACAGCAACTTTTTAAAATAGATGCTTGCTATTGTGGCGATTTAGTTAACGAAATTGGCTTAGCACAACCTACCATTTCACAACATTTAAAAGAATTAAAACATTTAGGACTCATTAAAGGAAATGTAGAAGGAACAAGCGTTTGCTATTGTATCAACACCACAAATTGGACAAAAATGAAAGCAACTATGTTAGAATTTCTAAATCAAGATATTTCTAATAATGAAGATTGCTGTTAAACAATACTCTAATTAATCACAATAAAACCAAAACCAAAATGATAACTACCAAAACAGAGCTTTTTCAAGATATTGATAATCTTATCAAAAGTTTAAATCCCAAAACTATTTCTGTCGAGCGTAAAGACGTTTTACAACCGCTAATCGATTTCATTCAATCTAAAGTTTCAAAAAACCAAGACATTCGTATCAACTTTATCTGTACACACAATTCACGAAGAAGTCATTTATCTCAAGTTTGGGCACAAACCATGGCTAGCTATTTTAATATTAAAAATGTGTTTTGTTATTCAGGAGGCACAGAAACTACAGCACTTTTCCCTATGGTTGCACAAACTTTACAAAATTCTGGTTTTCAGGTTAAAACCATTTCAGAAGGCAACAATCCTATTTACAGCATTAAATATGCACAGAACGCGCATCCTATTATTGGGTTTTCTAAAAAATTAGATGATGATTTTAATCCAAAATCTGAGTTTGTGGCTATTATGACTTGCGATTCAGCTAACGAAGCTTGCCCATTTGTTCCAGGTGCAGAAAAACGCGTTCCTATAACGTTTAAAGACCCAAAAGCCTTTGATAACACACCACAACAGGCAGAAAAATACAACGAAAGAAGCCTGCAAATAGCAACCGAATTATTATATGTGTTCTCTCAAATAAACTCATAAAAATGGCGCCAAAAAAATTAAGTTTCCTCGACAGAAATCTAACGCTGTGGATATTTGTAGCTATGGCTATTGGTGTGGCACTTGGTTATTTTATACCAACATTCCCAAACATTATAAACGCCTTTAGTAGCGGAACAACCAATATTCCCATAGCTATTGGTTTAATATTAATGATGTATCCACCGTTGGCAAAAGTTAATTATGCTTTGTTACCAAAAGTGTTTAGAAACACCAAAATCTTATCCATTTCTCTTATTCTAAATTGGGTAATAGGTCCGGTTTTAATGTTTGTGTTAGCCATTACCTTTTTACGAGATTATCCTGAGTATATGGTAGGTTTAATCTTAATTGGTTTAGCACGTTGTATTGCTATGGTTTTGGTATGGAACGACCTCGCCGAAGGAAGTAGCGAATATGGCGCAGGTTTGGTAGCCTTAAACAGTATTTTTCAAGTGTTTGCATACAGTTTTTATGCATGGATTTTTATAACCATTCTTCCACCATATTTTGGGTTTCAAGGCGCTATTGTAGATATTTCTATCGCCACCATTGCAGAAAGTGTTGCCATTTATTTGGGCATTCCGTTTGTTATGGGAATTTTAAGCCGACTAATATTGGTAAAACTAAAAGGGGAGCAGTGGTACACAAATACATTCATTCCAAAAATTTCTCCAATCACCTTAATAGCGCTATTATTCACTATTGTAGTGATGTTCTCGCTAAAAGGCGAGTTGATTGTGCAAATTCCAATGGACGTTCTAATTATTGCAGTGCCTTTACTTATCTATTTTGCGTTAATGTTTATTATTGGCTTTTTTGTAACCAAAGCAACAGGAGCAGAGTACAACAAAACCGCCTCGGTAGCGTTTACAGCAGCCGGAAATAATTTTGAATTAGCCATTGCCGTTGCCATAGCCGTTTTTGGGCTTAATTCTGGTCAAGCCTTTGCAGGTGTTATTGGGCCTTTAGTAGAAGTTCCTGCTTTAATTTTATTGGTTCGCGTGTCGTTTTGGTTGAAGAAGAAATATTATTTGTAGAGTTTGTGGATAAATATGTTTTTATGTGACAAACTTGTACTTAGTCAATTCGAGGTATAGAAAAGAAGCGTAAAGTGTATGAAATAGGTTACATTAAAATATTTTTATTATATTTACATAATCACTTGATATTTAGTGATTAATTCTCCCAATTAGCAATTACGATATAGCAAAATTTATTAATTACCATCCATGGTATGTTTTGGTGTTAACTAAAGCCTAACATTTTTTGTATATAACCAAACCGATCAATTATGAATATAAAAAAGATTAGTTTAATTTTTCTAATTTTTAGTATCACTACATTTTTGTATTCTCAAGATACCATTCAAATTAAATATGATACCATAAGTAAAAAAGTTAGTCTAAAAGATTTACCTAAAAAATTAGTACATAACAATAAATATTTATTGAAGCTAGTAGACATTAATACTTCACATATAAAGGTAAACGAAGAACTGAATGCTTATGAGTATGTTTCAGATATTCCTGAAATTCTAAAACCTATTTTTCTCGGAACACCCAATAGCAATATTATGAATTCCTTTGAAATAGATACCGCAAACTATAAAACGAATCTTTTTTTAACTGCAATGCATCATTATGACAAATTGGAATCTATAAGGTCAACTGGCAGTGAGTATTATGATAAAACAAAATTCAACCCTAAACCAAATGATACCATTGCAATTGCTATGCTTAAACAGAAATTAAAACTTAAGTCTAATATAGAATTGGTCAATCAATTAAAAAATTCAGAACAATTTATATTGAGTGCATTAACAAGTTATGAACACAATTTTGAGAAAATTCCCCTAACTGATTCAAAATTAGAAATACTTCATGGTGAATATGCCACACTTAAAAATATCAAACTTTTAATAGACAAAGGGACATACCGAAAAGCACTTGGGTTTTTATTAAAGTCGCTAAAGGCTAAAGATTTTATCAATATTAAGACGTTTAAAGGGGTGAAAGATTTAACATCAATTGATTTACAAGTAATAAACACCTTTACAAATGACACAATTTTTGAAGATAAGTTAAGTTTTAAGATTTATAATAATTGGTCATTCGATTTTACATCGGGTTTCATTTATTCAGATGTATCAGAATCAAAATACTATCTAAGCAATCGTAATGCCGAATTTGACAATGTCATAAAAGAAGATATTGCAAATTTTGATGTTTCAATTGGTGCCTTAGGTCATTTATCTTATAAGTTTTCACCATCCTTTATGGCAGGTGTAGGGATTGGTGCATCATTATCTCCATTTGATGGAAAGTTAAGATACTTAACAGGATTGAGTTTATTATTTGGAGAACAAAAGTTTATAGGGTTAAATGTAGGCGTTGCATTCTCAAAAATTAAAACCTTATCTGATGTAATCATGAAAGATAATGCTGGATATTTCCAGCCTGTAGATCAAACAGAAATAAATACCGTTGAAAGGGTAGAAACTGGACTTTATATAGGTTTAACCTATAATTTTTTTAATAAAAAGAAATAAAAAAACACTAAAAAATTAATTCTAATGAAACTAAGTGAATTTCAAATTGAATCTTATCCAGACAAAATTCAGGCAAGATTAGAACGAAGAGAAAGACTAAGAAACACTAATGTACCAGACTATATAAAGGGAAAGGTTGCAGAATTAGTATTTGAAGACCTTAAATTATGGAGAGTAGGTATAGTAACCGTTAGTTTTAAAGACGGAAATAAAGAACTTCATAAAAAAATTGCTGATACAGCCAGCCAATGGAGTAACTATGGTAACCTTATTTTTGATTTTGGGCTTGACAGTTCCACTCGCGAATATAGACAATGGACAGCAAACGACACGAGTCATATTCGTATTGGTTTTGAATATAGTGGCTATTGGTCTCTTGTAGGTACTGACAGTGATGATATAAATATAGCAAAGCCAGGTGAGATAACTCTTAATCTATCAGGTTTTAATAATCGCTTACCAAGTAACTGGAAAGGAACGGTGTTGCATGAATTTGGTCATGCATTAGGATTTCATCATGAGCATCAAACACCAGATATTGAATGTGATTTTGACTGGCCAAAATTATATGATTACTTAGGAGGTCCTCCCAATTATTGGCCTAAGGCAAAAGTAGATCATAATCTTAGACAACTTAAGCAGGGTACAGGCTATAAGTATTCTGCACATGATATTGAATCTATTATGCATTATAGCTTTCCTGAATGGATGTTTAAATCTGGAGCTAATTCTCCATGTCATACAAGTGAAAATAACGATTTATCAGAAGAAGATAAAAAAATGATGGGTAAAGCGTATCCGTTTGAACAAGAAATGATAGCTGAAATTGATAGTTCCAGAATTGAAAATTTAAGTGAATTGTGCAAAATAGAAAATTTACCAGAATCAACTAATCAAATCCATAAAAAGCACCTTGATTATTATTTGAGTAAAAAATGAAATTATAGCATTAATAAGTAACAATTAGAATTATGAAAATATTTAAAGATTATTGGTGGCTCTTAATAACATTTATATCAATTACTTTGGTATTTATTATTGGTTATAAAGGTATTATGCCAGATTTAGAATGGAAAACTGGTAATACGTTAGAATTACTTGGAGGCGTTTTTGCTAAACTGTTTATTGTAGGTGCGCTACTCGATCAGTTAATAGCTGTGTTCTTTCCTGAAGACGAAACAACTACAGACCAAAGAATACAAGCTCAAAACGCATTATCTATAATTAAAGAAAAAGAGAAATTTGTCCATAAAAAGATTTTGAATCAGCAATTACAAAGCCCCAACAATGCAAATGCAATGGACTCGATGCAAAATCTAAATACAGAGCTTTCGTCTTTTACAAACACCAAACAAGTCGCAGAAGATAAAATTGCAGAAATTGACTCTAAAAGGTCGTCTTATGTTAGGATGATAGCTTTTGCCGCTGGACTAATTTTAGCTATTACTGGTATTACTATTTTAAGCGATTTTATTGATATGTCTAACAAAGGGATGAATCATAAAATACTCTCCTATATCGATGTTATATTTACAGCTGCAGTACTTTCAGGAGGAACATCAGGTATAAACCAATTACTGAAAATTTTAAAAGACTCTTGGAAGAAAAGCTAAAAATAAAGCAATGAAGAGTATATGTTAAAAGAAAATATTGTAATTGAATAAAAAATTAATCAAGATTTTTTTGTTGATAATTTTGCATAATATGAATACATCATAATTTATACTAAAATATAATTAGTTATAAAAACTTGAATTTACATAATATAGAAAGTTTTTACTTCAATTTCTAAAAAAAATCATCCTTAAACCACCATATCGCCTTTTTCCTCAACCACAAAAACGCCCCAATCTGCAATAGATTTAATTATAGGTATTAAGGTTTTACCAAAATCGGTTAACGAATATTCTACTTTTAATGGCGGTTTAGAGGTATATACTTTTCTTTTAACTATACCGTCTTCTTCCAAGGTTTTTAGCTGTAAGCTTAAGGTGCGTTCTGTAACCGTTGGCATTTCTTTTCGCAACTCATTATATCGTAACGATCCATCAATCAAATGAAATAATATGACCGTCTTCCATTTTCCACCAATAACACCCATAGTTAAGCTAGCGCAACATGGGTATTCTTTTCCTTTAAATTTATACATAATACCGTTAAAAAATTATAATAGTTTCTTTGTAAACATTGCAAAGATAGAATACTATAATTAATTACACAACTATACTTTTTATAGTAATTTTTTATATTCACATAATATTGATAATCAGCATTTTATAAAATATTTTTGTACTATCCTTTTTGACCGTTATTGTGAGGTTTAATAACTATACATACTTTTGTCACTATAAAATTTATAGTATTAATAATCATGGAAAACAATATCATAATGAATACACCAACAATTACAAAAGAGGAAGTTTTAAAAGCTTTTAAATTTAGGCATGCCACTAAAGAGTTTGATGCTACTAAACAATTAACAGACGATCAAATAAACTTCATCTTAAAAACTGCTAATTTATCACCAAGTTCTTTTGGTTTCGAGCCTTGGCATTTTGTTGTTGTACAAAATAAAGAACTGCGAGAATTATTAAAGTCTGTATCTTGGGGAGCGCCTTTAAAGTTAGATACTGCAAGCCATTTTGTGTTAGGTTTAAGCATGAAAGCGCCAATGGTTAAACACGATGCAGATTACATTATGCACATGATGAAAGAAGTTAAACAACTTCCAGAAGATGTGATTGAGATGTATTCTAAATTTTATAGAGAGTTTCAAGAGCGCGATTTTAATTTAGATACCGATAAAAAATTATTCGATTGGTCATCAAAACAAACCTATATTGCTTTAGGTAATATGATGACAGCTGCGGCTTTAACAGGCATTGATTCTTGCCCGATTGAAGGGTTTCATCAAGAAAAAGCAGAAGCTTTATTACAAGAAAAATTTGGAATTGATACCGATAAATATGGTTTATCGTTTATGGTGGCTTTTGGTTACAGAAAAGCAGAACCAGAATTCCCAAAAACCAGAAGAGCACTCGAGGACATTGTAACCTGGAAATAAGCCTAATAAAATAACGCGTTTAAAATGAAACCTTTTGAAACCATAAATAAAGCATACAATACTGTTTTTAAACAAAACGAATTAAGCGTTGGAGTGGTGGTGCCTATAGAAAAGTATTCTATGGGTCCGGTTCCAACCATGCAAGATCATTTACAACGTGTTAAACAAGTGGAAGCCTTAGGTTTTAAAGCTATTTGGATTCGCGACATTCCGTTTAACGTGCCTAATTTTGGTGATGCAGGACAAACCTTCGACCCATTTACTTATTTAGGGTTTTTGGCTGGTCAAACGTCAGAAATCGCATTAGGTGTTTCAAGTATTGCATTGCCTTTACATCATCCTGTAAATGTGGCAAAATCGGCTACAAGTATCGATCAATTATCTAATGGTAGATTGCTTTTAGGTGTGGCTTCTGGAGATCGTTTTGATGAATATCCAGCCATGGGAATCGATTATGAAAATAGAGGTGAATTGTTTCGAGAATCGTTCAATTATATTAGAAATGTACAAAGTGGTTTCCCAACTTTTAAAACTAAAAACTACGGAAGTTTACAAGGTAATATAGATATGTTACCAAAACCAACTGCTCATAAAATACCTATGTTAATGACAGGAAGTAGCAGGCAATCTTTAGAATGGAACGCCCAAAATGCTGATGGTTGGATGAATTATCCTAGAGATTTGTACACCCAAAACAACACCATAAAACAGTATCGAGAATTGGTTGCTAAAGCATCTGAATTCAACAAACCTTTTATGCAACCTATGTATTTAGATTTGCTAGAAGATGCAAACGCAAAACCGCAACCTATTCAATTAGGGTTTAGATTAGGAATTAATCATTTAAACAATTATTTAGATACTTTACGAAGTATTGGAGTGAATCATTTAGCTTTAAACTTACGTTTCAATACAATGCATATAGATCATACTTTAGAACAAATAGCTAAACACGTTTTACCAGAATTTCATTCAACTGAAAAATTAAAACATCATGAATAAAACCGTAATAATTACAGGAAGTACTGACGGAATAGGAAAATTAACAGCTTTAAAGCTAGCAAAAGAAGGTCATACAGTGTACGTTCATGGTAGGAGTGAAGCTAAAGTAAATTCAGTTATCAAAGACATAAAAGAAGCTTCAAATAACCAAAATATTAAAGGTTTAGTTGCTGATTTTTCAGATTTAAAAGCAGTTTCAAAACTAGCGGAACAGATAAAAAATGAAATTCCAAAAATTGATGTGTTAATCAATAATGCAGGTATTTTAAAAAGCAAAACAGCACAAAATGAAGATGGATTAGATATTCGTTTGGTTGTAAACTATTTAGCGCCTTATGTACTGACTAATGCTATACTTCCAATTATAAAAAATGCAGAAGCACCAAGAATTATAAATTTAAGTTCTGCTGCTCAAACACCAGTTTCAGAAGCTGTTTTATTAGGTAGAGAACAAGTTTCCGAGAATAATAGTTACGCACAAAGCAAGTTAGCTTTGACCATGTGGAGTTTTAATTTAGCCAAACAAGAACCTAATATTTCGGTAATTGCTGTAAATCCTGGGTCCTTATTAAATACTAAAATGGTGGCAGAAGCTTACGGGCAACATTGGTCTCCTGTAGAAAAAGGTGTAGATATACTTTACGATTTAGCATTATTAGAGCAATATAAAAACGATTCTGGTAAATATTTTGATAATGACAAAGGGCATTTCTCGTCAGCACATGCCGACGCCTATAGCCATGAAAAAATCAATAATTTATTAGCGCTAACGGATAGTTTGTTGGTTAAAAAGAATTTAGCAACTTAAAATCAATTCATCCATACTATTTTACAATTCAGTAACTTACAATTTCTTTTTGCTACAACCCTAAATATATTTGTAGCAGAAATTATTGTATTACAGAATAATGAAACATACCAAACCAAAGCCTAGTAAAGGAAAACAAATTTTTAGAATCGTATTATTTGCGGGAACGTTCATTTCCTTATGGTTCGTCCCTTGGATTTTAGTAAAAGCATGGATATTACCACTACCAGATTCTGTTCAAGAACAAGTTGATCAAACCTTAAGTTATGGTTTTGATGGTGTTATTGTATATGTAGATGAAGCCGGAAAACCACCAGCATTCTATGCAGCTGGTTATCATAACCGAGAACAAAAAATACCTGCTAATCCTAAGGCGTTATTCAAAATAGCAAGTATAAGCAAGCTTTACGTGGCAGTTGCTATCACTAAATTAGCGCATAATAATCAATTGTCATTAGATAAAACAGTAGCTGATTACTTTCCTGAACTCGTAGGAAGAATAGAAAATGCAGATGAAATTACCTTACGAATGATGGTACAACACAGAAGCGGTATTCCAAATTTTACAGACAATCCAGATTTTTGGGCAAATCAACCAAACACGAATATAGATGTACTTGAATATGCACTTGATTTACCAGCAAACTTTAAACCTAACAAAGATTATGGCTATTCAAATACGAATTATTTACTGCTTTCAAGAGTCATTGAACAAGTTACTGGAGGTCCTCGTCAAGACTATTTCAAGACCAAAATTTTAACACCTCTTGGGCTGAAAAACACTTATGGATCACTGGATGATGTAAATCTAGACGATGTTATGAGCGGTTATTATGTTGGCATTGAAAAGGACTTCAAAAATGAGAATAATGGAATGATGATAGCTACAGCAGAAGATGTTGGTATCTTTTTAAGAGCTTTAAACGATGGTTCGTTACTTAATAAAGACGAAATGGAAATCTATGCGTCTATTTATGAATTTAATCATGGAGGATTGGCTCCAGGTTACCAATGTATGGCAGAATACCATAAAGATATTGATGCTGTTGTTATTCAATTTATGAATACCACCGATTTTGAAGGCTACCAATGGAATTTATTAGAAATAACACACAGTCGCGTTGTTAAAATATTGCGTAAAGCTAAGTAGCTTTAAAAATTATATTCTCAAAAGTTTCTTCTTCAATATTAATAAAATCGAGTTTACGACATTCTCGAGCATATATTTATTAAAATTATGTGTGCGAGTATAGACTTTTTATGCAACGACTTATAGGACGGAAGTATCATGTGTGTGGAATCAATATACATTCATTTTTTTATGATTAATATCATGAAAAATGGTATCATCTTTTTTTACTTTTAGATAATTCAAAAGTTAAATTATGAAAAACTCAAACCATTCATTCAGTAGATCAATCAGTTATAATTTATTTATCCTTGGATTTTTATTTTTATTATCGGCCTGTAATAGCTCCTCAAATAATAAAACGAGTAAAACTGAAACAGAAGACATTGAAAAAGTTAATGATGTTTACTGGAATGTTAAAGCCATTCATCCAGACGGAAAAAGTTTAGATATTAAAGCCTTTGATGAAGCAGGCAAATCATTCGAATTAAAGGCAATTCAAGACTCCGATCAAACAAGCTTCTTAGATGTAAAAGTTATAATTGAAGGTGAGAAGTTACCCGTTAAAATGTTAGAGAGTTACAATCAATTTGTTCCTGTTGCAGCTATAACTAATGAAGGAAATAAGTATTACATTAAAGCAATAACTGCAGAAGGAGAAAAACTGGATGTTAAAGGAGTTGCAAGGTTTGGAAATATTATCATTATGAAAGCTATTACTAATAACGGAGATTTCTATGGCGTGAAAGCTATTTCACCAGAAGGACAACTTAATGATATTAAAGGAATAAAAATTAATAGAGGAGAAAGAGATATGATTTTAAAAGGTATAGGAATCCATGCACATGTAAAAGCAATGCACCCAAGTGTTAATGAAGATGACTTTTTAATACCTACAAAACAGAAAAAGAAAAGTAAATATAAAAATGATTTTAAAAGAATTATCTGGAATATTAAGGCGGTAACTGCTGAAGGTAAAAATCTAGATGTGAAAGCTTTTGATGCCGAAGGCAATAAATTTGATGTAAAAGCAACACAAGATTCTAAACAACATAGTTTTATAAATATTAAGGCATTTGTTGATGGGGTAGAACTACCAGTTAAAATAATGGAAAGTACAGACGAATATGCACCAGTTAAAGCTATTGGAACAAACGGTACTATTTACGATATTAAAGCATTAACCGAAGATGGTACAAAATTAGATATAAAAGGTATTAGTCGTTCAGGTAATATTATTAATGTTAAAGCTATAAATGAAAATGGGGAATTCTATGGTGTTAAAGCTTTCGCTCCAGACGGAAAACTTAATCAAGTAAAAGGTATTAAGGTTTTTGATAAAAACGTAGAGTTGAAAGTACAAGGACATCCAGTATATGCGCATTTAAAAGCTATCAATCAATAATTTGCTCAGTAGCATTTATAAAAAAAAATAACCAATATGGTACAAATGCCATATTGTACTATAATGTTCTGCGTGTCGCCTGTCTCGAGCATGTCGAGAGATAACTTGAGCTTTGGTAAAAAGCGAAAGTTGTTACTGCATTTTCTTTATTTTTTTCTTCTATAATTTTTTCTACAATGTTAATGAAATCGAGTTTAGGAGATTCATGAACACATCTAAAACAATATTAACCTTGTGAATAAACGCTCTTTTTACGAAACAACGATAGGAGAGTAATGGAATGTGTGTGAAATGAATTCATTTCATAAAAATTTAAAAACTATATGCAGAATTTCTTTTATCATTACTTAAAATTATTAAATTCGTGTTATATGGAGTTTATAGATTTATACGCAGGAATTGGTGGAATAAGATTTGCTTTTGAAGCTCATGGAAATGATTGTGTTTTTTCATCAGAATGGAATAAATATTCACAAATAACTTATAATGCTTTTCACGGAGAAATGCCATTTGGAGATATTCATGAGATAGAAAATATTAACGAACAAATACCAGATCATAATTTATTGACTGCTGGGTTTCCTTGTCAACCTTTCTCTTTGGCAGGAGTTTCAAAAAAAAATAGTCAAGGAAGATTACATGGTTTTGATGATCCAACTCAAGGAACAGAATTCTTTAAAGTAAAAGAGATATTAAGAATAAAACAACCAGAGACATTTCTTTTGGAGAATGTAAAAAACCTTAGGAGTCATGATAAAGGGAGAACATTTGAAACAATTTGTCAGTCTTTAACAGAGATTGGATATACTTATGCTTTCAAAATTATTGATGCATCTCATTGGGTACCACAACATAGAGAAAGAATATATATTATAGGTTTTAGAAATGATTTAGATATTACAGTTGAACAGATTGAGAATTTATTTCCTGAACCACCAGAACAAAGGATTTATCAATTAGGTGATATTATTATTCCAGAAGAAGAAATTAGAAAATTGTATGGTGATAAATATACTTTAGGTTTAGGAACGTGGAATTCTCTTCAAAGACATAGAGATAGACACCAAAGTAAAGGTAATGGTTTTGGCTTTAATATGATTCGAAGACCTTTTGCAGGAAATATTACTAGAACAATGTCTGCAAGATATTATAAAGATGGTGCTGAAATTTTATTAGAACAAGATGGTGATATTCCGAGAAGAATTACGCCTTTAGAAGCATGTATGCTTCAAGGTTTTCCTGAAGAATGTTACAAATTTTTTAATGGCGAAGTTCAACAGCCTGTTTCTGATGGACAAAGTTATAAGCAATTTGGTAATTCAGTAGCTGTTCCTGTTTTAACTGCAATTGCTGAAAATATGACTAATTTTATTGAAACAAATGATTTGCTAATAAACGAAGATAATGTTATTATCAACGAGATATAAATGAGAACTATACCAGAAATTGTTGAATTAATTAATAGCTCTGAAGAGAGTTTTATCAAATTTGCATCTGCTAATGATGCGGGTAAAACTGGTGGTCATCAAGCAGGTATATACATACCAAAAAATGTCATTTCTATGTTTCCAGAGATTAATGGACCAAGAGGTGAAAACAGGAATGAAATTGTTACGGTAAAATGGGAAGACGAAGTCGAAGAAGAAAGTAAGCTAATATATTATGGCAAAGCTAAAAATGAATATCGCATTACCAGATTAGGTAGAGGTATTAAGTTTAATTCTCTTTTCATTTTAATTAAATTAGATTACAAGGTTTATCAAGGATTTATATTAGATGAAAACAAAGATGAATTTCTTGACTACTTTAACTTAAACCCATCTAAAGTTGGCAAAGGAATTATTATAAAACCTAATGATAAAAATTCAAATACACAGATTGATCTTTTTGATAGTTCTGATAAAAATTTAGATAAGGAAATAGATGCTACTTTTAAACCTCGTGCGAGATTACTTCTTCAATTAGGAGATCAATTAATAAAAAATGAAAGCATTGCTTTGGTAGAGTTAGTTAAAAACTCTTATGATGCAGATTCTAATATAGTCGAAATCTATATGGAAAATGTAGATAATCCTGAAATGGGTATAATCATTATTGAAGATGATGGATTTGGTATGACTGCCGATATTGTAGAAAATGTTTGGCTTGAACCTGGAAGTGATTTTAAAACTAAACAAATTGCAAATTTAAAAGGTTCACCCAAATACAATAGATTACCTATTGGTGAAAAAGGAATCGGAAGATTTGGTGTCCACAAATTAGGCAATACAATAGAAATGACTACTAAAGCAATGAATTCCAAAGAAGTTTTTGTTAAAATAAATTGGGCGGATTTTGATAAATATAAATATTTAGAAGATGTTCCTATCAAAATTGTAGAAAGAGAAAAGCCTCAAATTTTTAAAGGAGAAGAGACAGGTACAAATATTGTCATAAGTAATTTAAGGAAGAAGTGGGAGAGAGGAATAGCTAGAGAAGTGAAACGCTCAATTACTGCATTAGCATCACCTTTTGAGAATAATGATTCGTTCAAACCTTCTTTTGACATATTGGATAAACCAGGTTGGTTTGAAGGTCTATTGAAATGGGATGATGTAAAAGATTACTCTTTATTCAATTTTAAAGTCACTATTGAAGGAGGCATAATATCAAAATTTGAATACCATTTTACTCCTTGGGAGACAATGACTAAATTGTTTCCAAATGATATTTATGAAGATGATAAATTAATTGAAACCTTAAAACAATTGCGTTTTAAAAATGAGAAAAATAAAGAAGATTTTTTTTCATTGTCAGATTATAATATTGGTAAAGTAATATTTGAAGGCTTTATTTTTGATTTAGATTCATTTATTCTAAAGCTTGGTGTGTCTGACAAAAAAGGATTTAAAGATTACATGAAGTCAAACGGAGGTGTTAAAGTTTTTCGTGATGGATTGAGGGTATATGATTATGGAGAGCCAGAAAATGATTGGCTTGGGTTAGATTATCGACGTTTTCAACAACCAACGAAAGCAGTAAGTAATAATTTAATATTAGGAGCTGTTTATTTAGATAGAAAAGATAGTAGCGATTTAAGAGAAAAAACTAATCGTGAAGGGTTTGTTGAAAATAATGCATATAAAGCGTTTAAAAATTCAATAGTTCATTCCTTAGACTTAATAGAAACTTTAAGGTATACTGATAAAAGAAAATTAAAAGAGATTTATGGGCCTACACCAAAGTCAGCTCCTCTAATGAGTACTTTAGGTGAAGCAAAATTATACGTAGAAGATAAAGTAAAGGATTCTGAGGTAAAAACACAAATAGTAAAATATTTGGTAAAAATAGAATCTGATTTTAAAAGGGTTAGTGAAAATTTACTAAAAGCAGCTGGTGCTGGCTTAAGTATGTCTGTTGTAGTTCATGAAGTAGAGAAGATTTTGTACGAAGTAACAAAAGTTCTTAAGGTAGAAAAAGGTTCGGACAGAGTTTTAAAATTAATAAAGCACTTATCATCTTTAATAGATGGCTATGCCGAAATAATAAGAAGATCTAGCAAGACAACCGAAAATATAATAGATGTTATTGAACAAGCTTTATTTAACGTAGAATATAGATTGGGCTCTCATAATATTGAAGTAATTAAAGAATATAAAAATTATGATGGTAGTAAAAATATTAAAATTGCTAAAAACCTCTTGATTGGAAGTTTGATGAACTTAATTGATAATTCTATTTATTGGTTACAACAAAAATATATTAAATCAATTGAAGACAATATTGATTTTAAAAAGAGAATCTATATTAACCTCCAAGAAAGTGATAAATTAATCAATCTAATAGTATCGGATAATGGAACTGGATTTTTAATACCAACTGATGATATAACAGAACCATTTGTTTCTGCAAAGTCTGGAGGTATGGGATTAGGGTTACATATTGCAAGTGAAATAATGGAAGCACAAAATGGTAAATTATTATTTCCAGAAGAATATGATTTTGAAATTCCAGAAGAATATAAGGATGGAGCAACAGTAATACTTTCATTTAAAAAATAAAAATATGAGTATACCAATAAATGGAAGAATTGCTATAATTGATGACAAAATTAACCAAGCACAACCTTTAATAAATATTTTATCAAAAAATCAAAAACCTCACACATATTTTTCTGGTGATCCAAAATATTTGCCCGTTGATGGTGAAAATTATAATGATATTAGGGTTCTATTCCTAGATATAAACTTAATAGATGATGCTACACATCAGGATAAAGTTTTGAAAGCAAAACTAGTTCCTGTACTAAAGAGAGTTATTTCTTCAAAAAATTTCCCATATGTTATAGTTTATTGGAGTAGAAATGACAATGAATACGATAGCTTAATAAAAGATATTTTTGATAATGATTTAGATGACAGAAAACCTATTGGTTTTACTTCTGCTAATAAATCAGATTTTTTTAATTATGATGGTACAGAAACTGAAGATTCTGAAGAAAACCTAGAAAGTCTTTTTGGAAAAGTAACAAATTTAATAAATGATGATCCTGTTCACAGTTATCTATTACAATGGGAAAATCAAATACACCAATCAACGGATTTGACTTTACAAGAGGTTTTTAGTTCATACCATGAATTTAAAGATTGGACTGACAATGCTAATTTTATAATGAATAAATTAGGAAGTAGCTATTCTGGAAAAACCTACAAAAGCCAAATCGCAGAAAATAAACTCAAAAGTAGTTTTAATGCTCTAAACATTGTCCTAAATGATACTATTGAGCATACTATTAATACTACCGCGATTGAAAAGCCACAAGAATTGCAAATTAGTGGAAATATTCTTTCTGATAATATTTATTCAATAAATAGTAAACTATTATTAAATGGAGCAACTGATCCTATAGAATATTCAGGAGCAATAATTGAAGATATTAATCTTAAAACGGAAGCTATTTTTAAAGATTTATTAAATAATTCTATAGATAGAAATCACATACAAAATATAATTCCTGATATTGATAAAGTGGATAAAACAGAACGAGAAATTTCTAAACTCGTGGATAAGAATGCTAAGGCAATTCGTGGAAATATTAGGAAAGAATGGAAGAAAATTTATTGTACAGTTACACCATTATGTGATTATGTACAAGGTAAAAACGAATATAATAGATGCGTAAAAGGTATGTTGATTAAATCTGATTATCTAGACTATATTGATGATAAATCAGAAGCTATTTTTATTTCTCCAATTTTTGATTTAAAAGGAGAAAAGTATATTCTAATATTAAATTTTAGGTACTTTTTTACATCTACTAATACACATAACATCAAGCACATTAAGCCTTTATTTAGAGCTAGACAACAATTATTATCTGAAATTCAATCAAAATTAGCACGACATATAAATCGTCAAGGAATATTGTTTTTATCTTAAAATTTGTGACGACCTCATAAAATTTTGGTTAAAAAAATAGGAGTAATGAGCGTGCATATTTTAGGCTATACAAATGCAATTATCCAGTGGATGATTGTTTTTGGATACAACACTTAACTAAAAGTCTCCTTCAAATCGTATTTAGCTAAAAATGTACACTGTACATTTTCTTTACACTAAATAGTCTAAAATATAGTGTAACTCTCCGCAATTATTTTTAAAATTATATGTAGTCTTGATTTTTTTGTTTCTTTTTTTACCAAGAAAAAAAGATAATTTACCTTAGTCTAAGCAAATAATATTATAATGAAGAATCTTCTGTTTATTGCCTTTATAAGTATTTTCTTTTCTTCTTTTTCTCAAACCTTTGTTGATAATGTAGATAGAGTAGCGGTGGTGGTAATTGATTACTGTGTAGACGATAATGGAAAACGATATGATATAAAGATAAACCAAGAGAAAAGTACTTATAAAAACGAAGGGTGGAGATTAGGTTGTCTGGAACATTTTAAAAATGCAAAATTGATTTATCCCATGAAAATGACTAATGAATGTTGGCAATCCGTGTATTACTTCGTCAATTCTAAATATAAAACTTATGAATTACCTGCTGAAGAACGTTTAAAATGCAAAGATTTTCATCGAGGAAAGTATAAATATGAGAATCCTGCTTACAACGAAACTATAATGAATAGAAGAAAGAATCGTCAAATTGAAAAAGGCGGTTTAGGAGGTAGACAGGTTTATAAAATAAATTGGACTGATAATCATAAATATGAACTAGAAACTATTAAAATGCCTTTAGAAAAAGATAAACACAAAGAAGGTAATCTTATTTCTGTTGAAATTATAGAAGTTTTAAATGATAAAACGTATCTGTATAAATCTCAAATCACAAATAAAGAAGATACTAATATTGTATTTGGTTTAATTACAAAAATATAAACATAGTTCTATTTTACATAATTATTTTAATCCCTTATTTTTTAAAACTTTACATAAGTTCGTGAATCTCGTAAAAACTCGATTTCATATAATTAAATCTCTTAACGTAATGCCACGAGAATCTCTTAAAATAAATTTTGTTGCATAATTATTCAAATACGCTAAAATTTCAATTACATTTTAAAATAAACTAGAGGTCGTAAAAGGCTGTAACATAATTGTTGACGATATAGACCTAAAGGCACTATATCTACAATTATATTAAATACGCTGTATTCGCCATTTTACTCATACAATATATTTGTACTATAATTTATATTATGTAAAATAGGGTTTTTAACCATTAAATACTATACTTCCCTTTGTGTTAAATAATGTTTAAATATAATAGACTGTTATTAATATTAAAAACAAACAATTATATTTGCGAGCCTTAAATTGCTATAACATAATGAAACCTAAATCTAAAGCAGAAAAATCTCGTCTGCAATTATTACATCAATACTATAACTATACTGGCTTTTATAAGTTTGTTTGGAATGCTATAGTTAAAGCATTACCATATGTTATTGCTATTGTTGCTGCGGTTTACATAATAAATCATTTTTTTGATATTAATAAAGCCTTAACTCAACTTACCGAAATCTTACCAGCTTATGGTGTATTGAGTTTCTTTTTTGTTTCAGAAACACTTTTAGGTCTTGTTCCACCAGAAATTTTTATTGCCTGGGCAGGAAAAATGTATAGTCCGTGGTTTTATTTGGGGCTTTTAGCCTTTTTATCTTATGGTGGCGGACTTTTAGCATATTGGATGGGACGCACTATTACCAAAATACCTTCGGTACATAACTACTTAGAGGTAAAAATGGAAAAACAGCTTAAAAACTCTAAAAAATGGGGTGGTTTTTTAATAGTTGTTGGTGCTTTATTGCCACTACCCTTTTCTATATCTTGTATTGCAGCTGGTCTTATTGAATTTCCGTTTAAAAATGTTATGGCTTACGGCTCTTTAAGATTATTACGCTTTGCTATTTATGGTATTATTATTTTTAATGTACTCTAAATAAAATACTTAGAATATATTTTTTATATTTATTGTAAATATAAAAACAGTATGAAAAATATAATTTTAATATTACTTTTCAGTTGTATTGCCTTTTTTAGCTGTAAATCTCAAAAAACAGACGATTTAGTTTTACATACTGCTAGACAACCAGCAAATGAAGTTATGGTTACTAATGCAGAAGTTTCTTTAGCCGATTATTTACGTCGTATCGCTGGTGTAGTTGTTAAAGGCTCTGGTCCAGATTCTATAGTTCTTGTTCGCTCAGGAGGAAATTCAATAGTAAACAGTTCAGAACCTCTATTTTTAATCAACGGAATCCCATATAATGGTGATTTTAGAAGTCTTTCAAACGTTATTTCTGTTGCCGATATAAAATCTATTCAAGTTTATAAAGATGCTTCAGATACATCGTTTTACGGAGTTCGTGGAGCAAATGGTGTTATTAATATTAAATTAAACTAAAATCATTCAGATTTAAGTTATATAACACTTCATAATTCTTTTTATTCCTATCGCTTATCATTATTTTTGCATGTAAATTATCATTTATGTTTACATTCTTAAATATATTCAGAATTGTCGCTCTTTTAGAGGGTGTTTCTTATATTTTATTACTGTTTATAGCTACTCCTATTAAATATCTAGCAGGTGATCCTTCATATGTTAAACTCTTAGGAATGCCTCATGGTATTTTGTTTATGCTTTACATAGTTATGGCATTTATGTTAAGAAAAGACCTTAACTGGAACAACAAACAATTTAAGCAAGTGCTTTTAGCTTCTATAATTCCATTTGGAACCTTTTATATTGATAAAAAGTATTTAAAAAACGCAGTAAAATAAATGGATAAAATTCAACATTTACTGTATGATTATTTCTTATCTACTGGGTTTTCAGAGGCAACGGCTAAGTATTTAAACATGCTATTGCTATTGGTAGCTCTTATAGTTTTAGTTTTTATTGTTGATTTTATTATTAGAAAATTACTCATTAATGCGTTTGTTCAATTTGCTATTAGATCTAAAACCAATTTTGACGATTTCTTAATTTCCAATAAAGTACCAAGGAATGTAGCGCATATCATTCCCTTACTGATAACTTTAGAATTTTTTCCTACCGTTTTTTTTGATTTTCCTGCCTTTGAAAATGTTGTTGAAAAAGGGTTACAGGTGTTTGCTATTATTCTAACACTTTGGATTGTAAGAAGTCTGTTAAATACTCTAAAAGATTACTTTAAAACGCTACCGCGTTTAAAAGACAAACCTATAGATAGTTACATACAGGTATTTATGATATTTGCCTGGGTTGCAGGTTTCATGTCGGCAATTGCTATTATTACTGGCATTCCGTTCTTAAAATTTGTAACAGGTCTTGGTGCTATTTCGGCTGTACTTATTTTAGTTTTTAAAGACACCATTTTAGGTTTTGTAGCTAGTATTCAAGTATCTATAAACGATATGGTGCGTATTGGAGATTGGATAACTTTTGAGAAATATGGTGCCGATGGCGATGTTATAGAAATTACTTTAGCTACGGTAAAGGTTCAAAATTTTGATAAAACCATTACCACAATCCCTACTTACGCTCTAATTTCTGATTCGTTTAAAAACTGGCGTGGTATGACGAGTTCTAACGGTAGACGAATAAAAAGAGCCTTAAATATAAAGTTAGAAAGTGTTAAATATCTATCTGATTCAGATATTGAAAATCTCAAGAAAATTCAGCTTTTAACATCATACCTAAATAAAAGACAAACTGATATATCAACTTATAATCAAAACCATGATATTGATAAATCGCTTTTATTAAATGGTAGAAACCTTACTAATATTGGTATTTTTAGAAAATATGTTGATACATACTTAAAAAACAATTCTGCCATAAATAAAGAAATGACCATTATGGTGCGTCAATTAGAACCTACTTCACAAGGTATTCCTATTGAATTATATGCCTTTAGTAAAGATAAACGTTGGGAAAATTATGAATATATTATAGCAGATATTTTCGACCACCTAATTGCTTCATTACCTTATTTTAACCTTGAAGTGTTCGAATTACCAAGTAGTTCTAGTTTTAAATCCTAATTGGCCTCAGACCTATCATAAAAGATTTTACTTGAGTTTATAAACAAGCATCAAGCCTCCTCTGTAAGGTAAAAACTCACCACTTTTATTGTAGTTTGTAGCACCATCTTCTCGTTCACCTGTTTCTAATGAGTAGCCTTTATAGTACGCTTGCTGGCTCCCTCCTCCTAGAAATAATTCTAGATTTAATCGTTCATTTAATATAAACTGATAGCCAATAGTCATACCATAAAATAGACTGTATCCATCTTGGTAATAATCGGTATCAAAATATTGTGGTTTTTGTAATTTATATTTACCACCTCCTATATGAGCTCCAAAAAAAAAGCCATAACCACTTTCTTTTGTATAATATCTAAACTCAGGAAAAAGTAAAATAAATTTCATGGGCACACCATCAATTGTCCAAAATGAGGCTGCGGCATCTACTTGAAAGGTTGTTTTTTCTCCTATGGTAAATTCTGCACCAAAATTAGGAACAGCAATTAATGCTGTAAGCGCGTTACCTTTAATACTTGTTTGAGATAACGTAATAAAAGGAAATACAATTAATAACCCTAAAACAAGGTATTTTTTACTAATGCTTAATAATTTATCTATCATTTATAATGAAAAAAGGACTCATTTCTAAATTAATGAATCCTTTTAAATATAAATTATTAAATCGTTGTTCTTTAAATATTTGCTGCTAACCAGTCTCCTACTTCTTTTGTTCCGTATGATTTACCTCCGTTAGCTAAATCTTCGGTTACAATACCTTCAGCTAATGATTTGTTTACAACCTCTCTAATTGCTTTACCTTCTTCTGGTAAATTAAATGCTGTTTCAAACATCATAGCTGCAGAAAGCACTGTTGCTAATGGGTTTGCTATATTTTTTCCGGTAGCTTGTGGATAAGACCCATGAATTGGTTCAAATAAAGCAATATCACTTCCCATAGATGCTGATGGCATTAATCCCATAGACCCAGAAATTACTGAAGCTTCATCAGTTAAAATATCTCCAAATAAGTTTTCTGTAATTAAAACATCATAACTATTTGGCCATTGTACTAAACGCATTGCTACTGCATCAACAAACTCATAGCTTACTTCTACTTCTGGATAATCTTTTTCCATAGCCTGAACTGTTTCACGCCATAAACGAGAAGTTTCTAAAACATTAGCTTTATCTACACAACACAATTTTTTAGAACGTGTCATAGCTAATTCAAAACCTTTTTTTGCCAAACGTTGTACTTCTGCTCTAGTATATACGCAGTTATCGTATGCTGTTTCACCTTCATCTCTTCTACCCTTTTCTCCAAAGTAAATACCACCGGTTAATTCACGTAGAAACACTAAATCGGTACCTTCAATACGTTCTTTTTTAAGAGGTGATTTATCTATTAATGAAGGAAATGTAAAGGTTGGACGCACATTGGCGAACAAGCCTAACTTTTTACGCATTTTTAATAAACCTTGCTCCGGACGAACTTTTGCAGAAGGGTCATTATCAAAACGTGGATGCCCAATAGCACCAAATAACACAGCATCAGAAGCTACACAAACATTGTGTGTTTCGTCAGGATACGGTTCTCCTACAGCGTCAATAGCAGCAGCACCTGTTAAAGCTGGTTTCCAAGTAATTTCATGTCCGAATTTTTTAGCAACAGCATCACTTACTTTTACTGCTTGTTCTATAACTTCTGGTCCTATACCGTCTCCGGCTAAAAGGGCAATATTAAATTTCATATGTATATTTAAAAATCTTAATTAGTAATAATATTTAGCATTTTTTCTGTGGCTTTAATAGCCGAAACCGTTTGATCGGAATCTAAACCACGTGTTTTAAATTCTTTTTCACGGTTTTTCCAGGTAATAATGGTTTCACATAATGCATCAGAATGACTTCCTGGTGGGATTCTTACAGCATAATCTATTAAATCTGGTAACACCATTTTTTTTCTTTTGAAAACATTTTTGATGGCATTCATAAACGCATCAAATTGTCCGTCACCTTGCGCGTTTTCTTCAAAAGTTTCATTTTCTATAGTGATTGAAACCGTTGTAGATGGTTTTAAACCCTTAGAATGTGTTAGAACATAAGAGTTAACCTTTACTTTTTCTTCATAAGTTCTATCTAAAACATCTGAAATAATATAAGGCAAGTCTTCTTTGGTAACCACTTGCTTTTTATCGCCAAGTTCAATAATACGCTGGGTAACTTTTCTTAAATCCTCATCATTAAGTTGAAGACCTAACTCATGTAAATTCTTTTGAATATTAGCTTTCCCTGAAGCTTTTCCTAAAGCATATTGGCGTTTTCTACCAAAACGTTCTGGTAACAAATCAGAAAAATATAAATTCTTTTTATTGTCACCATCTGCATGAATACCAGCAGTTTGGGTAAATACATTAGCGCCAATTACAGGTTTGTTTGAAGGTATCATAACTCCAGAAAAGTTTTCAACCAACTTACTTACAGTATATAGCACTTTTTCGTTTACTCCGGTTTCAACATCTGGCATAAAATCGTTAATCACAGCAATAGTACTTGCCATTGGTGCATTACCTGCACGCTCTCCCATACCATTGATAGTTAGATGCAAACCATTTGCTCCTGCCCTAACACCCTCAATGGCATTAGAAACACCCAAATCATAATCGTTATGTGCATGGAAATCGAAATGTAAATTTGGGTACAATTCTTTTATTTCTTTTACAAATTCGTATGATTCTTTAGGTGTTAAAACCCCTAAAGTATCCGGAAGCATAATGCGTTTAACGGGTTGCGTTGATAAGAACTCTAAATATTCAAAAACGTAGTCTTTAGAGTTACGCATACCGTTACTCCAATCTTCTAAATACACATTGGTTATTATACCTTTTTCTTGTGCTAAATAAATGTTTTCTGAAATTTCTTTAAAGTGTTGATTTGGAGTTTTTTTAAGCTGATGAGTTAAATGGTTTAATGAACCTTTAGTGAGTAGATTTTGAACCTTTGCTCCGGCTTCAATCATCCAATCGATGGACACCCCTTTATCTACAAAAGTTAATACTTCTACTTTGTTTAAATAATCATTTTCTTTAGCCCACTCAGTAATATCTTTTACCGCTTGAAACTCACCTTCAGAAACTCTTGCAGAGGCTATTTCTATGCGGTCAACTTTTAATTCTTCTAATAAAAGTTTGGCAATGGTTAATTTTTCAGAAGCAGAAAACGACACACCCGAGGTTTGTTCACCGTCGCGTAATGTCGTATCCATTATTTCTATTCTTCTTAGTGCCATTATAGCATCAAATCATTTGCAAAAGATTCAATTTCACCTTTCATGCTTTGAAGATAATCAATATCATCAAAACCATTTAGCATATTATCTTTCTTGTAACTATTTATCTCAAAAGATTCTTGAGCACCAGTTGATTTGATTGTTATAGTTTGTTCCTGAAGATTTACTTCAATCTCAGTGTTAGGATCTTTGTAAATTTCTTCAAAGATTTGTTCTGAAAATTCCGGACTTACCTGTACAGGCAATACACCAACATTTAAACAGTTGTTTCTAAAAATATCTGCAAAGAAACTAGATACTACACAACGGAATCCGTAATCATAAACCGCCCATGCAGCGTGCTCTCTTGAAGAACCAGAACCAAAGTTTTTACCACCAACCAATATTTTACCAGAGTAAATAGGATTGTTTAATACAAAACTTTCTTTTGGGGTATTATCATTATTATACCTCCAATCTCTAAATAAGTTATCTCCAAAACCTTTACGCTCTGTAGCTTTTAAGAAACGTGCTGGTATAATTTGATCGGTATCTACATTTTCTAACGGTAATGGAACCGCAGTACTTGTTAATATATTGAATTTATCGTAAGCCATTATATGTTGTTTTTTGTTTAATCGTTGATTTGTTTATAAAATTCAATGATTATAATAATTCTCTTGGGTCTGTTACTACACCTGTTACTGCAGCAGCGGCAGCCACTAACGGACTAGCAAGCATAGTTCTAGAACCTGGACCTTGGCGTCCTTCAAAGTTTCTGTTTGAGGTACTTACTGCATATTTTCCAGCAGGAATTTTATCATCATTCATAGCCAAACATGCAGAACAACCAGGTTGTCTTAACGTAAATCCAGCTTCGGTAATAATATCTAAAATACCTTCTTCTTTAATTTTATCTTCAACCTCATGCGAACCAGGAACTAACCAAGCTGTAACATGGTCTGCTTTTTTCTTACCTTTAATAATTGACGCAAACGCTCTAAAATCTTCAATTCTACCGTTGGTACAACTTCCTAAAAATACATAATCTACCTGTTTTCCAATCATAGAATCATTTTCTCCATAACCCATATAATCTAAAGACTTTTTGTAGGTAGCAACACCACCTTCAACAGCTTCAGCATTTGGAATATGCTTAGAAATACCAATACCCATCCCCGGATTTGTTCCGTATGTAATCATAGGCTCAATTTCAGCAGCAGAAAAAGTTAATTCTTTATCAAATGTAGCACCTTCATCAGTTTTTAAAGTTCTCCAATGTGCAACGGCTTTATCCCAAGCTTCACCTTTAAGAGATAATGGTTTGTCTTTTAAGTAAGCAAAAGTAGTTTCGTCTGGAGCAATCATACCACCACGTGCACCCATTTCAATAGATAGGTTACAAACGGTCATACGGCCTTCCATAGTCATGTTTTCAAAAACATCACCTGCATATTCAACAAAATAACCTGTTGCTCCAGAAGTTGTTAATTTTGAAATAATAAAAAGCGCAACATCTTTTGGAGTTACAGCCTTACCAAGCGTTCCGTTGATATTGATACGCATTTTTTTAGGTTTAGGCTGCATAATACATTGCGTAGATAGCACCATTTCTACCTCTGATGTTCCAATACCAAAAGCAATGGCACCAAAAGCTCCGTGTGTTGATGTATGTGAATCTCCACAAACTATGGTTGCTCCAGGGAACGTAATTCCGTTTTCAGGTCCAACAACGTGCACAATACCATTCTTTTTGTGACCTAAGCCCCAGTGACTAATACCATACTCATTAGCATTGTTTTCTAAAGCTTTTAATTGATTAGCAGATAACGGATCTTCTACCGGTAAATGCTGGTTTATTGTTGGTGTATTATGATCGGCAGTAGCAAATGTACGCTCTGGATATAATACTTTTAAACCTCTATTTTTTAATCCTAAAAATGCAACAGGACTAGTTACTTCATGTATAAAATGACGGTCTATAAAAAACACATCTGGTCCGCCATCAATCTTTCTTACAACATGCGAATCCCATACTTTGTCAAATAATGTATTACTCATAAAAATGTTAAAATTTATATTATAAACTAATTTCTACGCAATAAAAGGTCGTAAAATTAGCTGTAGAAAAGCAAATTTATAAAAAAAGGTATTTTTTTAAAGCTATTTAAAACCTTAAGATGCTCTATTGAAGAATTTTTATAAAATATCTAATAGAAGTGTTATTAATTGAATTTAATTCAATAATTACTCAATATTGCTTACAATTTTAAAAACAACAAGAAACTTATTTAGTCTAACCTATCGGCAACAAATTCCACTTCTGTTTTTCCATGTGGTAATGCTTTTCCATCTGGACCTAAATTTACCATAACAATATTAGAAATGGTTATAATAGTTTCACGTGTCATTTTATTTCTAACCTCACAACTTAAAGTTAAAGAAGCTTTACCAAATTTAACAACTTCAATACCTATTTCTATAATATCTCCTTGTCTTGCTGATGCTTTAAAATCTATTTCACTCATGTATTTAGTAACCACCTTTTGGTTCTCTAATTGTATGATAGTATAAAGCGCTGCTTCCTCGTCTATCCATTCAAGTAAACGACCTCCAAACAGTGTTCCGTTAGCATTTAAATCTTCTGGTTTAATCCATTTTCTGGTATGAAATCTCATATATTTTTCAATTAAAAAAGTTGTTGTTGATCGTCTTCATTTGGAATTTTAAGTGAATACCCAAACTCTGAATTTATTTTCTTTATAAAGTAAGCAGAAAGCAAAGGAGATTCTTTCTCTATATTTTGATGTATAAAAAAATCTATTTCTTTTATTCCTTGCTCTTTCCAGAGTTTTAAGCACTCTACCCAATCATCCAAACGCGAATAATCGCTTGCATGGTTTGCACCAACATATCTTACAAAAGCTGTAGCATTAGTTAAACGCATATGCATTAAATCGCGTCTTCCCGCAGTATCAACAATAACATTAGATATGTTGTTTGTTTCTAAAAGTTGATACAAATCTTCTGCAATGGCTTTATCGTTATACCAATCTGTGTGTCTAAATTCAATAGCTAACGGTATTTCTTTGGGCCATTCTTCAACAAAATTTACAACTCTATCAAAGTCTTTTGGAGCAAAATTATTATGCATCTGCAAAAAAATGGTGCCTAATTTTTCTTTTAAATTTGATGCGTTGTACAAGTAATTTTCAACCACATCTTTAGTTTCGTTTAATCGTTTCCAATGACTTATTTCTTGATTTAGTTTAGGAAAAAACTTAAATCCATCAGGCGTTTTTTTATACCACGTTGAAAATTGATCCGCTGGAAAAATTCTATAAAACGTTGCATTAAGTTCTATAGAATTAAATTGTGACGAATAATATACCAACTCGTCTTTTGTACCTCTTGGGTAAAATCCTTTTAGGTCTGCCCTATTCCATTTTGCGCATCCAACGTATATCTCAGGGATATTGTCATCCTTAACTTTATTAAGAACTCTTTTAGTATCAGGATGGTCTTTTGGTAAAGTAAAATCAATATTTTCTGGGTTATCTACAGATCCGAATTTCATACGTTCATTTTAAAATTTAAAGATAAAAAATCTTTATTGTTAATAAGGTCGTTAATAATTATAGTTTGAATGATTTTTATGAGGGTTTATAATCTATATTTTTATTCAAAACTCCTAACCATGAACACAAGAGACTTTAATTTAAAAAGTATTCGTCCTGAAATTTCAACAGCTACAATACATGACAACATGAGTAGCGATGAACGTTTTCAAAATTTAGTTTTGCGCCCCATTATTAAGTTACAAAACGATTTATTAGTAGAAGTTTTTAGAAATTATATAGCAAAACACAAATCTGTTTTTTATGATTTATCGTTAGAAAAGCGAACAGATTATATTGAAAACGCTATTCAAAAAGATATGAAATTCAGAAACTCTTTAAAAGGTATGATTATTGGCCAGTTTACAGTTGAGGAATATTTGCTCTACATTAAAAACTCATCGGCTTTAAATAAACGCATGATGAATATTGTTAAGGAACGTTTGCTAAGCAATATTCAACTTTTTGAAAAACCTGAATTGTTAGCTGCGGTTTAGCTATACCAAAGAAACACCATTTAAATCGGTAGTCAATACATCACTCATATAATCAAAATATGGTCTAACAGCTTTAAAAGCTCTATCAATTTCATTTATAAAATTTGCATTTAAAACTTCTGCATCAGTATACTTTTTAGTAAAAATATATTGTTTCTTTTTTATTAAATCTATAGCTTTATGGTCTTTACTAAAGCCTTTTGGTGCAGTTTTAACTTCATCTCCTACAAAAGAGTTTCCCCAAATTGAATTGAAATTTTTATTAGCTAATATGTCTCTAATTTCTTCATCATCCATTTCAAATTCTTTGCGAATACGTAATAAATCGGCAGGAGCAGGTTCCCAGAAGCCTGTAGCTAAAAAACTTTCATTATTGGGTTGAATATGTAAATAATAGCCACCTCTTAACTTTGGTTTTGTACGATGAAACGAACCACCAAAATGTGTTTTGTAAGGCAATTTGTTTTTTGAAAAACGTACATCTCTATAAATTCTGAATATTTTAAGCTTATCTATATCGTCATGCTTGTTTAAATCTTCAAGAACTTTGTTATAGAATAGTTTTACTTCGCCTTCTATAGCTTTAAATTCTGGTTTATGCTCGTTAAACCAATCACGATTATTATTTTTTTCTAATTTATTAAAAAATGTAAAAACAGATTTTGGTACGGTTGGATTCATTGACTCGATTTTTGTTTAAAAATACAAAAAGTCCCGACTTAAGCGGGACTTTTATTCTTGAGTTAGTAAATATTAAATATTTGTTTTATTTCTTTCGTAAACTTTAACTTCAATAGTATCAGTATCATTATTATAATATTCAATTACAAAATTACCATCTGTATTAAAATATCCAATACCATTGTAAGCTTCTCCACTAATTATATAGTTGCCTTTAGCTCCTGTAGTTAATGCTCTACCCACATTTACGAATTTTTCTTTGTCTTTATCAAAAGCTATATCAAAACCTCTACTGTTTGGAGTAAACATATAATTGTTGTCTCCATACATGAAATAAGTTACTTTACTTAAAGTATCATAATCAGAATCTGCATCGTCATCAATCATTAGCATTTTCTCAACTTTGGTAGTTGCTGCTACTCTATCTTGATTTACTTTTGTTGCATCATTTTTATCTAACTTTACGTTTGCTGTTTCACGAGTTACAACTTTTACTTTTTTCTCAGCTGTTTCGTCTCCATCTTTATATTTAATGGTTTTTACTTTAGTTTCTTCTTTTACTTCTGTTGGCTTTTCTTGAGTCATTGCCGTACTAAAAATTAGCATTGCAAATACATAAATTATATTTTTCATTTTTTTAATAATTTTAAAGTTAATATTCATTTTGATTTATAAGTAAGACGTTTTTATTTGTCTTTTTTAGCTTCTTCTTTTGCTTCTTTAATTTCATCTTCAACATCTTCAATAGCGTCTTCTACATCGTCAGCTAATTCTTCAGAGTTTTCCTTTGCTTCTTTTTTAACTTCATCAATTGCTGCTTCAATTTTTTCTTCCGGAGTTTTCTTTTCTTCTCTACACCCCGTGAATGCTATAGATATTGTAAATAATAATAGTAATGTTAATATTGATTTTTTCATGATTTTAAATTTTAGTGTTTAACTTTTTATTTGATACTGCTAAATTATAGCAAGTGTATTCCTCGTACTGACTCATATCATTTCAATCCGTGCTCAAATACAAATAAGGCACTAGAATTAATAAAGTTTTAAGAGTTTGAAGTTAACTTGTTAAGAGAATTAACATGAATTTTAATCAAAAATCAGTTATCTGAAAATTGCTTATTTAATTTTGAAGTATTTAGTGATAGCTTATTATCGAATTGTAAGGTTCGTATTGGGAACGGAATATTAATACCTTCTTTATCGTAAGCTTTTTTAATCTCAATGATGGCTTTGGTTTTAGCTTTAAGTTTTTCCAACATGCTTTCGGCATCAATCCAAAATCTACATAAATAATTAATAGAACTATCTCCAAATTCAGTATAATAGAATTCTACATCATTAGAACTTTCAACTTGATCAAAAGTTTTTGCTATGGTTTCTTTAGTAAGCTGTTCTACTTTTTCTAAATCGGATTCATACCCTACTCCACATTCAAGAAAAACACGCATTTTAGTAGTTAATGAATAATTTTTAAGTGGGTTTTCTAAAATAAGCTTGTTAGGTATAACTACCATATTGTTATCAGCCTCTCTTAATGTGAAGTCTTTAAGGTTTATATCAATAACTTCTCCTGAAAATCCATTGGTTTCTACCCAATTTCCTATTTGAATTTTTTTACGAAATGATAACACAACACCTGCAAATGTATTAGATAAAGTGCCTTGTAAAGCTAAACCTATTGCTAAACCAGCTACACCAGCACCAGCTAATAATGAGGTTAATGTTTTGCTTAAATTTAGAATTCCTAAAGCCAAAAACAACCCTGCTAATACTACAACTACTGCAGATATACGAGCAATCATATTACTTATTGAAGCTTGACTCACTCTTTTAGACACTAATTTGTTTACAATTTTGTTTACATATTTTGCAGTGAAATAAGCTGCAACCAATACGATTATTGCTAATATTAAATTTGGTATATTTTCTATAATGGTATTAAACCATCCTTGAAGCTTTTCTATTAAATTTCCGTAAGCCTCTGTTAATTGTTCTTTCATTTTTCTGGTTTTTTTTAGTTAATAAATTGTCTTGTTCTAAAAATGAAAAACTAACTCACTTCTACTACGCTTGTTTTAAGATTGTCTTTGGTGTTTTTATTCCAAGCGCTTAACATCCAACTAGATTTTTCTAACTCTCTAATATAAGCACCAATTAAGTCTATTGTACCTTCGTCATTAATACGTTCAGCCTTTTCAACCACTTTAGACATTTGTTTTAAAATAAGTTTATGATCTTTAATAATTTCATTAACCATTTCGGTATCAGATTTTAAAGGCTCAGCTTCTGATATTGATGACACTTTTAAATAATCACTAAACTTACTCATTGGGTGATAACGAAGTGTTAATATACGTTCTGCAATTTCATCTATCTTAACTCTGGCATCGTTGTAAAGCTCTTCAAACTTTACATGCAAATCAAAAAAGTTTTTACCAAGGATATTCCAATGGTTACTTCTTAATTTTTGATAATAGATATGATAATCTGCTAAAAGAATATTTAGCTCTACTACAACAGTTAATAATTCTTCATCTTTCATGTTCAAATAACTCATAATATTTTTCTGTTTTAATGTTCAACACTATATAAACTATGGTGTAAATAAAAAATGTCAAGCAATTTAACAGCCTTTAACCCTATTAACTTTTATTTAACTTAAATTATGTTAAATAGAATGTTATTTGTTAAAAAAATTATGAAGATGTTGTGTAAACTGATTTATAAAAATTCTATGTTTTTTAGAATTAAACCTGATGCTGGAGCTATATAATCCATTTTAATGTTGCTTTGTGGTAACAGGCTTTCTTCTATAGTTTTTATAGCGAGTTTTCCTTTTCCTAAATCAATTAATGTTCCCATCATTAACCGAATTTGATTACGCATAAACCCCTTACCTTTAACTCGTAATATATATGATTTTTCTGGAAAGTAACTAGCTTCATATAATGTGTTTTCAACCAATTCGCAGGTTAAAATTTCACGATTATATTGCCCATTATTAGTTGGTTTATAACAATAAGATTTATAATAATGCTTCCCTTCAAACAGTTTAGCACCTTTTTTCATGAGTTCAATATCTAAATCATCTAAAATGGTTGTCATTATTGGCGCACAAAACGGATGGCATTTTTCACCGTAAGTAAACAAATATAAATACTCTTTAATTTTTGAATGATTAATAATGTTGAATTTAGAATCAACTTCTCTAATATTCAATGCTCGAATGTCTTGCGGTAAGTTGTAATTGAATAACTCCAAAAAAGCCTCTAAATCATCAATAGGTTCTCTTAAAAATAATTCAAAAGCTGCATTTTCAGCAGAAACCATAGCGTCTGTTCTACCTGAACTTAAACTTTTAAAAGGTTTACCATCTAGAATAAAATTTAGTGTTCTATCAACCATTAAGTGCAGTGTTTTTACATCGGGTTGTTTTTGCCAACCGTGAAATCTGTAACCTAAATATTGAATATTTATAACGTAAAAGTATTTTTTCATGAATGCTTTTAAATAGCTCGGAAAGTAAGGCAATTATTAATTTCTAACAAAAAATTTATAAATTGTATTATTATTTACTAACTAAAAACTAAATATTATGACTGAAAACACAACTAACAAACCACCTATTTGGTTTTGGATTATTAGTGTTATTGCACTTTTGTGGAATGCCATGGGAGTATTACAATACCTAGCACAAGCTTATCAAACTGAAAGCTGGCGTTCAGCCTTAACAGACGAACAATTTGAAACTATTTCTAATTTTCCTGCGTGGTTAACTGGAGCTTTTGCTGTTGCAGTTTTTGCTGCAACTATAGGAAGTTTAGGGCTTTTACTAAGAAAGAAATGGGCTTATTATTTATTTGTATTATCCCTAATTGCTGTTATTATTCAAATGGGATACATTTTAATTCAAGGTCATGCCGATAACATATTTATGACTATTAGCATTATTGTATTTTCCATATTCTTAGTTTGGTTTTCTAAAAAAACTATTTCCAAAGGTTGGCTTATTTAATATAATTTTATAGAAAAAAGGCTTTAGAAAACTCTAAAGCCTTTTTTATGTCTTAATCCCACTGAAAAGCAAAGTACATACATTGTTCGTTTCCTATATTTTCTATGGCATGTGGGACATCTGATGCTAAAAAGTAAATATCCCCTGTTTGTCCTTTATATATTTTTTCACCAATTTCCATTTGTGTATTCCCTTTAATCATAAGTACAATTTCTGCTGCATGATGTGTATGTGGCTCATGGCTTTTAATACCTGCATTTAAATTGGTAACGTGCATCTCATAATACCCAACAGTAGCTGTTTTGGTGTGGAAATAGTTTCTAATGCCTCCTCTATCGTGCTCATTAAACTCTAATTCATCAAAATCAATAATAAAAGATCCTGCGTTATCTTTTCCTCTTTTTAAATCTAACTTTTCTTTGGCGCTATATAACATATGATAGACTAATGCTGAGTTTTCAGATGAATTTTTAATATGAATTCTATCTTTTGGCAATACAAAAGCAACACTATTAGGACCAATAGTTTTAGTTTCTTCTCCGATAGTTACTTCTATTTCGCCTTCTTTTACAATAAAAATTTGTTCTTTAATATCATAGTTAAAATTGTGAATAGAATCATTAGGGTTTATTGAAATTGAAGAAAACTCCATTTTTTGAAAATGTGTTGTTTCTCCATTTATTAATAGCTTATCAGCTTCATATTTATAAACTCCAGAAGTTACTTTTTCATTTTTCACAACATCACTCCACAACCATTCTAAAGTTTCGGGTAAAATAGTTCCGCCTTGTTTCCCATCATGTCCACCATCACCTGAAACAAACATATAATTATAATCTTTAAACTTTAAAGCTTTTTCCATTTGAAGATTAGCCAACCACCAATTTCCGAATTGATTATCTAAATCATTTTTTCCGTCTTGTAGAAACACTTTAATATCTTTTTTATCTGCTTTTCTTATCATTGGAGGATAATTATGTCCACCACGTATATCGGCAAAACTCCCAAAATGACTTAATACTTTATGAAATACTTCTGGATGAAACCAAGCCGCTGAAAACGCACAAATCCCACCAGAAGATAAACCTCCAATAGCACGCATTTTTGGGTCATCAGAAATATTATAAGTTTTCTTTAATTCTGGAATCATTTCTTCAATTAAAAAACGTCCGTAATCATCATTCATACTATCATATTCAACGCTTCTGTTACTACTACGCCATGGACTATCAATATCACCTATACTCTTATCATGTCCAGGATTTATAAATAAACCAATAGTTACAGGCATTTTTCCTTGATGAATTAAATTATCAAAAACAATAGGAATTTTAAATTCCCCATTTTTATTTGCATACGCATGACCATCTTGAAAAATCATGAATGCAGCTGGTTTTGAAGCATCATATTGCGCAGGAATATACACTTGATATGCTCTACTGGTATTTTTAAAAATGCTGCTTTCAAATGTATGTTTAGTGATTTTACCTTGTGGCACGCCTTCTTGTATTTTTGAATCTTCAGTGAATACATATTCGCTTTGCGAAAACATAGTGATTGCAGTTAAACACATACAAAATGTCAATATATTTTTTATCATTTTAATTTGATTTAGCAAGCTCTAAGGCTTTTGTTGTGGTATAATATTTTGTAATCATATTAGGTATTTCCCATTCTGGTAAATTACCGTTTGTTAAATACTCAATGAATTTTTCAGTGACTTGAGAAAAATGAGCTTCATGTCCATTTTTATAAGATTCTGGAATTATAACTTCCCAACCGTTATCTATTTCCTTTAAAGAAATACCAGAGTATTTTTCTTCTAAATTTTTAAATTCTTCAAGTAGTGTTTTTGTATATACTTCTGAAGGATTTTCAACTTCAATATATAATGTTGGTTTGTAATTTTGTGCTTCTCCTTGTTTAATTGAAAGGTTTGCAAGTGTTCCTCGCATTTTAGAAAAATGAGTGTCTTTTGTACCTTCTGGTGCTTTATAATTCCATTTTACAGATACTTTTGCATGAATGTCTTTGAGTTTGTAATTGATTTCTCCGTTGCAATAAACCGCTAAAGCAGTATCGTTTACAATATCTTTTCGAAGATACTCAGGAAAATCATTTTGTTTTGTTACTGCTTTAAATTCTTTTTTAGTTAAGATTGTTGGTTCCCGTTTTGCGGAAATTAATTCCACATCACTTTCATTTAAAATTTGATTAGGATAACATTGCCATTGAATTAAGTCTACCAAATGCGTAGTGACATCTACAATACCTTCGCCTTCTTGTTCTACATCAAAAAACCATGGTGGACGCGTTAAAATATTACCAGAAACATATTTAAAAAAATGGTGAACGCTCTCTTTTGTAATGGTTGGATTTTCTAGAGATCCTTTTTCAAACTCTCCAAAAATAGCTTTGTTCATTGATAATTCACGTTGTAAAATGGATGTGATTTCAAAACGTTCTGTCATGACATCATATAGCAATACATTCTTTTGTTTTGCTAATTGAAATGTTTCTTTTAATAACTTAAAATCTTCAGTATTAATCGCCATTGGTTTATCTGCAAGCACATGTAAACCTTCACTAATTGACTTATTGATATATTCTGTTTTTTTTTGATTGTTTCCTGCAAGAACAACAACATTACCTTTCTTTTCTGAAATCATTTTTTCAAAAAAATCGTTTCCAGTATATAAAATACTATTCCATTGGGTTGGATTATCATCACGGGAATTAAAACCATCAATCCTATTCAAATGAAGTTTAACATCATCACTTTTTGGTGCATAAATATGAACTGTTGAATCGACTTCTGGATAACTATACTTTTGAACTAAAGCTGCATGAAAATGCCCTGGATCAACAGTTATAAATTGGATTTCTTTTTGCTGAGACTCTTCTTTTTTATCTGTTTTGCATGACATAAACATAATTGCAATACAAGTAAAACACAATATTCTAACACTCATATTTTTAATACTTAACAGCATATTTTTCACGTTGCTGTCTTGATAACATACTGTTTGCTTCATCATCATTTTTAAACTGCTCTGTATCAGGATTCCAATATAGTTTTCTATTTAATTTCATAGCCATGTGATGTAATAAACATGCAGAACATGAGCGATGCGCTTCTTCAACCGGAGCAATTGGTTGCTTACGCGATTTAAGACTATCAATCCAGTTTCTGTGATGATTTTCACTAACAGGTAAATGAATTTCATTAGCTCCTATTGCAGATGTGATAATTTTAGTATCACTTGCATCTAAAGGTTTTACACCATTTTCATCTGCAACAGGGTCACTAGCCGTTACGCGATAATCGCCTCGTGTTACAAATATCCAACCTTCAGTTCCTTCAAATTTTACGCCATTAGGTAATTCATTTGAAACTACCATTTCTACGCCGTTTGCATATTTTGCATAGGTAGTAAAAATGCCATGAACATTCCACAATCCAGATTTTGGAAACTCTGCGCTTCCCCAAATTTCAATCGGTCCAGTAAGCTCAGTGTTCATTGCCCAATGTGCGGAATCTATATGATGTGAGCCCCAGCCTGTAATCATTCCAGCACCAAATTGCTCACAACGCAACCACCCAGGTCTACCATAACCAACTTGGGGATGCACACGTTTTTCGGTATAAAACACTTCTGGTGTTGCACCTAACCACATATCATAATTTAAGTTTGGTGGTACTGGAGTTTCTATTTCTACGTCACCACTTGGGTCTCCTGGCAAACCAACATATACTTTTTTTAACTCTCCTATTCTACCGTTTCGTACTAATTCTGCTGCATATCGAAATTGAGGAGAAGATCGTTGCTGACTTCCAATTTGAAAGATTCTATCTGTTTTTCTTACTTCATCGCTTAAAAAGCGCCCTCCTTTTATGGTTAACGATGCTGGTTTTTGCATAAAAATATCTTTACCTGCACGCACTGCATCAACACCCATTTTTGCATGCCAATGGTCTGGTGTGCTAATAATTACTGCATCAATATCTTTATTAAGCAATAACTCACGATAATCAGTATATGAAGAAACACCATTAAATGGTTTACTTAATTTTTCAGAATAATATTTCTCTACCAAAACTTTTGCATCAATAGATCTATGGGCATCAACATCGCAAACTGCTACTATTTGCGTATCATCATGCCTCCAAACTTGTGGCATATCGTAAACTCTAGAAATTCTACCTGTACCAATTGCAGCAATATTTATGCGATTACTTGGTGCATTTTTACCAAATACACTGGCCGGAACTATACTTGGAATTCCTGATAAAACTACTGTTGCAGCTGAAGCTTTTGAAGTTGTTTTAATAAAGCTTCTTCGTGATATTTTTTTTGACATGATTATTTAGTTAGGTTAGTTGTTACTTAGTATAATCTACCCAAAATGTTTCAGCATTTTCTGGTGTTTTTTCACCATCAAAAACAATTAATCTGTAATTTAGTGTGTATGTTTTTCCAGGTTCAAAAGTCCAGTCTTCATATTTTGTTGGATTGAAATTCGCAAACGTACTACCTTCATGATTTCCTACAGGCCAAACTCTAATGGGCTCTGGGTGACTGTAATTATTAGTATGTGATAACATAATCATACCACCAGAATCATCACCTAATTCACCTTGATACAACATCCAACGCGACGTAGTATTATCAGCATCTATTCTTGTTTTTCCTTCAGAAGTTATAATGCTACTATTATCATCATTCCACGCTTCTGTTCCGCGCCAACCCAATCCTTGATAATGATAGGCTAATATTTTAAAAGGACTTTCAGTAGCACAACTATAATCAAACTGCAAATCGATGATATAATAGTTTTCTTTTGGATTATGAATTCTCACGGTTTGTAATTCATTTAAAGCTACTTTATTCTTATCGTCTTTCAAAACAACATGCTCATGGAGGGTTTGATATTCAACAAAATCATCTGTAGTTTTTGTGTTTTTGAATTCAGCATGACGCACAGTTGCTTGTTTGCCACGAATGTTCCAAAAATCTAATGTATCGCCTTCAAAAAAAGTTCTTGTCCATGGATTCCATAAACCAAAGTGATGATAATGATCTTCCGGATGAATACGAGTTAAACGAGACCCTTTTAAAGTATTAACAGGATGAAAAAATCCACTACGTTGATATGCAGAATCTACTCCTTTTGGCGGATACATAATTCCGAATTGATATCCTAAGAGTGTTGTATCGTTATGCTTAACTAATAGTAACCCATTCTCTTTTGATATTGATAAAATAGGCTCCTTTTCTTTAACAGATTTACATGAAGTGAATATCACTATTACAAATAGCAATGTGATGGTTTTTGTAAGTTGCATTAGTTGGTTCTTTCCTCTAAAGTTAAGGTTTTTTTAATATACGCAACCGGTTGCATAAATATTTAACATTTTTTTATAAAAAGCAACAAGTCAATAAATTAACTAATAATTAGCCTTTTATAATAAATGAATATTTAATCTGAATTATTGAGAGTATCTAAAATATCTTTTTGAATTCGTGTAGGTTTTAATGTGTTTACATCAATTAAACACCAAGTAGTTTGAGATTTGATAATCAACTTTTTATCTTTATAAATCTCAACATAACGAATAGATTTTACACCTGAAGTTTCTCCTACTTGGGTTTTTATGGTTAGTTCATCCCCCAAAATAGCTTGTCCTAAATAATCTATTTCGTGTTTTAATAATACCCAGAAGTATTTTTTATTAATCGCTTCGTTTGTAAGTATAGACCAATGTTTTTCAGCAATATCATTTACCCATTGAACATAAACCACATTATTTACATGATTTAAAACATCTATATGTTCTTTAAATACGGTTAGTTTATGTTGGTATGATGCGCCTTTTTTATTCACTTTTATCTATGTCTACCTTTTAATTCCCTTTCAATATCTTTTAGAGTAAAACCTTTAGCTTGTAACAGCATTAAGTAGTGAAACATTAAGTCTGATGCTTCATATAAAAACAACTCATCATTATTATCCATGGCTTCTATTACAGTTTCTACTGCCTCCTCACCTACTTTTTGAGCAACTTTATTGATGCCTTTTGAAAATAGACTTGCCACATAAGATTTTGAAGTGTCTTTGTTTTCAATACGTTCTGTAATAACGTTTTCTAGAGTTGAAAAGAAACCAAAATTAGAGCTATTCTCTTCTCCCCAACAATTATCGGTTCCTTTATGGCATGTTGGCCCCACAGGATTTACTTGAATAAGAAGTGTGTCATTATCACAATCATTTTTTATATGCACAAGATTTAAAAAATTTCCACTTTCTTCACCTTTTGTCCATAACCGTTGCTTGCTCCTACTAAAAAAAGTTACCTGTTTATTTTCTAGGGTTTTATTATAAGCCGCTTCATTCATATAGCCTAACATCAAAACATTTTTTGTTGTAGCATCTTGAATGATTGCTGGAATAAGCCCGTTAGAATCGTATTTAATTGTCATAACCGTACTTCTATATTGTTCTTTTTTAACTCTTTTTTTAATTCTGAAATAGGTATTTCACCAAAATGGAAAACACTTGCAGCCAAAGCGGCGTCTGCTTTTCCTTCTTTAAAAGTATCTACAAAATGTTGCATATTTCCAGCGCCACCAGAAGCAATTATAGGAATATTTAAAGATGAAGATAGTTTAGCTAAAGCTTCATTTGCAAAACCATTTTTAGTACCATCATGATTCATTGATGTAAATAAAATTTCACCAGCTCCTCGTTGTTCTACTTCTTTTGCCCATTCAAATAAATCAATTTCTGTAGGTATACTTCCCCCTGCTAAATGAACTTTCCAATTATCACCAATTTGTTTTGCATCAATAGCAACTACAACACATTGGCTTCCAAATTTATCGGCAAGTTCGTTAACTAATTCTGGACGCTTTACAGCTGAAGAATTTATAGAAACCTTATCTGCCCCACATTTTAGAAGCGCATCTACGTCCTCAATAGAAGAAATCCCTCCGCCAACAGTAAACGGAATATTAACTTGTTCTGCAACGTGTAAAACCATATCTAAAGTAGTAGCACGACCTTCTAAAGTAGCAGAAATATCTAAAAAAACCAATTCATCTGCTCCCAAATCGGCGTATTGTTTTGCAAGTTCTACCGGGTCGCCCGCATCTCTTAAATCAACAAAATTGATTCCTTTTACAGTTCGTCCATTTTTAATATCTAAACAGGGTATAATTCTTTTTGTTAACATCCCTTAAACATATTTCTCTAATTGTTTTAAACTAATTCTGTTTTCGTAAATGGCTTTTCCAATAATAACACCTTCACAACCTATTTCTTTTAAAAGTGGTAATTCTGAAATATCTGAAATACCACCGGAAGCAATTAATTTTATAGACTGCCCACTACTGCTGTTCGTGCATTCTGAAATAATTTGCTTGTACAAATCAATTGAAGGTCCTTCAAGCATACCATCTTTTGAAATATCTGTGCAAATAACGTATTGGATACTCTTTTTTTGATATGCTTTAATAAACGGAATCACATCTTCTTCGCTTTGTTCCATCCAACCACTTATTGAAACTTTTCCATGATCACTATCGGCACCTAAAATAATTTTAGCAGAACCATATTTTGAAATCCACCCTTCAAAAGTTTTAGGGTCTTTTACAGCAATACTACCTCCAGTTATTTGTTTAGCTCCAGAATTAAAAGCAATATGTAAATCTTCATTTGTTTTTAAACCGCCGCCAAAATCAATTTTTAAGCTTGTTTTAGACGCTATCTGTTCTAAGACCTTGTAATTTACAATATGCTGTGCTTTAGCACCGTCTAAATCAACTAAATGTAAATATTCAATACCAGAAGCTTCAAATGCTTTTGCAATTTCTAAAGGGCTTTCGCTATATACTTTTTTGGTGCCATAATCACCTTTAGTTAAGCGAACACATTTTCCGTCTATAATATCTATGGCTGGTATAATTCTCATATTTATAATTCTATAAAATTTTTCAATATTTTTTCTCCTGCTAAGCTACTCTTTTCCGGATGAAACTGTACGCCGTAAAAATTATCATGTTGTAAAGCCGAAGCATAATTGATACCATAATCTGTTTTCGCTATGGTTTGCTCGCAATGTTCAGCATAATAACTATGAACCAAATACATGTATTCGTTTTCTTTAATTCCTTTAAATAAATCGGATTTCAAATCTTTTATTACATTCCATCCCATTTGAGGTACTTTTACATCATTTGAAAAACGCTTAACCTGAGTGTTAAAAACGCCCAAACCTTTAGTGTTCCCTTCTTCTGAAAATTCACAAAGCAATTGCATACCTAAGCAAATACCCAAAACAGGTTGTTTTAATTTTGGAATTAATTTATCTAAGCCACTTTCTTTAAGCATTTTCATAGCACTGCTTGCCTCACCTACTCCTGGGAAAATAATTTTATCTGCAGCTTTAATCTCCTCTGGATTGTTGGACAAAACAGCATCAAAACCTAAGCGTTTAAAGGCAAATTGAATACTTTTTATGTTTCCTGCTCCGTAATCAATAATCACTAATTTCATTACAACATACCTTTTGTTGATGGCAAAATCATTTTTTCTATATCTCGTTTTACTGCCATTTTAATTGCTTTTGCAAAAGCTTTAAAAATTGCTTCGATTTTGTGGTGTTCGTTTGTGCCTTCTGCTTTTATATTTAAATTACATTTTGCACCATCTGTAAACGATTTAAAGAAATGATAAAACATTTCGGTTGGCATTTTACCAATCATTTCGCGTTTAAAATCGGCTTCCCAAACTAACCAGTTTCTGCCTCCAAAATCGATAGCTGCTTGCGCATAACAATCGTCCATTGGTAAACAAAAACCATAGCGTTCTATACCTAGTTTGTTTCCTAAAACTTTGTTGAATAATTCGCCTAAAGCAATTGCTGTATCTTCAATAGTGTGGTGCTCATCAACTTCTAAGTCGCCATCAACTTTTATATTTAAATCTAATTGACCGTGACGCGCAATTTGATCTAACATGTGGTCAAAAAAAGCAATTCCAGTATCAATTTTACTTTTACCTGTACCATCCAAATTTATTTGAATAGCAATTTTGGTTTCATTAGTATTTCTAATTATGCCACCAGAGCGTTCATCGGCTTTTAAAAACTCATAAATTTTAGCCCAATCGTTAGTTTCTAAAGCTATATAATTATCCAATTCATCACGCTTCACAGTAATTTCATCTGTTCCTAAATGTGTTTCATCATTAATAAAAACACCTTTAGACCCAAGGTTTTTTGCAAGTTCTATATCTGTTAATCTATCACCTATTACAAAAGAGTTTTCTAAATCGTAATCATCAGAAAAATACTTGGTTAACAACCCTGTATTTGGCTTTCTGGTTGGCGCATTATCTTTAGCAAATGTTCTATCAATAAACTGTTCTTTAAAGACTACACCTTCTTGCTCAAAACATTTTAATATGAAATTATGAACTGGCCAAAACGTGTCCTCAGGAAAAACCTCAGTACCTAAACCATCCTGATTGGTAATCATGACGATTTCATAATCCAATTCTTTAGCAATTCTACTCAAATACTGAAAAACCTTTGGATAAAAGTCTAATTTTGCAAAAGCATCTATTTGCTCATCGGCAGGTTCTCTAATAATGGTTCCGTCTCGGTCTATGAATAATACTTTTTTCATCTCTTTGTCATTCCTGCGTAGGCAGGAATCTATTTAATTATTACTTTGATTGTGGATTCCGCATCAAGTGCGGAATGACAAACTAACTTAAATTATTTAATGCTTCAATTAATATTTTATTTTCATCTGGAGTTCCAACCGTAAATCGTAAACAGTTTTCACATCCTGGTTGTGTGGTTCTATTTCGAATAACAATCCCTTTATCAATGAGTTGATTATAACGTTTTGTCGCATCATCAACTTTAGCTAAAATAAAATTAGCATCAGATGGATATATTTTTGAAACAAAATCAATTGATTGTAATTCAGATTTTAAAGTTTCTCGTTCTTCTAGAATATTTTCTATTTGATTTTTAGCAATGCTTCTGTCAGATAATAATTCAATAGCTTTTTTCTGAGTTAACTCATTAACATTATAAGGTGGTTTAATGCGATTTAAAACAGATATAATCTCTTGTGAAGCATAGCAGATTCCTAATCTAATTCCTGCCATACCATAGGCTTTTGAAAGCGTTTGGGTTACGATTAAATTAGGGAATTCTCTTAACCTTTTTGCCCAACTTTCTTCATTCGAAAAATCTATATAAGCTTCATCAATAGCAACAATACCCTTAAAATTATTTAATAGCGTTTCAATATCGTTAGCTCTTAAACTATTTCCTGTTGGATTATTTGGTGAACATAAAAACAGAACCTTACTATTACTATCAGCAACATCTAATATTTTATCAATATCCAATTGAAAATCGTCTGTTAAATTCACTTTTTTAATACCAATAGCATTAATTCCAGCTAAAACGCTGTACATGCCATAAGTTGGCGGTAATATGATGATGTTATCTTGATTTGGTTCACAAAATGCTCTAAAAATCAAGTCTAAAACTTCGTCACTACCATTTCCTAAAAGCGTATTATTAGTCGGAATTCCTTTTATTTCTGATAAAACTGTTTTTAACGTTCGCTGTTGCGGATCTGGATAACGATTTACGCCATTTTCAAAAGGATTTTCATTAGCATCCAGAAAAACCATATCGCTACTATTACCTTGATACTCATCTCTTGCAGATGAATACGGTTTAAGCGCTTTTACAGTCGGTCGTATTAAATCTTGAATATTCATTACTTTAAATCCTTTAATCTTATTGAAACAGCATTTTTGTGAGCTTGTAAACCTTCTGCTTCTGCCATTAACTCTATTGTTTTTCCAATATTTAAAAGCCCTTCTTTTGATATTTTTTGAAAGGTCATACTCTTTAAAAAACTATCTAAATTCACTCCAGAATACGCTTTACTAAAACCATTTGTTGGCAACGTATGGTTAGTTCCAGAAGCATAATCACCAGCGCTTTCTGGTGTGTAATCTCCAATAAATACCGAACCTGCATTAGCAATACCATCTACATAAAAATCTTCATTATTTGTACATATAATGAAATGTTCAGGCCCATATTCATTAATTAACTCTAGGGCGATTTCGTCATTTTCTACATAAATTAATTTTGAGTTAGCAATGGCTTTTTCTGCAATCGCTTTACGCGGAAGTACACTTAGTTGTTTTTCAATTTCTTCTGAAACTTTACTAACTAAATGCTTTGAAGTTGAAACTAAAATCACCTGACTATCTATACCATGTTCTGCTTGACTTAACAAATCTGAAGCAATATAAGATGCATTTGCACTTTCATCAGCAACTACCAATAGCTCACTTGGACCTGCAGGCATATCAATCGCTACACCGTATTTTGTTGCTAACTGTTTTGCTACAGTTACAAATTGATTTCCCGGACCAAAAATTTTATAAACCTGTGGTATATTTTCAGTTCCAAAAGTTAATCCTGCAATAGCTTGTATACCACCAACTTTTATAATTTTAGTAACACCACAAAGTTGTGCCGCAAATAAAATTTCTGGAGCAAGTTTACCTTCTTTATTTGGTGGTGAGCATAAAACAATGGTTTTGCATCCTGCAATTTGTGCTGGTATTGCCAGCATTAAAACCGTAGAAAACAAAGGCGCAGTGCCTCCTGGAATGTATAAACCCACTTTTTGAATAGGTCTTTTTTCCTGCCAGCATTGTACCCCATTAGTTGTTTCTATATCTATTTTTTGTGTTTTTTGTACCTTATGAAAAGCTTCAATATTTTGTTTTGCCTGTTTAATGGCATATTGAAGTTTAATAGGTACATTCTTTTTAGCATCTTCAATTTCTGTTTGAGAAACTGTATTAGATTCTAAATCAATACCATCAAATTTTGAAGTATATTTTTTTATAGCATCATCTCCTTTTTGCTTTACTTCATCAAAAATTTGAATTACCGTAGCTTCAATATCGTCAACAGTTTGAGTAGGACGCTTTAAAATGTCTTCCCAATTATCTTTATTTGAATTATCTATGATTTGCATGTTTTCAATTTTAATGATACTGAAACAAGTTCAGCACTAAAGCACCATTTTTTCAATAGGACAAACTAAAATACCTTGAGCTCCGTTAGCCTTTAATTCATCTATAACATCCCAGAATTCATTTTTACTAATTACAGAGTGTACCGAACTCCAACCTTCTTCTGCTAATGGCAGTACCGTTGGACTCTTCATACCTGGTAAAATATCTATAATTATATCTAGTTTATCATTTGGTGCGTTTAACAGCACATATTTAGATTCTCTACCTTTTAATACCGATTTAATTCTAAATAAAAGCTTATCTAATATCTCCTGTTTATCGCTTGATAATTCGGGGGTTGATGTTAATACAGCTTCACTTTTAAAGAGCACTTCAACCTCCTTTAAATTATTCTTAAACAAGGTGCTTCCGCTGGAAACGATATCAACAATCGCATCAGCTAAACCAATATTAGGTGCAATTTCAACCGAACCATTAATAATATGAATATCGGCTTTCTCACCTTTTTCCTCAAAATATTTATTTACTGTATTTGGGTACGAAGTAGCAATTTTTTTACCTCTTAAATCTTTAATTGAATCATATTTTAAACTTTTTGGTACCGCTATAGATACTTTACATTTTGAAAATCCAAGACGTTCTTTTATTGGTAAATCTTGTCCTTTTTCAATTAAAGTATTCTCTCCTAAAATAGCAATATCTACAACCCCATCACGTAAATATTGAGGGATATCACCATTACGCAAATACAATACTTCCAAAGGAAAATTTCGTGCTTTAGCTTTTAGTTGGTCTTTACCATTATCAATTGAAATACCACAATTTTTAAGTAGTTCTAGTGATTCTTCGTTTAATCGTCCTGATTTTTGAACTGCAATTTTTAATTTACTCATTTTGTTTTGTTATGAGTTTGAAACAACCTAGTTAGAGTTTACAATTAAAAAACCCGCTTGATTGTCTCAAACGGGTTTAAAAATATATGTTGATTTTATTCAATACATTTTCAGTTCGCTTGAGAGCAAATATGAAAATGATGATGTAATTGAATAAAAGTCATGACTTTGTTTTTGTTTCTACAAATATCTATAATTTATATTTATAATTCCAAATTATACTTAGTTTTCTTGTAACAATTGAAAATTATATATTTTAAATTGAATTATTTGTTTAAAATTTAAAAGAATTGATAAATAGTTGAATTATTTAATTTTTAATTCTACTGATTTCCAAGAATAATAGGCAATCCGCTATCTCCTGAACCAATAACAATAACTTTACTATTTGGTGATTCTGCTAATTTCATAGTAGCATCTATACCTTTGTCCTGTAAAATTTTATCAGTTAAAGAAGCACTTAAAATTCTGTTTGACTCTGCTTTTCCTTCGGCTTCAATAATTACTTTTTCAGCTTCTTTAGCAGCAGTTACCAGTCTAAACTCGTACTCTAAAGATTCTTGCTCTTGTTTAAGTTTACGCTCAATCGCATCTTTAATTGTATTAGGCAAAGTTACATCTCTAACTAATACTTCATTTAATTGTACGTATTGCTTTGCTAAAATCTTTTTAGTTTCATCAAATATTTCATCTTGTATAGCATCACGCTTACTAGAATATAATTGCTCTGGCGTATAACGTCCAACAACACTACGTGCAGCACTACGAATAGCTGGTTTAATTACTCTGTCTAAGTAATTTTCACCTAAAGATTGGTGTAGGTTTCCTAAATCATTGTAAACAGGCTCGTACCAAGCAGAAGCATCAATTTGAATTTCTAACCCGTTTGATGATAATACTTTCATTTTTTCAAAAAGTTCTTGTTGACGCACTTCGTATACAATTACTTTATTCCAAGGTGCAACAATATGAAAGCCTTCTCCTAAAGGTGGAGCATCTGTTACAACACCATTATCAAATGTTTTATAAAGTACTCCCGCTTCTCCTGAACCTATTGTAACTGCAGATTTTGCTAATAAGACAACTAATATGATGCCTACAATTATAAAAGGTAATGCGATTTTTGGTAATTTTTCCATTATTTATTTTAGTTTAAATTAATCCGTTATATTTTCTTAAAAACCACTCCAATCCTAGGCTTAAAGCTAAAACTGCGAGTAGGTATTTCCAATCTATCAAAGGTATGGTATTTTTATTGCTTTTTTGAATTGGTGTGTATCTATTATCGTCCAATAGATTACTTACCAAATCACTTGTATTATCAATAAAATAAGTTTTTCCATTACTGTTAGTAGCCAGTTGCTTCAACTTTGTTACATCTGCACTCAAAAACTGCTGCTCTACATTATATTCTAAAATTTGAAAATTACCCGATTTAGAAATATTTGCATTTGATGCCTTAACAGTAAAACTATATTCTGATGCAGGCAAACTACTTAAATCTACCTGATAATTGTTGTTTTTTAGTATAAGCGGAAATTCTTTTCGTTCTTTTGAAATATTATCTATAACAGTAATAATCAAAGATTCACGCGTATCAAAAACATAATTTTTATCAAAGAACTCAGCTTTTATTACAATATTACTAATGCCATTATAAAACGATTCATAATCAATATTCAATCTACTTTTAAGCTGATTAGATGCTAAATATTGTACAACTTTCCCAATAAAGTTATCAAATTCGTTAAAAGATTTTGTGTTCAGATAATTTTGAGCGCGCCATTGCCAAATATTCTCACCAAATAGAACTGCTTCTCTCCTATTATTAGTTTCAAAAGTTGCCAGTAAAGGTTCATTAATCGAAACACCATTTAGAGTTTTATCTAAAATAGTTTCAAAAGGAACAGAAAAAATAACACTTCCATAGTTTGAAAGTAATGGTGGAAAAGACTCAAAATTTATATCTTCTATTATAAAAGGCGAATAATTTAAATTTAATTCTGCTTGATAATTCTCAGTTTGATTTGTAATTTTAAAATCATAGGTCTTGCTAATTCTGTTTATAAAATCTAAATCGGTTTCTTTACCTATAATAACAAATCTGTTTTTGTTTTGAGTATCTAAAAGCGATATTAAATTATTAAACTTATTATTTGGCTGATACAATATAACTAATTGAAAATCATTTATTTGGTTGATTATATTTTTTGAATCTAAAAACGTTACCGAGCGTTGTTCATTACTTTCAATACTCTTTTTAAGTGTTCCTAAATCTGGATGAATTAAGTCACTTACAACAGCAATTTTTGTTTTTTCATTAATAACTTCAACTGCAAAATTTTTGGAATTATTAATCTTGTTTTTTTCATTTTCTATTGGTACCAGTGTCGCTTTAAAATTACTAACACCCACTGCATTTGCGGGCAAGGTAAAATTAATGACACTCGAATTATTTTCTTTAGAAAAGCTTATAGGTTTAGAATAAACCGTCGAATTACCTCTTGTAACAATAAAATTAGAATTAATATTATCACTGCCATTATAAACAAGTATTGCCTCAATAGGAAACCTGTTTTTTAAATAAGCATATTTATTAACGTTTAATTGTTCAATTTTTAAATCGGTATGTGTTATAGTATCCCCAAGAACTATAGGATAAATTGGTTGATTATATGAGGTTGTAATAAATTGATAATCATTTCCATAAGTTTGATTACCGTCTGTAATTAAAAGCGTAGGCGAAATGGTTTGTTTATATACTTGACTTAGCTGACTAAATGCATTAAAAATATTGGTTTGATTCTCTGAAAAACTCAATGAATCAAAAGTTTTTAAAGACTCACCAAAAGTATATAGTTCTATATTAAACTTTTCTTTTAAATCTTGATTATTAGTTAAGCTTTCAATGAATTTAGAGGTTTGTTCATTTTGATTTAGATGCTTTATTGAACTTGAATTGTCTATTGCAATAACTAAATTTGGTTTTTCAATAGATAACTTAACTTGATCGAAACTTGGGTTTATCAATAGAAGTAAAACAGAAAACACACTTATAAACCTTAAAAAGGAAAAAAGCATGTTTAATTTAGACATGCTTTTCTTCTTGTTAATATACTGAAAAAGTGCAACTAAAAGTGCGACAATTGCAGCAAGTATAATATATAATAGAGTTTCTGTTTGCATTTAAAAACCTTTAGGCTGTGCTCAAGGTGATAATCTAAAAATTAAGTTAACATTCCACCATCAACATTTAAAGTTTGACCGGTAACATAAGCACTCATGTCGCTTGCTAAAAACACACAAACATTTGCTATATCTTCAGGTGTTCCACCACGTTTTAATGGAATAGCAGCTCGCCAACCTTTTACAACTTCTTCATCTAATTTAGCAGTCATTTCAGTTTCAATAAAACCTGGAGCAACCACATTACTTCTAATATTTCTAGAACCCAATTCTAGTGCTACAGATTTTGAAAAACCTATAATTCCAGCTTTAGAAGCAGCATAATTGGTTTGTCCCGCATTACCTTTAACACCAACAACAGAACTCATATTAATAATTGAGCCTTTACGTTGTTTTAACATGGTTCTTTGAACCGCTTTAGTCATATTGAAAACCGATTTTAAGTTTACAGCAATAACAGTATCAAAATCTTCCTCGGTAATACGCATTAATAAATTATCTTTTGTAATACCTGCGTTATTTACTAAAACATCAATACTTCCAAATTCTGCCACGACATCATCAGCGAGTTTTTGAGCTTCATCAAAACTAGCAGCGTTACTTTTATAACCTTTGGCTTTAACACCCAATTCATTTAATTCTTTTTCTAGTTCGTTTGCTGCTTCAACAGAAGAACTATAAGTGAAAGCAACATTTGCACCTTGTTCTGCAAATACTCGAGCAATCCCCTTGCCTATACCTCTACTGGCTCCAGTTATTATTGCTGTTTTTCCTTCTAATAATTTCATTTTATATTTTGGTTAGTTATTATAAAAGTTGTTAAATTCAAATATAACAAATACAAATGGCTTCAAATAAAAAAACCTCACAAGATTATTTGTAAGGTTTTAATTTTCGAATTTTATATTCTAAGCTAAAACTTCAGCTACTTTTTTACCAATTTCAGCAGGTGAATCCACTACATGAATTCCACAAGCTCTCATAATTTTCTTTTTAGCTTGTGCAGTATCATCACTTCCACCAACAATAGCACCAGCGTGTCCCATAGTACGACCAGCAGGTGCAGTTTCACCAGCAATAAACCCTACAACAGGTTTTTTACTTCCACTTGCTTTATACCAATTAGCAGCATCTGCTTCTAATTGTCCTCCAATTTCTCCAATCATAACAACCGCTTCTGTTTCTGGGTCGTTAATTAATAATTCAACCGCTTCTTTTGTTGTCGTTCCAATAATTGGATCTCCACCAATACCGATAGCTGTTGTAATACCTAAACCTTGTTTTACAACTTGATCTGCAGCCTCATAGGTTAATGTTCCAGATTTTGAAACAATACCAACTCTTCCTTTTTTGAAAACAAAACCTGGCATAATTCCAACTTTTGCTTCATCAGGAGTAATTACTCCAGGACAGTTTGGACCAATTAATCTACAATCTTTATTTTTTATATAATTTGAAGCAGTAATCATATCTGCAACAGGAATACCTTCTGTAATTGTAATAATAACTTTGATACCTGCATCTGCGGCTTCCATAATAGCGTCGGCAGCAAATGCTGGCGGTACAAAAATAATAGTAGTATCTGCTCCAACTTTTTCTACAGCTTCTAGAACTGTGTTAAAAACAGGTTTATCTAGATGTGTTTGGCCACCTTTACCTGGTGTAACACCTCCAACTACGTTTGTTCCATATTCAATCATTTGACCTGCATGGAATGTACCTTCACTACCTGTAAAACCTTGAACTATTATTTTTGAATCTTTATTTACTAAAACACTCATTTGTTTATCTTTTATTTTTTGAAAAGCTTTCGCAAAAATACTTTTTTTGAAAATACTTTATATTATTTATTCTATTTTTTTGACTTAATATATTCGAATATTTCAGGAATCCTTTTGATGTTAGCCATTTCTTTCATTTCAGATCTAGCTTCTTGTGCAGGTGTTCCCCAATAGGTTTTATTTCCTTCTAGAGATTTACTAATCCCAGATTGCGCATGAATAACTGCTTTTTTACCTATTGTAATTCCACTTGTCATACCTACTTGTCCCCAAATAGTTACTTCATCTTCAATAACTACACAACCTGCAATTCCTACTTGTGATGCAATCAAACATTTTTTACCAATAATAGTATCGTGTCCTATTTGTATTAAATTATCTAGTTTAGAACCTTCTCCTATAATAGTGTTTGCTGAAACTCCTCTGTCTATAGTGCAATTAGCACCAATATCTACATTGTCTTGAATTACAACACGTCCGCTTGATTTCAGTCTATCATAACCTTCTGGTCTGTTTTTGTAATAAAATGCATTGGCTCCTAAAACGGTTCCTGCATGAATTGTTACATGATTACCTATAATCGCATCATCATAAATACTAACATTAGAATGAATAACACAATTGTCTCCTATAACTACATTGTTCCCAATAAAAGAATTGGGCTGAACAACAGTGTTTTTTCCTATTTGTGCTGAAGAGGAAATAGAAGCATTAGATGCTTTAAAAGGCTTAAAATGATTTGTCAACTTGTTAAAGTCTCTAAATGGATCATCACTAATTAATAATGCTTTACCTTCTGGACAATCTACTTCTTTATTGATTAAAATGATTGTTGCAGCAGAATTTAACGCTTTATCATAATATTTAGGATGATCAACAAAAACGATATCCCCAGGTTCTACCACGTGAATTTCATTCATTCCTAGAACAGGAAAATCTTCATGACCAACAAATTCGCAATCAATTAAAGCTGCTATTTGTTTTAAAGTATTTGGCTTTGGAAACTTCAAAAGTTATTCTTTAACGCGTTCTTTATAAGTACCTTTATCTGTTTCAACCTTTATTTTATCGCCTTCATTTATAAATAAAGGCACATTAACTTCTGCCCCAGTTTCTACTGTTGCAGGTTTAGTCGCATTTGTTGCTGTATTACCTTTTACTCCTGGTTCTGTATGTGTTACTTCTAAAATAACACTAGCTGGCATTTCTACAGAAAGCGGCATGTTATCTTCTGTATTTATCAAAACTGTAACAACTTCGCCTTCTTTCATTAGATCTGGTCTGTCTAAAGCTGCTTCAAGTAATCTAATTTGCGTGTAATCTGACTCATTCATAAAATGATAAAATTCACCATCATTATATAAATACTGAAATTTATGAGTTTCAACACGAACATCTTCCAACTTGTGACCTGCTGAAAAGGTATTATCTAATACTTTTCCGCTAGTAACACTTTTCATTTTTGTTCTTACAAACGCAGGGCCTTTACCTGGTTTTACGTGTAAAAATTCTATTATTTTATAAATATCATTGTTGTAACGAATACATAACCCGTTTCTAATATCACTTGTCGTTGCCATATAATTAATTTGATTTAAAGTATCCTTTCATGATTCCACGATGCGAATTCTTAATAAATTGAAGAATTTCATCTCGTTCTGGAGTCGCTTCCATTTCAGCCTCAATAATTTCTGAAGCTTGAGTAGTATTATAATTTTTTTGATATAATATTCTGAAAATATTTTGTATTTCCCTTATTTTTTCTGTGGTATAACCGCGTCTTCTTAATCCAACAGAATTAATACCAACATAAGATAAAGGTTCTCGTGCTGCTTTCACATATGGAGGCACATCTTTTCTAACTAAAGAACCTCCAGTAACAAATGCGTGATTTCCTATAGACACAAATTGATGAACAGCTGTCATACCTGCTAAAACAACATAATCTCCAACAGTGATATGTCCTGCAAGTGTACTGTTATTAGAAAAGATACAATTGTTACCTACAATACAATCGTGTGCAATATGGCAATAAGCCATTATTAAACAGTTGTTACCAATAACCGTTTTCATTCTATCAACAGTACCTCTATTAATGGTTACACATTCTCTTATTGTAACATTGTCGCCTATCTCAACAGTGGTATCTTCATCATTATATTTCAAATCTTGAGGGACAGCAGAAATCACAGAACCTGGAAAGATATTGCAATTTTTACCTATTCTGGCTCCTTCCATAATGGTAACGTTACTACCAATCCAAGTACCCTCTCCTATTTTTACATTATTGTGAATAGTTGCAAATGGTTCTATAACGACATTTTTTGCAATTTTTGCACCTGGGTGCACGTATGCTAAGGGTTGGTTCATGTTTATTTTACTTTTGAAATTTGAGCCATTAGTTCTGCTTCGGCACAAAGCTTTCCATTAGCATAGGCATATCCTTGCATATGGCATATTCCACGACGTATTGGAGTAATTAACGAGCATTTGAATATTAACGTATCACCAGGTACCACTTTTTGTTTGAATTTAACATTGTCCATTTTCATAAAAAAAGTAAGGTAGTTTTCAGGATCTGGAACTGTATTTAGAACCAAAATACCTCCTGTTTGTGCCATTGCTTCTACAATTAAAACACCTGGCATTACTGGAGCACCTGGAAAATGACCTTTGAAAAACTCTTCGTTCATGGTCACATTTTTAGTAGCTATTACATGATTTTCAGTAAGCTCAAACACCTTGTCAATCAATAAAAATGGCTGCCTGTGTGGAAGCATAGCCATGATTTGAGTGATATCCATTAAAGGCGGTTGATTCAAATCTATACTAGGAACATTATTTCGTCTTTCATTCTTTATAAGCTTAGATAACTTCTTAGCAAATTGTGTGTTTACAAAGTGTCCCGGTTTGTTAGCAATAACTTTCCCTCGAATTCTTGTACCAATTAATGCTAAATCTCCTAAAACATCTAATAACTTATGTCTTGCCGCTTCATTAGGATAATGTAAAGTTAGGTTATCTAAAATTCCATTAGGTTTTACTGCAATGTTATCTTTTTTAAAGGCAACTCTTAATTTATCCATAGTTTCTGGAGATAATGCTTTATCTACATAAACAATAGCATTATTTAAATCACCTCCTTTTATTAAACCATGCTCAAGAAGCATTTCAATTTCATGTAAAAAACTAAATGTTCGAGAGTTTGCAATATCCTTTTTAAAATCGGAAATTTGATTTAATGTAGCATTTTGAGTGCCTAAAACTTTAGTACCAAAATCAACCATGGTTGTAATTTGGTATTCTTTAGCAGGCATTACTAGTATTTCACTACCAGATTCTTCATCGGTGTAAGAAACAATATCTGTAATTACAAATTCTTCCCTAAACGCATCAAGTTCTGTAACACCAGCTTTTTCTAGAGCTTCAACAAAAAATTTCGAAGATCCATCCATTATTGGTGGTTCAGATTCATCCAACTCTATTATAACATTATCAATATCTAAACCTACTAACGCAGCAAGAACGTGTTCTGAAGTTTGTATAGTAACTCCATTTTTTTCTAAGCATGTACCACGTTGAGTATTTGTAACATAGTTAGCATCTGCTTCAATAACTGGAGCTCCTTCTAAATCAACGCGTTTAAAAGATAAACCTGAATTTGCAGGCGCTGGTTTGAATGTTAATGTGACATCTTTACCAGTATGTAACCCAACACCATTTAAAGAGACTTCTGCTTTAATGGTTTTTTGTTTTGTTTCGGTATTAACTATTCCCATTCAATTTTTTTTCTAAGTCATTTATATCTTTTACAATTTTTGGTAAATTTTTAAAATGCACATAAGACTTGTTGTAATCTCCATATGTTAAAGCAGGAGAACCTTGAAGTACTTCGTTATCTTTTACATTTCTACCAATTCCAGACTGTGCTTGTATTTTAACATTATTACCAATTACAATGTGTCCAACAATACCTACCTGACCTCCTATTTGACAATTTTCGCCAATTTTAGTAGATCCCGCAATTCCAGTTTGTGCAGCAATCACAGTGTTTTTACCAATTTCAACATTGTGAGCAATTTGTATTTGGTTATCTAACTTCACGCCTCGTCTTATTAGTGTTGAACCTAAAGTGGCTCTATCTATTGTTGTTCCAGCTCCTACGTCAACAAATTCTTCTAAAATTACATTACCTGTTTGAGGAACTTTAATATACTCGCCTTTTTCGTTAGGTGTAAAACCAAATCCATCGGCACCAATTATTGCTCCAGAATTAATCACACAATAATTTCCTATAACGCATTCTGAATAAATTTTAGACCCAGCGAATATAATTGTATTGTCACCAATGGTAACATTATCACCAATATATACATTTGGAAAAATCTTTACATTTTCTCCAATCGTTACATTATCACCTATATATGAAAAAGCGCCTATATAAACATTCTCTCCATATTTTGATGATTCTGATATGAATGATGGTTGTTCAATCCCACTTTTATTAAGCTTAACTAAATTATAATACTCTAATAATTTTGAGAATGCCGAATAAGCATCTTCAACTTTAATTAAGGTGGTTTCTAAATGATTTTCAGGCTCGAATGTTTTGTTAACAATGGTAACTGAAGCCTTTGTTGAATATATATGAGGTGTATATTTAGGATTTGCCAAAAATGTTAATGAGCCCTCGAAACCTTCTTCAATTTTAGAAAGTTTTGATACTTCTACATCAGGGTTTCCAACGACATCGCCTTCTAAAATTCCTGCTATTTGTTGCGCTGTAAATTTCACACTTTAAAAGTTTCGTGTTTTTTGTTTGATGGAGCAAAAATAGGAAAAATGTGCTAAAGTTTGTCTTTAGGATAACATATATAAAATTTAGTGACCGGTTTTGATAGTGCTTTAAGATTTAACTGGTCGGATGCTTTTACAATATCTTCAATTTTTCCTGATTTATGTAATATGTTAATTCCCTCTGTTTGCAACTGATATGCTTGGTTTGAGATATTACCTGTAAACACAAAATATTTAGCCTCTTCTTCAGATATTTTATATTCTTCCATTAAAGCTACTTGATGTTTTTTTAGGCTACTCACTTTAATTGTTTTGTTTTTAATTTTAATTTTAAGCAGGTTTCTATTAATAATCATTTCGCATAAATTACTTAACACAAAATCGTTATGATATTGCCAATGCTTCATGGCAGAAATAATATCGTAGTCATCTAGTTGCGAAAAAATTTCTAACGTCTTTTCATCAAAATCATCAATAGTTATTTTATTCTTTAAAAAATATAATAAAGGTTCACTAGCCTTTAAATTGTTACCGTCATCAAAAAGCTCTTTTGCTCGTTTTAAAACTCTAATTAACAATTGCTCTGCAACCAAACTCGTTTTATGTAAATATACTTGCCAGTACATAAGGCGTCTAGCCACAATAAATTTTTCAACACTATAAATACCTTTTTCTTCAACCACTAAATTATCGTCAACAACATTTAACATGGTTATTAAACGTTCACTATTAATATTTCCTTCTGCAACACCGGTGTAAAAACTATCTCGTTTTAAATAATCGGCTCTATCCATATCTAATTGTCCAGAAATAAGCTGATACATAAATTTTCTTGGATATTCTCCTTTAAATATTTTAATGGCAAGCGTTAAACTTCCGTTAAATTCTTCATTTAAACGCTCCATAAAAAGCAACGAAATTTCTTCATGAGAGACATTATTTGCTATACTATTTTCCATAGCATGTGAGAACGGACCATGACCAATATCATGCAATAAAATAGCAACATACAAACCTGTTTCTTCTTCTTCAGAAATTGTAACTCCTTTAAAACGAAGTATATTCACTGCTTTCTGCATTAAATGCACACAACCAATAGCGTGATGAAACCTTGTATGATGTGCTCCCGGATATACTAAATAAGACAAACCCATTTGGGTAATTCTGCGTAAGCGCTGAAAGTATTTATGCTGTATTAAATCGAAAATTAACGAATTAGGAATAGTAATAAATCCGTAAATTGGGTCGTTTAATATTTTAAGTTTGTTCAAACTTTAATTTTTTACATTTAATATTTACAAATATAGTTATATGTCTACAATAAAAATACTTTGGGTTGATGATGAAATTGATTTATTAAAACCTCATATTTTATTTCTTGAAAAGAAAAATTATAAGGTTACAACCTGCAAAAGTGGCACTGAAGCAATAGATGTTTTAGATGATGAAAATTTTGATATTGTATTTTTAGATGAAAACATGCCAGGACTAACCGGTCTTGAAACCTTAAATGGAATAAAGGAGAAAAAAGATAATCTTCCCGTTGTCATGATTACCAAAAGCGAAGAAGAATATATTATGGAAGAAGCTATTGGTAATAAAATTGCAGACTATTTGATTAAGCCTGTAAACCCAAACCAAATACTTTTAAGTTTAAAAAAGAACTTAGATCATTCCAGATTAGTTTCAGAGAAAACTACCTCAAATTATCAGCAGGAATTTAGAAAAATTGCTATGGATTTATCTATGGTAAATAGCTATGAAGAATGGGTGAATTTATATCAAAAATTGATTTATTGGGAAATTCAATTAGAAGATATTGAAGATGCAGGTATGTTCGAAATTTTAGAGTCACAAAAAAACGAAGCCAATACGCAATTTGGAAAATTTATAGAGAAAAATTACGCCGACTGGTTTAAACCTAATACAGATGCGCCAGTTATGTCGCATACGCTTTTTAAAGAAAAAATAGTTCCGGAAATAAATAAAGAACAACCTACGGTACTTATTGTTATTGATAATTTACGTTATGACCAATGGAAAGTTTTTGAACCTATAATTAACAACTATTATAAAAAAGATAAGGAAGAAGCTTTTTTTAGCATCTTGCCTACTGCTACACAATATGCACGTAATGCTATTTTTTCTGGTTTAATGCCTAGTGATATGGAAAAGCTATTTCCGCAATACTGGAAAAATGATACAGATGAGGGTGGAAAAAATTTACATGAAGCCGATTTTTTAGACACTCAAATGAAACGATTAGGCTTAACACATTTAAATTACGAGTATCATAAAATCACGAATTTAAAAAACGGCAAAAAATTAGCCGACAATTTCAAATCACTAAAAAACAATGATTTAACTGTTATTGTTTACAATTTTGTTGATATGCTTTCCCATTCTAAAACAGAAATGGAAGTAGTTAAAGAATTAGCGTCAAACGATAAAGCCTACAGATCGTTAACTTTAAGTTGGTTTAAAAATTCGCCGCTTTTAGAAATGATTCAACAAGCACAACAAATGGGTTTTAAACTTATCTTAACTACAGATCATGGTACTATTAACGTTAAAAATCCATCAAAAGTAATTGGAGATAGAGACACCAGTTTAAACTTACGCTATAAAACAGGTAGAAGTTTAACTTTTGATAGTAAAGATGTTTTAGAAGCTAAAAACCCAAAAGAACTACACTTACCTTCTATTACCATGAGTAGTTCATTCATATTTGCTAAAAATGATTTGTTTTTTGCTTACCCAAATAATTACAATCATTATGTAAGTTATTACAGAAATACTTATCAACATGGAGGTGTTTCGTTAGAAGAAATGATTATTCCTTTTGTGGTATTCAATCCTAAATAAATCTATTAAAGGCAAAAAACATCGATGAAATGCATTTTTTTCTAGGTTTTTCAATTTTTTTTTATTATAATTGCTACTAAATTAATAGGTATTGAAAATTTCATACGAACTAAATGAGATTGATAAAGTTGTAAATCAACTCATTGGTAATGTAAAAACAAAAACGCTTTTGTTCTATGGTGAAATGGGAGTTGGTAAAACTACACTTATTAAAACCATTGTAAAGCAACTTGGAAGTGAAGATGAAGTTAGTAGTCCAACATTTTCAATTGTTAATGAATATAAATTAGATGATGGCAAAATTTATCATTTTGATTTATATAGAATAAAAGATTTAGAGGAAGCTTATAATTTTGGGATTGAAGATTATTTAGATTCTGAAAATTGGAAATTAATTGAATGGCCAGAAAAAGTGAAGCCTATTTTATTTGATGATTTTGATACCATAAATCTTGAATTAGATTTAATAAACAATAAAAGAGTTTTGAAACTAAGTTAATAACCCTAACAAAAAACATGAACTAAAAATAATACAAGAAACTCCGAAATTTGAAGTTTTACGGGAAACCCACAGCTTAAAAATCAAAAATATTGTTTTTTAACATAATTTTAACATTTAAGCAACTACTTCAAAATGTACTTTATTTAAATTGGATTAATTAATTAATTAAATCCCTTATAAAATGAAAACTAAAAAGTACATCCTCGCAATCGCGATCTTTGGAGGTGTGTTGTTTTTAGCTCAAGCAGCTAATCAATATAACCTAGATGCAGAACAAACAGCAAAAATTGACAAAAGAAAAGTCAAGATATCTGGACAAAGAAACCAGTAAAAATTATGGTAATAAAAAAGAGCTTCTAGTTGGTAGTATTATTGCTACATTTATAGCTATAACACCTTTTTTAGTTACTTTATGGCAAAGTGTTCCAAGTCAAAAGACTTGGAACACTTTTTTTGGTTCAATTACAAGTAATTATTATGAAGATGTTCAGGTTTTAGCTTGGACTTTAATTGGGCGAATAATTCCTTTATTTTTAATGTTTATTTGGATTTTTACAAATCGTCATTGGTGGTATCATGTAATTTTAATACCAATTTCAATGTACATATATCAAATTATTGAAATTCTTAATGATGAAATCCTCTTTACTGAAACAAACCAAATATTATATTTACTACCTGTGATGGCTATCGTTGTTCCTTCTATATATTTAATTAGAGCAAGGATTTTTAATAGAATTAATGAAGCAAATAAATCTCTTGAAGAATTAGAAGAAGAATTCAAAATATCACCAAAAAACTTTTGGGGAAAGGTTAAAGAATATTTTTAATTATTATCTAATCTATCTCGTTCATTTAATTCAATTTCTTTTTTGTTGATATTTAATCTAAAGTTCCCAAATTTATAATTAAAACCGAACGTAAATAACCTATTTTCCATTCTAGATTTAAGTAATGCATCTTGGTTTAAATACTTTGTAGTTTCAGTAAAGTTTTGCTTGTTAAAAACATCAACAATTCCTAAACTTATTGAAGCTCTGTTATTCCATAATATTTTTCTAAAGTTTATATCTAGGCTAGATCGTACACCAACTTCTGAAGCGCCTTCAATAAAAGGGGAAATATATAAATATGATATTTCAGCGTTTAAACTTTTATCCTTTAATAAAGATATATAATTAATTATTTGTGCATATACACTCCATTTCTCTGTGTTGTATAATTGATTATTGCTTTCAATCGCAAAGAATTTATTATCATAATAAAAAACAGATGATAAAACATATAAATCCCAATTGTTTACAATACCTGTAAAAGTCATAAAGTCTAGACCATAGGAAACACTATTATCAATATTTGTGTTTATATTTTTAAGCGTTTTATTCTCATTATCTTGGAACATAATTTCAATAGCAGGATCATCCTCATATCTATAATAAGCCTCAAAAGTGAATTTCTGATTAAATGTATAACCTAAAGTAAAAACATCATCAATTTGCGGCTTCAAATTAGGGTCGCCGGTTACATAAGTATTATCATTTAGAAAAAACTTAAATGGGTTTAACTGACTATATCTTGGGCGATAGATGCGTTTTTTATAATTAAAGTAAATTTCGTTTTTATCATTTATTCTATTTAATACATGTAACGACGGGAAAAACTTTATATAATTGTTGCTATTTACTAAGTTAGTAGATATTGAATTCCCTTTTATATCCGTTAATTCAGTTCTTAAACCCAACTTTAAACTCCATTTGTCCCAATCTTTGGAATAACTTGTATAAGCCGCATAATTAAGTTCATCATAAAGAAACGTATCAGAATTATCTAAGTCTTCTTCTTTAACATCATTTTTAAATATAAACTGATCTAAAATACTTGTAGAGTTTATATTAGACACTTTTAATCCAGCTTCAAACTGAGACGAATCATTTATAGGTAATTCATAATCTACCTGTCCGGTATATAATTTAATTTCCTGACTAGTAAATGTTTGAAATTTATTAGTTCTCAGTAAGGTTTGGTCTGGTAAATTGTAATCTGTATTTACATCTTGAAAATTTGAAGAATCATAGTAGGTATTGTGCAAACTAACGGACAACTTCTCACCTTCTTTTTTAAATCTATGCGTATAATCTAATGTAAAAGCAAAATTAAACGTTTCGTCTACTGCCCTGTTGTTAGTAAAAAATGTGGAATCTAAATTTTTGTTAGCATCAAAAACCTCTGTTAGTGAATTAATATTAGTTTTTGTTCCTTCTCTTGGAACAACTAACATATTGGTTGAAAAACCTATTTGATTATTATCATCAATATCATAATCAATATTCGCGTTAATATTATGGTTTTCAGATCTTCTTACGCGTTTATAATCGGTTTCCCAACTCGTTGTAAATTCATCATTCTCTATAAAATTTACATATTCAGTATTGTTTCGATAGTCTTTTCTTGGGCTTACACTATAATTAAGGTAAGTATTTAATTTTTTCGCTTTAAAAAAATGACTGGTTCCAAAAGTGTATTTAGGAAATTCTGAACCTTGTTTATAATTACCAAAAACACTACCGTTATAACCCGCGACAATGTTTTTACTGGTTACTATATTTAAAACTGCGCCACCCTCAGCCTCATATTTAGCAGGAGGGTTTGTAATAACTTCAATAGATTTTGCATTACCTGCAGAAGTACCTTCAAGAAGTTGTTGTACTTCACTTGATGACAAATGAACTCTTCTATCGTTTATATAAACTACTGGTGTTGATTGCTTAACGGTTATTTTACCATCATAAACTAAAACCCCTGGAGTTTGTTTAAGTACATCTAAAACATTATTATTAGACAGCGTTGAATTTTCTACATTAAAAACCAACCTATCCACCATTCGTTTTATAGTTGGGCGTTTTGCTACAACAGTTACATCTTCAAGTTCTTGTAAATTTTCTTTAAGGATAATAGTTTCTAAAACTATATTTTTATCCAGATTAATTTGAGAATTATATTCTTCAAAACCTAAAAAACTGATTTTTAATAGGTAAACACCTTTGTTTATATGATTAAACGTAAAATTACCAGAATCATCACTAGTTGTACCTTCAACAGGAATAGAATCTTCTAATTCTAACAACACAACATTAGCATATGCTATAGGATTATTGTTAATGTCTTCTAAGTTTCCAGTAATACTATATTCTTGTGAAATACAAAACGATGAAAATAAAAATAAAAAGTAGGTAATAGATTTTTTAATCATAAATTAATTTATAATACGAATTTAAAATAATTAATTTGGGGTTTAATAAAAAACTAAAATAATTATTTTTTTTAGTTTGCATTCTGATTAAAAAATTTATTGTAATTTGATTTTTATAAATTAAACTATTCATGTCTAAATCGCTTTCACCTTTTACCAAGCAACAACTTTTACCACAAGAAGAAACTTTAGAAATTTTTAAAGGAAAAGGAGAATTATTTATAGGAATTCCTAAAGAAACTGCTTTTCAGGAAAAACGTGTTTGTTTAACACCAGATGCTGTATATGCTTTGGTAAGTAATGGTCATAGAGTATTGTTGGAGTCTGGCGCTGGCGAAGGTGCAAATTTTAGTGATAAAGATTATAGTGAAGCGGGTGCAGAAATATCAAAAGATACTGCTAAAGTATTTTCTTGCCCGATGATTTTAAAAGTTGAGCCACCTACTTTAGAACAAATAAAGCTTTTAAATCCGCAAACCATTTTAATTTCGGCACTACAAATAAAAACACAAACAAAAAAATATTTTGAAGCCCTTGCGTCTAAACGCATTACAGCTTTAGCTTTTGAATTTATTAGAGACTCTGATGGTAGTTATCCAGCAGTGAAATCGTTAAGTGAAATTGCTGGTACTGCATCTGTTTTAATCGCCTCAGAATTGTTGTCCGATACTAAAGATGGAAACGGATTAATGTTTGGAAATATTAGTGGTGTGCCTCCATTAGAAGTTGTTATTTTAGGAGCGGGTACCGTTGGTGAGTTTGCAGCAAGAAGCTCAATTGGTTTAGGTGCCAATGTAAAAGTATTTGATAATTCTATCACAAAATTAAGACGCATACAAACGCATTTAGGTCGACCAATTTTCACTTCTACAATTCAACCCAAAAACTTAAACAAAGCTCTTAAGCGATGTGATGTGGTAATTGGTGCTGTACGAGGCGTAAATAGATCGCCTATTGTCGTTTCTGAAACCATGGTAGAGTCTATGAAAAAAGGTGCTATTATTATTGATGTAAGTATTGATATGGGTGGTTGTTTTGAAACTAGCGAAGTTACTACGCATAAGAAACCTACATTTATTAAGCATAATGTAGTACATTATTGTGTGCCAAATATTTTAGCCAGATATCCTCGAACATCATCTGTTTCGATAAGTAATATTTTTACGCCTTATTTATTAAAAATTGCTGAAGATGGCGGCATAGAAAATTCTTTAAGATTTGACAGAGGTTTAAAAAATGGGTTGTATTTTTACCACGGAATTTTAACAAGTAAATCTGTTGGTGAATGGTTTGATTTAGATTATAGCGATGCAAATTTGCTTATATTTTAATAAATCACTTCTAAAAACACATCCAAAATATTTTAAATGAAACTTATTCAGCGTATTGGCTATTATCTTGGTGGTTTTGCTATAGGATTAATAATATTAGCTTTCTTCTTAAACGGTAAAAAAGTATCCTGTAGTTACGGACCACAAGCTAGAGTCTTAAAAAATATAAATTCTAAAAAAGTTGTTTACAGTAATACAGTTTCTTCATATTTAGACAACAACACTGTTGATTCTACAGAAATATTAGCCGTTTTAAAAAAAGGGAAAATTAATTTTTCAGACAGCAAAACCAGACAAAAACCTTGTGGTATTTATAATATTGAAGGTGATTATAATGACAAAGAAATTATACTGACGGTTGAAAATTGCGATAGTATTGCTACAGTTATGAATTTGAAAATTGAGAATAACAATGATTAAACGCAGTTTCGATGTTGTTTTTTCATTAATCGGGCTTATTGTCTTATCTCCTATTCTACTTATTATTGCGATTCTAATTAAATTAGACTCGAAAGGTCCTGTTTTATTTATACAAGGAAGAGTTGGTAAAAACAATAAAGATTTCAATATTTATAAATTCAGAACCATGCGTATTGCTTCTGAAAATAAAGGATTGCTTACACTTGGAAATAATGATTCACGAATTACAAAAATAGGCTACTTTTTAAGACGATATAAAATTGACGAATTTCCACAGCTTATAAACATTCTAAAAGGTGATATGAGTTTTGTTGGTCCTAGACCAGAATTACGCTATTATGTTAACTTTTACAATGAAGATGATATGACTATATTTAAAGTAAGACCAGGTATAACTGGGCTTGCTTCATTAAAATATAGAAATGAAGTAGAGCTTTTAAAAGCCGCTAAAGATCCTGAAGATTTTTTTATAAATACAATTATTCCTGATAAATTAAAGTTTAACAAAGAGTATATAAAAAAGCAAAACTTCTTTTTCGACTTAAAACTTATACTAATCACCATCATCAAGGTTATTTCTAAATAAATAACCATTTGGTGCAGAACATAATTATCATTACTTTGCAAATGTAATTCGTCCTATTAATTTACATTTTACCGAAGTTAAGCCTTAATGGAAAAATCAACCTCCAAGCAAATAGACCAGTTATTGATTGATTCTGGTTTGTTTCATTCTAATAAAAAAGTAAAAAAATTAAGTAATAAGTTCGATTTTTCAAATGAAACCATTTTAGTAACTGGTGCAGCTGGTTCTATAGGTAGTGAGCTAACTAAACAACTGGTAAAAAACAACTATAAAAAACTCATTCTTATTGATATTGCAGAGTCTCCTCTCTATCATCTTATAAAAGATTTAGAATTTAAAAATATTAATGATGCAGAGTTTAAGATTCTTAACATATGCGAAAAAGAATCTCTTACTAGACTTTTTGAAGTTTATAAACCTACAATTATTTTTCACGCTGCTGCTTATAAACATGTTCCTTTAATGGAATCGAACCCTTATGAAGCTGTAAAAACTAATATTTTGGCTACTAAATTTTTAGCAGACTTATCAGTTGAATATGGTGTTAAAAAATTTATATTTATTTCTACAGATAAAGCAGTAAACCCAATAAATGTTATGGGAATATCAAAATTTATTGCTGAAAGCTATTTGAATTCTTTACCTAATAATAATACTTTATTCATTACAACAAGATTCGGAAACATATTAGGTTCCAACGGTTCTGTACTTCAATTATTAAAAAAACAAATAGAAACCAATTGCCCAATTACTATAACAAACAAAACCGTATCTAGATATTTTATTAATGAACAAAAAGCTTGTTCACTCATATTAAAAATTGCAAATTCAGATAATCTGGAAAGCCAAGTTTTTACTTTTAATATGGGAGAACCAATAAGAATTATGCATTTGGTTGAAAGACTACTAGCACTTTACAAAATACCAAAAGACAACATTGAAATTAAAACAACAGGTTTACGTCCTGGTGAAAAACTTCATGAAGACATAATTTCAAATGATGAAGAGCTAGTTAATACAAGTTATGAAGATATTTTAATTGTTAAGAAAAATAATAAATCAAAAAATAAAATTATTGATTTTACCCAATTATTAAATATTTCACCTTACATGGCTAATTCTGAAATTAAGTCTATTTTGAAGAGCTATTTATAAACTCTTTCTTCTTTTCTTTTCTCTTGTTAACAGCGCTAATTCACGTCCTGTTTGTCCTGCTACAGATGTGTTCTCCTCTGCCCTTCTAATTAAATATGGCATAACATCTTTTACCGGACCAAAAGGAATGTATTTTGCTACATTATAACCTTTATTAGCTAAATTAAAACTAATGTGATCACTCATTCCATACAACTGTCCAGACCATATTCTCGAATCATTGTTTTCAAGTCCTAATTCCTCCATTAAACGCATTAGCAGATAAGAACTATCTTCATTATGCGTTCCTGCAAATAATGACATACAATCTAAATTATTCATCATATATTTTACTGCGTTATTGAAGTTCTGGTCTGTTGCAAATTTACTCTCACAAATAGGTGTAGGGTATCCTTTTTCTTCTGCTCTCTCATTTTCTTTCTCCATATATGCACCACGAACTAATTTATAACCAAGAAAATAATTTTGAGCTTTTGCTTTTTTATGTTCTTCTTCTAAAAAAGCTATTCTATCATGTCTATACATCTGTAAAGTATTAAAAACAATAGCTTTTTCGGTATTGTATTTTTGCATCATATCTGTAACAAGATTGTCACAGGCATCTTGCATCCAACTTTCTTCAGCATCAATTAATACAGCCACATCGTGTTCTTTAGCTTTTCTACAAACAGCATCAAATCGATTAAACACATTATTCCATTCTTCTTTTTCATTTTCAGAAAGGGTTTCACCTTTACCTATTTTTTCATATAAACCTAAACGACCAAATCCTGTTGGTTTAAAAACAGCAATAGGCATTGCATCATTATCTTTAGCAAATTCTATTATTTTAATTATCATATCTCTGGCAGCATCAAAATCTTTTTCATTTGCCTTACCTTCTACCGAATAATCTAAAACAGAACTTACGCCTTTAGTATACATTTTTTCAATAACCGGTAAGCAATCTTCTTCATTTACTCCACCACAAAAATGATCAAAAACTGTAGATCGTATAAGTCCTTCAATGGGTAAATTAGCTTTTATTGCAAAATTTGTAGCTGCAGTTCCAATTCTAACCAAAGGTTCTATGGAAATCATTTTAAACAAAAAATAAGCGCGTTCTAATTCAGAATCACTTTTCAAAGAGAAGGCTATCTCTGTGTTGTCAAAAATTAAATCTGTGTTCATTAAAAAAATTTATACAAAGATAATTATAGCTATGTTATCATTTTATATAAAATCTCCTTAATTTCACAACCTTAAAAAAATAATAATTTTCATGGATTCTATTACAGCCAATGATAGTGTAATTCATTTTAACAACAAATGCTATACTGCTTTAAATAAGCATATTGAAGAAAGTAATTTTTCAAAAATTTTTATTCTAGTTGACGAAAACACACATCAATATTGTTTACCTCATTTTTTAGATAGATTAGAAACTAATTTAATTATTGAAATTATTGAAATTGAATCTGGTGAGATAAATAAAACCATTGATACTTGTGTAGGAGTTTGGAATACACTTTCTGAACTTGATGCAGATAGAAAAAGTTTAATGATTAATATTGGTGGTGGTGTAATAACAGATTTGGGTGGTTTTGTTGCTTGTACTTTTAAACGAGGTATTGCATATATTAATGTTCCTACTTCTCTACTTTCTATGGTAGATGCTTCTGTGGGAGGAAAAACCGGTGTAGATTTAGGACATTTAAAAAATCAAATTGGGGTAATAAGTAATCCTAATCTTGTTTTAATTGATACTAAATATTTAGATACACTACCGCAAAATCAAATGCGTTCTGGTTTAGCAGAAATGCTTAAACATGGTTTAATTACTGGAGAAAATTATTGGAACAAGTTTCAAGATTTATCTAAACTATCATTAGATGATTTAGACACGTTAATACATGAATCCGTACTTATTAAGAAACATGTTGTAGAAGAGGATCCTTATGAAAATGGATTAAGAAAAACTTTAAATTTTGGTCATACGCTTGGGCACGCTATAGAATCTTATTTTTTAAGTAATGATAACAAAACAACTTTGCTACATGGTGAAGCTATTGTTATAGGAATGATTTTAGCGAGTTACATTTCAACAGAATTAACTGGATTTCCTAAATCCAAAAGAGATGAAATTAAAGACTTACTGATTGGATACTACGGAAAAGTAAAAATTGAAGAAAATGACTTGCAACCAATAATAGATTTACTTAAATACGATAAGAAGAACAATCATGGCAATATCAACTTTGTCCTTTTAGAATCGATAGGTAAACCTAAAATAGATTGTTTAGTGGAAAATGATATTATAATAGAAGCCTTTGAGTTTTATGCTAGTTAAAAAAGATTCAATAGAAAGAATAAATAAAAATATTAACTATTTCATTTAGACTCTTTTTCTACCAAAAAGTCCTTTCTTTTGTGGCGCTCCATAATATCCATATTTAGCACCGTAACCAAAGTTAGATTGCTTAACATCGTTAACAACGAGCATCATACCATTTAGCTTTTTGTCTGAATGTAATTCTTTAGCAAAATTTAATATTTGCTTCTCGGTGTACTCTGCTCTAGTTAAGTATATGGTATGACCTGCATATTCACTAATTAAAAGTGTATCTGTAACAAGCATAGAAGGTGCTGTATCAACTATAACATAATCATATTGCTCAGATACAGTGTCAAATAATTCTTTTACTCTATTATTCATTAATAATTCAGCAGGATTAGGTGGTACTTTTCCTGATAATAAAATATCAATGCTAATATCATTTATAGAATAAGTATTAATAGTTTCACCAACTATTACTGATTTATCAGCTAAATACTCTGTTAAACCAGTTTTTGAGCTCATTTTATTTTTTTCATTTTTGATAGCTGAATAAATTTGTGGATTCCTAACGTCCGCTCCTATTAACAAAACCCTTTTGTTTGTATTTGCTATTGTTAGTGCCATGTTCAAACTGAAAAAAGACTTGCCTTCTCCATTTATTGTGGATGTTACAAAAACAACATTTCCATATTGCTTGGTATCTCTACCTCTTTTAACAAACTCAAAATTTGTTCTAATCATTCTAAAGGATTCTGATAAAATAGATCTATCATTACGTTCTACCAACGTTTTGTCGCTACTTCTTAGTCTTGGTATTTCACCAAGAACAGTAATATTCTTTATCTCCTTTTCTAAATCTTCTTTATTATGAATTTTGGTATCAAGCAAATTTTTGACATATATCGTACCAAAAGGAATTAATAATCCTAAAAACAAAGCAGATATATATGCCATTTTCTTATTAGGAGAAACTGGACCACCTGCACTATTATATGCGTGATCAATTACTTTTGCACTTGGTGAAGTTGCTGTTAATGAGATTGTAGCCTCCTCCCTTTTTTCTAATAAATATAAATATAAAGACTCCTTAATACCTTGTTTTCTTTCAATAGATCGTAATCTACGCTCTTGCCCAGGAACAGAAAATATTTTAGAGTTAATTCTTTGGGATTGACTTTGTAAACTTCCCATTTGAATTCTAAGAGATTTACTTGAATTATTAATACTTTGCTCTAGGTTTTGTCTAATTCCAGACAATGTTTGATCCAATTCAATAACAATAGGGTTTTGTGCCCCAGCACTTTTTAATAAAGTTCGTCTTCTTTCTAATAATTCATTATATCTTGACGAAAGCGCACTAATTGAAGGGTCTCCCATACCTAAATTTGAAGGAATTGGCTGGTATTTAGTTGATTCATCTCCTAATGATTCTCTCATAGAGTTCAAAAGACTTAATTGAGTTTTAGTTTCATCAAGCTGTTGCTCATTAAGCACACTTGAACTTAAGAATTGTCCTGCTTCTGAAGTAACATCAGTTATTTTGTTACCCGTTTTAAATTTAACTATACTATCATCAACATTAACTAAATCTGAAGCTATTAATTCAACACGTTTATCAATAAAATCTGCAGTATTCTTAGATATCTCATTTTTCTTTTGAATGGTGGCTATATTATACTCATCAATTAAAGTATTTACAATATCCTTAGCTTTTTCTATAACAGGATCTGTTAGACTAACTTCAACAACTTTTGAAGATTTCCCAGTTGGATATATACTTATTCTGTTTTTTAGAGATTCTGCTAAATATTCTAATGGAGTAATTGAAACACGAATATCATTTCCAATATAATTTTGTATAGTATTGTTTTTTGGAGTTATTATTATTCCTCCAAAAAAAGTAGGTATTGTTTCGCCAAAAGTATATTTCTTTGGTGCATCCTCCTCACCCATTCTATAATTGAAGTCTGTTGCAGATAATATTTCAGTATAAAAATTAAAACTGGTTCTATGTATAATTGAATCTGGTTCTATAAAATTAACAACAATTGGAGAGCTTTTATACAATTCAGATTTACCAAATCTACCTTTGCTATAATATTCAACATTTAAATCTAGTCTTTTTACAATATTTCGTAAAAAACTTCTAGATTTAATCACTTGTATTTCATCATCTACCATCGCATCTTCTTTCTCCGAAAAAAGAGACAAATCCCTTAAAGCCCCCATAGATGAATTATCCTTATCATCTAAAAGCATTATTTTTGCTACAGCAAGATATTGAGGAGTCGTATATCTTAAATTAATATATGTAAGACCAATAAAAATTATACAACTTAAAAGAAACCACTTCCATTGTTTTAAATAAATTGAGATTGATTTCTTTAGATTAAAATTATTATCTGAATTATTAGCTATATTTTTATTCTCTATTAATGCCATATAATTTCTAATTTCTTGTCACGAATATAAGTGCAGTTGTTAGAATAAAAGATGTAATACTTATTATAGTACCTATTCTCGAATCACCAGATGCATTACTGATTGCAGAATTGTTTGGTTCCACATAAACATAATCATTTTGAGTTAAATAAAAAACAGGTGAATTAAAAACTTCTTTTGTGGTTAAATCAATACGTGAAATTGTTTTAGTACCATTAAAGTCTCTAATTATCATAACATTATCCCTTCTTCCTTTTATTGTTAAGTCTCCTGCCATACCTAATGCTTCTAATATTGAGATTCTTTCTCCTGAAACCTGATAAACTCCAGGGTTATTAACTTCGCCTGCAACAGTAATTCTAAAATTTAAAACCCTAATTAAAATTACAGGATCTTTTAATAATTGACCTTCCTCAAATTTTTGTTTAAATAGTTGTTTAGCTTCTTGAACCGTTAAACCTAATAATTTAACCTTACCTAAAACGGGGTAATCGATGTTTCCATCAATATCAATTAAATAATCGATTAATTCACCTTGTGATGCACCAGTAGACCTTATTAAATTATAAGGCTGTGTTACAGTTTGGTCTAGTGTTGAAACATAAATACTAACAATATCACCAATTTTAAGTTTAGCAGTAAAAGTATCAGTATCTACTATAGTCTCAAAACTTTTTGCATTTTGAAAATAAACTATATCTTTTTTTGAAGAACAAGAAGTAATTAATAAGCTAATAATAACTGTTGTAATTAATAAGCTTCTCCTTATAAGTGCATCATTCATTTTAATGATATTTGGGGAAAATAATAAAATTAAACTAATTTATTAAAGATTAGTATAAGTTTTATCCGTTCTGTTTTCAGAAAACCCTTTAACCTTTTTGTAGATTTGAACACGTTTATCAAATCGCTCATAGTCTGAATTATTAGATTTATATTCAGGAATTAATCGTTTCATTTTCATCACAATATTATTATTTTGAAAACGATTAGTTATACATAATTCTTCTATTTGGGATTTAACTTTTTCGTAGTCTAATTCTCTTGTTTTACTAATTAATATTTTTTTATGATATGTAGATAGTGTATTTTCTCCATTTGCTAAAAGTTCTTCATATAGTTTCTCACCAGGCCGTAATCCTGTAATTTTAATATCAATATCCTCTGGGTAACGTAAACCAGATAATTTAATCATGTTTTTAGCAAGATCGAATATCTTGACTGATTCACCCATATCAAATATAAATATTTCTCCTCCTTTACCCATGGTACCAGCTTCTAAAACTAATTGTGATGCTTCCGGTATAGTCATAAAATAACGAGTAATATCTTTGTGAGTAAGCGTTAATGGTACATTATTTTCAATTTGCTTTTTAAATAATGGGATTACAGAACCGTTTGAACCTAGCACATTACCAAAACGAGTTGTTATAAATTTGGTTTTACTTTCTTTTTGAAGACAAGTAATATACATCTCAGCCATTCTTTTAGTAGCTCCCATTACACTAGTAGGATTAACAGCTTTATCAGTAGATACGAATACAAATTTCTTCACATTGTATCGTGAAGCTGTATCGGCTAGAAGTTTTGTGCCATTTACATTAATTTTAATGGCTTCATAAGGCGATTGTTCCATTAAAGGCACATGCTTATATGCAGCAGCATGAAAAACCATTGTCGGCTTATTATTTTGAAAAATAGTATCTATTCTTAACCCATCTCTTATATCTGCTACAATCGCTGTAAAATTATGTTTCCCAGCTCTTTTTAAATCTTGTTGAACATCATATAAAGCAGATTCTGCTTGATCAACAAGAATTAATTTTTTAACATCAAAATTAGAAAGTTGATTTACCAATTCACTACCAATAGAGCCAGCAGCACCAGTAACTAAAATAGTCTCACCACTAAATTCATTTTGTAAATTAGGGTTATCTATTTTAATTGGCGGACGTCCTAATAAATCTTCAATTTGAACTTGCTTTATTTGCTGTATATTAAGCTCACCATTCATCCATTGTTCAATTGGTGGAACTTTAGTTACCTTAACATTAAGGTCAACTAGACTAATTAGGTTGTCATTGTTGATATTTTCTGAAGCAACAATAATTTCATCTATATTTTCAAAATTTATATAAGCATTAGTTAATTTCGTTTTAGGGAATACAGGTATTCCATTAATAGACTTTCCTTTTTTCTTAAAGTTGTTATCTATAAAACCTACAACTTGAAACCTTAATTTCATATTACTGGTTAAAGCATTATATGTAGCAATACCTGAATCTCCAGCTCCATAAATTAAAATTCTTTTTGTAGTCAATAGTTTGCACTTAAGATGATTATAGAGCATCTTGAATACTAATCTACTAGCACTAAGCGTAACAAAACTCAACAAAGCATGCATTACTATTATAGACCTTGGTATTGTAAATTCACTTATTAAACCTATCTCCTTGTTTAACAACACAAAAACAATAGTCATTAAAGTCATTAAAGATATTGCCTTGAATAAATTAACAACATCTGTAAATCCTGTGTGTCTTATAACACTTTTAAATGAGCCAATTATTAAAAAACTTAATGCACTAAGAACAAACACTATAGGGATTTGGGTGAAGAATTGATTAATATCAAAACCCAAAGTAAAATTAAACCTTATAAAATATGCTATAAAGAATGTTGACAATACTATTGCAATATCAATAGCAAAAACTAACCACTTTGATGCGTACTTTTGAGAAAGATAGGTAAAGTAATTATTTATCATGAGAGAGGGATTTTAGAATTATATTTAATATCCTATCTAAATCGTTTTGACTTAAATTTGAACCACTAGGTAAGCATAAACCTTTATTGAAAAGCTCTTCTGAAATACCATTTGTAAAATGCAAACAATCTTTAAAAACAGGTTGCATATGCATTGGTTTCCATAAGGGTCTTGACTCTATATCATCTTCTTGTAAAGCAAGTCTTATTTTTTCTCTTGTTTCATAAGAATCTGTTTTAATACAAGTAATCCATCTATTTGAATAAAAACCATTAGGTTCTTCTAAAAATTCAATAGAACTATATTGAGATAAGTTTGTTTTATAAAAATTGAAATTTTGTCTTCTTGCTTCCACTCTTTTATCTAAAACCTCCATCTGACCTCTTCCTATACCAGCTAGAACATTACTCATTCTGTAATTAAAACCTATAGAAGAATGCTCATAATGAGGTGCATTGTCTCTAGCTTGAGTAGATAAAAAAACAGCTTTATCTTTTAGTTCTTTATTTTTAACGATTAAGGCACCACCACCAGAAGTTGTGATTATTTTATTTCCATTAAAGGATAGAATTCCAACATCAGAAAGAGTTCCACATGCATGTTTAAAATAAGTACTTCCTATTGCTTCGGCACTATCTTCAATTACTGGAATTTCAAATTTCTTTGCAACAGCATTTATTTCATCAACTTTATATGGCATTCCATATAAGTGAACTGCAATTATTGCCTTTGGTTTTTTATACTTTTCTATTCTATCTTTAATTGCGATTTCTAACAATTCAGGAGACATATTCCAAGTATCATGCTCACTATCAACAAATACAGGAGTGGCTCCTTGATATATAATAGGATTTGCTGAGGCTGAAAACGTAAAACTCTGACATAAAACTTCATCACCTTTAGTAACATTTAATAATTGTAATGCTAAATGAATGGCAGCTGTTCCAGAACTTAATGCAGCAACATAATTTTTACCACCAAGATAATCTTTTAAATCTTCCTCAAAACCATTAACATTTGGTCCTAATGGAGCTATCCAATTAGTATCAAATGCATCAGCAACAAATTTTTGTTCTGATCCACCCATGTGCGGTGATGATAAATATATTTTAGTTTTTGTCAACATTTATTTTAAATTCAATTTTAGCGCAAGAGTTTATGACCATAATATCTCTATAACTATGGCAGTTAGTAATGAAAAAAACTTTTGAATAATCCCTTTGCATATAAAACAAAATTATTTTTTAAAATTATTAGCGGTATTTAATTAGTATTAAGTTGATTATTTAATATTTATAATTCTCTATATTATTTATAGATAAATTGTAATTGAGAGTTCTTAAACATCTTTATTTTAATACAATTAAATCAATGTGCTATTAATCAATTCAATTTTGTTTTCGATGTAAATTTAATAATTGTTTTATACTAACAAGGCAAGAACATACTTAATTCGCTAAAAGATAAATTTAAATCGGTTAACTACATTAACATTTTTAAATAAAAGCCAAAGTATGCATGTTATCGACTCTTATATACTAAATTTAAAAAATATTTTGATTAAAAATATTAAATCCATTCATAAGGTTAATACCATTTAAAAACCTTATTTAATCGATTATTTTGACAACTATTTGAATTTCATCGGTAAAAATGAAACCTTGATATAATTAGTTAATCTTTTAAATATATTTTTCTAATATTTGTTTGGATATAAACCCCAGATTAAATGACCCAACAACAATTACAAATATTAAAGGGAAAAAAAGTTTTAATAACAGGTGGCGCTGGATTTATAGGTTCTAATTTATGTGAAGTTTTATTAAACCATAATATATCGGTTAATTGTTTAGATAATTTTTCTACAGGAAAACGAATTAACATTGAACCTTTTCTAAAAGATTCAAATTTTAAATTAATTGAAGGGGATATTAGAAACCTAGAAGACTGCAAAAAAGCTTGTTTAAATGTAGATTATGTACTACATCAAGCAGCTTTAGGTTCTGTACCAAGGTCTATAAACGATCCTATTACTACTAATGATGTAAATGTCTCAGGATTTTTAAATATGCTAGTAGCCGCAAGAGATGCAGGCGTTAAACGTTTTGTATATGCAGCCAGTTCTTCAACATATGGAGACCATGAAGCCTTACCTAAAGTAGAAGAAGTTATTGGTAAACCATTATCTCCATATGCTATTACAAAATATGTTAATGAATTGTATGCAGATATATTCCATTCTACATATGGATTAGACACTATTGGTTTAAGATATTTTAATGTGTTTGGAAAAAGACAAGACCCAAATGGTGCTTATGCAGCAGTCATACCTAAATTCGTTCAAAAATTTATAAGTCATGAATCTCCAGTTATTAATGGGGATGGTAGCTATTCTCGAGACTTTACTTATATTGATAATGTTGTGCAAATGAATATCAATGCAATAACAACAACGAACAAAAACGCTTTAAATACAGTATATAATGTAGCTTATGGAGAAAGAACTACTTTGTTAGAACTTACTTCTTTATTAAAAAAATATTTATCAGAGTTCGATAGTTCAATAGGAGATATAGAAATTAAACATAGAGATAATAGAATTGGAGATATACCTCACTCTTTAGCTTCAATTGATAAAGCAAAACGTCTGTTAAATTACAACCCAAAACATGATATTAGTTCTGGTTTAAAAGAAGCCGTTAATTGGTATTGGAAAAATTTAAAATAAATTATCAAAATAATAATGAAGGATATTAAAATTGCTGTAATTGGTTTAGGATATGTTGGTTTACCATTAGCAAGACTTTTTGCAACTAAATACAATGTTGTAGGTTTTGACATCAACCAAAATAGAATTGATGAATTATTACAAGGTAATGATTCTACTCTTGAAGTTGATTCTGATGTATTACAATCCGTTTTAAAACACAACTTGAATAACGAAATAGGATTATTTTGTTCCTCTTCTTTAGAAGCTATTAAAGACTGTAATTATTATGTGGTTACTGTTCCTACGCCCATCGATAAAAATAACAGGCCCAATTTAACTCCGCTTTATAAATCTAGTGAAACCGTTGCTAAGGTTTTAAAAAAAGGAGATATTGTTATTTACGAATCTACAGTATATCCTGGTGTTACAGAAGATGAATGCGTACCTGTTCTAGAAAAAATAAGTGGTCTTGTGTTTAATAAAGATTTCTATGCTGGGTATTCTCCAGAACGAATAAACCCTGGAGACAAACTACATACTGTAGATAAAATTTTAAAAGTTACTGCAGGTTCAACTCCAGAAATTGGTAAAAAAGTTGACGCATTATATGCAAGTGTAATAACAGCAGGCACCCACCTTGCTCCTACTATTAAGGTTGCAGAAGCAGCAAAAGTTATAGAAAACTCGCAACGCGATATTAATATCGCGTTTGTTAATGAATTAGCTAAAATTTTTAACTTAATGGATATTGATACGCACAGCGTATTAGAAGCTGCAGGTACTAAATGGAATTTCCTACCATTTAAACCAGGTCTTGTAGGCGGGCATTGTATAGGTGTAGATCCATACTATTTAGCGCAAAAAGCCCAAGAAGTTGGTTACCATCCAGAAATTATATTAGCAGGACGACGCGTTAATGATAGTATGGGGCAATACGTAGCATCAGAGGTTATTAAGTTGATGGTACAAAATGATATCAAAATAAAAGGTGCTAAGGTTTTAGCTCTTGGTGTCACATTTAAAGAAAACTGTCCAGATGTAAGAAATACTAAAGCTGTAGATGTTATTAATCAGCTAAAAAGTTATGGTACTAATGTTACTATTTATGACCCTTGGGCTAATCCTGAAGAAGTTAAGCATGAATATAATTTACACACCATAAAACTATTACCAAAAGAAAAATTTGATGCTATTGTGCTAACCGTTGCTCATAAAGAATTTTTAACAGAAAACTTTAAATCCCTACTACAACCAAATGGGATTTTATATGATGTAAAAGGAATTCTTAAAGAATATGTAAATGGCAGACTATAATTAATTTTGCTAACCTATAATTGAAACTATTGTTTTGAGCCAAATAAAAAAAGGTGCTGTATTAAATTATGTAACAATTTTCCTTACTAATGTTATTGGGATATTATTAACTCCTTTTATAATTAGAAAATTAGGAGATGCAGAATATGGCGTATATGTAGCAATTGGAGCTGTAGTAGGTACAATTTCTGTATTAGATTTCGGATTAAACAATACCATTGTTCGTTTTGTAGCTAAATATAAAGCTGAAAAAGACAAGAAAGGTGAAGAAAATTTTTTAGCAACTACAATGTTAATTTATTTTTTTATTTCATTATTTGTGTTGCTTTTTGGATTCTTCTTTTATGGTCAAATCGACGGTTATTTTGATAAAATGAATGCTGACCAGTTACAAATTGCTAAAACGATTTTTATTATTTTAATATTTAATCTATCTATTAGTCTTCCAGGAGGAGCTTTTACAGGTATTTGTTTAGGATATGAACAATTTGTTTTTCCTAAAGCTATCAATATTATTCGTTATTTACTTAGAGCTATTATCTTAGTTGCAATATTATTATTAGGCGGAAAAGCTATAGCATTAGTGATTTTAGATACAATTTTTAATATTTTAATCATTATATCTACCATGACATTCGTTTTTAAAAAATTAAAGGTTAAATTCAAGTTACATAAATTTAGTAGTGTTTTTGTAAAGCAAATTTTCAGTTATTCTGTTTGGATTTTCATCTATGGTTTAGTAGCTCAATTTCAATGGAGAGCTGGTCACATAGTTTTAGGAGGTATTAGTTTTCCTGAGGTTTTAGCAATTTATGCTGTTGGGCTTATGTTGGGAAGTTATTATGGAGCATTCTCTTCTGCAATAACAGGAGTTTTTCTTCCAAGAGCAACACAAATGACTGTTTCTGAAGCAACCCCAGAAGAACTTACGAATATGATGATTAAAATTGGACGAATTTCTTTCATTGTTTTAATTTATATATTGGGTGCATTTATTTTATATGGAAAACAGTTTGTTTTTCTTTGGGTAGGTGAAACATATCATGATGCTTGGGTTATAGGGTTAATGATAATGTTAGCTTATACAATACCATTAGTTCAAGGATTTACTGGATCAATAATTGAGGCACAAAACAAAGTTGCTTTTAAATCTATAGTATATTTAATATTTATGTCTTTAGGCACTTTATTAGGGTATTTCTTAGCTAAAAGATTTGGTGCCTTAGGCATGATAAGCGGTTCTATTTGCGGATGGGTGATTGCCCAAAATATAATGAATATATATTATTACCGTGTACTGAAACTTAATTTATTCAGATTCTTTAAAGAGTTGTTTTACAAAACATTACCTATTCAACTAATCGTAATGGTTTTAGGTTATTTTATAAATTTATTTCCGGGAGATGGGTGGTTAAATTTTGGTTTAAAAAGCATTTGTTATACTTTAATTTTCGCTACATTGATGTATTATTTCGGAATAATCCATAGTGAAAAACTATTAGTTAAAAACACTATAAATAATTTATCAAAAAGTATTAAAAAATGATTTATCAATTAAGAGTTTTATTTTGGAGAATACTTGGTGTTGATTACAATCATACACTAAAAATACATGATTATGTGTTTTTGAAAAAAGATAATTATACAAAAATTGGACACAAAACTTATGATAATGGAGCATTAGTATGGAGATGGACTGAAGCTAAATTAATAATTGGAAAATATTGCAGTATTGCAAATAATGTCAAGTTTATAATAGATGAAGGGTATCATAAAGCATCACAAATAACATCTTTTCCCTTAATTGATAATATTTTTAAAGAAAGAAAAACACTACCTAGTGGTAAAGATAAAATTAAGTTTCTTAAAAAAATAAAACAAAGAGAAGGTATAACTATAGGAAATGATGTATGGATTGGCATGGGAGCCTTCATTATGCCTGGTGTTAACATTGGAAACGGTGTTACCATTGCTGCAAATTCTGTCGTCACTAAAAATATTCCAGATTATTCAATTGTAGCTGGGGTACCCGCAAAAATTATAAAAAAGAAATTTGATGATAAGACAATTCAAAATTTAAATGAAATTGCATGGTGGGATTGGGATATTAAAACATTAGAAGATAGAATTGAAGAATTCTATGGAGATCCATTAGATTTTGTTGAAAAATATAAAATAAAATGAATATAAAAACTATAACCTGTCATGAGGTTTATAATCATGGAGCCAGTTTACAGGAACATGCTTTGTTAAAACACCTTGAGATCTTGGGTCACAGTACAGAAGCTATTCATTATAAGCCACCCTATTTAAGTAAACATTTAGATTTATGGAAAATATCTAATGTTAAGTATGAAAAAAATATTATTGTTAAGTGGATATATATATTAGCAAAATTACCAACAAGGTTAAGGGATTTAAAACGAAAAAAAGCTTTTGATAATTTTTCTAAAAAACATATTAAAACTGGTGAAAAATTATATATCTCAAATGATGAATTAAAAGCAAATCCTCCATTAGCTGACACTTACATTTGTGGTAGTGACCAAATTTGGAATTCATATTTTCAAAATGGTAAAGATCCTGCATTTTATTTAGATTTTGTTCCAGATGAAAAACTAAAAATTTCTTATGCTGCAAGTTTTGCAATAGATGCTATAGAAGACAATTTAAAACCATTTGTTAAAGAAAAAATTAGCCGATTAAATCATGTATCAGTAAGAGAAACATCAGGTTTAAGAATTTTGAAAGAACTTGGTGTTAATAATGCTACTCAAGTTTTAGATCCGGTTTTTTTATTAGATAAAGAATATTGGAAAGAAAACTTTGTGACTCCAATAAATGATAAATATATATTAATTTATGATTTTGACAGTAACCCGCTAATAAAGAATATGGCATTAAAGCTTGCTAAAGAAAATGGACTTAAAATTTTTACTGTTAATAAAAATATTAAATATGCTAATTCAAATTTTTGGTTAAAAGGTCCAGAGTATTTTTTGTCTTTACTTGCTAATGCACAATTGGTGATTTCAAATTCTTTTCATGCTGTGGCATTTTCATTAATTTTTAACAAACAATTTTATGTTGTTAATAGAGAAGAAAAAATTAATACTAGAATGAGAGATTTATTAGCATTATTAGATATATCTAACATACTTGTTGATGAATCTAATTTTAATAATGCTTCTTTAAAACCAATTAAATCTTACAGTTCAATAAATAAAAATTTAGCTACTTCAATTAATAGCTCTAAAACATTTTTATCAAAGTCTCTAAATTAAATTTATGAAAAAGTTAGTTTTAGTAATAGAGTCTTTATATCATGGTGGTGCTGAAAAAAGCTTAATAACCCTTTTAAATTTATTAGATTATTCGAAATTACAAGTGGATTTGATTTTATTTAAAAAAGGTGGTGAATTCGAAAAATTCATTCCTAAAGAAGTAAATATAATTTATGTAAATTCATTTGATGAAATTAATGGTTTTTGGCAAATAATTTTAAGAATAAAATTTTGGATTATTAAACGATTAAGAAAAAACAAGCATTATCATCATGCACAACTTTTCTGGAAAGTATTTAATAAATCAATTAAAAAAAATAAAATTATATGTGATGTTGCAATTGCTTATAATCAAGGTTTTTCTACTTACTATGTCGCAAAAAAAATTGATACACCTATAAAGTATGCTTGGTTAAATACAGATTATCAAAAAGCAGGTTATGTAGCTGCATTTGATTATGACATGTATTCTAATTACACAAAAATAATTTGCGTTTCAAAAGAAAACGAATCATCATTTATAGAAGCTTATAAATTAATTCAAAAAAAATTACCCACTTACATTATAAAAGATATTACCGATCCTTTTTTGGTTAAAGAATTAAGCTTAGAGGAGATAGATTTTTCAATAAATAATAACGAATTAAAAATTTTAACAGTAGGTCGTTTAGCTAAAGCCAAAGCCATTAATCTAGCCATAGAGGCTTGCTATATTTTAAAAAATAATGGTGTAAATCTTAAATGGTTTGTTATAGGAGAAGGTACAGAGCGTATCGAATTAGAAAAAAAAATTAAGGAATATGAACTTGAAAATAATTTTTATTTATTAGGTTATAAAGAAAACCCTTACCCCTACATTAAAGCCTGTGATATATATACCCAAACATCGTTGTTTGAAGGTTTAGGTTTAACTGTTATAGAAGCCACTATTTTACAAAAACCAATAGTAACAACTAATTTCCCAACAGCTTCTAGTATTATTACTCATAAAGAAACGGGATTAATTTGTGAAATGAATGCTCAATCTATTGCTGAAAATATTTTAATTTATATTAATGATGAGAAATTTAAAAATAGAGTAATTCACAATCTCTCAAAATTAAAAAATAGTGATAAAGAAAAATCATTAGAGTCATTTTATAAATTAATTAAATAAAATGAAACTACTATATATAACAAATGGAATTAATGGGTCAGGTGGCTTAGAGCGTGTTTTATCTATAAAAGCAAGCTATCTTGCTGAAAATTTGGGATATGACGTTCATATAATTACCTTAAATCAAGTTAAAACTTCTTTATTTTACAATTTTAGCAAGAAAATAAAATACCATAATATTTCTGTAAAAGGAAATATATATCAGTATTTTAAACAATATAAATTTGGTTTAAAATCTAAAATAAAAGAAATACAACCAGATATTATTTCTGTTTGTGATGATGGGCTAAAAGCCTTTTTTTTACCATATATACTCAATAAACCTTGTAAAATGGTTTACGAACGACATGCTTCAAAATATATATTTAAAAAAAGTGATAAAGTAAATAATTTTAATACTTTAAAATTTAAACTGTTAAGCAGTCTTATGTACTTAGGAGGTCAAAAATATGATGCATTTGTTGTTTTAACAAAAGATAATTTAAATGAGTGGAAACTTAAAAACTTAAAAGTAATTCCAAACCCATTATCCTTTTACCCTAAAGAAATAGCTTCTTTAACAAACAAAAAAGTCATTAGTGTTGGAAATCATGGTTTTCAAAAAGGTTACGATAGACTATTAAAAAGTTGGAAACAAGTTTTAGAAAATTATCCAGATTGGCAACTAGAGATTTATGGAAAAATTGATGCTGAAAAAAAACATTTTAGGTTAGCAGATAAATTAAAAATATCTAATAATGTTTCATTTTTTAACCCGGTAAAAAATATTTATGATAAGTATAATCAAGCCTCAATATACGCACTTTCATCAAGATCCGAAGGTTTTGGTATGGTCCTAATAGAAGCTATGGCATGTGGCATACCATGTGTAGCTTACAATTGTCCATGCGGTCCTAAAGATATTATAACAAATAATGAAGATGGTTTTTTAATTGAGAATGGTAATGTTGATGATTTTGCAAAAAAAATAAAAATGCTAATTGAAAATAAAGAATTACGTTTAAAAATGGGATTAAAAGCAAGAGCCAATGCTAAAAATTATTTACCTAATAAAATTGTACCACAATGGGATATTTTATTTAAAAATCTCATAAAATAAATAAACAATGAAAAAAATTCTTCTACTAATGCCATATGGAAGTGTTGGCGGGATGGAACGTTTGGCCTTGTCTTTTTATCATCATTATATTAGTAAGGGATATAAAGTTAAAGCTTTAAAATTTATAAAATTAGAAACTGATATAATTAATTTTGGTGATGATGAACTTTATCTTAAAAATATTGATTTCTATGAAATGTCTAAACTAGAGCGTTTAAAATTTTATTTTCAGGCTCCAAAACTAATTCGAACAATAATAAAAAAAGAAAAAATTTCTCACTCTATAGCTTTTGGAGACATGGCCAATTTATTCAGCTCGTTAACATTTACTAAAGAATTTAAAATTGCTAGTATACATGCATTAAAAAGTGTTGAGTTTTCAAACAAATCTTTATTTAATTCCATTTTTAAACTAAGCTATAAATCCTCTTATAAGTATATAGATAAGGTTGTGTGTATTAGTAAAGATATTAAACAAGACCTAATAGATAAATGTGGTTTCAGGTTTAAAAACAAACTCGAAATTATTTATAACCCACATAATTTAGATGAAATAAATAGGCTATCCAGATTACCAATTGAAGACCTTAATGAGCAAAAACTCTTTTCTGGAAAAATCATTCTATTTTTAGGTAGGTTGTCAATACAAAAATCGCCGTGGCATCTTCTAAAAGCTTTTTCCTTAGTTTTAAAAGAATGTCCTGACGTTAAGCTTGTATTTATTGGTGATGGAGATACCAATGTCGAGAATTTTATGAAAAACTTGATAAACCACCTTAAAATAAACGAAAACACATATTTTTTAGGTAGGAAGAATAACCCTTATAATTATTTAGCAAAAGCGAAAGTTTTAGCTTTATCTTCTCATTATGAAGGCACCCCAAATGTAATTGTAGAATCTATGTGTGTAAACACCCCAATTGTATCTTCTTTTTGTACAAAGGGTATTACAGAATTAATGGGGTTAAGTGAATATAGTGAAGTTACTGATAACGTAGAAATGGAAGCAGGAATAGTAACTCCTAATTTATTCGATGGTGTCCTAGGTGTTCCTGAGTCAATTGAATTTGTTGACGAGGAGAAAAAATTAGCAAATGCTCTGATATCTGTAATTAATTCTGAAAAATATAAATCAATATTAGAAAAAAATAAAAACTCATTACTTTCTAAGTTCAATATTGAAAAAGTTGCTAAAAATTACTTAGAAAAAAACATCTAATATCTTAATATGCTATTCAACTCTTTTGAATTTTTAATTTTTTTACCAATAGTATTTTTACTGTATTGGTTTGTGTTTAATAAAAAATTAAACACTCAAAATTTATTAATGTTAATAGTAAGTTATGTCTTTTATGGATGGTGGGATTGGAGATTTCTTTCCTTAATAGCCTTCAGTTCTTTTATAGACTTTTATTGTGGTATATACATAGAAAGGACTTTAGAAAAAAAAATCAAAAAAAGATGGCTTACAATTAGTATGCTTGTTAATCTTGGTTTTTTAGGTGTATTTAAATACTTTAATTTCTTTTCTCTGTCTTTAAAAGAAGCTTTTCAATCACTAGGTTACCAAATTGATACTCTAACCCTAAATGTAATTCTTCCTGTTGGTATAAGTTTTTATACATTTCAAACCATGAGTTATACTATTGATGTATATAGAAATAAATTAAAACCCACTAAAAATCCTATAGCCTTTTTTGCTTTTGTAAGTTTCTTTCCACAGCTTGTAGCAGGTCCAATTGAAAGGGCTACTAACTTATTACCGCAATTTTATAAAAAAAGAAAATTTAATTATAAGAAAGCAGTTGATGGATTAAGACAAATTCTTTGGGGACTATTTAAAAAAATTGTGGTTGCAGATAATTGTGCAATTATAGTAAATCAAATATTTGACAATTATACAGATTACAATGCCAGCTCCCTTTTAATTGGTTCGTTGTTTTTTGCATTTCAAATTTATGGTGATTTTTCTGGATATTCTGATATAGCAATTGGAACAGCCAGATTATTTGGTTTTAACCTTATGCAAAATTTCGCCTTCCCTTATTTCTCTAGAGATATTGCTGAATTTTGGCGTAGGTGGCACATATCATTATCTACATGGTTTAGAGACTATGTTTACATACCTTTGGGGGGAAGCCGTGGAGGTACTTGGATGAAAGTAAGAAATACATTTATTATTTTTATAGTAAGTGGTTTTTGGCATGGTGCGAATTGGACATTTATTATTTGGGGAACTTTAAATGCGATTTATTTTTTACCCCTTTTATTAATGAATAAAAATAGAGTAAACACTAATACTGTTGCAGAAAACAGATTATTTATTAATATTAAAGAACTCTGTCAAATTTCCATGACTTTTTTTTTAACACTTTTAGCGTGGGTGTTTTTTAGAGCAGAAAGTGTGAATATTGCTTGGTCCTATATCAAAGCGATATTTTCAAAAACTATACTTGATTTTCCAAGTATTGATTTAAAACCTATGCTTTTTATTTTAATATTAATTATAGTAGAATGGTTAAACAGAAATAACAAACATGGGTTAGAACTTAATAAAATTATATATACTCCACTACGTTGGAGTATATATATATTTATTTTTTGTCTGATATTATTGTTTGGAGCTCAGTCACAATCTTTCATTTATTTTCAATTTTAACTATGAAAAAGTTTTTATTTAAATCCTTAACTTTTTTTTTAATTGTATTAGGAATTATATCTTTAATACTAATTAAATATGGTGGTTACGTAGATTATTTTTATGAAAAATTCACTACTCCAAAAGCAAATTCTTTTATCCTAGGTGATTCAAGAAGCATGCAAGGTATACAGCCTAAAGTATTCAGTGATTATTATTTCAGTTCAAATGACTATGAGTTACCCATAATGAATTATAGTTTTACAATTTCTCAAATTGCATATGGGCCATTATACAAAGAGAGTATTAAAAGAAAACTCAACCAAAACACAAAAAATGGTTTGTTCATTATTACAGTAAACCCATGGATATTGTCATCAAGAGAGGGTTACACTGAAGAAAAAGGTGAGTTTTTTGAAGCCAATATGCCACCACATAATATGAGATTTACTACTCATAATCCAAATTTTGAATACTTAATAAAAAATTTTAATTACTTTCATTTTAAATCTATAATACGAAGATCTTCTAAAATGCATAAAGATGGTTGGTTAGAGGAGTCTAACTTACCAAAGGATAGTATAATGTTAAATAGCTGGAAAAAAAATCAAATAAGATTATATAGTGATTTTGCTTCAAAATGGAAAAAATCAAATTTTAGATTAAAAAGTCTAGAAGAATTGATTGAATACTTAGACAATTATGGTGATGTTGTGTTATTAAGAATGCCTATAGATGAAAAACTGATTTCTATTGAAAACGAATTTTGGTTTAATTTTGACGAAAATATTCAATCAATAGCCTCTAAAATGAATGTAGAGTATCTAAATTTTGTTAAGAATAATAAATACAAAACTTATGACGGTAACCATTTAGATAAATATGGAGGTGTAGATTTTACAAGAGATTTATGTGATTCAATTTCATCAAGGTTAAAAAAATAAATTCATGATTGATTTTTTTCCAATAGAATTATATTACAAGATATACATTAATCTTGCTTTATTCATTACATTGTTTACCTTTTTTCATACACTCATTTTAGATATAGACCATCCAAAAAACATAAGATATCTCAACTTTATGGGGTACTTTCTTCTTTTTTTTATAGTTATATATATGGGACTTAGACCCATACATGGCATTTTTACTGATATGATGACTTATGCAAGACATTTTGAACGATATGCCAATGGGTATCCTATTCTTTTAAACCAAGATTTAGGTTTTCATATTTTCATGAAATTTTGTGCTCAATTTATGACTGCTAATACCTTCTTTTTGGTTTGTGCTTTTATGTATATATATCCCATGTTTTTAATTTCTAAAAAGTTTTTTAAAGAATATTGGTTTTTTTGTTTTTTCATGTTTGTTGTATCATTTTCATTTTGGCCATATGGTGTTAACGGTATAAGAAATGGTATTGCAACTTCATTTTTTCTACTTGCATTTACTTATAGTGATAAAAAAATATTAATGGTCACTTATATGGTTATAGCTTGTTTATTTCATAAAACATTACTTCTACCTACTTTAGCATATATTGCTACTTTATTTCATAATAATCCAAAAACGTACTTAAAAACCTGGTTGCTTACTATACCCTTATCCTTATTTTTGGGAAGTGTATGGATAGCTTTTTTCTCAAGTTTAGGATTTGCCGATGACAGATTAGGCGGTTATTTAACAGGAGAAGCAGATGCCAAATTTGAAAGTTTAAGTTTTAGGTGGGATTTCTTAATTTACAGCGCTTCTGCAGTCTTTTCTGGATGGTTTTTTATTTTTAAAAAAGGTTTCAAAGATATTTATTACAATAGACTATTCAATATATATTTAATTGCAAATTCTTTCTGGATTTTAGTTATTCGAGCCAACTTCTCAAATAGATTTGCTTATATCTCCTGGTTTATGATGGGAATAATAATTATATATCCCCTTTTAAAACAACAATTCTTTAAAAATCAAAATTTTGTAATAGGTAAAATATTATTTGTGTACTTCTCTTTTACCTATTTTATGTATTTTGTTTATTATGCAGACAAACATTAACCTATGAAAAAAATAACAATTTTTACTCCAACTTTTAATCGCGCCTATTGTTTAGGTCAGTGTTATGATAGTTTACTAAGACAAACTAACAAAGATTTTACTTGGTTAATTATAGATGATGGTTCTTCTGATGGCACCAACAAATTGGTGTCTGATTGGATTACAGAAAACAAATTAGATATTCAGTACCACTATCAGGAAAATCAGGGTATGCATGGTGCACATAATGCAGCATATCGTTTAATAACAACTGAATTAAATGTATGTGTAGATTCTGATGATTTTATGCCAGATGACGCCATTGATAAAATATTAAAACTATGGGAAGAATATGGTGATGAAAAATATGCAGGAATCTTGGGCTTGGACATAGATAGAAAAGGTAATATTATAGGTACAGCTTTTCCTGATGGACTTAAAGAATGTAAATATTATCAACTAAAAAGTAAATATAATGTGGTAGGTGATAAAAAATTTGTTTACAGAACTGACATTATAAAAAAATACCCTGAGTATCCTATATTTAAAGAAGAGCGTTTTGTACCACTAGGGTATAAATATATGTTAATTGATCAAGATTATTGGTTGCTATGTTTTAACGAAGTTTTTTGTAATGTTGAATATATGGAAGATGGCTCAAGCCTAAATATTTTTAATCAATACAAGAAACACCCAAGAGGCTTTGCGCATGAGCGTAAAGAAAGAATGAAATACTCATATACTTTTAAAGAACGATTTAAAAACGCTATTCACTATGTTTCAAGTAGTATAATGATAAAAAATTGGAAATTTCTTTTCGAATCTCCTAAAAAAATATTAACCTTCTTTGCAATCCCCTTTGGGATTATATTATATATATACATTATGAATACAACAAAAAAAGGAGTACTAAAAAAATAATTTTATAAGATGAGTACTGGTAGAGATAAGGTTAATAAATTAAAAGGAATAATTAAAGCATTAGTTATTAGTAATAGTATAATTCCAAAATTTATAAATAGAAGATTATTTTATTTATTTAGAAATACATCTGGAAATATTGGTTTGTTAATAAGATATGTTATTTTTAAAAACTTATCAAAATCATGTGGAGACAATGTGTCAATTCATCCAGGGGTGTTTTTGAAAGGATTGTCCAGAATATCAATTGGTAATAATGTTAGTATTCATTCTATGTGTTATATAGATGGTACAGGTGGTCTTAAAATTGGAAATGATGTTTCTATAGCCCATGCGAGTACAATAATGACTACAAGCCATACTTACCAAGATATTAGTATTCCAATAAAATATAATAAAGCCACTCAAGCCCCTGTAACAATTGAAAATGATGTTTGGATTGGTTGTGGATGCAGGATTTTATCGGGAGTTATAATTAATAGTAGATCAATAATAGCCGCAGGTGCTGTAGTAAATAAAAATGTTGAACCTAATACTATTTCTGGTGGAGTTCCTGCTAAAATTTTAAAAAGTATAAATACAAAAACCAGCTAAATTGCTGGTTTTTGTATTTATAACATATATTAATATCATTAATTACATTGATTACTTTCTACAACTATTGTATCTAAATCGTTAGTATCTGTAACTACAACGCACTCTGGATAATTTGGAGTGTTATTAACTACATTATCTTTAATTACAAAATTAGAGTTAACTTGTCTCAAATATATACTTGGAGAATAGTTTGAATTATTAACATTATTCGCAGACAATTCAACTGTGTTACAATTAAAGAACTGCATTTGATTATTAAAAGTATTATTTACAATATCCATTCCTTTTGAATCTGTGATGTATGCTTGCGAACCCCCTGTGAATGAATTGTTTGATAAAGTTATTTTATTATTTTCCAAACCATCTTGATTATTCAATCCTAAAAACCTAACAGCAAACCTATCAGCATTTATTGTATTATTTTCAAAGGAGCAATTATCTATAGAACCGCTAGCCATCAAACCATCTGAATCAGTTCTATTTTGAATATCAATAACGTTATCATAGATTCGACTATCATAAGCAGATCCAATTACAATACCTCTTTTACAATCAATAATAGTATTGTCATAAACTTCCATATCATAATTACTAACTGTAATTCCCGTACTAAAACCTGTTATCTTATTACCATAAACTTTACTTCCATAAACTTGGTTACCACGATCTGCCCTACCAGTATTAATTCCACCTCCATTTTCAATTGATGTCTCTGATTTTGCAACAATCTCATTATTCCTAATGATACAATTTTCTGCACTTGCTAAGGATATAGGGTTCTCAACATAGTTACCTTCAAAAGTTACAAAGTCTCCAATAGCTACAAGAAATCCGCCTTTTCTACTTCCTTGTTCTCTACAGTTTCTTATTATTATATTTTCAGCTTTTTCATTTGGTTCTAAAGCCTCAACATCTAACCCCCAACTTGGTGGTGTACCTTGTGATTTTGCAGTATGAATTCCAGCATCTATAAAATCACTATCTTCAATAATAACTCCATCACATGCTGTTATGGATACATTATTTCTTCTGTTTCTTATAAATTTACAACCAATAGCCAGAAGATTTCTGGTTGGTGCATAATCTGGATTAACCGCATGTCCTTCACCTTGAATATCAAGACCATCTCCTGTACCATCCATCATTACTATATTTCTTAAAACCACATCTGTTCCCCCTCTTACAGTTAACATATGTCCCCATTCATGAGATCCGCCACTTGAATAATCATGCTCGTCTCTATCTCCATGTAAGGTTCCTCCTTCTATTGTAATATTTGATTCCTTATAAACTGATAAAAGCGTATAATAAGGATAATCATTAGGTTGAACTCTTAAATGAGTATTATCTGTCATTATTAGATTAAAGTTAGAAGGTATCATTATAGCTTGCTGTACTGGCATAGCATTACCAGGATCTCCATTCACTTTAAAATACGCATCTAATTCATCAATTTTAAATGTAGTAACTCCTAAGGTTTTTGTCTCATTAAGAAGAGATTTTAAAATGAGTTTGTTTTCCATAGCAATCTCATCAGATACAACTCCTTCTACAATATCCCATCTACTTGGAATAAAATCAAAAGTAGTATCCTTTAAAATTGGGTTTGATCCTCCTAAGGTTAAAGTTGAATTTAAAAGCTCTCCACTTATAACAGAACCTTCAGAAAAATTAAGTGTTCCATTAATAATATCTCCTCCTTCATAAACAATAGTTACATTGGCTGGCAAAGTAATAGTTTGCCCTCCTAAATCCATAATACAGTTTATAATAACTGTAGAATTTGCTTGGACATTATCTAATGTAAAATCACATGGTAAATTAGGGTCTACTTCAGAGTTCTCATCAGAATCCTCATTTGATTCATCTTCTTCATCAGTAGTTTCATCTGTTTCTTCGTTTATCACCTCTTCTTCACTAACAGGTTCAACAAATAATTCTTCTTGATTACAAGACATCAAAGACATCATTAATAATAAAGTGAATAGCATAGTTTTAAAAATCGTTTTCATAGTTCTCATTGTTTGGGGCATTTTATAATATTTCAATAGTAAAAATTATTTTTCAAGTAATCGTTTAAGTGATAGTTAATTTCGATAAAATACAGTTTATATTAAATTCATTATCGATAAAATACATTTTTAAACGATTAAATGTTTTTTAGGTTACAATTACTATATACGCTTAAAATCTAATATTGGATTTTAAATTGTGAAAAAAATTAAGATTCAAAAATATAATCTAATGAATAAACAATTAACAATTGTTAATAAGATTTAATAACTATTTATAATAACGCTCTTAATTTCAATAGTTTATAAACTTAATACGATATAACCAGATTCGCTTTATAACTTTATTAATAGTTGGTTAAGCATAAATTAAAATTTAATAATGTGTATTTTTATAAGAGAATACGAAATAATAGCTCCAATTTTTAATACCCTGTTAATAAGCTTGTTAACAAATACGATTTACTGTTAATCTAAAAACCTAGTATTAGATAGATAAAATAAAATGATAGCTATTAACATTTATATATTTGTCAATTAAAATTTGAAGACTTTAAATAAGACCCCAAAAACATGAAAAAAAAATTAATACGAGTTACAACTGTTCCTGCTTCTATGGGAGGTTTGTTAAAAGGACAATTGAAATTTATGTCAAATAACTATGAGGTTATTGGTGTGTCTTCTAAAAATAATAAACAATTAGAATTAGTTTCAAAATCCGAAGAGATTCCTACTGTTGCTATTGAAATGACAAGGCAAATTACACCATTAAAGGATTTAACTGCTGTTTGGAAACTTTATAAGTTATTCAAAAAAGAAAAGCCTTTTATTGTACATTCTCATACTCCTAAAGCTGGAACAGTATCAATGATTGCTTCTAGATTAGCAGGAGTTCCACATAGACTTCATACTATAGCTGGTTTACCGCTTGTTGAAACTGTTGGTTTAAAGCGCATAATATTAAATATGGTTGAAAAAATTACTTACGGTTGTGCTACCAGAATATATCCAAATTCATATGGGTTAATGGATATAATATTAGAAAATAATTTTACTAAAAAAGATAAACTAAAGGTTATAGCAAACGGAAGTTCCAACGGAATAGATACATTACATTTTAATCCGGAACTTTATACCAAAGAAGACAAAAGCGAGTTAAGAAAAAGTTTGAATATTGAAAAGAATGACTATGTATATATATTCGTAGGTAGATTAGTTTCAGATAAAGGTATTAACGAATTAATTGCTGCTTTCAATTCTCTTTCTAAAAATAATAGTTCTATAAAACTACTTTTAGTTGGCAACTATGAGACAGAACTTGATCCATTATTACCAGAAACATTAAAAATAATTTCTACTAATACTAACATAATAAGTACAGGTTTTGTGAAAGATGTTCGTCCATACTTTGCGATCTCAAACGCACTTGCTTTCCCTAGTTACAGAGAAGGGTTTCCTAATGTAGTTATGCAAGCAGGAGCAATGAAATTACCCAGTATAGTAACAAATATAAATGGTTGTAATGAAATTATTATAAATCAGGAAACAGGAATAATAATTCCAGTTAAAAACGAACAAGCATTATATGATGCCATGCTTTTCTTGTATAGAAAACAAGAAGAAGTTAAAAATATGGGGGCAAAATCTAGAGAACGTATAGTATCTAAATACGAACGTAAAAATTTATGGCTTGCTTTACTTGAAGAATATAAGAGTCTTGACTAATAAAACATAACTGTTTTATATTTAGCATTTTAACACTTTATACATGTTTTTTTCTATTTAAAGAAAATAATTACCTATTGTAGATAATAATAGATTTATTTTACTAATGTCTTTATATTTATTAGTAGTTTGTTATAAGATAAATATTAAAGAAATCATGAGGCTTTTAGAAAAAATTAGATTTACAATGTTTTGGTTTGTCGATTTTTTAAAAGGATCAAAACTAAAAAAGCACTATAAAGACATAACCTTTATTCTAGAAAACTATAATTTAAACTCATCTAAACAAAGAAGAGAAGCTCATTTAAATAGTATAATTAAGCACGCAATAAAAACAACTGAATTTTATAAAAAATATACTTTTAATGAATCTCTTGAAACTTTACCTGTTATTGATAAAAACATACTTAGAGAGAAACATCTTGAATTTCTATCTAATACAATGACCAAAAAGAAGTTTTATTCAACTATAACTACAGGTTCAACAGGTACACCATTAGAAATATTTCTTGATAAAAATAAAAGAAGAAGAAACACTGCCGATGTAATTTACTTTTCTCAATTAGCTAATTTTAAAATAGGTTTTAGGTTATTTTATTTAAGAAAATGGAGTGTGGATTTAAAAAAATCTTTTTTTCTTTCTTGGATTCAAAATGTAAAAGCCTTAGAAGTCCTAAATCTTAATGATGAAAATATAGATAAAATTATTAATAATATTAAAAATGATTCCTCTACTAAAGGGTTTATTGGGTATGCATCGGCCTATGATGTAATTTGCAAATATTTAGATAGAATAAAATTTAAACCAATAAACTCTAATATAAAATCAATTATTGCTGTATCAGAAGGACTAAATATCAATACAAAAAAATCCTTGGAATATTATTTTCAAGCCCCTGTTGTATCTCGTTATTCTAATATGGAAAATGGAATTATTGCTCAACAAACACCTCAGTCTAAAAATAATTTTATAATAAATTGGGCTAGTTATTATATAGAAATATTAGATATTGATAAAGATATACTTGCTAAACCTGGAGAACCTGGAAGAATTGTGGTAACAGATTTATTTAATTATTACATGCCAATAATTAGATATGATACAGGTGACATAGGGACAATTGATTACAGTGTTCAACCACCTATTTTTACAAAAATTGAAGGTAGAAAAACTGATGTCTTATACAATACAAATGGTATAGTTGTTCCTTCTATGATTATAGCCAGTATAGATAGGTATGATGGTATTATTCAAGGCCAATTAATTCAAGAAAGCAAGTACGAATACACTTTAAAACTAAATGTTTCTGAATTATTTAATAAAGAACTTGAAATTATTAACGAGTTCAAAGGTTATTTGGGAATTAATGCTAAAATAAAAGTTGTTTACGTTAATGAAATTCCACTTCTTGACTCTGGAAAAAGAAGATCAACAGTAAATAATTATATTAAGCAAGCTTAAATTAATTTTATAAGTATATAAAAAACTCTAACAACCTCTCAAGGGATTAAACTTAATCAAATGAATATACGATTATATAATTTTAAAAATGTAAGGGCTAATGAAAAACCTGAATGGGTTTTTTCAGCAATCAATTCATTCAAAAATACCATGCTTGATAAAAAAATACCTTTTCCTTGTCATTTTGCAAAATTAGGGCTAGAAAAATCAACTTTTCGGTTTACATATATTAAAAAAGAAGAGTTATATAAACCAGAAGAGTTTAGAATATCATTAATTGAATACTTAAACACATATAAAACTATTGATTGGCCTTCTGTTCTTGTAGTTTTTATAAATACCAATAGTGAAAACAATTTAGAAAATCATGAAGAAATTTTTTGGAATATTCTTCAATATTTAATGGATTCTGATGATGAAAGTCGCCCTATAGAAATTCCTGAAAATCCAGAAAGTTTTAAATGGCAATTTTGTTTTAATGGAATTCCTCTTTTCATAAGTGGGCATAGTAATGCTTATAAGAAAAGAAAAAGTAGGCATTCTGCATCAGACATGATGTTGGTTATACAAACCACAGAAACATTAAAACCTGTAGCAGGTACTTCTAAAAAGTCTGGCTATATCAGAAAAATTATAAGAGAAAGAGTTTCAAAATATGACGACATTGAGGTTTCAAATCTTTTAGGGTCTTACCCAAATGTTAATTCGCATGAATGGAAACAATTTTGGTTACCTGATACAAATATTGATAAAAAGAAATGTCCGTTAAGGTTTAAACAAGCTAATTCTTAATTTGGTTTAGTAAAAACTCTATGCTAAATCTTAAAAAAAGCAATAAACATATTATATGATTTCTAGAATTAAGCATTTAAAAGTCTTTCTAAATGATCCAAATAAAAAAGGTTTTTTAAGAATGATAAAGGAAATATTCATTTTTACATTGATAAAAAAAGAGCTTCCTACAGATTACTTTAGAAAATTTCTATATAGAAAAGATATAGTTGACTACAAAAATTATTTAAGTTTAAAACAATATTATTCAATTATTAACTCACCATATATTACAAATAAAAATGTAGAAGATATTATGCACAATAAGTTAAGTTTTGCTTTTTATTGTGAAAAAAAAAGGTTGTTAGTCCCATTATTAGCATCTTACAATTTTAAAAACACTTTTTATTTTAACAAAAATATTATAAAAATTAAAAACAATAAAGAACTTGTTAACTTTTACAAAAATGTATTTAATTACTATGATAAGGAAAAACTTTTTTTAAAGCCTATAAATGGTGGAGGTGGATATGGTTGTATTTTAATTGAAAAAGATAGAATAGAAGAACATATCACCTTAAATGCAAAAACCTTATTAAATAACAATTATATCCATCAAGAAGTGATTTCCCAACATTCAGATATTAATAAAATGTATTCTAAATCTGTAAATACATTGAGAATAGACACCTACTTGGATAAAAATGAAAATATACATGTAATATCTTCAGCTATGCGTTTTGGAATTGGAGACAATATTACCGATAATGCTGGTAGTGGTGGTTTTTATGTTTCTGTAGACAGCAGCTGTGGACGTCTAAAAGGAAAAGGTATACAAGATCTTACAAAAGGTGGGAATGAATTTTTAAATCACCCAAATACACATACTAAAATAGATGACTTTAAAATACCCTTTTATAACGAAGCCTTAGATTTAGCAAAAAAATCAGCTGAATACTTTCCTACACGACTTATAGGCTGGGATATCGCTATAAGTGAAACTGCACCAATTATTATTGAAGGAAACCCTAAACCTTCATTACATTTAACAGGAACAGCATTTGGTGGCTATTTAAAACATCCATTAATACAAGAGATTTTAAAAGAAATTAAATAATGAAAAAATTATTAAAGAGCTAAATACATTTATGAAATGATATGAAAACAGATATATATTATAAATTAAAATCCTATATTTTTTCTTAAAAAACTTAAGTTTAAAGTTAACATTTATATTTAGTTTATTTTACTAAATAATTAACAAACAAAGCTTTATGTGTTAAAAAACATCATATATTTAACTGCTTTATATAAACAATAACCATGAAAAAAATAAATAAAGACAGATACTTCTTTACAAGTCTTGCAATATGGTTTTCTATAATTACTCTTTTAGGTTTTTCATCTACATTCTATATTCCAGATTCTAATAGAAATTTAGATTTTTACCTAAAATTTCATGGGTTCATTTTTTCTTGCTGGATACTTTTTTATTTAATTCAAAATATTTTAATCAGTATAAAAAAAACCAGTTTACATATGAAACTAGGTTTTTTTGGATTGGGTTTGTCTTTAATTATATTTTTTAGTGGTGTATATACAAGTTTTATGCAAGCTTCAGTAAGTGTTAGCGTAATTGGAGATAATTTAGCTTATATATGTACTTATTTAATATTTGTTCTATTAGGAATTAAAAACAGAAAAAAGTTATTAAAACATAAAAGGTATATGGTTTTTGCAACAACCATTCTAACCAGTGCTGCAGTAGCAAGAATTAATATTTTTGGAATATCTGGCAGGCATGTGATTGTATATTATTTTTTAATGTTTCTACCAATTATGCTTCTATTTACTTATGATTTTTTAATTAAAAAGAAAATTTACAGAGTAAATATTTTTAACACCATATTCATATTTATTATGCTTTACACAACAAATTTGATATGGGAGATGCAAATTTGGTCAAGTATAGTTCAAAAGATTGTAGAAATTCTTAAATAATTTACTTACAAAAGTAACTCAGAATATTATTATTTATTAAGAAATGAACAAAGCTTTTCGTTTATTAAAAAAAATATTTTTATATATAAAAAAACCTCACTACGAAAGAGCTGTCGCTATACCTAACATTTATAAAATAAGACTATTTACCCTTATATTTACTACATATTTTATTGTTAATTTATTAGTGATTTTTATAATAGAAAATTTAAATAACAATGTGAATATTTTTTATTTATCAGACAATTACAAAATTGAAGCATTTAAACACTTTTCTAAAAGAGCTAATTTAATTTTGCTTTTAATCTTATTACCAATTACTGAAGAACTATTTTTTAGAGGACCAATAAGTTTATTTAAAAAAAACAAAAATAATTTTAAGAATGTATTTCATTTGTCTGCAATTTCATACGGGTTTGCCTACGCTATTTTCTATCAACTAACTACAAATATAATAGTGTTTTCTGTTGTTCTTATTATGCTTTCTAAAACAATATATGGATTATTTCTTGGATTAATTCGGGTACGTTTTGGAATTAAATATTCAATTATATCTAATATTATTTATAGTATACTTTTTTATTTAACTTATCATTATATATTATTATTATTTTTTACAAACTACATATAACATTCCTTTTCTTGATTTTGTTTTTGTATTAACAAATTGATTAGCATTTTTAACTTCTAAAATAGTATAGCCAATATTTTTTAAATCTGCCAGTATAGCATCTTTTTTTACCCAATAGGACAATGCTTGATCCCTATTAAATAAATTCCAATTAATCTTATTGTTTATTTTAATCCATGGTAAGCGTTGCATAGAGACATTTTCTTCTCTAATTTTTCTCAAAATGTTAAGAGTGGCACTAAATGGACGATTAAAAAATCTTGAGTCGTAGTCTAAAAAAGCAAAAATTGCAAGTCCTCCTTTTTTAGTAATCCGATATGATTCTTTTAATGAAGCCTTAAAACCCTGATCATTTGGTATAAAATTTAATACTTGTTGGAGATAGAGAGCATAATCAAACTCATCACTACCATATTCGGGTATATTAACAGCATCTGCTACTTTAAAATCAATTTTAGAGTTTGTTTCTTTAGCAACTCTCGTTGCATGGTCAATCATTTTTGGTACAATATCAAATGCTGAAATATTTACAAATCCTTTCTTTTCTAAATAAAAGGCTAGCCTCCCTCCTCCAGTTCCAACATCCAAAACTTTTTTTGTTTTATCAACTAAATATTTAGACAATAATTTATCTTCTGCGATTAGCAAATGATTTTTTTTTGCCCAAAGCTCTAACAATTCATTTGCATAGAGTTCTGCATTTAAATTTTTCATAATTAGGGTTAAATAACTGGTTTGTTAATGAATTTGAAAATATACTTATACAGATATTTTATAACTCTTATAATCATTCTAGTTATAAAAAATAGAATAAAAATAAGTGTTTGACTATGAAATCATTATACAGTTCTCAAATTCAATATAAGTTTACATTTAAAAATTCACATTTTTAAAAATAAACTATAACAAGTGTAAATAATCGATAAAATTATATACGAGGGCGTTTTTATACTTTAAGAATAAATTATTGTAATACTTTTGATTTTCTCTTTTATGAGATATCACTTATTTAATAAATTATTAAAATTGAATGTATAAAAAAATATTTAAAAGAATTATTGATTTTTTTGCTTCATTATTTGGCATAATCTTATTATCGCCAATTTTTCTAATTCTAATTATTATATTAATGTTCGTTAATAATGGTCGTCCTTTTTTCTTTCAAGAACGTCCTGGTAAAAATCAAAGAATTTTTAAAATCATTAAGTTTAAATCTATGACTGATAAAAAAGATGATTTTGGAAACTTACTGCCAAATGAACAAAGAGTAACAAAATTTGGTGATTTTATAAGAAAAACTTCATTAGATGAGATTCCACAATTAATAAATATTTTAATTGGTCAGATGAGTCTAGTCGGTCCTCGACCTCTACGTGTACATTACCTCCCTTTTTATACTAATGAAGAACAAATAAGACATACTGTTAAACCGGGTGTCACTGGTTTAGCTCAAGTATCAGGTAGAAATTTGCTAAGTTGGGATGATAAACTCACAAAAGATATTGAGTATGTTAATAATTTATCATTTAAAAATGACATCATTATACTTTTAAAAACAGTAAAAAAAGTGCTAAATTCAAGTAATATTGAAATTCACCCAGAGATGTTAGATTTAGATGAATTAAGAAAAACTAAAAACTAAATGAAACAAAATATACTTTTTACATGTGCCGGTAGACGTAATTATCTAATCAATTATTTTAAAGAAGCCTTAAAAGGAAATGGAAATGTTGTTGCAGCAGATTATCAGTTATCTGCACCATCACTAGTTGATGCGGATATTGCTATTAAAGTACCAAAAATAACAGATTCTAATTACATAAACACTTTAAAAGATATTATTAAAAACGAAAATATTACTGCTGTTATTTCATTAAATGATTTAGAACTCCCTATACTATCTAAAAACAAAGAAGAGTTAGAAATGTTAGGGGCTCGAGTTATAATTTCTAATGAGTACATTATTGATATTGCCTTTGATAAATGGAAAACGTACGAATTTTTTAAAAAATTGAATATTAATACTCCAAAAACATATTTAACTATAAATGATGCTTTGGAGTCTATAAAAAAAGGCGATTTAAATTATCCGTTAATAGTAAAACCCCGCTGGGGAAGTGCCTCTATTGGTATTGATATTGCCGAAAATGAAGAAGAATTATTATTAAGCTATAAACTACAGCATATAAAAATTAGAAAAAGCATTTTAAAAGATGCTAGTTCTAAGGATATTGAAAGAAGTATTATTATTCAAGAGAAAATTAATGGTGTTGAATACGGTGTAGATATATTAAACGATTTAAATGGAAACTATTACGGTACATTTGTAAGAGAAAAACTTGCAATGCGTTCTGGAGAGACAGACAAAGCTATATCTGTTATAAATGATAATTTTACTAAATATGGAGAAATTATCGGTAAAAATTCAAAGCATATTGGTAATATGGATTGTGATTTTTTTGTAAGTAATGATGAAGTTTATTTTCTTGAAATGAATCCTAGATTTGGTGGTGGTTACCCATTTTCGCATGAGGCAGGTATTGATACCCCTTCAATTTATTTGTCTTGGTTAAATAATGATTTTAATGTTGACAAGTATAATAATTTTAAAGCAGATAAGATGTTTTCTAAGTGTGATAGAATAATGCCTATTGTTAAAAAATAAATAGTAGATTCTATTTAAAAACAAAAACCTTATTAATTGTTAATAAGGTTCTATTTAATTCTCTACTTATAATTAAATTGAAGCAATAAGAAAAATTAAGCGCTTTTATATCTTTTAGATAGTTTAGAAATCATAACCCTAGTCATATTTTTTAAATCATAACTTGGTTTCCAGTTCCAATCGTTTTTTGCACTTGAATCATCAATACTCCTTGGCCAACTGTTTGCAATATTTTGTCTAAAATCTGGTTTATAGGAAATTTTGAAATTAGGATAATGCTTTTTAATTGATAAGTATATTTCTTCTGGAGAAAAACTCATTCCAGATAAATTGTATGATGTTCTTACTTTTATACACTCAGGAGAAGCTTCCATTAAGCTAATTGTAGCCTTTATTGCATCATCCATATATATCATCGGTAATCTTGTATCAGATTCTAAAAAACAATTAAATTCATCGCCAGAAACTGCCTTATGATAAATGTCAACAGCATAGTCTGTAGTTCCACCACCTGGTAAAGATTGATATCCTATTATACCTGGGTACCTTAGAGAGCGAACATCTAAACCATATTTTAAAAAATAGTACTGTGCTAAATTTTCGCCTGCAACTTTACTAACTCCATAAATAGTAGCTGGATTTAAATTTGCATTTTGTGGCGTATTAAAAAGTGAAGCATTTGATCCAAAAACTGCAATAGAACTGGGATAAAAAACTTTTTTTATGTTATGTTTTATAGAAACTTCTAAAACGTTCATGAGTGAATTTACGTTTACATCCCAAGCTAATTGTGGGTTCTCTTCCCCTTTTGCAGAGAGTATTGCAGCTAAATGATAAATTTGTGTTATAGCATACTTTTTAACAATATTCTCTAAAACATTGAAATCAGTGGCATCTAAAATTTCAAATAAACCATCAGCATTATCTTGTTTTTTATAAATATCAGAAGCGACTACTGAAGATTTTCCGTGTATTTCACGAAGTGCAGGCGTTAGAACTGAGCCTATTTGCCCATTGGAACCAATTACTAAAATATTGTTTATTTCGATTTCCATGATTGATTAATGTTTACTTAAAATTAAAACTTTATCAATAATAACTTTACTTTTTAATATTTTTTAGATAAAATCTATTTAAAAACAGATAACATGTCTAATCACTTGAGATTCAACGATGAAATTTGTCGATTTTTTTAGTTTGAATTCATTTCATTTACAACTAATTTTCGTTTTCCTGATGATAATAAAGGAATTTCATCAACATATTCTATAGCAATAGAAGCATCTTGACCAAAATAACCTTTGTATTCTTTTATTAATTCCTCTTCCCTATCGAAGTCTTTCCAAGGATTTAATCTAAATTTATATTCTTTTTTCCCAGTTTGCACGAATTGATATTGTTTTAATTCAGAATACTTCCACATATTAACCGTTACTATGTGTGATGTAATAATTTTGTTTTTTGTATCTAAAACTAAATCTACTTTTCTTCCTTCAATACGCTCTAAAACTGGACCTCTATTTGTGTTTTTTTTGTTTTCAGACATATAAGCTAAATCACCCGTATTATATCTTATTAAAGGCATACAATAATTAAATAAGTCTGTGATAACTACTCTTCCTATCTCTCCTGGTTTTGCAGGGTTGTCATTATCAATATTTAATAATTCGACGTGGTAACTACCCCAATTAATTTCAAATTCATACCCGCCAGAATAATTTTGTTGAGCTAACATACCACATTCCATATTTGAATACCTAGACAAAACGGGCACTTGAAAATACTTTTCCATTTTATCCTTAGTAGTCGTTTTTAATTCATCAGAATTTGTGATAATACTTTTTATATTGAAATTTAGGGGTTTACTGTTTATTTTGTCTAAGTAATTAACAATAACATCGCATGTTGAGGCAAAACAAAAAATACTTTTTCTTGAATTATCTTCATTTAAATCGGTTAATAGCTGAGCAACATCTTCATCGGTGTAATTAAGGATATTGTAGGGTTTGATATTTTCCATAAATAATTTTAATGGAGACTTTCTATTTATATCGTTCCATACTTTCATAAATATTAATCTTGACCCTATTTCAAACCCTCCTTGTTTTGTAAAATAGATAATGTCTGCATTATTTCTTAATCGCTTATTCTTGTTATGAAATAGTTTAAATGGAGTTCCCGTAGAACCACTTGTAACTACAGGTGTATTTTTATTTCCAGTAAAAAACGCTGATTTAAAATCATCATAATTGTTTCTCACTACATCTTTATCTATAATCGGAAAATCCTTGAGATTATTTCCCTTTGCATTAGATTTATAATATGGGGTGCTTTCTAAAGCATTTTTTAAAAGGTTTTCTAAATGCTTCGCTCTTCTTTCTTCAGATGCTTTAGTGTTGTAGTTTTCTATTATAAATTTAATGTCATTGTAATGTTTTCGTATTGGACTTCCTTTTAAAAAGTCTACAAGCCAAAAACTATATTTTCTTAATAATTCAAGTGAATACATGATATGATTAAATGATATTTTATTTAAAATTGCTATTAATAAACTAGCTTATCAAAAAAAATCTTTAAATAGATTGATAATATCTTTTATGTGTAAAAATTAAAAAAGCCCTCTAATGAGGGCTGTAATATTTTTTTGAAAAGTTTTTATTTACAAATCATTAAAAATAGAATGCATTAAGCGTTTTTTATCGTTAATACTTTCTTCTAATGATATCATAGTTTCTGTTCTATAAACGCCTTCTATGTCATCCAACATAAAAATAACTTCTTTGGCATGCTCTGTACTTCTTGCTCTAATTTTACAGAAAATATTAAATTTCCCGGTAGTAATATGTGCTACAGTAACATAAGGTATTTCATTTATACGTTCTAATACAAATTTAGTTTGAGAGGTATTATTCAAGTATACACCAACATAAGCAATAAAAGAATAACCAAGTTTTTTATAATCTAACATCAAAGAAGAACCTTTAATGATTCCGGATTCTTCCATTTTTTTAACACGTACATGAACAGTACCTGCAGATATTAATAATTTTTTAGCAATGTCTGTGAATGGAATTCTTGTGTTATCGATTAACATATCAAGAATTTGATGATCAATTTCGTCTAATTTAATTTTCCCCATAATTAATTATTCTTAAATTTAAAACGAAATTAATACATTTTTATTAAAAATACGCCATAAATGATACGTTTTATTTCGATATAAGCGATTTTTTTTCATTATTTATAATTACGAAAACGTTTTCGTTATTAACTTTTAATAGCTTTCCCTCATTATCGTAAACTTCAAACCCATTGGCTTCTATTTCTTTATGTCCAAAATAGTCATCTAGTTTTTCTATTTTTTCAACTTTTGGAATAAATTCAATTTTATTTTCTATTAGCCTTTCTTGAAATTGAATTCCAATATCTAAAAATTCATCATTTACTTTTGCTTTTCTTATAATTACATCATAAAAACACTTGCTGTTTTCTGGAATTTTAAAATAACCTTCATAATTATCTCCAATTGCATTTGAATTAGAAATATAATTTAAAGATATAATGTATGATATATATATAAATTCACGTGTTTTTTCTCTTGCATAGTCGTTATGAAAATGACCTGCCTCAAACAAAATAGTAGGTATATTTTCACTCTGAAAAGTATCACCAACACAATTAAGATTAAAAGCATCATCATACACCCCAACTTGATTAGGTATTAGCGCTTGTAAAGCATCATTCATAGCGCTAATAACTTCCATTGCCACTTTTCTATTTGAGCTGATAGAACACGCTTTATCTTGAGCTGGAGCTAAAAAAGATACTGTTGCTGGTTTATTAGACTTTCTTACACTAAAAATGGTGCGTTGCCCATGAAGATTATAACAATAATGTGGCTTAAAGCTTTTAAAAACTTGTCTTAAAACTTTACTTTCTGGTTGAGTTAAATTTTGTGCATCTCTATTTAAATCTACTTCATTAGCATTTAATCGTGTATATGCTTCAGCACCATCTGGATTTAAAATAGGAATAACATATAATGTACAAGCGTCTAGAATGTGTTTTAATATACTATCCTCATCTAAGAGTGTATTAAAAAGATCGAATAAAGCTTTTGTTGTGGTAGATTCGTTTCCATGCATTTGAGACCACATTAGAATTCGTTTATTACCATGACCAATTTTTAATCCATAGATTGGTTTGTTTAAAACTGAAAATCCTATAGTTTCAACATTTACTTGTTCACCTAAATTATCTAATAAAGGCTCGATATGTTTATTGGTAATATACCTGTGAAACAACCCTGTTTCTTTAAAGCTTTTATATTGTAATTGAATGTCTTCTAATTGCATGTTGTTTTTTTAATGTTACAAATGTAAACATTTACTAATTTACAATTGTAAACAATAAAATACATCTATTTGTTTACAATATTATACAAGAATTAAAAGATTTACAACCTCTTAAGTAAACACAAATAATTAAAATTTTAATAACTTATTAAAGCGCAGTTTATCAGTAAATTATACACTATTAATTAAACTTATAATTTATATATTACAGATTATTTAACATTGAAAAAGCATCTGTTTAATGTTAAATTGTTACATTTGTAACATGAAATTACTCCAATAGGTATTTACAATGATAAACAGCGAAGATTTTATAAAAAGACTTCAAAAAATAATAGATTTCTATGGTGAATCCTCCTCTTCTTTTGCAGAAAAAATAGGTGTACAACGTTCTAGTATTTCGCACATTCTTTCCGGCAGAAATAAACCTAGTTTAGATTTTATCTTAAAAATTTTATCCGCATTTCCTGAAGTTGATTTGTATTGGTTATTTAATGGCAAGGGAGAATTCCCAACTAAGAATAATACCGAAGAGGTGAAAAAAGAAATTATACCTCCTATTGTAGAAACAGAAAAATTAGTTTCAGAAATTAAAAACGACAAAACTATCGAGCGTATCGTAATTTTCTATTCTGACGGAAGTTTTAAAAATTTCAATAATTAAAATTTTTCTTTAGTAGTTTTGCATTTCAATATTTAATTATGAGATTTCTTTACTTACTATCACTATTCATCCTTTTTGGCTGTTACCAAACAACTCGTAATTGTAAAGATTATAAAACTGGAGAGTTTTATAGCGAAGTTACTATAGATGGTGTTTTGTATAAATCTACTTTTAAAAGAACCGAAAACTTACAGGTTGAAGTTTATAACAATAAAATAGACTCTTCTCAATTACGATGGATAAACGATTGTGAAGTTGTTTTTAAAACTATCAACCCAAAGAATATGGCTGAACAAAAAGATATTCATTTAAAAATATTAACTACTACAGATTCTTCATACACTTATGAATATTCCTATGTAGGAGAAACAAAAAAACAAAAGGGTATTGCTTTTAAAAGCAACTAATCACTAATCAAAAGGATATAAAAAATATTCTACCAAATTGAATTTTAGCTGTTTGTCTTCAGTTATTTCATAAGTTAAGAAAATTTCTCCCCAATATTGACCATCAGAGAAATCTGCTATAATCCATTTATGATTAAGCATTTTCACTGTGTTAATCAACATTTTTCTACCCTCGCTTGCTGCATAAGGTACAATAGGATGCTCTCCTTTTACTTCATTCAATTTATAAAGTTCATCTTTTATAAACGGGATTAACTCATCTACATTATATCCATCATTTTCAAAATAACTTATAGCATCTTCGTTTCTTTCTAAATTAAAATGCGACACTTCTGCAATGTTATTTTGTAAAACAGCTATTGAATCTTTGTACTTCTCTAATTGCGATTGGCGAACTTCCAATTTATTATTCATATCCTCGAATACACGTTTAGAATTAACATACTGAAACAAAACCAGCAGTATTGAAAACACAAATAAATACATAAAAATTCTTTGTTTCATTTTCTTTATTTTAAATTGTTAATTGTAACCCATCATAAGCTAAAAACACATTTTTTGGTAATGTTTTTTCAACTTTGTCATGAAATCCTAATAAATGACTAATGTGCGTTAAATAAGCTTTTTCTGGATTTACTTTTTTTATAAATTCCAATGCTTCTTCTAAGTTAAAATGTGAACGGTGTGGCTCTATACGTAAAGCATTTACAACTAGAGTTTTTACACCTTTTAATTTTTCAATTTCTTTATTCTTAACGGTTTTCATGTCGGTTAAATATGCAAAATCTTTAAACCTAAAACCAAAAACCTGTAAATCGTCATGCTTACCATTTATTGGAATTACCTCTAAATTCTTCAATTTAAACGGTTTATTCTTAATCTTGTTTATAATTACTGTTGGTGCCCCAGGATACTTATTTTCAGTTTCAAAAACATAATCAAAGCGTTTTTTTAATTGTTTTATTACTCGTTTGTGTCCGTAAATAGGGATATCACCTTGCCTAAAGTAAAACGGTCTAATATCATCAAAACCCAAAACATGGTCGGAATGTTCGTGTGTAAAAACAATACCATCAATCCGTTTACAACCAGATCGCAACATTTGATATCTAAAATCTGGCCCACAATCTACAACATAGGTAAAACCATCCCATTCAACCAAAACCGAAACTCGTAAACGTTTATCTTTTGGATTTTTACTCAAACAAACAGGATGATTACTTCCAATAATTGGAATACCTTGCGATGTGCCTGTACCGAGAAAAGTAATTTTCAAATAGCTAAGTTTTGAACAAAAATAAACTTATTTTTTTGTTTACTATACTTATTTGATACCTTTGTACGCACAAGTATAACCTATATATGATATGGAAATTACCATAAAAGGAGACAAAGAATTTGATGACATCCCTTCTTTAAAATCGAAAGCTCTTCGCATTAACTTAAACGAAAATATTTACGGATCATTTGCTGAAATTGGAGCTGGACAAGAAACCTGTAGGCATTTCTTTAGAGCTGGAGGTGCCTCGGGGACTATCGCAAAGGCAATGTCTGCATACGATAAAGACTTTAGTGATGCTATTTATGGTGCAGAAGATGATGGCCGTTATGTAACTGAAGCTCGTTTACGTAAAATGCTTACCCATGAAATGAACCTCATGGAAAATAGGTTAACACGCGATAAACACCCAAATAAAATATTTTTTACTTACGCTAATACCGTTGCTACCATTGACTTTGCAAAACAGTACAAAGGCCATGGTTGGGTTGGTATAAAATATCAAATAGACGCTAAAGGTGGTTACAACGAAATTATTTTACATGTTCGTTTTAAAGAAACTGATGCACGATTACAGCAAGAAACACTAGGTATATTAGGTACAAATTTAATTTATGGGGCATTTTATAAGTATAACGTTCCAAAAAAATTACTTCGCTATTTATATGATCATTTAGATAAAGATCAAGTAGAAATTGATACTATTAACTTTTCTGGTCCTGTTTTTAAAAATATAGATAACCGACTAATGAGCTTACAGCTTGTTAAAAATGGCATGACCGATGCTGTAATGTTTGGACCAGATGGTACCAATGTATTGCCTGCAAAAGTGTTTTACAAAAAGAACATTTTAGCGCTTCGTGGAAGTTTCAGACCTGTAACTAAGGTAAATATGGCTATGTATGAGAAATCATATAACATGTTTATTAAAGAAAATAAAGTAGATAAAGATAAAACGGTTGTTGTTTTTGAAATTACACTATCTAACTTGAGAGCCGAAGGTGAAATTGATGAACAAGATTTTATTGATAGAGCAGATTTATTATGCTCGTTAGGACAATCGGTAATGATATCTAATTTCCAGGAATATTTTAAAGTTGTAGAGTATTTTTCTAAATACTCTAAAGCAAGAATGGGATTAGCAATGGGTGTTAGCAATTTGGTTGATATTTTTGATGAAAAATACTATCGTCATATAAGCGGAGGAATTTTAGAAGCATTTGGTAAACTTTTCTTTAAAGACTTAAAAGTTTACTTATACCCTATGCTTGACCCTGAAACTGGTGAATTAATAAACAGTGAAAATTTAAAAGTATATCCACGTATGAAAGAATTGTACAAATTCTTTAAATACAATGGTAAAGTGATTGATATTGACGATTATGATACAAGCATTATGTCAATCTTCTCACGAGAAATATTACGCATGATTTGTGAAGGAGAAGATGGTTGGGAAGATATGGTTCCTGAAGGAACGGCAGATTTAATTAAAGACTATCGTTTATTCGGTTATACTAGAAAACCTTTAACGCTTAGTAGAAGAAAAAAATTAAGTAACAAATAAAAAAAGAGGCTGTTTAAAACAGCCTCTTTTTTTTATCCTAATATTTGAGCAGCGTGATCTTTCGTTTTTACTTTTTCAATAACACGCACAACAACTCCATTTTCATCAATTAAAAAGGTCATTCTATGAATACCATCATACTCTCTACCCATAAACTTTTTAGGTCCCCAAACTCCAAAAGCATTAATAACAGTTTTATCTTCATCTGCTAAAAGCGGAAAAGGAAAATTATATTTATTTTTAAAATTAGATTGACGTTTTTCAGAATCGGCACTTACACCCAATAACTCATAACCTTCCTCTTGTAAAACTTCATAATTATCTCTTAAATTGCAAGCTTCAACAGTACAACCTGGTGTACTAGCTTTTGGGTAGAAAAAAACAATTAGCTTTTTTCCTTTATAATCATTTAGAGAAATCGTATTTCCTTGTTCATCTTTTGCCGTAAAATTTGGTACAGCATCACCTTGTTTTAGTGTATTCATAGTCTTAACTTTGATTTTTAACAAAAATACGATTAATGACTAAAAAAGAGAAGGTAAACTTTGTTATAAATACCTTAAATAAATTATACCCAGAGATTCCAATTCCTTTAGACCATAAAGATCCATACACGCTACTTATCGCGGTTTTAATGTCTGCCCAAAGTACAGATGTTCGGGTAAACCAAATTACACCTTTGCTGTTTGAAAGAGCTGATAATCCATACGATATGGTAAAACTTACTGTGGAAGACATAAGAGAAATCATAAAACCCGTTGGATTGTCTCCTATGAAAAGTAAAGGTATTCATGGTTTATCAAAAATATTGATTGATAAGTATGATGGTAAAGTGCCTCAAACTTACGAAGCGCTTGAAGCTTTGCCTGCTGTTGGCCATAAAACAGCTGCAGTAGTTTTATCGCAAGCCTTTGGTATACCTGCTTTTCCAGTAGATACGCATATACACCGATTAATGTATAGATGGAATTTAAGTAATGGCAAAAATGTGGTTCAAACCGAAAAAGATGCTAAGCGAATATTCCCTAAAGAATTATGGAACGATTTACATCTACAAATTATTTGGTATGGGCGCGAATATTCTCCAGCTAGAGGTTGGGATTTAGACAAAGATGTTATTACAAAAACCATTGGAAGGCAAACCGTTATAAACGATTATCTAAAAAAGAAAAAGTCCTGATGATTAATCAGGACTTTTTGAAAACTTAGTTTAGAAGCGCTTCAAACTTCAATTTATTACAATTTATAACACTTAAAGCCTTAGAGTAATTTAGAAGAAAATTAACCGTTTCTTCCTTCGGTTCTAGTTCGTTTGAATTTTGTAAAGATTTTTTTTCAGAGTAAAGTTTTGCCATTATTTTATGTTAAGGTTTATTTACACCAATAACGCAGCAAAATTTACTTTATTGCATTAATTTGTTAAAACTATATTATGCTTATCAATAATCTTGCGTAAATTAATTAACGCATAACGCATTCTACCCAATGCCGTATTAATGCTAACCCCTGTTCTTTCTGATATTTCTTTAAAACTCATATCATTATAAATACGCATTAACAACACCTCTTTTTGGTCATCTGGAAGCTCATCAACTAATCGTCTAACATCATTTTCTACCTGTTCTTTAATAATCGTTTTTTCCGCATTTAAGCTCGTATCACTTAATACAGAAAAAATACTAAACTCACCAGTATTGTCAAATTTTGGCATTCTGTTATTCTTTCTAAAGAAATCTATTACCAAATTATGCGAAATTCGCATAACCCATGGTAAAAACTTACCTTCTTCGTTGTACGCACCACGTTTTAGTGTGCGAATAACTTTAATAAAAGTATCCTGAAAAATATCTTCAGCGATATCTCTATCATATACTTTCGAATAAATAAAGCTGTAAATTTTTTGTTTGTGTCTAATGATAAGAGTCTCTAAAGCTCCTTCATCTCCTTTAATATAGTTACTAACTAAAGTAGCGTCTGAAATAATTTCGTGTTGCATAACAATTACTTTTAATGCACAGAAGAAGTCCTTCTTTGCTTGGGGTTACATGTTTAAAAGTAATGTTCTGCTATAGGCGAGAGTTTGATTAATTGCTAATTACAAAGTCAAATATAACAACAATCGTTCCTAAAAAACAAAAAAATGCATGTTTTTTTAACATTTTATAGTTTCAATTCTCATTTTTTAAGCTGAACTACTTATAGTATCTTTGCTAAATTATTCGCTTTAAAGTCTATGAATACTACTCTTACAGAAGTTAACCCTAAAGAAAATATCATCATAAAAGGTGCGAAATTGCACAATTTAAAAAATATTGATGTTGTTATACCTAGAAATAAATTAGTAGTTATTACCGGTTTATCGGGCTCAGGTAAATCCAGTTTAGCTTTCGATACGCTGTATGCTGAGGGCCAAAGACGCTATGTTGAAAGTTTATCGAGTTACGCACGTCAATTCTTAGGGCGTTTAAATAAACCAAAAGTAGATTATATAAAAGGCATTGCTCCTGCCATAGCTATAGAACAAAAAGTTAACTCTACCAATCCGCGTTCAACCGTTGGTACAACTACAGAGATTTACGATTATTTAAAATTACTTTTTGCAAGAATTGGCAAAACCTACTCACCTGTTTCTGGAGACGAAGTGAAAAAAGATACGGTAACCGATGTTTTAAACCACTTAAAAACATTTCCTGAAGGTGAAAAACTACTCTTGCTCGCTCCTATTTACTTAGAAGAAGGAAGAACTATTGAAGACAAACTTAAAGCATTACAGCAACAAGGTTATGCCAGAATAAAAGTTAATAATGACGTTGTTAGAATTGATGAGGCTAGTGATATTAATACTAAAGACAAAGTTTTACTAGTTGTTGATAGAATTATTACTAAAAATGACGAAGATTTTTTAAACAGACTTGCAGATGCAACTCAAACCGCATTTTTTGAAGGTAAAGGCGAATGCATCATAGAAACTTTAAAAGATAGCAAACAGCGACATTTTAGTAATAAATTTGAATTGGATGGTATTAATTTTCTAGAACCAAATATTCATCTATTCAGTTTTAATAATCCTTATGGAGCTTGCCCAAAATGTGAAGGTTATGGCGATATTATTGGAATTGATGAAGATTTAGTTATTCCAAACACAGGACTTTCTATTTACGAAAACGCTATTTTTCCTTGGCGTGGCGAAAGCATGAGTTGGTATAGAGACCAATTGGTTAATAATTCTCATAAATTCGATTTTCCTATACACAAACCCTATTTTGAGTTAACTGATGCTCAAAAACAACTTATTTGGGATGGTAATCAATATTTTGAAGGCTTAAACTCCTTTTTTGCAGAGTTAGAATCTAAAGCTTATAAAATTCAAAATCGTGTTATGTTATCACGTTACCGCGGAAAAACAAAGTGTAAAGCTTGTAATGGAAAACGCTTACGTAACGAAGCTAACTATATTAAAATTGGTGGTGCTAATATTACAGATTTGGTAGAAATGCCATTAGATAAATTAGCTAATTTCTTTAATCAGTTAGAGTTAAACGATTACGACACAACAGTTTCAAACAGGTTGCTTAAAGAGATAAATAACCGATTATCATTTTTAGCTAATGTTGGGTTAGATTATTTAACGCTAAACCGAAAATCTAACACACTTTCGGGTGGTGAAAGTCAGCGTATAAACCTTGCAACCTCCTTGGGAAGTAGCTTGGTTGGTTCTATGTATATCTTAGACGAACCTAGTATTGGCTTACATCCAAAAGATACAGAGCGATTAATTCTGGTTTTAAAACAATTACGCGATTTAGGAAATACTGTAATTGTTGTAGAACATGACGAAGATATTATGAAAGCTGCCGATAGCATTATAGATATTGGTCCAGAAGCTGGAACTTTTGGTGGGCACGTTGTAGCACATGGCACTTATGATGATATTCTAGCTTCAGAATCATTAACCGCTAAATACCTAAACGAAACTTTAAAAATTGAAGTCCCTAAAAAACGAAGATCCTCTAAATACCATGTAGATGTTTTAGGTGCTCGCGAAAATAATCTTAAAAACATCAATGTTAGTTTTCCTTTAGGGATGCTAACCGTTATAACTGGTGTTTCCGGTAGCGGAAAAAGTACGTTGGTTAAAAAAATATTATATCCGGCGTTGCAAAAAAAGTTAACCGATTTTGGTGATAAACCTGGTCAGTTTACAGCTTTAGAAGGCCATTTTACCAATGTAAAACATATAGAATATGTAGATCAAAATCCTATTGGTCGTTCATCACGTTCTAATCCGGTTACCTATATAAAAGCTTACGATGACATTCGCGCATTGTTTTCAAAACAAAAATTAAGCGCCATAAGAAACTACCAACCCAAGCATTTTAGTTTTAATGTAGATGGCGGACGCTGTGAGACTTGTAAAGGCGAAGGTGAAGTAACTATTGAAATGCAATTTATGGCAGATGTGCATTTAGAATGTGAAACATGTAAAGGAAAACGCTTTAAAAAAGAAGTTCTGGAAGTTACTTTTGCAGATAAAAATATAGATGATATTCTAAATCTTACCATTGATGATGCCATTACTTTTTTTGAAGCTACCAAGCAAACAAAAATTAAAAACAAACTCCAACCATTGCAAGATGTTGGTTTAGGCTATGTTACTTTAGGCCAAAGCTCTTCTACCCTTTCTGGTGGCGAAGCTCAGCGTATAAAACTAGCTTCATTTTTAGGGAAAGGAACTAATAAAGATAAAGCTCTTTTTATTTTTGACGAACCTACTACTGGTCTTCATTTTCATGATATTCAAAAATTATTAAAATCGTTTAATGCATTGATTGAAAATGGGCATTCCATTATTGTTGTAGAACATAATTTAGAACTTATTAAATGTGCAGACCATATTATTGATTTAGGCCCTAAAGGTGGTGAAACCGGTGGAAACCTTGTAGCTAGTGGCACACCAGAAGACATTGTAAAAGTTAAAGCGTCTGAAACCGGAAAATATTTAAAGGAAAAGTTATAAAATTAACATTATTGTTTTTTGTATGGTATTTAATACTCACATTTTAAATAATTTACTAAGCAATTACGTTGAGTCTATTTTTCATTATAAAGATTTTAATCCAGATCATTCTATTGAGCGTGTTGTTCCTACAGGACATCTTTTTCTGATTTTTGAACTTGATGGTTTTAGCAGAAATACTTTTGATAACAACACCTTAAAACCAAAAAAATCTTTTACCAAAGTTTGGGTTTCTGGTATGCATAAAAACTATATTTCAATTTCTGCGCATCAGAATTCCGAAATGTTAGTTGTACAATTTAAACCTTGTGGTAGTTACCCTTTTTTACAAATTCCTGTTGAAGAATTGAATGATAAAGTTATTCCTGCAGAAGAATTGTTTAGTGATGATATCTTACTTTTAAGAGATTCGCTTTTAAATCCAGAAACATCTTCTGATAAATTTAAAATCGTAGAAAATTGGTTATTAAGTAAGTTTGATGAAACTAAAACACCTCCGAAAGACCTAGTAAAAGCTATTGAAGAATTACGGGTAAATTCAAATAATAATCACAATCAAATCATTGAAAAATACCCAAATTCGCAGAAACATTTAATACATCAGTTTAAAAAATATATAGGTTTAACACCAAAACAACTTCATCGTGTTTTACGCTTTAACGATATTCTTCAAAAAATACAGCAAGAGCAACAAATAAGTTGGACAGAAATAGCCTATTTATGTGGTTTTTCAGATCAATCACACTTTATTAAAGAGTTTAAACACTTTTCGGGTTTTAACCCTAGTGAGTTTATAAAAAATGAATTTGATAAAGACCCACCTAATTTTTTTCCATTAGACAGAGAAGGTTAATTTTTTACAATCACACTTATAAATTGTTTTATAGCTTTGTAAAAACACTAACCATGAAACATTTTTTACTCACTACCGCTCTATTTTGTTCAGTTTTTCTTTGTACAAGCCAAAATCAAATTAATGATATTGAAAAACGAGTCACTTCAAAAATAGATTCTACTTACACCTCAGAGCTTACTTTAATTCAGGAATTTATAGTAAACGTACCTGTAGACTCTGTATTTACAGCATATTCAACCAAAAAAGGTTGGGAAAGTTGGGCAGTTGCCATAGCTGAAGTAGATTTTAAAATTAACGGTACCATTAAAACCAATTACAATAAAGATGGCAAAATAGGTGATGCAACTACCATTTATTTGAATATAAAAAACCACGTACCTAATAAATTGATTACACTTCAAGCAGAATTAAGCGAACACTTTCCTGAGTTTATGAAAGCAGACGAAAAAAACCTATACAACATTATTTATTTTGAAGCTATTAATGATTCAACCACCAAAGTAACATCATATGGTATTGGGTATAAAAACAACCAAAAGTACAAGGCACTCATGAAGTTTTTTATAACCGGAAACGAAAAATCCTATATTAATTTAATTACTTATCTCGAAACTGGAAAACCTGTTAAAATAGCGTATTAATAAAACAAAAAAGCAAACATTCCTAAAATTACAGCTGCTAAAGGCGCCACAAAAGACAAAAATAAAAAAGTAACTATACTTCCTTTAAAAAAGCTTTTAATCACACCTTGTTGGTAAAAACGCCTTAATCCTAAAAATAAATAGACAAAGGTAGAAAGTGCTATTAAAAAACTAATCCAACCCGGTATATCTACAACAAAATTAACAGCAATTAAAATACTAAATACGGTAAACAAAAAAGAGAAATAATAAAAGCTAAATACCAAATGGTGTGAATATCGCCCGCTTTTTCTGTAAAACAGTTTTAATAATATTGCAAAAATTGGCAGTAAGAAAAACAATGCAATAGGTATGGTATCGTAAAATGCCTGTAAAACACTGCCTCCTCTTCTAGATTTATAAAATTTTAGCGCTTGTGCATACAAACGTCTAGTAAAAGCTCCCGCATCATCACTCATTCCCATTTCTTTATAAATATCTTTATCACTTGCGCCGCTTGCTATTAATGAATCTATAGTATCTTCACCATTCCCAAACATAATAACATTGTTCTTATTAAATTTATCAGACTTTATTAAAGAATCTATTTTTTCGTCAGAAAAACCATTTATTAATTTACTTTCTTCTAATGCATGCCGTACTTCTGCCCTAGCAATAGAATCTGCTTTTTTAAGTTCAGATAATTTAACCGCCTTTAAAGAGTCTTTTATAAAATCATTTGTAATAGTATCAGTAAACTTTTCTTGTTTTAAGGTTTTGGCTAAATTATCATTTAACTCTTGTACTTGTTTTCGTTGAATAAAAGAAAACAAAAAGAAAAACACCACCGTAATAAACAAATACATTTGTGCAGGGTGTAAATACAGTAAACGCTTACCTTCTATAAATTTACTTGCTAAATACCCTGGCCTGAATAATAAAGGTAAAAAGCTTTTAAAAAAGCGTGCATCAAACGAAAAATAATTGCTTATTGTGTTATAAAACAGCACTTTTACTGTTAACTCGTCTTTAGCTTGTTGTCCACAATGCGGACAAAATTTAAAGCCTTCTTCAAATTGTTGTTCGCAATTTTTACAGGTTTCTAATTGGTTTTTCATTAGAATTGATTGGTTTATATAAAAGTAGTAATTATTTATAAAACTTTAGTCATGTGCAAATGAGGTACGATTGAGACATCATATAATTCATATAAACCTCTGTTATGTGATTTCTCTCTTTGTTCGAAATGACTTGTAAATCATAAACAAAAACCGAAAAGTCATGTCGAATGAGGCACGATTGAGACATCACATAATTCATATAAACCACTATTATGTGATTTCTCCTATCGTCGAAATGACTTATAAATCATATACAAAAACCACAAAGTCATGTCGAAATGAGGCACGATTGAGATATCTCATTACGTGCTTTATTTATTTTTTTTCTCAAACTATGTGATTTCTCTCTCCGTTCGAAATGACTAAAAAACTCTATAATCCTGCAAAACAATACTTTACATTTTTGGCACGCAAATTGAAATCCAATACAACATAGCATAAGCCGAAAAGCTAAAATCTCGATATTATTGAGATATTAAAAAATCGGAAATTATTAATGTAAAATCCTAAGATTATGAAAAGATTAGTACTATTATTTGCAGGTATGTTAATTGGGACAACTGCATTCGCAACAGAACTAAACCACCAAAAACCAGGAGACCATTTAGATATTACAAAACGCTACCGTTATGCGCAACCTATTATGTTTATAGAGCGTGGTATTGAGTTTTTAATTTTCCCTGATGGAAGCTTTGATTTTAACACACATATCGATAACGGGTTTTACGACGATGGTATGTATTACAAAAACAACTCTAAACGTGGCAGTATAAATGCAAACCACAGAGGCCCAAATGCACAAATACAGTTTAGTAACATGCGTGCAAACCGCGGTGTACAAATAATACGCGACCGTTACGGCAAAGTAAGACGTATTGGTAACGTGTTTTTAAACTACAGCAGAAACGGAAACATTACCCGCGTAGGCTCTGTATTTATTAACTACAGAAGAGGTAGAAACGCTGTGGTGAACCAAGTGGGCGGATTACGCGTACAGTACAACCATTGGGGCGAAATTGTACACACCAGAGGTTTTGTAAACTGGAATAACCGTAACACACATTACGATATTAATAGGTTTGATGATAGAGACGATTACCATTTTGAAAATGATGACAACTACTACTATTACAAACAAAACGGTAAAGTAAAAAAGCAAAAAAAGAACAAAAGATAAATTTTTATTTGAATTAGTTAGTTATTAGTTAAAAATGAAAAACTCGAAGTATTTGGCTTCGAGTTTTTTTTGTTAGTTTAACGTGCTTATATATGGTTTCGTAGTGTTTAAGAAACTAAGTTAGCAAAAAGGGACAAATGTGATGAATTTCGGCATTAATTCCCTAACATTCTTTAAACACTATGAACTATACACATTGTTGTGAGTACATACAATCACTAAAGATATTCATACTCCTCAATTATCTTGTCTATCTTTATTCTTCCAGAGATAGGTTCTGAATTATCAGCATATACCACCCAATTTATTTCTTTATTTCTATATCCTCTATAATTACTCAATAACTGGCATTTATTATCATCAATTCGGAGAGTTCTTGAAGGTAGAATTGGCTCATATCGTGATGGACCCAATTTTTCAATATAATTAGGGGGATTACTCTCTAGTCCAATAGTATCCCGTACTTTATTATCAATTACAAATTCAACGACCTCAAGACTATCGTCATATTCAAAAGTGTCTAACAAAATTGATTTCGGGATTTGCACTATACAATTAATATAATTAGCATACACTTTGCCAACATTTTGTGCGTAAACTTGAAAAATATACTCAGTAGTGACCATAAGTTTTTCTGTCCTAATACCAGGTCCAAATGTGTCACCCATATTTTGAACACGAACTAAAACTTTAAAAAAGAGGTTAATTTTTGGCGTTTTAATTCTATTAAAAACATCCCGTATCTCATGATCGTACATTGGAAGAACGTTAAAATTATGTCGCCTATAGTACCTTTTATCAGATGCCTGATGTGCAGTGGTACTTTGAGGAATTTCAATAAGATAAACCACTTTGCTTGGGTTTGAATTAATTTCAATAGGATAAATTTTTACTTCGTCAATTTTTGGTCTTATACCGTCCTGAATTTTTTGTTCTAACCATTCTCTATCAACTTCTCCTCTCTGAATTGGATCTATGCCCTCTGGTAAATGTTCTTTTTCAGAGATTCCATAAATTAGTATTCCTCCATTCGAATTAGCAAAGGCAGAAACATCTTTTGAAATTTCATTTAATTTTTTTTGGTCAAGTCTGTCTAAGGATTTGGACGCTTTGTACTCGAGGTTTAAATTCTCTTCCTTTTTGTCTTTAATTAAATTTTCTAAATACTCTTGATTATACATCTATTAGGCTACTGGCATTACTCACAACGACTTGATATAAAATCGTTTTAATGTTTAATTTCTAAGCTTAAACTAATTTCGTCATTTCTTACCACAAATACTACCTTTCTTACAATACGTTGTAAACAAGTTTTTAACAATACCCAATTGATTATCAGTTTATTTAACGGTTTTTAGTCAAAAAAATCCCTCTAAACCCTAAAAGTTTAGAAGGGAGAACTAAAACATGAACAAAAAATAAATATTTATTTGAATTAGCTACTAATAGCTAAAAAAACTCGAAGTGTAATGCTTCGAGATTTTTTGTTAGTTTAACGGTCTAGTGTATGATTTCGTTGCCTGTTTAAGCACTAAAGTTAGTAAATAAATCACAGATAGAAAGTCCGCGAGGACTTTCGTAAGTAGGCTTTAACTAGCAATGAATTATACACATTGTTGGCAAATCGTTTTATTTAAAATTGATATCCGATTATTCTTTCCTTAATTTTATTCTTTTTGTCAAATAAGAAAATAACCATATAACTTCCTGCTCCATCACTATTTTGCATTGTCAATATTATTTCTCCTTTTTCGTTTAAGTAACCAACTGTATAGCAGTATAAATCATCATTGTCATTTAAACATTCGATTGTTGGTTCAAACAAATCATTGTATTGTTCTTGGGGTATTTCTATTTTTTCGTCATTAACTATTAAATAGAAACTTGATATTTCCTTTCTAGGAATATTTCCGTCAGTTCCATAAATATCTTTTCCATCAATTTTTTCCAGAAATGTTTCACTTGAATCAAAACTCAATTCTCTATTGTCTTTTTTAAATTCAGAAGTTTTAATTACAATTTTCGTATTTCCTTTTAAGAGTTCAACTGAATTTTCATCAATTAGTTTAGATTTAAATTTTGGATAATTAAATTCCAATAGAGTAAATAAATCATCTTTTAAAAATTCTTTTGATACAATACTGTCAAATTCTATTTCAGTTTCTGGATGAAAAAGTCTTACTTTAAAGTATTCTCCGTTATTTATTAATTCAGAAGTCTGTTTTACTTTTTTTTCTATTTTTTTTTCACTTTCTTTAATTTCGATTTGTTTCTTTTTTCCTTTTGTTTGGCAAGAAATCAAAATCAATGTTATAAGTAAAATTTTCATTTTCATAATAGTTCTGTCAAATGTTTGCCAACGACTTGATATGAAATCGTTTTAATGTTTTATATCTAATGTTAAACTAAGTTCGTTAATTTTTCGCACAAACATTAGGTTTTTCACATTACATTGTAAACAAGTTTTTAACAATACCTAATTGATTATCAGTGTATTTAACGGTTTTTAGTCAAAAAAAAATCCCCTCTAAACCCTAAAAGCTTAGAAGGGAGAACTAAAACATGAACAAAAAATAAATATTTATTTGAATTAGCTACCATTAGCTAAAAAAACTCGAAGTGTAATGCTTCGAGTTATATGAATATAATTTTTGGTTTAGGTTATTTATGTGTTTTGATTATTACTCTTTAAGCTTCTATTAAGCAAACCCATGGCAACGTATAAAACAGGAGAAATTAATATCTCTTGAATTGTATATGCCAAATGTTTTAAACTTTTACTTATTTCTAATACAAACCAATCAAATAACCCAAGAGAAGTAATAATAAACAAACCCGATATATGAATTAAATGCCAAAGAGTAGACATCCAAGTATCTTCTAATTTTCCTAAATGAATAGTTCCAACAAAATAGACAGCTATTGTTGTTGAAAACATGATTAAATGTATTATAATTTTTGGTAATACTACATTACTATTATTTTCTTTGAAAAAAAGGTAATTCCAAGAATAAATAATAATAATAAATATAAGTCCAAATGTAAAACGAACTTTATCCGACTTGTACAAGTTCATTTTTAAACTGAATTTTACGTGAATAGAATTTCCAAATTAAAAAAGTAGCTCCATAAACCATAACTTTAAACAAGTAATGATGAGCAAACTGGAAATAGGCTTGAAAATATTCACGCAGATAAATTAAACCAACACATCTTAATATATTGATGATGTCTAATAAAGCAACTCCCAGAATAATATAAAGTATTTTGCGCCAAATTTTAGAAGGCATACAAATGATAAAACCTATGTACAAAACCATTAATTCTAAACCATTACAACCATCTGCTATATATAATACCAATTTATTGTTATGGAATATTTCTGAAGCTTCATGACTTATTAGTTCTCCCTCATATACAGATGTTCTAGTTGTTCTATTTGTAGAAAAACCACTTAAAAAACCAGAACTATTTAAAAATTTCGTAGAAGCTTCAGCAACATGAGTTGTCAATGGGTAGTCTAAAACTTTTGAATCATATAAAAAAAAGCTATAAATAATTTTCCATATTACAAAAAGCAAAAAGGCTTTTCCTAAAAAAAGCCTTATTGGTAATGGGATTTTATTTTTTAAAGAACTAATTTTTATCATTTTTATTTCCTCGTAACTTTTTAACTCCAAAAGCAGCAGCCCCTATTAGTAAAATACTAAGACCTCCATCTAGAGGTATAGAGTCTCCTCCGCCTTGATTTCCACCTCCATCATGCCCACATCCTCTGTAATGAGTGTGTTGATTTCCTCCTCCATAACTTGAGTGTCCACAACCACGATAATGTGTATGATGTCTTCCACCACCGTAACCTGAATGCCCACATCCACGGTAATGTGTATGATAATTTCCACCGCCATATCCAGAATGTCCACATCCACGGTAATGAGTATGATGGTTATTATTACCCCAACTTCCCCACCAGTTGCTAAACCAATTACCAGAAGTTGCATGAGAATTAGATGTAAATGTAAAAGCTAAAACCATTAGAATTAAAGCAAATACTTTTGAATATTTTTTATTATTATTTTTCATACTCTTTTTTAGATTAATTAATAGCATTGTAAAAATAAATACAATTTTATTTACGTTCTATTTTTTTCGACAAAACATATTATTTATACTTTTAAATTCATATGAGGCTGTTTTTAACTAGTTACTAAACAGTTAACTTATAAATAATTTTGTTTTATTTCTTAAAAACCTAAATTCTATTTCAATTTTTTGGCACGCTGTTTGTAATTACTAAAACGAACCCTTAAAATTTACAATTATGAAGAAGTTTATATTTTTATTAGCAAGTTTAGTCCTAACAGGATTTACTGTTAATGCAGCCACAACCAATAACACAGTTTTAAATAACACAGCAACTTATTATGGAGGTTACGGTAACTCTTTCATATTTGTAGAAGATGGTATAGAGTTTTCGGTATTTCGTGATGGACAATTCGATTTTAATCTTTTAAGAGGAAATTCGCGCATAGGTGTTTCTGTAGGTACGCCAAATGTAAATATCAGTTTTAATTCAGGATATGATTACAATGGATATATACAATACGACGAATTTGGAGCGGTTATTCAAATAGAAAACACACCTATTTACTACGATTTTTATGGTCGTGTTAGTCAAATTGGTAATGTAAATATTTACTACAACAATTTTGGTTACATAAATCGTGTTGGTGGTTTATATGTTCATTATAACAGATACAATGTTTTCTCTCACTACACAGGCTTTATAAATGTTTATAACAGAGGTTATATTTACAGACCATGGCACCGTTTTTATGTAGTTCCTGCATTTGATTACTGTGTAGTTTACAACAGACCTTACAGACAATTTTACAACCCTGTGCGTTATGTATATAACAGACCGTTTTATAACAACTACAGACCAAGAACTGCTGTTGCAAGCAGAAGAGGCAATAATGTTGCAAGAAATAGAAGTTATGCTACTGTAAACAGAAGTAACAGAAATGTAACCAGAGTTAATACAAATGCTAATTCTAGAAGAACAGTTGCACGTAACAACACAAAAGTAAATAGAAATACTACTGTAAGACGTGATAATACAGTTAATAGAACAACAAGATCTACTTCTACTACGGTAAATAGAGATGTTAAAAGACGTGATAACACGGTTAGAAATACACCTAGAACAAATACTGAAGTTAATAGAAATAGAACAGTTACTAGAACAACAAGACCTAATACAAACAGTACAAGTACAAGAACGGTAACACGTACCAGAAATAATACAGTTACGCAAAAACCAAAAAGCACAAATACTCGTACATATAATAGAAACACAAATACAACTAGAAAGCCGCAAGTAGCACAACGTACAGTGAGTAAACCAAGAACAACTCAGCAACGTACAGTTACTAAATCTACTAGAAGTAGCAAACCAACAGCTACACAAAGTAGAGGTAATTCTAGAAACAATACAAGATCGACAACAAGAAGAAGATCGTAAAAATTTTGGTTGGTTAGTTTGGAAAGCCCTTCGAGTAGTTTGCCTCAAAGCAACATCGAGGGGTTTTCTGTTTAATACCTGCTAAAGCAGAAATTTGTTTTCAGTCATATCGAAATGAGGCACGATTGAGATATCACATTAAAATACTTGTTTATATGAATTCTCCTGTTAGTCGAAATGACTTATTCAACTTTATTTAAATTTTAAATAACGTTTTACAAGTAGCGAAATATCTTCAGAAAAATTATACTTTAAAACGACAAAAGCATACAAGGCAGTCATTAATATGGACTTCAACGCTATATTAACAAACGGGTTAAACGGAAAGTCCCAAAAATAGAATAACAAAATACATACTAAAATTAACGCTCCTATTTTTATTGAATTAATAGTAAAAGGAAAGATTTTGAATTTCTTGTAAACAAAAAATAACTTTATAGAATTATATATAAAAATGGCTAAAAATGTAGCTATTGCAGATCCATTAATACCAAATAATGGAATAAAATACATGTTTAACAACACTATTAAAACCACCAAAATAACACCTAAAACCAATACCATTCTATAATAATCACTATTAAATAATATAGCGTTATTACTTCCTAAAGCAGTATCATAAAGTTTTGATAGACTTATTATTAATACAACAAACAAACCACCACTAAACTCGCTTGGAATAATATGATACAATTGATTAATATTCAGGATAATCAATAAAAAAATGAAACCACCAACAATAAATAAATTTAATGAACTGCGTATATATAAATCTTCTAAACCTTTAAAATCTTTTTCATTTAAATATTTAGCAGATAATGGCATTAATATTTGATGCATGGACCGTTGAGGTACCGCGATTACTGCAGCTATAAAAATGGCTACATTGTAATACGCTATTTCTTTAATATTAATATAATGTCCAAGCATTACTTTATCTACATCCAAAATTACGGTAGCAATAGAACCCGCAATAATTATTAAAAAAGAGTATTTTAATATGCTTTTTATGTTACTAACACGCTTAAAGGTTATAACTGGTAGTTTAATACTAAAGGCGTAAACCATCATAATAAGCATTCTCAATACATAAATTGCAACTAAAGCCCACATGAATTGTTCGAGGTCTAAAACCTTAAAATACAGTAAAAACAAAATTGTCATGGTTCCTGCCCTATGAAAAACTTCTTTCATAAAATTCCCAAATACAGTTTGCATTTGTACTTTAGACCAAGCATAAAACACCTCAAAATACGCAAGAGATACGGCTACAATAAAGGTATGCCACAAATAATTTTTTATAATAGCATTTGTATTAGATAGAAAATCACCAATGGTATTATAACCTAAATAGGTAATTAAACTTAACGGAATTATTAACAATACCGGTAAAAACAGCATAAGTGTTAAAAAGCTGTTTAAGGATAATCGCGTTTTAAAAGCAGAATAAAACTTAACCAATGTATTATGAACACCAAAAGCCATTAATGGCATAATTACAAATGCCAAAGAAAGCATATACCCTACCATACCATAGTATTCGACGCTTAAAAATTCGGTGTAAAGAAACAGGGTATTAATAGCTCCAAGTACAAAACCAGCATAGGTAGACACCATGTTTTTAAAGGATTGTGAAGCAACTATTCCCATTATAATAATTTAGATAGGGTTTGCGTAAGCGCTTTTCTATGGTATTTTTGTAATCCTATTGGATGCGTTTGTAAAGTGTTACTTTGAAAAGCATTATAATGCTCTAATATAACTTTTTTTAACGATTTGGAATCTGTATAATTAAAGTAGTTTCCTGTATTGGTTTCTTTAATGATTTTTTCAACATCGGAGTCGTTAGGACCTATAGCAATAATTGGTCTGTTAGAAACCATATATTCGAAAAGCTTCCCAGGAATAATGCATTTAGTATCTTCAGAATTTATTTCAATAAGCAATAATACTTGTGATTTTTTCTGAAACACAACTGCTTCTTTATGTGACACATAACCCGCATTATTAACATAATTACTTAAATTATAAATTTGAATAGAATTTAATACATTTTCACTAATAGAACCTATAAAATTAAGCTGAAAATCTTTTGAAAACGATTCGTTTTCTTGCACTAATTCACTCAATGCCTTCCATAAAATTTCCGGATTCCGTTTAGATAATAAAGACCCAATATGTGACAATGTGAATTTAGAATCCCTTTGAAAATCTTCAACAGATGTTTCATCATCATAACCATTCGTTACAACTTCAATAGGTTTATTTGTTATGGCTTTAAATTCTGTTTTAGTTGTAAAACTCGTTACTACAATTTGGTCTGCAGTATTTAAAACCTGACGTTCTAAAGCTTTGTGTTTCTTTTTTGAAGTTTCAGTTAGCTTTAATTGTTTATGATAACCGATGGTTGTCCACGGGTCTCTAAAATCTGCAATCCACTTTACTCCTAACCTTTCCTTTAATTTTAAACCTATAAGATGTAAACTATGTGGCGGACCAGTAGTTATAATGGTATCAATATGTTCTTTAGAAATGTAATGACTAAGGAAAGAAACCGATGGTTTTACCCAGCTTTTTCGGGCATCTGGTATAAAAAAATTTCCACGAATATATAACATTGCTTTTTCTATAAAACGCTGTTTTTTTTGTTCTGGAATTATACCTTTACTTATAGTTTTTGATGATTTTTTGGATAGAAAACCTGCCCATCTATAAGGCTCGTTAATAGACTGCTTTAAAATGGTAACCTCTTTTGAAACTTCGGCAACTAAACTTTGATCAACTATAGGATAGTTAGGGTTGTCAGGAATATAAATAATAGGTTCTATACCAAACTCTGGTAAATACTTTACAAATTTTAACCAGCGTTGTACTCCAGGACCACCTGCTGGTGGCCAATAATACGTAATAATAAGTACTTTTTTAGGCACTTTTTTGCTTCTTAAACTCATAAAACAGACCTCCTATTAAAAGTAGTCCTAACAAAACAGAACTTGCAAGTGCAATACTACTACCTGTTTTTACAACTTCTGGATCGAACTTAAACTCTATAGTATGTTTTCCTGCTGGTATTTTCATACCACGCAAAATATAATTCACCCGCATGTGAGTTGCTTCTTGCCCATCTATATAAGTTTTCCAGCCTTCTGGATAATAAATCTCAGAAAACACCGCAAAACCATCGTTTGAGTTATTAGATTCGTATTTTAAGTAGTTTGGTTTTACTTCAATTAATTTAATTGATGATAATGAGTCAACAACATATCTATTTATAACATCTTCATCAGTTTTATGGGAAGTATAGATCGCCTTTTGTTTATTATCTAAAGAGTCTAAAAGCTTAATTTCTTGGTCTGGTGTATCTATCTTTTCTAAACTCTCAATAAACCAAGCATTTCCGTTGGCTTCATCATTCTCATAAGGAAATAGATTCCCTTGTTCATCTTGCGCAATAACGTACTTAGTGTTTAACATGTTAAGTACGTTAATGTTATTTTTTGAAACATACCACTCAAAAACCTCGCTATAACGCCTTAATTCTGCTGCGTTATACCCATTTAATGAATTATGAAAATATGACGGTTTTGAAGGCCCCGAAACTAAATCAAACACTCTAAAATGTGACGTGTCTTTTAAAATGTGTTTATCTACTTCATTCGCCTGAAACGGTTTATTCATGGCTATTCCTGACACAAAATCATCGTTATTTACATAGCGTCTGTCAACACCAACTAAATCAAAAAGAATTAACACCCCAAAAGATACAATCACCCATTTTTCTTTCAATTTATCTTTTAAAAACATAAATATGGCTCCAGCAGAAAGCAAAACTAAAACCAATGTTCTTATGGTATCTTGAGTAAAAACAGATTTTCTATCCGTCTTTAATGCATCAACAAAATCTGGTCCGTAATTCTGACGGTAAAATCCATCATTTACTCCAACAAAATCAAATAATGAGGATTTAAACAATAAGAAAACTAGAGCAATTCCTCCTGTTATAATTGTTGAATACTTTAATGCTTTTAGCTTGTCTTCTTTCTTTTCAAAATCATTGAATAATCGAACTAAACCAAAAATTGTTAAAGCAGGAATACATAATTCTAAAATAACTTGGATAGAAGTTACTGCTCTAAACTTATTGTAAAGTGGTACATAATCTATGAAGAAATCCGTTAAAAAGCCCAAGTTCTTTCCATAAGACAGTAGAAGAGAAAAAACTGTTCCGCCTACTAGCCACCATTTTAAACGTCCTTTTACCAAAAACAAAGCAAATACAAAAAGAAATAAAATCACCGCTCCTACATAAGCAGGTGCTTCTACAATAGGTTGCTCACCCCAATATAAAGGTGCACGTTTAGATTCTTGTAAAGCTTGACTCGTAGTAGCTCCTAGTTTCCTAAAAGCTTCGTAAGTTGCAGAATCTTTCCCAACATCTTCGCCATTGCCACCACCCATAAATCGTGGAATATAAAGATTGAATGTTTCCCAAATACCATAACTAAACTGCGTAATATAATCTTTATCTAAACCTGAGGTTATTTCTTTTGGCGAACCATCAGCATTTATAGTTAATTCACTTTTACTACGCTTACTTTCTTTTACATATTGATTAGTTGCTAATATATTAGTCGCATTTAACGCTATAGAAATCGCCACAGCACCAACCAAAATACCAATTGATTTAAAATAATGTGGTAGCATTTTCTTTCTATAAGCATCAATTAAATACGCAATGCCTAAAACAATAACCAAAAACATGAGGTAATAGGTCATTTGAAAATGATTAGCCACGAGTTCTAATCCCATAGCAATAGTTGTGAGCAGAAAACCTAGTATATATTTCTTCTGAAAAACCAGTAATATTCCACTTAAAACCAAAGGCATATAAGCAATGGCATGTGCTTTACTGTTATGGCCTACACCTAAAATAATTATTAAATATGTAGAAAACCCAAAGGCTATAGCACCAAGGGCAGCGAGTTTAAAATCTACTTTTAATACTAATAGTAGTATATAAAAGCTCAACAAATAAAGAAATAAATAATCTGCTGGTCTTGGTAAAAAACGAAGTGCTAAATCTAGTTTTTTAATGTAATTATGCGGATATTTTGCTCCTAATTGATAGGTTGGCATGCCACCAAACGCACTATTTGTCCAATAAGTCTCCTCGCCCGTTTTAGCTTTAAAATCTTTTTGTTGTTTGCTCATGCCTATAAACTGCACGATATCGTTTTGATATATTTCTTTTCCTTTTAAAACAGGATTAAAATAAGCCAAAGCAAGAACTATAAAACCTACTAAAACAAGTAAGTGTGGAAGTGTTTTTTTTATTGAAAATTGCATGAAAAGGTTTTAAGCTAGTTGATTTCGGAAATTAATCAATTTCTTCGTAATCTACATATTCCCCAACATTTTTATTTGAAGTCTTAGTATTTGGTATTTTATCGATAGTGATTTCGCCTTCTTTTTTAGGGACATCTTGTTTTGCTCTTCCAAATTGATCTCCAAAACGTTGTTCTGCTTTTTTAGCGGCATATTTTAATAAAAATGGAGCAAAAATTCTTGAAAGAATCTTTATACCATAATAAACCAATGCAATAATAAGTATGGTTCTTAATAAACCCATAATTAGACTTTTGTTTAATAATTTTAACAAAAATACAATTCTAATTATTTAAAAAACGTTCAATAATGATAAAAAAATTATAAAATATCTATATTTGAAAGCCTTTAACAAATAATTAATAAAGGTATAATTAAACTTGTTCATTATGAACCTACACAAATCTATCCTACTTTTTTTACTAAGTTTAGCAACTACAAAAGGGTTTTGTCAATACACAGATGTAATAAACTCTAACCGCCCTGGAGTTTCCAGAAGTGCTTTTTCGGTTGGAACAAATGTGGCTCAATTAGAAGTTGGCCCATACATAATAAATGAAGAGAGAACTCCTGCTCCATCTTATGAAGTATCTGGTCTGGGAATTGATTTTGCTGCTCGATATGGTCTATTATTTGAAGAATTAGAATTAAATATAGAAGGTACTTTTCAAAGCGACACAAAAACAAATACAACAAGCTTTGCTGCCGAAGATAAACGAGCAAACTTTAAGTTTTTAACTGTTGGTGCAAAATATTTAATCTTTGACCCTTACAAAAATGCTGAAGAAGACAAACCAAATCTTTATAGTTGGAAAGCTAACCGTCGTTTTAAATGGAAATCGTTAATTCCAGCCGTATCGGTTTATGTAGGTGCTAATTTTGACACTAAGGATAATCCTTATATAGCTCCAGGTATTGAAGGTTTTAGCCCTAAAGTTATGGTGGCTACTCAAAACAACTTTGCTGGTGGTTGGGTATTTGTACTTAATTTGATAAAAGACAGAATTGGAACTGAACAATCAGATTTTCAATACATATTAACTTTAACACATTCATTCAGTCCAAAATGGGTTATTTTTGGCGAAACACAAGGTATTAAAAGTGATTTTTATGCCGATAATCTTTTAAGATTTGGTGGCGCTTATTTATTTGGAAAAGATTTTCAGTTAGATACTGCAATAACATTTAACACAAAAGACACCCCATCTGTTTTTGCTGTAACACTGGGTGGATCTTACAGATTGGATTTTCATAGAGATAAAGAAATAGATAACGGAACATCTGCTGAAGATGAAGCAGAAAGACGATCTAATAGAAAAGGTAAAAAGAGAAAGAAAAAAGACAGCGCTGATACCAATGATGGTGTCAAAAAAAGAAAGAAAGACGATATAGATTTTGATGATTAATAATCAAAACTATTTGATTGCACTATATGGTTATATTAAAAGAAGTAAAAACTAAAAAAGATTTAAAGGCTTTTGTAAAATTCCCCTTTAAATTATACAAAGACTCTAAATACTGGGTTCCTCCTATTATTAGTCAAGAAATTAAAACATTTAACAAAAAAGAAAACCCTGTTTTTAATGATGCCGAAGCTAAGTTATTTCTAGCCTATAAAAACAATGAAATAGTTGGTAGAATTGCTGCTATAATTAATTGGTTAGAGGTAAAAAGTCAAGATCAGAAAAAAATGCGTTTTGGTTGGTTTGATTTTGTAGATGATTTAGATGTGTCTCAAACACTTTTAGACCAAGTAGAAAAAATTGGAAAAACCCATAGTTTAAATTACACCGAAGGTCCTGTAGGATTTTCAAATTTAGATAAGGTTGGTGTTATGACCGAAGGTTTCGAATCTATTGCACCAATGATTACCTGGTACAATCATCCATATTACGTTAAACATTATGAAGCTGCTGGATATAAGGTTGAAAAATCATATTCTGAAAGCACGTTTCCTTTTAAAAATGTAAAGCCAGAATTCTTTAAAAAAGCACAGGAGTTAATTAAAAGGCGCTACCAGCTTAAAGCACTAAAACTTACTAAAACAGCCGAGGTTATGCCTTATGCAGATAAAATGTTTGATTTGTTTAATGAAAGTTACGCATCTCTATCCTCATTTGTGGCTATTAACGATATTCAAAAAGAATATTTTAAAAAGAAGTTTATAAGTTTTGTAAATCCAGAATACATCAAATTTGTAGTAGATAAAGATGATAAAATGGTTGGTTTTGCTATTGTTATGCCAGCTTTTGCAAAAGCATTACAAAAAACTAAGGGTAAGTTATTCCCATTTGGCTTCAGGCACATTCTACACGCAAAAAAACATAGTAAAGACGTTATTTTTTATTTAATAGGTATTCATCCAGATTATCAAAACAAAGGTGTTCATGCGGTAATTTTTAATGAATACTACGAAACATTTAAAGAAAAAGGTATTGAAACTTGTTTTAGAACACCAGAATTAGAAGATAATATAGCAATCCATCAAATCTGGAAACACTTTGATCCTGTTGTTTATAAACGAAGAAAAACCTTTAGAAAAGATGTTGCATAAAAAAAATCCGATTCTTAATTGAATCGGATTTTTTTTTATACTTATTATATTGAAAATTACTCTCCCATTGCCGCTAAAACAGCCGCAGAAAGGCGCTTGTAAGTTCCGTTATCTAAACGTTCTCTAATAGCATCAAAAGCATCTAAAGTTTCTTCAACATCTTGTAAAGTATGCGTTGCAGTAGGAATCATTCTTAGTAAAATTAATCCTTTAGGTATCACAGGATAAACTACTATAGAACAGAATATTCCGTAATTTTCACGTAAATCTTTAACTAAAGCCATAGCTTCAGGAATACTTCCTTTTAAGTATACAGGCGTTACACAACTTTGAGTTGTACCAATATCAAAACCACGATCTTTTAAACCAGACTGTAATGCATTAACTACCGTCCATAAATTTTGTTTTAATTCTGGCATCGTTTTAAGCATTTCTAAACGCTTTAATGCACCGACTACAAGTTGCATTTGTAATGATTTTGCGAACATTTGCGAACGCAAATTATATTTTAAATAATCTATTATTTCTTGGTCTCCAGCAATAAATGCACCTGTACTAGCCATAGACTTTGCAAAAGTTGCAAAATACACATCAATATCGTCTTGAACACCTTGCTCTTCTCCTGCTCCTGCTCCAGTTGCACCTAAAGTTCCAAAACCATGAGCATCATCAACAAATAACCTGAAATTAAATTTCTTTTTTAGTTCTACAATTTCTTTTAAACGCCCTTGCTCTCCACGCATTCCAAAAACACCTTCAGAAATAACTAAAATTCCTCCTCCAGTTTGTTCTGCCATTTTAGTAGCACGTTCTAAGTTTTTCTCAAGACTTTCAACATCATTATGCTTATAAGTAAAACGTTTACCCATGTGTAAACGCACACCATCAATTATACAAGCGTGAGCATCTACGTCATAAACAATAATGTCGTCTTTAGATACCAACGCGTCAATGGTAGACACCATACCTTGGTAACCAAAATTTAAAAGATAAGCAGCTTCCTTTTTTACAAAAGATGCTAATTCATTTTGAAGTTTTTCATGTAAATCAGTATGACCAGACATCATTCTTGCTCCCATAGGGTAAGCAGAACCATATTGAGCAGCTGCCTCAGCATCTACTTTTCTTACTTCTGGGTGATTTGCTAAACCTAAATAGTCATTAATACTCCATGTGATAACCTCTTTACCTTGAAATTTCATTCGGTTAGAAATTTCTCCTTCTAATTTAGGAAATACAAAGTAACCTTCTGCTTGAGAAGCCCATTTACCTAATGGTCCTTTGTCTTTATAAATTTTATCAAATAAATCTTTCATCTATTATAAATCAAATTGCTATTAAACTAAGACATAACTATAACCAGGGAGTTTGCTTTTGTTAAAGGGAATAAACATAAGAAAATGTTTAAAATTTAAGAAACTTTAGCTTTTAGTTAGTTCGTGCAAAATTAAATATTTATATGGTTTGAACATAATTTTTGATGCTCAATTATTGGCAAAATAAAAAAAGAGATAAAATTTTACTGTAATTGCAAAATATTATCTCTTTAATTTATGTTATTTATATTACTTTATGTACTGAATACTTTGTGTTGCCGCCTCATTAACACTATCAAAAAAGCCTTGTTCATTCATCCATTTATCACTGTAAACTTTACTCATGTAACGCGAACCATGATCTGGAAAAATAACAACTACATTATCATCTTTTTTAAATCTACCTTCTTCTCCTAATTGAAGTATAGCCTGAATAGCTGCACCAGAAGTATAACCAACAAACATACCCTCTTTTTTAGCTATTAAGCGAGCTGTATGGGCGCTGTCTTCATCAGTAACTTTAACAAACTCATCAATAACATCAAAATCTGTAGCTGTTGGAATTAAATTTTTACCCAAACCTTCAATTCGGTATGGATAAATTTCTTTTTCATCAAACTCTCTGGTTTCATGATATTTTTTAATGACTGAGCCAAAAGCATCAACACCAATTATTTGTATATCTGGATTTTGCTCTTTTAAATATTTAGCAGTACCAGAAATAGTTCCTCCTGTACCACTACAAGCTACAAGATGCGTAATTTCACCTCCTGTTTGTTCCCAAATTTCTGGCCCTGTAGATTTATAATGTGCGTCAATATTTAATTGATTGAAATACTGATTAATATAAACCGAACCTTTAATTTCTTCGTGCAAACGTTTTGCAACTTGATAATACGATCTTGGATCATCTGCACTAACATGAGCAGGACATACATAAACCTTGGCTCCCATTGTTTTCAGCATATCAATTTTATCTGCTGAAGATTTAGAACTCACTGCTAATACACAATCATAACCTTTAATAATACTAACCATGGCAATGCTAAAGCCTGTATTACCAGAAGTTGTTTCTATAATAGTATCGCCAGGAGAAAGGATACCCTTTTTCTCTGCTTCTTCTATAATGTAAAGTGCAATTCTGTCTTTGGAAGATTGTCCAGGGTTAAAAGATTCTATTTTTGCATAAAAGTTTCCTTTAAACTTGGAAGCTATTTTATTAAGTTTAACAAGCGGAGTATTGCCTACTAAATCTAATACATTATCAAATACTTGATTTCTGTGTTTCATAAAAGCTATTTATAAACTGCCAATTTTAACAAAAATAAATGCAGTTTAAAACCGAACAAAAATAAAACATTTTTTTTTATTAACCATGAATTCCTTCTAAATCTAATAAAAAAGCATATTCTAAAGCGACCTCTTTTAAGCTTTCAAAACGCCCTGACGCCCCGCCATGACCGGAATCCATATCGGTATGTAATAATAATTTGTTAGAATCTGTTTTTAATTCTCTTAATTTTGCCACCCATTTTGCAGGTTCCCAATATTGTACTTGAGAATCATGCAAACCTGTAGTAACCAGCATGTTTGGATAATCCTTTGCTTCAACATTATCGTAAGGTGAATAGGATTTCATATAGCTGTAATATTCTTCATGATTTGGATTTCCCCACTCATCATACTCTCCTGTTGTAAGCGGAATAGTATCATCTAGCATAGTTGTAACTACATCTACAAAAGGTACAGCTGCTAAAATTCCGTTATAAAGCTCAGGATTCATATTAATTATTGCTCCCATTAATAAACCACCAGCAGAACCTCCATAGGCATATAAATGCTTGTTTGAAGTATACTTTTGCTCTATTAAATATTTAGAGCAATCAATAAAATCGGTAAACGTATTTATTTTGGTTAGCAGTTTTCCTGTTTCATACCATTCACGTCCTAAATATTCTCCGCCTCTAATATGAGAAATAGCATAAACAAAACCTCTATCTAACAAACTTAAGCGAATACTGGAAAACGAAGGGTCTACAGTTGAGCCGTATGATCCATAAGCATATTGTAATAGTGGATTAGTTCCATCTAACTTAATTCCTTTTTTATAAACTAAGGAAATAGGTATTTTCACTCCATCGCGAGCTGTTGCCCATACTCGTTTTGCTTCGTAGTTTTCTTTATTATATTTACCTCCTAAAACTTCCTGCTCTTTCTTGATTTCGCGTTGCTTAGTCTTAAAATTGTAATCAACAACAGCACTTGGTGAAATTAAAGAGTTAAAACCATAGCGTAGTACATCGCTGTTAAAATCTGGGTTATTACCAATATATGTTGTATACGTTTCAGAACTGAAGGGTAAATAATAATCTTCTGTCCCATCCCAACTTATAATTCGCAAATTATTGAGTCCGTTTTCACGTTCATTTATAACTAAATAGTCCTTGAATATTTCAATATCTTCTATTAAAACATCTTTCCTGTGCGGAATTAAATCTTTCCAATGTTTTAATTCCGTAGTTTCTTCATTGGTTTTTGAAACCTTAAAATTGGTAGATTTATCATTATTTGAAATGATATAAAAATGATCACCATAATGAGCAATAGAGTATTCTAAATCTGTTATACGAGGTTGAAAAACTTTAAATGTTTCATCTGGAGTATCGGCATTTAATATTCTATATTCAGAAGATAATGTGCTAGACGACCCAATTACAATATATTTTTTCGACTTAGTTTTATAAACAAAGGTGTTAAAAGTTTCATCAGTTTCATGATAAACTTCAATATCTTCTTGAGGATCTGTATGTAATTTATGTTTAAATATTTTATTAGAACGTAGCGTTATTACATCCTTCATGGTGTAAAACAATGTTTTATTATCGTTTGCCCAAGTAGCTCGCCCTGTTGTATTTAAAATCTTATCTGAATAAATCTCACCAGTTTCTAAATTTTTTATTTGAATGGTGTATTGTCTTCTACTAACAGTATCGGTTGAATAAGCTGCTAGTTTATTATCTGGACTAATAGAAATACCACCTAAATTAAAATAGGAATGGCCTTTAGCCATTTCGTTACAGTCAAACAAAACTTCTTCTGGTGCGTCTAAAGTCTCTTTTTTACGTAAATAAACAGGGTAATCTTTACCTGTTTCGTAGCGCGTAATGTACCAATAACCATTTAATTTGTAAGGAACCGTGGTATCATCCTCTTTAATTCTACCTTTCATCTCTTCAAATAACTGGTTTTGAAAAGCTTCGGTATGCTTCATTACGTGATTTGTGTACTCATTTTCAGCATTTAAATACGCAATAACCTCGGGATTTTCTCTATCATTTAACCAATAATAATTATCTATTCTAACATCGTTATGAATCTTTAATTCTTTAGATATTTTTCTAGCTACTGGAATTTTAATGTCTTTTTTCAAAATGGGGTTTTATTCTTAAAAATTTAAGCCCTCAAAAATAGAAAAATTAAATAGTTTTGTAATGTAAAACTAAAATTATAAAATTATGTTTGGAGATATGATGAATATGATGGGTAAACTAAAAGAAACCCAAAAGAAAGTAGAAGAAACTAAAAAACGTTTAGATACAGTTTTAATTGATGAAACTAGTAATGATAACAAGCTTAAAATTACCTTAACTGCTAATAGAACCATTAAATCTATCGAAATCGATGATGAATTGCTTGAAGATAAAGAACAACTTGAAGATTATTTAATTCTTACACTTAATAAAGCTATTGAAAAAGCTACTAAAGTTAATGAAGCTGAACTCGCTGCAGTTGCAAAAGAAGGGATGCCAAATATTCCTGGAATGGATTAGTTTAAGTAGATTGTTAGATTTCTTAGAATATCAGATTGTTTGAGTTTTTAGAGTTTTGATTAGTGTTTCATGCATCGCATCAGTGTAATTATAATGGGTTACCATACGTAGCTTACCACCTCCCATGCTGATAACATAAATACTTTTATCAGCTAGATTTTTCACAAAACGTTCTTCATCAACATATTTATTTAATTCGAAAATCACAATATTGGTTTCAATAGGTTCAACCGATTTAACTATTGATAATTTGGTTAACTCCTCACCTATTTCCTTTGCTTTTTTATGGTCTTCGGCTAAACGTTCTATATTATTATCTAGAGCATAAAGTCCGGCAGCAGCTAAATAACCTGCTTGTCTCATATTTCCTCCAAAGATTTTCCGAATTCTGATAGCATTTTGCATAATATTAGAATCTCCAATCAAAACCGAACCTATAGGGCAACCTAAACCTTTACTTAAACACACCGAAATAGTATCAAATACTTCTCCATACTGTTTAGCGGTTTCATTTTTAGCTACTAAGGCATTCCAAATACGCGCACCATCTAAGTGATAACCCAACTCGTTTTCATCACAAACAGCTTTAATCTTTTTAATTTCATTAAAATCCCAACAACTTCCACCTCTTCTATTAGCTGTATTTTCAATTTCAACTAAACTTGTTTTACTATAATAATAAGCATTTGGATTTATAGCTTTTAAAACATCTTCGGCTGTAAACATGCCGTTGTTTTCATCTAAAAGCTTACAGGAAATTCCGCTATTAAACGAAGCACCACCAGATTCGTAATTATAAATGTGAGCATATTTATCACAAATCACTTGATCTCCAGGGTTTGTATGCAACTTTAAAGCGGTTTGGTTAGCCATAGTACCACTAGGAAAAAATAAAGCTTCTTCTTTACCAAACATATTAGCAATACGCTGCTCTAATAGATTAACAGTTGGGTCTTCTCTAAATACATCATCTCCTACTTTAGCTTGCATCATAGCATCCAACATTCCTTTTGTAGGTTTTGTAACAGTGTCGCTTCTTAGGTCTATTATCATAAAATCTAATTATATGTATATTTGCGGCTTATAAAAGTATAATTATTTATTTAAATATAAATTTTCATTTCAATTTTAAGCCCAAAACCTACTTAGACTAACTACATGAATTATTTAAACTATTTAAGAAATAAATCTTTTTGGTTAATAGATGCTTTAAAAGGAAGGTTGATTAAAAATCATCTAAAAGAAGTTAGTTTGATTCTTAAAAACCCCACGAGCGAACAATCAAAAAACATAAGAAAAAAACATATAGAGAATTTACTGCTTCATGCTTGTAAAACAACTCTATACTATTCATCCTTTATCAATAATAAAGATATTGTTGAATTTCCTGTGATAAAAAAAACAGATATTCAACAAAATTTTGAAGCGTTTAAATCAAGTAAATTTAAAGAAAAGACTAATTATAAAGTAGCTACAAGTGGCTCAACTGGAGTTCCTTTTTTCTTATTTCAAGATACTAATAAAAGACAGAGAAATACTGCTGACGTTTTATATTTTTCAAAGGAATGCAATTTCACACTTGGAAATAGATTGTATGAGTTAGAAGTTTGGAGAAAACATAACAAAAAAAGCAGGTTTAAATCATGGATTCAAAATATAAAGCAATTCGATATTTCTAAGTTATCCGATACTCGAATAGAAGAATTTTTACAACTTTTGAAAACTTCAAAACAAAAAAAGACCATTCTTGGTTTTGCTTCCTCTTATGAACAAATATGTCAATATTTAGATAAATCAAAAAACAAAATTGAAGATTACAAGATTAGTTCCATAATTGCAAATTCTGAATATTTAAATCTTAATACTAAAAAATCAATGAGTAACTATTTTAATGCTCCTGTATTATCAAGATATTCAAGTGAAGAGATTGGTATAATTGCTCAACAAACTATTAAATCTCCAGATTATTTCATTATTAATCATGCAAGTTACCATGTTGAATTATTAAGTTTAGAAGAAGATACACCTGTTAAAGTTGGAGAAATTGGTCGTATTGTTGTTACAGACTTATTTAATTATGCAATGCCTATTATAAGATATGACACAGGTGATATAGCAAAGTTAATTGAAGATGATGGTATTACTAAATTTGAACATATAGAAGGAAGAAAAATGGATTTAATATATGACACAAAAGGTAATATAATATCATCATTCGTTGTTTATACTAAATTCTACAACTACTATAAACACTTAAATCAATATCAATTTATACAAGAAGGTGATAAAAAATACCATATAAAACTAAACATACATGATGAAAACTTTCCTTTTGAAAAGGAGTTAATAGAAGATATTAAAAAAGATTTTGGTTTTGATTCAATTATAAAAGTAACTTACGTTAAAGAAATACCTACACTTTCATCAGGAAAAAGAAAGAAAGTTTTAAATACTTTTCATAAAAATTAACTAAACTTAGCCAAAATCACATTTTTAGTTCTCCAAATAAACTTATAAATCATTGGTAATGGATCTTTAATTGCAAATTTTAAAGGTGTATTAGCAATTATAAATTTGAAGTTAAAAAGAGTAGTTTTCTTTATCTTAATTTTTTTAATTAAACCTTTTAAATTTAAATACTCAATATTTTTGTAATCAGGCTTTATAAAATTTTGGTTTAAACTTGCTAAGCAATATAGATGTGGAAAATTTACTCCAGAAATTAATGATGCATCTAACGAAACCCAGTAACGTGTGTTTATTTCTATTACTTTAAATTTTTCGTCATGTTTGTCATATCTCATATCAATGTGAGCAATACCTGACCAATTAAGAGATTTCATTAACTTTTCTACTACTTTATATAACTCTTCATTATGAAGAAATTCTAACCCCACTTGAGGTGAAAATTCATTTTTACCTAAAAGATTCCCTTTTTGAATTGTATATGCCAAAACTTCTCCATTTTTACATAAAACACTACAATCTATATCATAACCTTCAATATAATCTTGAACTAAATAAGGATAATTAAATTTATTTTCATCAAAAAAATGATCTATTTGTTTTTTAGAATTAAATACTTTTATTCCCATTCCTCCGCCAAATCCTTCCATAGGTTTTATTAAAGCAGGCAATTTAATTTCCTTTTCACTTGTAGTCGCTCCTGGTAAAATAACTACTCCTTTTGGATGTGGTAAATTATTAGTTTTTAAATGTTCGGCTAAACACCCTTTATTAATAGCTATATTGAATACTGAAAAACTAGGTAAAAGTCCTAATTTAGATTTATTATTTACTAAATTTTCATGCTTTATAATTGTTCTTATTCCGTCTTCAAAAATTGGCATAACAACATCTATATCATATCTAATAAGTTCTTTATTTATATTATAAATCCAATCTATTTCATTCGTTTTTTCAAAAAAAGAAAAGTTATAAATATATCTAGATAATCTCATTGGATTACTGTTTTTGTTTGACATAACAAAAATTTTCAATCCTTTAATTTGAGCTAAACAATTGACCACATAAATTAAAAGATGACTTTCACCATCTGGAATTAATACTGAAATATTATTATTAGTTTTCATCCTTTTTTACTTTAACTATAAATCATAGCATCCAACATTCCTTTTGTAGGTTTTGTAACAGTGTCGCTTCTTAGGTCTATTATCATTATAAAAGTTAATAAGTAAATATCCTCTAAAGCTAGCCTTAGAGGATTTAAATTTTAATTATTGAGTAAAGCTATAAAATTATATTAAGATTTGTTTTCTGCTGTATCTTTAAATTCTATTTTTGTTTAAAATAAATTTAACTATGATTACATCAGATCAAATTAAAGATCTTAATACCCGCCTTGACAAACTAAGGCACTATCTTTGACATAGATGCCAAACTTATAGAAATACAAAACGAAGAAGAAAAAACCTTCGACCCTAATTTCTGGAACGATTCCAAACAAGCAGAATTAGTCATGAAATCTCTTAAGGAGAAGAAAAGTTGGGTTCAAGACTACAAAACCTCCAAAACTTTTATTGAAGATTTAGAAGTTATTTACGAGTTTTTTAAGGAAGAGGAAGCTACAGCCGAGGATGTTCAAGATCGTTACGATAAAGCTATAAATCTCATTGAAAAACTAGAGTTTAAAAATATGCTTTCTGAAGAAGGCGATGCACTTAGTGCTGTTCTTCAAATTACTGCAGGAGCTGGTGGTACCGAAAGTTGCGATTGGGCAAGTATGCTTATGCGCATGTACTTAATGTATGCAGAAAAAAACGGATTTAAAGTAAAGGAACTTAACTTTCAGGAAGGCGATGTTGCAGGAATAAAAACCGTGACTTTAGAAATTGAAGGCGACTATGCTTTTGGTTGGCTTAAAGGTGAAAATGGTGTACACCGTTTGGTAAGAATCTCCCCTTTTGATAGTAACGCTAAACGACATACTAGTTTTGCTTCGGTTTATGTATACCCACTTGTTGATGATACTATTGAAGTTGAAATAAACCCCGCAGATATAGAAATTACAACAGCACGTTCCAGTGGTGCTGGCGGACAAAATGTTAACAAGGTAGAAACTAAGGTTCAACTAACGCATAAACCAACGGGAATTCAAATTCAATGTTCCGAAACGCGTTCGCAACATGATAATCGTTCCAGAGCCATGCAAATGCTTAAATCTCAGCTTTACGAAATAGAACTCCAAAAACAATTAGCACAACGCGATGATATTGAAGCTGGTAAAATGAAAATTGAATGGGGAAGTCAAATTCGTAACTACGTTATGCATCCTTACAAACTGGTTAAAGATGTTAGAACAAGCCATGAAACTGGTAACGTAGATGCTGTTATGGATGGAAATATTGATGAGTTTTTAAAGGCCTATTTAATGATGATGGGGCAAAAAGTAGAAGACGATAATCAATTATGAAATGAGTCGTAATATTTTGTTGAAATCAGTCAAAATGTCTATCGACGAATTACATCTGACTTATTTAATTCAATAAAAACTAACAGATGAATAAAATAGATACTATAATTTTCGATCTTGGAGGAGTTTTAATTGATTGGAATCCTGAATATGTTTTTTTAGATGAATTTAATGGAGACCGAAAAAAAATGCAATGGTTTTTTGATAACATCTGTACTAGCGATTGGAATGAAAACCAAGATGCAGGCTACCCTTTACAACAAGCCACAGAAGATTTAGTTAATCAATTTCCAGAATACGAACGATTAATCAGATTATTTTACGGCAATTGGGAACAAATGCTAGGTGTCGCCATTGAAGGCACCGTGAAAATTTTAGATGCATTTGTAAAAAATAAAAATTACAAAGTCGTAGCACTAACCAATTGGAGTGCAGAAACCTTTCCTATTGCTTTAGAACGTTTTGAGTTTTTACATTGGTTTGAAGGTATTATTGTTTCAGGCGAAGAAAAAACCAGAAAACCTTTCAAAGAAATTTATCAAATCACTTTAGATAGATTTAATATTGAAGCACAAAGTTCAATTTTTATAGATGATAATCTAAGAAATATTGAAGCTGCTAATGCATTAACCATTAATGGTATACATTTTAAATCACCAAAAGAACTCATTCAACAATTAAAAGCTTTTAATATCCATATATAATGATAAAAATTTACCATAACAACAGATGTAGCAAATCAAGATGTGGACTGGAATTACTAGAAAATTCTGGTAAAGATTATGAAATAGTAAAGTATTTAGAAGATGTTCCAACTAAAACCGAATTAAAAAACATCATTAAACTTTTAGGTATAAAACCCATAGAACTTGTTAGAAAAAATGAAGCTGTTTGGAAAACAGAGTTTAAAAACAAAGACTTAACAGATGACCTAATAATTGAAGCTATGGTTAATAACCCAAAGCTTATTGAACGACCAATTGTAATTAACGGAAACAAAGCAGTTATTGGCAGACCTACCGAGAAAATCTTAGAAATAATTTAAGTTTTATTTAACAATATCAAGTTAAACCATGCTTAATTTTGGCAGTCTAATTGCCAAAACATAACCATGACCAAAAGTATATTTTCCTTTCTTTTATTTTTTAGTTTTATAGTATTTGTAAATGCACAACCTCAAAAAAAAGAAACAAAAAATCCAGAAATTTCTGTTTTAAAAGAGATTACAATTACAGGTAAAGTATTAGACAAAGAAACAAATGAACCTTTAGAATATGCTACAATTGCTTTTTTTAGCAAAGAAGAAAACAAAATTGTTACAGGTGGTATTACAGATGCAAATGGAGCTTTTAATCTCACAATAAAACCAGGAATTTACGATATTACCATAGAATATATTGCTTTTAAAACACAAACTATTCCCAATAAAAATTTAACCAAAAATGAAGATATTGGTGTCTTTCTATTAGAAATTGATACAGAATCTTTAGATGAAGTAGAAATTATTGCCGAACGAACTACGGTTGAAATAAAACTTGATAAAAAAATATACAACATAGGTAAAGACCTAACCACAGCTGGTGGTACTGTAAGTGATGCCCTCAATAATGTACCTTCTGTTTCTGTAGATGTAGAAGGTGCTATTAGTTTAAGAGGAAACGAAAATGTTAGAATTTTAATTAACGGAAAACCATCTGCCATGGCAGGCTTTGGTGACACCAATGTCTTAAGTCAATTACCCGCAGAAGCTATAGAACGTGTTGAAGTTATTACCTCGCCATCTGCAAGATATGATGCCGAAGGTACTGCTGGAATTTTAAATATAATTTTAAGACAAAAAGAAACTTTAGGGTTTAATGGCTCATTAAATTTAACTTTAGGTAATCCAGATAACGCAGGTTTATCAGCCAATTTAAATTACAGAACCGAAAAATTTAATCTGTTTTCAAATTTAGGTTTTAGATATTTTAGTTCACCAAGAAATAGTTTTAGTGATACAGAATATTTTAATGCCACAGAAGAGGATTTCAATAGAATTCGAGAAGACCAAGAAGTAGAGCGTTTAAACAGAAATTACAATGCTAGTTTAGGTATGGAATATTTCCTGTCTAAAAAAACCTCTTTATCCGGAACTTTATTTTACAGATATGGACAGGATAGAGATAAATCGCTTAACAATAGCGACCGATTTAATGATGGAGATATTGTTGAAAAAACATTAAGAACAGAAAGACAGCATGAGGATGGTAATAATTATCAAGTCGCTTTAAACTACATTACTAAGTTTAATGATAGTGGGCATGAGTTAACTGCCGATATTCAATTTGAAAAAGGTTATGAAGAGCAACTTACCTTTATAGATGAGAATTATATTGTTACAAATAAAACTAATCCAGACCCTTTTCAAATGGAAAATGTAATAGAAATTGAAGATGAAAAAGAATCTTTATTTCAAATAGATTATGTACTACCCATAGGAGAAAACACAAGGTTTGAAGCTGGTTATAGAGGCAACTTTGAAAATTCTGTTTCAAATTACACTTTAGAACAAGAAGACCTAAATGATGGAAGTTTTTTTATAAATGATACAATAACTAATATTTTTGATTACACCGAAAATGTAAATGCCTTTTATACACAATACGGAACTAAATTTGGTGAATTCTCTTTTCTTTTGGGTTTACGATTAGAAAATACACAATTAAAAGGAAAAATTGATTCCAGATTAACCGATGAAGAAATACAAGAAGCCTTTGGTTTTTCTATTGATACAGACTTTAACAGAAATTACTTAGGGCTTTTCCCTACAGTAAATCTAATATACAATTTAGGAAAAGACGACGATACAGAAGAAAGTATAACATTAGGTTATAACAGAAGAATTAATAGACCTCGAGGTTGGTTTATTAATGCATTTCCTTCTCGTTCTAGCCGAACAAATGTGTTTCAAGGAAACCCAAATATAAATCCGGCTTTTGCCAGTGCTTTCGATTTGGGCTACTTAAAACGTTGGGAAAAACTAACTTTTACTACATCGGTTTATTATCAGCATGAAACTGAATCATTTGAGTTTATTCAGGAAAACACAGGTCAGCAAACATCTGATGGTATAGATATTATTAGAAGAATCCCTGTAAACTTATCCACTAGAAAACGAACTGGTGGTGAATTTGGTATTCTTTATAATCCTGAAAAATGGTTAAGATTAAACACCAGCTTTAACATATTTCAATTTGAAAATGATGGTGAATTTAATGGTATAGATTACAGCGCAAAAAATACAAGCTGGTTTGCACGTTTTAGCAGTAAATTAACACTGCCTTCTAATATAGATTGGCAAACTAACATGTTTTATAGAGGTGCAAGTGAAAATGCGCAAAGTAAAAACAAAGGTATTTTTTCTATAGATTTAGCTGTCAGCAAGGAGATTTTTGATAACAATGCTACAATTTCTTTAAATGTAAGAGACTTGTTAAACTCCAGAAAAAGAATCTCTACAACGACAACAGATACTTATGAAAGTTATGGTGAGTTCCAATGGAGAGAACGTCAAATAAATCTATCGTTTATGTATCGTTTTAATCAACAAAAGAAACGCAATGGACGAAGAAATGGAAATCAAGGTGGTGGTGACGATGATTTTGATTTTGGAGGTTAATTTTCTTCATATAATAAACAAAAAAAAGGAAGCTAAATTAGCTTCCTTTTTTTATATAAATTCTATATGTTTTTTATTGAGCGTTACGCTTTGCTTTCTTTTCTTCTCTAATTTCTTTTAATCTTTCAATTAAAGAACCACCAATCCAATAAGGGATTACAAAAGTTAATAAAAATATCATTAACCAAAACCCAATTGTTAAAATGGTTAAGAATGCTAAAAAGCCTAAATACTGATCAAATTCAAACATGATTAAATGTGTCTTTTAATAAATCTTATGCAAAGATAATGTAAACAGTTTTGTTAAACAATAAGAAATTTAAGAATTATTAACAACTTATCAATTTAATTTGGTTGTGGTGTCATTCTTAAATATGGTCTTATTTCGTCAACGCCTTTTGTAAAAATTCCCTTTGCATCTGCTGTTGAAATTGCAGGACTAATTACTACATCTTCACCATGTTTCCAGTTAGCAGGCGTAGCTACTTTATGGTAGGCTGTTAACTGTAATGAATCAATTACTCTTAAAAGTTCATCAAAATTTCTACCAGTAGATGCAGGATAAGTAATTATTAATTTTACGGTTTTATCTGGACCTATTACAAATACAGAACGTACAGTAAAATTTGCGTCCGCATTAGGGTGAATCATATCATACAACTCTGAAACCTTTCTGTCTTCATCTGCTATTATAGGGAAATTAACCGTTGTATTTTGGGTTTCATTAATATCTTTTATCCATCCATGATGCGAATCAATACCATCAACACTAAGTGCCATAACTTTTACGTTACGCTTTTTAAATTCATCTGTGTATTTTGCTAATGTTCCCAATTCTGTAGTACATACAGGTGTATAATCAGCCGGATGAGAGAATAAAATACCCCAGCTATCACCTAAATATTCATGAAAATTAATTTTTCCTTCGCTTGTATTAGCATTAAAATCTGGGGCAATATCCCCTAACCTAATTGTTGCCATAATATTATTTTTTTATTAAATTTAATCCTACTAAATTAATAGGAATTATAGACTTAATAAAATTTCAAATGTTATTTATCTGTTAAAAAAACTTATAAAAACAAACATTTATCATAATAATAAACATTTTAAAACAATTAACTTTGTAACTTAAATTAAATGATTTAAAGATGAGTTTCAGAATAGAAAAAGATACCATGGGCGAGGTAAAAGTACCTGCTGATAAACTTTGGGGAGCACAAACAGAACGCTCAAGAAATAATTTTAAAATAGGTCCTTCTGCATCTATGCCTTTAGAAATTGTATATGGTTTTGCTTATTTAAAAAAGGCAGCTGCTTACACTAATTGCGAACTAGGTGTTTTACCAATTGAAAAACGCGATTTAATTGCTCAAGTTTGTGATGAAATATTAGAAGGAAAACATGATGACCAATTTCCTTTAGTCATCTGGCAAACTGGTTCTGGTACACAAAGTAATATGAACGTTAATGAGGTTGTGGCTAATCGAGCACAACAATTAGCTGGTAAAGTAATTGGTGAAGGTGAAAAAGTTATTCAACCAAACGATGATGTTAATAAATCTCAGTCTTCAAACGACACCTTCCCTACCGGAATGCATATTGCTGCTTATAAAAAAATAGTAGAAACAACAATTCCTGGTGTAAAACAATTACGTAATACACTTCATAAAAAATCTGAAGCATTTAAAAATGTTGTTAAAATTGGGCGTACTCATTTAATGGATGCTACACCATTAACATTAGGCCAAGAACTTTCTGGTTATGTTGCTCAGTTAGACCACGGTTTAAAAGCACTTGAAAATACCTTATCGCATTTAAGTGAATTAGCATTAGGTGGAACTGCTGTAGGAACAGGTTTAAATACCCCAAAAGGTTATAGCAAACGCGTTGCAGAATACATCGCTAAATTTACAGAATTACCTTTTATAACTGCACCTAATAAATTTGAAGCACTAGCAGCACATGATGCACTTGTAGAAACTCATGGTGCTTTAAAACAATTAGCAGTTTCTTTAAATAAAATTGCAAATGATATTAGAATGATGGCTTCTGGACCACGTAGTGGTATTGGAGAAATTATTATTCCTGCTAACGAACCAGGTAGTTCTATTATGCCAGGAAAAGTAAACCCAACACAATGTGAAGCTTTAACAATGGTTTGTGCACAAGTTATGGGGAATGATGTTGCTGTTTCTGTTGGTGGTTTACAAGGACACTATGAATTAAATGTTTTTAAACCTGTTATGGCTGCTAACGTTTTACAATCTGCACAATTAATTGGTGATGCTTGTGTGAGTTTTGATTTAAACTGTGCAGTAGGTATTGAACCAAATCATGAGGTTATCACAAAACTATTGAATAACTCATTAATGTTGGTAACTGCTTTAAATACTAAAATAGGATATTATAAAGCGGCAGAAATTGCAAATACTGCTCATAAAAACGGAACCACTTTAAAAGAAGAAGCTATTAATTTGGGTTATGTAACAGCAGAAGATTATGATGCTTGGGTAAAACCAGAAGATATGGTTGGTAGTTTAAAATAAGATTTATTAAATACCACAAATAAAAAAGCAGGTAAAATAAATTACCTGCTTTTTTTGGTTAGTTAGCTATCAATCCTCTATATTTTTGAAAGGAAATCAAGTCAAATATATAATTTAACATTTTTAGAATGGTTAACAAATGTTAATCATCATCAATTTTTTTACGAATTCTGCTTAATTGTACTGGTGTAATACCCAAATATGAGGCAATATGATATTGTGGAATTATATCATCTACATTTGGAATTTTCTTTTTAAGTTCTAGATATCGGTCTTTAGCTTCCATAGAAATTAATTCCAAAAGCCTAGTTTCATATCTTGTATAAATAGATTCCAAAACACTAGAATAGAGCAAATTAACCTCTAGGTTTTTTTCACATAAATCTTTAAACCTTAAGAAATCAACTTCATAGATTTCTGAATCTATAAGTGTCTCAAAAACAAATATCGAAGGCTTACTATGAATTAAAGATGTTAAAGGACCAACAACATTTACTGGTAAATAAAAACTTTTATTAAACTCTTTACCAGATTCTGTTATAAGATAACATCTAATAATTCCAGACATAATCATGTATGCCTTTGTTGGAACTTCTCCTAATTTAATTAATTGAGTTCCTGCTTTTACTTTCTTTAACTCTGAAATCTTTAAAAGAGATTCTATGTTCTTATCAGAAACCTTAGTGAATGAATTCAAAAAATCTACCCCAGGAACTATTTCCATATTAATTTACAATTTACAATATAACTTGTTTAAAATGAGGGATTCACGAGAGAGAAAATAAAGCAATCTTAACGTGAGGAGCTAAAATTACATTTTTAATTAATAGTATTGATAATTATTATATTATATACAAATAAAATGGTTAAAGTGTAATTATTTTGCATTATATATTGGAATTATATAATTTTTACTACATAAAAAAAACCTTAAACAATTCAATGTTTAAGGTTTTCAAAAAATTAAGTGTTATAAATAAATTACTTTAAAGTAAATTCTGAAGTTGATACTAAATCTTTTTCATTAAATACATTAACAACGTAACGCCCTTTTTCAAAGTTATTATCTCCTTTTGCAGTTACAAACTCGCAAATATTAAGATTAGCATTTTCATAGTTAAACTTACTAATTAAGCTATAGTTTAAAGTTTTTTCATCAAAAGATACTTGCTCGTTTAAACCTAAAGTGTTGTTTTTAGGATCTATAACTTGAACATACAATTCTTGTTCTCCAGCTTGTATTAATTTGTTTTTAGCAACAATAAAGCATACTCTAATTTTATCACTTCTACTAGCTCTTTCTGTTGGCACAACTTTACCTGAAGTTCTTACTATTACACCAGAAGCTTTTAAATCTACAGCAGATAAAACTGATGCATCAGAAACTACTTCTGCTAAAGCATTATTTTGTACTAATAACGAATCTGTAAAAATAGTACGCTCTTCTAAACGTACACGAGTACTATCTAAAGATGTAGCTAAATAAGAGTTTTCTACTCTTAAAGAATCGTTTTGTGCTAATAACACATCCATTTCTTTTTGAAGCGATACATACTTTTGCTTATATCTCCATAAGCTTTTTACGTTTGTTTCAGAAATTTTTAACGAATCTATTAACCCTTGAATACGCGCTCTAGCTTCTATTAAATTATTGTTAGCTACTTCATTCTCACCTATAGCCTCATCATATTGTTTTGCCATAGCGTTTAAATCATTCATTACTAACTGTTTTTGCTCAGTTAATTCTTTTTTGTCATCGTTAGATTTTTTGTAAAGATTCATAGAATAAAAACCTGTAGCTAAAAATAAAACTACCGCTATTCCTAATGCAACTTTAAGACCCATACTACTTTTGTTACTTTCCATAATTACTTGTTTTTAGTGTTGTTAAAAGTTAAATCTTGTTTTAATTTTAATACTATTTTTTTAATGCTTCTAAATAAATAATGATGTATTTTTAAAACTCAAAAATTTATTTACTCTTATGGATAAACTTGTTTTATTTAATAATACTACTCGAAATAAACTATTAAACAAACGCTCTGGTGAATCCAAGTTTGGCCAACATGTTCAAATATTAACCAGCATTTCCAATATATACGAACAACTTAAAAATTTAGATGTTACTCATGTAATTTTAGGTTTACCAGAAGATGTAGGTGTATTTGCAAATCATGGAAATACTGGAACAGCAAAGGCTTGGGAAGCCACACTTAAAATTTTGTTAAACATACAAAGTAATCAATTTACAAAAGCAAAACAGGTTTTAATATTGGGACATTTAGATTTTAGTGATGAATTATTAAAAATTTCAAAACTAAATCCGTCAAAGAAAAAAGATTTAATAAAAGCCAGAAAATTAGTTGAAGATATTGATGAAGCTGTTACAAATATTGTTTATCAAATTGTTTTGGCAGGGAAAAAACCTATAATTATTGGAGGTGGGCATAACAATGCTTACGGGAATATTAAAGGCTCAAGTTTAGCTTTGGGCAAACCTATTAATGTAGTTAGTTTAGATGCTCATTCAGATTTTAGACCAGAAGAAGGCAGACACAGTGGTAATGGTTTTACTTACGCTTTCGCGGAAGGATTTTTAGGAAACTATTTTATTTTTGGACTACACGAAAATTATACTTCAGATAAAGTTTTTAAAACACTCGATAAATCAAAATCTATTAAATACAATACTTTTGAAGACATACAAGTAAGGAAAAAATTAAAATTTAAAAGTGAATTAGAAAAGGCATTAAAACATATTTCTAATAACCCATTTGGCATTGAAATAGATTGTGATGCTATTGAAAACATAGCTAGTAGTGCCATGACACCAAGTGGATTTAGTGTAAACAAAACCAGAAATTTTATAAATTACTTTGCTAAACATTCTAATGCTACTTATTTACATATATGTGAAGCTGCACCAACTAAAAAAACAGTAAATCAAATTGGAAAGCTCATTACCTATTTTATTACCGATTTTATAAAAGTTAATGATGATTGAAATAACAACTTTTAACAAACAATACGAAAAAGAATTTTATGAATTAAATGTAGAATGGTTAAAAACATTCTTTTATGTTGAACCTTATGATGAAGAGGTTTTAAGTAAACCAACAAAGTATATTATAAATAAAGGCGGACACATATTTTTCGCAAAACTAAACGGTAATATTGTTGGAACGGTTGCCTTAATGCCAATTGCTAATGAAGGTTTATTTGAATTAACAAAAATGGCGGTTTCACCTAAACATCGTGGTTTTAAAATTGGGCAAAAACTTATGCAATATTGTATAGACTTTGCTAAAAATGAAATGAAATTACCAAAGCTTATACTCTACTCCAACACCAAACTAGAAAATGCTATTTACATTTATAGAAAATATGGTTTTATTGAAATTCCTATTGAAGAAAACTCACCGTACAAGCGTAGTAATATTAAAATGGAGTTGGTGTTTTAATACTAATTTTAAATTTTTATTCAATTTTGGCAAGGTTGATTCTACAATTTTTTTAATTAATTTTTTTAAATTTACTAGAGTTTCAAGAGTTTTTACAATACTTTTTTATTAGGTTGTTCATTCACAATATAGGCTTACTGTAAATCTATCTACTAGCCCATAAAACGGATTGATAAATTCCAAGAACGATTATAATCAAGAACAGAAAAAGGATATACTTTTTAAAAGTCTTGATAGTTATTTCATCGTTTGTGGAGAAAATAGTTTTTCCTTTTAAATAGTCATTTATCAGATTACCATTTTTATTTATGATTATGGAGATTTTTAGAAAAAAATAAATCCAAAATAATATTAAAAGTAGCTTAATTATAATTTCCATATAATTTCTTTGTTTTGTCAAATGTGCTACAACTAGTTAATAAGCGTTATAAAGTTTATATACATTAAATAAAAACTGAAAGTAGATTTATCAATTCATAAAATAGTAAAACGAAATACAAAGAATCAGAAATATTATTATTAATAATAAATAGTTCCTCAATCTTTCCTTCTTCTTTTTTAATCTAATTTCAGTTTTTAATCTTTCAACTTTAGATTTTTGAAAAGTAGGAAAATCAAATTCAGATGGATTTTCATATGAGTTATCAAGCAGTTTTCTCTTATCAAACCTACCCTCCGCTTTTTCTAAGCGTTGTTTACGTCGTTGCAAAGTATCTTTAAAATGTCCTAAACTACCATCCATATTGTTTTAATTTTCAATAGCTTTTAAAGAATCAATCTGCTTTTGTAGCTTCTCAAGTAATTCAGCTTTTTCATCTTTTACAGGAATTACTTTACTAATAGAATCCTGGACAGTTTCAGCTAAGTCTATGTTTTTAGTTTCTTCAGCAAAATAATATCCAATGCCTTCGCTGGCTCTCCAAGCTTCATTTAATTGATCATAAACTGTTTTATCCCATTGGCTTGGGTGTTTTACATCTATCCATACTACATCTCTGTATTCACTATCAATAAGCGCTAAATCTGGAGTAGCAGAACCATCAAAATTATCAGATCCTTCTCGAATTGCAGAAATGGTTCCTAAGAAAAATAAACGCTTTCTTCCTGCTATATCTTTTATATACGGACGGAATTCCACAGGTTTATTAACCGACCAATCAAACTCCTTACGAGATTCAATTACTTTTAAAGGCATTGCCGAAACACCCGCATATCCTTGCTTTTTTAATGCATGGTCGTAATAATACAGCTTGTCGCTACCATCTGCCGGAATAAAAACACTATATGTTAAACTAGTACGCTCATCGCCAACTGGTTCTAATCCAAACCAATGGTAAAGCCCGCTATAGGCTCCTGTACTTGTATCTGAAAAATCAAAATCGGTTACAAAAGGTTGCTGATTTTGGTCGTCTGGTAAATCTGGTATTTTAACTGCAGTTTCCATATTCCAAGGTAACGGATCGCTAAAACCACCTAAAAACTTTAAAGATTCGGCTTGTAAACGCGATACTTTTTCAGCTAAAGTGTTTTGTCCAATTAAATATGGATAATTTTTCATTTTTTCGGGACTTATATAAGTGCCTTTTCCTATTAAAATACGTTCTATATAATCATTAAAATCGTGCTCACCACTATCTATAACCATTACACCACCAAAAGTTGGATATGGAAATAAAAATCCTTTCCATTTTATTAAACTTACCACTTCTACCCATTGTCCTGTATCATTTTTCATATAATACGTATCGCTAGGTTCCATCGTGAATAATTGAAAAAAGTTAAAACGTTGCACCACAGCATTATAGGTGTTTCTGCTAAATTTTAAAGATTCTCCTATAGAAAAGGTTACAGGAATTCTGTTTTCACTTGAAAATCTTGGAAATGGTGTGGTGCTAGATACAGCAAAAACTTCTTCGGTATTATCGGTCATACCTTGCCACATATACTTTTCGGTTGGTTGAATAGCCATCGTCCATTTGTTTTCACTACCTATTCTAACTAAATGTGGTAACGATACATCTTTGGTTTCACCAACACTTTCATTGGCCATTGAAAACACATTACGTAAGGGTTGAATACGCTCATTTTGGGTTAATGGCAATTCATTTATTTCTACTCGATTTAAGTTATTAAATACATTGTAGGTTTTCATATAATCGTACATTTTAAAATGCCATCCTACAGCATATAAAATTCCAAAGAAAATGAGTAATAATGCCAAAATACCTAGTCTACCTCCAGTACTTGCAGAGCCTCTAAACTTTCGTAAACCAAAGAATAATACTATTGCACTGAGTAGAATTATAAAAATGTATTTTCTAATGAATAGTAAAGCTGGTTGATAATCGTCTCGTAAAACAAATAAAGCAATGAGTAAAATTAACGCAACAATAATGGTTATTGTTTTTTGCTTTTTTCCTTTGTTCCAGTAGTTTTTAATCATTTTGTAATGTTTTAGTTTTCTCCGTGTTTTTTAACATGATTTATAGATAATATCATAGCTATAATCATTAATACTGGAGAAAGTAATCTTAATGCGTTTTTCCATTGTAAACCATTTTCATAATCAAAATTGAACAACTCTACAGCTATTACAATAGTAAAAAGCATAATTAATATATATCTAAATTTATTTTTATTCATTTTACAATAACCCTTTATCTTTTAAACGCTCTCTAGCACTTTTTTCTTCTGATTTTGGAGCTTCATTTATTTCTTTTTTGGCTTCTTCAACTACTTTAGCATCTTTGGTTTTTAAATCTTCTATAAAGTCTTTTCCTTTTTCAATGGTATCATGCACCATATCTTCTATTGAATCGCTTTTTTCATCTATAACCTCACTAGATTTAAATATAAGAGTTGCTAAATATGTTCCAGCTATTGTTCCTACAATCATAGAAGCAAAAATGGAAATAGTTGCTAAATCTATTGGAATTAAAAAACGGGTTATAACAATACCTATTAAAAACAAAAAGCCTATAAAAACCAATCTAACAATAAATTTTTGCTGATATACAAACCCTGTTTTATCAGTAGATTTCATTTGTAGTTCTTTGGAATACATGAGTTTATTAAAAAATCTATATAAACCATTTCCATGAGATTCTCTCCAATAAATTAAGGCTCCAAATAATATTGAAGCTATAAAAACAATTAGTTCTAGTGTCATAATTTTAAGTTTGTGGTTACCCTTTATAAAATTAGTCTATTATTATTAAATATTGTTACTAATGGTTTCAATTACCCAATCTTTAAGCGAATCATCCCAAGTTTCAAAATTTTTATAAAAATCTTCTTTATCGTACCAATACCAAAACAATACATCTTTTGGTGAAATATTGACTAGTAATTTCCAAATTAAATCTTGGTGTTTTGCTTCTAATGATGAATGTGGCTGATGTAAAGCTTCAAAGATTTTTACATCAACAATATCAGCAATCTTAAACTGATTACTAGTTTCTAATTTTTCTAAATAACGCTCAACACTCATTATCTTTTTTCGTGAGTCTATGTCTAATTTATTTAGATAACTTTTATATAAAATGGGATCGTTTAAAATATCTCTAACTGGATGCTGAGTTTTTTTTAAATATTGAGCCATTTCAAATTTTTTGATGCGCTCGTATCTTTTTGTTTTAACTACTTTTTCTAAATCGTATTCAATAATAACATGGTCGCGTAACTTATCCATAAGTTCTGGTTGCACGATATGATACAATAAAACCTCATAGTTTGTGTCTTTAATGGCTTCTTTATACCATTTTTCGTCTTCAAAAACCACAATAGGTGTTATAAAGTCTCGTAACACATAAACACCACCAAAAGCCTTGGTGTAAAAGGAATCTGTTGTGAATTGAAGCTCGTGTAAATTTAGATCTCTATTACGTAAATCTCCATATTGTTTTGCAGAATCTAACAACTGTTGGTGTATGGTTTCGTCAATAAAATTATTATCTCTTTTAAACGTTTCTACTAATTGTAATTGTTGTTTTTGAATGTTTTTAAGGTTATTAATTAAATGAAAATGAATAGTTACTTCGTTGTATTTTAAAACATCTAAAGGTTCGTAAAATGCATCAATACCTTGATCAAAATCCAGACAAATGGCACAATCTCGAGTAATATCTTTTATTTTTTCACCATGAATTTTGAAGACAAATTTCATGATATCTCTATCAAAAGTATGCACAGGGTTGTAAACAGGCTTACCTTTTTGTAACGGAGAGATTATAATTCCATGAGGATTAGCTTCGCCATTATTTAAGTAGTAATTGTTCTTTTTTTCTTCGGCTACTTCTGGACTCCAACCTATTCCATCTATATGAAACGTTTTAAGTTTCGTTTCTGCAAATCCGAGTTTTACCAAGCATTTGTTGTAACGCTCAACAAGTTTACCACTTACCGGAATAAGCTCACTTCTATATAATTTGGTTTGTTTTAGTTTTTGCATTTTAATCTAAAAACATATGAATTTGTGCATACTGCAATAATAAAATGGTTTTTGCATCGATAATCTCAAAATCATCAACCATAGCTAATGCTTTTGAAAATGGTATTTCTAAAACTTCAATTTCTTCATTTTCAACCTCTAAACCGCCTCCATCATTTATTTTCATAGAATCATTATACTCAGCTATAAACAAATACATTTTTTCGGTTACAGCACCCGGTGATGTATAACACTCTAAAACCTTTTTTGTGCTTGAAATTTTATAACCAACCTCTTCCTCTACTTCTCTTATTATACAAACTTCTGGGTCTTCATTTTTATCTATAGCACCAGCACAAACCTCAATAGACATACCTTCTTTTGGGTTATTTACATAAGCAGGCATTCTAAACTGTTTGGTTAAAATAACTGTTTGTTTTTCTTTGTTATAAAGTAAAATACCTGTACCATTACCTCGATTGTAACTTTCTCGCGATAATCGTCTCCACTGTCCATCTTCAAACTTATAATCATAATCAACTCTATCTAAAGTTGCCCATTCATCAGAAAGAACATGATGCTTAATGTTTCTTAGCTTATCTTCCATCCTCAAAAGTTTTTCTAGCCTCAGTCTCAATGTTTAGTTGGTTTACTCTAGCATCTACTTTTCTTTTAAAGTCGGTATCTGCAATGGTTGCTACATTATCTAAATAGCGTACTACTTCCTGACGACGAATTTCAGAAAAATCCAAGCCTTTCATATTAGCACGCATCAATTCTTGCAGCATATTAAATTTTTTATCGTACTCTTGTTTAAAGTAAATTTCTGGATTTTCAAACCAATCTTCTTCCAAATCAAAATCTGTTAAACGTAAAGAGACCGCACTTTGAATATTTCTAACATCTCGCGAAGAAAAGAATGGAAATGCCTTTTGCATGTCTTTATACAAGTTAGCATAAAATAAATGCTGATTGGTTTTAAATTGTTTTTCTACTTTATCGTAAATATCATGAACACGCTCTTCGGTTGGTTTATCTGTAACGTTTAAAATCTCACCCATATTTTTAGCTAATCCTTGGTCTTGCAAATAGGCATAATTTTCTGGTCCTTGCATGTTTACAAAATCGGGCATGGTTTCATCCAATTTACGCCACCAAAGATGATCTTGATCTAAAAAGTCGTGTTCGGTGCGAGCACCATCAATTTTAAATCGACCTTGAACACGAGAAATCACAGCTTTATCCAACATTTCTGGAAGATTTGTAAATAATCCAATAGAACTGTTACCATAATTCACTGCGTAAGCGCCTTCGGTATATCTTAAAAACACACCTATTACTTCTTTTACACCTGCCGAAACCCCTTGAGCTGTACGCTCTTGTAAATTATTTTCGGCATCATCAATTGGTGCGAAAATAAGTTTAGTTGGGTCTTGTAAAGGCTTCATCCATTCTACCATTTTTTCTGCAGAACCACCTTGAAAAGTTGAAATTAGAGTATCTGGCATCGGATGAAACAAAAACGGGATATCCAAGGTGTCACAATGTTCTTTTAAACGAGTAGCTATGGCTGCAATAAGCATACTTTTTCCAGTTCCAGGAATACCATAACCCATAAAAACAGGCATAAAACCACCAAGTTCTTGAAATGGGTTCTTTTTTGCTGTAAAATCGTAACTTAACATACGCTCAGTTAAACGACGCGCAAAGTGTTTTGCATCACGATTACCTACAATTTGTTCAAATTGAATTTTATTGAACTCTACGCTTTTGGCTGTGCCTTGAAACACATTACTCCAACCCGAAACAGCAAATTCAGATTTTTCTAACTTATACGTTCTATCTACAATCGTTTCGGTATACTCTAAACTACTTTTACGCAATTGAATTTCATCAATTAAGCCTTCAAAATATACCACTGTAAAATCGATAACATCTTTATCAGATTTTACAATTTCTGGGTGCCCTAAATATTTATCATAATAATATAAACAACAGGAAATACCTTTTAAAGGTGATAATAAAGACACCTCTGGAATGCCTGCGAATTTTTGTTTCATGACGCTTAAATCGTCTGATGCATGTGGTTTTAAGTCGTTTAATATTTTGTAAGCAGAAGCAAATAACATAAACGCAGTTGCTGTATGCATTTTGCTTTCAAACTCACGTTTTCCGTTATTATCTAAAGCCGATTTATTTTCATTTAAGCTAGACAATCCTGAAGAATCGTAGTAACTATCTTTTACCCAAATACCTAAAGTTATGCCTTCTTGTACTGCATAAAGTGTTTGATTTAAATAAATGGGAATCGCAACAGAATCTGGTAATAAACGCTTTTTTAAAGCTAGAATCGTTTTTGAAACTGATGTGATTTCAGCAGTATTTGTTCCGTTGTTTGCACGTGACAAATACAGTAAAATAGATTCATCTTTAGCATCTTTATCTCTGTTTTTCGCACGAGCACCTTGCTCCCATTGTACACTTTTTAAATAGGATGCTGCTTCATCACGAAGTACATCGAGTTCGCTTAATTTTATTGGGAAAGTTGAGTTGTGTTCCATTGTTTAATTAAAAGTTAAGTATTTCGCAATACATAATACTAGTTCCAAAAACTTATTAAATCGTCAATATCTATATCATTACCTATATAAATATTACCCCACAAAATTTCATCATTTGCTTTTATAAAGATTTTGTAATAGCCAAAACTTACATTCTCTAAATTTAAATTGATATTTGATCCACTTAATTCAGAAAAATTTAGTGTTGAATTTGATAAAAGCTCTGTTTCTTTATATAAATTACTGTTAAGAACTTTTGAAAAATCTACACTTTGAAATGTTTTCTGTGGATTACCTTCAACTAACCAAACATCTGTAATTACAGTATCAACAGAACCTTTTATGTTTAAAAACCCTATTGCTGGGTTTGGATACATAAGTATATGACTTGAAAACACATTAGGGTTTCCCAATAAAATTGAAGATCCAAATTCTGAAGCTCTTGCTTCCATTCCTGTGATGAGTTTTAAATCTGTTTCACCACTTTTATTAGTGGTGGAATCATCTCCACTTTGGCAAGAAACCAGAAATAATACTATTATTCCTAAAATTAAATTTAGCTTCATATTTTATCTATTTTTAATTCAGCTATTTGAATTGGCGGTTTAGCCAACTTATTCATAATATCTGGAGTTTTATTGTATAATAATTGGATGATTCGATGTGGTGCAAAAACATACATTTGTTTAAATACCTCGTCCCATTTTTGGAGGATTTGTTTACTAAAAAAACCACCTTCTTTAAATTCGCTTTTCGATTTTACTTCATTTATTTCAAAAGAAATAGCGTACGATTCTAAAGGAATTTCCTTTTTACCAATTCCCTCTAAAATAGCATGAGTAACTTCGTTTTCATCTTTTGCAAAAACATTATGAATAGGTCCTAAACCTATACGTTTAATTAGCTTTGGCGATACTTTTGGTAACTTTCTATCTATAGTATATGCCATGATATCTAAACTCATATCTCTGTCTGAAGTCGTTTTTAAAACCTCATAAATTTCATCTTTATAATCGTTTACTCTACTTCCATCATAATTAAAGTACATGAAACAGATAAACGGTCTGTTGTGTGACACATCAAAAAAGCTCCAGCTAATTAATAAATCTGCAGGTGAACCCTCTGGGGCACTTAATATTTTTCCTTGTACAAACCGGTTAAAGATAAATTGCTTGTTTACCGAAGAATAATATACTATTGATGCTGCTTGAAAAAGTTTACTACGTTTAATAGGTTGCTTTTTATGCATCAATGTTTCTAAAAACTCTTCTTTTAAAGTTGCTATTGGGGTTAATTTACCTATATATTCATCACGTAATTCTAAATCGTTAAACAAATACCTGAACTCTAAATAATTTGGAAATCCAGAGTCTGTTAAATCTACTTTCATATTATCCTCTTCGTCATACATATATTTAATACGCATGGCTTCAATAGAATACAACAGTAGATCACAATATTGCTTAAACAATTGTACTTCCTGCTCATTACAAAGTTTTTGGCGTTGTACGGCTACAATAAGTTCTTTAAAAGCAAAGTCTACCATTTTATGATAAAATACATAATGCTCTTTGGAATCGAGTATTGCAGAATCTAATGGTGTTACTATGTGATTTATGGACATTTATTTAATTGATAATTGACAATTATTGATTATTTAGGCGTTACCACAAGGGTCGGGCTTTTCGCTATATCTTTTTATTGGTTCTCGATATAATGCTACGCATCACTCGAACTGACATAAAAAGGATGTCGCTACAATCCCTAACGCAGAAACACAGAACTAATTAAACTTTGAGTTTCTTTTAATGAGATTGCCACGTCGTACCTCCTCGCAATGACAAAAATTTAAGACAACAAATCGTCTTCGCTTGCCTCTGGTTTTGGCTTACCTGCAGGTTCACCATCGTCACCAGATGGTTTATTAGCATCGGCTTTATAATAATCTTCAAAAATTTCTTTCATATCAATACCATAACGCTCTGCAAAATTCTTTTGAATTTCACCGTCTTTAGCACGAATTTCCTGTAAAGCCTCTGCATAACTGCTGTAAACACCTTGCATAACTTTTTCATGAACTGGAATATTATCCATCATATCTTGACGGGCTTTAGCACTAGCCGTATGCATTGATGCTAAGGTTTCACCAATATGCTCATCGGTTTTTACTCCTAAATGCTCTAAAATAGCTGCAAATTCCTGATCTGTTCTAGCTTTTAAAGCCACTACATAACCATCGTAATATTTAAGACGCTCTTCGGTATCAGACTTTAATTTTGCACGATGCGTTTGTAAATTACTACGTAAAGACGTTAATACTTTAATAGTTAAGTTGTGTTTATGCACAAAACTATCCTTACTGGCAGCTAAAGTGGTGTAAGCATTTTTAAGACCTTCAAGCTCTTCTACTTTTTGCTCTAAAGAAGTTACTTTACCAACAGCCTGAGCATAATCAGCAGATTGCTTGTCTACAATATCTTCAAGTTCTTGACGTGCTTGTTTTAATAACGCATATTGCTCCTCAAGTTTCGCCTCTACCTCTTTCTTTTTTTCAAGTGCTTTTGTGTGATTTTTTGTAGCTTCAACAATAGCATCTTGTAACTTATCTTCTACTTCTTTAATCTCTACTTCTCTATTTTTTAAACGTGTTACAGCAGCTTGAGATTTATAAGACAACTCACTTAAAAGTGTTTGCACATCGGCACTTTCTATACGCTCTTGGAACATAGCTTTTGCTTTATTATCGGCAGCAGCTCTAACTTTTTCAGCTTCTTTAAGGGCATCTTGTGCTTTTTTAATTTTACTTTTTCTTCCCCAAAGGTTGTTCCACCAAGTATCTGGTTTAGCTTCGGCATCTTCAAGTTCTATTTTTGCGCGCTCTAAAGCTTTTTGTGCATCATCAATTACTTTTTGCTCAGTAGCATTTAATGATGAGAATTTTTCAAAAATGATTCCGACTTCATCTTGATAATCGGTTAAGTCTTTAATAGCATCTAAAAGTGTCGTTCTGTCTTTTTCTGCCATATGCACCACATCATCTAAAGTGGCATTAAGGATTTTTTGACGGACTTCTGGATCGTCTTCCTGCGATAATTTAGATTTCATAGTATCAATGGCTTTTCCCCAATTGACATCTACTTTTTCGCTTTTTTCGTTTGAAGAGGTTTCTAATAAATCAAAATCATCGGACATGGTATGTTAGTGTTTTAAGTTGAACAATTTTACGGACAAGCAATTTCGATAAAAAAAATCATTTCTAAAAGTAAATGAATAGTTACTTTAAAGATTTGACTTTAAATTTTGGTTACTTAAATTATTGGTATAAGAAATTATTAAAATGTTACATTTTTTAATTCTGAGTAAAAAAATTATCTTTATAAAAACTTCAATATTAAAAAGATGAAACTAAAAATAACTCTAATCCTAATTTCATTTATTTGTTTTACAAACTGTAAAAAGAAAGTGGATAATACCACTGAAGAAAGTAAAGTTATTGCTGAAAATATAGAAAAACCTGTAGCAAAAATACACCCAATAGAACATGCTAGCACCGTTATTGAATTTAATGACAAAACCATTTATATAGATCCAACTCTTGGCGCCGAACCTTATAAAACTTACAAAACTCCAGATTTTGTTGTGATTACAGACATTCATGGCGACCACATGAATATTGAAACTTTAAAAGCTTTAGATTTAAGTCATGCTAAAATTATTGCTCCAAAAGCTGTTGCAGATCAGTTAGCAAATGAATTAGACTCTAATATTACAGTTATAAATAATGGAGATTTAAAAGATTTTGATGTGTTTAAACTTGAAGCTATACCCATGTACAATTTACGTGAAGACGCTTTAAAATTCCACCCAAATGGTCGTGGTAACGGTTATGTTTTTACATTTGGGAATGAACGTGTTTATTTTTCTGGTGATACAGAAGACATTCCAGAAATGAGAGCTTTAAAAAACATAGATAAAGCTTTTGTTTGCATGAATTTACCATATACAATGACTGTTGAAAGTGCGGCTAGTGCTGTATTAGATTTTAAACCAAAAAAAGTATATCCTTATCATTACAGAGGTACAAATGGGTTAAGTGATGTAGAGAAATTTAAAAAGATAGTTAATGCTTCAAATTCTGAAATTGAAGTTGTTCAACTTAATTGGTATCCAACACGTTAAAAATAAATCTAATCTTTTTTGTAAGGAAAATAATAGTATCTTTGGACAGCTATTGACCTGACTTATGTATAATTTAATCACTTTTACATCTCTAATTTTTCTTATCAATCAATCAGATATTGTTACAGGACTTATTGTAGTAGTCATTTTCTTTGCAATACTTTTACTCTTAGGTGTTAGAAAATCTTATAAGCTTAAAAAAGAAAATGAGCGTTTAGAGGCTTTAAACAATGACATGGGTGATGACGATGAAGATAAGCCTTATAAAGATTTTACAGAAGGGCATTTATACGACAATAACAACTAAAAAGCTCACTTAAAAGTGAGCTTTTTATATTATATTATCTTACAAGTTTCTTATACTTTATTCGTTTTGGCATTAAATCGCCACCTAGACGTTTTTTCTTGTTTTCTTCGTAATCACTAAAACTTCCTTCAAAGAAATACACCTGGCTATCACCTTCAAAAGCTAATATGTGTGTACAAATACGGTCTAAAAACCAACGGTCGTGACTAATTACCACAGCACAACCTGCAAAGTTTTCTAAACCTTCCTCTAAAGCTCGTAATGTATTTACATCAAGGTCGTTTGTTGGCTCATCCAAAAGCAATACATTGCCTTCCTCTTTAAGTGTCATCGCTAAATGCAAACGGTTACGTTCACCACCAGATAGTAATTTTACTTTTTTGTTTTGCTCACTTCCGCTAAAGTTAAATCGACTTAAATAAGCTCGAGAATTTACCTGCTTACCTCCCATCATAATTAACTCCTGCTCATCACTAAAGTTTTGCCAAATAGATTTTTCTGGATCTATATTAGAATGACTTTGATCTACGTAGGCTATCTTAGCTGTATCACCTACAATAAATTCGCCCTTATCTGGAGCTAACTCTCCCATTATCATCTTAAAAATTGTTGTTTTACCAGCACCATTTGGTCCAATAATTCCAACTATTCCTGCTTGTGGTAAATTAAAGTTTAAGTCATCGTATAATAATTTATCATCAAAAGCTTTACTTACATGTACAGCTTCAATAACATTAGTTCCTAAACGAGGTCCATTTGGAATGTATATCTCTAATTTCTCGTCAAGTTGTTTTTGATCTTGACTCATTAACTTATCGTAATTTTTTAAACGTGCTTTTTGCTTGGTTTGTCTTCCTTTTGCACCTTGACGAACCCATTCTAACTCGCGTTCTAACGTTTTTTGACGTTTAGAAGCTGTTTTTCCTTCTTGTGCCATACGCTTAGATTTTTGGTCTAACCAAGATGAGTAGTTTCCTTTCCATGGAATGCCTTCTCCTCTATCTAATTCTAAAATCCAACCTGCAACATTATCTAAAAAGTATCTATCGTGAGTTACTGCTATAACCGTTCCTTTGTATTGTGCTAAATGATGCTCTAACCAATGAACAGATTCAGCGTCCAAGTGGTTTGTAGGCTCATCTAATAATAAAACATCTGGCTCTTGTAATAATAAACGACATAAAGCTACGCGACGACGCTCACCTCCAGATAAAACTCCTATTTTTTTATCACCATCTGGAGTACGTAATGCATCCATAGCTATTTCTAATTTGGTATCGAGTTCCCAAGCGTTTGCAGCATCAATTTGGTCTTGAAGTTCTGCTTGTCTATTCATAAGCTTCTCCATTTTATCAGCATCAGAATAGACTTCTTCTAAACCAAACATATCATTTATTTTGTTATATTCATCAAGAATAGCAACAGTTTCAGCTGCACCTTCGCGTACAACTTCCATAACTGTTTTGTTATCATCTAGCTTGGGTTCTTGCTCTAAGTACCCAACTGAATAGTCTTGAGAAAAAACCACATCACCCTGATAATTTTTATCTACACCAGCAATTATTTTAAGTAATGTTGATTTACCCGACCCGTTAAGACCAAGAATACCAATTTTTGCTCCATAGAAGAAACTCAAATATATATTTTTTAATACTGGTGTATTTGCACTTTGAAATGTCTTGGTTACACCAGACATTGAAAAAATTATTTTTTTATCGTCACTCATTATACGCGTCCTTTTAAAGCATTAAAAACCCAGGCAATACAGAAGAAACCAAAACCTACTGTACCAAATCCCCAGCCTGCAACTTCTTGATATCTATAAACACCCATTAAAATTAGCACAACTCCCATTATTACCATTAACGTAGTAGCCCAAGCTAATACTGTATTTTTATTCATTGCCATATATAACTTAATTATTTTTCTTAGTTAGTAGAAAGACAAATATCGTATTTTCTATAAAAAAAGCATCCAAATATGGATGCTTATTTTAATTTTTTGAAAACATAAATCTCTTATCTCTTAAAATTATTGTTTTAAAACTTAACGATTTTAATTTCAGATCTTCTGTTTTCTTTATGTTTAGCTTCTGAGCATTTAGTATTATCATCACACTCGTTTAAAAGTTTTTCTTCTCCATGTGCTTTTCCAATAATTTTATCTTCAGACACTTGTTTTTCTAATAAATACTTGATTGTAGATTTAAGTCGTTGTTCAGACAATTTTTGATTATATACAGCAGAACCTCTAGAATCTGTATGTGAACTAATTTCTATAATCAACTCTGGATAATCATTTAAAATTGTTATTAATTCTGAAAGTGTGTTTTTTGAAAGAGTATTTAGATTAGATGAATCAAAATTAAAATTGATTTTGTCTAAGGCATCAATAGCTTTTTTAATAGTGTTTTCCTTCTTAATTAAAGCTTCTTGTTTTTCTTTTTCTAATTGTGCTAATCTTTCCTTTTCTTTTACTTGAGCAAATTTTTCCTCTAATTCTTTATTTTTTTGCTCAACTTCTGCCACAAAAGCTAAAGAATCTTTAATTCTAGTATTCTCTTTTTCTAATTCATTGATTAAATCAAGCTTCTTTTTACCTTTCTTAGTTAAATCTTTTTCTGCTTTAAACCTATACACAACACCTATGGCATGTTGCAAATGATTTGTTGTGTTATTATTCATTCTCCATTTTCCAGAAGAATTAAAATCTAATCCAACTCGGTCTGAAAACCAAGTTCTAAAACCTATTACGCCATTATAGGTTCCTCGCGATCCATCATTTGCATGTGTATAACCAAGACCTACACCAACATATGGGTCAAACCAACCTGTTTCTCCAATAATTTTATTTAAATCGTAACTTAAACGTGAATCAATAGAAAAATAATTTTTATTTTCTTCAAGAATAGTAATCCCTACTTCCTTACCTTTTTTATATTTATTATATGCCAATATAGCTTCTAATCCTATTCCGTTTTTAAAATATCTTCCTATACTTAAACGAGATGGGTAAGGCACTGCATTCCAAGCATCTTTTATATCGAACAATTTTCTAAAAGCATCTTCTGAATCATCAATAGCATGAAAACCTATTCCAGCTATCCAAGAACTCACTACTGTAGAATCTTTTTTTGAAAGCGCTGTATTTTGCGTAAAAACTGTATGTGAAGTTATACATAACAAGACTAACAAAAGTCTTTTTTTTAGTATCATGGTTAATAAATTTGGGTTGTTACTACAAATTTTGCTTAAAAAGAACTGTTTATAAAATAAAAACTTTAAAAAGTAAATATTGACGATAAGTTGACCTTTAGGTATTCTCAATTATAAATAAAACAAAAAAGCACCCTCTTAAGGATGCTTTTGCTATTAATCAATTCAAAGAATTAATTTAATGGGACTTCTATAAATAAAAGTCCAGAATCGTCATTTGTAGTTATTGTAAAACTATCGGTATCATAAACTGCTACAGCATCTCTAGTTTGTAAAGTATTACCATTAATGTTATTATCACCATAAATAGTCATAACATATACGCCATGGTTTTTGCTTTTTAATTTATAATCGAAGGTTTTTCTTTTATCTAAATCAATTCTAGAAATTACCGCATCTTGATGAATTTTTAAACTCCCATCGTGATTTTCATCAATAGATGTTACCAAAGTTTGAAGTTTGTTTTTTCTTCCAGCTTCATCAAATTTTTTCTGATCGTAACGTGGCTCAACATTTGTCTTATTTGGAATAATCCAAATTTGAAATAAACTCAAGTGTTCGCTTGATGAACCATTAATCTCAGAGTGTTGTACTCCTGTTCCTGCACTCATAATCTGTACTTCTCCTGGAACAACAGGAATCCACTCATCTCCCATATTATCACGATGTTTTAAAACACCCTTTAGCGGAATGGTAATAATTTCCATGTTGTCATGCGGATGTGTACCAAAACCCATGCTAGGAGCAATAATATCATCGTTTAAAACACGTAAAGCCCCAAATTGTACTTTATCTTTATTATAAAAGTTTGCAAAACTGAATGAATGATTAGCTTGCAACCATCCATGATTTGCATGTCCTCTATCTTCTGCTTTGTGAATTATAGTTTTCATTTTTCTTTTTCTTATTTTATCTCATTTTATCTAGCAGATTGCTTAATTGCTCTGCTTCTGCTTCGTTTAAGTTTTTAATTAAATCACTGTTTAAATCTTTTGGAATCGTTTTTAAAAGCGATACACCTTCTTTAGTTATAACTATTTTAACAACACGTCTATCTTCAGGACATGGTAAGCGTTCTATATACTTTTTTGCACAAAGTTTATCCATTAATCGTGTTGCGTTTGGTGAACGCTCTATCATCCTATCCTTTATCACCTGAACACTCAATGGTTCTTTTGCACCGTTTAAAATCCTTAAAATATTGTATTGTTGTGGAGAAATACCATAAGCTTTAAAAAACTCATTTTGATGACTAGAAATCCAATTAGCTGTGTAAAGAATGTTTAGCAACGCCTTTACTCTACTATTTGGAAATTTAGAATTGATATCTTTACTTATGTCTCCCATTTTTTATAAGCTTTCTTGAAATTTTTCTACAGATTGCTTTAATTGATTATCCAAATCTTCGTTTATAATTTTACCATCTTTAAAGTTCTCACCAAAAGAAGGTAAAGAGAATGTAGAAATTATATTTCCATCATGCCAAGGGAATCTAGCTTGAGCTATTTCTAATCCAGTTAATCCTCCTCTTTCTCCTGGCGAAGTTGCCATTAACAACATGGGCTTTCCAAAAAACATTTTTCCTTCAATTCTTGTTAACCAATCAAAAAGATTCTTAAAAACTGTAGCATACGTTCCGTTATGTTCAGCTAGTGATAAAATAATACCGTCTGTGTTTTTTAAGATTTCTAAAAATTTATGAGCATCATCAGGAATTCCCTCTTCATTTTCTAAATCCATTCCATATAATGGCAAATTATAATCATTTAAATCTAAAACGTTTACGTCAACATTGTCCACTAAGGTTGAAGCATAAACTGCTAGTTGTTTATTTATCGATTGTTTGCTGTTTGAACCTGCAAAGGCTATTATATTTTTCATAGTTTAAATTTATTACACTACAAATATATGTAGAAAATATTTATATTCCAAGGAATATAATTCCATGTTATATAATTTATGATTTCATTAAGAAACTCAATTATAAATTTTGAAACTTTTGTACATTAGCACAAACTAATTATTAATGGACATTAACTTCAATAAAAACGAAGATCATAATAAACTTTTACTATCAGAACTAAACAAACGCTTAGTAAAAGTAAAATTAGGTGGTGGAAAAAGTAGAATTGAAAAACACCACAATAAAGGTAAAATGACTGCCAGAGAACGCATTGATTATCTATTAGATTCAAAATTAAAATCTATAGAAATTGGAGCATTTGCTGGAGAAGACATGTATAAAGAACATGGTGGATGTCCTTCTGGTGGTGTAGTTGTAAAAATTGGCTATATAAAAGGAAAACAATGTATTGTAGTTGCGAATGATGCTACTGTTAAAGCTGGTGCTTGGTTTCCTATTACTGGAAAAAAGAATTTAAGAGCTCAAGAAATTGCTATTGAAAACAAACTACCAATAATTTATCTAGTAGATTCTGCTGGAGTGTATTTGCCTTTACAAGACGAAATTTTCCCAGACAAAGAACATTTTGGACGTATTTTTAGGAATAATGCGGTGATGAGCAGTATGGGTATTACACAAATTGCTGCTGTAATGGGCAGTTGTGTAGCTGGTGGGGCTTATTTGCCTATTATGAGTGATGAGGCTTTAATTGTTGACAAAACCGGTAGCATTTTTCTTGCTGGTAGTTATTTAGTAAAAGCAGCTATTGGAGAAACTATAGATAATGAAACTCTGGGAGGTGCTACTACACATTGTGAAATATCTGGAGTTACTGATTATAAAGCAAAAGATGATGCTGATGCCTTAGATACCATTAAAAACATTATAGATAAAATTGGTGATTATGACAAAGCTGGATTTAACAGAACAGATGCTCAAAAACCAAAAGAAAAACCCGAAGATATTTATGGAATTCTGCCAAAATCCAGAGCAGATCAATACGATATGTATGAGATTATTAAACGCTTAGTTGATAATTCTGAATTTGATGAATATAAAGCTGGTTATGGTAAAACTATTATAACATGCTACGCCAGAATTGATGGTTGGGCAGTTGGTATTGTAGCAAATCAACGTAAACTAGTGAAAACTAAAAAAGGCGAAATGCAGTTTGGTGGTGTTATTTATAACGATAGCGCAGATAAAGCCACACGATTTATTGCTAATTGTAACCAAAAGAAAATCCCATTAGTATTTTTACAAGACGTTACAGGGTTTATGGTAGGCAGTAAAAGCGAACATTCTGGAATTATAAAAGATGGTGCTAAAATGGTAAATGCCGTTAGCAATTCAGTGGTTCCTAAATTTACTGTTGTAATAGGAAACAGTTATGGTGCAGGTAATTATGCCATGTGTGGAAAAGCCTATGACCCAAGGTTAATTGTTGCGTGGCCAAGTGCAGAACTAGCTGTTATGAGCGGAAACAGTGCAGCTAAAGTATTATTGCAAATTGAAAAGGCTTCTCTTGAAAAACAAGGCGAAAAATTCACAAAAGAAAAAGAGGAAGAACTTTATAATAAAATTAAAGATAGATACGATAATCAAGTATCTCCGTATTACGCAGCTGCACGACTATGGACAGATGCCATTATTAATCCTTTAGATACCAGAACTTGGATTAGCATGGGAATTGAAGCAGCTAACCACTCGCCTATTGAAAAGAAATTTAATTTGGGCGTTTTACAAGTGTAAAATGAAAAGAAAGCAACTTCTTATAACAGGTATAGTTATACTTATTGGTTTTTTAATTTATCTAACCTATATCTTTTTAATAGATAACAACGATAACATAAAATCCATTTATCTAATTCCAGAAGATGCTGTTTACATTATTGAATCTCAAAAGCCTTTAGATGATTGGAATGCTATTAGCGAAAGTGATATTTGGAGCCATTTAAACACCAACTCCTATTTTAACGAACTTTCGGTTAATCTCAACACTCTTGATACTATTTTTAAAAAGGAAAAGAAGTTGTTAGATTATATTGGTAATCGAGAAATTCTTATATCTGCTCATATTTACGCGCCAAAAAAGTACAGTTTTTTCTATGCTATAGATTTGCAAAAAATAGCTAAACTCAATGTTGTTAAATCTCATTTAAACACGTTTATCAACAGCAATTTTAAAGTAAGTAAGCGCATTTATCATCAGCATGAAATAATCGAAATTTATAGTAAAAAAACACGAGAAACCCTACATATAAGTTTTATTAAAAATCAAATGATTTTGTCTTATGTGCATAGTCTTATTGAAGCTGCCATAGATCAATACAAAACACCAAAAATTGGTAGGGATTTAAATTTTATTGAAGTTAACAAAGCCGTTAGCTATGGTAATATGTTTAGATTGTTCTTTAACTTTAAACACTTAAAAGAATTTTCGAATGTATTTTCAAATGAAAATTCTGAGTACATTACCCTTTTTAACAATAGCTTAAACTGGAGTGGTTTTAGCTTCGATCTTGACGAAAACAACATAACCGCTAATGGTATTGCTAATATTAATATAGATGCCTCAATATACTTAAAAGCATTGCAAAAATCTGGAAGTTCAAAACGCACTATTTATAACATCGCCCCAAAGCAAACTGCACTTTATACAAGTTTTACATTTAGTGATTTTTCAGATTTTTATTCAAATTTTGAAACTATCCAAAAAGAAAACACGGAACAATTTAGAGCATATCTCGATGGCACGGAACAGGTTGAAAACCTTTTAAACATCAAACTAAAAGACCACTTTTTTAGCTGGATTGATAACGAAATAGCTCTATTGCAAATGCATTCTACCGTTAGTCAATCTAACAAAGATATTGCTTTGATACTAAAGACTAATGATATTGATGATGCCAAAGAGAATTTAGATTTTATATTAAATCAAATCAAAAAAAGAAGTCCCGTAAAATTTAAAGCGGTGAATTATATGGGTCATGACATCAATTACATGTCTATTAAAGGTTTTTTTAAAATTATACTTGGTAATTTATTTAAGAACATTGAAAAGCCATATTTTACCATTATTGAAGATTATGTGGTATTTAGTAATAGCCCTAACACATTAAAAACCATAATAAAAAATTATAAGGAAAAAGAAACTCTGGCTTTTTCTGAAGATTTTGAAGATTTTAACGACCGTTTTGATACCAGAACCACTATGTTTGTTTATGCCAACATGCCTTATCTCTATAACAATCTGTATTATTTTTCGAATAATGACACCAAAGTTAGTTTGAAAAAGAATAAGGATTATTTTATTTGTTTTCCTCAAGTTGGACTACAATTATCGCCAAATAAAGATGTTTTTAAAATGAGACTAGCTATTGATTATGAAGATATTGATCTTGTTAAATCAAAATATAAATTAAACTCAGTTTCATCAACAAAAAACAATTCTATCACCACAGAAAAGGAAATTAACAACACTATGAACCCTGATGTTGTTTTTACTATCCCTGAGATTTATCCAACAGACTTAACCGCCAAAAGTTTTACAAAAAAAAATAGTGATGGCACAACCAAATTTTCAGTAGAATTAAAAGATGGAAAGCCTCATGGAAAGTATAAAAGCTATTACAAAAATGGCAGTTTAAAACTCTCAGGAAAGTTTAAAAAAGGTGAGCAAAATGGCATATGGCGTGCTTATAATTTTAAGGAAGAGTCTGTTTTAAAGAAACGTTTTTAAATATTTGTTTCAAATAAAAAAGCGACTTAAAAGTCGCTTTTTTATTTTATTTACAGATTTTGATATGTAGAAACTAACCGAATAAATTCTGCTCTATAACCATCTTTATCTTCACCTCTACCAGATTCAGCCATATTAATAACATCTCCAATTTTTGATTTATTATGATATTTTGATTGACGTAATTGCATACCAAATAAGGCCACCGATGAGGCAAATTTTAAATCTTTAGAAGCTTCTTGAACTCCGTCTTTTTGAACATGAAGCATTTCAACACTTTTATCGCCATCCGGTTTTTTATACCTGAATTTTACTGTAAACAACTCATTTGTATATGATCTGGATATTTGTGACTGGGTATATTTTAAATCTGCAACATCTTTTAGATATTCACTTTTTACTCCAACTGGAATTACTTCGTATAAAGCAGTAACAGTGTGTCCACTTCCTAATTCACCGGCATCTTTAGTGTCATCAACAAAATCTTCATCAGTAAGCATTCTGTTTTCATAACCAATTAATCTATAAGCTTGCACTTTACTAGGATTAAATTCTATTTGAATTTTCACATCTTTAGCTATTGTAAATAGCGTGCCTCCAAATTCTTTTCCGAATACTTTTTGTGCTTCTTGCATATTATCAATATAAGCATGATTTCCATTTCCTTTATCTGCTAAGATTTCTAATTTTGAATCTTTATAATTACCGTAACCAAATCCTAAAACTGATAAAAATACTCCTGATTCACGTTTTTCCTCTATTAACTTTTGCATATCCTTATCACTTGATGCACCAACATTAAAATCGCCATCTGTTGCCAGAATAACTCTATTATTACCATTATTATTAAAATGTTTTTCTGCTAATTTGTAAGCCAGCTGAATGCCTTGTCCTCCAGCTGTAGAACCGCCAGCATTTAAATTATCTAAAGCTGATAATATTTTTTCTTTTTTCTTTCCTGATGTTGGCTCTAAAACTACTCCTGCTGCACCTGCATAAACTACTATGGAAACTTTATCTTGTTCTCTTAGTTGATTAACTAAAAGTTTGAAAGCCGATTTTAACAATGGTAATTTGTTTTGTGAACTCATGGAACCGGAAACGTCTATTAAAAAGGTAAGGTTTGATGGAGGTAATTCTTTATTATTATAAGTTTTACCTTGTAGTCCAATTTTAACAATTTTAGTATCCTTATTCCAAGGTGTTTTTGCAACTTCTGTGCTTATCGAAAATGGATGCTCACCTGTTGGTTGTGGATAATTATAATCAAAATAATTAACCATTTCTTCAATTTTAACGGCATCAGATTCAATATATTCCCCATTATTTATCATTCTTCTTACATTACTGTATGATGCTTTATCTACATCTATAGAAAATGTTGACAGTGGTGACAATGTGGTTCTTTCAAAATTATTCTCGTCAATAACCGCATAACTTTCGTTATTGAGAATTCTAAAATTTCCTTGATTAGTAGTAATAACAATACATCCATTTTTTGCGATTTTGCCGAATTTCTTTTTAGCTTCAGTTCCTTTATATTCTGTTTTACTATCAATATCAGTTTCTGAAATACTTTCAATTATGTAATTATGTTCTTTTTTAATTGGTACTCCATCAACAATGTATAACGGGTTTTCTATGGTTTGAAGAGTATTTTTTGTTGAAATAATAATAACACCATGACTTGCACGACTTCCATAAAGTGAGGTTGCACTTGCATCTTTTAATACATCAATATTTTTTATATTGTTTGGATTGATACTTCCTAAATTGTCATAATTTGATACAATACCATCTACAACCACTAAAGGTTTTTTGTTTTGCGAAATTGAAGACAACCCTCTAATTAAAATTCGAGAATTTGTTCCTGCATTACCAGAGTTATTATTTATTTGAACACCAGCAGCTTTTCCCGAAAGTGCTTGAACAGGTGTAGATTGAATTTGACCCGCCAACTTATTATGATAAGCTTTTCGCTTTTGGCGTTTTATTTGAGATACAGAAGCTGTATAAGATTTCCTTGTTGTAGTTCCATAAGCAACTACAACCACTTCGTCTAACTTAGAGACATCTTCTTTTAAAGTAACTGTTATTACATTAGATTTTCCAACAATAATTTCTTTTGTTATATAACCTATATAAGCAAAAACCAATGTATCAGTAGTTTTTGCTTTTATTTGATATTTTCCATCAAAATCGGTATTTGTACCATTGTTAGAATTTTTAACCAAGACCGTTGCTCCGGGTAAAGGATAATTTGAATTATCAAATACTTTTCCGTAAATCGTCTTTTCTTGAGCTTGAATTTGTATTGTAATAAATAATACTAGGCAAAAATTTATAAGCGTTTTCATAATAGTTGATTTTTAAGTTTAGCATAAAACTAAGCTCTAATACTAGGTTGTAAAACCAACAATGAGTGAAGCCCCTGTTTGAATGAGTAAAGCATAAAAAAAGACCAAACTTTCGTTTGGTCTTTTTATAATTATGTTTTTGTTTTTATTTAATATCTGTACTGTAAGGAAATAATAATTGAATTCCTTTTTTCTGAGACAAGGCTTTTATTTCTTTATACATCTGGTAATTTTCTTCGCCTAACTCTTCTTTTAGAATAGTTTCTTTAGTTTTAGCTAAGCCAAAATCTTCTAACATTTTATCAAGATCTTTTTCAAATACAGGAAACTCTTTTATTTGATAATCAGTAATATTAGCAGCTTCTATTGCTCGTTGTATGGCTAAATCCAATCCGCCTAACTCATCAACTAATCCGTTTTTTAAAGCATCGGCGCCTGTCCAAACACGTCCTTGAGCAATCGCCTTAACATCATCTTGCTGCATATTTCTACCAACAGCTACTCTACTGGTAAATAATTCATATATATCTATAATACCTTCTTTTAAAAAGGCACGCTGTTCATCATTTAATGGTTCAAAAAAACTATATGAAACTGCATTTTTATTAGTAACAACTTGTTCTGCATTAATACCCATGTTATTTGCTAATTGATTACCATTTGGTAATACCCCAAAAACACCTATACTTCCTGTTATAGTTGTTGGTTCTGCAATAATTTTATCAGCATTACAAGCGATATAATAACCCCCGGAAGCTGCTAAATCTCCCATAGATACAATTACAGGTTTTACTTTTTTAGTAAGTTCTATTTCTCTCCATATAAGCTCGCTAGCTAACGCGCTTCCTCCCGGTGAGTTTACACGTAATACTACCGCCTTTACTTTATCATCTTCTCTAGCGTCTTTTAAAGATTTATTCATACTGCCCTGACCAACAGTGTTTTCATCACCTTCTCCATAAATGATATCACCCTGCGCATAAATAACAGCTATCTTATTCTTTACTGAATAATTTTTTAGTTTAGGCGCAGCGTATTTTGCGTAATCTTTTATAGTAACTATCTTTAAATCATCTTTACTTTCAACATTAATAGCCTGTTTTATTCCGTTAACATATTCATCGTAATAGCCTACTTTATCTATAAGTTGCGATGATTTTGCTAAAATTGGAGTTCTTGCCAATAAACTATCTGCAATGGTATTTAATCTATCTACAGGAATGTTTCTACTTTTAGAAATGTCTTGTTTTATTTCATCCCAAAGTGAATTTAAATACACTGAAATTTGCTCTCTGTTTTCATGACTCATATTATTCTCTAAAAACGGCTCTACGGCACTTTTATATTTTCCGAAGCGAACCACTTCCATTTTAAGCCCTGTTTTTTCTTGGAAATCTTTAAAATACAATTGCTCTGAATACAACCCTTTAAACTCCATAATCCCAACCGGACTTATATAAATAGTATCAGCTACAGAACTTAAGTAATAATCTTTTTGTGTATAAAGATCGGAGTATGCTACAACAAATTTACCAGATTCTTTAAACTTTAATAAAGCGCCTCTTAAGGCTTTAGTTTGAGAAATTCCAGCGTTTATGAAATGATTATTTATAGATATGCCTTTTATTTTATCATCGGTAGCTGCATAATTTATAGCATCAATAATATTAAAAAGTCCATTTTTCTTGTTTTCATTTAAAAATGGGTAATCTGAAAACACTGTTTTTCCTGCATAATCTTTTATAGGAAAATCTAATTTTAATTCTAAAACAGAATTGGTCTTAACTTGAACAACATCATCAGAATTTCCTCCAAATAATGCTCCCAATAAAATTAAGCCAAAAAAACAGATAATTAGAAATACAAAAATTCCTGTAACTGTTGATAAAACACGTTTAATAAAGTTCATAAAAACTATTTTCTATTAGTAATAAAAAAGCATGCAAAGTTACAATTCGTTTTTACAAATTTAATACCTGCATTGTTTTTTTTCGGTGAATTTTTCCAGAAGAGGTTTCTACAAACTTTGCTATTTTAAAAACTTCTTTTGGTTTTTCGTATTTATCTAAAACTTCAAAAACCGAAGTATCGAAATCTTCTTTTTTAGTCTCAACAACCAATATTAATTTCTCACCCAAAGTATCATCTGGTGTAGATGCTACAAAAAATTGCTCAGCAATTTTACTTTGAAGCTTCCTTTCTATTTGCTCTGGATATAATTTAATCCCTCCAGAATTGATTACATTATCATAACGCCCTAGCCACTCAAAAGTAGTATCAGAATGAATTTTAGCTATATCGTTAGTAACTATTTTTTCATCCGAAAGATGTGGCGCATCAATAACTAAACAACCTCTATCATCTAGAGAAACTGTAATTTTTGGAAGCGTTTTAAAGTACTTATCTGCCTCAGAACCATTAAAATTATTTAATTTTTTAACGGCTACATGAGATACTGTTTCAGTCATTCCATAAGTTTCGTAAACATGTGGCTTTTTATCTTGAATAGATTCTACAATAGGTTTCGACACCATACCACCTCCAACAATTACTGTTTTTATGCTCTTTAAATATTTTGCAAAGTTTTTAAGTTGCATAGGTGTAAAGGCACAAAAAGCATAATCTTTCTCATAGTCTATTAAAGGTAGTGCTTTAGGTTCTACCATATCTAATTCTAAACCTAAAATGATGGCTCTTACAATCATCATTTTACCCGCAATAAAGTTTGAAGGCAAACAATGCAATACTTTATCTCCTGGTTTTAAATTAAAAAAATCTCCTGTAGCTAAAGCAGAATTTACCATAACTTCTTTTTTAATTTTAAGCTTTTTGGGCTTTCCTGTAGATCCTGAGGTTTTTACTTTTATGTAATCCTTATTATCTAACCAATCAAGTAAAAAATTACCTAGCTCTTGTTGATAAGGCAAACCCTCTTTAACATAACTGTAAGCAACTTCCATTAAATCATCATACTTATAACTTAAACCGTCTAGTTTAAATTTTACATGTACATTGGTGTAGTTTGGAGTCATAATCTTATTCTAAAATTTTATAATCTTCTTTTGGTGGTTCAATAACTTTTCCTGTTAATTTATCTTTCCAATTAGTCCAATTATATTTTTTTGAAAGGATAATTAATATAATAGGATAAAAAATTAATACAGGAACTAATATTTCTATAGCTGTAGTATTAGCTTCTTCTGCAGTATATTTAAAAATCGCATCTGTTTGAAGTGCAGACCAATCGCTAGTAACTAAAAGCGCTGCTAGTAAATTATTCCCTAAATGAAACCCTAAAGCTAATTCTAAGCCTTCATCCATTAAGGTCATTATTCCTAATAGCAAACCTGTTCCAATATAAAACACCATGGTTATAAACCCCATTTCTGCAACTTCTGGGTTTGCACTATGTGCTAAACCAAACAAAATAGATGTAAAAATTAATGGAAACCATTTATTCTTTACCATTATACCTATATGTTGCATGAAATATCCTCTAAACAAGTATTCTTCTAAACCTATTTGAAATGGAAAAAGAATGATACTTATTAGAAAAAGTATAGCAAATTTAATCGGATTAAATTGTAATTCAATCTGACTTGGATCTGAATAATACGTGATAGCAAAAGAAACTATAGTTAAAACAACTATTAAACTGAAAGAGAATACGATACGATTCCAATCTACCTTTTTTCTTGCTGTAGTTAATGATAATATGCTTCTACCATGTAAATAACGTACTAGAATGAATAATAGACCTAATAAAAAGGCAAATGGTAAAAGGTTAATTATTAAAGATAAATTTGCAGGTATCGATTTCATCATTTCATAAGCAGCATCCATGTCTTCATCAGATGAAAATAAATAAACTATAAAGTTCATTATAAAAATGCCAGAAATTAATATTGATGTCAACAAAAACATCCATATTTCCTTTTTTCCTTTGTAGGCTTGTTGTATATAATTCATGTTATAAATTAAAGTTCCAATTCATTTTATTATTGTACTGCAATGTACCATTTTTTACTTGTAATGGGCTATCAAAATTATTAGTAAATAAACTCCCAGTTCCAAGACCTTGCGGTAATTCACTTTGTTTATTATAAGTGTATTGAGCAATGGCATTCAAGCCAACATTACTTTCTAATGCACTGGTAATCCACCAATCAATATTCTGATTTTCTGCTAATTTAATCCATTCATCACTTCCATTAAAACCTCCTACTAAACTAGGTTTTAATATAATGTATTGTGGCTTTATAGTTTGTAATAATTCTTGCTTTTTTGTTACAGTAAAAACACCTATTAATTCTTCATCTAAAGCAATTGGTAATGGTGTTTTAGAACAAAGATTTGCCATAACTTCCCATTGCCCTTGTTTTATAGGCTGTTCAATGGAATGTAAATCGAATTTAGATAATATTTTTAATTTTTCTAAAGCTTCTGAAGGCGAAAATGCTCCGTTAGCATCAACTCGTAATTCTATATCTTTTGAAGAAAATTGCTTTCTTATAGATTGTATAAGATTTATTTCTTGCTGAAAATCTATAGCTCCTATTTTCATTTTAATACAACTAAAACCTGCATCAAGCTTTTCTTTTATTTGTTGCTTCATAAAAGCTTCACTTCCCATCCAAATCAATCCATTTATAGGAATTGAATCTTCTCTTTGTGTGAATTTTGAAGGAAATAATTCAAATGAATCTTTACTTTCTAATGATTTAAAAGCCATCTCTAAACCAAACTGAATACTTGGAAACTCAATTAATTCATTCAGTAAAACATTTAAACCTAAATCTATATTTTCACAAACCCATTTAAGCTTTTCTTCATAATCTGGTCTATCATCTACAGACAGTCCTCTAAATAAACCACACTCTCCAATTCCTTTCTTTTCCTCAGCTTTTATTATAATAAACCAAATTTCTTTAGTCTTTAATATACCACGAGACGTACCGCTGGCTTGTTTAAAATTTAGAATGTATTTATGGTAAGTTGCTATCATTGAGTGCCAAAAATACTCAATTAATTTCACTATTTTTAGCTCTAAATTAAGTTTAGATTTAAAATGACAGAGTTCCCAGATATTATTCTTTATGCTATTCCTTTTTTTATACTTTCTATGATTATAGAATTGTATGTTACCATAAAAGAAGGCATAAAAACCTACGAAACTAAAGACGCTTTTTCTTCCATAGCTATGGGTTTAGGCAATGTATTCTTAGGTTATTTTAGTAAAGCTTTAGTGCTTCTATCCTTTTTCTTTATTTATGAGAATTTTAGGCTATTTACTATTCCTGTAGTGTGGTGGAGTTTTATATTACTCTTTTTTTTAGATGATTTTGCTTATTATTGGTTTCATAGAATTAGCCATGAATGCAGATTGTTTTGGGCTTCGCATGTAGTACACCATTCTTCGCAACACTACAATTTAAGTACAGCCTTAAGGCAAACTTGGTCTGGTGGTTTTTACTCCTTTATATTCTGGTTGTGGTTACCACTTCTAGGATTTCACCCTGGAATGATTATGCTACAAATGTCTGTTAGTTTATTATATCAATTCTGGATACATACCGAAGCTATTAACAAATTACCAAAATGGTTTGAGGCTATAATGAATACGCCTTCACACCACAGGGTGCATCATGGTAGCAATCCCTTATATTTAGATAGAAATCATGCCGGAATTTTAATTATCTGGGATAAAATGTTTGGTACATTTCAACCAGAGCTGGATGAAGAAAAAGTAATTTATGGTTTAGTTAAAAACATAAACACATATAACCCTATTAAAATTGCGTTTATTGAATGGATAAATATGTTTAAAGATGCCTTTTCTGGTAAAAAATCATTAAAAAACAGACTGCTTTATTTGATAAAACCACCAGGTTGGAAACATGATGGAACCGGACAACTGAGTAATGATTTAAGAACCGAATGGATTAAAGAAAACCAACATGACATTTAATAATAAAGTAGTTTGGATTACTGGTGCTTCAAGTGGTATTGGTGAAGGTTTAGCTTTGCAACTCGCTGAACAAAACTGTAAACTCATCTTGTCTTCCAGAAGAAAAGATGTGTTAGAATATGTAAAGAATAATTGTTCTAATCCAGAAAACATTGCTGTACTTCCTCTAGATCTATCAGAAATAAATGTAATGAAAGCACATGTTGATGAAGCTATCAGTCTATTTGGCAAAATAGATATACTTATTAATAATGGTGGTATTAGCCAACGTTCTCCAATAATAGAAACCTCTATTGAAGTTGATAAAAAACTCATGGAAATAGATTATTTGGGAACTGTTGCACTTTCTAAAGCTCTTTTACCTCATTTTGTTGCGAATAAATCTGGACATTATGTTGTAGTTTCTAGCCTTATGGGAAAATTTGCTTCTTCATACAGATCTGCATATTGTGGAGCAAAACATGCTTTACATGGTTTCTTTGATGCGTTGCGTTTAGAACATGATAAGGATAATATTAAAGTTACTATGATTTGTCCTGGGTTTGTAAATACAAACGTAGCCAAAAATGCTTTAACAGCTGATGGAAGTAAACAAGGTTATCAAGATGAAATGACCGACAAAGGTCTAGATGTTAATGCTTTTGTAAAACGAATGATAAAAGCTATTCGTAAAGAAAAATTTGAAGCCTACATTGGTAAATTTGAAACTTTTGGTGTATATGTTAAACGGCTCTCACCAAGACTAATACACAAATTGGTTTTACGCAGTAAGGTGAAATAAAATTATTACTTTATTAATTTTTTTATGAGTATTATTTGGCCTAAATGATAATAAGAATGCTCTATAAGTACATCTATATTCCTGAAATAGTTTCCATACTTTTTATCAAAAAAATCTATTTCTAAATCTTTATCAGATAAATTCTTAACTGCCTCAATAAATTGTTTTGAATCTTCACAGAACTTATTAACTAATATTTTCCAATCTGTTTCATTTTTTATTGGTTCATAGTCAAAACTATACTTATCTCTTATTTCTAATTTCCCTCCTTTTAGAACATTAAGAAGTCCAGAAATATAATAATCGATGTGAAATGTTAAATCCGCTATGGTATTTAAAGACTTATACTTTTGAATTGCTATTTTCCAATCTAAATCAAATATTTCGTTTTTAACATTGGTTCCTGCAACCCATTTGCCATCAAGTAGTACTTCGTTTAATCTGTTTGCAAGTGTTAATGACAATCTCATTTTTAAGTAATCTTACAACTCAATACTCTCTCCTATCCCTAATAGCATTAAATCTTTATCTTTATCAAAAAACTTGCGTTTTGCTTCTTCATGGTTAATTTCTATATAACCAAAAGTATCATAATGACACCCTAAAATTTTGTCGCATTCTACAAAATCACTTGCTAAAATAGCATCATCTACACCCATGGTAAAATTATCACCAATAGGTAAAATAGCTAAATCTAATTTTGTTTGTAATGGTATAAGCTTCATATCCATTGTTAATGCAGTATCTCCAGCTATATAAATGTTTTTGTGCTCACCTTCAATAACAAATCCTCCTGGTTGCCCACCATAACTTCCATCTGGAAAAGACGATGTGTGTATAGCATTCACATATTTAACTGTTCCGAATTCAAAATCCCATGAACCTCCATGATTCATTGGATGGTTTTCAAAACCTTTATTCCCATAATGCGATGCTATTTCGAAATTAGATATAATAACAGCATTAGTCCTTTTAGCTATAGCTTCTACATCAACAATATGATCTTGATGTGCGTGAGTTACTAGAATATAATCAGCTTTAAGCGTATTTATATCTATTGCTGATGCTTTAGGATTAGCTGAAATAAATGGATCTACAAGCAAGTTGACATCACCAATTTTAATACCCAAACTGGCATGTCCATAAAATGTTATTTTCATGAAATGAATAGTTAAAACATTAAATTACAAAAAAATTATAATATGTGACCTATTCCCATTAAAATTGCTAACAAAACAGTTGTTAATGCTAATTTTTTTAACTCTGGATTCAATAACTTAGGCTCTTTATTTTTATTTACTTTTTTTAAGTGAATAAGTAAAGGGATATAAGCAATAATAAAAATAAGGTTTATAGGTTTTGTATAGTATAATATACCAAATAAGCTAGATAAAACTATTGCGAGTACAATCAATATGTTATGGTAACTCTTAATTTTCTTCTCTCCAAATTTAACTGCTAAAGTAACTTTATTTGATACTTCATCTGATATTCTGTCACGCATATTATTAAGGTTTAAAACCGCAGTGCTTAAAAGTCCAATAGTACAAGCTGGTAAAAAAGTTACATGGTGTACTTGTTTTGCAAATAGAACATAACAGCCCATAACACTAACTAAACCAAAAAAAATAAATACAAAAATATCTCCTAAACCTCTGTAACCATAAGCATTGTCACCAATTGTATAACGTACAGCGGCAACAACAGAGCCTAAACCTAAAAAAAAGAAAGTTATTGTTAGCAAAAAATGCTTTACACCAAATGCCGAAAAAACGAGCAAAAATGACAAGCATATAGATAACAAAACATTTATTTTGATAGCATTTAACAACTCTTCTGGTGTTATTTTACCTGTTTGTATAGCACGTTCTGGACCTATTCTATTATTATTGTCTGTACCCTTAATACCATCACCATAATCGTTGGCTAAGTTTGATAAAATTTGAAAACTTAATGTTGTTAAAATGGCTAATAAGAAAATATGCCATTTAAAAACTCCATTATAATATGCCAAACATGAGGCCAAAATAATACCAGATATGGATAAAGGAAGTGTTCTTAAACGAATAGCTGAAACCCAAATAGAAATGTTTTGCATTATGGAATCCATTTTTTATCAAAGTTAGGCTTACGCTTTTCTAAGAAAGCATTTCTTCCTTCTTTTGCTTCATCAGTCATGTATGCTAAACGTGTTGCTTCTCCTGCAAAAACTTGTTGCCCAACCATACCATCATCAGTTAAATTCATTGCGAATTTTAACATTTTTATTGATGTAGGTGACTTTGCTAATATTTCCTGAGCCCATTCGTAAGCTGTATTTTCTAATTCATCATGCGGTATTACAGCATTTACCATACCCATTTCAAAAGCTTCCTGTGCAGAATAATTTCTTCCTAAGAAAAAGATTTCTCTAGCCTTTTTTTGTCCAACCATTTTAGCTAAATAAGCAGAGCCATAACCTCCATCGAAACTGGTAACATCGGCATCTGTTTGCTTAAAAATAGCATGCTCTTTACTTGCTAGAGTTAAATCGCAAACGACGTGTAAACTGTGGCCGCCACCAACTGCCCAACCTGGAACAACAGCAATTACTGCTTTTGGCATAAAACGTATTAAACGTTGAACTTCTAAGATATTTAATCTGTGATATCCATCCTCGCCGACATAACCTTGATGTCCTCTAGCCTTTTGATCACCACCACTACAAAATGAATACACTCCATCTTTACTTGAAGGTCCTTCTGCTGATAGTAAAACAACTCCAATATTTACATCTTCATTAGCATCATAAAATGCATCGTATAGTTCGCTGGTTGTTTTTGGTCTGAATGCATTACGTACATCTGGTCTATTAAAAGCAATTCTTGCCACACCATTACACTTATTGTACGTTATATCTTGATATTCTTTTGCTATAATCCAATTAAGTTGGTTCATCTTCATTTATTTTAGTCAAAAATAAATTTTATTTTATTAAATAAGAGATATAATGATAAATTAATGTCCTTTAAACACAATTAGTATAAAATTAAACTTGTAAAAATTTAATTAAGATTTATTACAATAAAATGTACAGTAAATAAAATTATTCATAATTTTTTAAGAAATTAATAAAATGAAATATTAAGGTATAAGTAATTCATAAAAAATAAAACTAGGTACAAGTACGTATTGCTTTACATTTTTTTATTTCATATATTTGCAACAGAGTTTGTTAACTCTTAATAATTGTTAACAATTTTTTGTTTTATCGATTAAATTTGTTTTTTATCGAAATTTTCAATCCCGAATGCCTATGTTATTAACAATTACTATTTCACTTTTTGTACTAGTTGCAATTAATTTATTGTTGTTAAAGTTTAGCTGTAATAAAACTTTAAAGCCTACGGAAGTTAATAAAAAACCTGTTGTCTTAAGACCCCAAATTCAAATTAAATCTGTTGAATTAACTTTAGCTCCTACAGGTAGCTAATTAGTTTTTTAAATCTTTTAAATCGGTCAATGTGACCAATTTATATTATTCGTGTCAAATATCTACTAAAGTTTGTTTGATATGTTTTATATAGTTATTCCTGCTATTTTACTTTCTCTTATTGTCTTTAATTTTTTATTATTAAAATTTAGTTGTAATAAAATTAAAAAAAAGGCTGAAAATAAAAACAAACCGCCTGTAGTTTTAAGTCATCATGTTACAATTGAAAATGAACATAAAATACTAGCAAAAACAGCTAGTTAATTTTCAAAAAGCTTTTACCAGTTTACTTCTTTAGTATTTATACCTTTTAATATAGTATTAGCTTTACTAAAATGCTTGTTACCAAACCAATACCCTCTATTTGCACTCAATGGAGATGGATGACCAGACATTAATATATGATGCTTATTTTCATTTATTAATTTTGCTTTTTTCTTAGCATAACCTCCCCATAGCAAAAAAACTACTCCTTCTTTTTTATCACTTATCAATTTTATTACTGCATTTGTAAAGGTTTCCCAACCTTTATTTTGATGGCTCCCTGCTTGATGAGCTCTTACCGTCAAAGTAGCGTTCAATAACAAAACACCTTGATCTGCCCATCTTGATAAATTGCCACTTACTGGATAAGGTGTTCCTAAATCACTTTCTATTTCTTTAAATATATTAATTAACGATGGTGGATGATCAATACCATCATTTACCGAAAAACAAAGTCCGTTTGCTTGACCATAGTTATGATAAGGATCTTGACCAATAATAACTACTTTAACATCGTCAAAATTACAATGATTAAATGCATTGAAAATTTGATTCCCTGGAGGAAAACAAGTATAAGTCTTGTATTCTGATTTTACAAAATTTACTAAATCTTTAAAGTAAGGTTTGTTAAACTCGTCTTCTAAATAATGCTTCCAACTCTGGTGAATATCTACATTCATTCAAAAATGTTAATTTAAAATCTTTACTAATAATTCTTTGAGTAAATCTCCTTGAGGAACTGAGTTTGCTCCAACACCTTTACTTTTAATATCAAACTCTCTTAATGTCGCCACCACAGTACTTACTTTTCGCATTGGGTAATATTTTGCTGCAGTAATGTATTCATTTACGAAATAGGGATTTATTTTTAATGCAGAAGCAACACTTCTAGGAGATTTATCTTTTAATCCATGAAAATGAAGTAATTGTGAGAAAAAATTAAACAGTAAAGCAACAGTTACAACCATTGGATTATCCTTTGGGTTTTCAGCAAAATAATTTACAATTTTAAATGCTTTTACAGTGTTTTTTTCTCCTATGGCTTTTCGTAATTCAAAATTGTTGTAATCTTTACTAATGCCAATGTTTTCTTCAATATGTTCTGGAGTAATTTGAGTGCCTTCAGGTAAGATTATTTGTAGTTTTTCTAATTCGTTATTAATTTTACTTAAATCTGTTCCTAAAAACTCCACTAACATTTGTGCCGCTTTAGGTGAAATGGTATATTTTTTAGAAGACAAAACACGACGAATCCAATCGGCTACCTGATTTTCGTAAAGCTTTTTACTTTCATAAATAACTCCTGTTTTCTTTAAAGATTTATAGAGTGCTTTTCGTTTATCAATTTTCTTGTACTTATAATTTACAACCAAAACTGTTGTAGGTTGTGGATTTTCAACATACGATGCCAATTTTTCAATGGTTCTAGATAAATCTTGAGCTTCTTTAACAATAACCACTTGATATTCTGCCATCATTGGATATCGTTTTGCATTTCCAACAATATCATCAATAGTCACATCACGTCCATACAATACCATTTGATTAAACCCACGTTCTTCTTCGGCTAAAACTGTATTTTCAATAAAATCAGATATTTTATCTATATAATAAGGTTCTTCACCCATTAAAAAATAAATGGGTTTTAAATTACCATTTTTTATATCTGTTACTAATTGTTTTACTTCGTCCATTAAAAAAAAATCACCAAATTTGTGCAGTGCAAAAACTAAATTTCCCTACATATTCGTTTCGATTCAAAAGTAACGAAAATAAAATTTCTATTTTTGATAGTATTCGCAAAAAGTTTGTGGTTTTACAACCCGAAGAATGGGTGCGTCAACATTGTGTTGAGTTTTTAATTAATGAAAAAGGTTACCCTAAATCTTTAATAAATATTGAAAAAGAGCTAACTATCAACTCTTTAAAAAAGCGATACGATATTGTTGTTTTTAACTCAAATGGGAGTATTCATTTAATTGTAGAATGTAAAGCGCCTAAAATTGATATTAAACAAGATACATTCGATCAAATAGCACGATATAATTTGGAGTTAAACGCTACCTATTTAATGGTTACTAACGGATTAAATCATTATTATTGCCAAATGGATTTTAAAAATGAACGCTATCAATTTTTAAAGGAGATTCCAGCTTATACAAAATGAAAATAGCTATAGCCATACTAAACTGGAATGGGAAAGAGTTGCTTCAAAAATTCTTACCATCTGTTGTTGAGCATTCAAAAGAAGCCTCAATTTACATAATAGATAATGCTTCTACAGATGATTCTGTTGCCTTTGTAAATGCTCAATATCCAAACATTAAAACCATTCAAAACATTGAAAATGGCGGATATGCAAAAGGCTATAATGACGGATTAAAACATATTGACGCTGACGTATTTTGTCTTTTAAATAGTGATGTTGAAGTTACTAAAAATTGGCTTAAACCTATTATTGAAAGTTTTAAAACTGATTCTAACACAGCCATTATTCAACCTAAATTATTAGACTATAAAAAGAAAGATTTTTTTGAATACGCTGGTGCTGCAGGTGGTTTTATAGATAAATATGGTTATCCGTATTGCAGAGGTAGAATTTTTAATACCCTGGAAAAAGACCTTGGACAGTATAATGATACAACAGAAATTTTTTGGGCTTCGGGGGCATGTTTATTTGTCAAAAAAGATGTTTTTAATGAGTTAAATGGTTTAGATGAACATTTTTTTGCTCATATGGAAGAAATAGATTTATGCTGGCGTGCAAAAAATTTAGGTTATTCAGTTAAATATGTCGGAGGTTCAGAAATCTACCATGTTGGAGGAGCTACATTAAGCAATACAAATTCTAAAAAAACCTATCTCAATTTTAGAAATAGCCTCTATGCATTAACTAAAAATGCAAAAGGTTTAGTACTAGGACTATTATTTATTCGATTGATTCTTGATGGTATTGCAGGATTAAAATTCTTACTAGAATTTAAACCCAAACATACTTTAGCTATTTTAAAAGCTCATTTTGCTTTTTATGCCCATTTTAGCTATTTATTAAAACAAAGAAAATCCACAAAAAATAAAATAAAATACTACCAAAGAACATCCATAGTGTTCGATTATTTCGTAAATAAAAAAACGAATTACAAAAGTTTATAACTAGTTAGTAAAAGTTTTGTTAAAATGTTAAAAACAACCGATTTTTATATACTTTTGTGCAAACAATTTAAAAAAACAATCCTTAAATAATTATGAAAAAAGTTTTATTATTTAGTGCATCTGTAATGTTGTTATTGAGCTCATGTGTTTCAAAAAAACAATTTACAGACCTTCAAGCAAAACAAAAAGAAACTCAAGATTTACTTAATTCTGCTACTGTAAAATTAAATTCTTGTTTAGAAGAAAGAGCTTCAGCTACTGCTAGACTTGAAGGTTTACAAGAACAACTTGCAGATTTACGTAAAACTAATCAGGATTTAATTGATACAAAAGGAAATTTAACAACCTTAACTCAAAAAGGTGCTGAAAACCTTGAAAAATCTTTAGAAAGCTTAAAAGAAAAAGATTTAAAAATTACTCGATTACAAGATGCGCTTACTAAAAAAGATAGTGTAACACTAGCTTTAGTTACCAGTTTAAAACGTGAAGTAGGTATAAACGACCCAGACATTGAAGTAAATGTAGAAAAAGGTGTGGTATTTATTTCTATTGCAGATAAATTATTATTCCAAAGTGGAAGCTACAATGTAACTTCAAGAGCTAAAGAAGTTCTTGCTAAAGTTGCTAAAGTTGTTAATAGCAAACCAGATTTTGAATGTATGGTTGAAGGACATACTGATAATGTTCCTTACAGAAAAGAACCTTTATTAGACAACTGGGATTTAAGTGTTAAGCGTTCAACTTCTATTATTAGAGTTTTACAAGACTTAAATGTAAACCCATCTCAATTAATCGCTGCAGGACGTAGTCATTATGTACCTTTAGTAGATAACGATACTGCTGAAAATAGAGCGAAAAACAGACGTACACGTATTGTTGTGTTACCTAAAATCGATCAGTTTTACGACATGATTGAAAAAGAAATGAAAAACTTAGCAGCTGGTACAAATTAATTAGCCAAGAAAAAAATTATAAAGCTCAATCGAAAGATTGGGCTTTTTTATTTATCAGACCAAACAGCAAGTTCATTTCCAGCAGGATCTAAAAAATGAAATCTTCTTCCTCCAGGAAATGAAAAAATAGCTTTTGATATTTTACCGCCGTATTGAATGATTTTGCTTTATATATTATCTAAATTTTCATGATAAAGAATTACCAAAGCACCATTTGTAATTTCTGCATCAGACTTTTCAAACCCTCCTTCTACTCCACTTTCTGAAAAAGCTATATATGTTGGCCCGTAATCTGTAAACTTCCAATTAAATGATTTACTATAAAAAGTTTTTATAGCTTCTAAATTAGCTGCTTTAAATTCAACATAATTAATATGATTATTTTCCATAATTAAAAAAAGAACACATTAAAAAATCTCTAAACTACCTTTACCTTCTCTAACAACAATAGGTTCTTCTTCAGATAAGTCAATTACTGTAGAAGGTTCATTGTCTCCATATCCACCATCAATTACCAAATCAACCAGATTATCCCATTTTTCTAAAATAAGTTCTGGGTCTGTGGTATATTCAATAACTTCATCTTCATCACGAATAGAGGTTGATATTATTGGGTTACCAAGTTTTTTTACAATTTCTCTGGCAATATTGTTATCAGGAATTCTAATACCCACAGTTTTTCTTTTTTTAAAAGGATTTGGTAACGACTTAGATCCCGGAAGAATAAACGTATAAGGTCCTGGAAGCGCTCGTTTTAGTATTTTAAAAACCGAAGTATCAATTTGCTTTACATAGTCACTTAAATTACTTAAATCATAACAAACAAAAGAGAAGTTAGACTTTTCTAATTTTACTTGTTTAATTCTTGCAACGCGTTCTAAAGCTTTTATATTAGTTATATCGCAACCCAAACCATAAACCGTATCTGTTGGATAAATAATTAGTCCACCTCTTTTAAGAACTTTCACTACATGCTCTATGTCTTTAGGATTGGGGTTTTCGTTATATAATCGTATAAATTCAGCCATAATAACTATATTGTAATCTCGTTTAAATGTAAATATTATTTTTATTATGAAAGGAATATTTAAGAATTTCTTCATCTTATTTTCTATAATTTTTCTATCAGGTTGTTCTAACGAAACTGTCACCGAAGATAATCCTGTTAATGTTTTAGACGCTTCTATTTCATATGAAGAATTAAACATTAGTTATGGAGATGACGTAAATCAAAAATTCGACCTCTACTTACCTGCAAATAGAACCACTTCGACAAAAACCATAATATTAATTCATGGTGGCGGATGGGTTTCTGGTGATAAAAGCGATATGGACGCTATTAAAAATTTAATTAAACAGGATATACCAAATTTGGCTATTGCAAACATAAATTACAGATTAGCAAATGATAACAACAAGCCCTACCCCATGCAAATTGAAGATATTACTTCTGTTACAAACTATTTAAGAGAAGAAAAATCAAATTACACCATTTCTGAAGATATTGGTTTTATTGGTACTAGTGCGGGCGCACATTTGTCTCTTTTATGGAGTTACGCTTTTGATTCTGATAAAAAAGTTGATATGGTTTGTAGCATTGTAGGTCCAACAAATTTTACTGATCCCGCATATTTAAATAACACAAACGCAGAACTACAAGAATTACTGGATTTGTTTGGAGAAGAGCCTTCAACAGCATTTCTGGAAGAAGCTAGTCCTTATCATCAATTAACATCTCAAGCGCCTCCTACTATTTTATTTTATGGCGGACAAGATCCACTTATCCCAACTACGCAAGGAACAGATTTACGTGATAAATTACAAACACTTGGTGTTACACACGAGTTTACTTTATATGAAGATGAAGGACACGGTTGGGTTGGTTTAAGCTTGCTAGATACTTGGTTGAAACTTAAAGTTTTCATAAATAATTATTTGTAAGCTATGTAATGTAACATTTCATTTTTAAATTAGTCTTACATATATGCTAAGGTTATTTTATTTCATACTATTTTTTTCGATTTGCATCCCTCTGGTTCATGCAAAAGATGATTTATCTAACCCTATTCTATTCTCTAATGCTGAAGTTTTAAATGAGTACACCACCAGAATCCCTTTTAAACTGGTAGACCATTTAATTGTTGTTGAAGCAGAACTGTTGGACAAAAAAGGAAATTTTATCATCGATACTGGTTCAGAGAGAATGATACTTAATTCGGTTCATTTTTCTAACCTCTATGAGCATCAAAGAAAATACGAAAGCACTTCTGGTGTTATGCACTCTATTGAAAACTCTTATGAAAAGCAAATAAAAGCCTTTGCCTTACAAGACTTTACGCTGGAGAATAAAAATTCTGATGTTATCAACTTATCACATATAGAAAAAAGCAAAAAAATTAAGCTTTTAGGCATTATTGGTTACAGTATTTTAAAGGATTATGAGGTTTTTATAGATTTGCACTTAAACCAAATAACACTTACTAAAGTAGATAAGTTTGGTAACAAACTAAATAAAAATGTTTACTTAGAAAAAATTGTTGATAGCCTAGATTTTTATTTAAAAAATCATACCATTGTAGTTAATGCATTCATCAACTATCAAAAAGTTAGGTTAGGTGTAGATACCGCGGCAGAATTCAATCAAATTAATAAAAGTGTAAACAAAAGAGTTTTACAATATTTTGTACCCAAAAAACGATTAAAACTCCAAGGTGCAAGCAATAACACTATTAAAGTTATGGCAGGAAAATTGCATCGTGTAAAACTAAGTAATACTATTTATTTTGGGCCTATGAATACTATTGTAACCAATTTAAGTAAAATGAATGAAGCTTTTGGCACTCAATTAGATGGTATTTTGGGCTATGAATTTTTTGCACAAAAGAGAACTATTATTAATTATAAAAAAGAGAAACTATACTTTATAAATTATCCTATAAAACACATTGAATAAACTTATATTACATATCATCATTATCATTACAGGTTTTGTAACCTTTAATAGTTATGCACAGAAAAGTGACTTTAAAGGTTATAGAATTGAAGGTGATACTATTGTGTTTGCTTTTGATAAACGTGATTACAATAAGATTTCAACAGATAATTACGGACTAAAACGCGATTTCGATGATTTAGATATTGAAAGTGTAGTGGTGTCTGGTGAATTCAACAATTGGTCTAAAGATAAATGGCGAATGACCAAAATTGATGAAAACCGATACGAGCTAAGAAAAAAAATTGATGATTTTACAGACGAATTCACTTGGGAATTTAAATTTGTAATTAACGATTATTATTGGGCAGAACCTTCTAAATCTTATCCAAACATAGCCAAATCAACTAAAGATGGGATGCGTTTAAACAACACTTATAATTTAAAAATGTATACCGCTTACCCAAGTAAAGATGGCAATGCTTATTTTAAGTTAAAGGGGTACGATGATGCTAAAAAAGTTATTGTTGCTGGTTCTTTTAATAAATGGGACGAAGAGCTTTTTAAAATGACAAAAACCAAAGATGGCTGGGAACTTACATTACAAATTAAACCAGGTGTATATCAATACCGTTTTATTGTAGATGGTCATTGGATGGAGGATCCACACAACCCACATAAAACAAGAAATGAGTTTAGTGAATACAACTCTGTATTAGATATAAAAGAATACACTGCTTTTAAACTAAGAGGTTATACTAATGCCCAAAAAGTAATTCTTTCGGGCACTTTTAATAACTGGAATGAGCATGAACTGGTTATGCGAAAAATGGATTATGGCTGGAAATACGTAATCCCTTTAACTGGAGGTAAACATCATTATAAATTTATTGTAGACGGACAATGGATTGTAGACCCAAACAACAGTGTTAAGGAATATGATGGAGAAGGTCATATCAATTCGGTTTGTATGGTGAAATAATGTTTTCAACAAGTTTTTTAGTTTCTTTCATCACATTTAAACTTTTAATATTATTTTAGAAGTGTTGTTATACCTTAGTTGTATGTCATTTAAAAACACGTATTTCAAGAAAACTTATCAATGATTAAACGTTTGAAAAAAATTTTATCAAATCAGAAAACGAAACGTTTGAAAAATGATTTAAAAAAGTCATTGATAGAAAATGATTTGGCAAGAGAATCAGATATTGAAACTGTGCATAATTTATGGATAAGATTTCAAAAAAGAAAAGACCATAAATATGATGAATTCTTTAATGTTTGCCTATATTCTTCAATTGTAGGTCGTGATATATCAATTTTATGGAATAATTATTCATTGACCGAAACTTACAGTCAAAAAAATCTTTATGGACGATTATTGAGTATGACATTAATTGAATTTCTAGATGACATTAATGGACTTCTAGGGAAAAAACTTCGATTAGAGCTTAAAAAAAACTCAATGAATAGGTTTGTAGAAGATTTAAATAAGATTAATAAAGAGTTTGCTGCGGTTAAAAAACAACATAATCTCGAATTAAGAAAGATTCGTAATAATTGTTCAGCGCATAAAACAAAAAAAGCCATAGACTTAATTGATTTTACAAAAAAAACACATTTCGAAAATTTACACGAAATTTCAGCAGATACCTCCAAAATAAATATCAAATTAACTCAATTGACTACTAAAATAATTTACGGAATAAATGATGAACAAAAAGTAAAACTTGCTGAACTTCAATTAAAATTAGAAGGGATGAAAAAAAATTCCATACACTACATTATGTAAAAATTGCTACTTTTAGCTAAACCAATGTTAGTTGCTCATTTACTACAATTTGTAATAACCAAAACCACATATGAAAACACATTTAAAAATATTGGTTTCCATTTTCTTATTTCTTTTATCAATAAATCAAATTTTTGCACAGGACGCCACGAAAGCTCACAAGGATTCATTAGAAACAATTATTAAAAAATATTATGATTTAAATCTTAAAATCTTTCAAGTAAATTCTAAGGTTGAGGACATTGATAGAACTTTTAAACTTTTTACGGACGACTTTACTTACATCCATCCGAAATATGGTGGATTATATACCAGAGAAGATTTGTATAACGGATATGTCAGAAATCAAAAAAACGGAGGTTACGACGGAAATATCACAGATATTAAAATAATTAACAAAATTGTTGGACTGAACGCTGTCGTTGTGCAAAAATGTTTTGTGGAAAAAAAAGATGATAAAATGCAAGATGGAGAACCAGAAATGACACTTTTTGAATTTAGAAATGGTAAAATATCACGAATCTTTGAATATTGGTAATTAACTAAAAAACATATAAACAAAATTAAAATTCCATGAAACACATACTTATTCTAACAACTATATTTATGTTTAGTTCACTTAAATCTCCTGTGTTTGCACAACAAAATAGCTTTATTAAAGACTATCTAGAGCGATTAGAAAATTCGAGAAAGTATTTAGTTTTAGTAGCAGAAACAATGCCTGAAGAAAAATACAATTTTAAAGCATCTCCAGAATCACTAACCTTTGCAGAAAATTTAATGCATATAGGATATGCTATAGATTGGCATAGTCAATCTTTGTTGGGTGGTAGAGAATCTAGAGATTGGAAAACCGATACAGTTTTTAAGGTTGATAATAAATCTAAAGAAGAAATGATTTCAATAATTGATAAAACATTCGATGAAACCATAAAACTGATTAAACATTTTGATACTACTCAACTAGAAAATAAGCTAGACTATTTTGGTTTAGATAGGACTAAACGACAAATTTTCTTATTACTAGCTGACCATATTACTCACCACAGAGGGCAAATGCTAGTTTATATGAGACTAAATGGTCTTGTTCCTCCTAGATATGTTTTGTTTCAATAACTTGGAATAGACCATATAAATACGAAATAACTGAAAATGGAAAAGGATTTTTAATTACATCAGCTGGTTATGACGGACAATTTGGAACTGAAGATGATAATTAAATCTAACTAATGAATAATATGGAAAAAACAGTATCAGAAGCTATTGCTTATAGACGATCAGTGAGAGTATATAAAGACGAATCCATCGATTCTGAAAAAGTAAAACAATGCTTGGTTAATGCCTCATTAGCTCCAACGAGTAGTAATCTTCAACTTTGGGAGTTTTATCACATTACCAATAAAGAAACTTTAGATGAAATGGCTAAAGCTTGTTTTAACCAGAGTGCGGCAAAAACAGCGCAACAATTGGTTGTTGTAGTAGCTCGTAAAGATTTATGGCGAAAAAGAGCAAAAGCCAATCTAAATTTTTTAAACAAAGTGTATGATAAAGAAGGCCTTAGTGATGGCGATTTAAAGCGAAAAAAAATGGCTTCTAATTATTACAGTAAATTGATTCCAACTATTTATACAGATTTTTTAGGAATACTAGGTTTCATCAAATATTTAGTCTTTCAAATTATTGGTCTTTTCAAACCTATATACAGGCAAACCCGATTAAGTGATATGCGTATTGTAGCTCATAAAAGTGCTGGATTAGCTGCTGAAAATTTTATGATAAGTATGGCAGCAATTGGCTATGACACCTGCCCTATGGAAGGCAGTGATACATTAAGAGTAAAAAGAATTTTAAAGCTACCTAGAAATGCTGAAATAACTATGGTTATTGGCTGTGGGTTAAGAGATGATAAAGGAATCTATGGGAAAAGGTTTAGAATTCCATTTGATGAAGTATATTACGAGATTTAAGTAATTTCTAACCTTAACTAAAAAATGAAAGAAGAAGTAAAAAAATATTTGAGTGCACAAAAAAAATGGAATTTGGAATTAACCAAACTTAGAGAAATTGTATTGGATTGCGGACTCACAGAAGATTTTAAATGGCGAAACCCTTGTTATACTGATAATGATAAGAACATTGTTTTAATTGGTGCTTTTAAAGATTACTGTTTAATTAGTTTTTTAAAAGGAGCTTTACTAAAAGACCCTGATAAAATCCTTGAAAATATTGGAAAAAACACAAAATCAGCAAAACTAATAGCTTTTAAGTCATTAAATGATATTGATAAACTTGAAAATACACTAAAAGTATATATTAAGGAAGCTATTGATGTGGAACGAAAAGGTTTAAAAATTGACACTAAAAATGATGAACTAGAATATCCCTTAGAATTATTAAAAAAATTTAATGAAAATCCTGAATTTAAATTAGCTTTTACAAATTTAACAAAAGGGCGCCAAAGAGGTTATCTTTTACATTTTTCTGGAGCTAAACAGTCAAAAACTCGTACTTCAAGAATTGAAAAATATGAAAAGCGAATCTTTAACGGTAAAGGCATAATGGACTGTGTTTGCGGACTTTCAAAACGTATGCCTAATTGCGATGGTTCTCATAAACAATTAGAAAACATCGTATAACTACATTTTAAAATCCAAAAAAACTACCCAACAACTTCCAACTTAGCAAAGCGTAGCAATAACTTTTTAACGCCACCATGCTGAAAATTAATTTCAGCTTTAGTATCTGCTCCAACTCCTTCAATTTTTAGAACTTCACCTGTACCAAAACGGATATGTTTAACAATATTTCCAACGGCTAATTTACTATCAAACAAATTTGTATTACCATTAGTATTGGTTACTTTCTTTAAGTTTTTAGGCGTAGTAACCTTAAATTTCTCTGGTTCTTTTTTAGTTACACCTTTTTTAAAGGTAGGTTGTTTTACTGGTTTATAACGAATTTTATTAGGCTCAACATCTCCAAAAATATCTGCAGAAAGCATAGGGTTAAATCGGCGTTCTTCAATAGGTGTTACAATATCTAAATATTGCTCATCTATCTCTTCAATAAATCGACTGGGTTCAGAATCTACTAATTTCCCCCAACGGTAACGTGATAATGCATACGTTAAATACGCTTGCTTTTCAGCACGGGTAAGTGCAACATAAAATAGGCGTCGCTCCTCCTCTAGTTCGCTACGCGTATTCATACTCATAGCACTCGGGAACAAATCTTCCTCTAAACCAACAATATACACATAAGGAAACTCCAATCCTTTGGCTAAATGTATCGTCATTAAAGCTACATGGTTGGTATCGCCTTTATCGGCATCTAAATCGGTTTCCAAAGCCGCATTTTCCAAAAATTCTGCTAAAGAGCCTGTGGTATCTGCCAATTCTTTTTGGACTTCCACAAAGTCTTTCATACCATTTAAAAGTTCCTCAATATTTTCCATTCTGGTAACTCCTTCTGGTGTACCATCTTTATTGAATTCACGAATTAATCCACTGGTTCTGGTAACATGTTTAGCCAATTCAAAAGCATCAGCAGTTTGGTTCATCACCTGATAACTTTCAATAAGCGTTACAAAATTTTGAAGTTTTGTTCGGGTACCAGAATTTATTTTAACCTCAGTTTTATCAATGTTTTTCATCACATCAAAAATGGTTTTACCATAACCATTGGCTGCCACAATAAGTTTATCCACCGTAGTTTGACCAATTCCCCGTGGCGGAAAATTAATAACGCGCTTTAAAGCTTCCTCATCGGCTGGATTGACAATTAGTCGCAGGTAAGCAACAGCATCTTTAACCTCTTTACGTTGATAAAAGGATAATCCTCCATATATTCTATACGGTATATCCTTATCCCGTAAAGCTTGCTCAAAAGCTCTTGATTGAGAGTTTGTTCTGTATAAAATAGCAAAATCATTATTCTTTAACTGGTGATTTATTTTATTGTCAAAAATAGAATTTATGACATAATATCCTTCTTTTGAATCAGTTTCTGATCTATGTACTTTTATTTTTGCGCCTTCATCATTTGCTGTCCAGACTACCTTGTCAAGCTTTGTTTGGTTTTTATCAATTATTGAATTAGCTGCATTTACAATATTTTTTGTTGAACGGTAATTTTGCTCTAATCTAAATACTTTAACATCATCATAATCTTTCTGGAAATTTAAGATGTTGTTAATATTCGCGCCACGAAACGCATAAATACTTTGCGCATCATCACCTACCACACATATATTTTGAAACTTATCAGACAATGCTCGAACTATTAAATATTGTGAATGGTTGGTATCTTGATACTCGTCAACCAAAATGTATCTAAAACGGTTTTGATATTTCATCAACACATCTGGAAAACGCGTTAATAACTCATTGGTTTTTAACAACAAATCATCAAAATCCATCGCGCCTGCTTTAAAGCAACGCTCTACATACTCTTTATAAATATCACCCATTCTTGGTCTGCGCGCCATAGCATCGGCCTCTTTAAGTTCTGGGTTTTGAAAATATGCACGAACCGTAATCAAACTATTTTTATAAGATGAAATTCTTGAACGTACTTGTTTGTACTTGTAAATGTCTTTATCAAGATTCATTTCTTTAATGATAGACGCAATCAATCTATCAGAATCTTGAGTATCGTAAATAGTAAAATTACTTGGGTAACCTAATTTATCGGCTTCACTACGCAAAATTCTAGCAAATACAGAGTGAAATGTTCCCATCCATAAATTTTTCGCTTCACTAGCACCAACAATAGTTGCAATACGCTCTTTCATTTCGCGTGCTGCTTTATTGGTAAATGTTAACGATAAAATATTAAAGGCATCTATACCTTTACTCATCATGTAAGCTATACGATATGTAAGCACTCTGGTTTTTCCAGAACCTGCACCTGCAATCACAATCATTGGTCCATCTATTTGAGTAGTAGGCTCTAATTGTGCTTCGTTTAACTGATTTAAATACTTCTCCAATTCCTTTTCATTTTAAAACGTGAAAATAACCAATGTTATGCTTTTAACTAAGCGTATTTATTAATAATTATAAACAATTATAACTTGTTTAGTCCTTTAGTAAATTTTGAATATCTTTAAGCTTGAATTTTCAAACCCAAGTATGAAACATATCCTATTTCTTTTTGTTTTCTTCGGAATAACAAACACCTACTCTCAAACAACACTGAATGAACAATTTAACAATATTGAAGCTAAAGTTATTGAATGGAGGCGTGATTTTCATCAAAATCCCGAACTATCAAACAGAGAGTTTAAAACGGCTGAAAAAATTGCAAAACACCTTAAATCTTTAGGAATTGAAGTAAAAACTGGAGTAGCTCATACTGGAGTAGTTGGAATTTTAAAAGGAAATAACCCTGGAAAAGTAATCGCCTTACGTGCAGATATTGATGCACTTCCTGTTACCGAGAGAAACGATTTAGAATTTAAAAGTGAAGTCGTTTCAGAGTTTTTAAATAAAAAAACTGGTGTTATGCATGCTTGCGGACATGATACACATATTGCTATTTTAATGGGTGTTGCTGAAATGCTTTCTAAAAACAAAGACAAAATTAATGGTACTGTAAAATTTATTTTTCAACCTGCAGAAGAAGGTCCGCCACCTGGTGAAGAAGGCGGTGCAAAATTAATGATAAAAGAAGGCGTTTTAGAAAACCCAAAAGTTGATGCTATTTTTGGATTGCACATTAGTTCTGAAATTCCAGTTAACACCATAAAATACAAAACCGAAGGCATGATGGCTGCTGTAGAGCGATTTGTGATTAATGTTAAAGGTAAGCAAACTCACGGATCTCAGCCATGGTCTGGTGTAGATCCTATTCTTATTTCTGCTAAAATTATTGATGGTTTACAAACTATTATTAGTCGAGAAGCAAAATTAACTGATGAAGCAGCTGTAATTACGGTTGGTAAAATTACAAGTGGTGTGAGGTTTAATATCATTCCTGAAAGTTCTGAAATGATTGGAACGCTTCGAACTTTAAACCCTAATATGAAGAAGTTAATCATAAGACGCATGACCGAAATGACGGAAACTATTGCTAAGGCTTACGGCGGAGAAGCAACTATTAAGTTTGAAAATTTTACATCTATCACCTTTAATGATGTGGCTTTAGTTGAGCAAATGCTTCCTACATTAAAAAGAGTTGCTGGTGAAAAAAACGTGCAAACAATGAAAGCTACAACTGGAGGTGAAGATTTTTCATATTTTCAGGAAGTAGTTCCTGGCTACTATTTTTATTTAGGCGGAAAAACTCCAGGAAACACAGAATCATTCCCTCATCACACACCAGATTTTAAAATTGACGAAAGTGGCTTACTTTTGGGTGTAAAAACATTAACACATATTACCTTTGATTTTTTAAATAATTAGCATGAATACATTACTTGATTTTTTAACAAGCGTTGCTTGGTGGGGTTGGATTTTAATTGTGCTCGCTATAATTGCTATACGCGATATTTTTTTTCAAAAAGCACATACTATAAGCCATAACTTTCCTATTGTCGGACATTTGCGTTATTGGTTAGAAAGCATTGGTCCAGAAATGCGTCAGTATTTTGTTGCTAATAACAGAGAGGAATTACCATTTAACCGAATAGAACGTGGCTGGATTTATGCTTCAGCAAAAAAAGAAAATAATTACGAAGGTTTTGGTACCGATAGAGATATTTATGCACATCATCATATTTTTATAAATAATGCGATGATGCCTTTTAAATTACCAGATAATCATCCTAATAAAATTGACAAAACCTTTTTGCCTTGTGCTAAGGTTATGGGTGAATTTAATAATCGCAAAAAACCATATCGTCCAGCTTCTGTAATAAATGTTTCTGCTATGAGTTTTGGCTCACTATCCGCGAAAGCAGTAGAATCATTAAACAAAGGAGTAAAACTAGCAGATGCATATCATAATACAGGTGAAGGTGGCTTATCGCCTTACCATAGCCATGGTGGAGATGTAGTGTTTCATTTTGGAACTGGTTATTTTGGAGTTCGTGCTGATGATGGCGGATTTTCAATGGAAAAAATGGTGAAATTGGTAGAGGATAATCCATTTATTCGAGCTATAGAGGTAAAACTATCACAAGGCGCAAAACCTGGGAAAGGTGGCGTTTTACCCGGAAAAAAAATAACTCCAGAAATTGCAGCTATACGAGGTGTTGAAGTTGGTAAGGATGTGCTATCGCCACCAAATCATAAAGCGTTTTCCAATGTACCAGAAATGGTTGATTTTATTGAAAAAATTGCTGAAGCTACCGGTTTACCAGTAGGTATTAAAGCGGCTATTGGAAAATTAGAGCAATGGGAAGAACTTACAGATATTATGCTAAAAACTGGTAAAGGTCCAGATTTTATAACTGTAGATGGTGGTGAAGGTGGTACAGGTGCTGCACCTCCTAGTTTTGCAGACCATGTATCATTACCTTGGGTTTATGGGTTTAGTGATTTGTACAAATTATTTAAAAAGAAAGGTTTAACAGAACGTATTGTTTTTATAGCTAGTGGTAAACTTGGTTTTCCTGCAAAAGCAGCTATGGCATTTGCTATGGGAGCCGATTGTATTAATGTCGCTAGAGAAGCTATGATGAGTATTGGCTGTATTCAAGCACAAATATGCCATACTAACCGATGTCCTGCAGGAATTGCAACGCAAAAAAAATGGACTCAAAATGGAATAAATGTTCCGCTTAAATCTGAGCGTTTAGCTCAATACTTCAAAACCTTTAAAAAAGAATTGATAGAAATTACACATGCTTGTGGATATGAACACCCGTGTGAATTTAAAATGAGTGATGTTGATATAAATGTTGATGACCATAATCTCTCTAAAGAATTAGGCAGAACTTATAATTATGAAAAAAATCCTGTGCCTTTTAAGAGTATGCAAACCCTAAAAGATTGCTTATATTTGGGTGGAATTAAAAATAGTCACGCACAATCAAATTAAAATTTATGGACGTTAGCCGAATTATTGACCTTTTTTTATTTGCTATTCCTTCCTTAATTACAGGAGTTATTGCTTATTATTTTTTTAGAGAACATACCAAAAATGAAGATGGACGTAGACGCTTTTTATTAAAGAAAGACTTACAAATTAACGCTATGCCTTTACGTTTACAAGCGTATGAGCGTATGGCGCTATTTTTAGAGCGTATATCGCCTTCAAAATTACTAACAAGAGTAAATCCAATCGACTCAAATAAAGAAAGTTACGAGTCTTTGCTTATACAAAGTATTGAACAAGAATTTGAACATAATTTATCGCAACAAATTTATATAAGTGATAAATGCTGGAATATAGTAACCACTGCAAAAAATGCCACCATACAGCTTATTAGAAAAGCCAGTATGCTAGAAAAAACCGATTCTGCAAACAAGCTAAGAGAAGTAGTTTTAACAGAAATGATGGAACGTAGATCGCCAAGTGATGCTGCTTTATCTTTTATTAAAGATGAAGTTTCCGAATTATGGTAAATTACCCCATTCGTAACTCGCTAGAATTTGCTTCTTTATATTTTTCTTTAGCATAAAAATACCCTTGTTGCCACCACGAAGTCATTAACTTTTTATTGAATATTAATGAATTTTCTGTGAGTTTAGATGGTGTATAATACAAATTCAGTTTTACATCTTTATTCTTTGCTGCCAATTTACCAATGATGATATCGCTACGTTCAACCTGATCTAGCAAATGTCCAAATAAATTAAGCATTAAAGAAAATGGATTTTTACCCAATACTTTGTTGTAAGCCATGTTTTCAGACTCTAAAATAACAGCATCAACTTCTGTAGCACCACGTAAAATAGCTTCTCTTATAGGAACTACACAACCTAAACCACCATCACCGTACTCAAAACCATTCTTTTTTACCAAAGACATAAACGGAATATAATTACATGAAATCCAAATCCAATCACAAAATTCATCGTAGCTAAATTCTTTTATAGATTTATATTCTGCTCTGTTTTTAGACAAGTTTGCGACCGTAACCACTACATCTTCTTTAGTTTCTTTTACTAGCTGGTATTCTTCATAAGTAAAATGCTTTCTTATATGACGGCGTAATGCTTTACTTTCTCCAAAAGTTCGTTTCATCTTTATAAATTGCCAAAGCGTATTTATAAAATCTATAGATACAAACTCTCTATCTCCCTTTTTTCGAAGCACAAATGGGTTAACACTAAAAATATTGTTTTGGTTTACATTCGTAAATACTTGATGAATTTTATCAATCTTTCCAGCAGCTAAATGTGGTACTAGCAAACTTCCAGTAGATGTTCCTAAAAACATATCGTAATTTCTACCTTCTTCCTGTATTAAATATTGAGCGACTCCGCCTGCATAAGCACCTTTACTGCCACCACCTGATATTACTAGTGCTTTCATTTATTAACGTTTAATCTCTGTTTCATTCAGTTTCTATTTGGCTTGTTTCTTCATTGCTGTGTTTTGCAAAATTAAATCCACTTTTCCACCATTTTGTCATTTTTTCTTTATTGAAAATTAATGAGTTTGTTGTTAGAACTGTTGGTGTATAGTAAAAGTTTATAATAGCATTTTGATTATTAGCCACAAACTTTCCTATTCTTATATTTTGACTTTCAATTCTATCGAGCATAAAGCTAAACATATTTGTTAATAATGAAAATGGATTTATAGAAGGCATTCTATTTAGTTGTGTAACTTCAGTTTGCAATATTATAGCGTCAACCTCAGTAGCTCCTCGTTTTATAGCTTCTTCAATAGGTACCATAGCTCCTAACCCACCATCTGCATACTCGCAACCATTCTTTTTTACAAGCGACATAAAAGGTGTGTAATTACATGAAATCCATATCCATTCGCAAAAATCTTCGTAGCTATAATCTTTTATGGATTTATATTCTACTTGATTTAGCGACAAATTAGACACTGTTACTGATACATCTAACTTTCGTTCTATGAGCTCAACATATTCAAGTTCTGTAAATTTTTCTTTTATGAGTGCTTTTAAATTATGGCTTTCTCCAAAAGTCTTACTGCCTTGAAAAAAATTCTTCAATACATTAAAATGATGAATACCAATGGTTTCAACACCTCTTTTCTTTTTTATATTAAACGGGCACACACTAAAAATATCGTTTTGAGTAACGTTGGTGTATACTTCTTTAATTTTCTCAACCTCTTTTAAAGCCAAATGAGAAACTAACAAACTTCCTGTTGATGTTCCTATAAGAATATCGTACTCTTTTCCTTTATTTTCAATAAGATATTGTGCCACACCACCTGCAAATGCGCCTTTACTGCCACCTCCTGAAATAACTAATGCTCTCATTACATTGATTTTATTAACGCTTTAGCAAATTTAGAAAACCGCCAGTTATGATGTTTAGTGGCTTGTTGTAAATTGTCTTTACATACTTCATTACAAGCTTGAATTTGACTTAGATATTGAAAGGCATTTTGACGAACTTCAAAACCATATTTAGGGCTCGTGTAATCTGTGAGTTCATCAAAAAATTGTTTTTTATTTTCAGGCTCAAAATCTTCTGTAATTAATGCTAAAGCCAACCAAAGCATACGTACATTTTTATCACTAAACCCTTGAATATCTTTCGTTTTATTAAAGTATTTATGTCGCTCTTGTGGAAAGTTTTTCCATAAGTTGAATAAAGCAGCTTCAATGGTTATATATGATTTGTCATTTAAAAGGGATTCGTAATCTGTTTTTAATTCTAAAGGTATATCGGTTAAGGTTTTTGCAACTTCTTGCCTAACTTTAATATCGTTAGAACTTAAAACAGATTTAATAAGTTTGTTTTTATTAATAATTGAATCCCTAAACAATTCTCTAAAAGCCATAACCCTTGAAAAACCATCAATTCTAGGATACGTATTACTCCAATTTATATTTGTTTTAGACTTTTCAAAACGAGTTTTGCAACTCAACGTATTTCTTTTCATCTTTTCAACAATTGACATTGTCAATGCTTTCTTCATTAAATAAACATTGAAGAACTCAGAATCGATTAAAAATTTTTGAACAAATTCACTCAAATCCTGTCCGCTAGCCTTTTCAACCTCAACTATAAAATCATTGGTTTCAACAGTTGCAAACTGATGCTTTTCCAAATAGGTTTTTACAGCTTTTTTAAACGCCTCATCTCCTACTTTTTCACGTAAGATATGTAAAACCCAAGCACCTTTTTTATAAAACGTTGTACTGCTCGATTTAGGGTTTAACAAAGAGGTGCTTCCTCCTGCTTTATCTTGTTCTAATAATTCTTGCGCATATTCATATAATCGCCAATAGTAATAATCTTCTCCAAACACCTCACGTTCTGCCAACAAAGCATAATAGGTCGCAAAACCTTCTTGTAACCAATGGTGCTCTCCACTTTTTGCTGTAACCAAATCTCCAAACCATTGATGTGCCAATTCATGTGCATTAACATTTACATAATTTTTATCTACGAAAGCAATGGAATCTATTACAAAACTATCTGTAAAAATAGTTACGCTTGTGTTTTCCATACCTGCGTACAGAAAATCTTTTACCGGAACTTGTTTATAATTTTGCCAAGGATAAGGCACTCCTATTTCTTCTTCTAAAAAATCAAACATGCGTTTGGTATAACGATATGTAGGTTCAAATTTTAATGAATCTTCTGGGTAATAATACATTTCTAAAGGAATACCGTTTTTTGAGTATTCTACTTTCTTATCATATTTACCAACAGCCACAGCAACTAAGTAGCTAGACATTGGTTGTTCCATATCAAATTCCCACAAATTGTAACTTGGGTTTTCTGTTTTTGACACCATTTTACCATTAGAAATTACCTCATACCCTTTTGGTGCAACATAAGTTAAATCGAATTCTATTTTATCGTTTGTATCATCTAAACTAGGGAGCCAATTACTGGTGTATTTTCCTTGACCTTGTGTCCAAATTTGTTTATTACCTCCTTCATTATCCCAATCAATAAAATACATAGCCTTTTTGGGCGAGGCAAAAAACAGAAAATTAAGCTTATAACTTGTAGATGCTTCAAAATCATTATAAATAATAAGCGATTTACCATCATTTTTATAGTTTATCGATTTTTCATTCAATGCAACATTTTGAAACTTCATGTTAATAGCATCTAAATAAATAGAATCTGTGTTTTTTAAAATATCAAACTTAATTTCATAAGAATTAAAAACTGTACTATCTACATTAATTTGATTAAAAAGAATTACAGATTTAACCTTTTTAAAATCTACATATTCAGTTTGTTGAGCATTTACAAAAACACTAAAACAAACCATTAAACATTTAAAAAGTAGCTTCATAAACTATTATCAAAAAAGAAATATAAATAAAAAAGCCGAGTTAAACCCGGCTTTAATAAATATTTAAAATATGTGCTATTGTTTTACAAACTTCTTAGCTACTTTTTCTTCTCCATCTGATAATTCAATAACATACATGCCAGATTTTAGTGAATCTACCGTAATTATTTCGTTATTTAAAACGCCAGATTTTACGCTTTGTCCTAAAAGATTTACTATTCTATAATTAACAAAATCTGAATCTGCATGTATATTTAAAATACTACCAGAAACTGGATTTGGGTATACTGAAAACTCATCAAGCAAACCTTCAGAAGACGTATCCTTAAAGCTAATGTAGTTTAAAGAATTATGGTCTTTATTCGTCTTGCTTGAACCAGATTTAGCAAATACACCTCCATTACCTATAATAGTGATTTGATCTATATAAATATAATCTGAATTACTTGAAGCATCACATTGAATTCTGAATTGTGAATTACTGTTGAAGTTATATGAGGCGCTGTCTAAAGTTATTGAAGCTGCATAGAAATTGTTGTTATTAAAATCTGTTCCACTTACATAGTTTGCAATATCAACCCATGAACTTCCATTGTAATATTTCACAAAGAAATCTTCACCGGTTTCCATGCTATAAGCATAAAAATTGAATTCAAAATCAACCGAATTATACCCTGTTAAATCAAAAGTTTCTGAGGTCATAATAGAAGAACTTGAATCATCTCTTAATCGAATAGAATAATTGCCTTCAAATGAACGCGACCCTGAATAACGAGCACAATCACTTCCGCCGTCTGACCAATTATCCCAACCAGACTCAAAGTAAGCTTCATGCAATACTTCTGGACCAGTTGTTCCCTCAACGGAATGACTTCCTAATCCGTCAAAAGTATCTGTTGCATAAGAATCCCATTCTGATACCGAATATGTTGTTGATGGATTTGAAACACTACTTTTTCTTCTTAAAGTTGTATCTGCAGCAAAGTTTGCTGTACCATTATTAAATATGCCTACAACATCAATTAATACGTCGTTTTTAAATAATCCTACTGGATCATTTCCATTAAAAATTAAGGCATCTGCCGTAGTGGTTACATTAGCAATGTTAGTTATTGTAGTGGTTGCAGAAGTATTTGCTACAACAAATACGCTTTGGTTAGCTATAACTCCAGATAAGTTATAAGCTGCACCCCAAGTACTTCCGCCATTAACATTTCGTTTTAATGAATAACCAGATAAATTTACGCTTGCTCCTGTAAAGTTTGCTATTTCTATCGCTTTATTATTTGAACTTCCTTCTACATATTCTGAAATTAATAATTCGCTTGTAGTTCCACCTCCTGTGTTTTCTAATGTAGTAGCATTAACTGTGGTACTTGCTCCTGATGTGTTTCCTGCTGCATCTTTTGCATAAACTGTAAATGCATATGATGTGTTTGAAACCAATCCTGAAACTGTTATACTTGTATTTACTGAACTCTGATTTAAAATACCGTCAACAAAAACATCATAAGCTACAACTCCAACATTATCTGTTGAGGCTGTCCAAGATAAATCAACTGTTGTTTGGGTAATATTTGTTGCTGATAGATTTACTGGTGTAGATGGCGCTGTTAAATCTAGTGTTGTTCCATTTACCGATGCACTAGATACTGAAACATTTCCAGCTGCATCAGTTGCGTAAACCGTTATCGAGTATGATGTATTTACTGTTAAACCTGTAACTATTGCATTTGTATTTGCTGTACTCTGGTTTAAAATTCCATCTACATAAACACTGTACCCGGTAACACCTACATTATCGGTAGATGCTGTCCAAGTTACACCTATTGTTGTTTCTGTAATATTAGATAAAGCTACATTTATTGGAGCAGTTGGAGCTTCTGTATCACTTACACTTCCTCCACCATCAATGGTATGACTTCCCAATCCGTCAAATGTATCTGTAGCATAAGAATCCCATTCTGATACCGTGTAGGTTGTTGATGGATTTGAAACACTACTTTTTCTTCTTAAAGTTGTGTTTGCCGCAAAGTTTGCTGTACCGTTATTAAATACGCCAACAACATCAATTAACATATCGTTTTTAAATAATCCCACAGGGTCGTTTCCATTAAAAATTAAGGCATCTGCTGTGGTTGTAGCATCGGCAACGTTAATTATCGCTGTAGTTGCAGAATTATTAGCCACAACATATACACTTTGGTTAGCAATTACTCCAGATAAATTATAAGCTGCCCCCCAAGTACTTCCGCCATTTACATTTCGTTTTAAAGTATAACTAGATAAATCTACACTTGCTCCTGTAAAATTTGCTATTTCTATCGCTTTATTATTTGAACTTCCTTCTACATATTCCGAAATTAATAATTCGCTTGTAGTTCCACCTCCTGTACTTTCTAATGTAGTAGCATTAACAGTATTACTTGCCCCTGATGTGTTTCCTGCTGCATCTTTTGCATAAACTGTAAACGCATATGATGTATTTGAAACCAATCCTGAAACTGTTATACTTGTATTTGCTGAACTCTGATTTAAAATACCGTCAACAAAAACATCATAAGCAACAACTCCAACATTATCTGTTGAGGCTATCCAAGATAAATTAACTGTTGTTTGAGTAATATTTGAAGCCGATAAACTAGTTGGTGCCGTTGGAGCTTCAGTATCACCAGATGGTGCATTTGTTGTTTCGGTTACTGTATTACTTGCTCCAGAAACATTTCCAGCAGCATCTCTTGCATATACTACAAATGAATATGATGTACTTGCAGTTAAACCAGTAGCTTGATAACTTGTTGAACTTACTGTTGTAAAATATGAACCTGATTCATAGATATCATAAGCTATTACACCAACGTTATCTGTTGATGCTGCCCAAGACAAATCAATAGTAGTTTCTAAAATATTTGAAGCGACTAAATTCGCTGGTACAGAAGGTGCATCAGTATCACTAGGCGCTGAACCAAATCTATCTTCAGCTTGTGGTCCTCCCCAAATTTGCGTTGCAAAAGCTGGATTATCAATAAATGGGTTTCTATTACCTTGAATATTTTCTAAAATTGGATTTCTTTGATCTTCAAAAGCAGAAACAGGATCTTCAACATTCCATTGTAGAAATAAATCAATCATATTTGCATCTCCACTTACAGGATTGCCTTCACCTACATTTACAGGTAAACATTGGCTTCCGTATCGTAAATACATGTACATCATCATTCGTGCAACATCACCTTTCCATTCGTCCCCTGGATACCAAAAACTTCCAACAATCCCTGCATTACCAGAGCCATCTGTAAATTTTCTGTTGCTTCTTGTAGAATTCCATTGTGTGTCTGATGGTCTTAAATGATGTGCATCAGCTCCAGGGCCTGAAGTTCCTAAATTCGGATTCCCTAACGATTTTGCATAAACATGCTCTCTATTCCAATCACCCACATTTCCTCCGTTCATATTAACACCTCTAGTTCTGTCTGATTTAGGATCACCATCATTATCATTATATCCATAAATCAATAACACTTTGCTATTATCATTGGGATCTAAATCTGTTTGCTTTAAGGCGTCCCAAACACCGGGTGTGTATGATAAAAAAGTGGCGTGTGTACTTATTATTTTTGTAGCCAACTCATCTTGTAAAGATTGTCCGGTTTGGTTTAAATTCACATCATTGTAATAAGATGGAATTTGTGAAATACCCAGAAAAGGAATAAGAAAGAGGGTAAAACAAAATAGTAGTTTTTTAATTTTCATGTAGTTAATGTTAAAAAAGTTATGCTTAAAATTTAATAAAATTGAATTGGCCTAAATTTATAACTAATGATCAAATTTGAATTGCGGAAAACCCGTAGCTGCATTTTAAAACAGGCACTTAACCCAATAAAATTGAGGGGTTTCAACTTATAATTTTTTATTAACAATTTATCTTTAACAAAGTCATTATCCTTTTAAATAATAATTTCAATTATTAAATTTATATTCGTTAATTATGAATACCAATCTTCAAACTCCCATAGATTACTTAAAAGGTGTTGGCCCAAATAGAGCCGATTTGCTTCGTAAAGAGTTAGGTATTCACACCTATCAAGATTTAATTAATTTATTTCCAAATCGTTACATCGACAGAACTCAGTATTACAAAATCAATCAACTGCAACAAAATAATGCCGACGTACAAGTAATTGGTAAAATAATTGAATTTAAAGAGGTGGCTCAAAAGCGTGGAAAACGCTTAGTAGCTACTTTTCAAGATGATACCGGTACGATGGAATTGGTATGGTTTAGAGGACAAAAATGGATTCGCGAAAACCTAAGATTAAACAAACCTTATGTAGCCTTTGGAAAAACCAATTGGTTTAGTGGTAAATACAATATGCCACATCCTGAATTAGAATTATTTGAAGACCACAAAAAAAGTATTCGTTCTGCGATGCAGCCTATTTATCCTTCAACAGAAAAATTATCGAATAAAGGTATTTCAAACAGAGTGATTATTAAAATCATGGAACAACTGTTTATTGAAACTGGAGGAAAATATACCGAGACCTTATCAGAAGGTCTAAGAGCAGAATTAAAATTAATAAACAAAAGTTCTGCGTTATTCAACATTCATTTTCCAAAGAGTCAAGAGTTACTTGCTAAAGCTCAATTTCGATTAAAATTTGAAGAATTATTTTATATTCAGCTGCAGTTAATTATTAAAAATTTAATTCATAAATCAAAAATTAAAGGCTTTCCATTTGAAAAAGTTGGTGACTATTTTAACACCTTTTTTAATGAACATTTACCCTTTGAATTAACCCATGCACAGAAACGTGTTTTAAAAGAAATTCGTGCCGATTTGGGCAGTAATGCACAAATGAATAGGCTTTTACAAGGCGATGTAGGTTCTGGCAAGACCATAGTCGCCCTAATGTCAATGTTAATAGCACTTGACAATGGTTTTCAAGCCTGTTTAATGGCTCCGACTGAAATTTTGTCAGTTCAGCACTATAACGGATTGTTAGAAATGTGTAATAATTTGAATATCAGCATTTCACTACTAACAGGTTCAAGTAAAACTTCAGAAAGAAAAAAAATTCATGAATCTTTAGAAAATGGCGAATTACAAATACTAATTGGTACTCATGCTTTACTTGAAGATAAGGTGAAATTTAAAAATTTAGGGCTTGCAATAATAGACGAACAACATCGATTTGGAGTCGCACAAAGAAGTAAATTATGGCATAAAGGAAGTTCTTCCGGGGAGGTTGGTGGGGCTTTTATCCCTCCACATGTTTTAGTCATGACCGCTACTCCTATTCCACGAACCTTAGCCATGTCTGTTTATGGCGACTTGGATATCTCTGTAATTGATGAATTACCACCAGGAAGGAAATCGATTAAAACAGTGCATCGCTATGATAAAAACAGACTAAATGTTTTCAGGTTTATTCGAGATGAAATAAAAAAAGGCAGACAAGTATACATTGTTTATCCGTTAATTCAAGAAAGCGAATCTATGGATTATAAAGATTTAATGGATGGCTATGAAAGTATTGCCAGAGACTTTCCTATGCCAGAATACCAAATCTCTATTGTTCATGGAAAAATGAAACCTGCCGATAAAGAATATGAAATGCAGCGCTTTGTTAAAGGTGAAACACAAATTATGGTTGCCACAACGGTTATTGAAGTTGGTGTAAATGTACCAAATGCATCTGTAATGATTATTGAAAGTGCAGAACGTTTTGGTTTATCGCAATTACACCAATTACGAGGTCGTGTGGGTCGTGGTGCCGAACAAAGCTATTGTATTCTAATGACCGGGCATAAATTAAGTAACGATAGTAAAACCCGCTTAGAAACCATGGTTAGAACCAATGATGGTTTTGAAATTGCCGAAGTAGATTTACGTTTACGCGGACCCGGAGATATTATGGGTACACAGCAAAGTGGTGTATTAAACTTAAAAATAGCCGACATCATCAAGGATAATAACATTCTTGAACATGCCAGATATCACGCAAAACATATTTTAAAAATAGATCCAACACTATCGCTTCCCGATAACAAAGTGATTTTAAATACTTACAAACGATTAAGTAAATACAAGAATATCTGGAATTATATAAGCTAAAAAGCCCAATCATATTTAATGATTGAGCTATTTAACTGTTTGTAGTTTGATAGATGCTTATTGACTTATTTAAAAGTAATACAAATTAAACACCACTTTGTTAGGGTTTTGTTAAACAATATCATAACACTGTTAATTAACTAATTATTAAGAACACTTTAACAGTGTAAAACTTCTTAATTAGAATGTTTAACTTTGCATTTCTTTTATCAAGATGCTATAAAATACGAATGATTCATATTCACGAAAAAACATTACAAGATTTAGAGTTTCAAACGGTTTTACAACAAGTAAGCGAACATTGTGTAACGCCTTTAGGAAATGAAAAAGCATTACAAATTTCTCCTTATAAAACAAAGGAAGACCTTAATATTGCTTTAAAATTAACCAACGAATATCTCTCCTCATTTTATAACGATAATAGAATACCAAATCATGGTTTTGACCCTATAACTAAAGAATTAAAGTTATTACGTATTGAAAATACTTATTTAGAAGTTCATGGTTTAAAAAAAATTGTGTCAATGTCGTTAACCGTTAATGATATTGTAACATTTTTAAAGAAATTTGAAGAATATTACCCAAACCTTTATAGCTACGCATCTCATATAGAGGTTACCAAAGTAATTATTGAAAAAGTAGATGGTAATGTTGACCGTTTTGGAGATATTAAAGACAATGCATCGTCGCTTTTATTAGAATTAAGGCAATCTATAAACAAAATTAAAGGTAAAATAAATGCAAGTTTTACGAGCGCTTTAAACACCTATCATAATCTTGAATATTTAGATGATATTCGAGAGTCTGTGGTAGATAACAAACGGGTTTTAGCGGTAAAAGCTATGTATCGTCGTAAGGTTAAAGGAGCCATAATGGGTGGTAGTAAAACTGGTAGTATTGTTTACATAGAACCAGAAACCACGCTTCAATACTCAAGAGAGCTCAATAATCTAGAATACGAAGAACAAGAGGAAGTTATTAGAATTTTAAAAGAAGTAACCAATTTTATTCGTCCGTTTTTACCTTTACTTCATGACTATCAATCCTTTTTAATTGATATAGATGTGATTTCTGCGAAAGCGAAATACGCCAAATCTATGAATGCTATTCTTCCGGAATTTTCAGAAGAAAAAAGCATGTTTTTACGAGACGCTTATCACCCACTGCTCTACTTAAATAACTTAGAAAAGAAAGAAAAAACCTTTCCGCAGACTATAGAACTCAAACAAGATAGTAGAATAATTGTTATTTCTGGACCTAATGCTGGTGGAAAAAGTATTACTCTTAAAACAGTTGGTTTACTGCAAGTCATGTTACAAAGTGGTATATTAATTCCTGTTCATGAACGTAGTAAAGTGTGTTTATTTGATAGAATTTTAAGCGATATTGGTGATAATCAATCTATAGAAAACCACTTAAGCACCTATAGCTATCGTTTAAAGCAGATGAATTACTTCTTGAAAAAGTGTAATAAAAACACACTTTTTTTAATTGATGAATTTGGTACAGGTAGTGATCCTGAGCTTGGTGGCGCTTTAGCTGAAACCTTTTTAGAAGAATTTTACCATCGTGAAGCCTTTGGCATTATAACAACGCACTACTCCAACCTAAAAATATTAGCAAACGAGTTACCATATATGCTTAATGCCAATATGTTGTTTGATGAGCGTACTTTAGAACCACTTTTTAAACTCGTTATCGGTCAAGCCGGAAGTAGTTTTACTTTTGAAGTGGCACAGAAAAACGGTATTCCTTATAGTTTGATTAATCGTGCTAAAAAGAAGATTGAACGCAGTAAAGTACGTTTTGATGCTACTATTGCTAAACTTCAAAAAGAACGTTCCAGACTAGAAAAAACAGGACAGTCTTTAAAACAGAATGAAAAGAAGAAACTTGAAGAGGCCGATAAACTTGAGGAAATTAATTTAAAAATTCAAAAGAAGTTAGAAAGCTATCAAGAGTTGTACGACAGCAACCAAAGACTCATTTACCTAGGACAAAAAGTAAACGACCTTGCCGAAAAATACTTTAACAACAAGCAAAAACGCGAACTTATGGGCGAGTTATTTAAACTTGTTCAAATTGAAAACTCTAAACGTAAAAAAGTTTCAGCTAAACTAAAAAAGCAAGAAAAAGCTAAAGAAAAACAGGTAAAACAAGAGATTGAAAAGAAGGTTGAAGTCATTAGAAAAAAGAAAAAGACCGAGAAAGCACTTAAAGCTAAACAACCTCCAAAACCAAAACCTGTTTTAAAAGTTGGTGATCACGTACGTATGGAAGATGGACGAGCTATTGGTAGTATAGACAAGATTGAAAAAAACAAAGCCGTTGTTAACTACGGTATGTTTACCACAAATGTTAGTTTAGAGCAATTAGAACTGGTTGAAGCTGTAAAAAAGTAACATTAACCTCTAAATTTTAGGTGGACAAAAAGGGGACATTCCATTTTAATGGCTTCATCACTTAATCAGGACAACAGCAATTCTAACAGTAAGAGTGTATTTTTAAATAACTGATTTTCAATTATTTAAATTCAAGTCTATTGTTTTAAAATCTAATTATAAATAGACAAACAGAGGACGACACAACTTTTCTAAACGATACCAACCTACATTTCGAACGCTTATAATATTTATCTTAGTACCAGCTAATTAACAAATATTATGAGAAATCTACTTGCAATTTTTATTGCTTTCATTTTTATAAATGAAACTGCAGTTGCTCAAAACACAAAACTGATAGATAGTTTAAGAACTGAACTTAAACAGCATAAAAAGGACGATTCTTTAAAAGTTATTATCCTTACCAAACTTCATGAAAAACTGATGTTTTCTAAACCCGAAGAAGCTAAAATGTATGCTCACATGGAATTGGATATTTCAAAAAAAATAGACTACAAAAAAGGTATAGCTGTTGGCAATATGCATTTGGGAAATTATCATGGTAATAGAAGTGAAAACGATTCTGCCCTATTCTATTACGAAAAAGCAAAAACCATGTTTACAGAAATTAACCAAACCAGAGGAATCATATTTGTAAATCATTCGTTATCAGATATCACAAGATTAAAAGGCGACTTAGATGGCGCAATAAAAATATCTAAAGAAACTCTAGAGCTAATAAAAACGCATGAAAAGGAAGGCGATTTAAAAACAAAATTTATAGGCGCACAGCACAATGCCTTATCCAATATTTATATAGAAAAAGGTAATTATAAAATTGCACTTATCGAGGCGTTTAAAGCGCTAAAATGCTTTGAAGATATAAACCACGAAACTAGAAAAGCTGATGTTTTAAAACAAATTGGCGATATTGAAAGTGGACTTGGAAATCATGAGGCATCAATAGATTATTTTAACCAAGCTATAGAAATTTATGAGCGCTTTGAAGATAAAATGTATGCTGCTTATGCTTATAATTCACTCGGTATTTCCTATCAAAATTTAAAAGATTATAACAATGCAACAAAAAATTATGAATTAGCCATTTCATATTCGCGAGAAGTTGAGGATAATTTATCACTATCCAATGCTTTACATAATCAAGCAGAGTTAGAAATTATTAAAAACAACTTTACTGAGGCAAAAAAGTTATTGCTGGACGCCAAAACCATTGCAGAAAAAGAAGACCTTAAACTTAGTTTAGTGAATGCTTATGATGGTTTAGCACAAGTTGATTATCAAACTAATATATTTTTAGAAGCTTTAAATAATAACCAAAAAGCGATTGAAATAGCCAAATCTATTGGTACACTCTCGCATTTAAAAGACCTTTACAAATACCGTTCTAAGATTTTACAAAGCTTAAATAATAATTCTGAAGCACTTTTATATTTAGAATCCTATCAAAAGCTTAACGATAGCTTATTCAATACTACAAAATCGCAACAAATTGAAGAGCTAAAAACTATTTACGAAACCGAGAAAAAAGAAACAGAAATTGCTTTACAACAAAAAGAGATTGAAACTTTAAATCAGGAAGTTGAAATAAGCAATTTACGTAAAGGGCTTTATGCTGGTGGTATGTTTACCTTTGTTGCAGTTTCAGGATTGTTGTTTTTTGGATTTAAACAGCGTATGAAGAAAAACAAAATTGAACGCGAAAAACAAGAAGCTATTTACAAACAGGAAATTGCCTTTAAAAAGAAAGAATTAGCATCGCAAACGCTTCATTTGGTTCAAAAAAGCACATTTATACAAGAATTAAAAGAGAATTTGGAAAAAATAAAACAATCGCCTCAACTATTTAAAGTCGAGTTCAGGCGTTTAGTTATGTTGCTTAAAAAAGAAAGTGCCGAAGATAAAGATTGGGAAGTCTTTAAATCTTATTTCTCTGAAGTACACAACAATTTTGATAATAAGCTTAAAGAAATCTATAACAACATTAATGAAAAAGAAATAAGACTCGCTTCTTTTATACGTATGAACCTATCTACAAAAGAAATTGCATCGATGCTTAACGTATTACCAGAAAGTGTTTTAAAGAGCAAATATCGTCTTAAAAAGAAGCTTAATTTAGATAAGGAAACCGATTTAAATGTCTTTTTAAGTAATCTGTAAAGTAGTATATTTACATTGTCATTATGAGCCTATTTATGATAAATCTACCTAAACATAAAAAGCTAATTCTGTTTGATGGGGTTTGCAACCTATGCAACTCTTCTGTGCAATATGTTATAAAACACGACAAGAAAAATCGGTTTATGTTTGCTGCATTACAAAGTGAGGTTGGTAAAAGCATTATTGAAAAATTCAATATAGATACCCAAAAAACAGATTCTATTTTATTGTACTCACCAGAAAAAGGTATCGATTACAAAAGTACAGCAGCTTTAAAAATTGCGTATCACTTGGGGTTTCCTATTAGTTTAATGAGTGTGTTTTTTATAGTTCCAGCATTTATTCGCAATTGGGTTTACGATGTTATAGCTAAAAATCGCTACAAGTGGTTTGGTAAAAAATCGGCTTGTATGATTCCTACTCCAGAGCTTAAAAGTAAATTTTTAGAGTAAAAATTAGTCATATTAAAGCTTACTAAAAGTCATGTCGAAATGAGGAACGATTGAGACATCACATATTCATTGTAAAACCACTGTTATGGGATTTCTCATTGCATTCGAAATGACTAAATCAAACTAATCAACCTAATCAAATCAACAAGTCATGTCGAATGAGGCACGATTGAGACATCACACTTATCTAAAACACTGCTATGTGATTTCTCCCTAAGGTCGAAATGACTAATTAATTTCAATTTGTTTTAATAACTACCAGAAGAGACATGACATAAACAACCTTAAAATACTTGATTGTTTAACGTTTCCCATTTGGGGTTAAAATCACTTATCAATTTATTCTTCTTTTCTCTTCTCCATTTTTTTAGTTCTTTCTCTCTTGCAATAGCTTGCTTGGGAAAATCAAAAACCTCATAATAAACTAAATAAACACAACCATATTTACCTGCAAAAGATTTTTTTGCGTTAATACTATCAAAATGATGTTGAGATAATCTTCGTTGAATGTTATTGGTAAAGCCTATATACAGTGTGGTTCTGTATTGATTTGTAGTTATATAAATATAATAATTATGTAGCATGCTTAAAATTATAACTTTTTTGTTGATTTTACTTTTAGTTGAGTATTATGTAATTTTTCATTGTGTTCTAAATGACAAAAGTTACCAACAAGTCATGTCGACATGAGGAACGATTGAGACATCACATAGTTTTGTAAAACCACTGTTATGTGATTTCTCTCTTCGTTCAAAATGACTAAAGTTATCTAACAAGCACTTATTTAAATATTTCTAAAATGACTAAACCAAACACAAAGAGCAAAATAAACCCAACAAGTCATGTCGAAATGAGGTACGATTGAGACATCGCATAGTTTTGCGAAACCACTGATATGGGATTTCTCTCTTCGTTCGAAATGACTAGAGTTATCTAACAAGCACTTATTTAAATATTTCTAAAATGACTAAATCAACCTAAACAGCCAAATCAAAACAACTAGTCATGTCGATATGAGGCACGATTGAGACATCACATTTACCTAAACTACTGTTATGCGATTTCTCCCTAAGGTCGAAATGACTTAAAACAAAAAAACCACCTTATTTAACTAAAATTCAATAACTTGCAATAATTACACCTCGTTTTTGTAACGAAACAACCATTTGGTACGTCCAACTTAAAACCATAATCAATCAAAATTTACAATATGAAATCACATTCAAACTTCTCTAGATTAAAAATGGGATTTTTAACACTAGCATTACTACTAATAAGCAGCATTGGTTTTGCTCAAAACAAAGCAGAACAAATAGAAAACCTCATCAACAAATATGTGGAATATGGCAAATTTAACGGCTCCGTTTTGGTTTCAGATCAAGGCAAAGTTGTATTTAAAAAAGGATTTGGAATGGCGAATATGGAATGGGACATTCCTAACCAATCCAACACCAAACACCGTTTAGGCTCCATTACCAAACAATTTACTGCAATGCTTATTCTGCAATTGGCAGCCGAAGGTAAATTAGACTTACAAGCGCCAATCACCACCTATTTACCAGATTACCCAAAAGCTACGGGCGACAAAATTACCACACACCATTTGCTTACACACACCGCTGGAATACCAAACTACACGTCTTTTCCTGGGTTTTTTAAAGACGAAAGCCGAAACCCATACAAACCGGTAGATTTCACCGAAAAATTTTCAGGTAAAGATTTAGAGTTCGAACCTGGAGAACGTTTTAACTACAGCAACTCAGGCTATTTTCTTTTGGGTGTTATCATTGAAACACTATCTGGTAAAACTTACGAGCAAATGCTTCATGATAAGATTTTTAAACCACTTAACATGAACGACACGGGTTACGACAATCATGACGATATTTTAAAAAACAGAGCCACTGGCTACGAAAAAGAAGGTGGTAAACTTATAAACTCCAAATATTTAGACATGAGCATTCCTTACGCTGCTGGTTCTATGTATTCTACCGTAGAAGATTTATACCTCTGGGATCAAGCTTTGTACACCAACAAACTGTTACCACAAAAATATATGGATATGTATTTTAAAGGCTACATTCAAGCCTTTGGTAATGCAAAATACGCTTACGGTTGGGGCGTTGGCTACGATAAAATCGGGACGTCCAACGATAGTATTTACACCATTGGTCATGGTGGTGGTATAAACGGGTTTAACACCAATATATCCAGAGCAACGCAAGATAAATCGTTAGTGGTGTTGTTAAACAATACCGGTGGCGCTCCGTTAAACGAAATGACGCAATCTATACGCGGTATTTTACATGGTAAGCCTTACGATATGCCTAAAAAATCGGTAGCTACAGAACTTCTTGATGCTATTCATAAACAAGGCATTGAAGCAGGAATTGCACGTTATAACGCCATTAAAGACTCTAAAACGTATAATTTAAATGAAGGTGAAATGAATAGAATTGGCTACCAGCTTATGGGTGAAGACAAAACTGAAGAAGCCGCAGAAGTATTTAAATTAAATATTGAAGCCTTCCCAAAGTCATCTAACGTGTACGATAGTTATGCCGAAGCCTTAATGAATTTAGGCCAAAACGAATTGGCTATTAAACATTACAAAACCTCGGTAACTATGAACCCTAATAACACCAACGGTATAGAGCAATTAAAAAAACTGGGCGCCGATGTAAGCGAATTTGAAAAAGAAATAATTATAAACGATGCTATTTTAGAAAGCTATGTCGGCAAATACCAGCTTATGCCTAATTTTATAATTACCATTACTAAAGAAGACAAGCAAATGAAAGCACAAGCCACAGGGCAACCACAGTTTGATATTTACCCGAAAACAGAACATGAGTTTTACCTAAAAGTGGTAAATGCACAACTTACTTTTAATAAAAACGACGCTGGCATTGTAGAAAGTGTAACGCTTTTTCAAGGTGGGCAAGAACTTACAGGTAAACGTGTAGAAGAATAATATGAAATATTTAACTACCATCATTATACTTTGCACGCTTGTAGGCTGTTCAAAAACAATCAAAACAAACCAAATTCAACGTATAGATGGTTCATCAATATCAGAAACACAATTAGACGAGCAAATTAAAACTCTTGTTGACACCGCCAATGTAACAGGATTAACGGTTACCATTTTTAATCAAGATACGATTGCCTATCAAAAGGCATTTGGGTATTCAAATTTTAATAAAAAAGATAGTTTAAATATTAACCACGTATTCTATGGCGCTTCTTTAAGTAAATCTGTTTTTGGTTATATAGTTGCGCAACTGGCTAACGAAGGTATTATAGACCTCGATAAACCTTTACAAGACTATTTAGATATTCCTCTTCCTAAAATGGAATTTGATAGAACATGGCGAGGTTTTGGAAATCTTGAAAATGATGACCGATATAAAGATATAACCGCACGAATGTGTTTATCGCATACCACAGGTTTTCCTAATTGGAGATGGATTAGCAGAACCAACCAATTTCAACCAGAGGTAGAAACAATTCATTTTTATTTTGACCCCGGAACCGAGTATAGTTATTCTGGAGAAGGCATTAGATTGCTACAAATAGTCGTTGAAAAAATCACAGGAATCGGGCTAGAGCAATTGGCTAAAGAACGTGTTTTCGAGCCTTTAGGTATGGATATGACGAGCTATATATGGCGCGAGCGTTTTGAAAACAAGTATTGTTATGGGCACACAACAGCACAAAAAGTAATTGATAAAGACACCGAAGATGACGCTGGAGCTGCAGGTTCTATGGAGACAACGCCCGTTGATTATTCAAAATTTCTATCAAAAATAATGGCATTGAGCTCACAAAACTCTAATGTAACTAATTTAATGTTTACACCCAATATTCGCATTACTTCAAAGAAACAATTTGGGCAAGAAGCCATGGAAAAAACAAATGCCAACGATAGTATAGCTTTAAGTTACGGTTTAGGTTGGGGTTTATTAAAATCGCCATATGGTGATGGTTATTTTAAAGAAGGTCATGGCGAAGGCTTCCAGCACTATTCAATTATATTTCCTGAAAAGCGTATTGGTATACTTTTAATGTCTAATAGTGATAATGCCGAAAGTATCTTTAAGGATGTATTAGCATTAGGAATTGCAGATACATACACGCCTTGGTATTGGGAAGACTATATTCCTTATAACATGAAATAGACGTACTGTAATACCATTACAAATAAAAATAGTTTTTTATGCAAACCCGATAAACACCTCACCTATTTTTAGTGCGGTGTTTTTTATGTTTATAACTCTTAACAATTACGTAGAAGTACTTATGTGTTTTCTGACAATAAAATTTTAAATTAGCTTACCAGTGGATATGAATCATTGAAACATATTCATATCTGATCGTTAGCAAAAATTATGAAAAAAAACCTAGCCAATGAATTTTCCTAGTTTACCAACTGATAATCTTTATAAATTTATTTCAATATTTGGATTAACAATTCTGGTTTTTTCTCAAATATGGAAATTTCAAGTCGACAAAGAAGCATTTAGATTAGGTTCTAGCATAATTTCAGACGAAGCGGAATTATCTATAATAAAAAGTGATATGATTTCAACTGATTCTTTTATTGAAAAAAGAAAAAGAATATATCAACGCGAAGAAAAAGACTCAATAAGTGTAGACAGTACGTTTCTTAATAAATTGCTTGAGGACAAAAAAAGACTTGAATATGAAAAAGCGGAACTAGCCAACAAATACAATGAAAAGGTTACTGAAGCCAATAGAAACCTTGAAGATTTCTCTGGATGGATGAAACTAACCAATCGAGGTTGGCTTTTTATTGTTATGAATTTGACAGGAACGATTCTGTTTTTCTCAGGTATGATTTTTTGGTATTTCAAATATCAAAGATATATGGATGCAGAAAAAAAATTAGAGGGCGATAAATTTTTGAAAAAGCTAAAACGTCAAAATAAAACGGATGATAAAAAATAACTTTTTCTAACACCGTGTATAATTAATTGATTGGTCACTGCCGACTTACGAACATTCCTGCGGAATATTCTATCTGTGATTTATTTGCTAAATTAGGTGTTTAACCACGCAACTAACTATACACAATCACGATAAGCGCAACACCTAAAGATTAATGACTCGTTCTAACCAAATCATAACCTAAAAACTGTATCACTTTCGAAAAAAAACATAAATGAATAAAATTATTATACTAACATTGTTCTTGATTATGGGCTTTATGTCCTGTAAAAACTCTGAAAAACAGATTAACAACATTGAAATCGCAAAGGATTTTTATACCGTTTTAAATAATTACAACTATTCAACAATCCCTTTATTAATAAAAGATAGCATCCGGACTAAAGAAGGGAGTTACAAAAAGACTTTTTCACAAAATGATTTTATTGAGCTATTAAAATGGGACTCAGTTTTTAAACCTCAATACACTATTCTTAAAATTGAAGAAGAAAATGGCGTAGTTAAAGCAAGAATTTCTAAAAAAGACAAAAGAATACTATTTCTTCATGAAGCACCTATTGTAACTAATGAAGTCATCACCTTTACCGAAGGCAAAATAAAAAGTGTAGAAATAACCGATTACGCTGTATTTAATGATACGGTATTTAGTAAGAACAGAAATAAACTATTAAGTTGGATTGATGAAAATCACCCAGAATTAAACGGTTTTATACACGACCAAACTAAAACTGGCGGCTTAAAGTATTTAAAAGCACTCGATTTCTACGAAAAAGAAAATTAACGTGTTGCAACGAAGTATCGGAACAAATTTATATCTTAACCCTTATCAATAAGTACAGAAACACAAATTAAATAAAAGTAAATGAAAAACATAGCACTTATTTTAGCCTTAATCTTATGCTACTCTTGCCAAAAGAGCAAGAATGAAAAAACGAATTATGCAGCAACCAATGCTATAGATAAAGAAATGGACAGTTTGTATAATATTGGCATATTTAATGGGTTTTCAGCTACTGTAGTAGATAGCACAGGAATTATCTATAATCAAGGGTTTGGGTATTCTGATAGAGTCACAAAGAAAAAATATACTAAAAATACTATTATTAATATCGCTTCAGTTTCCAAAATGTTTATTGGTATGGCACTTTTAAAAGCTCAAGATATGGGTGTTCTTAAATTAGATGACCCAATCAATAAGTATTTACCGTTTAATGTTGTAAACCCAAATTATCTAGATGAATTAATTACTATTAGGCAATTAGCTACACATACAAGTTCTATTGTTGATACCGATATTTATATGGAAACCTGTTATATCAATAAAGATGATGTCTCTATTGATGAAAATCTTAAAAGGTATGAATTGTATTATCAAAATCCATCAGAAGACTGGATGCCATTAAAAGATTATTTAACTAAACTTTTAAAAAAAGATGAAGTGTTTTACAATGCTTCTACTTTTTCAAATAAAAAACCAGGAGAAATTTTTGAATATACTAATATAGGAGCAGCTTTATGTGCTTTAATTATAGAATTAGCTGCAAACAAACCTTTTAATGAGTTTACCAAAGAACATATTTTTAAACCATTAAAAATGTCTTCAACAAGTTGGTTTTTCGAAGATGTAGATAGTACTAACTATTCAAAATTATATTATGATGACTTAGAGTTGCCTTACTATAAAATCCTTTCTTATCCAGATGGTGGTCTCATTTGCTCTAGCACAGATTTAGGAAAATTTCTATTTGATTTAATAAAAGGGTATTCTGGTAATGGTGCTATCTTAAGTTCTGATAGTTATAAAGAGTTTTTCAAATCTCAATTAAATGAAAGTGCTTTTGAAAATAAAAAAAATTATAATGTAGGTATTTTTACTGAAAAAGAATTATCATATAATGTCGTTGGTCATAGCGGTGGTGACCCAGGAACAAACACCATGTTATTTATTAATACAGAAACCAAAAAAGGAAGAATATTTATTGCTAACACAGATTCTAAAAAAGAAAATAGCCATGAAGTTATGTTTAAGATTTGGGATACTATGGATAAGTATTAAAATAGTAAGATAGTAATACCGTCTATAAATAACGCATCACTTTTGTTTTTAACCAATGAATAATACTACTTTAAACTCCTTAAAATAAAATCTACCGTTTTATTGGTGTTTTTATTTTCAGCATACGCATCAGTAATGTGTTTTGCTGGTAACGCTAATTCTTTTTTAATTAAAGATTGTATTTCATCTGCATACTCCAAGGTTACTTTACCTGTAAGCAGTAAGCTTAAATCTTTACCAGAATGGTAGTAATCGTAAATCTTTTTAAGGCCTGTTAAATACAAATAGTCTTTTGTAAAACCGCCACCTCTATGCGCTCTTACGGTAATATAAAACGCTTCTTCGCGCTCTAAATCGTATTGGTTGTGCAACATCCTAAAGGTTCTGGAAAACGAGTAGCCTTTGGCTAAACTATCTACCGCAATTACACGATACGCCAATTCTTTTAAGCGTGTAACGGTTAAATTATTGCTCATATACTCTGCAAAAACCGCTAATCCTTCTTGGGTTTCTTCGTTATTAGGGAAGCCATGAGAAAAAATGCGTAACGGGTGCAACATACCATTCATAGTGGTTACCATGTGCACACCAATTTCATGATTGGTTAATACCGCAATTTCATTATCAGAATAGGTGTAATGCGAATTTAACACCAAGGTTTGTATGTTGTTTAATACCATAGCAATGGCCGACATTTTATCACTCTGTTTTATGCTATAGCTAAAATCGTATTTCTTAGAAAAATCTTTAAAAAACACTTCGGCTTCTGTAGCGCTGTATTTAGGTTGAAATACCGGAATATCTTTGTTTTCATCTTCAAAATGCAGAATAAACTTAGCATTCTCCACATCATTTTCGGTAGGTGTACCAAAACAACGCAAGCAGTTGTAATAAAACTTTTTACCGCTGCCAATGGTTTCTATACACTGTATTAACCCAGAATAGGCATAAATAATATCCTCATACAAATTCTTGATTTCGGCATCATCAATTTGCTCTAAAGGCTGCGTAAATAACTTACGGTGTAGTTTAAACTTATCAAAATTAATTGTTGGATACTTAAAAACCGGATCAGTTAAGTATTTAGATGAAAAAAAGCGGGTTTTCTCTTCTTCAATATTGGTTGGATTTACATAGCTTAAAAGCTCTATTTGCTTTACAAGCGCATCTATGTTTTTATCTATTTCTAAAAGTGCTTTGGTAGCCACATTATTATCAGTCTTCATGTTTTCTAACTTTTAAATCTGTCGTACACCTGTGCTGCATGCTCTGGAATACGCGTGATTAATGCTTTCTCAACCGCTGTCACCACTTCTCGGAATATAATTTGCTCATATTCATCGCAATACACTTTGGCTATTTCGGTTGCCAAAACTAAGGTATTTTTAAAGTTCTGGGTAATATATTTTAAAAAATATCCGTTGCCTTGAAAAGTGTCGTTTACTAATGAGGTAGATTTAATCCCGTTTGGAAACTTAATTTCCGAAAGGCTTTGTCGCCAACTTTCTACAACATCACCAAAACGTGCGTTATCAATATTGCTGGTGCCTAAATTCCAAGTAGGCACTTCCCTATCCCAACGTTTCCAGTTATAGCTATGCATATCGTAAACGGTACAAAAGCCAAATTTAGATTCTAAGGTTTTAATTAAGGCATGCACAACTTTGTAAAAGTTAGCATGTTTTTGAAGACTTTTGGCTTTCATGGCTTCAGAAAGTGGTTTGTGCCACAACTGTTTGCCCCAAGCGGTATCAAAAACAGCTTCTTCTGGTGTTCGGTTTAAATCGTATTCAAACCGCGAATCGCAACCTGCAATAACAATGGGATGCGATTTAACCATGTTTTTAGTTTCCGGGTCTTCTTCGTACCAACGCTCGTAAGCTGTGTGTATGCAATTCTCCCAAAGTTCTTTTCTAAATTGATGACCGTCATGCACAGCACCACAGGCATAAGGCACATAGGCATCAATTTTTATGGTAAACGAATAATCTGAAGCCACAGCTTCAAAAATATCTTCGGCTTCTATTTTTTTAATAATTTCTGAAACAGATAAGCACTCCATATTACTTTAAAATCTTTTTAAGGTTGGTGTACACCATGTTTTCCATCTCATCCATTTCGCCATCCGCAAACGCCATAAGTTTAATGTCTGCAAACAAATCTGCCAAATCGTTTCTGTAATAATCATGCGTTTTTACAGCTTCTACAATATGTTGTATGCTTTGGTAATCGTTGTCTTTTTCAAACTGTTCATAAACCCTTGTAAACACCTGTTTATCAACTCTCGATAAAATGTATTCCTTTTCCTTGTAGGTTTCATTTAAATCGGAATGCGCCACAAACAGTAAAATATAGGCTAATAATTCATCTTTTGTCCACGTAGTTGGGTTTTCCATATCATGCGGCACTAAACTGCCCCACTCGGTCCAGGAACCATCATACACCGATATGTTTTTGTATCCAGAAATTTCTGCTCCTAACGCTAAAACACAAGCGGTAATACCTGAACCGCAAGAGAAAATAATGGGTTCGTCATTTTGAGCAACATCATTAAAAATGGTTTTTAGTGCGTCATCTGGCTTTAAAACGCCATCATCTAACAAGTCTGTAAAAGGTATATTTATGGAATTTGGAATGGTTCCTGAACGTAAGCCTGCTCTGGGTTCTGCCTCGATACCTTTAAATCTGTTTTCTGAACGTGCATCAATAATTTTATGAGTGTTGTTTGTTGAAGCTTGTTTTACATCATCAAAAAAATTCATGAACTCAGGATGGAGTTTCGCTGTAAAATTTCCTGTGTTGCCTTGATACTCTGAAGCGTTTTCGGTTGGGTAACCTGCTTTTTTCCAAGCTGGTAATCCGCCACTTAATACCGCTACATTTGTGAAACCAAAGGCTTTAAACAGCCACCAAACGCGTGCGCTTGAGTAAATACCTAAATCGTCATAAACCACAATAGCGCTATCATTATTAATACCTAAAGCACGAGCTTCTTTTTGAAATTGCTCTGGTGATGGAAAGGTATTAGGAAACTCTGCGGACACATCGCTAAACTTCTTTTTAATATCGAAAAATCGAGCGCCAACAATTTGATTTTGTTTTACACTTGAACTATCTCCAACAACTTTTGGAATGGTTCCGTTTAAAACCACTAAGTTTTCAGCATTTAAATTCTTGTGTAGCCATTCTACTGTGACTGCGGGTGAAGTTAAGTTAATGTTTGAGCTCATTTTACGGCTAAATTAATTGTGCGATATCTCAATCGTGCCTCATTTCGAAATGACTGAGAACTGAATATTGTTAGTTTTTAACTATTACTTATTAACTTAATTAAGCGTCTTGCACCGTTTTACGTAATCTTGCGCGCCTGTCAAACGCTTGAAGCTTATCTAAAACTTTCATTTCTAAAAAATCGATGACCTTTTCTTCAATTTTCTTTTTAAGCTTGTAAACTTTATTGATATACGTAATTCCTCCTGGCGACATTACATTTACCTCAACTAATTTTCCTCCAATCACATCTATACCCACAAAATAGAGTCCGTCGTTTACTAATTTAGGTCCAATTTGTTTGCATAAAGCTTTTTCGGCTTTTGATAAGGTGTGTTTTTGAACGCTCCCTCCAGCAGAAACATTAGAACGATGATCGTCGTTTCCTGGTACACGTTTCATAGCGCCAACAGCTTCGCCATTGAGCATTAAAATTCTAACATCGCCTTGGTCTGCACCCTCAATATAATCTTGAAGAATCACATAATTAGATGTTCCGTCACCACTACTATTTATATAGAAATCGAGTAAGGAATTAATATTACTCATCGCCGATTTTTCGATTAAAATAACGCCCGAACCACCAAAACCATTAAGCGGTTTTAGTATCATTTTATCAGATTTTGATTCTTTAATCTGCTTAATCAGATAGTTTTTGTTTTTTGAAACGTGTGTAGCAGGAATAATGTTGCTATGCGCATCGCCAAAAGCAGCAGTGTATAATTTATTATTCGCTTCGCGCATACCTTCTAAAGAATTCATGATAAACACATCGTCTTTCACCGAATCTAAAAAGTTTAGCATGATAGGGTCTAAAGGCGGATTTGCTCTAAAGAAAATCACATCGAAACCAGCAAGCGGAAGCATTTCTTCGCGTAATTCGGCTTTTTTATAAAACGATTTTAATGAACTTGGTGTTTTTTCCATTCTGCCAATAACCATACAATTAGCATTGGTAACGCTATTTCTAATGGTTAAATTTGCTGGTGTACACATAGCTACACCATGATTTCGTTTAACACATTCTTTTATTAAAGCTAAAGTTGTATCGTTTTCCGGATCTATCTCCTGCCATGGATACATGATAAAACAAACGTTCATTTTTATATTTTTAGGTTGAAGTTAAAGTTAAATATTTTATCGCACTTCATCGTAATGGTCATCCCATTCTTTAGGTTGTGGGTCGTGTAATTTATCTAAAGACTTAGCTACAATCATAGACACTGTAGCATCGCCTGTAACGTTTACAACGGTTCTACACATATCCAGAGGTCTGTCTACCGCAAAAATAAGTGCTAGACCAATAGGTAATAATTCTGCTGGAAATCCAATAGATTCTAATACAATTACCAACATAACCATACCTGCACTTGGTACAGCTGCACTACCAATAGAAGCCAATAAAGCTGTTAAAATAATAACCAGTTGATTTGTAAATGTTAAGCCTTCTGGCCAAATTACCTGCATAATAAAAACCGCTGCTATACCTTGGTATAAACTGGTTCCATCCATATTTACAGTTGCACCAACAGGTAGCACAAAACCAGAAACTTCTTTATCTACACCCAAATGCTCCTCTACACGTTCCATAGTTACAGGAAGTGTTGCAGCACTACTACTTGTTGAAAACGCTAAAAGTTGCGCTGGACTTATTTGCTGTAAAAACCACATAGGTGATCTTTTTGTGTAAACACTTATTAAAAACAAGTAAAAAACAATCATTAAAATAAGACCACCAACCACACAAAGTGCATACCATAATAGCTTTATTAGAATATCAGGATCATCAAAAGCAATAATAACATTCGCTAATAATGCAAACACCGCATAAGGTGCAAAAAGCATGATTAAATCTACCATTTTCATAACCACCTCGTTGAGTGAATCGAAGAAATTAACTAAAGGTTTTGCTTTCTTTTCGCCAATTAATAATAGACAAATACCAACAAATAAGGCAAAGAAAATAATCTGTAACATTGATGCATCTGCAAAAGATTGAAAAATATTACTCGGAAAAATATCTACTAGAGCTTGCAACGGACCAGCATCTTTTTGAGCCGATGCTTTCATTAACTTATCGGTTACACCAGCATCATTCTCGTATTTTAATTTAATTTTCTCAATGGTGTCTTGTGGCATACCATTTCCTGGTTTTACAGTATTTACAATAGTTAAACCAATAATAATTGCTACCAAAGTTGTAAAAACATAAATACCAATAGTACGTAAACCCATGGATTTTATTTTTGAGATATCTTTTAAATCTGAAATTCCTTTAATAAGAGACGCCAGAATTAAAGGCACTGCAATAAGCTTTAGAAGATTAATGAAAATGGTACCAAAGGGTGCAATCCAATCGGAAACAAAACCTTTACCACCATCAACGGTATTCATAATAAAACCAAAAATGATTCCGAGAATCATTCCTATAATAATCTTCCAATGTAATGCTAGTTTTTTCATAAGTCTTTCCGAGTCTGTCTAAAAAGTCATTATAGTTTAATTTGTCATGTTGAGCTTGTCGAAACAGATATTGATTGTCAGCAGATTAAAATATTTCGACAAGCTCAATATGACTTAGAAGTTACTTTTTAGACAACCTCCTTTTAGTTCTTTATTTAATTTTTTTAATAAATAGTAAGGCAAGATAAGTATTTTTTGGTTCTCACTAATTACTATATTATTGACTTTTCTGACTTCACAAAAATGACGAAATTTATTTTGTGGGTATTACATTTTGTATGGTGCCGTCTTCGTTGTAAATCAATTTATCAAAACAAATGGATCTGCGAAATGGGTGCGGGCTACCTTTGTGTCCCCAGCCAAATTTTCTTTCTACTTCCGGATGATTTCTATAATACAAATCAGAGTTATGATAAAACATATACCACTCGCCTTTATACTCTACTATAGAGTGATGATTTGTGCCACTATTCATCTTTTCTAGAATAACACCTTTATACTCGAATGGTCCTAAGGGATTATCACTTGTGCAATATTTAATTTCTCCACTTTCTCCAACATAAGACAAGTAGTAAACACCTTTATATTTATGCATCCAAACAGCTTCAAAAAAATCGTCTGTTCCTTCAAGTAAATGCACTTCGCCATCATAAGAGATCATATCTTCGTTAAGCTTTATTGCGTTAACTACCAATTGCCCCATGTACAAATACGCTTGTCCGTCGTCATCAATAAAAGCAGCAGGATCAATAAAATCTCTATTGCAAACTACGCCTTCTGTATCTGTATGAATTAAAGCTTTATCTAACGGGTCTTTAAAATACCCTGTTGGGGAATCACTTACGGCCACACCAATTTTGCTTGCCTCTACAGGATAATAAAAATAGTATTTCCCGTTACGCTTTATACAATCTGGTGCCCAAGCTCGTGTTGATGCCCAACTTAAATCATTTAATGCAAAAGCAACACCGTGGTCTGTCCAGTCTTTCATATTTGTGGTAGAAAACACATGCCAGTCTTTCATAGTAAATTTTACGGCATCATCTTCGTCATGAGACGGATACACATACAACGTATCATTAAAAACCCTTGCAGAAGGGTCGGCAGTATACATGTGTGTTACAAATGGGTTTTGGGCTAAACAAAGGGTTTGAATTAGCAGCAATATTGCGGTTAGTTGAAGTTTAGACATGTTGGTTTTATTAAAGTACTTTCTTTAGACCTTAACAAGATAAGTATTTTTCTATTTGTAGAAAATGAGTTGTTAGTTGGATTTCTTTTTATGTATAGAAAGTTACGTGTTTAAGCAACTAATTTAATAAAGACAAAACGCATATAAAATTCGTGAGGATTTTGGTAAGTTGGTTAGAACTAGTAAAAATATATATATCTAGTTAGTACATGTTTTTTTAAGGTTTAAAATCAATTTCACAATCAAAGCAATGACTTTTTCGCTTAAGGAACGGAATTGGAAAACCAACTAAAAGAATAGTCATAGCTATAGCGCTTCTAGATATTTTTGGTCTAGAAACATCCAATGAGCCGCAATTCGGGCATTTTAATTCTTTACTCAATAATAACCGTACTTTAAAGTTGAACAATATATTTTTAGGGAGTCCGAATTTAAAATCAGCTCACTTTGGTTTATTTTGTACTCATACTCTCTTTCTAGAAGAAAGTCTAACGTATCAATTTGTGATATGCTGATAAAACTATTTTCCAGTTTCCAATTTCCATTTATTCGAGGGGAATTAAAACCTGGGAATTGAACATGTCCATTTGCTTGAAAATTTAATTTCTCAAAACATTCTCCTATTAGACGGATTTGTACTTTGTCTGATATTGTATAGGGAACATATTCTTGGTTTTGATAAACTATATATTCTATGCACCATTTTTTTTGGGTTAAAAGTTCTAAATCAGTTGGACGGTTTATATGTAAGTATATGAATGCTGATGAACCTAATACTATAGTAATAGTGACTAATGAAATTAGCAAAAGTTTAATAGTTTTCTGAAATTTTGGGTCGCTAATTCTTTTTTCGACTTTACTTTGTTCGGGTTCTTTACTTTCCCTAATGAGTCCATTTTCCTCTAGAATTAACCTAGCTTTATCCAAATTAGATTCCGCTACCTGAAGTCGAACACCTCCTATTGCTTGTGAGAGAAAATTGTGGGCTTGTACCGTATATTCGTCGAGAACTCTACATTCAATTCCTTCAGATTCCAGTTTAGATTTGACAACCGCTAGTTCTGTTGGGAACATAAAGGTCATTAAAGTTTTAAAATTCTCCAATGTTTTTATTTTTCGTAAAATTCTTTTAAGATAACATTTTTGTCTTCCGTTAATTTTCTCAATTCACTTAAAATATAATATCTATGCATAAATCCACAGAGCACTACAATTTTTTTGCCTTGGTTCTGTTCAGAAATTCGCATTATATTTTTGGCCATTGTTTTATTTCTTAAATCCCAAAAATCACCAGCCAACTGATATCCGTCTCGGTAACTTATTTTTTCACCATTTGGTTTGGTATGAAAACGAGTTGCAAATTCATTTCTTTTATTCGTTATTCTTGTCAGCATTTTATACTGATAATATTGTCTTTCTTCGCAAATGCTATCTGCTGATGGATTGTTGAAGTTTTCGGGGGATTTTGAAGCCAATTCAATTAATGGTTCTAAGAGAGCTTTATATTTATTATGAATTATAGCTTCTGTTTCAGATAATAAACCCACTTTGTTTAAACTATCTATGAGTTTTGTTGTTAATCCATCTGTAGGTCGTGAGCCAATATTTATCCTATATTCATTTCTGCCTTCAAATTCATATGGTCTCAATTTAGCTGTTGGGTATTTTTCAATATATTTTTCAGATGCCATACTTTCATTACTATCTGAAATATTTTTATGTCTAAAATTTGAAGTAAAAAAAGAAGAGTCTAGTTCTTCTAATATAAAATCAGGCTTTACACTTTCTAATATATTGAAAAGAATTTCAGAGTTAAAATTAGGCTCTGGTTTATGAAGTGTTCCAATAACAATTATTTCAGTTGGTTTTTCTGTTTTACAAGATAAAATTGCTATTAAAATCAGTAATATTAGTATTGTTTTATTCATTTATTAATTGTTGCCAGCGGTTTTGTGTATAATTTCGTTTCGTGTTTTAGCAACTAAGTTAGAAAACAAATCACAGATAGAAAATTTTAGCGAAATTTTCGTAAGTCGGCAGTGACCAAGCAATTAATTATACACGGTATAACCATTAGTTTTTATCTAATTACATTTTCAACTCGTTCAACTTTATTCTTGTCATTCAAGAAAATAACAAATTCGTAATGGTCTAACATCGCATAATTATCTGGGTCAGGTACAACATAACAAATTGTGTTTTTAGTCCAACAATCAGTTTTGTATTCAGTTCCTAATAATTCAATTATCTCTTTTTTCGTTTTTCCTTCGAGTTTTTTATTCCTTTCTAAATCATTAACCATTCTATATCTCGTATCAACATTTTCAATCCAGTCTTTTGAATCAAATTCCTTTGATCTTAAAATAGGATTTATTATTCCATAACAAATTCCAATCATTATAGTTGTCCATAAAATAGGCATTAAAAGTGTCGCCAGAATTGAATATAATTTTATGTTTTTGATTTGGATTTTATTTTTCAAAAACTTTCTATATAAATAGTAAGAAGGAATTAAGAAAAGAACCTGAAATACAATAAATATAAAAATCAGTTTAATCATTTTCGGTATTTTGGTCAAATCAATGGCAACTAGCTATATCATAACAAATATATGTTTTTATATAGATAAAGTTCTAGATAACAGATTATTACACGTTTTTTTACAAAGAATTACTATTTGTGTGAGAATTACAAAAACACAATAGGTGATTTAGCCCCGATTGAGGCATTTGTTGAAGCTCTTTTTTATGGATTCCGTAACATAGCGCAGAATGACAAAAAAAAGTGACTGACAAAAGCTAAAAAAACTTCTAATACATTTTGTTAATCAGGTAAAAATCGGCAATAACTAATGCTGCCATGGCTTCTACAATAGGCACTGCACGAGGAACCACACAAGGATCATGACGTCCTTTTCCGTGCATTTGCACCACTTTACCTTCTTTATCGATAGTTTCGTATTCTTGAATAAGCGTTGCTACGGGTTTAAATGCCACATTAAAATAAATGTCCATACCATTGCTTATACCTCCTTGAATACCTCCAGAATAGTTAGTTTTAGTTGTACCATCTGTATTAAAAGCATCGTTATGGTCGCTACCATACATGGTGCTGCCATGAAAACCGCTACCATACTCAAACCCTTTTACAGCGTTTATAGATAACATAGCTTTACCTAACTCAGCATGAAGTTTATCAAACACAGGTTCTCCTAAACCTACAGGTACATTTTTTATAACGCAACTTACAATGCCTCCAACAGTGTCGCCTTTACTGCGTACTTCTTTAATGTAAGTTTCCATTTTTGAAGCCATATCCACGTCTGGACAACGTACAATATTTGATTCTGTTTTAGAAAGGTCTAACTCGGTATGTGGTTTATCTAATTTCATGGTACCAACACCAGAAACGTAGGCTTTAATTTCTATACCTTTAAGCATTTGTTTTGCTATAGCACCAGCAACCACACGACATGCCGTTTCGCGTGCAGAACTACGACCGCCACCACGATAGTCTCTTAATCCGTATTTTTTATCGTAAGTATAATCCGCATGACTTGGTCTGTAACTGTCCTTTATATGCGAATAATCGTGAGATTTCTGATTGGTATTTTCTATTACAAAACCTATGGGTGTTCCAGTAGATTTACCCTCAAAAATACCTGAATGGAATTTTACAGTATCGGGTTCTTTACGTTGCGTAACGATTGCCGACTGCCCAGGCTTTCTTCTATCTAACTCATTTTGAATGAATTCTAAATCTAATTCAATTCCTGGAGGGCATCCATCAATTACACCGCCTAAAGCAGGTCCGTGAGATTCTCCGTAAGTGGTTAAGTTAAATAGTTTTCCGAAGGAATTACCAGCCATAACATATATTTTGGTGCTAAAATAAAGCTTTTTTCTAATTCAACTATCCTAAATATAGTACTTATAGGGTTATTTCATTAATTTATTTTGGAAGTTAAAATCAGGAAGAATTTTCAGAAAAGCATAGTTCGAGGCCATATTGAGCTTGTCGAAATATTTTAACACATTGATAATCAATATCAGTTTCGACAAGCTCAACCTGACATCTGCAAACACAATTACTTTTCCAGTTTCGTTTAGAATATACAATAAGCGTTATAAAATCAATCAATAAAAGGCATAACAATTAATTAACAATATGCTTATATATAGATAATTATAGGATAATGATTACGTAATATTAAAAAGGGTTATTTGTACAAAACTATTTATGCCCAAGTTGAAAATAAAAAGAAAAATAGAAATTGCCGTAATATCAGATGTTCATTTAGGGACATATGGTTGCCACGCAAAACATTTATTAACTTATTTAAACAGTATTGAACCCAAAAAACTTATTCTTAATGGTGATATTGTAGACATCTGGCAATTTAGCAAACGGTACTTCCCAAAATCGCATTTAAAAGTCATTAAAAAAATTATGGATATGGCTTCTGATGGTGTTGAGATAGTTTACATTACTGGAAACCATGATGAAATGTTGCGTAAGTTTAGTGGAACCACGATTGGTAAAATTTCGATTGTAGATAAACTGGTTTTAAAACTTGATGGCAAAAAAGCGTGGTTTTTTCATGGTGATGTATTTGATGTTTCTATACAAAACGCCAAATGGCTTGCTAAACTTGGTGGCTATGGTTATGATTTGCTAACGTTGTTAAACCGACTTGTAAATTGGTATTTAGAAAAACGTGGTAAGGAGCGTTATTCACTATCTAAAAAAGTAAAGAATGGTGTTAAAGGCGCCATTAAATACATTAATGACTACGAAAAAGTAATTTCTGAATTGGCTATAGAAAATGGTTACGACTATGTTGTTTGCGGACACATACACCAACCTAAAATGGAATGTATTGAGAATAAACATGGAAATACCATGTACTTAAATTCTGGAGATTGGGTTGAAAATTTTACAGCTTTAGAATATCAGTTTAAACGTTGGAAAATCTACAATTACAATAAAGATAAACTAGCACCTTTTATTGTTGATGAAGACATGGAAAATATGGACATCAATAATTTAATTGCAGCTATAACCATAGTTGAACAAACGGAAAAGAAAAAGAAGAAAAAAAGTTAAACCAAAGCCTCTCGTAAAATAGTTATGGGGTGTTTTGCTTCGCGTTGGGTTCCGTCTTTTATTTGATGCCTACAACTGGTTCCGTTTGCAGCAATAACAACTTCTTCGGGAGCTTTTCTAACTGCAGGAAACAAGGTTTGTTCCCCAACTTGCATACTTACCTCATAATGTTCTTTTTCGTAACCAAAACTTCCTGCCATACCACAACAACCACTTGGTATAATAGTAACCTTGTAGTTTTTAGGCAAATTTAAAACCGCAAAACTAGAAAGCTGATTACTCATTGATTTTTGATGACAATGCCCGTGAAACTTAATAGTTTTAGCTTTTAATGTAAATTGCTCTGGTTTTATGTTTCCAAGTTTTATTTCTTGCTGAATAAACTCTTCTATTAAAAAGGTATTTTGTGCTATTGCTTCCGCGGAAGTTTTATCGTTTGCTAATTTTAAATATTCGTCTTTAAACGTATAAATGGCTGAAGGTTCAATTCCAATTAAAGGCGTGTCTTTTGAAATTTTATCCTTAAAAATACTTACATTTTTATTAGCTAAATCTTTGGCTTGTTCTAATAAACCTTTTGATAGGAAAGCACGACCAGATTCTTCATTTTTAAGTACTTCAACTTTGTAGTTTAAAGCTGTTAAAAGCTGTATAGCATCAATACCTATTTGAGTATCTAAATGATTAGTAAATTCGTCGTTAAACAAATAAATTGTTTTAACATAATTAATTTCAACTGATTGGTTTTTAACAGTTTTAAATGATTTATCCAAGCTTTTGTTTGAAATTAAAGGCAAGCTTCTTTCTTTGGCAATTCCAAAAGATTTCTTCAAAACAGAAGACGTAAATCTGTTAGAAAACACAAAATTTGTTATGCTTGGTAATTTACTTCCTAAATTATTTAACTTATTGTTATAAGCAAATAATTTGGTTCGCAAAGGTACTCCATTGGCTTTTTGATATTGATATTGAAACTCTGTCTTTAAACTTGCCACATCTACACTACTTGGGCATTCGCTAGCACAAGCTTTACAGCTTAAGCATAAATCGAAAACCTGTTTTAATTCTTCGTGGTTGAATTTATTGTCTTTATCAGAATTGGTTAAAAACTCACGCAGTGCATTGGCACGAGCTCTTGTAGTATCTTTTTCATTTCTGGTGGCTCTGTAACTTGGGCACATGGTGCCTCCAAATTCTGGTAGTTTCCTACAATCTCCAGAGCCATTACACTTTTCCGCTTCGCGTAAAATACCCAACGATTTTGAAAAATCGAGTAACGTTTCAATTTCTGGTTCTACTCTATCAGCTTCATAACGCAAATTTTTATCCATAGGCAAAACATCAATAATTTTACCTGGATTGAAAATATTATCGGTATCAAAAGCCTTTTTTATGCGTTTTAAGATGTTATAATTTTCCTTCCCAATCATGAGTTCAATAAACTCAGACCGCACAATACCATCTCCATGCTCACCACTCATAGAACCTCTGTATTTCTTAACAAGATGAGCAACATCAGTCGTTATTTTCCTAAATAAAACAAGGTCTTCTGCTTTTTTTAAATTTAAAACTGGACGTAAATGCAACTCTCCCGCCCCAGCGTGTGCATAATAAATGGCTTCTTGATTATAGCCTTTCATAAGCTTTGTAAACTCCGAAATATAATTTGCCAAATCTGGCAATGCAACCGCTGTATCTTCTATACATGCCGCAGATTTTTTATCGCCAATTATGTTTCCCAACAGCCCTAAACCGGCACTTCTAAGTGTGAGCGCTTTATTAATATCATTACCAACAAGCATTGGATAAGCATAACTTAAACCTGAGTTTTTAATTTCTTTTAAAAGATTATTAGCTAAAACTTCTGCTTGTTTTTTATCATTAGCTTTAACTTCACACATTAAAATGGCCTTGGGATCTCCTTCTATAAATTGTCTGTTTTCTTGTTGTGTTTTATTATGCTTTGTACAATCTAAAATGGTTTTATCCATCATTTCACAGGTGTACAAATTATGTTTCATAACCAGTTCTACAGAATTCATACAACTTTCAATACTATCAAAATGAGCAGCAACCATTATACTTTCCTGTGGTGGCAAGGTATCTAGTTTTAAAGTGATTTGAGTTGTAAAGGCCAATGTGCCTTCACTACCGGAAAGCAGTTTACACATATTAAATTTTTCCTCAGAACTAGAAAACACTTCACTTTTAATTAACTCATCAATAGCATACCCTGTATTTCTTCGGTGTATTTCTGGTTTTGGAAAATTTTCTATAATTTGATTTTGAACCGATTCTGAAACAAGTTCAGAATGAATAGCTCTGTATATGTCCCCTTCAAGAGTAGTTAACTTTGTTTTCTCTTTGAATTCTTCTGCAGATAATTCTCCAAAAACAACTTCGCTTCCATCACTTAAAATAGCTTGAATTTCTAAAACCTTATCTCTGGTAACGCCATATTGAATTGATGTTGTGCCAGATGAATTATTTCCAACCATTCCACCAATCATACATCGGTTAGAGGTTGATGTATTAGGACCAAAAAACAACCCAAAAGGTTTTAAATAATTGTTTAGCTCATCGCGTACCACACCCGGTTGTAAGGTAATAGTTTGAGCATCTTCATCAAGCTTTAAAATTTTAGTAAAATGTTTGGAAACATCAACCACAATACCTTCACCAACACATTGTCCTGCTAATGAGGTTCCAGCGGTTCTTGGTATTAAAGCCGTTTTTTGTGCTTTTGCATACCTAATTAGTTGCTTTATATCGTCTATATTTTTAGGATATGCTACAGCTAGTGGTAGCATTCTATAAACCGAAGCATCTGTAGCGTAAATAGATTTTATTAAATCGTCGTAATATAATTCTCCTGATAAGGTTGATTTTAAGTTTTGTAAAGGCATTGAGTTAATAAATCTATTGATTGGATAAATATAAATACAATTTTGGCGTTATTTTTGTAAAGTTATCAGAATATTAAAATGATCTTTTTAAAACAAAAGGTCGTATATCATATTAATCAAAAAACTTTAAACTTATGAAGAAATTATTTTTAACATCAATTGCATTATTAGGTTTTACTTTTTTAACGAACGCTCAAGACATCTCAGAAAACGCTATTGGTTTACGTTTAGGTGATAGCGATGGTTTAGGTGCCGAAATTTCTTATCAACATGCTTTAGGGCAGAACAACCGTTTAGAGGTCGATTTTGGCTGGAGAGATGGTAATAATTATGATGGTTTTAAACTAGCAGGATTATACCAATGGGTTTGGAGTTTAGATGGAAATTTTAACTGGTATGCTGGTGTTGGTGGCGGATTAGGCTCTTTTAGTTTTGATAACCTACCTCCTGGAGTTGATGACAGTGATACATTCATTTTTGCTGCCGGTGATATTGGTATTGAATATAATTTTGATATTCCGTTACTTATATCATTAGACTTTAGACCTGAAATTGGTTTTGGTGACGACTTATATGATAACGATGATTTAGACTTCGATATCGCTCTTGGTATTCGTTATCAGTTTTAATCAAAAATCTTATAAAAAATTAAAAAGCACTCTATAGAGTGCTTTTTTTGATTGTGTTAATTTTTTAATCAATAAAAGAAGCTTAATTTATTATTTAATTTATCTTATGAATAAATATGAAATTATTTCTTATAATATTAATTTTAACAATACCTCTTCAAATGTTTACTCAAAAACAAGTGCCTAATTCAATTAAAACCGAAGTAAAAAAAGCTCTATCCTATTTCCCAGAATTAAAAAACACAAAAATTGAATTTAGATTTAAGAAAAACATAAAAAAATCTACAATGCAAGCACGTCCAAAATTCAGTAGTTTCTTTAAGAAGAAAAGAAATAGAGCATATGTAATTTTAATAAGTAAAACATTTAAAATATCGGATAAAAAATTCTTGACAACACAAGTTCCATCAGATATATTAACAGGATGGATAGGTCATGAGTTAGGGCATATTATAGATTATCAAAACAGAAGTAAATTAAATTTAGTACAATTTGGTTTTAAATATTTATTCTCAAAAAAACACATTACAGAAGCAGAACGTGCTGCAGATACCTATGCTGTTGAACATGGTATGGAAGATTACATTTTAAAAACAAAACGGTTTATTTTAAATCATGCAGATATAACTCCAACTTATAAGGCAAGAATAAAAAAGTTTTATCTATCTCCTGAAGAAATTATGGACATTGTTAATAGTCGAGATGCAATTTTAGAAACACCTTAGGATTCGTTAATAAAGGTTTCCCATTCTGAGAATTTTTCTTCTTTCATTACGCGTTCCATTTTTACTTGTCCACCTTTTTTCTTATTTCTCCCATTCCATTCATAAAATTTTTCAGGTGAAACTATATCTACTTTCACTCCTTTTAACGCTTTACTTCGTGCTACTTTATAATTTTTATTGGCATTTTTTAAAGCCTCATCAAGTGATTTTGCTACTTTTTCATGATTTAAATCCTTGTTTTCTGACCCTAAATACCAAAAATGATAAAACTCTGCATCATCACCACGTTTAGCACATATAGTATATTCTGGTATTTTGGTAGAAAATTCATCTTCTAATAAACGCATAGCATCATCCATTTTATTAACCGATAATTGAGAGCCAACAGTGTTTAGAAAGAATTTTGTACGACCCGTAATTTTAATTTCTGCTCGCTTAATATTTGTAAACTCTATAGTATCACCAATTAAGTAACGCCATGCACCACTTACAGTACTAATAATTAAAACGTAATCTTGATTTTTCTTTACATCCTTTAAGGATACAGCTGGTGCATCTTGAGCTAAAGAACCGTCTTCATTTATATACTCTGGTTTAAACGGAACGAACTCAAAATAAATACCATGTTCTGTATTAAGCTGCATTGCATTGGTTTCTGGTCTAACTTGTGTAGCTATATATCCTTCTGATGCCAAATAAGTATCTATAACAGTAACGGGTTTACCCATTAAAGCATTAAAACTTTTTTCATAAGGTCCAAATGCTACTCCGCCAGAAGTATAAACCTTAAGATTGGGCCAAATTTGATGAATGTTATCTAAATTATGATATTCAATTACTTTTTGAAGCATCAATTCTATCCAAGAAGGAATTCCACTTAAAGCTCCAATATCCCAATCTTTTGCACGTTCTGCAATACGCTGTACCCTAGCATCCCAATCGTCTATTTTTGCAATATCTTGCCCTGGTTTATAAAATCCTTTAAACCAAAATGGAATATTACTCGCACTTATTCCACTTATTTCACCTTCTAAAAAACTATCATTTTTTTCCAAATCTGTGGAGCTGCCCAACATCATAATTTCTTTTTCAAAAAAATCAGCATCCAAATCAAAGTTACTTAATGCAAATACCTGTTTAATCCCAGATTTTCTAATCGCATCAATCATATCATCAGTAACCGGTATACGTTTACTGGTTTTTCCTGTAGTACCAGAACTAAGTGCAAAGTAGGATAAGTTACCAGGCCATGTTACATCAGTTTCCCCTGTATGCAACTTATGCCACCACTCGTCATTTATTTTGTTATAATCAAAATAAGGTACTGTTTCTGCAAAACTCTTTTCTAAATTGTTGGAATGTAAAATACTTTCAAAATTATACGCTCTCCCAAATTGTGTGTCTTTTGCTTTAGTTAAAAGTTCTTTTAGTATATTAAGTTGGGCTTCTAAATGATCTACTTCTGAAGAAAAATTATCTTTTATCTCAATTACACTTTTAATTATATTTCCTAATATTGCCATAGTTTGATATCTAATTTTTAATAGTTTAAAGATAAAAACACAGCAAACTATTTCTTAACTTATTCAATTAAAAATATAGCTCATTTCACTCTAGAATTCAATTTCCAAAAACAACCTATCATGAATCTAAAAAAATCATTAGTCTATATATTTTTATTACTCGTACCATTTACTATATATGCACAAAATGAACCTTTAAAAATAGGCATTGTAGGTCTAACACATACACATGTACACTGGATATTTGGAAGTGAAAAAATTGGAGATATAAAAATAGTTGGCATTGTTGAACCTAATAGAGAGTTAGCTTTAAAGTACTCTAAACAGCATGGATACCCTATGAGTATGGTTTATAATACAATGGAAGACATGATTAAAGCTACACAACCCGAAGCTGTTTCTGCCTTTGGTACCATTTACGAACATTTAGAAGTCGTTGAAAAAGCAGCTCCTTTAGGTATTCATGTTATGGTTGAAAAACCCTTAGCTGTAAGCTTAGAACATGCGAAAAAGATTGAAGCACTTGCAAAAAAACACAATATTCACTTGCTTACTAATTATGAAACCACTTGGTACCCAACTAATCATAAGGCTTATGAATTGGTTAAAAAAGACTCTATTGGAGCTATTAGAAAAGTAGTTGTTAGAGACGGACATAGAGGTCCTAAAAAAATTGGAGTTAATAAAGAGTTTTTAGATTGGTTAACAGACCCTATTCAAAATGGTGGTGGCGCCATTACAGATTTTGGTTGCTATGGTGTTAATTTAATGACTTGGTTAATGCATGGTGAAAAACCAACTACAGTTACCGCTGTAACCCAACAACAGCAGCCGGAAAACAACCCAAAAGTTGATGACGACGCGACTATAATTTTAAAGTACAACAAAGCAAATGCAATTATACAAGCCTCTTGGGATTGGCCAATTGGCAGAAAGGATATGGAAATTTATGGTTTAAAAGGTGTTGTTTATGCAGATAACCGTCATGATTTAAGAATGCGAATTGCTGAAGGTTATGATGGCTTTAAAGAAGAACAATTTAAATTAGAAGAAAGGCAAGCTCCTTATAACGATGCTTTTTCACTATTTGCTGCAGTTATTAAAAATGAGGTTACTTTAAAACCATACGATTTATCTTCTTTAGAAAACAATATGATTGTTATGGAAATTTTAGATGCAGCTATTAAAAGTGCCAAGACAAATAAAACTATTGAGTTAAAGAATTAAAAAACACCCAATTAAGTGTTTCTATGTTGGTAGTACTAAACTTGGCTTTGCAAAAAATTTCAACTAAATTCGTTTAACGATTGATATAAGTTATTAAAGAACGACGTCATATCATCGCATTGTGCACAAGTTAAAAACCGAACTTATTAATGAAATTTGAAATACCATTTGAAGAACAAATCTATAAGGAACAAATGACTCTGAATTTCAATACGACTTGGAGTAAAAATCTGAAAAAAAACAACAAAAGACTGATTTGGGCTATTCCATTTATACTATTAGGAGGATTAATAATTTATGGAGAAAACTATCTTGGGTTTTTATTTATCGCAATCGGAATTCATTATCTGATTAACTTCTATGATTATTATTCCTATCATAAAAAAAGCAAGGCTAAATTTTTTGAGTTAATTGAGATGGAAATAATCGGACAAAAAAACGCTAATGAAAATTGTATATGGGAATTTAATGAAGACCATTTCAGATATAAAGATTACAAATATGAGGCAAAAATAAAATGGGAAGCCTTTAAAAGTAATAGAATAATTGACAAAAACATATTCCTTGACCTTAACGTTGGAAACAACTCATCATACGTCTTGGGAGAAATAGAAATCGGAACTGAAAATTTTATAAAAGTAACTGAATTTGTGAAAAACAAAATCGGACAAAAAACCAGTGCACAACAACGTGTATAATTAATTGCTTGGTTCTGGTCTACTCGGAATTTCCTTCGGAAATCCCTCTGGCTCGTCCACTTTTGCTGAATTAGTTGTTGAAACACGCAACTAACCATACACAAAACCGTTAAACGAACTCTTCATTTTAAAGCACTAAACACTTAGCCAAAGTATCCTCATAAATGGCTTCGTATTGCGGAACGATTTTATGTAAATCGAATTTTAAAGATTCTTTTCTGGCATTATCTTTAAAAGTTTTTAAACGTGCTTTATCGCTTAAAATATATAAAGCATTTTTAGTCATGTCTTCAACATCTCCAACATTACTTAAGAATCCAGAAACTCCTTGAATATTTACTTCTGGAATACCACCAGTATTACTAGAAATAACAGGAACTCCAGATGCCATAGCTTCTAAAGCTGCTAAACCAAAACTTTCGGTTTGCGATGGTAGTAAAAACAAATCACTAAAACATAAAATTTTATCAATTTCATTACTTCTTCCAAAGAAAATAACTTTATCTAAAATTCCTAATTCCTGACATAGAATTTCTATATGTTCACGCTCTGGCCCTTCGCCTACCAACATAAGTTTTGCAGGCATTTCTTTTTGAATGTTATAAAATACTTTTATAACATCTTGTACTCGCTTTACAGGACGCAGATTACTTATGTGAGTAATTATTTTTTCATCATCATCGGCCATCATAACTCGTTGACAGTCTGTAAACTTATGTTTATACTTATCTAAATCGATGAAATTTGGCACTACATTTATTTCATTTTTAACATCAAATAAACGTAATGTATCTTTCTTTAAACTGTCTGAAACTGCAGTTACTGCATCAGATTTATTTATACTAAATGTAACCGCTGGTTTATAAAATGGATGACTACCAACTAATGTAATATCGGTACCGTGTAAAGTGGTAACAATAGGTAAATGAATACCTTCTTCTTTCAACATTTTTTTAGCCATATACGCAGCGTAAGCATGCGGAATAGCATAGTGCACATGTACAATTTCAATTTTGTGTAGCTTAACCATGTCTACCAATTTACTGGATAAAGCTAACTCATAAGGCTGGTAATGAAACAACGGATATTCTGGTACATTTACCTCGTGATAATGTACATTGTTACTCAGAAGTTCTAAACGAACAGGCTGATTATACGTTATAAAATGAATTTCGTGACCACGTTTAGAAAGCTCTAAACCTAATTCTGTAGCTACTACACCACTACCACCAAATGTTGGGTAACAAACAATACCTATTTTCATATTCAAATTTATAAATATCTGAAGTTTTAAATACTTAAAGTTTACACTTTAACTTTTATTTAATCTTCTATGGCCTCGTAAATTAAACGTTGTATTTCGGTTCTTACATTTTCTCTTAATAGCAGATTCTTTCCTGCTGTGGGATACGTTCTATTTGCTAAAAACACATAAACAACTTCTTCCTCTGGATCTGCCCATGCATAAGTTCCTGTAAAACCAGAATGCCCAAAACTTGTCATAGATATACAACCGCATGTAGGTCCTTCGTCTCCCAACTGTGGTTTATCGAAACCTATACCGCGTCTGTTATCATTTTCACAATAATAACACGTATTAAATTTATTTAAAGTTTCAGGTTTTAAATAGCGTTTACCACCATAATACCCTTTCTGTAGGTACATTTGCATAATTTTAGCAACATCATTTGCATTACTAAAAACACCTGCATGACCTCCAACTCCATTTTGCATTGCTGCTCCCATATCATGAACGTATCCATGAATTTTTTGATAACGATAATAATCATCAACTTCTGTTGGTACAATTTTTTTACTACTAATAGAATGATATGGATTATACATCGTGTAATTAGCTCCTAAAGGTTCGTAAAAATGAGATTGTGCTAACTGATCTAATGTTCTGTCGTAATGATGTTCAATAAATTTCTTTAAAATGTAATATGGAAAATCACTATATCTATATCTGAGGCGTTCAAGCAATTCTGAATCCTTTATTATTTTAGGAATAGAATCCTGATAATCAGTTCTTAAATACAGGTTTTTAGCAACTTCAATATTAAATTTATTACTTCGTTTTGTTCTGTAATATTTGCTGCTTGGGCGTTTAGTAACACTATCTAAAGTATGATAGTAGAAAGGTTCCCAAGGTCTTAATCTTGCATAATGCGATAACATACTTTTTAAAGTGATGTTAGCTTTATTTGAATCTTTATACTCTGGTAATATTTCTGAAAGTCTGGTGTCTAAAGACACAATCCCTTGTTCTTCTAATTCCATAAGTAGCGGTAAGGTTGCCAGTATTTTGGTAAGCGATGCTACATCGTAAATATCATCAAAAGCTACTTTTTCTTTACCTGAATAGGTATGTTTACCAAAATTTTTATTGTAAATGACTTTTCCCTCTCTGGCAATTAAGAGTTGAATACCTGGTGTCATTTTAAAGTCTACAGCTCTTTGCGCAATAGAATCTATTTTTTTAAGTTTTTCTGAACTCATCCCAACACGTTCTGGAATACTGTAACCCAAACGCTTAATACCAAAAGATGGAATACCTTCTCCTTCTACAAATTGAGTGCCAGCTGAAACTGGTAAAACACCTTTTGCGGCAATAGCGCCAAAAATAAGTTGAGCCGATTTTTCTTGAGCTATTCTACTATTCTGATAACTCACAATAATACCCTCTATATTTTCAATATCTTTTAAATCATTTAATGCATAAGGCTTTACAAAAACATCTAAAATAACAGTATGATTTTTAGATATATCTGATAACCAATTTAGTTCGTCTTTAGTAAACTTATATGGTTTCCAAGGGCTATCATTAGAGCGATGTAAACCAACAATTACAGTATTGTAAGGTTTAAGTTTACTTTTTAAACCATTTAGATTATCAGATGTTATTTCATGAATTTTCGCATACTTTTTAAGCTTATTAAAAAAGGTATTTCCAGAGTCATCGCCTAATTTAACATATGCAATAGTTTTAGTTTCTAATTCTCGTAATGGCAATACTCCTCTAATATTTTGTAATACTGTTAATGCATTTTCAATCAGTTCTTCATATAAAACATCATCCTTAATTCTATTCAAATCTTTAGATAAATTATACAAACCAACAGGTTCATAATTATGAAGACCAACTTTATATTTTGCTTGTAGAATTTTTTTAACAGAATGTGCTAAACGTTCTTCAGTAATAGTTCCATTATTATAGGCTTCCATAATTTTTGAAACGCCTATGCCAACATCTTCAGACATTAACATAACATCATTTCCTGCCATAAAAGCGGCTAAATCAATATCTCCAGTTTCATCAAAATCTGCAGCGCCTTTCATAGTTAGCGCATCCGTAAAAATAAGTCCTTTAAACTCTAATCGTTCTTTTAAAATATCTGTAACTATGTGTTTTGATAAAGAGGATGGAAAACCTGTAGCATCTAAACTTGGTACATTTAAATGCGCTACCATAACACTGGACAGGCCTTCAGTTATTAATTTTTTGTAAGGATATAACTCAACTGAATCTATACGTTTTTCATTAAAACTAATAGTTGGTAATGTTTCATGTGAATCTTGATCGGTATCTCCATGACCAGGAAAGTGCTTTGCATTTGCTAAAACACCCGCACTTTGAATGCCTTTCATAAAAGCAGAAGCTTTTTCGGTTACGTTGTCTCTATCTTCTCCAAAAGACCGATTACCAATAATAGGATTTTTAGGATTTGTGTTAATATCTACAACTGGAGCAAAATTAAAATGCACTCCCAAACGCTTACAATGCTCACCTATTTGTCTTCCTGTTTGTTCAATAAGTTTGTTGTCTTTAATAGCTCCAAGCGTCATATTCCATGGAAAAGCATAGGTAGAATCTAAACGCATGCTTAAACCCCATTCTGCATCCATACCAATTAACATGGGGATTTTTGATAATGACTGTAGTTCATTATTTAATTTCGCTTGCCTCACTGGTCCGCCATTTGAGTATATTAAACCACCAATATGGTATTTATTAATAATGCTTACAATCTTATTTTTTGTTGCATTATCCTGATTAGACATCACCTGAACCATATATAACTGTCCAACTTTTTCGGCTAAAGTCATTGAATTATATAAGCTGTCAACCCACTTTTTTTGGGCTTCAGCATCAGAAGTAATTAAAGGGTTATTAGTTGTTTGACTAAATATTGAAAGTGTATAAAAAAAAGAAAATAATATAAAAAAGATTTGACGCATAAAACGATTTATTAGGCTTATTAATATTTTATATATAGGTATATTAATAATCATGCCAAAATACTACTTTTAAAAGTAAGAAAAAAAGACTTTAAGATAGATTTATAAAGAAATAGTTAACCGGTAATTACTCGATTAAATCTATATGTCTGTCATGATATCCTAACAAATACAACACGCCATCTAACCCAATGCTAGAAATGGAACTTTGTGCATTATCTTTTACGGTTGGTTTTGCATGAAAAGCGATTCCTAAACCTGCAAGATTAAGCATTGGCAAGTCATTAGCACCATCACCAACTGCAATAGTTTGACTAATATCTATACCTTCTTTTTTAGCAATTTCTTTAAGGTATTCTGCTTTTTTATCACCGTCGACAATTTCACCAACATAACCACCAGTTAAAACACCATCTTTAATTTCTAACTCGTTAGCATACATATAATCCATACCTAATTCTTTTTTAAGGTAGTCTCCAAAATATGTAAATCCACCCGATAAAATAGCGGTTTTAAATCCGTAGCTTCTTAACGTATCAATAAGTCGTCTGGCTCCTTTAGTTATAGGTAAATTAATAGCGACATCATGTAGTACTTCTTCGCTCAAGCCTTTTAAGAGTTTCATACGTCTTGTAAAACTTTCTTTAAAGTCTATTTTACCTTGCATTGCCAATTCAGTAATTTCTTTTACTTCGTCGCCAACACCAGCCAATTCTGCTAATTTATCAATTACTTCGGCTTGAATTAATGTAGAATCCATATCAAAACAAACCAAGCGTCTGTTACGTCTATATATGTTATCCTCCTGAAATGCAATATCAACATCTAAATCGTGTGATATTTGCATGAATTTTTCAGTAAATTCAGATTTATTTTCTATGTGTCCTCTAATTGAAAGTTGAATAGATGCTCTTGGATATTCCTCTTCTTTTACAAGCGATGTACGCCCCGTAAGTCTTTTTATAGCATCAATATTCAGATTCTTTTCTGAAATCATTTTAGTAACCTCTGATATTTGTTCGGCTGTTAATTTTTCACCTAGAATAGTAACAATATACCTGTCTTTACCTTGAAGCGTTACCCATTTCTCGTAATTTTCGAGTGTAATTGGTGTAAATTTTGCCGTGATACCTAACTCATAAGACTTAAAAAGCAAGTCTTTTAACACTGATGCAGAATTTGCTCCAGATTGAATTTCAAATAATATACCCAATGATAACGTGTCATGTATATTTGCCTGACCAATATCTAATACTTTTGCATCGTATTCAGCCAAAACACTAGTTAAACTAGAGGTTAATCCTGGTTTATCTTGTCCTGAGATATTCATTAAAAAAATCTCATTAGACATTATATTTTTTTCTAATTCCTTTAAAATAGGTTCTTTACTTTTGTTCATTTTGGTACTTTTCAAATAACTATTTAACAAATCTACTATGCCAACTTTCACTAGCAGGCACCTCCCAGTTTTCGTTAAATTCGGCTATATTGGTAACTAAATTATTAAATACAATAGTGTTTTTTGAAATGGCTTTATCTTTTGCCATTTTTCTGAAATCGGTGAGTGTTTTATAAGCTACATACTCGCCTTGTTTGTAGGATACATTCATTTTATCCATCAAATCTACATTATAATCTTTTTCTAATTGTTGAATAAAATGCACTGAAGCATCTATAGAACAACCTGTAGCTGCATTTAGTTGCTGATTTAAGCCTAATACGATGAATCGTTTATACTTGATTGTGTAGCCTGATTGTAAATCACTGCCATGGGCAGTCCAGTTTTCAATAAATGTATCTAATTTAGATTGAATTTCTTCAAGCTCTTGCTCAGTAAAGGAACGATTTGCTTGATAAATCCAAACTCTAGATTCTTCGGGTAGTGTATTAAAATCTACGAGCATTATTTATTTTTTTTTCTAATTTTTGCTGCTATAACCATTGCCAAACCAAAAATAATTAATCCAAAAATAAATTTTTTGAAACTAAACTCTTTATCCCTGAAATAATCAATAATTGCAATGAAAGAAGCATAAATTAAACCACTAAAAATTCCATATATGATTTGAGAACTTAAATTTTGAGGTCTCATCTATAAATCTTGTGCATTAGCAATAATTTCGGCAATATCTAAAACAGTAACATCGGCTTCTTTTTCTTTAAACTTTATACCGTCTGTCATCATGGTATTACAATATGGACAACCTGTAGCTATAATTTTAGGATTTGTTTGAAGTGCATCTTCAGTTCGTAAAATATTAATGTCCTTATCCCCTTTTTCTGGTTCTTTAAACATTTGAGCACCACCAGCACCACAACATAATGATGTACGTTTGTTACGCTTCATTTCTACCAACTCTACTCCTGCTAGTTTTAATAAATCGCGAGGTACTTCATACACTTCATTAGCGCGACCTAAATAACAAGGATCGTGAAATGTAATTCGCGTTCCTTTGTATGTATTGTTACCTAATTTTATTCTTCCAGCGTCATACAATTCTTTTAAATATTGAGTATGGTGAAGCACTTGATAATTACCGCCTAAACTTGGATATTCATTTTTTAAGGTGTTAAAAGAATGCGGATCGCAAGTCACTATTTTTTTTATTTCGTAAGCGTTTAGAATTTCAATATTTGTTACCGCCTGCATTTGAAACAAAAACTCATTCCCCGCTCGTTTTGCAGCATCACCTGTAGAACTTTCTTCTGTTCCTAAAACAGCAAAGTCTACATTAGCTTTATTAAGTATTTTTACAAAAGCGCGAGTTATTTTTTTTGCTCTATCGTCATAACTACCTGCAGAACCTACCCAAAATAATACTTCGGGCTGTTTACCTTCGGCCATAAATTCTGCCATTGTTTTTACTGTAAATTCGCTCATTTTTATTTATACTTTTTGCGTTAGGGATTGAAGTGTAAATCCTTTTTATTAAGAATTACTGCTTTTGCAGGAATGATTTAATGAAAAGATTGCAACATAAAGCCCGACCCTTGCGGTAACGCCATTATTATTTTACTCATTTTTCCAGTTTAACCTATCCATTTGATTGTATGGCCAAGGTGCACCGTTATTCTCAATATTAGACATCATATTATTTAATTCAGTTGGTGCTGCAGATTGCTCCATAACTAAATATTGACGCATTTGCATAATAATTGATAATGGATCGATACTTACTGGACAAGCCTCCACACATGCATTACACGTTGTACAAGCCCATAATTCTTCTCTTGTTATATAATTATCTAAAAGTTGTTTGCCGTCGTCTTTAAATTCGCCTTTATTAGCATCAATATTCTTTCCTACTTCCTCTAGACGGTCTCTGGTATCCATCATGATTTTACGAGGCGATAATTTTTTGCCCGTTAAATTTGCAGGGCACTCGCTGGTACAACGTCCACATTCTGTACAAGTGTAAGCATTTAATAGATTAACCCAACTTAAATCTTGAACATCGCTAGCTCCAAATTTTGCAGGCATATCATTTTCTGCGCCTTCTGCCGGTGCAGCAAATGGGTCTACATTAGGATCCATCATCATTTTTACTTCTTTGGTAACAGCTTCAAGATTATTGAATTGCCCTTTTGGAGTTAATTTACCATAATATGTATTTGGAAATGCTAATAGAATATGTAAATGTTTTGAATAATATAGATAATTAAGGAATATTAAAATGCCCACAATATGCAGCCACCAAGCGCCACGTTCAATAAAATGTAATGTGCCTTCTGACAAACCTGAAAACCAAGGCGCCATAAATTGACTTATTACATTACCTGAACCCATACTTTGAAATGAAGTGTCGGTAGCATTCATTATTAAGAAAAGCGTCATTAATACCATTTCGAAATACAGAATGTAATTGGCATCATTCTTTGGCCAACTCGTCATTTCATTCTTCCAGAAACGTTTTATCTTTAAAGCATTTCTTCGCAACCAAAACACAATAACTGATACAAAAACTAAAGCAGCTAAAACCTCAAAACTTCCAATTAAAAAACCATAAACAGATTCTGGTAAAGCTTTTAAACCTATTCTATGTGTACCAAAAATACCGTCAATTATAATTTCAAGTACTTCAATATTTATAATTATAAAGCCTATATATACCACAACATGCAGAATTCCTGCAATTGGGCGACGTACCATTTTACTTTGCCCAAGAGCAATCATGGTCATATTTTTCCAACGTTGTGATTTATTATCACTTACATCTACATCGTTACCAAGTTTGATATTTCTGATAAGTTTTTTTACGTTTTTTGAAAAAAAACCAATACCAGCAATTAAAATAATTATAAAGAGTATGTTGGGTAGGTAATTCATTTTATATAGTAGTTAGTCTTATTGTTTTATTTCGTTGCCTTCAGCATCATATTGTTTTGGTTTTTTACCAAATAATGAGAAATGAACGTAACGTTTTGGGTTTAGTTTCATGTCTTCTAGCAGTTGCTCTAATTGCAAAGTAGCACCTTCTAAATTGTTGTACATACCTTCGTCTTTTAGAAGTTTTCCTAAAGAACCTTCGCCATTCTCTACTTTGGCTAATATACTATTGAAATTTTGAATTGTGGATTCTAAATTTCTCATTGTTTGTCCAACATTAGCATTTGCTAGAGAATCTGACACTTTAGATAAATTTGATGATATGTTATCTACATTGTTTAAAGTATTGTCTAACTTATCTTTATTACTTGTAACTAAACCATCTAGAGATTTTGAGGTTTCCTTAAAATTTTGAATAACCGTATTTAAACCTGCAATACTTGATTTAAGATTTGTTTTGGTTCTGTGGTCAAAAACTTCATTAATATTAGTAAGTAAGCTATCTGCACTTACCATCATAATTTCAATTTTTTCTTGTAATGGTGTTAATCTTTGGTTTACTAATTCTGTTAAACCTGCTTTAACGCCTCCATCAAGATAATCATCATTCTCAGCATTTTCTGCACCATCAAATGCAGGGATAATAGCAATAGCCTTACCTCCAATTAGTCCGGTTTCATATAATTCTGCTTTACTGTTTTTTGAAAATTGAAAATCGCTATCAACTAAAAGCTTTACTAAAAGTTTACCCGAGCCATCTCCTTTAAAATTTATACTTACAACTTTTCCAACGCTTAGTCCATTAATGGTTACAGGTGTAGATGGTGCTAATCCTTCTACATTATTGTATTCTGTATAAAATGTACGTGAAGAATCTAATAGATTTTGACCTTTTAGATAGTTAAATCCAAAAATAAATAGAATAATACCCGCTAATACAAGCGTACCAATTTTAACTTCTTTTGATATGTTCAAAATAAATATGTTTGAAAAACAAATTTAATATAAATTTAAAAAGAACTCGTCTAATTAGCAGTTGATTTTAAAGCATCAATTAAAGGTATTTTCTTTTCGTCTTTGTAAGCTACTATAAAACAGGTGGTATAGCCTTTTTTTTTAGCTTCCTCTTCTAGTGTTTTTGCATCTTCATAGCTTATGGTATTTCCATAGAAGTATTTATAGAGATTACCTTCTTTTTGTCTAGAAATGGTTTCTAGTCCCTTAAAATTATAAGGTTTTGTATCTAATTCTTTTGAACTTGCCGCAATTTGAACCTTAAATTTAACATTATTAGCTATTTCCTGGATGGGTTGATCATTTTCAGCAATACTGTTGAAGTCTGTAACATTTTTATCAATAGTATTTTTGTATTCTAATATAGCATCTCTAATAGCTATAGACATTTCATTTTGTCCTGCTTTAGAATTTAAATAAGCACCTTCTCGTTTATTAGTTAAAAAACCTAACTCAACCAAAACACTAGGCATTACGGTTTGGTGTAAAACTATAAAACCAGCTTGTTTTACTTTTCTGTTCTTACGCTTCAATTTATTGGCAAAATTATTTTGAATTAAACCTGCCAATTGTATACTTTGATCTAAATATTCTTCCTGACTTAAAAGAATACTCATTACAGATTCTGGAGAGTTAGGATCGAACCCAGCATAATTTTTTTCATAATCATCTTCAAGAAAAATTACTGAGTTTTCCTTTTTTGCAACTTCAAAATTAGTTTGATTTCTGTGTGTACCCAAAACAAAAGTTCCTGCGCCATAAGCTTGACTTGTATGAGAATCGCAATGTATAGAAACAAACAAATCTGCATTCGCTTTATTGGCTATTTTTCCTCTCACAAATAAATCTACAAATACATCCGTTTTACGTGTATAAATTACTTTAATATTGGGGTTTTTCTCAAGTTCTTTACCCACTGCTAAAACAATTTTTAAAGCAATATCTTTTTCTCTGTAACCATTACCTAAATTTCCAGGGTCTTTGCCACCGTGACCCGCATCTAAAACAACAACAAACTTTTTAGAAGGTTTATTTTCTTCAATATTTACAAATGAAGAAAATGTTAATACTATTATAAAGCATACGAAAAGGAATACTCCGTTCGTTCTCATGTGATAAATACTATTTTTTTTAATCAAGCTCATATATTTAACTACAACATCTATTTTAATGAAAATTTTTAAACACAACTATTCTATCAAGGATTTAACGATAAATAAACTTGGTTTATTACGCCTTCAAATAGAGTAAAAACTTAATTTGAAATTTTTAATTGAATATTAAATCAATCCCAGAAAAATATATGTAATTTTGGCAATTCAAAAACCGAGCCATACTTTTACAAAAATACATTTAAAAGCGTTGCGTACAAACAACTTTAAAATACTTTTTGCACTAAGTTTTACAGTGTTTATTAACACGTTAAGCTTCGCACAAGACATTCCTGAAAAAGGAAAGACAATTAACCGAAGCGTAAAGGATAGCTTAATAATTAGTACAGATAGTCTTTCAATTCCTGAAATTTCTGAAAAAAGTCAAGATTCTACTTTAACAGATTCTGTTGCTCCTAAAAAAGATCTTTTAGAACATATTGTAAAATACCACGCAACAGATTACACAAGGTTCAGCCAGAAAACACAAAAACTTTATTTATATAATGAAGCCAAGATTGATTATGGTGACATGAATATAACTGCTGGAAGTATCACAATAGATTATAACAAGAATACGGTGTACGCAAAAGGCATTACAGATTCTATTCAAGGTTATACACAAAAACCTGTATTCACCCAAGGTAGTAATGTGGTAGAACCAGATTCTATTGTTTTTAATACAGATACTAAAAAAGCACTTATATTTAATTCTAAAACTGAACAAGGTGAAGGTACGGTTATAGCTTCTATAACTAAAAAAGAAAACGATTCGGTTTACTTTTTAAAGAATGCAAAATATACAACAGCCAAAGATCTTGAAGACCCAGAGTATTATATAAAACTTAGAAAAGCTAAAATTGTACCAGGTAAAAAAATTGTAACTGGTTTAGCTAACCTTTTTATTTATGATGTACCAACACCACTAGGTTTACCTTTCGGATTTTTTCCTCAAAGTGAAAAACAAACTTCTGGTGTTATTATACCAACTTTTGGAGAGCAAAATGATAGAGGTTTCTTTTTACAAAATGGTGGATACTACTTTGCGATAAATGATTATGTTGATTTAGCTGTTTTAGGTGATTATTATACTAATGGTAGTTATGGTACACGTTTAGAAAGCACCTACGCAAAACGATACAGGTTTAGAGGAAATGTAGGATTTAGATACGAAAATTTAATTACCAGCGAACGTGGTTTTCCAGATTATGCGAGGCGTACTATTTATAATTTACGCTGGTCACATAGTCAAGATTCTAAAGCAAATCCAAGTTCGCGGTTTTCAGCCTCTGTAAACTTAGGTAGTAGTACTTATTATCGTAATTCTGTCAATCAAGTGAATTCTGGAGCATTTTTAAATAACACTCTATCATCTTCGGTGTCTTACTCTAAAACATTTCAAGGCGAGCCACAAGTTAATTTTAGTTTAACGGCAACACACTCACAAAATACGAATACGCAAACTATAAATATGACACTTCCTACCTTTCAAGGAAGTGTAGGTAGAATGTACCCTTTTGCAACCAAAGAAGGTTCTAAAAAAGGGATTATTCAAAATATTAATTTACAATATAATATTCGAGCAGAAAACAGAATTCAAACTACTGATTCTTTATTCTTTAAAAAAGAAATGTTTGATGATGCCAAAGCTGGTTTTCAACACAGTATTCCTTTAAGTACTAACTTTAAAGTATTTAAGTATTTTAGTATGAGTGCCAGCACTAATTACAACGAAGTGTGGACTTTTAAAACCATCAACAAAACCTTTGATGCTGTTGAAAGACAAAATGAAACAACAACAGTAAATGGTTTTGATACGTTTAGAACCTATAATTTTAGTACTAGTTTAGGAACCACAATTTATGGCATGTTTAATTTTGAAAAAGAAGGTAAAGACCCAAAGATCCAAAAAATTAGACATGTTATGCGCCCCTCTATTAGTTATAACATCAACCCCTCTTTTGATAAGTATTACGAAAGTGCCGAAGTTGTAAATGCTGATCTTGTTACGCAATCTGAATTAGATCTTATTCTGGAAAATAGAAACTTAGAATACACCCGTTTTGAACAAGGTGTCTTTGGTACACCCAGTAAGAATTTTTCAAGCTCAATGGGTATATCGATTTCTAATAACTTTGAAGCTAAGGTAAAGGATAAAGATAGCACAGCAACAGAGCCTAAAAAAGTAATGTTGTTAAATAACTTAAACTTTTCTACGTCATACAATTTTGCTGGTGATTCATTGCAATGGAGTCCTGTTAGAATGAGTGGGGGTACACAACTCTTTAATAATAAAATGAGTATTAATTTTGGAGCCACTTTAGACCCTTACGCTCTTGATAATAACAACAGAAAGATTGATAAATTTAATATTGATAATGGTGGTAGTCTTTTTAGGCTTACAAGTGCTAACCTAACAGCTAGTTGGTCGCTTTCTAGCAAAAAAGGTAATGCTGGCAATGACAAGGATAAGCAAAGAGGAATTGAGGAAAATTTAAGAAGTGGTGGACGTGATGATGATTTATTTGGTATTTCAGAAGATTTTGCTAATCAGCAAATAAATAATGATAGGAGTCAAGAAGATAAAACCCAAAGTGAATTTTATAATCATAACATACCTTGGAATTTAAGGATAGCTTATGCTGTAAATTATTCTAATTCGAGGCGACAAAATGAAATATCTTCACATTCCCTTATGTTTTCAGGTGACGTAAAATTAACTGATAAATGGTCTATTAGAGCTTCGTCTGGTTACGATTTAAAAAATGCAGGATTTACATATACAACTCTAGGTTTTGATCGTGATCTTTTAAGCTGGAAAATGAATTTCAGTTGGATACCGTTTAGTACAAGAACATCATGGAATTTCTTTATTGGTATTAGTTCTTCAATTCTTAAAGATCTTAAGTATGAAAAAAGAAGACAACCAGATATTCAATTATAAATTTCATTCTTAACCTTAATAATTAAAAGATGAAAACAATTATTACTACAGAAAACGCTCCAGCTCCTATTGGTCCATACAATCAAGCTGTTTTAAGTGGAAACACATTATATACTTCTGGTCAAATAGCTTTTAATCCAAAAACTAACGAATTGGTTTTAGATGATATAAAAACTGAAACCAAACAAGTAATGGAAAACCTGAAAGCGGTTTTAGAAGCTGCAAGTATGACTTTTAATAACGTTGTGAAATCAACCATTTTTGTTAGTAATATGGATGACTTTGCTTTAATAAATAACGTGTATGGTAGTTATTTTGATGAGCAAACTGCACCTGCACGAGAAACAGTACAAGTTGCTAGACTACCAAAAAATGTAAACGTTGAAATAAGTATGATTGCAGTTAAATAAATACTTAAAATTAAGCTGTACTATTCTTTTTTGAGTACTTAATAAGTAATCCTTTTAATTTTTCAACCTCTATAGGTTTTGCTAAAAAATCATCTATACCAGCAAGTTTTGCATTTTTAATATCTTCTTCAAACGCACTTGCAGAAACTGCGATAATTGGTGTTTTTCTAACAGCATATTTATCTGTTTCTTTTATGAATTTTGTAGCCTGATAACCATCCATATCTGGCATGTAAATATCCATAAAAATCATATCAAAATCTAAAATCTTATATAACTCAACAGCCTCCAGTCCGTTTTTTGCAAACGTACATTGTGCGCCCTGGCGTTCTAATAAAAACTTTATTACATTTTGATTCATTCTATTATCCTCTGCTACTAAAACATTAAACTTATCAAACAAAACTGGATTAAAAGCTGGCTCTTGCTCTTTAATATTTAATGTCTTTTTCAACTCTAAACTAAAATAAAATGTGGAACCTTCGTTTTCTTTACTTTCTAACTCAAGTTTACCTCCCATATGCTTAACCAATTTATATGAGATTGAAAGCCCTATGCCACCTCCTCTATAATCTTTCATCATAGAGGTACTATATGATTTTTCAGAATTATTAAAAATACTTTTTACTTCATCTTGTCGCATACCAATACCAGTATCTTTAACATAAAAGGTAATAATTTGATAACCATCTATACCAATACTTTGGTCTACTATAATTGATATTTTTCCTGAATTAGTAAACTTAATGGCGTTGTTAATTAAATTAATTAATACCTGTTGAATTCTCGCTGTATCTCCTATTACTAAAAACTTATCTTTTGGCTCATGTAAAAATTTATACTCAAATTCTAAACCTTTTTCCCAAGCTTGATATTCAAAAACTTTAAAAAGTCGGGTTAAATCATGCTTTAAATCTATTGTAGTCAAGTTTAATTTTAAATCTCCGTTATCTACTTCAGCATTGTCTGTTACCATATTAACCAACTGTAATAAATGTTTAGAAGAATATTCTGCTATTTCAACCTGTGCTCTTTGATCGTTATTTAAATCTGTTTGCTTTAACATATCCAACATGCCTAAAACAGTATTTAAAGGTGTACGAACCTCATAACTCATATTAGATAAGTAAATAGATTTATTATCCACCTCATTATCAGAACTTTCTAAATTTTCTTTAAGTTCATCTATCCTAATTCTTAAGTTCTCTTTAACTACATCATTTTTTAGTTGATTTTTTAAAAAGTATTGTAAAGCAAAAACTTGTATTATGGCAAGAATAAATAGAAATACGGCTGCACTTTCTGTATAAATTTTCTTTTCAAGAAAACTATACCCGATAATAAGAATAGCCGCCATTGAAATGAAAATGAAATACGATAATTTCTTTTTAATTTTTATAGATTTTATAGACTTAGGGAGGAAATTCATTTAAAGTACATTTTAACAAACTTATCTATAAATATATTAATTAGCAAAAGTATTATTACTATTAGGTCTAATAATTCATTTGATTTTTTCTGATTATAAAGTTGAAAAAATTGTACTTTTAAAGCCGATATAATTAATGATACATGCGAATAGAATATGATATAAAATTGGGTTTTAAAGATGTTATGATTCGCCCAAAACGCTCTACATTAAGGAGTAGATCGGAAGTAAATTTAGAGCGTGATTTTAAATTTTTACATAGTCCTCATACTTGGTCTGGCATTCCAATAATGGCTGCTAATATGGATACCGTAGGTACTTTTGAAATGGCAAAAGCCTTATCTGATAAAAAACTATTTACAGCAATTCATAAACACTATAGTTTAAACGATTGGAAATTGTTTTCATCAAGTATCTCTGAAGAAGCAATTTCGCATATTGCTGTAAGTACTGGGGTTGGAAAACAAGATTATGAAAAACTTTCTAATATATTGAATATCAACCCATCCATAAAATTTATTTGCATTGATGTTGCTAATGGCTATTCAGAATATTTTGCTGATTTTGTAAAACGTACAAGAGATTTGTATAAAGACAAAGTAATTATTGCTGGTAATGTAGTAACCGGTGAAATGGTTGAAGAATTATTGCTATCTGGTGCAGATATTGTAAAAGTTGGTATTGGCCCAGGTTCTGTTTGCACAACACGAGTAAAAACTGGTGTTGGTTATCCACAGCTTTCAGCTATAATTGAATGTGCAGATGCGGCACATGGCTTAGGCGGACAAATAATTAGTGATGGTGGTTGCACAATTCCAGGAGATATAGCAAAAGCCTTTGGTGCCGGAGCAGATTTTGTTATGCTTGGTGGTATGCTTGCTGGACATGATGAAAGTGGTGGAGAAGTTATTGAAAGACATGGAAAACCCTACAGAAAATTCTATGGTATGAGCTCTTCTACCGCAATGAACAAACATGTTGGCGGTGTAGCAGAGTATAGAGCTAGTGAAGGTAAAACTGTGGAAGTTCCTTATAAAGGTTCAGTAGAAAACACACTACAAGACATTTTGGGCGGCATACGAAGTACATGTACTTATGTTGGTGCTTCAAGATTAAAAGAACTCACTAAACGTACAACTTTTATTAGAGTAAATGAACAGGAAAATAGAGTTTACAACTCTTAAAACCTATACTAAACTTTTAATAATATTGAATTTGTTCACCTGTGGAGCCAGTATCACTAGGTGTCAATTCGTAAATGATATCTGGTTTTAGATTTTCTTCTTTCCTGTGAGAAACATAAAGAATCGCAGTGTTTGTTTCTTTTGCTATTTTATTCATAAGTTCAGAAAATAATATAACATCTTCATCATCAAGTCCGTTTGTTGGTTCATCTAAAATAAGTAAATGGGGTTGTTTAACCATTGCTCTGGCAATTAAGACCAAACGTTGATGCCCTTTAGATAGAGAAGAAAAAGCTTGTTTTCTAATATTGAACATCCCTAAAACTCTTAACCATTGATGAGCAACACTTATTTCTAACGGGCTTGGTGTTTTATATAACCCAATAGAATCAAAAAAACCAGAAACAATCATATTTCCTATAGAATCTAAACGTGCAAACCCTCTGACCATATCAGATGAAAGATAACCTATTTTCTTTTTAATATCCCAGACACTCTCTCCACTACCCTTTTTTACATCAAATAAAATAATATTTTGACCATATGCTTTAGGATTATCACCATAAATCATACTTAAAATAGTACTTTTTCCAGAACCATTTGGTCCGGTTAACTTGCAAAACTCACCAGATTTTATTTTAAATGTAATACCCTTTATAATAGTTCTATCACCATAAGAAATAGTCACATTTTTAAACTCAACTAACGTCTTATACTGTGCTTTACTTTTTTTTATGGGTTTAGGTAGATTATAATCAAATACTTTAGTCGTTTTATTTTGAATTTGATTTACCTCATTATAATCTACAATTGTTTTACCTTTTAATTTATAAGTATTTGTAATAAAAGGAAGTATATCTGTCTTTCTATTAGTTATTTGTATAACAGATACTTTTGAACTTAATTGGTGCATTTTTTTCTCTATATCTTTTTGAGCTTTTAAATCTAAGCTACCAAAAATATTATCTACAACAATATATTCAGGGTTTTGTAAAAGAAGATGTTTTAACAACGCTTGTTTACGTTCACCTTCTGAGGAATTTTTTAAACTGTTATTTGTTTTTGTTTCAACATCAAAATGACCATGACGAGTTTCCTCATCTATAAATTTATTAAGTGTAATTTCTGAAAACAAAACACCTTTTTTATTTGAAAGCTGCTCTAAAAGTTCTCCAGAAAAAATACGTTCTACAAGATTAACCTTATTGTCTTTATTCGAAATATAAAAAGCAATATGTTTACCTGATAGACTAATAAAAAAAAATTTTAATTATAAATCTTTTGTGTGAAATGGTATTAATCCATCAATAGGTCTACGGATAAAATTACCCACCTTAAAGCCCATTTCTTCTGCTACTTCTTCAATTTCTTTTTGAGCAAAATAAGCAATCGAGCCTGCAAAATGTACTGGAACTGTTTTAAGTTCTTCTTTAAATTGCATAATCATATTTCTTGCAAATAATCTAATACCATCTTTTATAAGGTTTATAGTATATTCTGAATCTTTATGTAAAAACATAAACTCTGCAAAATTTGCTAAATATGCATTAGGACTAGGTTGTTTGTATAAATTATACTTTATATAATCGGCATCCATGTTAAACTTACTACCAAAAGCTATTTTAACATTTTCTGGCATATGGTTATAATAGTAATCTCGTATAAGTTGCTTACCATAATAATTACCTGAAGCATCATCCATAAGCGTGTAACCAAGTGATTTAACACGTTGATGTAAAACTTCTCCATCATAATAACTACAGTTAGAACCTGTTCCTAAAATACAAACCACTGCAGCTTCTTTAGGATGATTAATAGTAGAATATACAGCTGCCAAAGTATCTTCGTTAACTTCAATTTGAGCGTTAATAAAAATATCCTCTAAAACACCTTGTAAAAGCGCTCTTGCTTTTTCGGTACCACAGCCTGCACCGTAAAAAAACACATGTGTTACTCTTTCACTATTATTACTTAAATCCTCACTGCTTTTAATTATTTTACTTAATTTTTTTTCTGAAAGAATTGCTGGATTGAGCCCTTTAGTGCGAATTTTTTCTAATAATTTATTTCCGTTATTATCTACAGCAATCCAATCGGATTTTGTAGAACCACTATCAATAATTAAAACCATGAGATATTAAAGATGAAAAAACTCCACAGAAACTTGTATTATATTTTACAATCTATCTGTGGAGTTTTTAATATTATTATATACTTAAATTATATTTTACTAATGTGTTGTGCTAAATCAACTAATTTTGTTGAATAACCAAACTCATTATCGTACCAAGATACTAACTTAAGGAAGTTATCATTTAAAGCTATACTTGCACCAGCATCAAAAACGCTAGTCATTGGCTCTGAAACGAAGTCTTGAGATACTACAGCTTCTTCTGTATAACCTAAAACACCTTTTAATTCATTTTCAGAAGCACTTTTTAAAGCCGCTTTAACTTCATCCCAAGAAGCAGATTTCTCTATTCTTACAGTTAAGTCTACTACAGATACATCAGGAGTTGGTACTCTAAATGCCATACCTGTTAATTTACCGTTTAATTCTGGAATTACTTTACCAACAGCTTTTGCAGCACCTGTAGATGAAGGAATGATATTTGCCAAAGCACTTCTACCTCCTCTGTAATCTTTTCTAGAAGGACCATCAACTGTTAATTGAGTTGCTGTTGTAGCGTGAACAGTTGTCATTAAACCTTCTACAATACCAAACTTATCGTTAATTACTTTAGCTAATGGTGCTAAACAGTTTGTAGTACATGAAGCGTTAGATACAATTGTATCTGAAGCTGTAATCTTATCGTGATTTACACCCATAACAAACATTGGTGCATCTGCTGATGGTGCAGAAATAGCTACTTTTTTAGCACCTGCTTTAATATGAGCCTGAGCTTTATCTAATGTAGTAAAGATACCTGTACAATCTAAAACAACTTCTGCTCCTACAGCATCCCATTTTAAATCTTCAGGGTTACGTTCTGCAGAAACTCTAATTTCATTTCCGTTAACAACTAAATTACCGTTTTTAATATCAACTGTACCATTAAAACGACCATGAACAGAATCGTATTTTAATAAGTAAGCTAAATGTTCAACATCTAATAAATCGTTAATTCCTACTATTTCGATATCTGGTCTTGCAACTGCTACTCTAAAAGCAATTCTTCCAATTCTTCCAAATCCGTTAATTCCAATTTTTAATTTTGACATATTCTTGTGTATAAATGTTAAGTGCTCATGATATCTGAGACACGCAATAATTCTAAATTTATTTTTGTTTTTCCTTTTATGGCATTATCCAAAGGTGTTAATTCCATTTTACTATCCAGTAATCCAACCATAAAATTGGTTTTACCCTCTAATAAAGACTCAACAGCTTTTACACCCATTCTACTCGCTAAAACACGATCAAAACACGAAGGTGGTCCACCACGTTGCATGTGACCAAGCACAGAAACCCTTACATCATAGCCTTCCATATTATCATCAACATAATCCTTTAATTGGAAAATATTTTTACCTATTTTATCACCTTCAGCTACAATAACTATACTTGAAGTTTTTCCAGATTTTCTACTTCGGTTTAAAGAATCTACAAGTCTATCTAAACCTAAATCTTCTTCTGGTATTAAGATTTCTTCTGCTCCACCTGCAATTCCTGTGTTTAGTGCAATATGACCAACATCACGCCCCATAACTTCTATAAAGAATAATCTGTTATGCGAACTTGCCGTATCACGAATTTTATCTATCGCATCTACAACTGTATTTAGTGCTGTATCAAAACCTAGAGTATTAGATGTACCTACTATATCATTATCAATAGTTCCTGGAATACCCATTACTGGAAAACCAAATTCTTGATTAAATATAAGTGCTCCAGTAAACGACCCGTCTCCTCCAATGACTACTAAACCATCTACCTCTGCTTTAGCTAATGCATCAAAAGCTTTTTGTCTACCTTCTTTAGTTCTAAATTCTTTTGAGCGAGCAGATTTTAATATGGTTCCGCCTTTATTTATTATTCCTCTTACACTTCTTGCATCCATAGCTTTGAAGTCTCCTTCTATCAAGCCTTCATAACCACGATACACTCCTACACATTCTACATTGTGATAAGCACAGGTTCTAACTACTGAACGAATGGCGGCATTCATTCCTGGAGCATCTCCTCCTGATGTTAAAACTGCTAATTTTTTTATTGTTTTTGGCATTAAATTCTAAAATTTATAAGGTAAAATTACTAAACAAATAGCACATATCTATAGCATTTATAGTATTTTATACAAGATTTAAAACTATAACGTTTTAGTTAATAAAAAAACTTTTTTCGAAAAATTAACTGCTTTTCGTTTATTTCTTAGAAGATGGTTTAATTGAGATATAATCTGGTAAAGCACTTGTATTTTCTTCTTCTGTAGTTTCTTCTGTAATTTCTTGTTCTTCAATCTCAGACTTTTTAAAAAGCTTTTGAAGCAACTCTTTAAAAGTATCAAAATCTACATTATAAGAAAGTCCTACACCTTGAGTATACCCAATTTGTTCACCAAAATTCTGAATACTGTTCTCTCTATTGAATACTTTTGCCGTAAGTGTTCCTTCTTCATTTAATAGAAAAGCTATTTCTACATCACCAGCAATAACAGTTTCTGTTGCACCACCTACCGGAACTCCTACTTTACCATTAATAAGTACACGGTCGCTAATTTGAGTTTGAAGCGTAACACCAAATCTATCATCTGTTTGGTAGTCCGGTCTGTTTTGACCCGCTTCATAATTTAAACCAATATTAACTTTGCTATCTCCATTTGTAAAAATGCCGTTTATAATACCATTTAAACGTTCTGCAATTGTACCAGAAAAATTAACTTCATTTAATCCTCTTGAAAATGAACCTGTAGATATTAAATATAATGCTTGGTTCTGCTTATCCTCGTCTGATTCTAACCTATATTGAAGCTCTGATTTTATAGTAGAACTTACATTTGGAAATTCAAAAGTAAACTCTGGTTTAGGTTGTTCTAAATCACCTGTTAAAGCTATATTTAATTCCACAGGAATACTTCTATTTATAGGATTATCAAGTAATGGTGATGGGTTAGCTTGCGTTCTATAAATGGCTAACATATTTATTTCTGCAGTTAGTGGATCTCCTTCCCAAGCAATGGTACCACCTGGTTGTACTGTAAATTCTTTTTGAATGATTCCTCCATAAGCAAAATTATAAACACCTTCAAAAACCGCAAAATCCCCCCACATGTTAAATTTTCCATTAGTATTTATTTCTACTAATAAACCACCTACTCCACTACCTTTTAAAGAATGTCCAGTGTCCTTGTCTATAATAATTTCAACTTCTGCGTCTTCGGTAACATCTAATTCAAACTCTAGTTCTAGTCCTTTTATTTCGTTAAAAACAATCTCTTCACCTTTTTCTCTAGCTTCTTTTTCTTCTTTAGTAATAAAATGGATGTACGAGTTATCTCCAAAAGATTCGGCATCACTTAAAGGAACTTTAAATACTGTACCTTCTTTAGTTTCACCTACAACACTAATAACCAATTGCTCAGTTGGTCCTCTTAGGCTTGCTCTTCCTCCTATAAATCCTGTGCCATAATACAAAGATTCTTCTTTTTCTTCCGTGTCTAAAATTAATAATCGAGGTGTAGAAATATCTAAATCTAATCCCCATTTTGAGAAATTAACATGACTTAAAGCACCATTTAACTGTCCTTTAGAATTGTATTTAGTATCGGTTAATTTTATATTATTAAAAATAAAACTTTGATTTTTTAATGTTACCGAAGCGTTATTATTAAAAGCATAATCTACATTTAAATAAGGGATTCCTAAACCTGCATTGTCTAGTGCTAAGTTGCCATTAATATCTGGTCGTTTTAAGTCGCCAACAACTTTTAAGCCACCAGTTACATCACCTCTTATATTACTTAAAACACCATCTAACAATGGGTTTAGAGGAAATAAATTAAACTTATTAAAATCTAATAAAACATCTATAGTTGATTGTTTACCCGCAACAAATATGTCTCCTTTTGCACTAAACGATTTTGATATGTCATCTTTTATGGTAGCATTTACTTTATAATTTGTAAGCGATTCGTTACCCGTAATATTCGCATCAAAAGAACCTAATAAATAGTCGTTAACTTTTAAATCGTCTATAACAATAGTTGAATTTGGAAGATAACTTCCATTTTTTTGAAGAATATCTAATTTACCATTTACATTTCCTGCTAAGGATAAACTATCAATATCTGGTGTTATTTTGGCTAAATCTACATCTTTAAAATTAAGCTTGATGTCCTTTTGAGTAGAATCTCTTAAAAACCCAGAGAGCCTTATTTCTTCATTATTATGATTGATTTTAAACTTATCAATATCAAACTTTGTTAATTCTTTATTGAATGATATTTTATGAAATCTGTCGTCGTTTTCATTAATATTCCATGTATTGTTTTTTATAGTAACATCAGATTTTTTAAAACCTACAACAGATTCATTTTCTTCGTTTATTGTATGATAAAAACTTAGGTTATAACTATCATTATTACGTCTTCCTCCATGAAATTCTGAACGCATAAACAAAGTATCGTTTACCGTTACATTAATAAGGTTAAATTGAGATACATTGTAATATTTTGTGTTTAAGCTATCAATTTCTACATAAGTATTAAATAATGGATTGCTATTATCTACTTGCAACTCAATATTGTTGGCAAAATTATCTAATAACTTAATTTTTGGCGATTTAAAAGTTAGTTTAAATTTTGTTTCATCGCTTTCAACCCGTCCACGGATAAATGTGTTTTTTCCAAGCTCTAATTCTGGGTAAATAACTTCTACTATTTTGTTATAAATTTTAAAGTTAAAATCTATACTCTGGTCTATTTTTACTTCATGCGGAATATAATTGGTGTAAATATGACCAATAGAATTTTCGAACAGTTTTTTTAGATCTTTAATTAAAAATCGACCTTTTAAATTACCTTCAACAATATCGGGCGAGCTAAATTCTACAAAGCGAATATCGTCCTCAAACCTAGAGGATATATCAAACTCATCAAAATAATACGTATCGTTTTCATTTTTATATACCGTGTTTTGAAACGCTATTTTACCATAAGCATCATCAAGACTACTGCTATTCATATTCATTTTAACTTTACTAGAAAAAATAGAAATACTATCCTTTTTTACAAAGTTTAAGGTGTTTAAGTTAGCATGGTCTACAACAGCTTCAAAATCGTATTTTTTTATTTCTTCAGAAAAATCTACTAATCCAGTAAAATTTAGTTGAAGATTACTGTCATTTACAAGAAGGTTTCCATCAAAAATTCGGTTTTTAATAGTTCCAGCAACTTTAGTTCCTTTATAATTATAATCATTGTAAACTATTTCAAAAACATCACCCTTTACTTGTGTATTAATATTTTCAGCTGTGAAACCCTTACCATTTACATCAAAATTTAAAGACGCATTTCCAACCTTAGGGTCATTTAAAAACGTACCAAAATCAAATTCATCAAAAACCACCTCTCCTTTATAATCGGCATTATCGATATCATTTATTTTATTTATTTCCAGATTAGAATCTACTAAACCTAATTCTGTATTAATTTTAATATCTGCTATTACTTTAGATGAAGTTACCTGAGAATTTCCAACAATGGTGAATTTACCCAACCTATCAAAAGATGTTGGTATAGCTTCGCCTAAAACATTTGGTAACAATGCTGTTAAATCTTTATAAGTAGACGACAAATTGCTAAAGTTACCATTCATATAAAAATTATTGGCTTCTTTATTAAATAGGTTTTTAAAATTAATATTGCCGTAAACTTTGGTATTTCTACTGGTATTTAGTCTTAAATTACTGGCTTGCAAATCGTTTAGAGTACCTGATAAATCTACATTGAATTGTGTAGATTCATTAACTCCAAACTCATTATAAAAAGCATTAAGTTCGTTTAGAAACACATTAGAGTTTTCAAAACTAGCATTTACCTGTACCTTATCTGTAAAATATTGTAAATCTTCTCTTTTGTATAAAAATTTTAAATCGCCATTTAAAACCGATTTTGGGGTTTTTATTTGAAGGTTGGCAAAAGTCATATCCGTTAAGGTATAGATAAAATCGGTCATCATATTTTTCACTTCTACGCCTCTGCTGTCTTTAAATGCCAACGTATTTATTCTGGCACTAACATCGCTTCCATTTATTAAAAAATTAGTAGCGTTAATATTCAAATCTTCAAAGTGAAGTACTTTTGACGTTTCTTTATTGTCATCAGATAACTTAAAAATGCTGTTGTAGATTGATACATCGCTAGACGATAATAAGAAACTGCTTTTTTCTTTTCTTGGGTTGTCGTCTTCAAATTTATTTACAAAAACGTCCAAATTTGTTTCGGTTTCTCCTTCGTAGGTTTTAATATTAAAAAGTAATTCTTCAATATCAATATCACCAAAAACCAGATTTCCATTATATAAATTCCTAAAACTTAAAATTGAAGTATTAAGTTCTTTAATGCTAATAAGTGTATCTTTCTTGTAATCTTCAATATAAATTTCTTTTAACTCTACATCGCCATTAAATTGCAGACTAACGCGATTAATATTAATATTTGTACCAAATTCTTCATTTAATTTATTAGTTGCGTAATTACCTAATCCTGTTTGAACAAAAGGAATAGATAGCACTAACACCAAAATGATGAATAACATAAGTAGAATTCCTACTACTTTATACAGTATTTTTAGAAATTTCTTGATAGACTTTAAAGTTATGATTTTATTAAGAATAAACTACATTTGCATTTACGAATAAATGATGACAACAGACGTTTATTTGTTTTCAAAATTAACAATTATTATGCCTAATTTTTATTAATGTCTTCACAAAATATTTATATACTAGGAATTGAGTCTTCTTGCGACGATACAGCTGCTTCTGTAATACATAACGGACGCATTTTAAGCAATGTTGTAGCTAGCCAAAAAATACATGAAGAATTTGGTGGTGTTGTACCAGAATTAGCATCTAGAGCTCACCAACAAAATATAGTACCCGTTGTACATCAAGCTCTTAAAAAAGCTGGTGTAAGTAAAGAAGAACTTCATGCTATTGCATTTACTAGAGGTCCTGGTTTAATGGGAAGTCTTTTGGTTGGTACATCATTTGCAAAATCGTTGGCTTATGGTTTAAACATTCCGTTAATAGATGTTAACCACATGCAAGGTCATATTTTGGCTCATTTTATTGACGAAGATGGTTTTAACAAACCGCCTTTTCCTTTTCTCGCAATGACCATTTCTGGTGGACACACTCAAATTGTTAGAGTTGATAATTATTTTGACATGACCGTTATTGGTGAAACCATTGATGATGCTGTAGGTGAAGCTTTTGATAAAAGTGGTAAAATTTTAGGTTTAGGTTATCCTGCTGGACCAGAAATTGATAAACGTGCTAAATTAGGAAACCCTAAGGCGTTTAAATTTACCAAACCCAAAGTAGATGGCTTAAATTTTAGCTTTTCTGGTTTAAAAACTGCGGTTTTATATTTTATTCAACGTGAAGTAAAAGCTAAACCTAATTTTATTGAAGAAAACTTAAATGATATTTGTGCATCAATACAATACACCATAATTGGTATTTTGGTTGATAAATTAAAATTAGCATCAAAACAAACAGGTATAAAACATATTGCTATTGGTGGTGGTGTTTCTGCAAATTCTGGAATACGACAAGCTTTAAAAGATGGCGAACAAAAATTTGGCTGGACTACTTATGTGCCTAAATTTGAATTTACCACAGATAATGCTGCTATGATTGCTATTGTTGGTTATTTAAAATATCTGGAAGGTAATTTTGCAGAACAAGATATTGTGGCTTCGGCGAGATTGAAGATATAGTTACCATTACAAAGTTATAAACAATACCTTCTTAAAAACTTTATTTCAAGTTTACTTTATAGCACATTAATACTTTTAAATTTGAAACTGAATTTAAAAACCTACATAATGTTTAAAAAATTATTCATCCTTTTATTTATTACTATTACTTCTTTAGCAACAACAGCACAAACGTCTACTCAAAAAGAACTTGAAATTATAGAAACACCAGAACAAGTTAAAAGTTATTTAGAATCTAAAAAATCTAATAAAAATAAACTCATTAAGTTTAATGAAGAAAAGCATAAAACCATACTAGCTAAAGAACTTTTTAAACTTAGCGTTGGTGGTACTAAAACCAACGAAAACGAATTTGAAAAGACCTTTTATAAGGTTATTAATAAAACAAGTAAAACTTATTATAGAATAGCTTATATATATTTAGATGGAAATAAATATGATAAAGCTAATATAGATGCATTGAGAGATAGAATCATTTCAAAATATAAAGGTGGTGTGCCTTTTGACTTTTTAGCAAAACAATATTCTATGGATAGAAATGCTAATAAAGGTGGTGATTTAGGTTGGTTTACAAAAGGGGAAATGCATCCAGATTTTGAAAATAAAATTCTTAATGGAAATTATAATTTAAACGATATTTATACTATTGATGTTCCATCAAAAAAATGGTATTATATTGTGTTAAATACGCATGAACCTAAAAATATTTCAGAAATTGAAGTTTTAAAAATTGTTGAAGCTAGAAATTAATGCAACTTTTTTATAATCCAGATATAACCGAAAACACCAGCGAAATTACTTTCCCTAAAGAAGAAAGTAAGCATATAGTTAAGGTTTTACGTAAAAATATTGGAGACACCGTTCACATTACAAATGGTCAAGGTTGGTTATTTGCTGCCGAAATATCGTTACCAAATATTAATAAATGTACTGCAAAAATAGTTTCTAAAAGCCATCAACCTAAACATCAATACAATTTACATTTAGCGGTTGCTCCAACAAAAATGAACGATCGCTACGAATGGTTTTTAGAAAAAGCTACCGAAATTGGCATCGATACCATTACCCCAATTATTTGCGATCACAGTGAACGTAAAGTTATTAAAATTGAACGTTTTGAGCGCATTTTGCAATCGGCCATGAAACAGTCATTAAATTGTTATTTACCAAAATTAAATGAAGCTATTTCCTTTAAAGATTTCATTAATAAAGATTTTTCGGGAGATTTATTTATTGCGCATTGTGAAGAAACTGATAGAAAATCTTTAAAAAAACAATTAAAGCAAAACACAAATGTTACTATTTTAATTGGACCAGAAGGCGATTTTTCTGTTAAAGAAATTGAGCAAGCACTACAAAACAAATTTATTCCAGTAACTTTGGGAGAAACCAGATTACGAACAGAAACAGCAGCTATTGTAGCTTGTCACTCTGTTGCTTTTATAAATGAGTAATATGAAAAAAGCAGTCATACTTTTAGCTTTTAGCTTTTCACTTTTCACTTTAACAGCTCAAGATTTAGCAGTTTTAAAGTATAAAGGTGGTGGCGATTGGTATGGCAATCCAACAGCTTTACCTAATCTAATTGCTTACTGTAACGAAAATATAAACACTAAAATGAACCCCAAACCTGAAACGGTAGAAGTTGGTAGCCCAGATATTTTTCAATACCCAATGTTACACATGACTGGTCATGGCAATGTGTTTTTTAGTGAAACGGATGCCGAAAACCTACGTAATTACTTAATTTCTGGTGGTTTTTTGCATATTGACGACAATTACGGCATGCAACCCTATATAACAAAAGAGTTGAAAAAGGTATTTCCAGACAAGGATTTAATAGAGCTTCCTACAAACCATAAAATTTTTAACTCTGCTTTTGAATTTTCTAATGGATTACCAAAAATACATGAGCATGATGGTAAGCGTCCTCAAGCTTTAGGAATTTTTAATGAAGATAGATTGGTGCTACTGTTTACCTATGAAAGTGATTTAGGTGATGGTTGGGAAGACCCCGAAGTACACAACGATCCTGCTGATGTTAGAGAAAAAGCACTTAAAATGGGTGCCAATATTGTTAAATATGCTTTTGAGAATTAAAAAAAGGGAGAATATACAAAACCTTACTATTGTATGCTTTTACGAGAAAAATGAAACCACTCAAACTGAATACTGAATACTGCGACTGAATACTGAAATGCAACTCACCCACTATAACACCAACTTTACAAAACGTACTTTCCCAATAACTTTAGTTTGCGACAACGTTACTAACGCTCCTAATATTGGAAGTTTATTTAGAATTTGTGATACTTTTGGTATTGAAAAACTTATACTTTGTGGCGATGTTTCACTGGGAAGAAAAATGACAAAAACATCTAGAGCAACAGAAAAAACCGTGAATTTTGAAATTAAAGAATCAGCTTCTACTGTTGTTCAAGATTTAAAGCGTGAAGGTTATCAAATCATTTCGTTAGAAATTACCTCAAAAAGCAAGCCTGTTCATACTCATATTTTTTCAAAAGAAAAACCAATCGCATTAATTATTGGCGATGAAAATTTTGGAGTATCAGAAACAATTCTAAAAAACTCTGATGACATTATTCATATAGAAATGTTTGGACAAAATAGTAGTATGAATGTTGTACAAGCAACAAATATTGCGTTATACGAAATAACAAAGCAAATGATGTAAAGTTGTCATGTCGAAATGAGGCACGATTGAGACATCACATAACTGAAAAAATTTATAATTGTCTATTTCCTTTATGCGATTTCTCACTTTCGTTCGAAATGATTAGATTTACTTCACAAAAATCAATCAATTGAATTCTAAAACTATATCAAACGGAATTTTAAGAGCTGTAGGCATAATTCTAGGTGTTGCTCTGGTACTTTACTTTTTATACAAAATACAATCCGTTATAGTATATATTGCTGTTGCAGCTGTTATTTCATTAATAGGAAGACCAATTGTATTATTTTTAGAACGCAAATTAAAATTTAAAAATACCTTAGCAGTAATAGTAGCCATGGTTCTTTTATTGAGTGTTTTTGGTGGTTTGGTAGGATTGTTTATTCCTTTAGTTGTAAAACAAGGTCAAAATTTATCACTCTTAAATATTGAAGAATTACAAAGCAACGTTGAAAATTTATACAGCGAAATAATAACTTATTTTGATTTACATCAAATAGATGTTGAGCAATCTTTAAAAGAATCAAACTTGTTATCTAAAATTGATTTTGCACTAATTCCAGATTTTTTAAACTCTATAATTAGTGGCTTAGGAAGCTTTAGTATTGGTTTATTTTCTGTGTTGTTTATATCTTTTTTCTTTTTAAAAGATAGTCGTTTATTTGAAAGCGGTGTGCTTACATTTATTCCAGACGATAAAGAATCTCGCTGGAAAACTTCATCAACTAAAATCAAAGACTTACTTTCTAGGTACTTTGTTGGTTTAATATTTCAAATACTTATTCTGTTTATAATTTACACTATTGGTTTACTAATTATTGGAGTTGAAAATGCTATTGTTATAGCTTTTTTATGTGCTCTACTAAACCTAATTCCCTATGTTGGACCATTAATTGGTGCTTTTTTAATGCTAACTTTAACCATGACAAGTAATTTAGGTGAAAGCTTTAGCGATATTATTTTACCAAAAACATTTTGGGTGTTTGTAGTGTTTATAATTGGGCAGCTTATAGATAATTTTGGTAGTCAGCCTATAATTTTTTCAAAAAGTGTAAAATCTCACCCTTTAGAAATTTTCTTAGTTATTTTAATTGCAGGTATTTTATTTGGTGTTGTAGGTTTAATTATAGCTGTACCTGCTTACACTGCTATAAAAGTGATTTTAAAAGCCTTTTTATCAGAAAACAAAATTGTAAAAAAACTCACTAAAGGCTTATAGGTTTTGTTTTGAATAAGGCTATTTTAAATATTGAAATTCAAGAGTTTATTCATAATAATTTAAATTCTGATATTACTTCCATTCTCTTAAAAGGAACAAATTTTACATCTGTTGAAACTAGCGAAATTATTGAGCAAATTGAAGCTAAAAAACGTTGTGAAAAAAAATTGCAAACATGGTTTACAACCCAAAATATATTTTTTCCTAACAAATTAAATATTGAACAAACATCTTCTGAAATTACAGCTCAATATAAATCTAGTTTAATTGAAGGAAATTCAATTATCGATTTAACCGGTGGTTTTGGTGTAGATTGTTATTATTTTTCAAAACACTTTAAAACAGTTGAGCATTGTGAGATAAATGAAACACTTTCAAATATTGTATCACATAATTACGAGCAATTTAATGTTAAAAATATAAACACCATAAACACCGATGGTATTGAATATTTAAAAACTACGAAAAAACAATATAATTGGATTTACATAGATCCTTCAAGAAGACATGAAAGCAAAGGTAAAGTCTTTTTTTTAAAAGACTGTTTACCCAACGTTCCAGAACATTTAGAGTTACTGTTTAATCACTCTAAAAACATCATGATTAAAACATCGCCACTACTAGATATATCGATTGGTATTGGTGAATTAAAACATGTTAAAACCATTCATATTGTTGCTGTAAACAATGAAGTAAAAGAGTTACTTTGGGTTATAGAACATGGATTTGATAAAGACATACAAATAGAAACTGTAAATCTAAAAAAAGAGCATAATGACTATTTTTCTTTTACTTTAAAAGACGAAAAAAACTCAGAATCAAAATACAGTGAACCACTTACCTATTTATATGAACCTAATTCGGCTATTTTAAAAGCTGGTGCATTTAATGAAATAGCGAAACAGTTACATGTATTTAAACTTCATAAACATTCTCATTTATATACAAGCAAAAATTTAATCAATTTCCCTGGTAGAAGCTTCTTAATTGAAGAAAGTTTTCAATACAACAAAAAAGAGTTAAAAAAACTCGGGTTTAAAAGAGCTAATATCACTACACGAAACTTTCCTGAAACAGTGCAACAGGTTCGTAAAAAATTCGGAATTAAGGATGGTGGAGATAAATACTTATTCTTCACAACTAATTTAAATGGTGATAAAATTTTAATAAGTACTACTAAGCTTAATTAAAATTAAATAGAGAACGTTTTCTTATTAAATGAGATAAAATTTATTATTGGTATTAGCTACCTTTATAATTATTATGAAAAAGCTAATTTACATTCTTCTATCTTTAATTGTTCTTTTTTTAATTGCAACATACATATCTTTAAACAGTAATAATAAAAAAGGTATTTCTGTTTTAATTAACATTGATAATGCTGATTCATTCGATTTTAAGAAGCAAGATTCTGTTCTTGTTGCTGCCAGCCTTTTATACGAAGCCAATGAATTCAAAACCCTTATGCAAGGTGAACATTACAGGGAAGCATGGGCTACACCAATTAAAGTTCCAATTATTTTTTTAGACACACTTTTTGGAGGTTCAAAAATTATTGATATAGGTGGAGGTAAACAAACAAAATCCTTAAAACTAGAATCTAAAAATGGTATTATATACACATTAAGAAGTATTAATAAAAACCCTGAACCTCTTATACCAGAATTTATAAAAAAGCTTGGATTAGAAAATATTATTGTTGATGGCATATCTGCTCAACATCCATATGCAGCTATTCCGGTGTCATATTTGGCAGATTCTATAGGTTTACTTCATACAAGCCCCAAAGTTGTTTTCTTACCCAAACAAAATATTTTAGGTAAATATAATGACCTGTACGGAAATAAAATTTTTATGCTCGAATATGAAACTAAAGGTAAAGTAAACTGGACTCGGTACAAGAATGCTCAAAAAATTATAGATACTGACAATTTAATAGAATTAAAAAATCTGAAAAAAGACAGTTTATCTATCGATAAGAGCTTATTTATTAGGAATAGACTTTTTGATTTAATAATTGGAGATTGGGACAGACATGCAAAACAATGGGGATGGGTATTGATTAATAAAAAAAATAAATCAAAAGCTATACCGTTGGCTGGAGATAGAGACAATGCTTTTTTTGATATTGGTGGTATTATTCCATCAATTATATCTAATCCAAGTATTATAAAAGAATTACAAGCTTTTGAAAAAGATATAGATTATATGCCAGGACTTGTTCAACCTTTTGATAAATATTTTTTACATAACACAGATATTGAAGTCTTTTTAGAACAAGCTGAAATATTAAAAACTAAATTATCTGATGATTTAATTGACCAAGCTTTATTTAAATGGCCAGAAGATATTCGTAAATTAAATGGTAATGAAATCCGTGAAAAAATAATATCGAGAAGAAATAAAATAGTAACCTATGCAAAAAACTTTAAAAATATTATTGATGAAGCAGAAAATTACGAAATATGGCCCTTAAAAGGCTGTCAGGATATAGAGATTAATGAAGATTTGAAAAAGTGCTTTGAATGTATAAAGTAATAACTAAACCTTAAAATGTATAAAACAAAAAAGCCTTCAATTTCTTGAAGGCTTTAAGTGATCGCACTAGGATTCGAACCTAGGACCGCCTGCTTAGAAGGCAGGTGCTCTATCCAGCTGAGCTATGCGACCTGAATAGTTTGGAAAACAATTTTATTTTTCCAGTGCGCAAATATAAAATTAACTATATATCTAACCAAAAGAAATGTTTATAATTTTTCATTTATTTAATTCTATAGATAAAACTGTTTTGAAATAATAGTTTGCTGTAGAAATTACTTTAATAATAACTTGAATATTAACTATACAAATACGATACAAAAACCTTTGTAATACTTATTTTTATTATATTAGTAACACTACAACTAATACTTTTAAGATTGAGACTCATTAAATATATTATTTTCAGTTTAATTTTATTAACTCAAGTTACGCTTTTAGCACAAGAACGTCCGCCAATTGAGATATTTTCTACTGAAGATTATGGTGCAGAAACTCAAAATTGGTCAATCGCTCAATCAAAAGAAAAACATATTTATGCTGCTAATAACAAAGGTTTACTTGAATACAATGGAGCAAATTGGCAGTTATATCTCTCGCCTAACGAAACTATTTTACGTTCTGTAAATGTTATTGATGAATTAATTTATACTGGTGCGAATAGTGAATTTGGTTATTGGCAAAGAAACGAATTTGGGTTATTATTTTACATTTCATTATCTCAAGCACTTAAAATTGATTTTTTAGAAGATGAAGAGTTCTGGAATATTGTTAGCATTGACGATTATATTCTATTTCAATCTTTAAAGAGAATCTATATTTATAGTAAAACTAACAATTCTTATGAAGTTATTGACTCAGAAACAATCATCTATAAAATATTTAAAGTAGATAATAGTATTTATTTTCAAAAAACAAAAGATGGAATTTATAAAATTGAGAATGGTGAGGCTAAATTAGTTTCTAATCATCCTATTGTACAAAATAATAGGCTGGTTAATATTTTTAGTAAAGACGAAAAACTTTTAATTGAAACAGAAAATAATGGGTTTTATATTTTGGAAAATGATTCACTTGCAAAATGGGAAATATCAGCAAATAATGTACTTTCTCAAATAAGTGTATTTCGTAGTATTCAATTAAAAGATAAAAGCTTCATTTTAGGAACAAGATCTAGTGGTGTATTACATTTAACACAAGACGGTAAAATTGATTATAACATAAATAACATTCATGGTTTAAGTAATAATACTGTGCATTGGGCTTTTGAAGATGCAGAAAACAACATATGGCTGGCATTAGAAAATGGTATTAATTGTGTAAATATTAAATCTCCTTTTAGAATTTACAAAGACAATGATGGAAAAATAGGCACTGTACACACATCAATTGTCTATAATAACAATTTGTATTTAGGTTCAAACCAAGGTCTTTTTTATAAACAATTAGATTCAGATGAAGATTTTAAATTAGTTGATAACATCCAAGAAGCTGTTTGGTGCTTAGTTGAGATTGACAATGCTTTATTCTGTGGACACGATACTGGAACATCTATTGTAAATAACAATACTTCAGAAAAAATTAATGGAATTCAACAAGGCACTTGGTCTATTAGACCTATTGATGGAAGAAATGATTTATTGCTACAAGGTAATTATGACGGACTATATGTACTTCAAAAAATAAATAATCAATGGAATTTTAGAAATAAAATTCAAGGTTTTGATCGCTCTAGTAAATTTTTTGAAATCTTTGATAATCATATTTTTGTAAGTCATGAATATAATGGTGTTTTTAAAATTGAAGTAAATGATGATTTCAATAAAGCCTTAGAAGTCAACAAAATTACATCTATAGATAAAGGATTAAATTCTAGCTTAATTAAATATAAAGGTGATTTACTATACACATTTAAAGAAGGTGTTTTTAAATATGATTTTATAAAAAATGAGTTTGCTAAGGATTCTATACTAAGTAAATTATTTAAGAGAGAAGAATATACCTCAGGAAAACTTTTATTTGAAGATAAAACAAATACACTCTGGAGCTTTTCTAAAAATGATTTAAACTACCTAACATCTAGCTCATTAAGTAGTAATCCAAAATTAAATAATGTCCCTTTTTCTAAATCGTTGCCTCGTGGTTTAACTGGCTATGAAAATATTTCTCATTTAAAGAATAAGCAGTATTTGATAGGTTCGTCTACAGGATTTGTACTTATGGACATAGATAAAATACAGAAAAAATCATATGATATAACTATTAATTCGGTATCAAAAAACAGTATTAATTCATCTCCTGAAATTGTAGATAAATCAACTACAGGCTTTTTTAAAAATAAATATAATAATGTTGAGTTTACTTATAGTGTTGTAGAATATGAAAAATATCTTGATACAGAATACCAATATCTCTTAGAAGGCATCTATGGCAAATGGAGTGACTGGTCTTCAAACCCCATTGCGCTATTTAAAAACTTACCTCATGGAGATTATACTTTTAAAGTAAGAGCACGGGTAGGAAATACACTAACAAACAATATTGCATCATATAGTTTTAACATCGAAAATCCTTGGTATTTAACCAAATTAATGATTGCGTTATATGCACTTATGGTCTTGCTTTTTTCTTTATTCATGCATAACGTTTATAAAAGATATTACAGAAAACAAAGAGAAAAACTACTTAATAAAACAAAAAATGAGCTCGAGCTAAAAGAGCTTGAAAACAGACAACAACTTATGAGATTCAATAATGATAAGTTGAGACAAGATATTGAAAACAAAAATAGAGAGTTAGGCATTTCTACCATGAGTTTAATAAAAAAGAATGAATTTTTAAATACTATAAAAAAGGAATTACAAAATGCCGAGGACAAAAAAAGCATTAAAAATGTTATTAAAATTATTGATAGAAATTTAAATAATGCTGACGATTGGCATGTATTTGAAGAAGCATTTAATAATGCCGATAAAGACTTTTTGAAAAAAATAAAACATTTACATCCATCATTAACTTCAAACGATTTAAGACTTTGTGCATATCTTAGACTAAATCTATCTTCAAAAGAAATAGCTCCACTACTCAACATTTCCCCAAGAAGTGTAGAAGTTAAACGTTATAGGTTAAGAAAAAAGATGGATTTACCTCATGAATCAAGTTTAACAGATTATATTTTAGATATTTAAAGTAAGATAAATCTTTCTTTTACCTATACAAAGCCACAACATCAAAAAATTTAGATGTAATATCTGCATTTAATTTTCCCTTTTAAACTACTTCAAAAACAAGTCAAATTGATGTTTTCACAATATATGCATGTTTTTTTTATGATGTATATTTTTTGTTTGGGTGCAAATTGATAATACAATAGTTTTTACTCATAATTTTATTTTCAAACTAAAACTAAATATTTATGAGACACACGCTATTTAAAATTCTAACCTTATTCTTTATAGCATATTCCAGTGCACAGAACATTACTGTGAATGGAATAGTTCAAGATGAAACCGGGTTTCCTATTCCAGGAGCTAATGTTATCTTAAAAGGAACAAGTAATGGTGCCAGTACAGACTTTGACGGTAACTTTACTTTAAACGAGGTTAAAATTGGCTCTACAATTTCCATAAGTTATATTGGGTATATAACACAGGAAATAGTAATCGCAAATAATTCTAAGTTAACCATTCAACTTCAAGAAGATTTAGCGCAATTAGATGAAGTCGTTGTTGTTGGCTATGGAACACAAAAGAAAAAAGATGTTACAGGGGCAGTATCTATTGTAAATGCTGAAACATTGGAAGATTTAAGACCTATTGATGCTGCACAAGCATTACAAGGTACTTCTGCCGGAGTATCTGTTACATCTCCTTCAGGCTCTCCTGGTGGTGGCTTTAATATTTTAATTAGAGGTATCAGTTCTAACGGAGATAATGGTCCTCTAGTTATAATTGATGGTTACAAAGGAGACTTAAATACTATTAATCCAAGTGATATTGAAACATTTTCAATATTAAAAGATGCTCAGGCTGCTATATATGGTATTGAAGGTGCAAATGGTGTGGTATTAGTTACAACTAAAAGTGGTAGAAAAAATTCTGCTGCAAAAATTAGTTATAATGGCTATACAGGCTTGCAACAAACTACACGAGAATTACCTTATTTAAATGCTACCGAATATGCAATTCTGTTAAATGAAAGTTATGCAGCAAACGGTCAAGCTTTACCATTTTCTAATGTAAGTGGTTTAGGAGCTGGTGTTGATTGGCAAGATGAGCTTTTTGAAACTTCTCCAATTACAAGTCATAATTTATCAGTTACTGGCGGTGGTGAAAAAAGCACCTATTATTTTGGTGGTTCTATTTTAGAACAAGACGGTATTATTGCTAGCGACAAATCTAATTTTCAAAGAGCTAATGCTAAAATTAAATTAGGGTTTGACCTTACTGAAAAATTAAAATTTACAACCTCAGCAAACTATTTTAATACCAACAGGCAAACAATTGGAGAAAATGCTTTAGGGACACCTCTTTTCAATGCTCTAAACTATGCTCCTACTTATAGTTTAAATCAAGAAGATCTTTCAGGGTTTTTAGGAAACGAAGTTATAAACCCTTTATCTCAAATTGCTAATACTTATAATGAGTATAATGGCAATTCGATTGAAGGTACTTTTCAACTAGATTACAAACCTATTGAAGGCTTAAAAATTACATCTCGTATTGGTTTAAAATCTTATAGTGATAAAGGAAAATCTTTTGCTCCAATCGTTAATTATGGTTCAGGTAAAGTTTTTAATAATGATAGAAGTAGTGTAAACCAAACTAGAAACACTTATAGAACTTATACATGGGAAACGTTTGCTAATTACAGTAAAACATTTTACGAAAACCACAATACCTCATTTACCATTGGTACGAGTGCACAACGCGATTGGGGAGACGGATTAAACGCAACTGGTTTTGATGTACCAAACAATTCTTGGGAATTTGCAGATATTTCTTTAGCTAATGGTTTAAGTGAAGCTAAAAGTACAGGTTCTTTTATTTATGATAACAGATTATCTTCTTATTTCGGAAGAGTTCAATATGATTATAAAGGTAAATATTTATTATCTGGTTTAATTCGTAGAGATGGCGCTTCAGATTTTGCACCAGACAATAGAACAGATTACTTTTCATCAGTTACTGCTGGTTGGAAAATATCGGACGAACCTTTTTTAGAAAATTCAGAAATCATTAACTTTTTAAAATTAAGAGCTAGTTATGGTAATTTAGGTAATAATGCTGGTGGCGATTTATACAGAGCTCTATTAACAGGAGAAGCAACTTATGTTTTTGGTGGCGCTTTAGTTTCTGGAGTCGCTACAGGTAGAATTCCAACTCCAGATTCAGTTTGGGAATCTGCCGAAAAATTAGATATTGGATTGGATATAAATCTATTTGACAACAAACTTGAAGTTGTAGCAGATTATTTTATTGATAACAGAAACAGATTGTTAATTAGCGGTTTACCTGTTTCAGGTATTATTGGTGCTTCTGCTCCCGGTGCTGGTTTACCTACCACCAATGCAGGTTCAACCAGAAATAAAGGAATTGAAGTATTTCTAAATTATAAACAGGTCATTTCCGATGATGTATCCTTTGGAATAAGTTATAATGTTACTAAAATTGATGGTGAAGTAACCGCAGTTAAAGATGGGATTATTTCAGAAGGTGGCTCATTTAGTGTAGGACAACCAGCCATTTCCAGATTAGAAGTAGGACAACCTATTGGATATTTTTATGGTTTAAAAACCGATGGCATATTCCAAAATCAAGCCGAAGTTGATGCACACCCATCACAAGTAGAGTTAGGTTCTGCTGCTGCTCCTGGGGATATTCGTTATGTAGACACAAATAATGATGGAGAAATAACTATAGAAGACAGAACTTATATTGGTAAACCTCAAGCAGATTATATTATGGGATTAAACCTGAGTTTTGATTATAAAAACTTCGATTTTGGTGCTTATATGTATGCAGAATTGGGTAAAGAAACCGTTCGTAATTATGAGCGTGATCAACCAAACGTAAACAGATTAAATCTTTATTTAAATAGATGGACTGGTGAAGGCACTAGTAATACCGTGCCTAGAACATCTGTGGGATCGACAACCAATAAATTATTTTCAGATTTTTATGTTGAAGATTCTTCTTTCTTAAGAATCCAAAATATACAATTAGGGTATTCACTGCCAACTAATGTTGTTGAAAAACTGGGTATGAGCAAATTCCGTATATACGCATCAGTAAACAATGCATTCACTTTTACAAAATATAACGGTTATGATCCAGCTGCAAGAGGTGTAAATCAAGATGGTGTATTAGATGTATTTAGTGGTGGAATAGATTATGGTTTTTACCCAATTTCAAGACAGTTTATTTTAGGTTTAAATCTATCAATATAAAAAATTAGCAAGATGAAAAATTATAAAAACAAAATAACAAAAGGACTCTTACTAATACTATTAGTTTTTGGAGCTAATTCTTGTGGAGATTCTTATTTAGAAGAAGTAGATAGATACAGTATAGATTCAGAAAGCTATTTTAATTCAGAAGATGATTATTACAATGCACTAGTAGGTGTTTACGATTTATTACAATCTACTTACGTTAATGTAATGTTAGGTGAAATAGCATCAGACAATACACTTTGTGGAGGTGAAAGTCCTACAGATGTTGTAGGCTTTCAGCAAATAGACGATATGATTCACACACCGGTAAACAGTAATTTACGAGATATCTGGAATTGGATGTACGCTGGTGTTAATAGAGCTAATTTCCTTTTAGAATTTCAGGATAAAACTGATTTTGAAGGAAGAGAAATTATTATTGGAGAAGCGCGCTTTTTAAGAGCCTATTATTACTTTGAATTAGTAAAATGGTTTGGTCCTATTCCTATTAAAGAAACACGTTTTGAATTAGGCGACGAAACTTCGGTTCCAAGATCTCCTGTTGCAGATGTATATAAATTAATTGAAGATGATTTAAAATATGCTGTAGATAATTTAAACTATACTGCTCCAGAAGTTGGTAGAGTAACAAAAGGTGCAGCACAAGCTTTATTAGGAAAAGCCTACTTATACCAAAATAAATTTTCTGATGCTGCTATAATACTTGATAATTTAATTGTTAATGGACCGTATGATTTGGTTACCGATTATAATTCAATTTTTGAAAATGCTGGTGAAAATGGTATAGAATCTGTTTTTGAAGTACAATACTCAGATGCAGAAGGTGCTGGTTTTGAGTGTTTACAATGTAGTGAAGGAAATGTAGCAGTAGGATTTAACGGTATTAGAAATTATTCTGGTCCAATGTTCGACTCTGGATTTAGTTTTAATGTACCAACTCAAGAAGTTGTTGATGAATTTGAAGATGGCGATTTACGTAAAGATGTAGCCATTTTAGATATTAATGAATGGGCAATACAAACAGGAGCTACATTCGGTACAGGAAATGAACACACTGGTTATTTCAATAGAAAGTATATTGCCAGAAAAGGTGATTTAAACACTGGAGATCAAAACTTAACAAATCCTAATAATTACAGAGCTATTCGTTTTGCAGATGTTTTATTAATGGCTGCCGAAGCTTACAACAGAGGTGGCATTGATGATACTAAAGCCCAAGGCTTTCTAAACAGAGTTCGTGAAAGAGCTTTTGGAATGCCAAATGATATTACATCAACAGGTGCTGCTCTAACCGATGCTATTGCACACGAAAGACGTGTAGAACTTGTTGGAGAAGGTCATCGTTTTTTCGATTTAGTTAGAACCGGTAGAGGCTCAGAAATTGATGGGTTTACAACGGGTAAAAACGAAGTATTTCCTATTCCTATTGAAGAAATTCAATTTTCTAATGGAAACTGGGAACAAAATCCAAACTATTAAAAAAAAGATTATGAAAATATTAAAATATACATTTCAATTATGTCTTATGGCGCTAATAATAATTAGTTGCTCTCAAGACGATGATAATACAGATTATGTTAACGGTATTACTGCACCTACTAATGTGTCAGCTTCCGTTAGTATTACTCAAGATAATACTGGTGTTGTAACAATAACACCCTTAGGTGAAGGTGTTGTGAATTTCACAATAGGTTTTGGAGATGGATCTCCTGTATCTGACAAGATAAAACCAGGTGAAGGTTTAGAACATATTTATGAAGAAGGTAGCTACGAAGCAACCATTACAGCTTATGGTTTAAATGGTTTAAGCACAACCGTTACTCAACCAGTAGTTGTTTCATTTAAAGCTCCAGAAAATTTAGTAGTAACTATTGAAAATGATGCCGCTATTTCTAAGCAAGTTAATGTGTCGGCAACTGCAGATTATGCTACTTCTTTCGAAGTATATTTTGGTGAAGCAGGAAATGACGACCCAGTTATACTTAATTTAGAAGAAACAATATCGTATCAATATCAAGAAGCGGGTATATACACTATAAGAGTTGTAGCAATGAGTGCTGCAATAGAAACTACTGAATATACTGAAGAGTTTGAGGTTACAGCAATTTTACAACCAATAGCTGCATCTCCTACTCCTTTTAGACCTTCAAGCGATGTGATATCTATTTACAGTGATGCTTACACTAATCCAGACCCAATAGATTATTATCCAAATTGGGGTCAAACTACAACTTACACACAAATTGAGGTTGAAGGAAATAATATAATTCAATATGGAGATTTAACGTATCAAGGAATAGATTTTAACACGGTTGCTATTGATGCTTCTGGTATGGAATTTTTACATGTAGATATTTGGACTGCTGATGATAATTTTGATGCTAAAATTTCTCCTATAAGTTCTGGACCAAATGAAACTGCTTACGATTTAGAATTAGTTGCTAATCAATGGACATCATTTGATATTCCAATTTCATTCTTTACAGACGCAAATCCAGCTTTAGATTTTAGCGATATTATTCAATTTAAGTTTGATGGTGTACCTTCTGGTGAAGGAAGCATTTTTGTTGATAACCTTTATTTCTACAAACTTCCAGCTGGTGGCGGAAACGGTATTTTCCCGCTTACTTTTGAAACTGGATATACTCTAGATCAATTCGATGGTGGGGCTACTTCTGTTATAGCAAACCCTGACACTAATGGAAATGATACAGCAAATGTATTACAACTTGTTAAAGGTGGTGGTCAACCTTGGGCTGGATCAAAAGTAACTATTCCAACTCCTTTTGATTTTTCAACTGGTACAACAGTTACTGCTAAAGTATGGTCGCCAAGAGCAGGATTAAATCTATTAATGAAATTTGAAGACAATGTGCCATGGCCAGATGTAACAGCATCAGCTGAAATTACTGCTACAACTACTGTAGCTAACCAATGGGAAACTCTAACTTTTGATTTTTCAGGAATTGATATGGGAATACAATTTTATAATATGGTTCTCATTATGGACAATGGTACACAAGGAGATGGAACTGCAAATTATACCATTTATGTAGATGATATTTCATCTAATCCAATGTTAGATTTCGAACCAGAATTCACCTTAGATCAATTTGATGGTGGAGATACTTCTGTTATAACAAATCCTGATACCAATGGAAACGATTCAGCTAGTGTATTACAATTAATAAAAGGTGCTGGTCAACCTTGGGCAGGATCTAAAATAACATTACCATTAGCTGTAGATTTTAGTGCTGGTACGACTATAACTGCAAAAGTTTGGTCGCCAAGAGCCGGTTTAAATCTTCTTATGAAATTCGAAGATGATGTGCCTTGGCCAGATGTAACTGCAACAGCAGAAATTACTGCTACTACAACACTTGCAAATCAATGGGAAACTTTAACTTTTGATTTTGCAGGAGTAGATATGGCTATTAACTTTTACAATATGGTACTAATAATGGATAATGGTACACAAGGAGATGGGACAGCTAATTACACAATATATGTTGATGATATAGCCCAAAACTAAAAAATAAAAATTATGAAAAACATTAAATATTATATTGGAATACTTATAACACTTGCAGTAGCATCTACTAGTTGTCAAGATGATGACGTATCTGTAGGTGATATTATAGCGCCAACAGGTGTTACAATAACTGCCGAAATTTTAGGAGTGGATGCAGCAAACCCTAATGGAGATGGAAGTGGTCTTGTTAATTTTACTGCTACCGCTAATAATGAAATTACGTATCAGTTTAATTTTGGAGATGGCAAAACCGGTGTAGCTCCTTCTGGAGAAATTACCCATAGATTTACAAATACTGGTATTAATAAATATACAGTGGTAGTAAATGCTGTTGGAACTGGAGGACAGACATCAAGCGCATCTGTAGAAGTTGAAGTTTATAGTTCTTTCACTGATACTGAAGCAGAAAACTTATTAGCTGGAGAGCTAGTTGGTGATTCTAAAACTTGGTATTGGGCTGCAGATTTACCTGTTCACGTTGGTTTAGGTCCTGTAGAAGATGATTATGGCAATGGTGAATTTGCCTATGAAGCATGGTGGAATGGCATTCAACCATTTGATGAAGAAAAATATTGTATGTATAGTGGTGAATTTGTTTTTACTCGTACAGACAATGGGTTAACCTTTGAGCAAACTGTTGGGCCTGCATTTGTACCTGGCGCTTATGCCGATGCAATTGGAGTAGATGGTGATGTTTGTCATGATGAAACTGTTGCTACAACTATGTTTGGAGTTAAAAATGTATCATTTTTACCATCTACATCAAAAGCTGCATTAGAAGGTTCTTATAATGATGAACCTTATAGAGGTACAAGCTTTGAAATTTCAGATGGTGGCTTCATGGGATGGTATGTAGGTGCAAGTACTTATGATATCATTTCTGTAACAGAAGATATGCTACAAGTTAGAATTATTCAAACTGGAAATGGATTTGCATGGTATCAAATATTTACATCAAGTAAACCAAGCGAAGAAAGTGAAGCATTTGAATCTGTTTACGATAATTTAGTTTGGTCAGATGAATTTGACACACCTGGTGCACCTGATGCAACAAAATGGACCTATGATTACGGTGCAGGTGGCTGGGGTAATGGTGAATTACAAACCTATACCGATAATGCAGAAAATGTTACAATAGAAGACGGATTTCTAAAAATAACAGCTAAAGCTGATGGCGCTGGAGGATATACTTCTACAAGATTAAAATCTCAAGACTTAAACGAGTTTACATATGGTCGTGTTGAGGTAAGAGCAAAATTACCAGCGGCACAAGGTACATGGCCAGCAATATGGATGCTTGGAGCTAACATTGATACTGTTGGTTGGCCAGCTTGTGGAGAAATAGATATTATGGAACAAACAGGTCAAGATAAAAATGAAACATCTGGAGCCTTACACTTTACAGGTAATTCTGGAGGTAATGCTGTAACTCAAGGCATTTCAAATGCTACATCTACAACAGAGTTTCATAACTATACTGTTGAATGGACTGCAACTGTAATAAAATTACTTGTTGATGATACCGTGTTTTTAACATTTGAAAACACACCAGATTCAGCATTTAATGCAGACTTTTTCATGATTTTGAATGTTGCTATGGGTGGAAGTTTAGGCGGTACCGTAGATCCTTCATTTACTGAAGACACTATGGAAATAGACTACGTAAGAGTATATCAATAATAGTTTAGTTTAAAATAAGGCTGGCAAATAATTTTGTCAGCCTTTTTATTCTTTTAAATTAAATAATAGTAAAACCCTAATGAATTAATATAACTTTAAAACTTAACAAAAAGTAATTCAAAAATTTAGAGGCTATACACTAATAGTTATTTACCATACAACACCACAACATTTACTATTAATTAATAGAAACAATCTTTTTATTTAATCCTATGAATAACCTAATAAACACACATAAAAATTGATAAAAGTATAATTTTAACGGCCTTTTTTTATTGTGTATGTTTTTTGTTGAGGTATTTTTTATTGACTTCGCAATTAATTGTATTAGGTTTACATAACCAGTATTATCCCAATTTCTACATACTAATTAATGTTTTAAATACTACCATTTAAACATTAAAAAAACCAACTTTAAATTAAATAAAACTATGAAAAACAATTTTCTAAGATTATTACTTTTCTTATTTACTACAATTGGGTTAGCTCAAACTGCTAAGGTATCTGTTGTAAATAATGATGAAGGCATGAAATTAGTAGTCAATGGTGAAGACTTTATGATTAACGGTATGAACTGGGATTATATTCCCATTGGTACAAATACTGTTAATGCAAATTTTTGGAAGAAGTCTGATGATGTTATTAAGGCAGGACTTGATACAGAAATGTCACTTCTAAAAAACATGAATGTAAATGTAATACGCCAATACACAGGTGTTCCTGCAAAGTGGATTAAATATATCTACGAAAACTATGGTATTTATACCATGCTTAACCACTCGTTTGGACGCTACGGATTAACTCTAGATGGTGTTTGGACTCCAGTTACTATTTATTCTGAACCTCGTACACAGGAATTTCTAATGACAGAAGTGAAAAACTTGGTAAATGAATATAAAAACACTCCTGGTTTATTACTTTACTTATTAGGTAATGAAAATAATTACGGTCTTTTTTGGGCAGGTGCAGAAACAGAAGATTTTCCTGATGGAGAAGAAAAAATTAACGCTGTTGGTGAACTACGTGGTAGACCTATGTACAAGCTCATGAATGAAGCTGCTAAAACCATGAAAGCTTTAGACCCATCCCATCCTATTGCTATATGTAATGGTGATGTATTATTTATAGACATTGTTGCCGAAGAATGTAAAGATGTAGATATATATGGTACAAATACATATCGTGGTGCTTCATTTACAGATATGTTCGAAGTGGTTAAACAAAAACTTAATAAACCATTAATGTTTACTGAGTTTGGTGCAGATGCGTATAATGCCATAGAAAACAAAGAAGATCAAAAATCTCAAGCCTATTATATGGTTGAGAACTGGAAGGAAATTTATCAAAATGCTGCTGGTTTAGGAAAAGCAGAGAACTCAATAGGTGGATTTACCTTTCAATTTTCTGATGGGTGGTGGAAAATTGGATTTAATGATAGAAAAGATGCAGACACTCATCAAACTGAGGCAACATGGAATGGTGGCGGCTATAAATTAGATGAAGCTTATCCTGGTGCTAATAACATGAATGAGGAATGGTTTGGTATATGTGCTAAAGGGCCAACAAGCGAAAGGGGATTATATGATTTATATCCACGTGCAGCATATTATGCACTAAAAGAAGCACATCAATTAAATCCTTACAATGAAGGTGTAACACCTGAATTTCTTGAAAATCATTTTAATAACATCCAACTTATGGATGCTGTTTTAAAAGCACGTGGTGATAAAGCAGCTCTAGAAGGTGCTAGTTCTGGAAAAATCGGATTGAGTAACCTTAGAGCAGAGTTTACTACTTTTAGTACCGGAGGCTCTCTAATTACTACACCAGATAATGCAGATCCCGATAATGAAACCTATCCAAACCAATTAGGGTTTGACCATATGCAATCTTATTATGTTGGCGTTGAAGGCAAACCTTCTCCAGATATGCATGCTGAAGTTAATTTTAACATACTAGGTAATGTAGCACAAAATCCAATAAATGAAATCTTTTATGAAAATGTTGGTCGCCCTGTTACATTAAGAAATGCTAATGGTGAAGAAGTTACTATTAGTGATAATAATCGAGTAAGGGTTTATAATGCAGAATTTGAGTGGAACGCTAAGGATGCAGATGTAAGAGGTTTTTATAGAACCGGACATTACCATTGGGGGTATGAGGGTGATTTCTTTGGTTTATACCCAGAAGCTAATTATGGACCAAACTTAGATATTTATAATGGTGAAATTTTAGGATTAGAGATTGATGGAAAAAGAGCTTTAAAAGGATTAAAAGCTGCTTTCGGACCACAACTATGGTGGGGAGCTAACCCAACCATGTTATTTAAGTATAGAACTAATTTCAAGCACTGGGACATCACAGGTATTTACCACAGAGATTTAGATACAGAATTAGACTTTGATGATAATGGTAGACGAGTTCTTGATGCAAATCAAGTTCGAAGTGGTGTAATTCCACCTTGGCCTACAGAACGTGCTACAATTGTTTTAGAAAGAGAGTTTGGAAGTTTAGGTATCTCGATTGGTGGTATTTGGGGAGGTAGACCTTTAAATGGTAGTACTTTTCAAGATGTAACAGGAGATTCTGGTAACTATGTAGTGTATCAAGATAAAATAAACTCTGACGATAACTGGGGAGGAAAAGCAAAAATTATCTATCAAAAAGGAAGATTTAATTTTTATGCACAAGCAGCTTATATGGGCTTGGTGGCAAATGGAGGTGCTGATGCTACAAGAACATTTACAGGATGGAAACTAAAAGACTCAGGAAGCGGTAACCAAACCAACATACTTTCTGGTTTTGCTTATACTCTTGGAAAATGGCAAATTGCACCAAACTTCCTTTGGCAAAAACCTTTAGTAGACCCAATGCCAAACGATGTGTCTGCACCAGGTAGATTACGAAACTTTATTGACGACCCATTTGCTGTTAGAGGTAATAGAGAAACTACAGCAGGAGAATTACTCCTTACCTTCGATCCAACACCTGGTTCATGGTTTTATGAGTGGGATAACGACAGGTCTGAAGATGCAAAAATAGCCTTTAATTTAGGGTTTGTATACAGACACCATCCAACAGCACAAGATGCCGCAATTGGTTTCTTAGCGAATCGTACTTTTTTCGCTTTTCCACAATCAGCACCTGCACAAGACCTTTGGGAAGTAAGTTCTCGCATCGTTTCTAAAGTAAGTCCAGATTTAGGATTAATTGCAAACCTTTATGGAGGCAACGCTCAAGCCAATGGCGATAGCGACAGAACTATAGAGCGTTTTGGTGGAGATATTAAAATGATTTATAGAAAATGGAAATTAGAATACGGTTTCAAAATTAATGATTGGGGACCTTTCGATTATCATCGCGATTTCAACCTTACGTTCCCTGTACAAAATATGATTGATATTTCTACATCAATTGGAAAACCAGACTGGTTCATCCTTCCTAGTACCAAGATTGGTGTAAGTGGAATTTGGCGTTCTCTTGATCAAAACTCACCTCGATACAGTCCTAATGTGTCAGAAGAGTTTGCTAACGATTCTACTATAAGTCCTGTTGGATTTCCAAATGGTAGTGAATGGGAAATTAGAACATATGTACATATCAACATTGGAAAATAAAAAATTGAGAAAGATGAAAAATATAAAATTTACATACTCAAAAATATTATGCTTTACAGGGTTAGTTTTTTTAACTCTATTAAGTTGTGAAAGGGAATTATCAGACGAAGCTGTTTTTGCTGAATTTCCTGCAACAGCCGAAATATTTACAGATTCACCTGTTGGCTTAGGTAGTAATTTTTACTTCCCGTATGGTGGCTCAAAACCAACAGCATGGTCTGTTGATAATGAAGTAAGTTATGAAGGTAATGCTTCCATGCGATTTGATGTACCAAATGCTAATGACCCAGAAGGAAATTATGCTGGCGCTATTTTTAGAATTGATGGAGAAGGTTCTGGAAGAAACCTAACAAGTTATGATGCACTAACTTTTTGGGGTAAAGCATCACAAGCTGTTACCATAGGTGAAATTGGTTTTGGTGAAGATTTTGAAGAAAACAAATACCTAACAACCAGAACAAATATAGATTTAACAACAAACTGGAAAAAATACGTAGTACCTATTCCAGACCCTTCTAAACTGGTCCAAATACGCGGTTTATTAAGGTATTCTGCTGGAGGTATTGGAGATGTTGGTAGCGAAGTTGGTTATACCTTTTGGTTAGATGAGGTAAAGTTTGAAAAATTAGGAACAGTGGCACAACCACAACCAGAAATTTTAAATGGAGAAGATTTAAGTGAACAGACATTTACTGGTAGTAATATAGATATCGCTGCACGTGGTCTAACACAAACCTTTAATGTAAACGGAACAAATGTTACAGTTAATACAACTCCATCATTTTTTAGTTTCAGTTCATCAGATACAAACGTTGCTATTGTAAATGAATCAGGAATAGTTTCAATAATTGGTGAAGGAACAACAGACATAACAGCTATTTTAGCTGGCGTTGCAGCAAATGGTTCATTAGAAGTAACTTCTACTGGGGTTTTACCATCTGCTCCAGAACCAACCAGACCAGAAGCCAATGTTAAATCTATTTATAGTGATGTATACACATCTGTAACCGAAAGCAATTTTAACCCAGGCTTTGGTGGTTCAACTACTCAAACAACAGAGGCAACATCTAATGATGATTCTGTACAGTTATACACGAATAATAACTACACAGGTATTATATTCAATAACACCGTAGATGCCTCCTCTCTAACTCATTTACATATTGATATTTATACTCAAAATGCAGATACAAGTGTTGGTATTCAAATAAGAGATATAGGAGCAAATGGGGAAATTGAAACCAATGTTTTTAATGGTTTCCCAGATGGTGATGATAAGGATTTCAGATTCACTGCAACAGGGTTATCTGTTGGTGGCTGGACGTCTTTTGACATTCCTCTTGGTGGTGACCTTACTACGCAAAAAAATAATTTGGGAGCGCTTATTATAACTGATGGTCCAGATTTTATATTAGACAATATATACTTCTACAGCGAGTAAGATAGACAATTATAAAATTCAAAATAATAGAAAGATGAATAAAAAAAATAAATATAAAATAAAGGCAACTTTATTAATCTGTTTTATCTCGATTGCAACTTTTGTTTTGTCTAGTTGTTCTACCGATGAAACTCAAAAAGTAACAAACTTTGTAAAATTAACCATGTCTGATGAGTTTGATACAGATGGTGCACCAAATTCTGGTATTTGGGGTTACAATATTGGAACAGGTGATAATGGTTGGGGTAATAATGAATTGCAATACTACACAGACCGAGCTGAAAATGTTACAGTTCAAAACGGCGTTTTAATAATTACTGCCAGACAGGAAGATTTTAATGAATCGTCATACACATCTGCAAGACTTATAACTAAAGGGAAATTTGAACAAACCTATGGAAGATTTGAGGCACGCATAAGATTACCTTATGGACAAGGTATATGGCCAGCATTTTGGTTGTTGGGTGATGACTCTAACGGTACTCAAGTTTGGCCACAAATAGGAGAAATAGACATTATGGAATACGTAGGCAACGAACCTAGTAGAATCTTTGGAACAGTGCATGGACCTGGATACTCTGGAGGAGAATCTATAAGCAAATTCTATGATTTAGGTAATAGCAGATTTGATACTGGGTTTCACATTTTCGGAATTGAATGGGGTCCAGATTACATAAATTATTATGTAGACGATGTACTATACAATCAAATAACTCCAGAGGATGTACCTGGAGAATGGGTATTTAATCGTGGCCCATTTTACATTATATTAAATATAGCTGTTGGTGGGGCGCTACCCGGTTCTCCAAACGCCGAAACAGTTTTCCCACAAACTATGCTCGTAGACTATGTTAGAGTGTATAAAAACAGTAACAACTAAAAAAATAAGAACATGAAAAAACTAATTATAACATTAAAACAAATTTCAATTTTATTCTTAGCATTAACCTTTACAGGTTGTGAGGATGATGACACAGTGTTACCTAAAGTTGTTGCAAACTTTACATATACTATTAACATAGACACTGGAACTGTAACATTTTTAAATATTTCTGAAAATGCTAATACTTATGAATGGGATTTTGGAGATGGTAACGCATCTACCGAAATAAATCCAATAAAAGTTTATAGCAACGGTACTTATACTGTTATTTTAGAAGCTAATAATGTTGCCGGTGCTTCAGATACGTTTCAAGACGAAATAACCATCTCAATACCAGAAATAGTGACTATACCTATTTCTTTTGATGGTGTAAATACAAATTATGGAGCCACAACTTTTGGTGGTGCGTCTTTTGAATTAGTAGACAATCCAGACGCTTCAGGCACAAATACAAGTGCATCTAAAGTTGGAGCCATTACCAATAGTGGAGCTGCTTATGAAGGTTTTTATTTTGATTTAGGTTCACCAATAGATTTAACTACAGATAAAACCATTAAAATGAATTTCTGGTCTAATGCTGCAGTAGATATATTACTTAAGTTAGAAGAAGGTACAGGTGCCGCTGTAGAAGTAGTAGCTAGTCATGGTGGAACAGGTTGGGAAACTATTTATTTCACTTTCGATTCAGACTCAAGTTATTCAAGATTTACAATGTTTGTAGATGGTCCTGGTACAACAGCTGGAACATTCTATATGGATGATGTTATGCAGATTAGTACTACTGATATACCTTGTATAGAAACAAATCTTGAATTACCAATTGATTTTGATTGTAATGGAATTGCTTTTACAGATAAAATTGTAGGAAACGTATCTTTTAATGTTATAGATAATCCTGAATTATCAGGAATAAATGCTGAAGAAAGTAAAGTTGGAGTTATTACAAATGTAGGTGCTAACTGGGAGAATGCTTTCTTTAATTTAGATACACCTGTAGACTTTTCAGTTGATAAAGGCATTGCATTTAAAATGTTTTCAGATCAAGCTTTACCAATTAAATTAAAATTCGAAGATGGTACCGAAGCACCTGTTGAGGTAGATGTAAATCATGGGGGAACAGGTTGGGAAGAACTAACCTTCAACTTCACCTCTACTGCATCGTTCAATGATATGGTAATATTTGTTGATGGACCTGGTACTGCATCTGGAACATTCTATATTGATGATATAGAACAAGTTGCTGGTGATGCTGGAACGCCTTGTGAAGCAGAAGCTATGCAATCGCTTGCTGGTGCAGATTTCAACTTAACATTCATGTCAGATCCTACATCAAGTATTATTGAAGATGGTGGAGATTTCACTTGGATAGATAATCCAGATTTTGATAACGATATAAACAAATCTTGTAAAGTTGGTCAAATAACAAAACTAGGAAACAACCCTTGGGATAACAATCAAATAGATTTAGATGCTAAATTAGATTTTAATGCCAATGAAGGATTAAAAATAAAAGTATGGTCTGCAAGAGCTAATACTGAAGTTAGAATCAAATTAGAGGAAATAGGAACCCCTAGTAATAATGTTGAACAGTTTTTAACTACAACGGTAACAAATGCTTGGGAAGAGTTAACTTTTCCTTTTACGAGTGCAGATAGTGGTAAGTTTGACAAAATCGTGATTTTCTTTGATTTAAACGCAAATAATACAGATACTTATTACTTTGACGATTTAATGCTTTATGGCACAGGTGGTGGAACAGGTGGAACATTTGATGATGGTTTATTAACCAATGGAGATTTTGAAAATGGAGCTGAAGCTTGGATTGGTAATGCCCTTGATGTTCAAACAGAAGGCGATAATTCTTTTAATTTTGCTAATGTTACTACAGTTGGAAATGCTTTTGATGTTAATTTAAGTCAAGTCGTAGAAATTATTGAAGGTAAAAATTATACATTAAATTTTGATGCGTCATCAGACGGTAATCGTACAATGTTAGCTGGTATTGGTTTAAATCAGGATCCATGGACAAATGACACACAATCTGTTAATTTAACTAGCGAAACACAATCGTATACTCTTGAGCTTTCATCTGCTGCTTTTGGTGGTGCAAATAGCCGTGTTATATTCGATATGGGTGCAGACCTTGGTGTTGTTGTAATTGATAATGTATCGCTATTCTGTAATGATTGTGATGGCGGTGGAGGTACCGGTGGTTCTTGTCCTGCTCCACCAGCTGGTGATTTTATCACAGATGGTGATTTTGAAGCTAATGCAGATTGTTGGGAGTTATTTGATAATGGTGGCAGTACAACAATTTCTACTAGCATAAGTAATGGAGGAAGTAATTCTGGTCAGATAATTACAGCTACAGGAGCTAATCCAGGTCTAAAACAAACTAGATTTGGAGCAGGCACTATACAACCAAATACAACCTATGAGGTAACATTTGATATAATAGCTAGTTCAGCATTAGTAGACGGTGCAGTATTCCAAGCCTTTACATTTTCAGAACCAGAAGATGGTTCAGGTTTACCAGCTACACAACATGTACTAATAGCTGGAGACCCTAGTGTTACGGCAACATGGGTAACTCGAACTTATGAGTTTACAACGGCTGCCAATGTAGACGGTGGATTATCCTTGTTGTTTGAGCTAGTTTGTGGTGGAGCAGGAACTTGTGGGGGTACAATAAACATTGATAATGTATCTCTTAAAGTAAAGTAACATAATTCTCTCCAATAGGATTATATAATAAAAAGGCTAGTATAGATTTATTAACTAGCTAGCCTTTTTTTCAATTAAATATTAATTAAAAACACATTTATACAACTTTATGTATAACACCTTTTTTAAAGACGAGCCAAAAGTTTCAGAACAGATGAAAACTATTAAAGGAGAATTAGTAAATATTAATAACGAATCTTATTACAAAATTTCTAATAGCGATGCTATGCGTCCTTTTTTCATGAGTATTGTAAGCGATTCAAATCACTGGATGTTTATATCTAGCAATGGAGGTTTAACTGCTGGAAGAAAAAACAGTGAATCTTCTCTATTTCCCTATTATACTGATGATAAAATAACAGAATCTGCAGAAATTACAGGAAGTAAAACTATCTTTCAAATTCATCAAGAAAATAAAATGGTAATCTGGGAGCCATTTTCTATTCGACAAATGGGTATTTACGAGGTTTCTCGTAATCTTTATAAAAACATTTATGGTAATAAAGTCATATTTGAAGAAATCAACACAGATTTAGGTTTAACTTTTAGATATGAATGGAATTCAAGTAATCGCTTCGGATTTGTAAAAAAATCCACCCTGATAAATAATTCAAATTCTACTAAAAGTATAACTGTTTTAGATGGTTTACAAAATATTTTACCTTCTGGTGTTGGTTCAGATATACAAAATAGTAGTAGCAATTTAGTAGATGCTTATAAAAAAAGTGAGTTACAAACAGAAGTCGGTTTAGGTATTTATGCTTTAAGTGCTAAAATTGTTGATAAAGCTGAACCTAGCGAAGCTTTAAAAGCAAATATAGTTTGGCATAATGGATTAAATGATGTTACACATACATTATCCTCATTACAATTAGATAGTTTTAGAAAAGGACATCCTGTTAAGCAGGAAGTAGATGTAAAAGCAGAAAAAGGAGCTTATTTCATTTCTTCTAAAGTAGAATTAGAGGCAGAATCAAGTAAAAACTGGATGTTTGTTGCCAACGTCAATCAATCTATAACTGGTGTAACTGAAATTTCAGAAATTATTAAAACTGAAAATGATTTAACTCAACTTATTCAAAAAGATATTGATGCAGGAACAAAAAACTTAATAGCATTAACCGCAGCATCAGATGGTTTACAATTAACAGCAGATACATTAATTAATACCAGACATTTCTCTAACGCACTATTCAATATTATGCGTGGTGGTATTTTTGATGATAATTACAATATTGAAAAGAAAGATTTTGTTAGCTACATCTCTAAAGCAAATAAAAATGTATTCAACAAAAAACAAAAAACTTTAGAGGCATTACCAGAACTATTTTCCTTAAAAGATATTATAGCATTTGCAAAACAAAGCAAAGACACAAATTTTAAACGCTTGTGTTTCGAATATTTACCACTTAAATTTAGTAGAAGACATGGGGACCCAAGTAGACCTTGGAACAAATTTTCTATAAATACAAGAAGCGAAATAGATGGTTCTAAAATTTTAGATTACGAAGGTAACTGGCGAGATATATTCCAGAATTGGGAAGCCTTGGCACACGCCTTCCCCGAGTTTATAGAAAGTATGATTCATAAGTTTTTAAATGCTACAACATTTGAAGGCTATAATCCTTATCGTGTAACTAAAGGCGGATTTGATTGGGAGGTAATAGAAGAAGACGACCCTTGGTCTTACATTGGTTATTGGGGCGACCATCAAATAATATACCTATTAAAATTCTTAGAATTTATAGAAAACCATTACCCTAACCAATTAGAAAAACATTTTAATAAAAACATTTTTGTTTATGCCAATGTACCTTATAAAATAAAGAGTTATGAGGATACACTTAAAAATCCAAAAGACACTATAGATTTTGACCATAAACTAAATGAAAAAATTAATGAAAGAAAACAAGAATTAGGAGCAGATGGTGCTTTATTGCGCGATAAAAACGCAAACATATACAAGGTTAATTTTATTGAAAAACTATTAGCAACTGTACTTGCTAAAGTATCTAACTTTATTCCAGAGGGTGGTATTTGGTTAAATACTCAGCGCCCAGAGTGGAATGATGCAAACAACGCATTGGTTGGTAACGGTGTGTCTATGGTTACCTTATATTATTTAAATCGTTTTTTAAATTTCTTTGAAAAAGTAGTTTCTAAATCTGATACTTCATCTTTTGAAATATCTGAAGAGTTATCAGTATTTTTTAATGAAGTTATTTCAACACTTAATAACAATAAACAGATTCTTTCAGGAAAAGTGTCTGATGAAGATCGCAAAACCGTTTTAGATGGTTTAGGGCAAGCCGGAAGCAAGTATAGAACAACTATTTATGAAAATGGATTTAAAGCAAATAAATCGTCTTTAACTAAAACAGAACTTCTAGATTTTATAGAAACTACAAAAAGGTATTTACAGCATACTATAGACGCTAACAAACGTGCAGATAAGATGTATCATGCCTATAATTTAATGACTGTTGAAAATGATAAAGAAGTTTCAATATCATACTTACCAGAAATGTTAGAGGGGCAAGTTGCAGTATTAAGCGCCGGTTATTTATCACCAAGTGAAACTTTAACATTATTAGATGGCTTGAAAAGCAGCGCGCTGTTTAGAGAAGATCAATACAGCTATATTCTATATCCAAACAAAGAATTACCAAGATTTGATAAGAAAAATAATATACCAACTAAAAGAGTAGAACAATCTGGTTTATTAAAACAATTAGTAAAAGATGGGAATGCTCAAATTATTGAAAAAGATGTTTTAGGAAACTATCATTTTAATGGAAATTTCAATAATGCAAATAGTTTAAAAGATGCTTTATCTAAACTACCTGAAAACTATCAGGCTCTCATTGAAAAAGATAAAGATTTACTGTTAGATATTTTTGAAGATATTTTTGATCACAAATCGTTTACAGGTCGTTCTGGTACATTTTATGGCTATGAAGGTTTAGGTTCTATTTACTGGCACATGGTTTCCAAATTACTATTAGCAGTTCAAGAAAATTGTTTATTAGCTATTAATAACAATGAAGATGAAGCCTTAATAGGTAAACTTTTAGACCATTATTACGAAATTAACGCAGGCATAGGTGTTCATAAATCACCAGAATTATACGGCGCAATACCAACCGATCCTTATTCGCATACACCAGCTACAAAAGGCGCACAACAACCTGGAATGACAGGACAAGTAAAAGAAGATTTACTTAGTAGGTTTGGAGAACTAGGTGTTTTTGTTAAACATGGGGTACTCTATTTTAATCCACGATTATTAAGAAAACAAGAGTTTTTAAAAGAACCTACTGTTTTTGAATATGTAACTATTAAAAATGAAGTTAATCAGCTTCGTTTAGAAAAGGATTCGCTTGGGTTTACATATTGTCAAATTCCAATTATCTATAAACTTTCAAACTCAAATAATATTCTCGTAAAATTTAATAACAACGATGATTTAAAATTTGATAGCCTGAGTTTAGATGCTGAAACATCTAGGTTAATCTTTGAAAGAACAGGTGTTATCGATAGTATAATTGTTTCAATTAAAGCATAATATAAACTCATGAAAACCACAAATTACATACCCCAAATACTCATTTTATTAACCATTATGGCAAGTATGGGGTGTGTAAATAAGTCGAAAAAAGTAACAGAAACAGTGACTGAAGAAAAAAACATAACAGCGGCAGATATTTTAGGCAATCCAGAATATTTAGCTATTTCTTATGGAGGATACAGACAAAAGTCTAGAGATATTCAACCAACCATACCAGAGCTTAAAGAAGACATGAAAATTCTTTCTGCTATGGGCATAAAAATATTAAGAACGTATAACGTGCAACTTAAACACGCTTCAAATGTTTTAGAAGCTATTAAGCAATTAAAACAAGAAGATGCAACCTTTGAAATGTATATGATGCTAGGTGCATGGATTGATTGTAAAAATGCATGGACAGACCAAACACCAGACCATAACATAGAAAGTGATCAAAATGCTGATGAAATTGAACGTGCAGTAGTTTTAGCCAACAAATATCCAGACATTGTTAAAATTATAGCGGTTGGTAATGAAGCCATGGTAAAATGGGCTACAAGTTATTTTGTTCAACCTAATGTTATTTTAAAATGGGTAAATCATTTACAAGATTTAAAAAAGTCTGGAAAATTGCCCAAAGATTTATGGATAACAAGTTCTGATGATTTTTCGTCTTGGGGAGGCGGCGATTCACAGTATCACACACCTGATTTAGAAAAATTAGTCAAAGCGGTAGATTATATCTCAATGCATACCTATGCATATCATAATTCGCATTACAACCCTGAATTTTGGAAGGTACCAGAAAATGAAAACAACCTTTCGGATATTGAAAAAATTGATGCTGCCATGTTACGCGCCAAACAATTCGCCATAAAACAATATGACAGCGTTTCAAACTACATAAAAAGTTTAGGGGCAAATAAACCAATTCATATAGGAGAAACAGGTTGGGCAACCATTTCTAATGGGCATTATGGTGCAAAAGGCTCCAGAGCTACAGATGAATATAAACAAGGGCTTTACTACAAACACATACGAGATTGGACTAATAAAGCAGGTATTTCATGTTTTTATTTTGAAGCATTTGATGAACAATGGAAAGACTCACATAACGCACAGGGTTCTGAAAATCATTTTGGGTTAATCAACCTAAAATCTGAAGCAAAATATCCTCTTTGGGATATGGTTGATAGTGGTGTTTTTAAAGGTTTAACAAGAGATGGAAAGCCAATTACCAAAACGTATCAAGGAGATAAAAATACCTTAATGGAAGATGTTATGGTACCCAATACCGATTATCAGAGATAGGAAACATAAAAGTATTTAATATGAAAACTTCAAAATATTATATCTATTCACTTATTTTCTTAATGATGTATAACTGTACTGAAAAACAGGAAAAACTAAAAGTTGAAGTTTTAGAAACTTCTGCAAAAGGTAATAAACTTACAAAAATAACAGAGTTTAATTCTAATAAGGAAAACCCTGTTACTATAAAATTGCTTCCAGAGCAGGAATATCAAACAATAACTGGTTTTGGAGGCGCATTTACAGAATCTTCAGCGTACTTATTAAACAAGTTAAGTAAAGCAAATCGAGATACTATATTGAAAGCCTATTTTGCTAAAGATGGTGCTAATTATTCCCTTACAAGAACACATATGAACTCTTGTGATTTCTCATTAAGCAATTATTCATACTCACCTGTTGAAGATGATATCGAATTAAAACATTTTTCCATAAAGGAAGATATGGATGATTTAATCCCAATGATTAAAGACGCCATCTCAGTTTCAGAAGATGGTTTCAACATATTTGCTTCGCCTTGGACGGCCTCTCCTTGGATGAAAGATAACAACCATTGGGTGGGCGGAAAATTACTTCCAAAATATTACGATACTTGGGCATTATTCTTTTCTAAATATTTAGATGCATACAAAGCCGAAGGCATTGATATTTGGGGATTTACCGTAGAAAATGAACCTCATGGAAACGGAAACAATTGGGAAAGCATGCACTTCTCTCCTAAGGAAATGACAGATTTTGTAGAGTTTCATTTAGGCCCAAAATTAGAAGCCGACGGTTATGGAGATAAAATTATTCTGGGATACGACCAAAATAGAGCAGGCTTAAAAGAATGGGTAGATGAAATGTATAGAGATGAAGCGTCTTCAAAATACTTTGATGGCACTGCAATACATTGGTATGAAAGCACCTATGATTATTTTCCTGAAGCCTTGCAATATGCACACCAAAAAGCACCACATAAATTCTTGATTGAAACTGAAGGTTGCGTAGATTCAGAGGTTCCAAAATGGCAAGATGATGCTTGGTATTGGAAAAAAGAAGCCACCGATTGGGGTTGGGATTGGGCATCAGAAAAAGATAAACATTTACATCCTAAATATGCTCCTGTTAATCGTTATGCCAGAGATATTATTGGCTGTCTTAACAATTGGGTAGACGGTTGGGTAGACTGGAATATGGTTTTAGACAAGCAAGGTGGTCCAAATTGGTTTAAAAACTGGTGCGTTGCACCTGTAATTGTAGATCCAGATAATGATGAAGTTTACTTCACCCCTTTGTACTACACTATGGCTCATTTTAGTAAATATATAAGACCTGGAGCAAAAGTTATTGGAATAGAAAATTCTGATGATGAGTTAATGGTAACTGCAGTAAATAATCCAGATGGAACCATAGCAATCGTAATTTTTAATGAAACAAAAACTCAAAAACCAATTAGCTTAATTCTAAATGAAAAAACTGTAGAATTTACAATTGATGCTCAAGCCATTCAAACCATTCTTATACCAAAAGCATAAAAAATCTAACTAAAACTAAATAATATGTCAAATTTCAAAACCGCCACGAAAGATAAAGTCCCTGTAGGGCAAAAAGCTGCCTTTGGAGCAGGTCATTTTATTTTAAATATTTTACCTGGTACGCTTGGTGTTTTTATTCAATTCTTCTTACTAACAGCTTGGGGAGTTGATCCTTTGTGGGCTGGACTTTTAGGAGGTTTACCAAGAATATTTGACTCAATTACAGATCCTATTATGGGATTCATTTCCGATAATACAACATCTAAATGGGGACGACGAAGACCTTATATTTTTATTGGTGCCATCATAAGTGGAATACTTTTCTTCTTAATGTGGCAAATAGATGATAATGCCTCACAATCGTACATTATTTGGCATGTAATGATTCTTCAATTACTGTTCCTTATAGGTAATACTATGTTTGCAACACCATTGGTAGGTCTTGGATATGAAATGACTTCAGATTATAACGAACGTACACGTTTAATGGCATTTTCTAATACCATGGGGCAAATCGCGTGGATGATTGTGCCTTGGCTATATGTTATAATTCCAGATTCAAACACCTTTAATACTCAAACAGAGGGCGTTCGTACCATGGCGCTCATCGTTGGAGCTATGTGTGTCGTTTTTGGAATTCTACCCGCTATATTTTGTAAAGGTATTGATTCTGCAAATATGGAGGGACGAAAAGAAATCAGCTTTAAAACACTTGCCCATAATATGAAAGAGTTACTTGCAGGAATTAAGCAAGTTTCTAAAAATAAACCTTTTATGAAATTATGTGGAGCTACATTTTTAGTCTTCAATGGATTTCAGCTTGTAGCTGCATTTGGTGTTTTCATTATTGTGTTTTACATGTATAATGGTAGTTATGAAATAGCAGGAACATGGCCAGCTTGGTTTAACACCATTAATGCTATGATTACTGCATTTCTAGTAATACCAATAATTTCAAAAATGGCAAATAAATGGGGAAAAAGAAATGCTTTTTTAATTTCTACTGCGCTTTCAATTGTGGGATACATTTTAAAATGGTGGGGGTTTGACAAAGAATTAAACAGTAAGTTTAATGATACTTCCTTAGGTGAAGGATTAACCTCAACTGTTGGGTCTATTTTTGAATACTTAAATCCAATATTAAATGATATTGGAATGTCTTGGTTTACCATTAATCCTGCAAATGAAATACCATGGCTTATATTTTTACCAATTCCATTTTTTGCTTTTGGTATGGGTGGATTATTTACTTTAATGATGTCTATGACTGCCGATGTTTGCGATTTAGATGAATTAGAAAATGGCATGCCTAGAAAAGAAGGTACTTTTGGTGCCATTTATTGGTTAATGGTTAAAATTGGTCAGTCCATTGCTCTTGTTTTAGGAGGCGTAATTTTAAAGATTGTAGGCTTTGACCCCAATGTTACAGAACAAACTTTGGATACTATGAATAATCTTAGAATTGCCGATATAATAGTCCCATCACTTACAGCAGCATTTGCCATGTGGATAATGTGGAAGTATAGTCTTTCTGAAAAAAGAGCCAAAGAAATAAAAATAGAATTAGTAAAACGTAGAGGAGAATTATAAATAAAATAAAGTAATGTCATATAGAGGTAATCATAATTATTTAATAAAAAACACAAACTACTCTGATTATACTGGTGTTGATTTTAGCAAAATATCAACAGAAGAATTAGAAAAACTTTGGAGAGAAACTCTAGGGAATGGCATGCATGGTTTGTGTTTTAGCATGTATGAAGATGGTCAAAAACCTGGAGATATTATCACAGAAGAACAAGTAAGAAGAAGAATTCAAATTATTAAACCATACACTAAATGGGTACGTTCTTTTTCTTGTATAGAAGGTAATGAACATATTCCGCGTATAGCACATCAAAACGGAATTAAAACCCTTGTAGGCGCTTGGTTAAGTGATGATTTACAAACTAATGAAAAGGAAATTGAAGGACTAATAGAACTAGCTAATGAAGGTTTAGTTGATATAGCTGCAGTTGGCAACGAAGTTTTATACAGGGGCGATTTATCAGAAGACCATTTACTTGGATACATATATCGTGTACAAGAAGCATTACCAGATATTCCAGTAGGTTATGTTGATGCTTATTATGAATTTTCACATAGACCTAAAATAGCTGACGCATGTGATGTCATTTTATCTAATTGCTATCCTTATTGGGAAGGCTGTCACATAGACCACTCTTTAAATCATATGCAGCAAATGTTCGGACAAGCAAAAGATGCTGGTAAGGGTAAAAAAGTAATTATTACAGAAACTGGTTGGCCTAGTGAAGGTAGTAGTTTAAAAGGCGCTATTTCTAATAGAGAAAATGCTATGAAATATTTTATAAACGCTCAACTATGGTCTGCCAAAGATAATGTGGAAATGTTTTACTTCTCCTCTTTCGATGAATCTTGGAAAGTAGGTGCCGAAGGCGACGTTGGAGCATATTGGGGACTTTGGGATAAACATGAAAACTTGAAGTTTTGAAATAAAAAATTTTTGAAATTATTATAATAAATTACAGATAATAAAAAAGCGCACTTAATAACCAAGTGCGCTTTTTTTATCATTTAATCAGTTTTTATTACCAGAATAAGGCATAAAGTACAGTTAAAATAATCATCACTACAAAAGAACCAATATTAAACAATGGTGATGTTTTAAATAAGTCTTTAGTAATTTCAATTCCTTTTGGATCATCTGCTCCTTTATTTTGAAGATTACTAAGAATAATTATAATAATCATAGTTAATACGGCAGTAATTCCCATTTGGTGCATCCAAGGTTCAAAAGCAGGAATTGGTAAAAACTTAAGCGCTAATGCAATTGGAATTGATAAAATAGCTCCCCAAATAGCGGCATTGTTTGTAGTTTTCTTCCAGAATAAACCTAGAATAAATACAGCTAAAATACCAGGACTTACAATACCTGTATATTCTTGTATAAATTGAAATGCCTGATCTATACCTCCTAAAAGCGGTGCTACAATTACAGCAATAATTAAAGCAACTGCTGCAGAAATTCTCCCAACATTCACTGTTGTTTTATCATTAGCATCCTTATTTATGTATTGCTTATAAATATCCATGGTAAAAATGGTAGAAGTTGAATTTAACATAGAAGCTAAAGATGATACCACCGCCGCTGCTAAGGCTGCAAAAGCAATACCTTTAAGTCCTGTTGGTAAAAACTGTAATAACCAAGGATAAGCTTTATCTGCTTGTGCAGAAGATGGCACATTTAACATCCCCGCTTCTCCCAAATTAGCCATAATTGAAGGATCGTTTACCATTACGTAAGCCGCTATACCTGGAACAACTACAATTAGTGGAATTATTAACTTTAAAAATGCAGCTAATAAAATACCTTTTTGAGACTCTTTTAATGACTTAGCGGCTAAGGTTCTTTGAATAATATATTGATTGAAACCCCAATAATATAAATTGGCAACCCATAAACCTCCTATTAATACCCATATCCCAGGTAAGTTTATATAATTCTCATTAGCTTCATCTAATACCATATGAAACTTTTCTGGTGCAGCTTCCACTACTTTAGAAAAACCAGCTAAAATTCCTTCGCCTCCAGACACCGTATTTAATGCTAAATACGTAGTAACCAAACCACCTAATACTAGAAATACAACTTGTATTACATCGGTCCATGCTACTGCAGATAAACCACCATATAATGAATATGCAGCGGCAAATAATGCTAACCCTATAATAGCGTAGATCATATCTACACCCATTATAGTTTCAATAGCTAAACCTCCTAAATATAAAACAGAAGCAAGATTAACGAAAATGTACAAGGCTAACCAAAAAACAGCTAAAATGGTTTTTAGGTTTGTTGAAAATCGTTTTTCCACAAATTCTGGAATGGTGTAAAGTCCTTTTTCAATAAAAATTGGTAAAAAGTATTTACCCACAATTATCAAGGTTAAAGCTGCCATCCACTCGTAAGATGCGATAGCTAAACCTAATGCAAATCCAGAACCAGACATACCAATAAATTGTTCTGCTGATATATTTGCGGCAATTAATGATGTACCTATAGCCCACCATGGTAAGGATTTACTTGCCAAGAAATAATCTTCGGCGTTTTTTTGATGTCCTTCTTTATCTCGAGACACCCACAACCCTACTCCTAAAATTAAAATAGCGTAGGCAATAAAGACTATATAGTCCCACATTTCAAATCCTGCTGTCATAATAAAAATTTTTGTTTAGTTAGTTTTAGAGAACCAAATATAAAGATTAAATCTAAATAAAAATCATTTTTAAATTGAAAAAATCAAACTAGTATGGTCTAGTAGGTTTTTTATTTTATATTTGTAATTAAATATGATAGAAGTCAAAAAGAAAATAGGGGTTCCAAAATACAAGCAAATCATCAATTCTATTGAAAATGCTATACAATCTGGCGCGTTAAAAAAAGGGAACCAAATACCTTCTATTAATAGTATTAAAGATAAACACAAACTTTCTAGAGATACTGTTTTAATGGCTTTTAACGAGTTGAAAAACAGAGGAATTATTAAATCTGTTGTCGGAAAAGGGTATTATGTTTCTAGTGAAAACATAAATGTTAAACAAAAAATATTTTTGCTTTTTGATGAGTTAAATTACTTCAAAGAAGATTTATATAATTCTTTTTTACAACATTTAGGCGAGCATATTCAAGTCGATATTTTTTTTCATCACTTCAACAAAAACTTATTCAATAAGTTGATTCATGATAATATAGGCGACTATAACTATTATGTAATTATGCCAGCAAATCTTGAAAACACTAATGATGTAATTCAAAACCTACCAAATGATAAAGTTTATATTCTCGATCAAGTACATGAAGATTTATTAGAATACGCCTCCATTTATCAGAATTTTGAAAAGGATATATTCAATAACCTTAACAGTGCCAAGCATCTTATTAAAAAATATAAAAAATTAATTTTAGTTTTTGATGAACTTAAGCAACCACAAGGCATGCGTAAAGGTTTTGAAAAATTTTGCAAATCTAATAACATCTCATTTGAGCTAATAAATTCTTTTCAAAATAAAGATTTAAAAAAAGGAGAACTATACATTATTCCAGATGACAAAAGTTTGCTTCAAATCATAAAAAAAATAAAAAGTAAAAAGTTTACACTTGCTAAAGACATAGGCATTATATCATATAATGAAACTTTGCTAAAAGAGATTGTAGAAGGTGGCATAACAACCATTTCAACAGATTTTAACGCAATGGGGCAACGTCTTGCAGAAATGATTTTAAATAAAGAACAAAGTAAAATAGAAAACCCTAATAAACTTATTATTAGAAATTCACTATAAGAAAAACTATATGAGTGCAACATTAATTAATGATGTAAAAACCGAATTTATAAACACATTTAAAACAGAACCTATACTTGTTTTTTCTCCTGGTAGAATAAACATTATAGGTGAACATACCGATTATAATGATGGATTTGTATTTCCTGCTGCCGTAGATAAAGGTATAGCTGCAGCAATTCAAAAAACCGATTCAGATGTGTCTACTGCTTATGCTTTAGACATGGATAGTAAAATTGAATTTAATTTAAACACACTAAAACCGTCTAAAGAAGGTAGTTGGGAAAATTATGTGTTTGGTGTAGTTGCAGAAATTCAAAACAAAAACAAAGTTATAGGCAATTTTAACATTGTTTTTAAAGGCGATATTCCAAGTGGTTCTGGTATGTCATCTTCAGCAGCATTAGAAAACAGTGTTGTTTTTGGTTTGAATGAATTATTCGGCTTGGGCTTATCAAAAGAGGATATGATATTCATTTCACAAAAAGCAGAACATAACTATGTTGGTGTAAAATGTGGCATTATGGATCAATATGCGAGTATGTTTGGTATAAAAAACAACGCATTACTTCTGGATTGTAGAAGCATTGAAGCTAAACCCTATGAAATTGATTTTAAAGACCATCAACTTATGCTAATTAACACAAACGTTAAGCATAGTTTATCTGATAGTGCATATAATGATAGACGTTCGGTTTGTGAAAACATTTCAGAATTGTTAGATATAAAAGCCTTAAGAGATGCAACAGAAGTAGATTTACAAAAAATTGCAAATAAAATAACTCCAGAAAATTATCAAAAAGCACTTTTTGTTATTCAGGAAAATAAAAGAGCATTAAAAGCATCTAAAGCCATTGAAGATAACAATTTAGAAACTTTAGGAAGCTTAATTTACGCATCACATAACGGTTTACAACATCAATACAAAGTAAGTTGTGATGAATTAGATTTTTTAGTTGGTTTAGCAAAAACAAACAAGCATGTTTTAGGTGCACGAATGATGGGTGGTGGTTTTGGAGGCTGCACTATTAATTTAATAGCCAAAACCGAAGCAAAATCATTTGCTGACTTTGCATCTGATGAATATAAAAATAGATTTGATAAAGCATGCTCAGTGTATTTTATTGAGCTTTCTCAAGGCACACATTTAGTTGAGTAAACTAATTATAATTCAATTAAAAAATGGAAAATACAGACTTACAAGATTACTCACATAAACGTTTAAATATACTTACTGGAGAATGGGTTTTGGTGTCTCCTCATCGCGCAAAAAGACCATGGCAAGGTCAAAATGAAGCCGTTTCAAATGAAGTTAGACCAACCTATGATGAAAGCTGTTATTTATGTGCAGGCAACACAAGAATTAATGGTGAAATTAATCCGAAATACAAAGATGTTTTTGTGTTTACAAATGACTTTGCAGCCCTTCAAAAAGATTCAAAAACATTTGCTGTAAACAACGGGCTTTTAGTAGCACAAAGTGAAACTGGAATTTGTAAAGTGGTTTGCTTTAGTCCGGATCACTCTAAGAGTTTAGCAGATATGTCTCCCACTGAAATTGAAAAAGTTGTTCGTGTATGGCAAAAAGAATTTAGAGAACTTGGAGACCAACCTAATATAAATTACGTTCAAATATTTGAAAATAAAGGCGCTGTTATGGGTTGTAGTAACCCACATCCACATGGTCAAATATGGAGTCAATCTACACTTCCAAACGAAGTAGAAAAGAAAAACTCCAAACAATTAGCGTACTACAATAAAAACAAACGTAGTCTTTTAGGTGATTATTTAAAACAAGAACTTGAACAAAAAGAACGCATCATTTTTGAAAACGAAGCTTTTGTGGTGCTTATTCCTTTTTGGGCGGTATGGCCATTTGAAACCATGATTGTGCCTAAAAAACATCAAACAAATATTTTAGAACTAAAGGCTAAGGAAGCGCTTTTGTATGCTGAAGCCATTTCGGTAATAACCAAAACTTACGATAAGTTGTTTAATACCTCATTCCCCTATTCTAGTGGTATTCATCAAGCACCAACAAATGGAGAAGAAAATAAGCATTGGCATTGGCACATGAGTTTTTATCCGCCGTTATTAAGAAGCGCTACAGTTAAAAAATTTATGGTTGGTTACGAAATGTTTGGTTCGCCGCAACGTGATATCACTGCTGAAACTGCCGTTAAAATGTTACGAAATTTACTTTGATTAATTTGTATTAATAGCAACTCCCTTTTTTTAATAAACCTGATGCCAAAAGTATCAGGTTTATACTTTTTTAGACATTCATTTATTAAATTAATGAAGCATATACTAAATCATTGTTTCAAATGTTATATTTTTAACCATTATAACTGAATAGCTTTAATGAAACGATACTTATACTTTGCCTTTACTCTAGGATTTTTAATACTTTGGAGTTCTTGTAGAAAAGATTTTGAATTCTCACCAAGTACAGGAAGCCTTCAATTTTCAAAAGACACGGTTTACTTAGATACTGTTTTTACAAATATTGGCTCCAGTACTTATAATTTAAAAGTATATAATAATAGTGATAATGATATAGTTATACCTAGTGTTAGATTGGGCAAAGGATACAATTCAAATTATAGAATTAGTATAGATGGAATGCAAGGTATTGGCAATAATATTGATAAGCCTTTTGGTAAAATATTTGAAAATATTGAAATGCTAGCTAAGGATAGTTTATTTATTTTAATTGAAACAACGATAGATACTAATAACCAACCTACATTAGAAAAACAATTTTTAGAAACAGATGTAATAGAGTTTGATACTGGATCGAATTTGCAAAAAGTAGAGTTAGTTACTTTGATAAAAGATGCAATATTGATTTACCCTAATAGATCAACAATAGTAGATCCAGAAACACAAGAAATAGTTCACGTTATTGAAACACTTACATTAAATATTGGTGGAGAATTAGTTGAAACCGAATTACAAGGTCGAGAATTATTACCCGAAGAATTGACGTTTACAAACAACAAACCTTATGTTATTTACGGTTTTGTAACCGTACCAAGTAACGAAACACTTACTATTGAAGCTGGTTCGCGTATCCATTTTCATGATAATTCTGGAATTATAGTGTCTAATGGTGCTTCTTTACATGTAAATGGAGAATTTAGCACAGATCAAGATTTATTAGAAAATGAAGTGATTTTTGAAGCTGACCGTTTAGAGCCAAATTTTTCAGATGTTCCTGGTCAATGGGGTACTATTTGGTTATTAGATGGTAGTATTAATAATACCATAAATTTCGCAACCATAAAAAATGCAACAGTAGGTATTTTATGTGATGGAAACCCAAATGAGGTAAATAATAAACTCACCATTACAAATTCGCAAATTTACAATTCAAGTAGTTATGGTATTATAGGTAGAAACACATCTATTGCTGGCGAAAATGTAGTAATTAATAACTCAGGTCAATCATCGTTTGCGGGAACATTAGGTGGAAAATACAATTTTACACATTCTACTTTGGTGAATTATTGGAATAATGGGTTTAGACAATTTCCATCTGTATTATTAAACAACTTTGTTTTAGATGAAAACAATGTCGCAACCATAGCAGATTTAACCGAAGCTAATTTTAATAATTGTATCATTTACGGAAATGATAACCCTGAAATTCTTCTAGATGAAATTGAAGATGATGCTGTAGTTTTCAACTTTAAATTTACAAATTGTTTAATTCGTTTTCAAGACACTAATAATAACTTTACTGAGCCAAATTACGATTTAAACGATACCAATCATTATGAAGCAAATATATTTAATAAAGACCCAGATTTTCTTGATACAGAACTTAACAAGTTGATGATTGGTAAAGATTCTCCAGCAATCAACCAAGGATTAAGCACGTTTGCCAACCAAGTGCCTTTAGATCTTTTAAATGTAAACAGAACAAGCTCACCAGATTTAGGAGCATATCAACATATAACTTTCCCTGAGGAAGATTAGGCATAATCCTTACATATAAAGTTTTTAAGTAAAGACATTTTACCGTCCTTGTCTTTTTAATTTATTATATTTGCTAACTATTTTTCTTAAAAATAGTTGCCCCTCATTTATTAATCAACATCTTATTTTATGTTAAAATTAAAAAGAAACATGAGCAATTTTGATCGAATTATACGATCGATTGTTGTTGTAATACTTTTAACCATATACTTTTTAGGAGAAGTTAGAGGTTTTTTTGGAATTTCTATAATCATCATTTCTATTATGTTCTCTTTTGCAAGTATAACAGCATTTTGCCCTTTCTATAAGTCAACAAATTTATCTACTTATGAGGCTGAAGATTTTATGGATTAAAAATTTAGTCTAAGGCAAAATCGTCTATTAGCTTTTTATTTAAATTTAAAAGTCTATCTACATATTACATTCCCAAAGAAGGTTAAGCAAAAATAATCAAGCTTGTCTTTGTGAGAAAAAAAATCTAACTTCGTTTAACGATTGATATAAGTCATTAAAGAACGAAGTTATATCATCGCATTAGCCTTCATTAAGACCAACCATTAACCAAATGATAAAATTCTTTAGAAAAATTCGCAAAAACCTACTCTCAGAAAATAAATTTAGTAAATACATACTGTACGCTATAGGCGAGATTGTTCTAGTTATTATTGGTATTCTTATCGCGCTTCAAATAAATAATAAAAACGAACAGCGAAAAACCGAAAATAAAATTGTTTCTATTTTAAAAGAAGTACAAAATGATTTAGGACTAGATATTCAAAAATCGGACGAACTAATTGCCTATTACAAAACACGAGATTCAATCATCAACTTAGTAAAAGCAGATAAACTAACCTATGATGATTATAAAAATGAAAATCGAAATGCTTTAATATTTGTAATTATGAACGCTTTCCACATGAAAATTCATGCAAATGGATATACCAACCTCATAGAAAATGTTGATAATGTTCCAAAAAAAATGAAAGCAATTATTGAGCCATTACACGATATATATATTTATAACAAATACGAAATAGACAAGTTCGATAAGCGATTGGACTTGATTACAGATAGAGTGATAGACAATTTAGCCAAAAGTAAAGATTGGTATTACAGATTAGATCAGCCTCAATTAGAAGATGAGATGATTAATTTTTTCCTGAATGATCCTTATTATAAAAATGATGTATATCTATACCAAAATGCTGGCTGGATAAATTTGTCATATCATGTTACTGTATTTAGAGAAAACGCAATTAATGCATACAAACAAATTAACGCACTTATTGAAAGTAATGAACCGCTTCCCGATTTTATACCACATAATTTAATTCATCTAACCACAGCACAACTAAATGAATATGTGGGTAATTTTAAGGTTGTAAAGTTTGAGGGGTATGATGGTCCAATTCCAGATTTAAACTATAAAATTCAGATACAAGACAATGGTCTAGTAGGCGTTATGAATGGAGATCTTGAAGATATGGATTATTTCTATTTTGAAACAACAGATAAGATATTTGGTCAGACTGATATTTACCTCAAAGGAGAGTTTATAAGAGATAGTTTGAATGAAATTACATCTTTGATTATTATGAAAAATGGAATGGGAGCTCACTTAAATAAACTTGAAACTAATTAGAAAAAATTAATAACGAAAGGCTAACACTGTGTATAATTAATTGCTATTTCTAGCCTACTTACGAAAATCCTCACGGATTTTCTATTCGGCTTGTATTTTCTAAATTCGTGGCTTAACCACGTAACTATTCTTATACGAAACCGTTAAACGAACTCTCAAAATTATTATAAAGCAAAAATCCTGCTAAAAAGCAGGATTTTTATATTCTATATATTAATTTAATGACGATTAAACAAACAACGGTTTGTTTTTCATCATTGCATTTACTTTTTCTTTTACAGCTTCTAGAGTAGCTTCATTATCAAAGTTAGTTATTACTTCATCAATTAATTCTACAATCGCAACCATGTCTGCCTCTTTTAAACCACGTGTAGTAACTGCTGCAGTTCCTAAACGAATTCCTGAGGTTACAAATGGCGATTTATCATCAAAAGGCACCATATTTTTATTTGCTGTAATATCTGCTTTTACAAGAGCTTGTTCAGCGTCCTTTCCAGACACATTTTTATTACGAAGATCAATTAACATCATGTGGTTATCTGTTCCACCAGAAATAATATGGTAGTCTTTTGCAACTAGCGCTTCTGCCATAGCATTGGCATTTTTCTTCACTTGTAATTGATAATGTAAAAATTCATCAGTTAAAGCTTCTCCAAAAGCAATTGCTTTAGCAGCAATAATGTGCTCTAAAGGTCCACCTTGATTCCCAGGGAAAACCGCGGAATCTAACAACGACGACATTTTACGTAAGTTTCCGTTCTTTAATTTTATACCAAACGGGTTATCAAAATCTTGTCCCATCATAATCATTCCTCCTCTTGGACCTCTTAAAGTCTTGTGAGTTGTTGTAGTAACGATATGACAATGAGGAAGCGGATCGTTTAAAATTCCTTTAGCAATTAATCCTGCAGGATGCGAAATATCTGCAAGTAATATAGCTCCAACGCTATCTGCAATCTCTCTAAAACGTTTAAAATCAATATCGCGAGAATAAGCAGATGCGCCTGCAATAATTAATTTAGGTTGTTCTTTTGTAGCAATCTCTTGTATTTTATCATAATTTAAAACACCTGTCTCCTGCTCTACACCGTAAAAAGAGGGTACATATAATTTACCTGAGAAATTTACTGGCGACCCATGTGTTAAATGACCACCATGAGACAAATCGAAACCTAAAATTTTATCACCCGGCTTTAAACATGCGTGATAAACCGCTGTGTTTGCCTGACTTCCAGAGTGAGGTTGAACGTTTACATAAGCTGCCCCAAACAATGTTTTTGCTCTATCAATAGCTATTTGCTCTACTTCATCAACAACTTCACAACCTCCATAATAACGCTTTCCAGGGTAACCTTCTGCATATTTATTAGTAAGAACAGAACCTGCAGCCTCCATAACTTGATTGCTTACAAAATTCTCTGATGCTATAAGTTCAATACCATGTAGTTGGCGTTCTTTTTCAGCTTTAATAAGTTCAAAAATTTGTTCGTCGCGTTGCATAAAATTAATTTCTTGTTAAATATTGGGCAAAAATAGGAAATACATTATTTAAATACATTAAAAAATATATATTTACCCCTAAGTTTTTAACTGTTTTATTAACCATTATCGGTAACTTATATTTTACTTGTTTTTTTCGATTAAAATAAAAAAAATGTGTAGGTTTGATAAGAATTCAATAAATTAAATGAAAAATAAAGTTATGCCATTATCAGCTAACAATCCAGATAGAAAGTCGTGGTTACACGTCGATAAAAATTCAGATTTCCCAATTCAAAATATTCCTTTTGGTGTGTTTTTAACACGTGATGATATTATTACCATTGGAACGCGAATTGGCGATACTGCTATAGATCTAGGAGCTTTACATCAATTAGGTTACTTTGATGGAATTCCTTTAACTGATGATATTTTTCTTCAAGATACTTTAAACGATTTTATTGCAGATGGAAGAAAAACATGGCGTGCCGTAAGAAATAGAATTGCCGAAATATTTGATAGCAATAACGATACTTTAAAGCAAAATAAGCACCATAAAGAGATTGTTTTATTTCGTTTAGATGAAATAGAGATGCAATTACCTGTTCATATTGGTGATTATACTGATTTTTATTCAAGTATAGAACACGCTACCAATGTGGGTACCATGTTTAGAGATCCTGATAATGCTTTGTTACCTAATTGGCTACATATTCCTGTAGGGTATCATGGTAGAAGTTCGTCTATTATTCCTTCTGGAATTCCTGTACACAGACCTCAAGGACAAACACTGCCTAATGGAGCAACCGAACCTATTTTTGGGCCTAGTAAATTAGTGGATTTCGAACTGGAAATGGCTTTTATTACTACCGATGCTAACGATTTGGGAGAACCTATACCTATTGCAGAAGCAGAAGAATATATTTTTGGTTTAGTGTTATTAAACGATTGGAGCGCTAGAGATATTCAAAAATGGGAATATGTGCCGTTAGGTCCGTTTTTAGCTAAAAATTTTGCGACATCAATTTCCCCTTGGATAGTGACTTTAGATGCACTTGAACCATACAAAGTAGATGGGCCAAAACCCATAAAACCTCAACTGGATTACCTAAAATATAAAGGTAAAAAGAGTTACGATATTAACTTAGAAGTAGCCATACAACCTAAAGGTGCTAAAGAAACTGTAGTTTGTAAATCTAATTTCAAACATATGTATTGGACTATGGTACAACAACTTACTCACCATACCGTTAATGGTTGCCCCGTACATTCTGGAGATATGATGGGTAGCGGAACGATTTCTGGCTCTACTCCAGATTCTTATGGCTCTATGCTAGAGTTAACCTGGAAAGGCGAAAAACCCTTTAAAATGAAAGATGGTAGCGAGCGTAAATTTATTAACGATAACGATACCGTTATTATGAGAGGTTTTTGTGAAAAAGATGGAACACGAATAGGTTTTGGAGAAGTGTCAACAAAATTACTTCCTGTTTATAATAAAAAATAAGAATAATCTTATAAATATTTTATTTTTTTAGCATTTTAACCTATTTATTAGCATTTCATCTATAGTTTCAGTATTTTGGCACTACTATTGGATAAACCAATCAATACACCAAAAAACTATAACCCATGAAAAAATTATTACTCTTCACAATAGGCTTAATGTTAGTAGCATCTTGTAGCACTAGCAAGAAAATTGAAAAGTCCTTAAGCGTTGGAAACTATGACCTTGCTATAGCTGATGCTATTAGCAAATTACGTACTAATAAAGACAAAAAAGGAAAAGCTGATTTTATAACTATGCTACAGGAAGCTTACAACAAAGCTACCGAGCGTGATTTAAGCAATATTGATTTTCTTAAAAAAGATAGTAATCCCGTAAACTTTATTCGTATTTATGATGCTTACGTTGGTTTAGACAATAGACAAGAGCGTATAAAACCACTACTACCTTTATATGTAAATGGTAGAGAAATTAATTTTAATTTCAGTGATTATACAAGTCAAATTATTAATTACAAGAATAATGCTTCAGAGCAACTTTACAATAACGCTAATAATCTATTAAACTCTAATAATAAACTTGATTATAGATTAGCTTATGACAACTTTAGAGAGATTGAAGATATAAATCCAAATTATAAAGATGTACGCCAATTGCTAGAAGTAGCACATAATAAAGGTACAGACTTTGTTTTGGTAGATATGATTAACGACACCCAAAAAGTGATTCCTGTAAGGTTAGAAAATGATTTATTGAATTTTAGTAGCTACGGACTTAACAATTTTTGGGCGGTTTATCATAACACTCCAGAAGAAAAAGTAGAATACGATTATAACATGCGTGTTAATTTAAGAGCCATTAATATATCGCCAGAGCAAATTAAAGAACGTCAGGTTATAAAAGAAAAACAAATAGCCGATGGCAAAAAGAGTTTATTAGATGACAATGGGCAAGTTGTAAAAGACAGCCTTGGTAACGCCATACAAGTAGATAATTTAAAAACTGTTCGTTGTGAGTATTATGAGTTTACTCAGTTTAAATCTACTCAAGTAACAGGTAATGTAGAATATGTTAATTTAAAAACTAACCAATTGGTTGATGCTTTTCCAGTAACCAGCGAATTTATTTTTGAGCATATTTATGCAACATCACGCGGAGACCGAAGAGCTTTAGATACAAGTTTAATACCTTTTCTAGAAAGACGCGCTGTTCCTTTCCCTACCGAAGAACAAATGATTTATGATACAGGAGAAGATTTAAAACTTCAATTAAAGAATATTATAAACTCTTACACCTTAAGGTAACAGAAAAGACTTAACTTTTTTGGGGGTTACCATTATAAAACTTACTTTTAGAGTCAACGAACCTTTAAAAATTAAAAAATGGAAGCATATTGTGTAAAGTGTAAGACAAAAAGAGAAATGAAAGATGCCGCAGAAACTACTATGAAAAATGGAAGAAAAGCCATGAAAGGCAAATGTCCAGAATGTGGTACAGGCATGTTTAGAATAATGGGGAAATCATAAATACCCTTTTCTTAAAACATAAAAAAACTCCCAAAGTAATTTGGGAGTTTTTTTGTTACTTTTTTTGTCAATATTAGTGTTATATAGCTACAATAAAATACAACTATTGATCTAAGTTTGGCTAATCTCTTATTTTGGAACTACTGTTATAATTATTCTTTTATAGCGTGATAAGGAAGGTTCTCCTTTATCAGTAACTCTAAGTATGATGTGAATAGTTTCAGGTTTAGTAACTTCTGGGGCTTGACCATGTATACCATGAGAATTTTCAGGTTGACCAAGTTCAAAATCTCCTTTATAAGTTCCTGCTTCAATGTAAGGAAACCATAAAAAACTCAGGCTATCACCATCTGGATCAGTTGAATTAAATGCATCTAAACTAAAACTCTCTCCAGATCTAACAGTCATTCTATCTGAATGAGATAAAACTGGAATAGGTGGATGATTTACGTCTTCAAAAGACTTTGTACACCAATCCATTCGAGCTGCAAAATCATTTTGAAAATCGTTTCTCCAACGCCATAATGAGACTTTGTTATCTTTAAAAGAAATAGTGTCTTTTTTAACTGCTCGGTTATATGGGTTATGTATGTATGGTGTATGATTATCTATTGCATTTGTCCAAATTTTTCGTGTTTCAGCTTCAAAAGGAACTCCTGAACCACCTTTTTTCTGTTTAGAAAAATCTGGTTGATAGAATTCGTATCGACCACCCCAGCTACCCCATTCTGGATGTTCTGCTTCATTTAATCCATTGGGTATTAAAGATAAAAATGCAGGTGTATCTCCTTCAACTCCCCAAGAAACATCTGGATATTCACTTCCCAGAGGGCCATGGTCTTGTTGAATATTTTGTGCAATCCAATCATTACTTATTTCTGTATTATCTATTCCCTTTACAACTGTATTTATACCATTCCAAGTTGCACTACCATAGTCATCACCAGGACTAACTATAAAAAATAAATCTGGAAAATTATTTCTTATCCAAATACCACTATCATCTTGATCTGAAATAGTATAAACTCTTAACTTTGAAATCAATTTTTTAGCTTCATTCTTACTTTTAGTATTCTTTATTTTATACAACGATTGTGCTAAAGTATTTACTCCTCCCCAAACAGAAATCCACAATGGTCTGTCATCATTTTCTTCTAATATTTTTATTATCCAATCAGAGCCTTCAGAGTCCATACCCTCTCCTACTCCAGTCATTCCATACTTAGGCAACCCGCTCTTAACGAGATTTAAAAGTGTTTTTTCTTCTGGAAAACCTTTTTCGTGTACTAGTAAATTAGGCTTTATTTTACCATATGCCTTTAAAACTCTTGTAACAGATTCTGGATTTACCATGGATTTATGCCAGCATGATGTAGTAGCTACCAAACCCTTGATATCAATTGTATTTGCATATAATAATAATCGAACTAACGATTGAGTATCATCTGGATCTGCTTCAATATCTGTTAAGACAATAACACGTTGTTTTTTTGTTTCTTGAGCCTGTAAAGGCGTATATAGTCCAAATAAAAGTAAAACGACTATCAAATAAATTTTAATTTTCATAATAGTGTATTAATTAATTATTTTTTAAATAATCTCCCGAAGTTATTAATTTTAAATGTGTTGTAGGGTAATTATAAACATAAACCCAAGTAGGTATAGGTTTATTATTTACAAATGCAGTTGTAGTAACTCGTTTAAATAAATGTTCGTCTACACCTTCATAATCATCTAAAGCTTTAAAAACAGTTTCTGGGTTTTTAATTTTAAAAAGCATACCATGTACTTTCTCAGAAGTATTATTGCTTAAAATAGCTCCAGGAAACCAAGATATCATGTATAATTTTCCATAACAATACCCTTTGCCTATAAATTGAGCATGAGATGCCAAAAATTGTGACATCTCATGCTCTGAGTTTTTTAAAAGGGTACCGTATACAAATAGATAGTCCAAGGTTAAACTATTTGAAATTATTTATTTAATGCTACCCAATTATCTATTTTATTTTCTAATAATTGTAATGGAATACAACCTGTTTCTAAAATTTCATCATGAAACTCACGAACATCAAACTTATCTCCAAGCTCCTTTTCTGCACGAGCTCGTAATTCTCGTATTTTTAACTGCCCTATTTTATAAGACAAGGCTTGTCCTGGATTAGCCATATAGCGCTCTATTTCACTTACTATACTAGCTTCTTCTTCTGCTTCATTTTCTAGAGAATACTGTATAGCTTGTTCTCGTGTCCACCCTTTTGTATGAAGGCCTGTATCTACAACCAACCTAATAGCTCTGTGAATTTCGCTACTTAACATACCAAAATACTGAAAAGGATCTTTGTATAAACCTAGCTCCTCACCCATACTTTCGGTATAAAGCGCCCAACCTTCTCCGTATGCGCTATACCATAATGTTTTTCTAAAATCTGGTAATTCTTCATTTTCTTGGGCCAAAGAAATTTGAAAGTGATGCCCAGGAATAGCCTCATGTAGAAATAAATCTTCCTTATCAAATATATTATATGTTTCTACTTCTGGTATTGGTGTATAGAAAATTCCAGGTCGTGTTCCATCCAATGAACCTTGACTGTAATTTGCAGCAGCAGATTTCTCTCTAAAAGGTTCTGTTCGTCTTACTTCAAAAGGTGTTTTTGGTTGTTTTCCAAACAATTTATCTATTTGAGGCTTCATAACGTTATGTATACTATCATAATAAGCTATCACTTGTGCTCTATCTGTAAATGGCATCAAACTTTTATTTGTTCTTACATAGTCAAAAAAAGCATTTAAATCACCTTTAAAACCAACTTTATCTTTTACTGCTTCCATTTCACCTCTAATACGAGCCACTTCATTTAAACCTAATTGATGAATTTCATCAGCAGTCATATTTGTAGTGGTATATTTTTTAATTTGATGTTGGTAATATGAAGTTCCTAAAGGTGTAACCGCTGCAATACCATAATCTTCTTTTCCTGCTGGCAAATACTCCTCTTTAAGAAACGTTACCATATCTTGATGCGCTGGCATAATTTTATCGGCAACCATAGTTTTGTAAGCCTCTGTAAGCGACTCTTTGTCTTCATCGGTAAACGTGTCAGGAAATAAATTTACAGGTGAATAATACAAGTTTTCATCTACATTACCTGTAGCTAAAACTTCAAATTGTGGAATTACTTTAGCGATTAAAGATTTTGGTAAAACATAACCTTCTTCAATGCCTGTTTTCATGTTCGCTTTGGCAGAATCAAGCCAAACTAAATAAGCATCAACGCGTTCTAACCAATTTTTATAATCTTCAACAGTATTAAATGGTTGTGATGTTGTTCCGCTTGCCCATTGATTAAAATCTAGATTTTTAGACCACATTTGGTCTAATGGCATTAAATCTTTCTTAAAGCTAAACTCATCAAGATTTATATTGCAATCCCACAGTAAAACGGCTTTACTCATCTTATCTGTATCACTTAATAAAGAATCATTAATAGATGCTAATTCTTCTTTATACTTTATATAATAAGCCTTATTTTGTGCTTTGTAGTCTTCTGATAAGGAATTGGGATACTGATTATTATAACCTTCTATACCAGCAGACGTTGCCTTTGTAGGATTAAGTTCGTAACCTTCGTTATTAAAATTTTCTAAAAGAGTATTAAAATTATTCTTAGTAATTTCTGCTTTATTTTCTACATCCTTTTTACATGATATAAATAATGTAAGCAAAAGAATCAATGAAAGGTTTTTTTTCATTTTTTTTAGTGATTTTAGTTTAAACAAATATAATGAAACCGATAGTTATTTATCAGTTTATAATAGTTGTTATACACTAAAAATGAAAATAGTTTAATTTAGATATACTTACTTAAATCAACATCATTAATAGCACCATGACTCGCGTGTGCAACCACAACGCCATTTTTAATCACTAATATCTGAGGAGATTCGTGTATAACTTGAAATTTATAGCCAACTTCGTTAGAAACGTCTCTATAATTTAATAGATCTAAGTAGTATAAATCTAAATCTTTTTCAGTAAAGCCATAAGCCTCAACAAATTGACTCATTACCATTCTGCTAATACCACAGCGGGTTGAATGTTTAAAAATCACTTGTGTTTTTGTGCTAGATTTAGTTTCAATAAATTCTAATTGTGGTAATTCATTTAGAGGAATCCAAGGCAATACTTTTTCTTCCTTTTGTTCTGCCGAACCACCAAATATCTTGTTTAATAATCCCATTTTTTGTGTTTTGTAAATGATAAGTCGAAACTAATTCTAAATCTTACAAACTGACTAAAAGTCAGAAAAACAAAGACTTAAAAAGACATTTTGTCTATTAAAAGCTATTGGTAAGATAATTGACTTATTCATTTCGTAAAGAAAAAGAATTTAATAATATGAACTTAAATAATTATACAATAAAATCGCAAGAAGCCATACAGCAAGCGCAACAAATTGCGCAAGGTTATGGTCATCAACAAATAGAAAATGAACATATTTTTAAAGGTGTTTTTGAAGTTGATGAAAACGTTTTACCATTCATTTTAAAAAAATTGAATGTTAATATAAACATTCTTAAACAGGCTTTAGATAAGCAATTAGAAAGCTTCTCTAAAGTGTCTGGTGGCGAATTAATGCTTTCGCGAGAAGCTGGAAAAGCCTTAAACGAAGCTTCAATTATCGCTAAAAAAATGAAAGACGACTATGTGTCTATCGAGCATTTAATCATTGCTATTTTTAAATCAAATAGTAAAATTGCTCAAATGTTAAAAGACCAAGGCGTTACAGAAAAAGGTTTAAAAGCAGCTATTGAAGAACTTAGAAAAGGTGAAAAAGTAACCTCACAAAGTCAAGAAGAAACCTATAATTCATTAAACAAATACGCAAAAAACTTAAATCAGTTAGCTAAAGATGGCAAACTAGATCCAGTTATTGGTCGAGATGAAGAAATACGAAGAATTCTTCAAATCTTATCTCGTAGAACCAAAAACAATCCAATTTTGGTTGGTGAACCTGGAACAGGTAAAACCGCTATTGCAGAAGGTTTAGCGCATAGAATTATAGATGGTGATATTCCTGAAAACTTAAAAGACAAACAAATTTTTGCTCTAGATATGGGGGCACTTATTGCTGGTGCAAAATATAAAGGTGAATTTGAAGAGCGTTTAAAAGCAGTTATAAAAGAGGTTACCACTAGCGAAGGAGATATTGTGTTATTCATTGACGAAATCCACACGCTTGTGGGTGCTGGTGGCGGACAAGGCGCCATGGATGCAGCAAACATTTTAAAACCAGCTTTAGCTCGTGGTGAACTTAGAGCTATTGGTGCCACTACTTTAGATGAATATCAAAAATATTTTGAAAAAGACAAAGCTTTAGAGCGTCGTTTCCAAAAAGTAACCGTAGATGAGCCGGATACAGAAAGTGCTATTTCTATACTTCGTGGCATTAAAGAAAAGTACGAAACACACCATAAAGTACGCATTAAAGATGAGGCTATAATTGGTGCTGTTGAACTGTCTCAACGTTATATCACCAATAGATTTTTACCAGATAAAGCTATTGATTTAATGGATGAAGCCGCGTCTAAATTACGTATGGAAATTAATTCTAAACCAGAAGAATTAGATGTTTTAGATAGAAAAATCATGCAGTTGGAAATTGAAATTGAAGCAATTAAGCGTGAAAAAGATGAAACAAAATTAAAATCATTGCATTCAGATTTAGCTAATTTAAAAGAACAACGCAATGCTATAAACGCTAAATGGAAAAGCGAAAAAGAAGTTGTTGATAATATTCAAAACACAAAACAGGATATTGAAAACTATAAATTAGAAGCAGAACGCGCAGAACGTGATGGTGATTATGGTAAAGTAGCCGAATTACGCTATGGTAAAATAAAAGAAGCTCAAGAGGAATTAGAAAAACTTCAGAAAGAATTAGAAAAAAACCAATCTGAAAGTTCTTTAATAAAAGAGGAAGTTACCTATGATGATATTGCAGAAGTTGTTGCAAAATGGACAGGAATTCCAGTAACAAAAATGATACAAAGCGAGCGTGAAAAACTACTTAAATTAGAAGATGAATTACACAAACGCGTTGTAGGTCAAGAAGAAGCCATAGTTGCTGTTAGTGATGCTGTAAGACGAAGTAGAGCAGGTTTACAAAACCCTAAAAAACCAATTGGTACATTCCTTTTCTTAGGAACCACAGGTGTTGGTAAAACAGAACTTGCAAAAGCTTTAGCAGAGTATTTATTTGATGATGAAAACGCCATGACACGTATTGATATGAGTGAATATCAAGAACGTCATGCGGTAAGTAGATTGGTTGGTGCACCTCCAGGATATGTGGGTTATGATGAAGGTGGTCAATTAACAGAGGCTGTACGTAGAAAACCTTACTCTGTAGTGCTTTTAGATGAGATTGAAAAAGCGCATCCCGATACATTTAACATCTTATTGCAAGTGTTAGATGAAGGACATTTAACAGATAATAAAGGACGTGTGGCAGACTTTAAAAACACCATAATTATTATGACATCCAATATAGGAAGTTCTATAATTCATGATCGATTTGAAGCTACAAAAGACCTAGATTCTGCTATTGAAGCTGCGAAAGTAGATGTATTAGCATTGTTAAAACAAAGTGTTAGACCCGAGTTTTTAAACCGTATTGACGACACAATTATGTTTACACCTTTAAGTAAAGAAAACATTACTGCTATTGTTGGTTTACAAATAAAAGGGATTACAAAAATGATAGCACAACAAGGTATTACGTTTGATGCTACACCAGACGCTATAAAATATTTAGCCGATAAAGGTTATAATCCAGAATATGGTGCACGACCAGTAAAACGAGTAATACAAAAAGAAGTTTTAAATGCCTTAAGTAAAGAAATTTTGGCAGGAAAAGTAACAACCGATAGCATTATTTTACTTGATGCTTTTGATGATCAGTTAGTTTTTAGAAATCAAGGTGATTTGGTTGTAGAAGAGTTTTAGACTTAAATAAAACTATTTGTAACAAAATAGAATAAAATAAGTCTATTAGTTGGTTGGTTAGTTGGAAAGCAACATGATTCTTTTTATAAGATGATTGTTGCTTTCTTTATTTACAACTTCAATGCTTTTTTAGAATTTTCAAGGGTTTCCTTAAATAATTCTGGTGTTAATTCTTCTTTCCAAACAGGAACTATATCTTTTAACAACCGTTTTCCTTTTTCAGAATTAACTATTTCAGGAAAAGCAATTTCAAAAACTTCTAACATAATGCTTGTAGCTGTTGATGCTCCAGGAGAAGCTCCTAACAAAGCGGTTATACTTCCATTTTTACTCCTCACTACTTCGGTTCCAAATTGTAAAACACCTTTTTCATATTCATCCTTTTTTATAATTTGTACCCGTTGTCCTGCAACTAAAATTTCCCAATCCTCACTTTTAGCATTTTTTACAAATTTTCGCAAATCATCCATTCTGTCTTCATGAGATGCAGTTACTTGTTCTATAAGATATTTTGTTAATGGTAAATTATCCCAAAACGCTCCAAGCATTGGCTTTATATTATCAGACTTTATTGAGCTAGCTAAATCAAAATAAGACCCTTCTTTTAAAAACTTTGGACTAAAACCAGCAAAAGGACCAAATAACAATTCTCGTTTTCCGTTAATGAATCGCGTATCTAAATGCGGTGTAGACATTGGTGGATCCCCAATTCCTGCTTTACTATAAACTTTAGCATAATGTTGATTTATAATAGCTTTATTTTTACAAACTAACCATTCACCACTAACAGGAAATCCTCCGTAACCTTCCTTTTCTTCAATTTCTACCTTTTGTAACAAAAGTAAACTTCCTCCTCCTGCTCCAATAAAAACATGTTTAGCATCTAAATATAGTTTACGATCTGTTTTTAAGTTTTTAACTTCTACAGACCATTCAACTTCCTCATCGGGATCAATATCTAAAACTTCTTCATTGCAATGAACAGGAGTGTTATATTTTGTTTCTAGTATTTCAAATAGTTTTTTTGTTAATACACCAAAATTCATTTCGGCTCCACGTTCTATTCTGGTGGCTGCCATAATTTCATCATCACTCCTATCTTCCATTATTAAAGGAAACCACTCGCTCATTTTTTTAATACCCGTGGTAAACTCCATATCCTGAAACATAAAATGATTTTTTAAAGCCTTAAACCTGCTTTTTAAATATTCTGAATTCTCTTTTCCTTTTACCCAACTGTAATGCGGAACAGGTTTAATAAAATCTTCTGGCGAGTCAATTAAATTTTTATTTACCAGATACGACCAAAATTGTTTTGATACTTCAAACTGTTTACAAATTTTAAAAGCTTTTTCACAATTGATAGACCCATCTTCGTTTTCTGGCGTATAATTAAGCTCACATAAAGCAGAATGACCTGTACCGGCATTATTCCAAGCTGCAGAACTTTCTAAACCAACTGCACTTAATCGTTCTAAAATAAGCACTTTTAAATCGGGTTTAAGAGTTTTAACCAATAAAGCCAATGTAGCACTCATTATACCACCACCAACACAAATTAAATCGTAATCTTTATCTACATTCATTTACTCTAAATCTAGTTTTATAATTTTCTAAAGATAGTTAAGTATTATAAAAATATGTAAGCAAAAAAATATACCAATTGGTATATTTTTTATATTTTAGCTAAACCATGAGCACAAAATCTCAACTTACAGCAAAATATATCATAGAAGTTTCTGCTCCTATATTCAATAAAAATGGGTATGCAGCTACAAGTTTAAATGATATTACAAAAGCAACGGGTTTAACAAAAGGCGCAATATATGGGAACTTTAAAAACAAAGAAGATCTCGCCTACGCATCGTTTAAGTATATGGTAAAGTCTTTAATGAAACCGTTATCTGAACACCTTAAACTAAGTAAATCACCAATTCAAAAACTATTTTTAATAACCGATTTCTATAGAAATTATTATCCGTTTAGCAAGCAATTAGGTGGTTGCCCTGTATTAAATATAGGTGTTGATGCAAATAATAGTAATTCAGATTTACTTAATAAGGTGAGAGATACTATTCAGCGAATTCAGGACAAACTCTGTTCAATTATTGAAACTGGTATAGAAGAAGGAGAAATTTCTACTGAAATTAATGCTATGCAATATGCTAAACGTATAGATACCATGATACAAGGCGCTATTTTTATGACATATACCATGAATGATGAGTATTATATGAATGATACCATGAATCAAATAGACGAAATTATTACTAACGAACTTAAACTCTAATATTTTTTTAACCAACAATATACCAAATGGTATATTTTAATTTTTTAATTATGAAACCACTTCCAAACGTATTACAAAGCAAAACAAAAATAAGATTTCAAGATTGCGACCCATTTAATCATCTTAACAATGGTAGCTATATTAACTACTTTATGAATCATAGAGAAGATGTACTACTAAAACATTACGGATTAGACATCTATGAAATGGCTAAAACAAAGGGTAAAAGTTGGGTGTCTAGCAGCAACCAAATTGCTTACTTAAAACCAGCATTTCTTATGGAAAATGTAATAATAGAATCGCAATTAATTAAATATTCTGATAATGAATTGAACGTTGAAATGCGCATGTATAATGAAGATAAAAGTCATTTAAAATCTATTATTTGGTGCGGATTTGTACATTTCAATTTATTGGCGCAAAAGCGTGAAACCCACAATGAGGATTTAATGCAATTATTTGATACTGTTAATAACTCTACACATGCCAATACTTTTGAAGAACGCCTTCTTCATTTGAAACAAAAACTAGTAAAAAGTTAATAAAAAAATAGGGGTTTACAATAATTTGATAATAAACCAGTTAATTATTGTTAATGAATTTGTTAATAAAAAACTTACAATTTCTGGACATAATACCGATTAAAATTTTTAAATTAGCTTCATATAAGACCCTGAATTTTACACAAAACAGACAAATAATTAATAGTTTATACACATTTAATTATTGTATAAATTGCTTAAAACCCTACTAACAACTATGAATATATCCAAGTACATAGATTACACTCTTTTAAAATCAACAACAACAGAACATGAAATTATAGAACTTTGTCAAAAAGCAAAGGAAAATAATTATCATAGTGTATGTGTTAACAGCTGCTATGTTTCTTTAGCAAAACAGTTATTGGCTGATACAGAAGTTAAAGTGTGTACTGTAGTTGGATTCCCTCTTGGTGCTATGTCTACACATTCAAAAGCCTTTGAAGCAAAAAAAGCTGTTGAAGACGGAGCAAATGAAATTGATATGGTTATCAATTTAGGCTACCTAAAAAGTAGAAATTATGTATCAGTTTTAAGAGATATTAGCGATGTAAAATTTGCTATTAGTAATACACCTTTAAAAGTCATCATAGAAATATCCGAATTAAATAAAAACGAAATTATTAAAGCTTGTGAAATCTGTTTAGATGCAAAAGCAGATTTTGTTAAAACTTCTACTGGTTTTGCTAAAAGCGGTGCTACATTAACTGCTGTTAAGATTATAAAGAAAACTGTAAAAAATCGAGCTAAAATAAAAGCTTCTGGCGGTATTAGCGACTATGAAACTGCATTAAAATATATTGAAGCAGGTGCTGATAGAATTGGAACATCTTCTGAAATATTAGAACCAGCAAATAATAACTCTCAAATTAGAAATTCCAAAATATACAAACAGTATATTGATAACATGCAAAAAACTGGTCTAACAAAAACAAGTTCTACCGTATAAAAGTGTTAGAAAAGTTTAAATTTCACACAGCAAAAAAACCTTAATTCAATAATTGTTTAATACATTTGATACGTGTAATTTTTAATAAAATTAACACTATGAATTCTATAAACAATTATATAGACCACACGCTTTTAAAGGCTACAGCTACTAAAACCGAAATCATTAAGCTTTGCCAAGAAGCAAAAGAACATAACTTTTTTTCAGTTTGTGTTAATAGCTGTTATGCAGCTTTAGCCAAAGCAGAGCTTAAAAATAGTAATGTTAAAGTTTGCTGCGTTATTGGTTTTCCTCTTGGTGCCATGAGCACTAAGTCCAAAGTTGAAGAAGCCAAAGCTGCTTTAAATGATGGTGCGGATGAAATTGATATGGTAATCAATATAGGATTACTAAAAAGTAAAGATTTTGATGCGGTTTGGAAAGATATTGAAGGTGTAAAACGTATTATGCCTAACAATACACTTAAGGTTATTTTAGAAACTTGCTATCTTGAAGAATTAGAAATCATAAAAGCTAGCGAGCTTGCTATACAAAGTGGAGCCGATTTTATAAAAACCTCTACCGGTTTTGGAAGTGGTGGCGCTACCATTCATGATGTAGAAATCATGAAAAGTGTTGCTAAAAATGAAATTAAAATAAAAGCTTCAGGCGGTATAAAAGACCAAAAAACAGCTTTAGAATACATAAATCTAGGTGTACAGCGCCTTGGGACATCCTCTGGAATTACAATTCTTAAAGATGAATCATCAAATTCTAATTATTAAAACTATAGCTCTTTTAAAGCTTTTAAGAATTTTTTTATTTTAAATACTATTCAACAGTATTAATCTGAACAGATATATTTTCTAATTCTATTTTTGAAAGTAGTTCTAATTTACCTTCTTCAAAAACAGCATCTAAGTTTTCTAAAAATGTATTTTTATCTTTTGGCTTGTAGTTATTATAATCTACTAATCTAATACCATTTATAAACCTTTCGTTGTAAGCTTCACGAAAACGTAAACCCACACCGTCGCTTTCCGCATAAGAATAAGCTAAATAATCTACTTTAAATGTTTCCGCATTTACCCAATAGATAAATACATCATCAAAATCTTCACCTCCACCTTCTTCATTAAAAGTAACTTTTATTTTATGATAGTTATTTCCCTTTATTTTAAAGTTACCTAAAGATATCTTATTCACTGCTTTATCATTCAACCCAAAAGGCAACACCGAGAAATAGTGTACAGAGTTTACCGAAGCTGTATATTTTACAGCCATGGAATCTGGAACATGAACTAAAGTATCATTTACAAATCTTTTAAAACCTTTATTATCTAAAACATCTTGAATAACATTTAAAGAGTCTTTAAACGTTCTTTCTAATTGAAATTTCCAATTGTTACGAATAGCCTTGTAATGTCTATCTCTAAAATCGAAAGCTATAGTTGCATTTTTAAATAGATTCCCTCCACTAACTTCAATCGACTTATTGATAATTAAGTTAGCATCTTTAACGTCTTGCTCGCAGCTTAAAATCAAAATTAAAGATATAAAAAAGAAAAAGAATTTGTTCATAACAACAGTAATTTTAAAAGTCTGTCGTAAAACTAACGAATACATAACCCTGCATCTATAATCTTAACTTAATATTTAGAATTAAGCTTAAAACTAATAGTATTACCCGTAAACTTTTGAGCTAGAATACTAATAGCAGATTCTTTTAACTGTAACACACGTGGGTAACCTCCTGTAGTTTGGCAATCACGCATTAAAACAATAAGCTTTCCAGAAGGAGTTAATTGAATAGTTCCTGGAAGTACCGCCGATGTAATTATAGGTTTTAAATTATTACTTAAAGTTTCATTTAATTGATAAGCCATTCTATTGTTATCTTTTGAAATAGTAAAATCCTTTGAAAACAATATGTCTTGTTGATTTTTAGAAAGGCAATCAAATTCTGTCCCTTTAAAAACTTCAATAGTTTTAGAACTGATGTAAGATGAATCAATTTTTACCGAAGCATTTTGAATACCATCAAATTTAGAGGATTCTAAAATAGCAATTTCATCGTTTTTACGAAGTATAAACTGTTTAGTTATGTTTTGATACATACTTTTACTATTCATAACAGTTTCTGTCTTAAAACCACCTGAAACTGCCAAATAAGAACGAAATCCTGTAATTAATTTACCAAAGGATAAAACATCATCTGGTTTAACGCTTATTATTTTATTTAATTGAATCGCCTGATTATTAATCTTTGCAGACATATCTGCCCCAGAAATAGCAATATACGTTTGTGATTTAAATTGAAGCGTTGGTCCCATCATGGTTATTTCTAAAACAGCATCATTTTCATTATTACCTAACAATGCATTTGCTAAAGCTGCAGCTTTTTTATCCATAACACCAGAATAAGGCACACCAAATTCTTGAAAACCAGAACGTCCAAAATCTTGAATGGTAGAATAAAAACCTGGCTTTAAAACCTTAATCATCTATCACCTCGCTTTCTATTTGATAAACTTTGGCATCAACCAAGGTTTTAATATCGTGATGTTCTTTTAAGCTAATTGGGTAAAATTGAATACGGTCTCCAGACTTTGCAAAACAGGGTTGATCTTTTGATGCATCAAAAAAATTAATAGGTGAATTTCCTATAATATTCCAACCTCCTGGACTCGCATTTGGATACACACCAGTTTGGTTTCCACCAATTGCAACAGCTCCTTTTTCTATTTGTAATCTTGGTGTAGATTTTCTTGAAACATGAAGTGTTTTATCTAAACCTCCTAAGTATAAAAACCCAGGTAAGAAACCAATAAAATAAACCGTATAAATGGCTTGAGTATGCAGCTTAATTATGTCTTCTTTTGATAGTTTTTTTCCTTTTGAAATTAACTCCATATCAAGTCCAAATTCATCATGATAACATACTGGAATTCTCCATAAAAGCGAATCTGTTTTATAAAAATCAATTTCTTTGCTATAGATTTTATCTATAATAGTTGTTTCAGCTTCAAAATCATTTACACACTTATTGTATATAATTAATAATGAGTTATATGCTGATTTTAATTCAACTAAAGATTTAATATGACTGTTTTTGATTTTTTGTTTAAAATTAATGATATCTTTTAAAATATCACCATCAATAACCTGAGTCCACTCTACCAAAATAGCACGTTCACCATATGGTTTGTATGTTAGTTTAAAAGCCACTAAAAATTATCGAATTTTAATACCATGTAATTCTAATTTTTCTTTTAAATTTTTAATCAAAATTACTGCTTTTGGGTGGTCTCCATGAATGCAAAATGTATTAGCTTTAATACCTATTTCATGACCTTGAATAGTCTTTACTTTTCCTTTAGAAATCATTCTAAAAACATGTTCAAATAATTCATTTTCATCATCAATTAATGCGTCTTTTTCTTGCCTTGAAACTAGAGTTAAATTGTCATTATAATTTCTATCTGCAAAAGCTTCATATGTAATATTAATTCCATTTTGTTGAGCCAAATCTGCAATAACCGATTTATAAGGCACATACAATTTTATTGGCAAAACTATGCTTTTCATAACCTCAACTAGTACTTTTGCAATACGTTCATCTGTGGCTGCTAAATTATAAAGTGCACCGTGAGGTTTTACATGGTGAAATATAGCATGTTGTTCGTTTAGAATACTAACAAGGCTATTTATTTGTTGTTTTACTGATGTGAATAAAGCCACACAAGACATATCCATAGCTTGTCTGCCAAAATTTTTTTTATCTGGAAACGATGGATGCGCACCAATTTTTACGCGATGTTTCTTAGCAAGTTTAACTACAGAAGTCATTGTTTCAACATCACCTGCATGACCTCCACAAGCAATATTACATGAAGCAATATAAGGCATTATCTGGGGTTCGTTACCAATCCCCTCACCTACATCTACATTAATATCTACAATTTGATTTTCCACTAAACTAATTTAGTGAATTCTAATTTATTTTGATGTAGAATTGAGCGCATAAATAGCAAAACTTCCTAACCAATGTCCGCCCTCATAACTATCGCCTACAATACTTGGTAATGAGTAATTTACATGTTGATTTGCTATATTTTTTAAATGATTGTATTCTGGTAAACCTTCGGCGATTGTATTTAAACTCCATGCTCGGGAGAAATTTACACCATCTAGATGTACTAAATGCCCATCGGTTCTATCAGATACCACACCAACTTCCAAACTGTAATTTTTATTTTTTAATTCTGGTAAAAAGGCTCTCAACCAAGTTTTAAATTCTGCTTTTGGCAACAAACGTTTCATTAGAGCAGCTTCTTCTAAACAGGGTGATAAAAAATCGCTCCCACTAGGCTCCCAACGCATCGGGCAATTATTATCGCTTATAAAGAAGTATTTAGCACGGTCTTCTATAGCTATTTTTAAAGCGTCGTGCTTAACAGTTTTAGCATAATCGTAAGCAAAACTTAACCCAAATGCTGTATTGGTGTGCGTTCCTACACGCAACGGGTAATTTAGTTTTGGTAAAAATGCAATATATTTATCAATAATTAAATCGGTTAGCGGTTGTAAATTACTTTCTAGTTCCCTTGCAATTGGTGCATCCCAAGTATGCAATTCTTCTGCAAGTTTAAGTAACCACGCCCATCCATAAGTACGTTCGTAAGATTTGTTATGCTTGCCATTAAAGTATTCAACTTCTGCTAGTATTTTTTCTTTTGATATGTTTTTAAGCAAACGAGCTTTGGCTTCTTCAGCTTTTTCCATGTTTGGAAATTGCTTTAGTAAACTTACCAAACTCCAATGCCCATGTACCGCCGAATGCCAATCGAAGCAACCATAGAATGCCGGATGCAATTGTGTTGGCGGTTTCAAATCTTCTTCACCACCTAAAGTTTGTGATAGCTTGTTTGGGTATTCTATATTCATGCAATGCAATGGTAGTTCTGCGAGTGTATTAGCCTGTTTTAAGTTGAGAATTGGGATTTTAGCGATTTCAACTTTTGGGGTTTCTATTGGTTCTTTTTCTTTTGAAGTGTTGCAACTAAAAGCTAATATTACTAATAAAATTATTATGATTTTTTTCATTATCTAAAAGTAGAAAATAGTTTATAAGTTTAATTACAAAAGGTCGCTAATTGTACTTCGAAGTTACAAACTTCGAAGGGGAGATGTTATTATTTTTTTTAAATTATATATTTACCAAATTTTCACCCTAAAAGGAAAATGGTAAGTAACACTCTGATTTACACCATTTCTTATAGCTGGCTCAATTTCTGGAAAATTCATCAATACTCGATTTAGCTCTATTTCTACTTTTCCTTTCAAGTCATTACTTTTGTGAAATTTTATATCTTTAATTTTTCCTTCTGAGTTAATTGTAAATTGAATTAATAAAAACACCGAAGTACCTTTTTTATAATAATCATAAGGTGGCCTGAATTTTTTACGCAAAATTTCATAAAATTTATTTTTGAAGCAATCTTGCCTATCGGAATTTAAAGTCAACTTTCCACATTTTCTTTTAAATGTAGGAGCTAATCCATAGCCATCTTCAAAAGACGCATTAACTATTGGGTAATTCCTATTTGGTCTAACAAAATCCTTAAAATATCTTCCTCTTAATGAATCATATTCAATCAGATCATATTTAAAATATTTATCCTGTTCATACTTTGTTAGAGAATCTTTTTGTGAATAGGAAAAAGATATAAATAAAAGAAAAAGAATTAATATGCATTTATTTTTCATAATTAGTATGACGTATAAAATTCTAACCCAACCACCCTTCTCTATCCAAACTCCTATACTGAATCGCCTCACTAATATGCGAGCCATTTACAGCCTCAACACCTTCCAAATCGGCGATTGTTCTAGAAACTTTTAAAATTCTATCATACGCTCGCGCAGATAAATTTAAACGTTCCATAGCGGTTTTTAATAGCTGTTTAGACGCTTCATCCAAAACACAATATTTTCGAATTTGTTTGGTATTCATTTGTGCATTGTAATGCACTGCATCGCTTTTTGCAAAACGCTTAGTTTGTATTTCTCTGGCTTTTGTAACGCGTTTTCTAATATCTACAGAGGTTTCACCTTTTCTGTCTTCTGATAGTTTTTCAAAAGGCACGGGCGTTACCTCAATATGAATATCAATTCTATCTAATAACGGACCAGAAATTTTACTTAAATAGCGTTGCATTTCGGCAGGACTTGACGTTACAGGCGCATCGGGATCGTTAAAATAACCTCCCGGACTTGGGTTCATACTCGCTACCAACATAAACGACGATGGATACGTCACTGTAAATTTGGCACGAGAAATAGTAACTTCTCTATCTTCTAATGGTTGACGCAACACTTCTAAAACACCTCGTTTAAATTCGGGTAATTCATCCAAAAACAACACCCCGTTATGCGATAAGGAAATCTCTCCCGGTTGTGGAAATGCCCCACCGCCGACAAGTGCAACGTCGCTAATAGTATGATGTGGGCTCCTAAAAGGGCGTTGCGCCATCAATCCTGTATCTTTTACACGACCAACTACGGAATGTATTTTTGTGGTCTCTAAAGCTTCATGAAGCGTCATTGGAGGCAAAATACTCGGTAAGCGTTTTGCTAGCATCGTTTTACCAGCTCCTGGTGGACCAATTAAGATAATATTATGTCCGCCAGCAGCTGCAATTTCCATGCAACGCTTAATGCCTTCTTGTCCTTTAACATCAGAAAAATCAAACTCTGGAAAATCTAAACTTTTATAAAACTCTTCACGTGTATTAATAATGGTTTGCTCAATAGGGTCGCCTTTATCAAAATAATTAATAACCTGTTTTATGTTATCTACACCATAAACTTCTAAATCGTCAACAATAGCAGCTTCTTTAGCGTTTTGTTTAGGCAGAATAAAACCTTTATAACCTTCTGCTCTGGCTTTTACAGCAATAGGTAATGCGCCTTTTATGGGTTGCAAACTGCCATCAAGAGACAATTCTCCCATAATTAAATAACGCTCTAAGTCTTCGGCTTTAATTTGTTTGGAAGCTGCCAGAATACCTATGGCTAAAGTAAGATCGTAAGCACTTCCCTCCTTGCGTAAATCAGCAGGAGCCATATTAATAGTTATCTTTTTTCCGGGAATTTTATAACCGTTATTTTGAAGTGCCGCAGCTATACGGTAATTACTTTCTTTAATGGCATTATCTGGCAATCCTACTAAATGATACCCAATACCTGAATCTACATTAACCTCAACAGTTATGGTTGTGGCCTCCACGCCAAAAACAGCGCTACCAAAAACTTTTTTAAGCATATAATTTGTTTACAGCTTAAATGTAAGAAATGTATTTGTAACTGAACAATAAAATCCTTTTGCTCAATACAATAAAGACTTATATAACCTTATTTATTAATAGCTACAAGAACACCTTTTTTAGGCTTCTCTACCTCTACAGTATATGAAACCAAAACATCTTCATTCGTTTTTATATGAACATCATAATGTCCTTTTTTGGTAAAGCGGTAATTAAATTTTAGAAAACCTTCTTTGAAATTTAAAGAAGACGCTTCAACCTTATCATACTTTAAACCACTATTTAATACTAGACTTATTGAATCAATTTTACTTTCATCAGATATCTTAAGACTAAAAAGAACTTCATCATCTAAAACAACTTTGGTTATTAGGTTTTTAGGCATAATAGGAACGACTTCATACTTATATGTCTTTCCATAAACCAAAGGCGCTTTAACAAATTGATTTAAATCGGGTTTACGCTCTAACAGAAGCCATTTTTCATCTAAAGGATAATGATTTTTAGCAAACAACTCTGGTTCGGCCAGAAAATAACCATCATTATAGTCTTTAATAAATTTATTTTGATTAATAAAGAAAACTCCACTAGCTAATGTGGCATCAACCAAATACCATTTGTTACTTAAATGTACTGCGTTCCATGAATGATTTGGAATATCAATTTTAGTAACATTTGTATTTACTGTTCTGCTATATCCATCAACTATTTCGCATTCTATATCAGCCAAATTAGAGAGTTCTTTAATTACATAAGCATAACCCGAACAAATGGTTTTTTTATCCTTTAGCAACCTTTTAAAGAACACATCTTGAACTTCAGCATTCCATTTTGAAAATGCTATGGCATCGTTCTTATACTTTTTGCGCTTTCTAATTGTTTTTACACCAAAACTATGGTCGCTTTCAATGTTTGAACACACCCAAGTATGAATAGCTCTAAATTTTTCAACTTGGGTATTCAAGCTATTGGTAAGCTTGTGGGCAAGCAATGGTAAATTATTTAATCTGTGATCTTTTAATGCATTCGCTATACTATCAGCCTTTTTAAAATTAATATGTCTAAAATCTGATTTTTGTGCATTAACAGAGAAACAGATTAACAAAAAGAGTATTTGTAAAAATTGTTTCATTTAAAATATATCTTTTATTTTTTGCCACAGTGTACGTTTAGACTTGTATACCTCATTAACTTCAACTTCTCCCATTAACACAAAAGAATCATCGCCTCCCATATTTACATTCAAAATGTTTTGATTCTCTTTAATTTCTATGGTTTGAGTTTCATAACCCAAAAAACTAAATATTAAAATATCGCCTTTTTCTAATTTTTTTGGAAAAACAAACTCGCCATCAAAATTTGTACTCGTGCCAATTGTAGTGCCTTTTAAAATGATATTTGCTCCAGGTAGCGGACCAGTTTCATCTGAAACAACTCCGGCTAAAAGTCCTTTTTGTTTGTCATTGTTTTTTACTTGATTACTTTTCGCTTCTTTAGTTTGCTCAATAATTTCTGTTGCAGGTTGCTTTTCTTGAGCTTGTATATTATGGAGCGATAAAGCAGAAAATAATGCAAATCCAATAATTCTTAAATATTTGAATTTGGCTTCGTTTCTGTTGTCGTTCAAATTAGAATACTCCTTTAATTGATTTGTTTTAAAATATCCACAAGTATTAGCTTGATTGTTTTTAAAGTATTCTACTAATTTTTCATCGCTCATGTTTCTAAAATCCATGACTTCTTTTTGACACGAATTACAAAACCCTCCGGAGTTTGTTTGTGTAAATTGATTGAATTTTTCTGAGCAAGGTTTGCCGATTGTAAGATTGAATTGTTTCATGATATTTATTTTTTTATATCACTAAACTATAAACTGTATAGAGGAAAAACCAAACACACTTAGCCAACTAACACTTTAAATGAGTGAAGTTAACTTTTTGGTTAGGCAAATAGTTTAAAGTATTATAAATTTAAAGTAACAACCTTTTTATTCTGGTAATACACAAGCTTCATTTAAGTTTTTAAGTGTAGTTTTTAAACCTACATCTAAAGTTTGTCTCATAACTTTTGAGTTATCGTTATGACATTGCAAACATGCTCCAACGAAAAGTAGTTTTTTTTGTTCTTCAACATTAAAGGGTCTAAAATCATGTCTTGTTGAATTAATAACAGTATCGTCAACCTTTTCTAAAAATGGTATCCACGCATCTTCTGGTAAGTTATCATATGTGTTTAATTCATATTCTGGAGTGAAAACCCATCTGCCTTTTTTATTATTTATTTTATAAACCAATGAACCATTCCCATAGCCTAAAGCAGCAGAATTAGCATGACAAGATTTACAATCTCTCACAGCTTTTGTTGTAGTATGTGGAGAATTAGGTGCATACAACCTATGAAATGAAATATTTTTATCTGGATTACCCACATAGCTACCCTTATCAATAGTTAAAATCATACCTGGTATTGCAGGCTCAATAATATTTCCTTCTTCATGCTCTCTAACACCTAAAGCCGGTTGTGATGATGAAAATTCAGCTACATACTCATTCCATTGTCCTTTTACGTATTTTTTATCTAATAAATCGAAAGCGCTACGTTCTTTGTCATCAAATTTATTATGACAGCCAATACATTTCGATGTCCAAGAAGAATGACACGCACTACAACTCACATTTTTATGTGCATGATCTCTGGAACAAATAGTTGATTGAGGTTTTAATGGATGTAAACTACCGTCATTTTTACCTATCAAAAATGCATTTCCTGTTGTGTCTACGTATGTGTTAACTAATGGATGACCATCTTTTTCAGCTATAATGATTTGTTTATCTGTATGTTTATAATCTCTATGAAGAAATACCAAACTACTTTCTGCATCTAAATCATAATACGAAATGGTATTTGGTTTGTCCTTAAAATGGCAATCGCTACACTGCAGAGTAACAGCGTCTTCTGCATGATCATAACGTATTCCATTGCCCATAACTTCATGTGATGAATGACAATCTATACATAACAATCCTTTTGTATGATGCACATCTTCTTCTAAATTTTTATAAACCCGTTCATCTTCTAAAACCGTATAATCCTCTTTATTTATTACATCATTTTTATGTAACAAGGTTTCTTGTAAACCCATATAATTTGTAGAAATTCTACTGGATCGACTATGGCAACCAAAACAGTGGGTATCATTAACAAAGATATCTGAAGAAGGATGAAATTTAGGTAGTTCTATTTTGTTTGAAGCTAAGTAATTTTCTAAATCCTTTTTAGCATTTTCAGAATAATTTAAATGACAAGCATTACAGCCTCCACCTCTACTTAATTGATTTATTTCCCCATAAGAGGTTTTTTCGGCTCCTAAGTGGCAATTGGCACATAAATCTCTTAAATGCTTATCAGAAGCTGAATATTGTATATCCTTAATATGGTAATGGTAATTTAAACTATCTGCCTCTCCAAAAATAAATTTATCTACTGCTACAATACCACTGTTTGTAGTCATTAATGAGTTTTCTATTTTGTGCAACTCACTGGCATGACATTTTCCACAGGTTTCTTTAGCATCAGATAAATTACCAGGAATTAATACCATCCCTTTGTGAGCCTCTTCTTTATTTAAAGATTTTGTATTTCCTAAATGGCAGCTCGCACAACCAATAAGTTCTGGATTATGATAATTTGAATACCCTTTAGTGTTTTGATGACATTGTAAACAAGATTCCTTTATGGTTACTTCATGTTTTGAATATTCAACATTTTCTAGGTCTGGAGAAAAAAAATAATTTTTATTTCTCATTAAAAAAAGTAGTCCAAAAAATAAAACAGCTATTGCAAAAATCCAGACCGAAAATGTTTTGTTTTTCATAATCAAGCAGTTACCCAAATTTACAACATTTTAAAATATCTTTTTTTATTAAAAGAACAAAAGCCTATGTAACAATTGTTACATATAAAGTGCTGATTTCATGATATTTATCATGATTTCAAAAGATAATTACAAATATATTTACATCAGAAAATTAATGAAATATATGGTTACTTCAAGACGAAAATTCATAAAAATTTCTGCCTTAGGTTTAGGAGGTTTAGCAACAACCTCAGCTGCATTTGGTCTCTTTAAAACCAATCCATTATTAGATGCTGCTATAAAAGAAAATGTTTCAAAAAAGTTGTATCGATCTGCAACTTATTGCGAAGTATGTTTTTGGAAATGTGCCGCTTGGGCATATACAGATGAAAACAATAACATAAAAAAAATTATAGGAAATGATGATGATCCACATTGTAACGGACGCCTTTGTCCCAGAGGAACAGGTGGTGTTGGTATGTATAGTGATGAAGACAGACTAAAAACACCTTTAATAAGAACAACTGTTAATGGTGAACAAACCTATAGAGAAGCTAGTTGGGATGAAGCTCTTGATTTAATTGCTTCTAAATTTAAAGATATAAAGGAAGAATATGGTCCTGAGTCGTTTGCTTTACTTAAACACGGCTCTCCCGGAAGCCATTTAGAGCATTTATTTAAAGCATATGGATCTGATACAATAGCAGAACCTGCATATGCACAATGTAGAGGCCCAAGAGAAACTGGTTTTGGTTTAACCTTTGGGTCTTGGGTTGGTTCACCTGAACCTACAGATATTAGAGACACTAAATGCTTAGTGCTTATTGGCTCTCATTTAGGTGAAAACATGCACAACTCTCAAGTTCAAGAAATGTCTGACGCCATTGATAATGGTGCTACTATAATTACTGTAGATCCTAGGTTCTCTACCGCAGCAAGTAAATCTAAACATTGGTTACCTATAAAACCTGCTACCGATATTGCCTTACTTCTTTCATGGATGCATGTTTTAATTGAAGAAGACTTATACAATAAAAAATATGTTGAAAAATATACTAAAGGATTCAACGAATTAAAAGCACACGTTAAAACATTTACACCAGAATGGGCTTATGGTATTACAACCATTAAACCAGAAGAAATTAGAAAAACAGCACGTATAATGGCTGCTGCAGCCCCATCGGTTATTGTGCATCCAGGTCGTCATGTTACTTGGTATGGAGATGATTCACAAAGATCTAGAGCAATTGCTATGTTAAATGGCTTATTAGGTTCTTGGGGTAATAGAGGTGGTTTTTATTTCAAAGAAAAAATTAGCATTCCAAAATATCCTCATCCAGACTATCCTAAACCAAAATGGGGATGGCATGATTTAGGCGAACAATATCCATTTGCAGAAATGGGTATCACTTCAGAAATAATTAAAGCAACTATACCAAATGAAGATAACAAACACCCCATTAAAGCGTGGATGGTTGCAGGCACCAATTTAATTAACACATTACCTCAAAGAGAAAAAACTATTGAAGCTATAAATGCAGTTGACTTTTTAGTGGTTATTGATACCATGCCAATGGAAATTACTGGTTATGCAGATGTTGTTTTACCAGAATGTACTTATCTAGAACGTTATGATGGCATTCGTTCTGCAACAAACAGAACACCTTCAATAGCTGTAAGAGTTCCGGCTGTGAAACCTAAATACGATTCTAAACCCGCATGGTGGATAAGTCAACAAATTGGAAAGCGCATTGGTTTAGGTGATTACTTTAATTATAACGATTTTGAAGAAGTTATTGAATGGCAACTTAATAAACTGGGAACATCTTTAGATGAAATGAAAAAGATTGGTGTTAAACATTTTGATAGAAAATCTGGTCCTCTGTTCTTAAAAGAAGGTCAGGATTATGAATTTTATACACCTAGTGGCAAAATAGAATTCTACTCTCAGCAACTAGCCAATAAAGGTTTTGCACCAATACCTGTATACACTGCACATCCTCAACCTCCTCAAGGGTTTTATAGATTAAATTATGGCAGGTCGCCAATGCATACCTTTAGTAGAACTATAAACAATCCGAATTTAAGTGATCTAAAAAGTGAAAATATGCTTTGGGTTAACCCAAAAGTAGCCCGCATTTTAGGATTGAAAAAACATCAAGAAGTTTGGTTAAAAAACCAAGATGATATTGTTTCAACCTTCTCTATTAAAGTAAGAATAACAGAAAGAATACGCTGGGACTCCGTTTACCTGTATCATGGTTTTGGACATAATAATAAAAAATTATCTAGAGCCTTTGGTAAAGGTATAAGCGATACCGAATTAATTTCTAAAACTGTTGTAGATCCTCTTATGGGTGGAACAGGTTTAAGGGGCAACTTTGTATCAATTTTAACTGAAAATCCACATAAAAATTCAGAACTATGAGATATGCAATGGTAATAGACACATTAAAGTGTGTTGGATGTAGCGATTGTGTTGTGGCTTGTCAAACAGAAAACAACGTACCTCATGGGTATTGTAGGGACTGGATAACTGAAGCTGTTAGCGGCTCATACCCAAGTGTAGAGCTAGAATTAAGATCTGATAGATGTAACCATTGCGATAATGCACCATGTGTTAGATGCTGTCCTACAGGTGCTAGCCATATTGTAGAAGGTGGTATTGTATTAGTAACAGGAGACGAATGTATAGGTTGTGGTGCATGTATAGAATCGTGTCCTTATGATGCGCGTTATCAACATCCAGATGGTTATGTAGATAAATGCACATTTTGTCATCACAGATTAGAAAAAGGACAACTTCCAGCATGTGTATCGGTTTGCCCAACAAAGTGCATGTATTTTGGAGATTTAGATAACCCTAATAGCGAGGTTTTTCAATTATTAAAAAACAGAAAGCATAAAACATTGGCTCCAGAAGCAGGAACCAAACCACATGTATTCTATTTAATTTAATTTATAATTATTATGCAAGAAGAATTATTTACAAGTGGAAGAAACATCCCTAATATAGATCCTTCATTAGAAATTTGGCATTGGCCAATTTCCGTTTATCTGTTTTTAGGTGGTTTAGCAGCTGGCTTATTATTATTTGCTGCTGTAGTTACCATTCTGGGTAAAGATAAAGACTATCCTACAACTGTTAAGTACGCATCTATGTTGCCTCCTGTAGCTTTATCATTAGGGTTAATGGCATTAGTTTACGATTTAACACATCCTTTATACACTTGGCAATTGTACACCACTATACGTTTAGAATCACCAATGTCTTGGGGAGCTTGGGTATTATTAGTAACGACTCCTTTATCATTTTTATGGGTGTTTAGCTATTATTCTGAATTGTTCCCAAAATGGAATTTGAAATTTGATTTTCTAAAGAAATTCGAACAATTTCTAAAGAAAAACAGAAAAAATATGGCATATGCATTAGTGCCTTTATCAATTATTTTAGGTGTTTATACAGGAATTCTATTATCAGCATTTAACGCAAGACCTTTATGGAACAATGCTATTTTAGGACCTTTATTTTTAACTTCAGGGTTATCAACTGGAGCTGCAACAATCATATTATTAGCAAAAAGCGCAAAAGAAAGACACCTCTTCAGTAAAATAGATTTAGCGCTTATAATTATTGAGTTAGGCCTAATTGTTCACATGATTATGGGAATGTACGCCGGTTCTGAAGTACAATTAGATGCCATGAATTTATTAATTGGCGGCGAATTTACCTTGATGTTTTTCGGCTTTGTAGTTATACTCGGATTAATTGTTCCTGGTATTCTTGAAGCATTAGAGATAAAAGGATATAAAATTCCTGTTGCTGTTCCTGCCATATTAATTTTAATTGGTGGCCTAATTTTTAGGTTTGTAATGGTTGAAGCTGGTCAAATTACACGATACCTCTATTAAACATATATTATGAAAGACAAAGAACAAAACAGACACATATATTGGAATCCTTATTTTGGAGGATTCCTGCTTGGGTTATTAATAATTTTCACCTTCTACATAACAGGTAGAGGTTTAGGTGCAAGTGGGGCCATGAAAAGTAGTGTTGTCACAATAGTAGATGACGTTTCTCATGAGCATGCAAAACAAAGTGCATACTACAGTAAATTTGTTGATGGCGATAAAAACCCAATGAATAATTGGATAGTTTTTGAAACATTAGGAGTACTTATTGGCGCTTTCATTTCTGGTGGTTTAGCTGGTAGAATTGGTTGGAGAGTACAACATTCCCCTAAAATTACACGAAGACGACGTTTAATATTTGCATTTAGTGGTGGTATATTATTTGGGTTAGGTGCTCAAATTGCAAGAGGATGTACAAGTGGAGCTGCTTTGAGCGGTATGGCAGTATTATCAACAGGTGGATTTATAACCATGTTGGCCATTTTTGGAAGTGGTTACTTGTTTGCTTATTTTTTTAGAAAAAATTGGATTTAATAAATTAAAAATTTAAAAATTATGGGACCATTAATTCCAAACGGATTTATACCTTTTGAGTGGAGTAGTATTATAGCTATTGTTATTGGAATATTCTTCGGGTTTATTTTAGAGGCATCAGGTTTCTCCTCTTCAAGAAAACTTGCTGGTGTATTTTACGGCTATGATTTTGCTGTTTTAAAGGTATTTTTTACTGCCGCAATTACTTCCTTAATCGGACTTTTTTATATGGACTACCTTGGTTATGTAGACATGAGTAGTTTATATGTTCATCCAACCTATTTATGGGGAGCAATTATTGGAGGCGCTATAATGGGAATAGGGTTTGTAACCGGTGGATTTTGTCCGGGAACAAGTTTATCTGCTGTAGCTATTGGTAAAATAGATGCAATAGTTAATGTACTAGGTATTATGGTTGGAATATTTATATTTTCAGAATTATATACCCTTTTTGAGCCATTATATAACGGTTATTTCCAAGGTAACGTAACATTAGTAGATTCTTTAGGTATAAATAAATACTGGTTTGTATTTATATTAACAGTGGTTGCTATTATTATGTTTGCAGCTTCAGATATGATTCGTAAACGAGTAAAAAAAGTATTTTACTAATAATTTAAATTACACAATATGGTAAATAGAAAATTAGTTAAATTTTTATCCTTAAGATATAAAATACTTGCAGCAGTATTAATTGTTTTAGCAGGAGGTTTAGTTTTATTACCTAAATACGAAAAACATGAAGGCATTAGTCCCGAAGAATTACTAAGTAAAACAATAAGTCCTGAACGCTACATTTCAACCGATGATATTGCTCATAAAATAATTAATCAAGATCCTTCATTTATATTAATTGATGTAAGAGATGAAAATAGTTTTAAAGAATACACACTACCAAATGCTATAAATATTCCTCTAAAAAAAATATTAGATAACGACGCCACAATGTATATTAATCAAAATCAATTTGATGTTGTGTTTTTTTCAAATGATAATTTTTATTCAGATCAAGCGTGGATACTTTGCAATAGATTAGGATACAAAAATTTACATGTTTTAAAAGGTGGTATAAACAAGTGGTTTAACACCATAATAAATCCTCAAAAACCAACTGAAGACATGCCAAAGGATGCATTAGATTTATATTCAACCCGAAAAGCTTCTAGCATGTATTTTGGAGTTGTTTATCCAGAACAAGTTGAAATTAAAACTCCAGAGCCTGTCAAAAAAGCTGTTCCAAAGAAAATAATAACAGTTAAAAAGAAAAAGAAAGCGCCAGAAGGTGGTTGTTAACTTTATAAGAATGCTTTATGAAAGAATTAGAAAAAACTAAACGTATATCAATAGCTTCAACGCTTTTTATTCTTGCAGTTGTTATAGGGCTTTTAACTTATAAAAGACCAAAAAACACATTTACTATAAATACTAAACCTACACTAGAAAAGTTAACAAGTGAAAATTTCTTTGTTTCATTAGAAAATAGTAACAATCCAGATTTTCAGTTAATCGACATAAGAACTCAATATGAGTTTGATAAAGGGCATATGGAAAACGCCATAAACATAGCAACTTCAGATATTTTAAATGAAGAAAATTTATCCATTTTTAAAGACTTAAAAGAAGCTAATAAAACAGCTCTTTTGTATGGAAAAAACCTAGAAGAGGTCAATCCCGCATTTTTAATTTTGTATCAATTAGGGTATGATAACATTAAATTATTAGCTATTGAAACTAGTTATCTACAAAATAAGTTTATCACAAAAAACTACAATATTGAAAAATCTGAAAACAATATTAAAGCATTTATTGATGAGTCTGTAAAAAAAGCTAAAGCTACTCCTAAAATACAACCGATTAAAAAGCCTGTTAAAAAAACAATCATCCTTCAAAAAAAGAAGAAAAAGGCTCCTGAAGGAGGTTGTTAGTTTTTATTATTTTAAGATTAAAAGAGCTGTTTTTTCATTAAAAACAGCTCTTTTTTATTCATAAAAAACTTCATATCATATACAAACTAACGCTCTAAAAAAACATTTTTAATAATAAAAATTAGCACACTAAAAATCAGTTTTTTCAAAAAATTTAAAAAACAACATAAATATCTGATTATTAGTATTTTAAAATGTAACAAATGTTACAGAATTTACCGATTATGTATTACAAAAAGTTGACAAAAGTCATATAAATAGCAACTATTCTGATATAATTTCAACATAAATAATCCCAATAATATTGGAAACTAAATTATTATGTCATGAAAAAACTATCACTTTTTGGAATTGTATTACTTATTGCTATAATAACTTTATTTAGCAGTTTTACAAAAACATCTAATTCTATAACTAATCCTCCAAATGAATTTGAAACGTTAGTAAATTATTTAGAAGCCAATAATAACTTTATTAACGGTGAATTACCAATAATAAGCGCAGATGAAGTAAAGAAAAATTTAAAAGATCCTAAACTTCATCTTATTGATATTAGAAACGATTCATGGTTCGAATATGGGCATATAAAAAGTGCCCAAAACATAAAAGCCGAAGACTTACTTAATTATTTTGATACTAAAATTAATGCTACAGACTTTGATAAAATAGTTCTTATATGCTATTCTGGTCAATCTGCTGCATACTACGCAAGTTTATTAAGATTGGCAGGTTACTCAAATGTTTATAGCATGAAATGGGGAATGAGTTCATGGAGAGAAGATTTTGCCGACAATGCTTGGAATAAAAACATTAAAAATGACTTTGCATCAAAATTAGAAACTAATGAAGGTGTAAAAAAAGAAACAGGCACACACCCAGTATTAAACACTGGAAAAACAGAAGCCAAAGACATTTTAAAAGCAAGACTACAAGAACTATTTGCAAAACCTTACAGAGAGTTTATTGTAAAACCTGTAGATCTTTTCGAGAATCCTAGCAATTATTTTATAATGAATTATTGGGATCAAAATAAATGCCATGGCCATATTCCTGGTGCTTTACATTTTAGTCCTGAAACCTCTTTAAATAAAGATTTACTTACGCTTCCAGCAGACCAAAAAATTGTGGTATATGAAGCCACAGGGCAAAAAGCTGCGTACGTAGTTGCGTACCTAAATGTATTAGGATATAACACAGGCAATTTATCATATGGTGAAAATGGTTTTATGAATGAGACTTTAAAAGAAAAAGGCGGAGAAGCTTTTACCAAGAAAGAAATAAATATGTACCCAGTTATAGAATAAAAAAAATCAAACAACATAAAACATTAAGTCATGAAAAAATTATCATTATACTTTATAGGATTATTATTGATTCCTTCATTATTCCTTACATCTTGTGATAGAGGAGACGATCCGGCAGATGACAACGTTGTTGCTACTCCAAAGTTTACTCTATTAAAAGATTATATGGTGCAAAATGATTTGGACATCAGTAAAATTATCAAAAATTCTGATGACGAAAAATTCGTTGTTGGAGCGCCTGCATCAGCAGACCTTCAAACCTTTTTAGATAAATACTACATTTTTGATATTAGATCTAGTGATGCTTTTAATGCATCTCACATAGAAGGAGCTAACAATATACCTTTTGCTAATATTTTAACTGAAGCCCCTAATGCAGGATCTAAACCCATATTAGTTGTTTGTTATTCAGGACAAACCGCTTGTTATGCAACAGCATTATTGCGTATGTATGGATACAAACATACACAAGCATTAAAATGGGGAATGTCTGGATGGAGTTCCTCAACATCAACTTCTTGGGATAATAAAATTGGAGCAGATGAAGCTGATAATCACGCAAATTGGACTTACAATGCTGCACCATTAAATATAGTTTTTGATGATCCAATGATAACTACCAATTTATCAAACGGTGAAGCTATTCTTAAACAAAGAGTAGAAGACATAGTTGCTACTGGTTTTGGTCCAGCTACAGTTAGTGGTTCAGATGTATTAACAAACCCAGGTGGATATTTTATCAATAATTATTTTAGTGAAACTGATTATTTAGGTTTTGGTCACATTACTGGAGCATATAGAATTCTTCCTTTAACTCTTGGTGATGATACTTATTTAGGGTTAGATCCTGATGCTAATGCTAAAGTAGTTACATATTGTTATACAGGTCAAACCTCGGCTGTAATAACAGCTTGTTTAAGAGTACTTGGTTATGATGCATATACCATGACATTTGGTATGAACGGTATTTATAATACTAATCCAGCTTGGTCAACAAATCAGTGGGGAGTTGATTCTAATCCTAAAGATTTACCATTTGCACCTTAAACAACAATATTATTGATCATTAAAAACATTTAAAATGAAAAACAAAATATATATATTGTTTGCTCTAATATTACTTTTTCAAGTAAATAAAGCATTCTCTCAAGGTTGTGAAGGTGATGATCCTGCAACAAATGATTCGATTAGCGCTCCAAGTGTAAAAATATTTGGATACATACAACCCCAATATGATTATAACTTCACTGATGGAGATCAGGAAAACACCTTTAAGTTTAAGCGAGCAAGAATAGGTGCCCGAGGTACATTCTATAAAGATTTTTCATACTATTTTATGCTAGAAACTAGTCCGTTTATTGGTAGCTCTGGAGATGCTTATCTTATGGATGCTTTTGTTACTTATAATGCAGACAATTGGGCAAGAATTTCTATAGGTTCATATAAACAACCTTTCAGTTTAGACGTTGCAACACCTTGCCACAGTTTAACAACTATAGAAAGATCTATTGTAGCAGACCAGTTGGTAGCTCCACAACGAGATTTTGGTATAGCAGTTTTTGGTGGAAACAAATACAACAAACTTAATTATGCTGTTGCTCTTATGAACGGAAATGGTATTGGTGGAGCTAATCCAAAAGATACTAACACAAAAAAAGATATAATTGGTAGAGCAACTTATAAAATCACCAATTTCCTTACAGTTGGAGGTAGTTTTAGATTTGGTTATCCCATACCAAATAACAACGAGGATGACCGTACAACACTTGGTGGAGAATTCTTGTTAGAACTAGATAAGCTTGCTGTTCAAGCCGAATATATTTATGATGAAGGTGCTTACTTTCTAGGTGCTGGTGGTGGTTGTGGAGCAGATCCAATTCCTCTAGGAGAAAAAAGAGATGGTGCTTATATGATGGCGTCTTATAGTGTAAATGAAAAATTTCAACCTGTACTTAAATACGAATTCTTTGACCCAGATTTAGATCTTAAAGAAGATGGTACATATCAAGAAAGAATGACTATAGGCTTCAATTATTTCTTTAACGATAAAGTAAGATTCCAATTAAATTACTTAGCTAATATTGAAACTGTTATCAATGTAGATAATGATGCTTTATTAGGTCAGGTACAAATTAAGTTTTAATTCAATGAGTGATTTCTATATTTGAATTAGGTTCAGTTATTTGAACGTTAAACCCTCTGGTGTATAGCTGGAGGGTTTTCTATTTTTATTGATTATCTTTGTATAAATGCTATTAAATTGTTAAAAATGGAGACTCAAGAATCAGTAATTAGAGAAAAATTTCATAGTATTTATTCCGAAGTATTTGAAGAAGAGCTGATAGACGAAATAATGAAGGTATCTTATTTCGACAAAATTAAAAATGGCAACCTTCTAATAGATATTGGAGATGATATGTTTTATATTCCGTTACTAATTGAAGGGGTCGTTAAAATTATTAGACAAGATAAATATGGAGAAGAAATTGTACTTTACTTTTTAGAACCTGGTGAATCTTGCGCTATATCATTTGCAAACTGTATTAATAAAAGAAAAAGTATTTTTAAAGGTATAATTGAGAAAGATATTGAAGCTGTTTTTTTACCAGTTGAAAGTATAGATGACTGGTTAGTTAAATTCAAGTCTTGGCGTCATTTTATTATCGATAGCTACCATTTTAGGTTATTAGAAATGGTAGAATCTATTGATAGTTTAGCATTTCTTAAAATGAGTGAACGCGTATTAAAAAATTTAACCGATAAAGTTAAAATTAACAATTCAATAGATCTAGATATAACGCATCAAGACATTGCAAACGATTTAAACACATCTCGAGTTGTTATTACAAGAATTTTAAAGCAATTACATGATGAAGAAAAAATATACTCTACCAGAAATAAAATTAGAGTTTTAAAACAATTCAAATAAATTCATCCATAAAAACAAGCTTCTACTCTACCCGTATACCCCATTCTTGCTTATAAATAAAAAGTAAAATAACTAACATGAATCATGCTTTTTAATATTTAAAAATCGTTATATTTGTTAAGACATAACGATAAGTAAATGATTTCTATAAATGAAGCTATTCAGTTAGTAAAAAACACATCTAAACCACTTTTAAAATCTACCATAAAGCCAGTTGGGAAATCTGGTGGTTATTTATTGTTTGAAGATGTGATTTCACCTATAAACATGCCACCTTTTAGACAATCTGCAATGGATGGATATGCATTGAATTTACATGACAATTTAACTTATAATCTTATTGGAGAAGTTAAAGCTGGAGACGGAAATCAACCTGTGTTAAAAAAAGGAGAAGCTATAAGAATTTTTACTGGCGCACCTGTTCCAGATACTGCAAACGCTATCATGATGCAGGAGAAAGTTAAAGATGATGGAAATACTATTACTATTGAACATCAAATAAATATTGAACACAATATTCGCCCAATGGGTGAACAAGTAAAAAAAGGCAATGTTGCTCTGAAGAAAAATACAAAGCTTACGCCTGCAGCCATTGGTTATTTAACATCTTTAGGAATTACTGAGGTTTCGGTATACAAAAAACCACAAATTGCCCTAATAACCACAGGAAACGAGTTAATTGAAGCTGGACAATCGGTAACTTATGGAAAAATCTACGAAAGCAATGCTACAATGCTTCAAAATGCTTTATATAGTCTAAAATTTTATGATATAACTATTCATAAAGTTGAAGATAATTACGAGAAAACTAAATCTAAACTTAAATCGGTTATAACAGAAAACGATCTTGTTATCGTAACTGGTGGAATTTCTGTTGGTGATTATGATTTTGTTGGAAAAGCTTTAAATGAACTTCAAGTAGAAGAAGTGTTTTACAAAGTGAAACAAAAACCCGGTAAGCCACTTTTCTTTGGAAAAAAAGATAACACTCTAATTTTTGCATTACCTGGAAACCCTGCTGCTGCACTCACTTGTTTTTATATTTATGTATATATCGCATTGCAAAACATGATGGGTAGAAACGTTAATGAATTACCTCGTATTAAAGCAAAATCGATATCAAACTTTGAAAAAAAAGGAGACCGACCACAATTTTTAAAAGCTATTTATAAAGGTGAGCAAGTTGAAATATTAGAAGGTCAGAATTCATCTATGCTACAAACTTTTGCCCTTTCAAACGCTTTAGTTTTCGCAGATGAGGACATTACAAATATTAAAATTGGAGACACTATTGAAACCATACTATTACCTGTTTAATTATGAGCTATAAAATTAAAAGCAGAATATGGATTGAGTCTGAAAATCATGTGCTTTTAGGTGAAGGTCGCGTGCAATTATTAAAAGCCATCGATGAAACTGGCTCACTTTCAAAAGCCGCGAAATCATTAAACTTGTCTTATAAAAAAGCATGGCAACTTTTAGACTCTGTAAATAAATCTGCAAAAAAACCAGTAACCATAAATAGTATTGGTGGTAAAGGTGGAGGCGGTGCAGAATTAACAGATTACGGAAAATCTTTAATTACTGCTTTTGATGAAATTAATAAAAACTGCTGGGATTTTTTAGATAAGCAAATGGAAAAAATTGATGAACTATAATAATATATTGAGTAAAAAGTCATTTCGACGAAAGGAGAAATCACATTATTTAATACATTCTGTATTTCGATTGTGATGTCTCAATCGTTCCTCATTTCGACATGACTAATTAGATAATTTAACATAAATGCTACAAAACGAAAACATATATCTTTTTTTATTAATCTTACCTATAGTTTCTTTTTTGTATTCTAGTGTGGGTCATGGTGGTGCTAGTGGTTATTTAGCTCTCATGGCGTTATTTTCGTTCGCTCCAGAAATCATGAAACCCACTGCTCTATTACTTAATTTGTTTGTAGCAGGTATTTCTTTTTACTATTATTTTAAAGGTGGTTATTTTAATAAAAAATTATTTTTAACATTCGCCTTAGCATCTATTCCACTGGCTTTTTTAGGTGGTACTATCGATATTGATGCCTCTATTTATAAAAAGATATTAGCTGTTTTATTAGTGTTCGCAATTTTAAAAATGTTAAATATTTTTGGAAAAGAAAGCAACACCATTAAAGATATTAAACTCTGGCAAGGACTATTGGTTGGTGGTATTATTGGTTTCTTTTCAGGATTAATAGGTATTGGTGGTGGTATTATTTTGACCCCTTTAATTCTATTGTTTCATTGGGGAAACATGAAAGAAGCCGCTGCAGTTTCCGCTTTATTTATTTGGGTGAATTCTGCTTCTGGACTAATCGGACAATTAAGTAGCGGTGTAACTATTGAAAAAGAATCATTTTTATTAGTCGCCATTGCACTTATTGGAGGAATTCTAGGTGGTTATTACGGTAGTAAAAAAATAAATAATCAGAATTTACGATACATATTAGCTTTTGTATTAATAATAGCTTGTTTTAAATTATTTTTCACTTAAATGATTGATAAAAAAGACATAACAGGAATTATTTTAGCGGGAGGTAAAAGCTCTCGCATGGGAACCGATAAAGGTTTTTTAAAGTTGAACAAAAAGCATTTTGTTCAGTATAGTATTGAGGCTTTACAACCTTTGGTTTCAGATATAATTATTGTTTCAGATAATTCAGATTATGATGCTTTTGGTTATAAACGGGTTAACGATATTGTAAAACATGCTGGTCCAGTTTCTGGAATTTATTCTGGGTTAGAAGCTTCGAAAACCGAATACAATTTAGTTCTAAGCTGCGACATTCCCTTGATTAATTCTAAGCTTTTGCAAACATTAATAAAAGGAATTGACAGCTCATCAGACGTTATACAAATTGAAAGTAATGGTAAAACTATGCCGCTTATCGCTTTATATAAAAAGCAATGTAAGGATACTTTTTATAAACTATTAGAATCTGGAGAAAGACGTCTTCGTATTGTGGTAAACAATTGCCATGTGAAAAACATATCATTAGATTTAGAAGATGATATTTACACAAAAAACATCAATACAAAAGAAGAATTAAAACAAATTGAAAATGTACATAACCATTAAATATTTTGGTCAAATAACAGAAGTTACGGGTCAAGAAGAAGAATCTATTGCCTTTTCAGGAACTTATATTTATGAGCTTTTAGAGACGCTTAACAGAAAATACAACACCTTAAAAACTAAAGATTTTAAAGTAGCTCAAAATCAAGAATTGGTTGATGAAAACACAAAAATAACAGGACACGAAATCGCATTATTACCACCGTTTGCAGGTGGATAAAAACATGAGCAGATACAACAGACATATTATTCTTTCAGAAATTGGTCAAAAAGGTCAAGATAAAATTTCCAAAGCCAAAGTATTAGTTATTGGTGCAGGTGGTTTGGGTTGCCCTGTTTTACAATATCTTGCTGCTGCTGGAGTTGGAACTCTTGGTATTATAGATTTTGATGTGGTTGAACTATCCAATTTACAACGACAGGTATTATTTGGAACTTCTTCATTAGGTGAAAACAAAGCGATTGCAGCAAAAAAACGTTTAGAAGATTTAAACGATAGTATTTCTATTATCGCTTACGCGGAAAAATTAACCTATCAAAATGCTCTTAAACTTTTTAAAGCATACGATATTATTGTTGATGGTTCAGATAATTTTGAAACCCGTTATTTAGTAAATGATGCGTCCGTAATTACAAACAAATCTCTTGTTTTTGGAGCTATTTATAAGTTTGAAGGACAAGTTTCTGTGTTTAACTACAACAACGGACCAAGCTATAGATGCCTATTTCCAAATCCGCCACAAAAAGATACTGTTCCTAATTGTTCAGACATTGGTGTTTTAGGAGTTTTACCCGGAATTATTGGTAGCATGCAAGCTAATGAGGTATTGAAAATAATTTTGGGTATTGGCACTACCCTTTCTGGAAAATTACTTTGTTACAATGCGCTGACATCAAATACTACAAACTTAAAAATCAATAAGTCTGAAGAAGCTATTAATTCAGTTTTAAAAGACATAAATAACTTTCATAAAAAACAACTTAATAATAGCTGTGAAGTTGAAATTATTGACGTTTCAATTAAAGATATGTTATCTAATAAAAACATCCAGTTTATTGATGTTCGTGAACCACATGAACACCCAAAAGTAAATGAATTACAAGTAACATACATTCCGTTAAGTATTTTAGAAAACAATATAGATCAGGTTGATAAATCAAAAGATGTAGCACTATTCTGTCAGTCTGGAATTCGAAGTAAAAAAGCAGTTTCAATATTAAAAAAATTAAATATAGATAACTGTTTTAGCATTAAAGAAGGTGCTTCAAATATTATAAATCATATTAAAGAACAACATAAAATAATGTCTAATGACAGATAAAAAACCAAAAAACGTTTTTAAACAAGGCGCCATTTCTTCAGAATTTATTGGAGAATCTATAGCAAAGCATCAAACTAAAACCAGTATTGGTGCACACAATATTTTTTTAGGTCAGGTTCGTGCCGATGTTATTGATGGAAAAACCGTTTCAGCTATTGCATACACCGCTTATGAAGATATGGCAAATGCCAAATTTCATGAAATTAGAGAAGCAGCTTTTGAGAAATTTGAACTTACTTGCATGCACATTTACCACAGTTTAGGTACTGTAAAAGCAGGAGAAATATGCTTATTCGTTTTTGTATCATCTCCTAGACGAAAAGTAGTGTTTAAAGCTTTAGAATTTATAGTTGAAGAAATAAAAGCAAAAGTTCCAGTATTTGGAAAAGAAATTTTTGAAGACGAAACTCATCAATGGAAGAAAAACACTTAGGTGTTTTTTGTGGAGTCGTTAATTTGTTTAATTGTTAAACCGTAAAAATGGCATATCAATTTTCATTTGAAAAATTAAATGTTTGGATAGATTCCAAAGAATTAGTTAAATTAATTTATCTAATTACAAAAGAATTTCCAAGTGAAGAAAAATATGGATTAACTAATCAATTACGAAGAGCTTCTATATCAATAGCTTCTAATCTAGCAGAAGGTACTTCAAGAAATACTAATAAAGATAAAGCTCATTTTACAACGTTGTCTTTTAGTTCATTAATGGAAGTATTAAATCAAATTATAATAGCAAAGGAATTAGATTTTTTAAATGAAGAAAATTATCAAATAATAAGATTGGAAATTGAAAAAATATCTAATAAGCTCAATGCTTTACGAAAAGCACAATTAAACAGTTAAACAAATAAACAAATCAACAATCATGGTTGACATCACACATAAAAGTACCACATTAAGAATCGCTGTAGCACAAGCTATTGTTAAGGTTAGCAAACCAGAAACTATTGAAGCCATAAAAAATGATACGGTTCCAAAAGGAAATGTATTTGCTATGAGTAAAGCGGCGGGGTTATTAGGGGTTAAACGCACACCAGATATTTTACCAGATTGTCATCCCTTGCCTATTGAGTTTACTGGTGTTGAGTATGAAATAAACGGATTAGAAATCACCGTTTTATTTACTGTAAAAACCATTTACAAAACAGGCGTAGAAGTTGAAGCGATGCATGGTGCTAGTGTTGTAGCTTTAAACATGTACGATATGCTAAAACCTATAGATAAAGGCATTGAGATTCATCATATTAAATTATTGAATAAAAAAGGTGGGAAATCTGATTTTAGAGATCGTTTTAGAAAGGATTTAACTGCTGCTGTTATTGTGTGTTCAGATACTATTTCTGCAGGTCAAAAAGAAGATAAAGCTGGAAAAGCAATTATTGAAAAACTGGAATCTTGTGAAGTAAAAATTGCCGATTATATTATCATTCCAGATGAAAAAGATATCATTCAAGAAAAAGCTAAAAACTATCAAAAACAAGGAGTTGATTTAATCATCTATACAGGCGGAACAGGGCTTTCAAACAGAGATGTTACACCTGAAGCTTTAACACCATTACTAGATAGACGCATTCCGGGTATTGAAGAGGCTATTAGAAATTACGGACAAGACCGAACGCCTTTTTCTATGTTATCAAGAAGCGTTGCAGGAACTATAAATGACACTTTGGTTCTCGCTTTACCAGGATCAACAAATGGTGCAAAAGAATCTATGGATGCTATTTTTCCATCGGTTTTACATGTGTTTAGAATATTAAAAGGTGCAAGACATGACTAAAATGTTTATTCGTGAAATCTTTAAACCGTTTAAGCGATTACACAATTGAACAATTCAACAATTAAACTGAGCGAAGCATGAGCGAGAATAAAAACATATTACAAGACAATTTTGGTAGAGATCATGCTTATTTGCGCATTTCGTTAATTGAACGTTGCAATTTACGTTGCACATATTGTATGCCTGCTGAAGGTGTTCAGCTGTCTCCAAAAAGCCACTTAATGACTTACGAGGAAGTATACGACATAGCCAAAAGCTTTGTAAAACATGGTGTAACTAAAATTCGTTTAACTGGTGGCGAACCATTAATACGGAAAGATATTCCTGTAATTTTAGAGAAACTAGCAACACTTCCTGTAGAATTATCCATCACATCAAACGCTATAATTATTGATAAGTTTATTGATGTTTTAAAAGCAAATGGAGTTGAAAAAATTAATGTGAGTTTAGATTCGCTTGATAAAGAAAAGTTTAAGCATATTACGCGTCGTGATCAATTTGAAAAGGTATATAATAACATTTTGTTACTCGTAGAAGAGGGTTTTAAAGTAAAAGTGAATGCGGTGTTGATGAAAGATTTTAACGATAATGAAATTATCGATTTTATTAATTTCACTAAAGATTTACCCATATCAGTTCGGTTTATAGAATTTATGCCTTTTGATGGCAATAAATGGGATATGAGTAAGATGGTTTCTTATGCTGATGTAATGAATTATGTAAACACTTCTTTCCAAAAAGAAGAAATAGAACGCTTACAAGATGCTCCAAATGACACATCTAAAAACTATAAAATAAAAGGTTATAAAGGCAGTTTTGCAATAATTAGTTCGGTAACCAATCCGTTTTGTGATTCTTGCAACAGGCTACGTTTAACAGCAAACGGACAATTAAAAAACTGTTTATTTTCTTCCACTGAATCCGATTTATTAACCACACTTCGTAATGGAAAACCTATTGAACCCATTATTCAAAAAGCAGTTCAGGCAAAATTTAAAATTCGTGGTGGTATGGATACTTTAAAAAAATTACAAGAACCTAAATTTCATAACAATAACAGGAGTATGATTACAATAGGCGGTTAATTATTTATATAATATCTTAGTAGCTAAACTTTTAAACAAAAGTGTAACATGCTGTAACATCGTTACTCTTTTAATAGACCGAAACTATATGAGAATTCAAATTTTAATACTACTAACTTCAATTTTGGCTGTTTCCTGTCAAAAAAATGAAAAGAAAAACATAGAAAAAGAGAAAATTAGTCTAAATGGAAATTGGGAATATCTTGGATTTGGGAAAGCAATAGTTATTGGTGATAGTATTGTAAAAAGCTTTCATACCTCATCAGTAGGAAATGTACAAACATCAACTAATTCAACAACTGATTTTTTTAATTACTATAGTGTTCATACCATATCAAACGATACAATTTTATTAAAAGACGGAGTGAAAATTTTCAAACTTTATAGACAGAATGAAGATTTTTCAAAAAAAGTGAATGAAGAATTAGCAAATGACCCAAAATACAATTTTGAAGTATTATGGAATACCTTCAATGAACAATATTGTTACTTTGAAGAAAGAAATATTGACTGGAACAGCATTTACAAAAAATATGAACCTCAAGTAAATTCCAATACCAACCCTTTAGAATTATATCTCACTTTTGAAAAAATGCTCAATGAAATAAAAGACGGACATATTTCTATTGACTTGCCTGATGAGCTAGAAGAAGACTACGAGAAACATTTAATAAATAATAATGATGAGGAAGCTGAGGAAGATTTTCCTGATGGATTAGAAAAAAAAGTAAAAAACTTAATCATTGAAAAACACTTAAAAAAAGTAAAAAGTTTTAATCAAGGGGAACTAAAATGGGGAATGGTTAATAAAGATATTGCCTATATTCAAACATCAAATATGATTAGTTGGGCGAATTATAATATTTCAGATACTTTATCTACTAAGGAATTTTGGTCTGAATGGTGGAAAAACCTTAACCAAGCGAACAACTATCACGATGATGTTGCAAATGGTACTCGTTTTATAATGGACTATATTACGAACTCTTTAGTAAATACAAAAGCTTGTATTATTGATTTGAGATTTAATAGTGGTGGTTTTGATGATGTTTCTGTAGAAATACTAAATCATTTTGTAAATAAAAAAACTGATATTTGCACAAAAAAAGTAAGATTGGGAAAAGGGTTCACAGAAAAACAAACTATGAGTTTAATACCATCTGAAAATAATTTTAAAGGAAAATTATTTATTCTAACAAGTCATGAAACAGCAAGTGCCGCTGAATTATTAGTATTAGGAAGTAAAGAAATTCCAAATTCTAAAATTATTGGTTCTACAACAGAAGGTGTTTTTTCTGATATTTTACATAAAAAACTTCCAAATGGATGGAGATATGGATTATCTAATATGATTTACGAATCTTTAGATGGAGTTAGTTATGAAGAAATTGGAATTGCACCTGATTATGAACTAGAGTATCCTGTAAAATCTAAAGATTTTTACGAATATCTTCTCTCGGATATAAAAGATGGAGACGATGCAATAGAAAAAGTAATTGAGGAGATAAAAGCTGAATAAAAATTCTGCCCAAAATACATTCTAAAAACCCGACATAAGATATAACTATTAGCGACTAATTAGATTATTTGTGAGTTTAATTAGAAGATTTAAACAAATCAAAACTTAAAGTTTCGTTTTTATAATCCACAGAAATCTTATTTCTTACAACATTCTCAGGAAGTGGTAGTCTCCTCTTAAAATAAGCTGAAGGATAACAGTATGAATGTCTTTTCCCATCATTATCTTCTTGAGATTTTCCATACTTTTTATCAGTTGTAACAACTAAATCATTACTATTATTTATATAAAAATTAAAATCTTCTTTAATATAACCAGGTAATTTAAGCTCGTAATGAAACTTAGATGCTGTTTCTTTAATTTTAACATCAGACAATTCCTTACCTTTGTTTGGTTTTATATTTAAAAAATGATTTCTGGATAACATACCAGAATCTCTACGTTTGTTTGGATTTTGTGTTTTACTTAGGGACATGGTTTTTTTATTATAATTTTGAACGTTTAGTTGGATAATTTCTATAAAACACTAGAAATTTATAACATACCGTATTAGTATGATGATCAAGGTTGGTATTCAACTAAAAATACAATAATTTCTAAAATTAAACAACTCAGAACCACGCTTTAACATTGATTTTTAATTATTTAACATAATTACAATAATTTTAAAATTGAATTAACTAACAGCTTCAACAGTAATAATTACACTTTTTGAAGCTGGTGTTTTAGCTGTATGTGCAAAACTATCTAAAGGCACAAGTACATTAGTTTCAGGAAAGTATGTTGCACAACAGTTTTTAGGAATATCGTACCCAACAACTTTAAATTTATTAGCTTGTCTTAACACCCCTTTATATTCAGATTTTAAATTAACTACTTGATGTTCTTCAAGGTTTCTAGCTTTCATATCATCATGATTCATAAAAATGATTCGGCGTTCATTAAAAACACCTCTATATCTATCATCTAACCCATAAATTGTGGTATTGAATTGGTCGTGACTGCGAATTGTCATCATAATCAATTCATTATCTTTCAGCTTCCAATTAGGTAGTTTATTAATGGAAAAATTAGCTTTTCCAGATTTTGTATTGAATTTTCTAACTCTGGCACCATTAGGCAAATAAAACCCTGACGGATTTTTTAATCGGTTGTTATAATCTGTAAAACCATCAACAACTTCCTCAATATCATTTCTAACTAAATTATAATCATCTCTATATTGCAACCAATTGATTTTAGAACGCTCTTTTAAGGTAGCATTTGCAATACCGCAAACTACAGCAACCTCACTCATTAAATGATCTGAACAAGGTTCTAAAACTCCTTTTGTAGACGATACAACACCCATAGAATTCTCTACACTTTGGGTTTGAATCCCAGTTTTTTGATAATCTTTTTCGGTTCTACCTAAACATGGTAATATCAAAGCTTCTTTACCTGTAACTAAATGCGATCGATTTAATTTTGTGCTTACATGAACGGTTAAATTACAATTGGCCAAGGCTTGTGCAGCATAACTAGTATCTGGAACTGCTGAAATAAAATTACCACCTAAACCAAAAAATACTTTCGCTTTCTTTTCATACATCGCTTTAATGGCATCAATTACAGAATACCCATGTTTTGTTGTGGGTTTAAAACCGTATTTCGTTTCTATTTTATCTAAAAAAGCTTGTGGAGCAGATTCCCAAATACCAACAGTTCTATCGCCTTGAACATTTGAATGTCCACGAACAGGACAAGTTCCTGCCCTTTCTTTACCAATGCTTCCTTTTAGTAACAATAGATTAACAAGTTCTCTAATATTATCAACAGCATTTTGATGCTGTGTTAAACCCATTGCCCAACAAATAATAATGTTGTTGTTATTCAAAATTAAATTGAACACCTCATTAAAAATAGCTTCAGTAACTCCTGAAGCTTCAAGACATTCTTCAAAATTATAGGTTTTTAAATCGGATATAAAAGCATCATATCCTTCTGTATAATTTTCAATAAAATCTTTATCGAATACATTACCAACCTTCTCCTCTTTTTCTAATAATTTAAGAAGTATTGCTTTAAAAAAGGCCACATCTCCATTTATAGTTACAGGTACAAACACATCGGATATTGCAGTGCCACCAGTTAGTAATTTTAATGGTTTTTGAGGATTGGTGAATTTGATAAGACCTACTTCTGGAAGCGGATTTACAGCTATTATTTTACCTCCATTTTTTTTACATTTCTCTAAAGCTGTTAACATTCTAGGGTGGTTAGTTGCTGGGTTTTGCCCAATTACCATAACCACTTCTGCTTTATATAAATCGTCTAAAGTTACCGAGCCTTTGCCAATACCCAATGTTTCGGATAAAGCACTTCCACTAGCTTCATGACACATATTTGAGCAATCTGGTAAATTAGCTGTACCAAATTCACGCACAAATAATTGGTATAAAAAAGCAGCTTCGTTTGTTGTTCTACCTGATGTATAGAAAACAGCTTCATCAGGACTATCTAGTGTATTTAAATGTTCTCCAACTTTTTCAAAAGCTTTACCCCAAGAAATAGGTACATAATGCGAAGCACCTTCTTCAAGAAACATCGGTTCTGCCAAACGACCTGATTTCCCAATTTCAAAATCTGATAAAGCAGATAATTCATCCACAGAATGTTTAGCAAAAAAATCTTGACCAATAGTTTTATTCTGAGCCTCCTCAGCTATAGCTTTTATTCCATTTTCGCAGTATTCACCAATATTGGAGCGTTCATCATCTGGATCTGGCCATGCACAACCTGGGCAATCAAAACCTCCTTTTTGATTCATCTTTAAGGATAGTTTCAAAGCATCAGAAGTCTTCATATACTTAGTAACCTGACTAAGTGTAGATTTTATGGATGCAAAGCCAGCACTGTTTTTTAAAGGCGTACTTGTTTTTAAGCCTAAAAACTTTTCTGGTGTTTTAGCTTTTTCTTCTGGAGTTTTACTCATTAATTAATGGCTATTTATAAAAAGTCAAATTTAGCCAATAACTTTCTCACCAACATTCATATTACTCATGTATGGTTGTTTTGTGAGTCTTTTGCCTGTTGCTTTGTATATAGCATTTGCAACTGCAGCCCCAACTGGAGGTAATGTGGGTTCTCCTAAACCGGTTGGTGCTATATCGTTTTCTACAAAATGAACATCTACTTTTGGTGTTTGTCCCATTCTTATAAGTTGATAAGTGTTGAAATTATTAGATTGTGGTTTACCATTCTCAAATCCAAAGTCAGAATACATCGTGTGACCAATACCGTCAATAATACCACCTTTTACTTGATTTAGAGCTCCTAATGGATTTACAACAACACCACAATCAACTGCACAAGTCACCTTCTTTACACTTGGTATACCATTTTCCATTACGATATCTGCAACTTCAGCTACATGTGAATTATGACAATAATACACTGAAAACCCTTGATAAACATTCGAATCTGTTTTACCCCAATTAGATTTTTCAATAGCTAATTTTATAACGCCTTGTAATCGTTCTGGGCTATATTCAATTTTTGGATCTGGATTGTTCTTTACATTTTCCAATAAATCTAAATGCAATTGAATACGATCTACTCCCATCTCTTCGGCAATTTCATCAAAAAAGCTTTGTTCTGCACTTGCTAAAAAGTTAGTATATGGCGCTCTCCAAGCTCCTGTAGTTATGTTGCTTTGATAATTCGCAGTGTCAACCTTATAATTTTCTAAAGCACCTGCCGGAAAGAAATTTGGTATTAAACCATACATATTCCCATTAATACAAGCTTCTTTTAAATGATAACCTGTAAGTTTTCCATCTTTAATTGAAGCTGCAATTTTATATTTTGTTGACGGACGATAAACCCCAGTATTCATATCATCTTCTCTTGTAGAAACCATTTTAACTGGTTTTTTTATAGCATCTGAAATTTCTACAGCTTCTATAGCAAAATCACTATATAAACGTCTTCCAAAACCGCCACCCATTCTGGTCATTTCTACTTCAATATCTTCAATCTCTCTATCTAATAATGCAGATGCCACTTTTGCTGCTTCTTCTGGTGTTTGAATAGGACCAACTAAACGTACTTTTTCTGGAGTAACACTTGCGAAAAAGTTCATAGGTTCCATACAATTATGTGGTAAAAAAGGCGCCTCATATGTACGTTCAATAACCTTATCGGCTTCGGCAAATGCTTTTTTTACATTACCATCAGACCTTCTGGTATCAAACTTATTACCATCTAATAATTCTGATAGTTTTTGGTTGTGTAATTGTGTATCCTCTAAAGGTGTTTCTACTTTCCAGGTTGCTTTAATAGCATTTTTTCCTTTTATAGCAGCCCAAGTTGAATTTGCAATTACAACAACTTTATCTGTAGTACTTGAAATAGCGGTCCAACTAATATATCCTTTATTTAAGAAGTTTCTTGTTTTTTCACCAATTGTAATAACATCTATAACTCCAGGTTGTGCTTTAGCTGCTGTTGCATCAAAAGTATCTAAAACCTGTCCGAAAGCAGGTGGTCTTAAAACCGAGGCGTAAACCATACCTTCTTCTTTGTAATCTAAACCAAATAAAGGTTTTCCTGTTATAATTTTATCTATATCAACATTGGCGGTTGCTTTACCAATAATGGTAAAATCTTTTGGGTCTTTAAGCGATACATTTTCTGGAACTTCCATTCCTGCGGCATCTTTTACAACATCACCATAGCCTAAAGTTTCCCCATTTGAATTTGTAATAACACCCTGTTTAGCTGAGCATTCTGAAGCATCAACTCCCCATTTTGCAGCTGCTGCATTAACAAGCATTTGTTTTGCTGTAGAACCTGTTTGTCTTAACGGATCCCAATTTTGTCTTATTGACTGACTGCCTCCTGCTATTTGATTTTTATAATTTTTTGTATCTAAAACTCCTTGTTGAACGTAAACATCTTCCCAAGGCACATCCAACTCTTCTGCAATAAGCATTGGCATTGATGTTTTTACACCTTGACCAATTTCTGGATTAGGTGAAAAAATAGTCACTTTACCTTCATCTGAAATTTTAATAAAGGCATTAAAATCGTTAAAATTTAACTGACTAATATCTACTGGAACTTTCGCTTCTGGTTTGCAGGCATTAAATAAATTAAAACCTATTAATATACCGCCACTGGCTAAAGCTGAAGATTTTAAAAATGATCTTCTGCTGAATGTTAATGTTTTTGAAGGTGTCATTATTTTATATTTGATAGGTTAACTTAATTTTTCTGAAGCTACTTTTACAGCTTCTTCAATACTATTGTAGGATGCACATCTACAAATATTACCATGCATGGCATTTCGTATTTCTTCATTACTCGGATTCGGATTTCTATTTAAAAACGCAGATGCCGTCATAATTTGTCCGGATTGACAATAACCACATTGCGGCACATCAATTTCTTTCCAGGCTTCTTGTACAGGATGCGTTCCATCTTCAGAAAGTCCTTCAATTGTAGTGATATCCATACCTTCAGCTTGAGATACCTGAAGCAAACAACTACGCATGGCATTACCATCTACATGTACTGTACAGGCGCCACATTGTCCAATACCACAACCGTATTTAGTTCCTACTAAATCTATCTGGTCTCTTAAAACCCACAATAATGGTGTATCCATATCTGCTTCAACAGTATAGGTTTTATTATTAATTTTTAAGTTGAATGTTGGCATAGTGTTAAATAATTGGTTCTTATTTTATTTGCTATTAAATGTACAAAAAAACAAAAGTGGTTTTATGAATTTATTAACGTTTTAACATAGTTTTAGTAAATTCTAAAGCTCTTTTTTCATTATAGTAAATATTATTTTTATCAATAAATCCAACATGACCTCCATGATTTGGCATTTCTAAAAATAAATTATGGTTAGTTTTGGCTTCTTTAACAGGGTAACATTCTGCAGATAAAAATGAATCGTTTAAGGCATTTATAATTAATGATGGTATTTTAATATTTGGAAGAAATTGTAAGCAACTTGACTTCTCGTAATATTCTAAAGCATCTTTAAAACCGTGTGCTTTTGAGGTATAAACATTATCAAAATCTAATAATGTTTTTATGGAATTCACTTCTTCTAAACTCAATTCATTCGAATAAAGTTTCTGTTTTGTTTTTAGATGATTGACTAAATCTTTTAAAAACCTATCATGAAATAATTTGTTTTTTACTTTATGAAGTTCTTTACAAGAACCATTTAAATCACAAGGTACAGAAATAGATATTACCGCTTTAACTTCATTAGGTACATCGTTTCCTTCACCTACATATTTTAACACCACATTCCCACCCAAACTAATACCTTTTAAATAGATTTCGGAATAGTTTTTTGTGGAAATAGCATGTTTTATAACCGTTTCTAAATCTTTAGTTTCACCAGAATGATAACTATAATAATTTAAGTTAGTTTCTTCGCTACAGCCTCTAAAATTAACACAAACAGCATCTACTCCATTTTTATTAAAGAGTTTAGCTGCACCAGTCATGTAAGGGCGTTTGGAATGCCCTTCTAAACCATGCAATAAAATAATTAGCTTATTGGTTTTTGATTCAGAATAACTCCAATCTAAGTCTAAAAAATCTCCATCTGAAAGTGTTATTCGTTCACGCTCTTGGGCTAAAGATACACGTCTTGCTAAACCTGAATATACGGTTGAAACAAATCCGTTTTTAAAGTAAAATACAGGTTTGTAATTACTTGTCAATAAAGGCATTTACTGCAAGTTATTAGATGATTACTTAATTAGGGTTATAAGAATAACCCCATTAGCCCCTCTTACACCGTATTCAGCAGCTTTGGAATCTTTAATGATTGTTACCGATTTAATTTGATTAGGGTCTATGTCAATTATATTACTCACAGGAGAACCATTAACTATAAAAAGAGGATCTGTAGAACTGTTAAAACTAGTTATACCTCTTATAACCACTCGGTTATCACCACTTACTTGAACACCACTAACTCTGGCTCTAAAATAATCGTAAACAGTATTATACACCATCTGCGATTTTATGTTTTTTACTTTTTTTCTATTCATAATAGAAATTAAATCGATATTTGCACTATCACTAACAAAAATCACATTTAAGTCCTTTTCGCCATTATATTCTAACTCTTTATAACCATAAACAGAAGAAATAAACTTGAGTTTTTCAGGTTTGTAATCCAGTTTTAACTTAAATAGCCCCTTGCGATTGGTTTTACTATTATTTTCAATATCATCTACCAAAATTGAAGCATTTACTACAGGTCTACCAATTGAATCTATCGCAGTCCCCTTTATTATGACTTTAGAGTTTTTCTGAGCATTAATAACAGAAAAACAAAAACAGATAAAAATTAATAAATAGCTTGTTATTCTTTTCATATCAATTTATTTTTAATAAAATTACAACAAATAAAAATAACGTAAAATTTTCTGCTTCAGAAATAATTAACAAACCAAATCAACAAATTCAAATGTATCTCCATTAAACAATCCTTTATCACTTAATTTAAGTGATGGGATGACCAATAAAGCCATAAATGATAAGGTCATATATGGTGCATTTAATTTAGAACCTAATTGTTTTGCCATTGCATCTAATTCAGCATATTGCTTACCTACAGTTTCACCATCTTTATCACTCATAATTCCAGCTACTGGTAACGGAACTATTTTTTCTTCGGTATTAGAAACCGTACAAATACCGCCTTTATTTTTAATTAATAGATTTACCGCTTTGCATATAGACTCATCGTTAACTCCTACAGCTATAATATTGTGTGAATCATGACCAACTGAACTTGCTATAGCACCTACTTTTAAACCAAAATTTTTGATAAATGCGATAGCAGGTTTGTCATCGTTATAACGATTAACCACAGTCATTTTTAAAATATCTTCTTCTATATTAGAAACCAAATTTCCTTCTGAAATTAAAGCATTAGAGAAAATCTCATTGGTTACTAACTGGCCTTCTAAAGCTTCAATAACTCGTATTTTAACTTGTTCTGAACGCAGTCGAAGTGCTGAAGATTCAAATCTAAAATCGGAAACCTGTTTTTTATTACAATTGAAATTATTTAGATTTTTAAACGAAACTTGTTTAATCATAGATTCACCTTCATCAAAAACCAATTCCCCGTTAATGTATGTTTGAAGCGTTTTAAAATCTTTTAAATCTTCAACTACAATAAAATCTGCATCATCGCCTTCCTTTAATAAACCAACATCTAAATTGTAATGCTTAACAGGGTTTACACAAGCTACTTGCAGTACTTTAAACACATCAATACCTTTTGCAACAGCTCTTGCACATAATTTATTAATATGGTCTACTATTAAATCGTCCGGATGTTTGTCATCACTACAAAACATCATATTTTCAAAATGCTCTGGAAGCAAATTTATTAATGCTTCAAAATTCTTAGCAGCACTACCCTCTCGAATTAATACTTTCATCCCTTTTTGAAGTTTCTCAAAGGCTTCCTCATAAGTAAAACACTCATGATCAGTTGAAATTCCGGCACTTATATATTTTGAAATGTCATCTCCTCTTAAACCAGGTGCATGACCATCAATGGGTTTATTATAATGTTTAGCCCAAGCTAATTTTTTCATTACCTCTTCGTCATCGAACAAAACTCCAGGATAGTTCATCATTTCTGCTAAATACTTGATATCTGGATTTTCAAGTAGTGTTTTAATGGCATCAGAATCTATAACCGCTCCTGCCGATTCAAAATTTGTTGCTGGCACACAAGATGGTGCACCAAAATTGAATTTAAATGGTACTTTTTTACCGTTTTTAATCATAAACTCAACACCTTCAACACCTAAAACGTTTGCTATTTCGTGTGGGTCTGAAACTGTTGCCACAGTACCATGAGTTACGGCTAATTTTGCAAACTCACTGGGCACTAACATAGAACTTTCTATATGAATATGTGCATCTACAAATCCAGGAAGTATATAATGGTTTACATCATGTTGTTTTTCTTTAATAGATTGAATTTTTCCATTTTTTAAAGTGATTTCTCCTTTGTAAATACGTTTATTTTCTATATCGACTATTTGTCCTTGTAATTTCAAATTGATGTTAATTTATGATTAAAACACTTCGACGAGCTCAGTGTGACATATGATTTTTGAATTGTGTTTTCTAAATCATTTAATATTTTTAATAAAAATGGATTCCGCATCACACTTCGACTGTGCTCAGTGGGACAGTGCGGAATGACAAAGTTATTGTAATTCAATTTTTAAAAATTGCTTCGTACTTTCTGTAACCTTAAATCTATTATCTGCTCGCCTATTTATAACCCAAACAATAGCTTCTCCAGAGCATAGCAACCATGTGTTTTCTTTATCTAAAAGTGATAATTTTTCGTCCTTAAAATATTTACTAAGCTTCTTTTTACCTGACATTCCTAGAGGATAAAATACATCGCCTTCCTGCCATTTACGAACTGTTAATGGGTACTCCAGTTTATCTTTATCTACAAATATGACATTGGTTCGTTTTCCAAAAATCGCATCAGCTTCATCAAAAAGCAAAATACCAAATGTCATTTCTATGCGCTTACTGTTTTCTTCAATTGTATAACTTTTTACGTTATCTATAGTTATTTTACTCAACAACAAATGTTCTCTATTTTTAATTAATCTATACCTTTCAGAAAACACTTGTTTGCCAGTTTCGGCATCTAATAAATTAACAATATCATCCCATTGTGTAAAGCCAAATTCTTTAAGTGATTCGTACAAATAAGGTTTGGGATTGTTTAGCTTTTTAAATTCAGAAACTTTAAACTTAACTTCATTACCTTCAATAGTATCGATGGCTTTATTTAAAAAGTCATCAACACTATCAGCAACGATATTCGCGGTATCGTTTAAATTATTTAAAGTGTTTTGAAAACTTTGTAGTAAACTTGGATTAATATCCTTTAAAATGGGTATAACTTCATGCCGCAATTTATTTCGCAAATATTTAACCGATTTATTACTACTATCATCTGTCCATTTTATATGGTTTTCTTGAGCGTAGTTTTCAATATCTTGACTAGAAAATGGTAAAAGTGGTCTTACAAATTTCCCATTAACTTCTGGTATTCCTGTTAATCCTTCTAAACCTGTGCCTCTTGTAAAATTAATTAAAAAAGTTTCAAGATTATCATCGGCATGATGCGCGGTTAAAATGTAATCGAACTGTAATTGCTCAGCTAATTCTTCAAACCATGTATAACGTAATTCGCGTGCTGCCATTTGAATGGAGCGCTTGTTATCTTGTGCATATTTTTCGGTGTCAAAACTTTCAATAAACACTTCTAAATCTAAATCATCTGCCAATTGCAAAACAAATTCTTCATCAGCATCACTTTCTTTTCCGCGTAAATTAAAATTGCAATGTACCAGTGAAATATTCAGTTTTAAATCATGACATAAATGCGTTAAAACCACACTATCTACTCCGCCAGAAATAGCAATTAACAACTTGCTTTTTTCTAAGAAAGAGAGCTTGTTTTTTATATGATTTTGAAATTTTTCTAGCATACGTCCAAATATACAACTTTGGCTATTTAATATGCACTTTGTTTTGTAGCGAAATGACATTTATCATATAATAACATCTTTAATTTCGTAATTTTAAAGTATTAATTATTAATACCTTTTATTATGTGTTCTCTAGAAAAATTAAACGATAAAGCGACCCAAACTGCTTTTGATAAAAAAGTAGTTTCTGTAACGCAACATTTACGAGCTTATACAAACCATAGATTATACATTGCAGAGTCAACAGGTATTATTCCTAAAAACATGTATACTTCTAATGATTTGATAGATGAAGGAATCGCTAAATTTTACGAAAGAGGTTACAATATTGACGATGATATCTCCCAAATAAAATTGAAACTCTTTAAAATAGTTGATAATGATTTAAATGAGCTTTTTAAAAACGAAGCATTTCATAAAAACACCATGAGTACCCATTCTATTTTAGAAGAAGAATTAGATGGTTTAGAGGAAAAATTTACTGTTGATGAAGACTTTGATTTAATAATGAATGAGGAATTAAGTGATATTTCTTATAAACAAGACCAAAACAATGATGTATTTGTTTATGATAACGAAAATGAAGCCATTAAAAGTGCTTTTGAAATTTCTGATATTTCTTCTACTCGTAACAAACATTTATTAGGAAAAATATATACTTGGTTACCTTTAAACGTATCTGGTATTGTTGATTTATTTGTTTTCGGAAATTTAAGTTTTGATGAAATTGCCAAAGTAAAATCTATAGAAGCCAGACGCGTAGAACGTGTTTTAGAATTAGCTATTGAAGATTTTAAACAACACTTACGTTAATTTTCTAAAACGGTTCGCATAGCTTTGGCTTTAACAAGGCATTCTTCGTATTCTTTAAGTGGGTTACTTTTTGCTGTAATGGCTCCACCTACAGAGTAGGATACATATTTTTTAGTGTCGTTATAAAGTATGCTTCTAATAACTACGTTAAAGTCGAAATCGCCTTCTGGAGAAAAATACCCAACAGTTCCAGAATAGAGTCCGCGTTTAGTTTCCTCTAACTCTTCAATAATTTTCATTGCAGAAATTTTAGGAGCACCCGTCATACTTCCCATTGGGAAAGTACTTTTTATAACATCCACAGGGTGTGTGTTTACATCAATTTTAGAAGTGACAGTAGAAATCATTTGATGCACTTGATCAAATGTATAAATTTTGCATAATTCCTCTACCTTAACACTACCTTTTAAAGCAGTTTTAGAAAGATCGTTTCTCACTAAATCCACAATCATGATATTTTCGCTACGCTCCTTTTCATCATTCAATAAATCAGATTTTAACTGCTCATCCTCTTTTACATTATCAGATCGTTTTGCAGTTCCTTTTATAGGCTGAGAAATAATAGTTTCTTTTTCCTTTTTTAAATACCTTTCTGGTGAAGCAGATAATAAATACTTATCATCACACTTTAAAAACGTAGCAAATGGCGGATTTGAAATAGTATTTAGTTTGTTGTAGGTTTCTAATGGATTTATTGCTGTGTTTTCTGCATAAAATTCCTGACAAAAATTGGCTTCATAAATATCACCTCGATGAATATGATCCAACATGTTATTTACTTTTTCAAAGTACTCGTCCTTATGAATTCTTAAATGAATTTTAATTGGGTCTGTTGGCTGTTCAATTTTTAAATGGTTTGATGACTGAATATCATTTAAATCACTTTCAATGTCGTCATCAACCATATTTAAATACAAGATTTCTACATAATTATCTTTAAAAAAAAATAGTTTTTTGGGTTGAAAAAAGTATAAATCAGGAAACTCCAAACCATCAAAATTAGTAGACTTTAAAACTTCTACATCATTCTTTAAATCGTAGGTTAAATATCCAAAAATCCAATCTTTAGTAATGGTTTGATATTCTTTTAATTTCTCAAACCCTTGAAGGTAATCGGTTTTTATACTTGTAAAAGCATCAACAGCTAAAACAGCATCATAATTGGCGTATTTTTGATTGTAATTGTTAGAATCTAACCAAACTACATCATCAAATTGCTGTGCCCAAATCAGTAATTGATTTTTAAAAGTTTTAGCGTTTTTTAATGTATGAATTTGTTTTGTCCTCAACAGAAAATATTATGGAGCAAAGTTACTTAGAATACTTAAAAAATTAAGATTTTTGTAAATTAGTTTAAATATATAAATAGCATGTACACATTACAGAATAATAAACTTAAAATAGCTGTTAAAAAAATTGGAGCAGAACTTTGTGAGGTTTCCTCAACAAAACATAACACTCAATTTATGTGGGATGCAAACCCTGAAGTTTGGGGCAGTTATGCACCTAACTTATTCCCTATTATTGGCGCTTTAAAAGACGATTCCTACACGTTTGAAGGTGCGTCATATACTCTTCCAAAACATGGATTTGTTCGTCATAATCAAGATATTAAACTTCACAAACAAACTGAAAACAGCTTAACTTTTAAGTTATCTTACAATGATGCTTTGTTAGAAATGTATCCTTTTAAATTTGAGTTTTACATTAGTTACACGCTAATTGATAATACTATAGAAATTTTACATACCATAAAAAACTGCGACACAAAAACCATGTATTTCTCGGTTGGTGGACATCCCGCTTTTAAATGCCCTGTTTATAATAACGAAAACTATAATGACTATTCCTTAGAGTTTGAACATGTTGAAAACGCTAAGCGACACCTTATTGAAATGGAAACTGGTCTTATTTCAAATAAAACAGAAACGGTTTTCAACAATTCTAATATTTTAGATTTGAATCATGAACTTTTTGATAGAGACGCATTGGTTTTCAAAGATTTAACCTCTAGAAAAGTGAGTTTAAAAAGTAAAAATCATGGAACTATCTTAACTGTAAGTTATCAAGATTTCAACTATTTAGGTATTTGGGCAAAACCTACAGGTAATTACGTTTGTATTGAACCTTGGTTAGGAATTGCAGATAGTGTAAACACCAACCAAAAGTTAATTGAAAAAGAAGGAATTATAGCTTTACAAACAGATAAAACCTTTAAAGCTGCTTACCAAATTGAAATAGAAAACACACATTTAATTTAAACTAGAATAATAAGCTTAACTTTGCCAGCAAAATAGCACATTGTGACGTTCCAAGATTTAAATTTAAACACACCACTTTATAACGCTTTAAGCGATTTAGGCTTTACAACCCCAACACCAATTCAAGCAAAAGCCTTTAATGTAGTTGCCTCTGGTAATGACATGGTTGGTATCGCGCAAACCGGTACCGGTAAAACTTTTGCCTATATGTTGCCTATTTTAAAAAACTTAAAATTTTCTACACAAGAAAACCCAAGAGTTTTAATTCTTGTTCCAACGCGTGAATTGGTTGTACAAGTCGTTGAAGAAATTGAAAAGCTTTCAAAATATATTAATAATAGAGTTTTAGGTGTTTATGGGGGTACAAATATCAACAGCCAAAAGCAAGCTATTGCAGAAGGTATAGATATATTGGTTGCTACACCTGGTAGACTTTACGATTTGGCTTTAAGCAGAGTTTTACAGCTTAAATCTATACAAAAATTAGTGATTGATGAAGTTGATGTGATGCTCGATCTAGGGTTTAGACATCAGTTAATTAATATTTTTGATATTTTACCAGAGCGCAGACAAAACATTATGTTTTCTGCAACTATGACACATGATGTTGATGTTTTAATAAATGAATTCTTTAAAAGTCCCGAACGCGTTTCTATTGCTGTATCTGGTACACCTCTTGAAAATATTGAACAGTATCGATACAATGTGCCTAATTTTTATACCAAAGTAAATCTTTTAGTGCACTTATTAAACGATAAAGAAGCTTACAATAAGGTTTTAATATTTGTGGCTTATAAACGAATGGCAGACCGTTTATTTGAGAAATTAGACGAGTATTTCAAAGAAGAATTATGTGTTATCCACTCTAATAAAACCCAAAATTACCGTTTACGAAGTATTGAACAGTTTAGAGCAGGTGAAAACCGTATTCTAGTCGCCACCGATGTTATGGCACGTGGTTTAGATATAGATAATGTAAGTCATGTTATAAATTTTGATACTCCTGAATATCCTGAAAACTATATGCACCGTATTGGTAGAACAGGTCGTGCAGAACGCAAAGGTACTTCGTTGGTTTTTTCTACTGATAAAGAGCAAGAATCTCTTGAGGGTATTGAAACATTGATGCAAATGAAAATCCAGTTACTGGAAATTCCTGAGGTTGTTGAAATTTCTACAGAGCTTATTGAAGAAGAACGCCCACAAATAAAAGAACGTAACAATCCTGTTAAACGAAAAGACGAAGATGCTCCAGGGCCAGCTTTTCATGAAAAATCTGAAAAGAACCTAAAAGAAAATTTAGGTGGTTCATATAAATATAAAATTGCTGCTAAGTACAAAAAACCAAAAACCAGAGGCGATAAAAATTACAATAAGCGAAATAAACGGAAGTAGATTTTAAGTTACGCTTATCGGTCTCGGCTATGAGTAGTTGCTTGGGCTACCATTTAACTTTACAAGTACACACCAAACTGTTAATCCGTAAAGGTTTCCAAAACTAATCGAGGATAAGCAATTACTTACAGCCATTGATGGCAAACATTTGAGAAAACCTATGATAAGACAATTTACACTTCTGATTTTATTCACTTTAATCCTAACAGGATGTTCGAGTACGAAGAATCTGAATTTATGGACAAAACAATCGAAAATTAGAGAAGTAAAGAAATTTGAATCTGAATTAAATCCCGATTTAGAGTTTTTAGAAATTAACGTTAGTCTCTCGGAAAGCATATTTCCGAGAGTAAAGGAATTTGATATGTCAAAACCGTTAATTGTCCGTAGAGAAAAAACAAGTTTACTTCCAATTTATGCGGAATATTTTTACTCAAAACCTGACTCAATTTTAAGATATATTAGTTATGATTGGGAAAATAATCGTTACGGAAATTACAACGACAAGAAAAAAGATTGGGAAAAACAAAGCACTAAACTGACTGAATATAATGCGGAATATGAACGAATTAAAAAGCAACTAATTAAGGAATTTAATCAACCCATTAAACAAGACGATGGACCACAAGAAACGAAATCTGATTACGGTGGACCAGATTATTTGTCTCGGAATACAATATGGGAATCGGACAAAAGATTTATGAAATTAAATATGATTTTCGGAGCATCAACATATAGAATCCGATTATATTATTACTGGAAATAAAAAACGATTTGTCAACACCGCATAAAAAAATTGCTAGTTTTAGCTAAACCAAAGTTAGTTGCTAGTTTGCAAGCTTCTGATTTTCCTTCGGAAAATCCTCGCACACAAACACGCAACTTTCCTTATACATAAACGTTAAGCATAGTTTTTTCCTTTATCTACCCTTGTTTTTAGTAAAAGGAATAATCATTGGCACTTCTTTTTGGTATGTTTCATATTTTTCTCCAATAAATTTACGAAGGTCTTTTTCCTCCAAATATTTTACAGCTGTAAAAATATAAATAGTAGTTATTAGAGAAAATAGTAAATGCCCAATTGTCATAGTGGGTGTTGCCCAAAAAGCAATTATAAAACCTAACATTATGGGATGTCTTACCAACTTATATAAATAATTCGTTTGAAATTTTGGGTTAGCAGTTTGTTTGTTTTTTAGATTATCGAAAATTTGAGCTAATCCAAAAAGCTCAAAATGGTTAATCATAAAGGTAGAAAGTAAAACAATAAGCCAACCTAGAAAAAATATTCCAGTTATAATTTTGGAGAGAATTGTGTTTTCGATTTCCCAAACTATAGTTGTTATTGGTTGCCATTGCCAATAGATTAAAATTAGAGCTAAACTAGATAGTAGAATATAAGTACTACGTTCTATAGCTTGACTAAAAATAGAATTAAACCATTCTTTAAATTTTGGTCTCGCCATTATACTATGTTGTATAGCAAAAACACTTAATAAAATTACATTGATAAATATTGAAGAATACATTGTAGTTTCTGCACCAGAGTCTATTGATTTTGGCACAATGATATTACCTATAAATCCAATGGCATATAAAAAAGCAATTAGAAAGACAAAATAGGCTACAATTCCATATAATAAGATGATTGACTTTTTCATAATTTATTGTTTTAGTTTTTGATTTTAACGTCTGCATTTAAAGTAATTGGGATTCCTTTTATTATAGTTTGATAAATAATACAGCTACGTTTTGCGCCTTCTATGAGTTTCTGTAACAACTTTTCATCGGCGTTTTTAGCAATAATTAATGCATCAATATGCATAGATTGAAACTCAACTGGAATAGATTTATCAATCATTAAAGTTCCTCTTACATCAACTTGAGCCGTTGCGTATATTTTTGTTTCAGTAAGTTCTATTATCAATTTATTAGAAATTAGTCTAATAGTACTTTCAAAACAAGATGCTAACGAAGCACAAAGTAAATCCCCAGGATTTGGAAAATCGTGGTCGCCTCCAACTGCTTTATGAACTCCAATTTTAAATGGAACCTTCATTTTATTATTTATGGAAACCGATGTTCTAAATGGGTCGTGTAAATTTATTCCAATAACCTCGGCAGAATCTGTAATCCAAGCAGTTGTGGAATCTTTTAAATATTTTTCATTAAGAACTAAATGTCTTTGGTGAACAATAGAAGTATCTTTAATGGATTTTGTATTCTTGGTTGAAAATTTTGGATTAGACATCACATCATTTTTCTAATTTACTAATGATGTAAAGGTTCTATTTATATTGCCAATCAAGATTTCTTAAAAGTCCAAATAATGTTCTTAAAAGTTCAAGAAATATAGTTACGCTTCTTTTTTGAGCATTCTATATCTATTGGGCGTTACTTTTGTTATTTTTTTAAAAGCTTGAATAAAATGGGAATTATTTTTAAAACCACATTCATAACCTACCTCACTAACGGTTAAATTTGTACCTAATAGTAGTATTTTAGAGTGATCTAATCTTTTGTTGATTAACCACCTATTTGGTGTCGTGTTAAAAAAAATTTTAAATTCACGCTTGAAAGAAGATAGGCTTTTTCCACAAAGTTTTGCAAAATCAGCTATTTTTAAATCATATTGAAAATTTTCTGTCATTATATTTTCAATAGTTGTTTTACTATCTTGCTTTAATGAATTAAAGAAAAACAACAGTTCTTTATTATTTGAGCTGAGTAAGATATTAAAGAGTAATTCTTTAAATTTGATTTCCACTAATTCTTTAGGCATTTCCTTTTCTTGGTTTAAATATTGGAATATACTTTTTATTAATGTTTTAAACACATCATTAGTAGTAATGTCTAAAATTTGATTATACTCTTTCGTATGATTTAATTCTCTTTTAAAAGTTGGATTCTCTGAAATAAACCTTTTTATGAAGTCATCATTAATAAAGAATAGCATTACACAATACTCACTTTCTAAATATTGCTTTGTAGTATAAACACCTTTTCTAACAAATATTGTGTCTCCAGCAGTAAGTTTGTGTGTTTTTTTTGAAGTAATCCAATCCTTTTTTCCGCTAATGACATAAGTAATTAAATGATTTTTAATCCACAATTGATATTCTTCAATATTTAAAGGACATTTATATTCTACGAACAAAAAATCATTACCAACAAGCTTGTTGAATTTCGGATGATTTTTAAAGTATTCGTATGCATTAATCACTATTTAGTTTTCAGTTTTTTTAATTATACGTAACGCCTTGGTCATGAACGCATTTCAATACTAGGGTTTAACTCAATGCAAGTTAATTATATTCATTAAATAAGTGAAGTTAATTTTTTGAAAATTAAGAATCAATACTGAAAGTAAGAAATTACTCAAAACTTATAAACAAAAAAAACCCTTTCCAAATTAATGAAAAGGGATTTAAAGTAAGTTTTTCGGTTTACAGAAATTTAACCAACCAAATTTAACCCTAACTTAAAGTCAATTCTGCATTCTTACTTAACTTAATTACTAACTCAATATTCATACTAAACTAAACTATAACTACTAATATTTTTTAAGCACATAAACCTGTAAGTTTATCTTTTGCTCTTTTTATTCTCATTTTAACAGCACTCTCACCTATTCCTAAAACTTGTTCTATTTTTTTAATAGGTAAATTGTCTTGATACTTATAAAACAGTATTGTTTTTTCTTCTGGCGAAATTAATTCTAATGCGCTATTTAATTTTTTAACTTTTGTTTGAAAAATACTATTATCTGTTTCTTCTTCTTCTAAATCTTGAAAACTGTAATAATCGTCTGTATGCTTTTCGATTTTTTTTGCAGTATTTCTATTTACATAATTTACACAATGATTATATGTAAGAGAGTATAACCATGTTGAAAATTTTGACGCACCTTTAAAGCTTGGTAATTTAACATAAAGCTTTAAAAAAACATCTTGTGTTAAATCTTTTGCTTCATCTTCATCTCTTGCAAAACCATAACACATGTTGTATACTTTTTTTGAAAATTTATCGTATAAAACTTCAAAAAGTTTTGCGTCTTTGTTCTCTGTAATTCTTTGTACTAATTGTTCGTCGGTCACTTTTAAACTATTTATCGGGTTATTGATAGGCCAATATTATAGATTACATGACAGAAACTTTTATACAGAAAAAGTTATAACTTCAAATCGATTAAGTGTATAAAAAATCAGTTGTAAATTTGTGTTTGAAGTATTTTTCTTTCTTTTTAATGATAACTTAAAAAAAATCCCTCTCCAAATTAATGGAAAGGGACATGCAGAGAATGTTTCGGTTTACAGAAAGTAACCAACCAAATTTTAACCCTAACTTAAAGTCAATCCTGTATTCTTACTTGACTCTCCACAATATCTTTAATAGGTACTATTAACTTATCTTTATTTGTTGTTTTTACAGTAATTGTTATACCGTCTATAGACTCAACTGTACCTTTAATGTTATTAAATTCTATATGCTGACCTATTTCGTATGTTTTTCTAGTATAAAATGTTCTTAACAAATCTCCAACTACCTTTTGGGCTCCAAAACCAAAAGCTAATGCAAAGGCTAATAAGAATGCCGCTAAAATCATTGTAAGATTGCTGGTAATAATATTAGTATCTACTCCTGCTTGATTTAAAGCTGTTATTGAAACATATATTAGTATGAGAAAAAACACAACTTGACTTATAATTTTTGCTCCAGACAAATCCATGGATTCAAAAAACGATTTAAGTCCTTTCTTAATTAAATTCGCTAACAATAATCCTACAGTAAAAATTACAAGTGCTGAAAACAGTTGTGGTAAATAACCTAAAAGATCACTTATTTTTTGAGATATCATGGTTAAGTTCATAATATCTAAAGCCATAATAGCCAACATAATATACATAACCCATTTAACAAAGTTTGAAACTATCTTTATGGTATCAAAGTTTAGTTTTTTACCTTCAATAATTTCAATTTCATTTAAAGTGTCATCAAGTTTATCTGCCTTTGCTAATTTTAAAGCTTTCTTAATTATTCTAACAACTAATTTGGTAACGAGCCATCCTACTAAAAGTACTATTATAGTACCTATAATATTTGGGAATATCTGAGATATTTCAAGCCACATAGTCGATAAAGACTCCATAGCCATATCTTTCCATTGTGTTGCTTTTTCCATTGTTAAATTGTTTTTAATTAGGGTTTGAGTTTTTATCTTTCCTGCTCTTAATGACAGTTTCTATAACATCTCCAATATTATATGAAAACAAAGTTCCTAAGTCCATTAATAATTTTGCCATTGCTACATCTGCCATAACCTTAGACTTAAGTTCTTTAGGTACTTCTTTAAGTGGCTGATCTATATGTCTAAACGGATTATCCATTACTTAACATTTTTCGTTATAAACAGTTATAAGCTTATCCTTTGCGCGTTTTATTCTCATTTTAACTGCACTTTCTCCAATACCTAAAACACTCTCAATTTCTTTAATTGACAAGAAATCCTGATATTTAAGTAACAAAATCATTTTCTCTTCTGGTGAAATGAGTTCTAACGCTACTTTTAATTTATCAACTTTCATTTCAAGAAAACTATTATCGTCTTCATCTTCTGAAAGGTTTTCTATGTCTTTATAATCTATAGACTGTTTTTCAAACTTTTTAGCTGTATTTCTAGTTACATAATTAACACAATGATTATATGTAAACGCATATAACCATGTTGAAAATTTTGACTTTCCTTTAAAACTAGGCAACTTAACAAAGAGTTTTAAAAATACATCTTGTGTTAAATCTTTAGCTTCATGTTCATCTCTAGCAAAACCATAACACTTGTTATACACTACCATTGAATACCTATCATATAAAATCTCAAAAAGCATTGTGTTATTATTTTTCACAATGGCTTTTACCAGTTCTTCGTCTGATTGTTTATTGATTTTGTTAAGGGTTTCCAATTGTAGCTTATCACTAGTTTTGTTGTTGATAGTTTTAAGACACGATAGTTTTAAAGAAGTCACATTATTTTAAAAAGATTAAAGCCCAATAAAAACTCTGTTTTAAAGAGTAAAAAATATTGTACCTTTAAAAATATTAACCAATTAAAAATCAAAACTTTACAAAATGAAAAAACTACTTCTAATAGTTTTCTCCTTAAGCTTGTTTGTTTCTTGTAAAAAGAAAAATCAATCAAACAATTTAATTTTAGCTGAAATCCCCTCATCAAAATACGGATGTGTGCCACCAGTAACCGATGCCGAATGGTACAAAAAAGATAAAGTCGCACCTCTTTTAAAAGGTTACGATGTTATAGACTATCCTATAACAACAAACAACCCTTTAGTACAGCGCTATTTTAATCAAGGTATGGCACTTGCCTATGCTTTTAATCATGCTGAAGCTGCACGATCCTTTTATTATGCAACCAAGTTAGATCCAAATTGCGCTATGGCATTTTTTGGTTTTGCTTATGTATTAGGACCTAATTATAATGCAGGAATGGAACCTGATAATTATGAGCGTGCTTACCAAGCCATTCAAACGGCCAAAAAATTATCGGTTAATGCTACTGAAAAAGAACAAGAATTTATTCATGCCATGGCATTGCGTTATGCGCCGGAACCTCCTGAAGATAGAAGTGAATTAGATATTTCATACTCTAATGCTTTAGCTGAGATTAATAATAAGTATCCCGATGACTCCGAAATTTCTGCACTCTACGTAGAATCTATGATGAACTTACACCCTTGGGATTTATTTGATAAAGCAGGTAATGCACAACCTTGGACGCCAAAAATTATTTCGTTGCTGGAAAGTACTATTGAAAAACACCCTAAACATCCTGGAGCTCATCATTTTTATATCCATGCAGTTGAAATGTCTAATACGCCTGAACGTTCTGATGCTTCGGCAAAATTATTTGATAAAGGTTTAGTTCCTGGTTCTGGTCATTTACTGCACATGCCATCGCATACTTATATAAGAACTGGGGAATATCATAAAGGAACTTTATCTAATATTGCTGCTGTAAAAGCAGACAGCACATATGTTACTACATGTCATGCTCAAGGTGCATATCCTTTAGGATATTATCCACATAATTACCATTTTATGGCTGCAACTGCAACATTAGAAGGCAATAGCCATTGGGCAATGATTGGAGCCAACAAAGTTTCTGAACATGTTCATCCAGATATCATGAAAGAACCCGGTTGGGGCACACTACAGCATTATTACTCCATTCCTTACTATGTGGCTGTAAAATTTAAAAAGTGGGATGATATTTTAAACTTGAAATTAGAAACTTACGATTTAGATTATGTTAAAGCCATTAGGCATTACGCAGAAGGAATGGCTCATTTAGGAAAAGGTGATTTAGAGCAAGCCAAAGCAGAATTGTCTGCACTTGAAATTTTAGCTAAAGATGAAGCTTTAAAAGACATTACCATTTGGAATATTAATACGGTTTATGATTTAGTTCAGATAGCTGAAAAAGTTTTAGAAGCCGAAATATTACTATATGAAGCTGAAGATTCTCCTGGAAATTACAAAGCAAGTATTGTGCTTTTAAGAAAAGCTGTAGACATGGAAGATGCGCTAAACTATAACGAGCCACCTGATTGGTTTTTTTCTATACGTCATTATTTAGGTAATGCTTTTATATTAAATAGACAAAATCGAGTAGCCATTGAAACCTATCTTGAAGATTTAAAACATTTTCCTAAAAATGGTTGGGCTTATCATGGTATTAAAACTGCATATGCTGCTTTAAACGATGAGGAAAAAACAGTACACTACGATGACTTATTTAAAAAGAGTTGGAAACATGCAGATATTGAATTATAAAAAAAGCGAACCGTATTGGTTCGCTTTTCATTTTTGAATAAAAATAACTAACTAAATTATTCAACAGTTTTTACATTATCTTCTTTATTAAGCCATCTTAATACTAAAATGCCAATTCGCGCAATTACAAAAGAGAATAGCCCAAACGTAGCTGTTAAAAGTGATACCTTAAGTCCGCCAGCAAAAACTTCAGGACTCGGGCTACCTATAGCTTCAATAGAATCGAAAGCCATAATTAGTCCTATTACCGATCCTAAAAAACCTAACACCAAACCTAATAAGCTAGAATCGGTAGTTAATCGAATATATTTTTTTGAAAGCTGTTCGTTTTTTTTTAGATTGATGAAACTCATAATAATAAAGAAAACAGATAACAATAAACATATCAATATTAAGGACATAAATAACGGTCCGCCTTCCATAAAGCGATCTACAAATGGGTTTAATATTAATAATTGTTTTGAAAATAAAGACATTAAAAGTGTATTCATAATTGATGGTTTTTAATTAAACATACCCAAACTTACTGCATCTTTTCACTCAAAAAATTAAATTGCGACCAGTAACCAGATTAGTGCCTTAATTAACATTATTGTAAAATCCGTACTTAAACTGGTTATTCGTCTACAAAACTAAATCTACAATATAAAAATACACTATTATTGTATTAATGTTTTCTAAAGAATTTATTTTAAAGAAAATAGGTTATGCCATTTTACACATCATTTTCTGGTTAGGTGTATTACTTTTTTATACTTATTTTTTTGATGTTGGTAGTACTAACTTTACTAACACTTTATACTTTTCATTTTTTTTAATGCCTATAACGATAGCTACAACCTATGTATCTATTTACAAGCTAATACCAGATTATCTAATAAAAAAAAGATATGCTCTATTTGGGTTGTATAGTATATATACCTTTATTATTTCTGCATATTTAGTAATGCTTTCTATTTTTTTTAGCCTGATTTATATTTCAAATTTTGAATATAACGATATGGCTCCAGCAACAAAAAATATATTCTTTGTTATCACTGCTGTTTATTGTGTTGTATTTATCGTAAGTGCATTTAAACTACTTAAACTAAACCTGAAAAACACTGAACAAAACAACTTACTAAAAACTAAAATTTTAGACACTCAGTTAAAATTAAAGGAGCAAGAACTCAATTATTTAAAAATGCAGATACATCCGCATTTTTTATTTAATACCCTAAATACTATGTATGGCTTTGCTCTTAAAAAAGCCGATGAAACCCCAGAAATGATACTAAAACTATCTAATTTATTAGATTATTTACTGTACCAAGCAGATAAACCTTTTGTATTATTAACTGAAGAAATTGATCATATCAAAGATTATATTGAGTTAGAACAAATGCGTTTTAACAATACCTTAAACATAAATTTTAGTACTAATAAAATAATAGAAACTCAAAAAATAGCTCCAATGCTTCTGCTTCCTTTTGTAGAAAATAGTTTTAAACATGGGGTTTTACAAAAAGGGGTTTTAAATATATTTATAGAGTTATTGTGTAACGATAATCAAATTCATTTTACTGTAAAAAATACGAGCAAAAAACAAAAACCCACAAATAGCGGTATAGGACTGGAAAACATAAAAAAACGACTAGATTTACTTTACCCAGACCAGTATTCATTGAAAATTGATAATGATATTACTAATTATAAAGTTTCTTTAATTTTAAACATTTGATGCATAACAAAAACATATCGTGTTTAATTGTTGATGACGAAATTATTGCCCGCGAGGTTATTGCTACTCATTTATCAAAAATTAAAAACATAAACGTAGTTGCTAGCTGTAGTAATGCACTTGAAGCTTTTAATTGTATAAATACTTATAATATTGACCTTGTTTTTCTTGATATTAACATGCCAGAAATATCTGGAATTTCGTTTGCAAAGTCTATAAACAAAGACATAAAAATTATTTTCACTACGGCTTACAGAGAATACGCAGTTGAAGGTTTTGAACTTAAAGCAGTAGATTATTTATTAAAACCTATTGCTTTTGAGCGTTTACTCAAGGCAGTTAACACCTACTTTGAAACACTTCATCATTATGAAAAAAACACTGAAACCAATACCGAAGTAAACGATTTTATTTTTGTGCGTTCTGATAGAAAAATGATAAAAATTGATTTTGATTCTATCATTTATATTGAAAGCTTAAGTGATTATTTAAAAATACATTTAGAAGACAAAACTATTATTACCAGAGAAACTATAAGTGCAATTGAAGCAAAATTACCAAATAAGAAATTCCTTAGAATACATAGATCATTTATTATTTCTCTAAAACATATTTCGTCTTTTACTAATGATGAAATAACTATTAATAACAAATCTTTATCAATTAGCAGAAGTTATAAAAAAGAGGTTTTGCAAATCCTTGAAAAATTTTAAGTTCCTATAAAAACATTAAACTTATGTTAACTAAACATTCTGTTACAATTCTTTGTTAGGTAATTAATAAATTTGCAAAAACTTATTTCATGAAAACATTTTTCACTTGCTTAATTGCCCTAGTATTTTTAATTCCAACTAATGTTAAAGCATCAAATGATTTTTGGGGACCAACTGGTCATCGTGTTGTTGGAAAAATTGCTGATAATTATTTAAAAGGCAAAGCAAAAAGAGAAGTTAAAAGACTTTTAAAAAGACAATCGTTAGCGTTTGTATCTACGTTTGCAGACGAAATAAAATCCGATAAACGCTACAACGAATTTTACACTTGGCATTACATAAATATGCCCTTTGATGTAAACTACCAAAACTCAAAAAAGAATCCAGAAGGTGATTTAGTAACTGGAATTGAATATTGCAAAAAAGTAATTTCTGATAAAAATGCAAGTGATGAAGACAAAGCCTTTTACTTAAAATTACTTATTCATTTAATTGGTGATTTACATCAACCTATGCATGTTGGACTTGAAGAAGATCGTGGTGGAAACGACTTTAAAGTACAATGGTTTTATGAAGACTCTAACTTACACCGTGTTTGGGATTCTGAAATGATTGATGAGTTTGATATGAGTTATAATGAGTTAGCAGAAAATGCTGATGTATTAACTAAAAACCAAATAAAAGCCATTCAAGAAGGCAATATTATTGATTGGGTAAACGAAACCCACGAACTTACAAAAAAGGTATACACCTCAGCAGAACCTGATGAAAACTTAAGATACCGTTATTCATACAACAATTTTAAAACTGTTAGAAGTCAACTTCAAATTGCTGGTATAAGGTTAGCAAAAGTGCTAAATGAATTGTTTTAATTTTAAAATAGTCTTATTAATATTAAATTATTACTTCCTTATAAGTTGTTGATACGTATACACACTTTTATATAAATAAAAAGGCGCCAAATTTGGCACCTTTTTTATAATTTAAAAACTAGTGATTAAAAATGTAAAGCTCTTTTATCGGTAGCATCAAGAGCAGCCTCTTTAATAGCTTCTGCAAATGTTGGATGTGCATGAGACATTCTAGAAATATCTTCTGCGCTAGCTCTAAACTCCATAGCTGTAACAGCTTCTGCAATTAAATCGGCACAACGTGCTCCAATCATGTGTACACCTAAAACTTCATCTGTATTTTTGTCTGCTAAAATTTTCACAAATCCATCGGTATCGTTACTTGCTCTGGCACGCCCTAATGCTCTAAAAGGGAATTGCCCAACTTTATACTCTACTCCTGCTTCTTTTAATTCTTCTTCTGTTTTACCAACAGCTGCCACTTCTGGCCATGTGTAAACAACACCTGGAATTAAGTTATAATCTATATGTGGTTTTTGTCCTGCTAAAATTTCAGCAACAAAAACACCCTCTTCTTCTGCTTTATGAGCTAACATCGCACCTTTTACAACATCACCAATTGCATAAATATTAGATACGTTAGTTTGTAAATGATCATTTACTTCAACTTGACCTCTATCTGTCATTTTAACTCCTGCTGCTTCAAGATTTAGCCCATCAGTATAAGGACGACGACCTACTGAAACTAAACAATAATCGCCTCTAAATTCTACTTCCTCACCTTTTTTATTATCTGCTTTTACAATAACCTCATCACCTTTTCGCTCTACAGATTTTACTTTATGAGATACATTCATACTGAATTTCTGCTTCTTTAAAACTTTATTAAGTTCTTTAGACAAAGCGCCATCCATTCCTGGAATAATACGATCCATGTACTCAATTACTGAAACCTCAGCACCTAGACGTTTGTATACTTGACCAAGTTCTAAACCAATAACACCACCACCAATGACTAATAAATGTTTTGGTATTTCTTTAAGTTTTAATGCTTCTGTAGATGTTATGATGCGTTCTTTATCAATTGAAATAAATGGTAAAGTTGAAGGTTTACTACCTGTTGCTATTATAGTATTTTTAGCTTCAATTTCTTCAGAAGAACCATCATTTTTAGCAATATTTACATGTGTTGCATCTTTAAATGAACCTAAACCTTCATAAACATCAATCTTATTCTTCTTCATTAAAAAATCGATTCCTCCTGTAGTTTGATCGACCACTGCTTGCTTACGTGCAATCATTTTTTCAAGATTCACCTTAATCTCTCCAGGAATTTCAATTCCATGTTCATCAAAATGTTTGGTTGCTTCTTCATAATGATGCGAAGAATCTAATAATGCTTTACTTGGTATACAACCAACATTTAAACAAGTTCCTCCTAAAGTGGAATATTTTTCAATTAGTGCAGTTTTCATTCCTAGTTGAGCGCATCGTATTGCTGCAACATATCCTCCAGGACCAGAGCCAATAATGGCTACATCATATGAATTCATAAATTATATTTTGTAGTTCTATTAAAAACGAGAAACAAAAATACAAATGTTTTTATGGCAGGACAATAAAAATAGATTTTAAAAAGTAATTTTATTAATTTAAAAATTAACCTTCATTTTTCTCAATATCTGCTAATATCCATTCTAATTCTGTATCTTTTTTCAATCTTCTATCTTCTACTGTTGGTTCTATTTTAATATCTGGTTTAACACCGTAGCCATCTGGATTTTGTTTTTGAGGCGCTTCAATTTGCATTAATCCCATTCTAATTTTAAGCTTTGAAGTTGGTAATTGATATATTTTGTATATGCCAGCAACTGTACCATTATAGGCTCCTCCTGTTTCTTCTCCAACAAAAACTGCTCTTTCTGTAGCTTTTAAATGTGTTGATATAAGTGATGATGCCGAAAATGAATTCCCATTAATCAGCACATAAATCTTTCCTTTAAAATGTAACGGATTGTGTTCTTTTATTTTTGAATGTTTATTAAACCTATAATAAAGTTTACCTTCTCGTTTTTTTGTTTTAAGTAAATTATGAGAAATTACTAAAGGAGAAAGTAAAGCACCTACAACTTTAAGGCTATTAGGTGTTGTGTTGCTCATAAAAGATTTTAAAAACGGCATTCTAGTTTTTACTTCACTTTCTGTTATAAATTGATAGGGTTCATTTGCTAAATAAGAATACAAATAATCTATTTCTGCTATTCTACCACCTCCATTATCTCTTAAATCTAGAACTAAGTATTTGCTTTTTGCAGAATCTAATTTTGCAAAACTTTCTTTGTAAAACTTTTTATAATTACCGTTAGTAAAGCCTCTTATTTTCATAAAAGCTACGCTACTATCTTTTCCTATAAAATTAAAATTTCGGGTGTATTGTTTTCTTTTGTTTAAATAACCGTATTTTTTATTATCCTTTTTTCTTTTCTTTCTCGCTAATCGTCTAGTTTGTTTTTCTCCTTTAGATAGCTTTTTAGGCTTAACTTTTTTAACTGAAACTGAATCTACTTTATTTTTCTTCTCTTTTGAAATTCTTCTGAAGGTTTTAGTAAATATTGAATCTTTCGATTTAAAAGTAACTTTTAAACTATCTATAAACCCTTTGTCTTTATAATAGAAGGTAGAAAAACCTTTTCCAACAAATCTGTTGTGCAATGTTGTATTGTATCCATCTGAAGCAAAACGTGTTTTGTAAGTGTTAACTAAGTTCACTGCAGATTCATCATTTATTTTAAGCACTTCATTACCTATAATTGTAGAATCTTTTCCTATGTTATTTTTAACCCATAATTTGCCTTCTAAATATTCAAAATCTAAATCGTAAAATTCAAACTTCTGTTTATTTAAGGCTTTACGTTCTTTCTTTTTAAACCATCTACCAACAGAACTTACAGAAACATGTCCTTGCCTAACATGAGTAACAACAGGCGCTAGTTTTTTAAAAAAATCTCGAGAGTCAATTGGCGTATTTATAGATTTTTTTAAGCTGTCAAATTTAAAATCTAAAACCTCTTTTGAAGTGTATTGGTATAATTTAGGATGATGCTTTTTTAGCTGTTTATAAACCTTATCTACATCTTTATGTAAATCTTCAACAGCATGCAAACTGGTAATTTGCTCGTTATATTTTTTAACACTGGTGCAAGATGATAGAATTGTTAAAGCACTAATAACTAAAAATAGTTTTTTCATATAAGCTAAAATAATAGTATTTGTGTGAATTTAAAACTGATTAATTTTTCTTTAACTTTTAAAAATTCATGTACTTTTGCCTTACATGCAAAAAAACATAAACATACAAAATAAAAAAGCACGCTTTCTATACGAGATTTTAGATAAGTATACAGCTGGTATTGTACTAACTGGTACCGAAATTAAATCTATTAGAAATAGTAAAGCCTCTATTGCAGAAAGCTTTTGTGAGTTTAATGATCGTGGAGAACTTTTTGTGGTAAATATGACTATTGAAGAATATGCTTTTGGAAATTACTACAACCATAAACCAAAAGCATTAAGAAAGTTACTTTTAAACAAAAAAGAGCTTAAAAAACTTAATAAAGAAGTACAGAATACAGGACTCACTATTGTTCCGTTGCGTTTGTATATAAACGAAAAAGGCTTTGCTAAACTAGAAATTGCTTTAGCAAAGGGTAAAAAATTATACGATAAACGTGAAACTATAAAGGATAGAGATAACAAACGTAATCTGGACAGAATCAAGAAAATATATAAATAATTTAAGACTTGGTTAACGCTGTAAGTCTTAATCAATTATTTAATTTGCATTTATAAAACCTAACCTAATGAAAAAAATACTTGCAACACTATTTTTAAGTCTTTTTACATTACTAATTCACGCTCAAGGGGATTCAGAAGACATAAAAGAAGAATTAATAGAACACAAAGTTGATAGTTCTCTTGTTTTATCATTAGATAGTACCATTAAAACCTTATATGCAGTTATTTCTGGAGAAAAAGGAGTTAAACGCAACTGGAAACAATTTAAATATTTGTTTAAACCAAATGCTAAATTAATTCCTTCTGGAAAAAATAAAGAAAGGGTTTATGAAGTTCGTTACATGTCTCCAGAAGACTATATAAAAGGCTCTGGAAAATGGTTAGTTGAAAATGGTTTTTTTGAAAAAGAAATACATCGAAAAATAGACACTTTTGGTAATATAACCCAAGTTTTTAGTACTTACGAATCGTTTTACAGTGAATCAGACAAAAAACCTTTTATGCGAGGTATAAATAGTATTCAGTTATTAAATGATGGAAAACGTTGGTGGATTATTAACATTTACTGGACTCAAGAATCTAAAGAAAAGCCTATTCCTGAAACATATTTACCGTAACATTAAAAATTCATGAGCAAACAACTCCCACAAATAACAGCAGAACTACAAGAGTTTATAGAAGCTCAAAAAATCTTTTTTGTGGGTACTGCAGCGCAAGATGGTCGTGTAAATGTATCGCCTAAAGGTCATGATACACTTCGTGTTTTAGGGTCAAACAAATTAGTTTGGTTAAACTTAACTGGAAGCGGTAACGAAACAGCTGCTCATCTATTAAAGAATCATAGAATGACAATTATGTTTTGTGCTTTTGAAGGTAAACCTCTTATTTTAAGACTTTATGGGCATGCAAAAATATATCATGAACGCGATGCTGAATTTCAAAAACACATCAGTTTATTTGAAGAAAATGTAGGCTCCAGACAAATTATAGAATTAGATGTAGATTTAGTGCAAACCTCTTGTGGTTATTCTATACCTTTTATGGATTTTAAAGAAGAACGCGGGCAATTAAATGCATGGTCTATAAAACAAGGTAAAGAAAAAATCAATTCATATTGGGAAGAAAAAAACACCAAAAGTATTGATGGTTTTGAAACTAATATTTTAGATAATTAATTCTTATCCTCCAGTAAAGGCACAAACCTAAACTCACCATATTCGTGTTGCTCAAATTCTTTTGCACCTTTTCTAATAAAAAGTGTCATGATTTGTACATCATCACCAACAGGAATAACAAGTCTACCTCCTATTTTTAACTGGCTCAATAATGGTTTTGGCACAAAAGGCGCACCAGCAGTTACAATTATACTATCAAAAGGTGCTTCTTCTTTTAAGCCTTTATAACCATCACCAAAAATAAGTTTCTTGGCACGATACCCTAATTTGGGTAAAAACTTACTCGTTTTTTTAAACAATTCTTGTTGGCGTTCAATGCTATAAACTTTTGCTCCCAATTCGCATAAAACAGCAGTTTGATAACCACTTCCTGTACCAATTTCTAAAACTTTATCGCCGCGTTTTACTTGCATAAGTTCTGTTTGAAAAGCTACGGTGTAAGGTTGCGAAATAGTTTGGTCTGCAGCAATAGGAAACGCCTTATCTTGATAAGCATGATCTAAAAAACTAGAATCCATAAATAAATGTCTTGGTATTTTCCCAATAGCATTTAAAACCTTTTTATCAGTTATTCCTTTGGCTTTTATTACGTTAACAAGTTTTTGTCTTAATCCTTTGTGCTTAAAAGTGTCTTTCAATTTTTGGTGGCATTTGGTGTGCTAAAATTAGTCAAACATTTTAAAGCTTGAAACTATTTATTCAGAATTTATTTTTGGTAACATTCAGTCAAAAAATTCATCTCAATAAACTAAATTCATTATTTAATTATCTTATTTTTGTTGAAAACGTAAAAAATTATGCTAAAAGCTGGAGTACTAGGTGCTGGTCATCTTGGGAAAATTCATTTAAGACTTCTAAATCAATCCAAAAAATACAACCTTATTGGTTTTTATGATGCCGATGAAGAAAACGGTAAAAAAGTTGAAGCTGAATTTGGATATAAATTCTTTAATTCAGTTGAAGAGCTTATCGATGCTGTTGATATGGTTGATATAGTAACACCAACACTTTCACATTATGACTGTGCAAAACAAGCCATTGCAAAAGGCAAACATATTTTTATTGAAAAACCAATTACCAATACTGTTGAAGAAGCAGAACATATAAGAGAACTTTTAGCTGAGAATAATTTACGCGGGCAAGTTGGACATGTAGAACGTTTTAATCCAGCTTTTTTAGCGGTAAAAGATCACATTAAATCTCCTATGTTTATTGAAACACACCGTTTGGCTGAGTTTAATCCGCGAGGTACAGACGTTCCTGTGGTTTTAGATTTAATGATTCATGATATAGACATCATTCTCAGCATTGTAAAGTCTAAGGTTAAAAATGTTTCGGCAAGTGGTGTATCTGTAATTAGTGATACACCAGATATTGCAAATGCAAGATTAGAATTTGAAAATGGTTGTGTAGCCAACTTAACTGCTAGTAGAATTTCACTCAAAAAAATGCGAAAAGCACGTTTCTTTCAAAAGGACGCATATATTTCTGTAGATTTTTTAACTAAAAAGTGTGAAGTGGTAAAAATGAAAGATGCACCAGAAAATCCTGGAGATTTTGATATGATACTTCAAAATGCCGAAGGAGTTAAAAAGCAAATCTATTTTGATAATCCTAAAATTGAAGATAACAATGCTATTTTAGACGAATTAGAAGCTTTTGCTGATGCTATAAACACTAACACAACTCCTATTGTGTCACTTCACGATGGCACCGAAGCATTACGCGTTGCAACTCAAATTATTAATTGTTTTTAAAAACATTTCTGAATGAAAAACATAGCAGTTATAGGTGCAGGAACCATGGGAAATGGTATTGCGCATACATTTGCACAATCCGGATTTAAAGTTCAGCTTATAGATATTAGTGAAGCTTCATTAAAAAAAGGATTAGATACCATCTCTAGAAACTTAGACAGAATGGTAGCTAAAGAAAAAATTACTGAAGCAGACAAGGCTCAAACTCTTGAAAACATTTCAACATTCACCAACATCACTGAAGGTGTTAAAAACACTCATTTAGTTGTTGAAGCTGCTACTGAAAATATAGATTTAAAACTCAAAATTTTTAAGCAGTTAGATGAAGATTGCCCAAAGGACTCTATTCTGGCAACTAACACATCGTCTATTTCAATTACACAAATAGCTGCTGTTACTTCCAGACCAGAAAAGGTAATAGGAATGCATTTTATGAATCCTGTTCCAATTATGAAATTGGTAGAGATTATTAGAGGTTATAGCACCGGTGATGATGTTACGAAAACTATCATGGAGTTATCTAAAACTTTAGGAAAAACTCCTGTAGAGGTTAATGATTACCCAGGTTTTGTAGCCAATAGAATATTAATGCCAATGCTTAATGAATCTATTGAAACCTTATACAACGGTGTTGCGGGTGTTTATGAAATTGACACCGTAATGAAATTAGGTATGGCGCATCCTATGGGACCATTACAGTTAGCCGATTTTATTGGTTTAGATGTATGCTTATCAATTTTAAATGTGATGTATGATGGTTTTAAAAATCCAAAATATGCACCTTGTCCGTTATTGGTAAATATGGTTAGAGCTGGTAAATTAGGCGTAAAATCTGGTGAAGGTTTTTATGATTATTCTGAAAGTAGAAAAGCAGAAAAAGTTGCTAAGCAGTTTTTAAAATAAGAAAAACGTCATTGCGAGGAAGAATGATGAAGCAATCTTTTAAATTGAAACTTAAAACTAGTAGATTACCACGTCGCCAAACTCCTCGTAATGACAGATTAAAATTCCATGGCAAAAGTACTTCCGTTTAAAGCAATAAGACCAACTAGAGATAAAGTAAGCTTGGTTGCTTCTCGCTCCTATCAAAGTTATACACAAGACGAACTAGAAGCTCGATTAGATTACAATCCGTTTTCTTTTTTACATATTGTAAATCCTGGATATAAATACGACAAACAAATTAGCGGAAAAGAACGCTATAGCTTAGTAAGAAACAGGTATCAAGAGTTTAAAGAGGACGGTATCTTTATTCAAGACAATACACCTAACTACTACATTTATAAAATTGTAAATAGAGATGGTAATGCCTTTTCTGGTATAGTAGCAGCAACAAGCTCTGAAGACTACAAAAAAGATATTATTAAAAAGCATGAAGATACTATTGAATATCGCGAAAACATCTTTAAAGATTATCTAAAAACTGTAGGGTTTAATGCAGAACCCGTACTTCTCACCTATCCTGATAATGATGTGATTGCTAATATTATATCTGAAGTCCAAAAAGAACGAGCAGAATTTGAATTCACCACTCACTTTAGAGACACACACTATTTATGGATTGTTGATGATTTAGAGTTTATCAAGACTATTCAGAATGAGTTTGAAGCTATTGAAACTATATATATTGCAGATGGTCATCATAGATCTGCGTCGTCATTTTTACTTTCAGAAGCATTAAAATCAGAAAACAAACAACATAAAGGCAATGAGCCTTATAACTTTTTTATGAGTTATTTAATTCCTGAATCTGATTTAAAAATCTATGAATTTAATAGATTAGTAAAAGACTTAAATGGACTTTCAAAAGAAGCCTTTTTAATCAAGTTAGATATGATGTATCGTATTGAAAACAGAGGCTCAGAACTATACAAACCAAATAACAAACATCATTTTAGCATGTATTTAGATGGTGAGTTTTACTCATTGTATCTAAGAAAACATAATTATAAAATTAACAACGCATTAGATGCTTTAGATACTCAAATTCTGTTTAAAACTATTTTAGAACCTATTCTAGGTATTTCAGATTTACGTAATGATACTCGAATAGATTATTCACATGGAAAAAATGATTTGGTAAACATAAAAAGCAAAATAGATAATGGCGAATTCACTGTTGGATTTGGTTTAGTACCCATAACTGTTGATGAAATAAAAGCTATTTCAGATAATGGTTTAACTATGCCACCTAAAAGTACGTTTATAGAGCCCAAACTACGCAGCGGAGTAACAATTTATGAATTTTGACACTTGTGTCATTCTGAACTCGTTTCAGAATCTGAATAATTGAAATAAAAAATGACAATACAAGAAAACCTTAACAATATAAAATCAACCTTACCTGAGCATGTTACACTTGTTGCTGTTTCCAAAACCAAACCTATTAGCGATTTAATGGAAGCCTACAATGCAGGTCAGCGTATTTTTGGAGAAAACAAAATCCAGGAAATGGCTGAAAAGCATGAACAAATGCCTAACGATATTGAATGGCATATGATTGGACATGTACAACGCAATAAAGTAAAATATATGGCAAGCTTTGTGCGTTTAATTCATGGTGTAGATAATTTTAAATTGTTGAAAGAAATAAATAAACAAGCTGAAAAACATAATAGAGTTATAGATTGTTTGCTTCAAATAAAAATAGCTAAAGAAGATTCTAAATTTGGAATGACAACTCAGGAAGCATCAGAAATAATTCAATCTGAAGATTTTTCAAAATTAAAAAACATCAATATTGTTGGTGTTATGGGAATGGCAACTTTTACAGATAACCAAAAGCAAGTTGAACAAGAATTTAAACTATTAAAGTCCACTTTTGATAATTTAAAAGATGTAAAACTAGATAATTGTAACCTGCAAACTATTAGTATGGGAATGAGTGGAGATTATCCATTAGCAATTGACTGTGGAAGTACAATGATTCGAGTTGGAAGTAGTATATTTGGAATACGAAACTAATAAGTAAAAGTGAAAAGTTAATAGTTTTATGAAAGAATCTATTTTAAAAAATAAAAGCTATGATTTTGCTATTATGGTTGTAAAGATTTATAAAACTATTTCATATAAACATAAAGAATTTACTTTATCAAGACAATTATTGAAAAGTGGTACGTCTATAGGAGCAAATATTAGAGAAGCAGAATTTGCTCAATCAAACAAAGATTTTATTAATAAAATGAGTATTGCTTTAAAAGAAACTAACGAAACGGACTATTGGTTATCTTTATTAAAAGACACTAGCTATCTTGATTTAGATAATCATCTAAAATTAACAAGTTATAACAATGAACTAATTAAAATGTTAGTTTCAACAATTAACACCATGAAATCAAAAACTAATTAACTTTTAATTATTACTTTTTAACTTTTAACTAAAATATTTGTACGCAATATTAGACATAGAAACCACTGGAGGCAAGTATAATGAAGAGGGAATAACCGAAATTGCAATCTACAAATATGATGGTCATCAAGTAGTAGACCAATTTATTAGCCTAGTAAACCCCGAACGAGACATTCAACCATTTGTAGTAAATCTTACAGGTATAAATAGTGGTATGTTGCGCAACGCTCCAAAATTCTATGAAGTAGCTAAACGCATTGTCGAAATTACTGATGAGTGTATTCTTGTAGCTCATAATGCTCAGTTTGATTACAGAATTTTATGTACAGAATTTAGACGATTAGGTTTTGAGTATGAACGAAAATCTCTTTGTACAGTAGAACTTTCAAAATATTTAATACCAGAACAACCCTCTTATAGTCTAGGTAAATTAGTGCGCTCACTTGGTATTCCTGTAACCGATAGACATCGAGCATCTGGTGATGCTTTGGCTACTGTTAAGCTTTTTAAAATGCTTTTAGATAAGGATTCTAATAAAAGTATTATTCAGGAATCTATTCGTTTAAATCCAAAAATACAATTAGAGCCCAAGCATTTAGATATTATCGCAGATTTACCATCAATTACAGGAGTGTATTACATTCATAATGCCAATGGTGATATTATTTACATTGGTAAAAGTAACAACATAAAAAAACGTATTAATCAGCATTTTACTGGTACAAGTCATAAATCAAAAAAAATACAAACTCAGGTACATACTGTAACCTACGAAGCAACTGGTAGCGAGCTTGTTGCTCTTTTAAAAGAAAGTGAAGAAATAAAACGCGTTAAGCCTATTTTTAATAGAGCCTTGAGACGTTCTATTTTTACTCATGCTTTGTATAGTTTTAAAGATGAAAACAACTATATAAATTTAAAAATAGATGTAGCAGACGGTAGAAAAAAACCAATTACTACCTTTAGTAATCGCCAAAGCGGAAAAAGTTTTATAACCAAAGCTGTTGAAGACTACAGTCTTTGTCAAAAATTAACAGGACTTTATAAAACTAAAACCAGTTGTTTTAATTATGAAATAAAAACTTGCGAAGGCGCTTGCATTCAAAAGGAATCTCCAGAATTATACAACAAACGTGTAGAAACTTTAATTAACAAAAACAGTTATTCTAATAAAAACATGGTAATAATTGACAGAGGTCGAGATGTTGATGAACGCAGTGCTATTTTAATTGAGAATGGTATTTTTAAAGGGTTAGGTTTCTTTAATTTAAATTATCAAATCAATAATATTAAAGTTTTAGAATCTCTCATTACTCCCATGAAAAACAACAGAGATACTCAACATATTATTCAAAATTATATTAGGAAAAATAAAAGAGTTAAGATAGTTGAGTTAAAATCTAATAATTAACATAACTAATCTTTTTGTTACATTTGACATGATGAAAAACTTCTTTGATAAACACTGGAAAGCTAGAATCTATAAAATAATTTACCATTCAGATACTCCTGCTGGTAAGTTATTTGATCTTGTTCTTTTAGTAGTAATTCTTGCAAGTATTTTACTGGTAATGCTAGAAAGTGTTAATAGTATTGATAAAAAGTATCATGACTTTCTTAACATTGCAGAGTGGATAATTACCATTCTTTTCACAATAGAATATATTTTAAGAATCATTACCAACTCTAGTCCTAAAAAGTACATTTTTAGCTTCTATGGAATTATAGATTTACTATCTACTGTACCTAAATATTTATCATTCTTTTTAGTAGGCTCACACTCATTAGTTGCACTAAGAGCGTTACGTTTAATGCGCGTTTTTAGAATTTTAAAATTAGCTAGATTTATGGGTGAATCTAATAATTTTATAAAAGCATTAAAGGCAAGTAGAGTTAAAATTGCAGTATTTGTTTCTTTTGTTGTAATACTTTGTATTATTCTTGGCACGGTGATGTATTTAGTGGAAAGTGAACAAGATAGTGGATTTACAAGTATTCCAAGAAGTGTGTATTGGGCTATAGTTACCTTAACAACCGTTGGTTATGGCGACATTGCGCCAGTTACTTCACTTGGGCAATTTATTGCCTCTTTAATTATGATTATTGGTTATGGAATAATTGCTGTACCAACAGGAATTGTAACTGCAGAGTTTGCTAATCAAAAAAAAGAACCTAAAAAAGAGAAAGATTTAATTCCTGATACTAAAACTTGTCCAGAATGCTTAACAAACGATATTAGAAAAGAAGCTAAATACTGTTATGTTTGTGGAGCAGAAATTGTACACTAATTTTAATATAACTTCTGAAAACAGTAGATAAATATCTTATTTCCATTGTTGGACCAACAGCCATTGGTAAAACAGCTTTAAGCATAAAACTTGCTAATCATTTTAATTCTGAAATAATTTCGGCAGATTCTCGTCAATTCTTCAGCGAAATGCAAATAGGCACTGCTGCTCCTACTCCAGATGAATTATCAGCTGCTAAACATCATTTTATTCACCACAAATCAATTACTGAAGATTATAATGTTGGAGCTTTTGAAAAAGATGCTATTAAAACATTAAACCAACTTTTTAAAACCCAAGATATTGTTATCATGGTTGGTGGTTCTGGCTTGTATGTAGGTGCTGTTACCAAAGGTTTAGATGATTTTCCTGAGGTAGATAAAAGTATTAGACAAGAACTAAATATTAAGCTAGAAAAAGAAGGTATCCAATCACTACAAAAACAACTAAAAGAACTCGATAAAGTATCATATGAATCGATAGCTATTGATAATCCACATCGGGTAATTAGAGCTTTAGAAATTTGTATTGGGTCTGGGAAACCATATTCTTCATTTCTTAATAAAGAAAAAAATAAACGTCCTTTTAAAACTATTAGCGTTGGGCTTACTGCAGAAAGAGAGCTAATTTATAACCGTATTAATAAACGTGTTGACATTATGATGCAACAAGGTTTACTCGAAGAAGTAAAAAGCTTACTTCCTTTCAAAAACTTAAATGCTTTAAATACGGTAGGCTATAAAGAGTTATTTAATTATTTAGATGGCGAATGGGAATTAGATTTTGCTGTTTCTGAAATTAAAAAAAATACTCGTCGTTTTGCTAAACGACAACTTACTTGGTTCAAAAAAAACGAAGAAACCCTTTGGTTTGATTATACAACACCATTAGAAACTATTGTTGAGAAATTAGAACAAAAAATTATAGAGCCTTAAAATAAAATGAAAATAAATGAAGTTGAGTTGGACAATCCGGTTTGGAATGCCTTAACAGACACCCATATTAAAGAGTGTATAGATTATGGCAATGTGAAGTTTTATCATCCACATTTTGCCCCTTTTGGTGCTTTTATAAATGATTCAGACACATCTAATGCTATAAAAGAATACTCAAAATTAACCAAAGACTTTTTTATTGTTGGCAATAAGCCTAAAATGCCAAAAGATTTTAAAGCTGCTGTAAGGTATGTTGGCTATCAAATGATTATTTACGAGCCCTTACAAATACCTATTAACCAAGAAATTGTAAAGCTAAACAAATCACATTACGAACAATTAATAGATTTGGTTAAACTTGTGTATCCTCATTTTTTTAAGGCCAAAACAAATGAGTTAGGAACATACTATGGTATTTTTAAAAATGGAAAACTTATAGCTGTTACAGGAGAGCGTTTTCAATCCAAAAATTTTATTGAAATAAGTGCGGTAATTACGCATCCAGACCATGTTGGAAAAGGTTACGCAAAACAGTTAATCACGCATACTTCTAACGAAATATTTAAAAAAAATAAAACACCTTATTTACATGTAGATGTAAACAATTTAGGCCCCATTGCCTTGTACAAAAAATTAGGGTTTAAAATTAGGAGAGAAATGGAATATTGGAGGATAAGTTGTTAATGTATCTTGTAAAAAAAGATCATTATTGCATAGTCACATTGCTATACTTAGCATTTACAACAATGCTTTTACCACTTGCCAAATCTCCTGAAGAAAAATTAGACACATTACTATTTGAAGATTTTTCTGGATAAGAAAATCTTGAACGCGTACCTTTATATTGAAAATTATAAAGCACTTTAGGTAACTTTATAACTACATCATTATTTTGAAGAATTATATTTAAATTATTGAATGTATCTTCTATATTCAAAATATTTAAATCACCAATATTACTATCAATTACAGCACTTCCAGATAAGTTTGCAATATCAATATTTGATGATGTTGTGTTTAAAACTAAATGCTTTACATTTTTTAACTCAGCTGCTTTAACATAATTTAGGTTTAACTCACCTAAATTCCAATTGGTTACATAAACTGGAGAATAAGAAGCATTAATGGAAGTAGAACCTCCATTAACGCTATGTGCTGTAAACTTAGAATACGATAAATCTGCTTTTAAGTTATCTATATTCGCTGCAAATTCAATTTCGCCATGACGTACATTAACTTTAAGTTTTGCGCCTTTAGGCATTTTTATTTTAATCGTTTTCTTAACATTATTATTAGATTTGTCATCAAATAACTTTTCTACTTTTTTCTGGCGTTCTTTTGCAAGTATTGAACGTTCTTTAGCTCGCTTCTCACGCTCTTTTGCCATTTTTTTATGTATTTCTGCACGCTTCTCATGCATGTTTTGTAATCGTTCTTTTTGTGCTTGAGTGCGTTCAACCTGTGCTTCTATTCTTTCGGCTTGTCTTTCCATTTGAGCTGCATAGCGCTCACCCCAAGCTTCCATTTTTTTAGCATAATCTTCTCCAAACTTTTCACCCCATGCTTCCATTTTCTTTGCATACTCCTCACTATTCATTTGTTCTTCAAATTTTTTAGCCCATTCTTCCATTTGTTTCCCATATTTCTCTCCCCATTCTTTTCCAAATTTTTCTCCCCAAGCTTCCATTTTTTTAGCATAATCTTCACCATAAAGCGATTCAAATCTCTTAGAGTATTCTTCTAGGTACTTATCACCGTCTTTTTTATAAGCTTCATAATCAAATACTATAGCTCCAACTCCTTCTGGCAATTCTGGTAACTCTGGAAACTCTGGCATTTCTGCTATTTCTGGCATTTCAAAATGAAAATCGAAATTCATTTCTGGTAAATCTGCTATCTCAAACTTTAATTCTTTTAACATAGCATTTACAGCTTCATTATCGCCCTTATCACTAGTTCTGTAAGCCCAAAGTGTTGAGCCTCCTCCTCTTGTTCTTATTGAAACTTCATTTGTTGAAGCATCAATATCTACATCCCAAGATTTTAAAGCATCTTCAAGTTCTTCTTTACTTAATTTTTCGCCTTCTATATAAGCTTCAATTTCAACAGTGCTTTTATTCCAAGTATCAATAATAATATTGGTATGGCTTGTGTTTAAATCAATAACAACATCTTTATCAACTTTAATAGACTGAGATACCTTATTCAATTTTTGCTGTGCTATTAAGCCTCCGGTTATTAGAAAGCATAATGCGAATAATTTCATTTTTATAATAGAATTGTTCATTTTTTGATTTTTTTTAGATTGATTGTGTTACTCCTTCATCAGAAGTGTTTAATTCTTTTAACTGCGATCTTAATCGATACAAAAGGTTTAAACGAAATTTTAAATTATCAATTAATGCATTTACAGTTAACTCACTAGGTCCAGATTCTGTTAAATCAACTAATAAGCGTTTATACTCTTTATCAAGTTTGTCTAATTGTTCTAAATAGTCGTCAAATAACTCTTTAGTCTCTGTGGTATAAGTCATTTTAGATAACTCTAAATTAATACTTGCCAAATAATAGTCTTCTACCTTTTTTAGCCCTGGCGAAATATCGCCTAGAGTTTTAGTTTCAACAGTATTAGTTGCAACTACTTCTGTTGGTAAATCACCTGTTTGCGGTTGAAAAAATTTGAAAGCACCATAACTTAAACCTAAAAGCACCACAACACTAGCTGCAATTTGCATCCATAGAAATGTTGAGCGTTTTGTTACGGGAAGAGATTCATCCAGTTTTTTAAGAAATCGATCTTGATGATTTTCTGGCATCTTCTCGTGTGCTATTTTATCATCTTTAAATAACTCTCTAATGTCTCGTGCCATTCTTTTTTAGTGTTAACAGTTCTTGTAATTTTACTTTACCTCTTGATAATTGTGTTCGTGATGCTACTTCTGAGATGTTCAAAATCTCAGCTATTTCCTGATGGTCATAACCTTCAATTAAATAGAGCATAACAACATATTGATACTTATCTGGTAATTTATTAATTGCTTCTTTTACATCGTTTAATGTAATTGTATCTTCTACTAACCATTTGTCATCTTTAGGTGTATCAACTACTTTTAGGTGCACCTCTTCTAACTCAACAAGCTGTTGTTTTTTAGATTTTAAAAAGTCGATACTTTTATTAATAACAATACGTTTTAACCATGCCCCAAAAGTAACTTCAGCTTTATATTGATGTAGTTTAGTAAACGCTTTTATAAAAGCTTCTTGTACCACATCTTCAGCATCAGCAGCATCTTTTAAAAACCGTTTAGCAACTATATACATACCATCGCAGTACTGGTTGTATAACTGCAATTGTGCTTTGCGGTTGTTTTGTTTACATTGTTCAATAATGTCAACTTTAAACATGCTAATTCTACTTTTGGTTTATGTTAGTTCGTTTTAAAGACGATTAAAAAAAGGTAGTGTTGCAAAAACGAATATTTTTTTATTTGAATAATAACAAAACTAAAGAAATTTGCGTTTGTAATTCTTAAATTATGTCTTTTTAAAGTATCTTTACTTCTTAATAAATTGCTCTTTATGAACACCTTTTTGAAACGCATTTTAATTATTCTATCCGTTATAGCATTAGGCTTATTTTTGTATTCAACATTAGTTGAAAATATTTTTGCAAAACGACTGAGTCCTAAAGACACTGTAAAATTTGAGTTGAATGATTTAAAACTTAGAGTATTTTACAATAGGCCTTTTAAAAAGAATCGTGAAATTTTTGGCGCTTTAGTTCCATACAATCAAGTATGGCGTACTGGTGCAAATGAGGCGACAACTTTTGAAACTAATAAAGACTTAGAAGTTGGTAATATGCATTTAGCCTCTGGAAAATATACACTTTGGACAGTACCAAAAGATTCGGTTTGGACTGTTATTTTTAACTCAAAACAATACTCTTGGGGTGTTAATGCTGAAATGAAACCCATGTGGGATCCTAATTATGATGTAGTAAGTATTGAAGTTCCTGTGCAGGAATTAGATAAAACCGTAGAACAATTCACTATAGCTTTTGATAACTCAACCGATAACCTGTTTTTAACCATGGCTTGGGATGATATTAAGGTGGCTGTACCGCTTAAATAATTCTAGTGACTGTAAAAATGAAAAAATTAATATTTTTTAGTTTTCTGATTTTTTTTACTAGTTGTTTTCCTGTGAAGACAAAAAATGCTAAAAAGGCATTTAAATATTGGTCTGGAAATGAACCTCCTGAAGAAATAGAATTGATTGAGGGTGAATATTATCAATCACCACATTTCTCTTTAGAATATGAATTATTTCTAAAATTAAAATCAAACAATAGATGGTTTTTTGAATTTGTTGAATATAACAAACTTGAAATTGATACAATAAATAATGATTGGTCTCAATGGACTACACTACCCAATTGGTTTAAAACTGACGAAAGCTATATAATTTATGCAAAAGACCAAAATAATGAATTTGATAGTTCAAGATATTTTATTAATCCGGAAAGTGGCATCTGTTATATTTATGAATCTGTTGGAATGTAAATTCAAAATAAAAACTAAAACCGTAAATTAGACAAACTTTTCTTTACGCGTGTCCAAAAAAAACAAATCAGCATTAGAAGAAAAAAAAGGTGTTTCTGTATCAGAAATAACTAATGCAACTTCTATTAAATCAATTAAAGATAAACGCAAAGCGGAAATTGATACAGATTCGTTAACTAAATCTATTTTAAATAAAGATATTACAGCATTAAGTAGAGCCATTACACTTGTAGAAAGTAAAAACCCAAAACATTTAGATAAAGCCAACACGATTTTAAAAAACTGTTTACCTCATGCAAATAATTCCATACGAATAGGTATTACAGGAGTTCCAGGCGTTGGAAAAAGTACATTTATAGAAACTTTTGGTAAACACTTAACCTCTTTAGGAAAACGTGTTGCTGTTCTTGCTATAGACCCTACCAGTTCTATTACAAAAGGGAGTATTCTGGGAGATAAAACCCGAATGGAAGATTTAGTAAAAGACGAAAATGCTTTTATTAGACCTTCGGCTTCTGGAGAATCTCTGGGAGGTGTTGCTCGTAAAACCAGAGAATCCATTATTTTATGTGAAGCTGCTGGTTTTGATGTAATTATTATAGAAACGGTGGGCGTGGGACAAAGTGAAACCACCGTACACAGTATGGTAGATTTCTTTTTACTTTTAAAACTTGCTGGAGCTGGTGATGAACTACAAGGTATAAAACGTGGTATCATAGAAATGGCTGATGCTATTGCCATAAACAAAGCAGATGGTGATAACTTAAAACGTGCAAAACTAGCTAAAGTAGAATTTAATAGAGCGCTTCACCTCTACCCTGAAAAATCATCAGAATGGCAACCAAAAGTAACGGTTTGCAGTGCTATAAAAAATGAAGGTATTGATACTATTTGGGAGATTATTTTAGAATATATTGACTTAACTTCTAATAATAATTACTTTAACCAAAAACGGAATGATCAAAATAAATATTGGCTTATTCAAACTATAGAAGAGCAATTAAAATCAGAATTTTTCAATACGCCAAAAATTAAAAAGGCATTATCTGAACAACTAAAACTTATTGAAAATAATAAAACAACTCCTTTTGCTGCCGCTGATTATCTTTTAAAATTGAAGTAGTTTTTTAATACTATTTTAATTGAAATTTACTTTGTATGTACTTATCCAACCTATAAAATATATAACCTGAAAGCGCACCAAACAATGCTCCCGAAAGCACATCTAAAGGATAATGCACTCCAATATAAATTCTACTGTAACCCATAGCTGCAGCCCAAATAATCATAAAATAGATTAAATATTTATATTTTTCTTTTAGCATAAATCCCGTAAAAATAGCAACTGCCATAGAGTTTGATGCATGACCCGAGAAGTAACCAAATTTTCCGCCACAATAAGATTTTACTAATCGCATAACGCTAAAAACTTCATCGTTATGGCAAGGTCTTGGACGCCTTACAAAAACGTTTTTAAACAAATTAGAAACCTGATCTGTGAACGTAATCATTAGTGCAACTACTACTAATGTTAAAATAAACATTTTAGTATTTAACTTTCTATACATTAAGTACACAAGAATTGCATAAAAAGGAATCCAATTAAATTTTGTAGTGTAAAACATCCAGAAACTGTCCCAGGTTTCTGTACCTAAACTATTTAAATAAATGAATAATTCTTTATCTATCTCTACTAATTGGTCTAACATGATTTACGCTTTATTCATCATACTTTGCTATTTCAGCATCATAAAACTCTGTTGCTTCTTTTATAGCGTTTTCTGTTTCTGTCTCTAGTTCCTTTTGGTCGTCAGCATCAAAATCTTCAAACCATTCCACTTCATCATTTTCAAGATTAATAATAAATCTGGGAAACTCTGTATGAATTACAAAAATAGCATTTGGGTATTCTGTATTATCGCCTAATATAAATTTTGGAAGTGTCATTTATAATTATTTATTATTTGACAAAATTAACTTTTTAGTTAGATAATTAAATCGAATATACAATAAAATAGCAGCTGTGGTTAATCCTGCTAACAAACCTAACCAAATGCCGAAGCTACCATATGCACTTTCTTTTCCTAAAAACCAGCTAATTGGAAAACCTACTAACCAATATGAAATAAAAGTGATAATAGTAGGTATTTTAACATCTTGCAATCCTCTAAGCGCACCTAAAACTAACACTTGAATGCTATCACTAATTTGAAAAATTGCAGCAGCAATTAATAGTTTAGATGCAATACTTACTACTTCAGTATTATCTAGTATGTTTTTAACATCATCATAATCTACATAAATTTTTGGTAATTGATTATGAAATAAGAAGAACAGAATAGCAAATGCAACAGCAAACAAAATTCCCATTAAAAATAAAGAAAAAGCTATTCGGCGTAACTCAGAGTAAGCCTTCAATCCTTTTTGGTTACCAACTCTAATCATAGATGCAACACTTAAACCCATAGCGACCATAAATGTCATAGACGATAAATTTAACGCAATTTGATTTGCTGCTTGCGGATTTTTACCCAATAAGCCACTTAACCAAATAGCTGCTGTAAATATGGCAACTTCAAAAAACATTTGCATAGCGCTTGGTGCACCTAAATTGATGATTTTTTTAATCATTAATTTATCTAATACAAAAAATTTAATATGGGTTACAAAAGCTTTTGATTTTTCTTTACCTCTAAGTAAGATCCATAAATAACCGACCATGACAATTCTAGAAATTAAAGTTCCGTAAGCAGCACCTACAATTCCCAATTCAGGAAAACCAAACTTTCCAAAAATCAACAGATAATTAAGTATAATATTAATAATATTGGCCACAATAGTAGCGTACATAGGGTATCTAGTCATAGATAGTCCATCGCTAAATTGTTTAAACCCTTGAAAAATAATTAGTGGAATTAAAGAAACTGCAACCAAATCTAAATACGGAATTGCTAATTCTACAACCTCAACTGGTTGTTTCATAAAATACATTAATGGTTTTGCGAAAAATACCATTAAAAAAAGTAGAACGCCTAAAACTGTACATAAAAACAAACCATTTTTAAAAGATGATTTTCCCTTAACAAAATTCCCCTCAGAATCTGCTTCGGCAATAAGAGGTGTAATAGCTGTTGAAAAACCAATACCTAAAGACATGGCGATAAACATAAAGCTATTGCCTAAAGAAACAGCAGCTAATTCTGCAGTTCCCAGTTGCCCCACCATAATATTATCTACAAAACTCACAAAAGTATGCCCTAACATACCCAATATTACAGGTGAAGCTAATTGCCAATTATATTTAAATTCTTTTGTGTAATCCCTTAATTGCATCTGGCAAAAATAAACTTTTAAGCCTCGTTTTAAACAATTTCGCCATATTCTTATACAATTTTTTCAAAATTAACAAATGTTAATAATTATATGAAAATTCCAACAAAATTGAAGGAATTTTTTTATATATTAGCTATGCTTTAGTTAGCTATCTCTCTAAAATTAGTAGCATATTAGGAACATTTAGCTTTTATTTTAAAGGGATTTAAAAATATTTTGCTTTTAGTTTCGAATATTTTTAAGGAGGAAAAGCTATTTTCCTCCTTTTTTTGATTTTTAAAGTAACTTCAAATAATGATATATATCATTTAGCATAACCATTATGTAATGTACTTTTAGTAATGATAATTCTAAAAATCATATTACAATGTCTAGTGTTAAAAAGAGTAAAAACAAAATAACCTATTGGGTTTTATTGATTTTATCTGTAATTGTTGGTTTTATCTTTTATGGTATTTTACAAGACAATTTTAGTTTACAATTCCTAATTTTTTTCTCGGGTGTTCCTTTCTTATTATTTATAATTGGATGCTTTGGGTTATTGTGGCCAAAGCTTAAACCCGAAGGAGATGAAGTTTATATTAGTCATGCGTTGCTAATAGGCTTACTTTTTATTATTCTGTTCTTTATTCATACTTGGGTTGTTTTACCTCGTATTTGTCCAGATTTTGGGTCATGTCTTGGAGTTTGATTTCTGATTAAATTATTATTAGTCAGATTCAAAGAACAAAGAAAGATTATTACTATAAAGATTTAGCAATATGTTTAGCCTCTTCAAACTCACGCATCATGTCATCAACTATTACAGCAGTAGGTTTTATATCATGAATTAATCCAGATATTTGCCCAATTTCTAATTCTCCTTCATCTAAATCACCTTCAAACATACCTAGTTTTGCTCGAGCTCGCCCTAATAATTCTTTAAGTTGTTCTGGTGAAGGAGCTGTTTTATAAAGCTCTTGAATATCATTATAAAACTTGTTTTTTATTAATCTTACTGGTGCTAATTCTTTTAAAGTTAATTGGGTATCTCCTTCTTTGGCATCTACAACTACCTGTTTAAAAGCTTGATGTGCAGAACTTTCTTCACTCGCTACAAATCTGCTTCCTACTTGTACGCCATCTGCTCCAAGAATCATTGTAGCTAACATCGCTTTTCCTGTGGCAATACCTCCTGCAGCAATTAGCGGAATGTGTATATGTTCTTTTACCATAGGTATTAAAGTAAGCGTAGTGGTTTCATCTCTTCCGTTATGTCCCCCAGCTTCAAAACCTTCAGCTACAACACCATCAACACCAGCTTCTTGAGCTTTTAAAGCAAACTTAACACTGCTTACCACATGAACCACGGTTATACCTTTTTCCTGTAACCATTTGGTCCAAATTTTAGGATTTCCTGCAGAAGTGAATACTATTTTCACATCCTCCTCAACTATAATATCCATAATTTCCTGAATATTGGGATATAGCATAGGCACATTTACACCAAAAGGTTTATCAGTAACTTTTTTACATTTTTGGATATGTTCTCGAAGAACTTCAGGATACATACTTCCTGCACCTAAAAGTCCTAAAACACCTGCATTACTTGCTGCAGAAGCTAATCGCCAGCCACTATTCCAAACCATTCCTGCTTGAATAATTGGATATTTTATATTGAATAACTCTGTAATTCTATTTGGCATAAATTTTTATTATGAAATGACTCCAGAACCTAATAATTCATCGTCTTTGTACCAAGCAACAAATTGACCTTCGGTTATCGCAGACTGAAATTCTTCAAATTCTACATATAAACCACTACCCACTTTATGCAATGTAGCATTTTCTAAAGCTTGTCTGTAACGAATTCTAGCTTTAACCTGCATAGTTTCGTCTGTATTTAAAGCCAAGTCTTCACGAACCCAGTGTAATTCTTCATTAGAAACAAATAAAGCCTTTTTAAATAAACCAGGATGCTCTTTACCTTGCCCCGTGTAAATTACATTTTCTTCAACATCGGTATCAATTACAAATAATGGCTCTACGGTTCCACCAACCGCTAAACCTTTTCTTTGGCCTTTAGTGAAATAATGCGCGCCTTGATGTTTACCAACTATTTTACCATAATCAACTTTGTAATCAATTTTTCGAGATAAGAATTTCAGCTTTTCTTCTTCTGAATCAAAATGTGGTTGAACTTCATTAAATATATCTTGTTCCTTAGGAATTTCAACAATAACACCTTCTTTTGGTTTAAGTTGCTGTTGAAGAAAGTCTGGTAACTTTACTTTCCCAATAAAACAAAGTCCTTGAGAATCTTTTTTATCGGCTGTTGTTAAACCAATTTCTGAAGCTATTTGTCTTACTTCTGGTTTTGTTAATTCACCTATAGGAAATAAAGATTTTGCTAATTGCGCTTGTGATAATTGACATAAAAAATAAGATTGATCTTTATTACCATCTATACCTGCTAACAATTGATAAATGTCTTTCCCATTTTTTTGAATAGTTCCTTTTCTGCAATAGTGTCCTGTAGCAACATAATCTGCTCCTAGATCTAGAGCTATTTTCATAAAAACATCAAACTTTATTTCTCTATTACAAAGCACATCTGGATTTGGTGTTCTTCCTTTTTCATATTCATTGAACATATAATCAACAATTCGTTCTTTATATTGCTCACTTAAATCTACAGTTTGAAAAGGGATACCTAATTTTTCTGCAACAAGCATGGCATCATTACTATCATCTAACCACGGACATTCATTAGATATAGTCACAGAATCATCATGCCAGTTTTTCATAAACAAACCAATAACCTCATACCCTTGCTGCTTTAACAAATATGCAGCAACACTAGAGTCTACGCCTCCAGAAAGCCCAATAATAACGCGTTTCATTTTAATAAAATTAGTGTACAAAGATACATATAATTACAAGATTTCATATAAATCTGTAGACTCGAAATCATAGGTAAAATAATATTTTGTTTACTTATTTTAAAAAAAACTTAAACAAAATTTGGTTTTTTGTTTAAGTTTTTTATACTTTTGTTAAACAAATTTAAAAACCTTTAAAATGAAAACATTAACAGCTTTAACAAAAACTTTATTACTAGTTATGATGGTATCACTATCATTATCTTGTAATAATGATGATGACAACACAGTAATTGTTGATCCAGGACCAACAAATTCTATTGTAGAACTTGCACAAGCAACACCTCAATTATCAAGCTTAGTATCTGCTTTAGTAAAGTATCCTGACCTTGTAACCCTTTTAAGCGAAAGTGGAACTTACACCGTTTTTGCACCAGATAATGATGCGTTTGCTGCACTATTAACTGCCATTGGACAAACTTCTATCGATGATATTCCAGAAGATGTATTAAAGAATGTTTTACAATATCACGTATTTACAGCAGCTGCCGTAGAAGCTAGTGCTGTTACTACTGGCCCAATCACTATGGCTAATGGTGAAGAAGCAAATTTAGTTGCTGATAGTAATGGAGTTTCTATTAGTGGTGCAACAGTTACTACAGCCGATGTAGAGGGAACAAACGGTATTGTTCATATTATTGATAGTGTTATAGTTCCACCTTCTATATTACCAATAGTTGGTACTATTGTAGCTCCTGCTTATTTTAACAAAGATTTTACAACGCTTATAGCAGCGGTTCAAGCTGCTAATACAGACATCTTAGGACTACTTTTAGGGAATGGTCCTAGTGATGAAGGATTAACTTTATTTGCTCCAACTAATGCTGCTTTTGAAGCTGCTGGAATTACAGATGTAAATGGAGCTGACGCTGTTTTAGCATATCATGTTGTTGATGGAACAGTTATGGCTTCAATGCTACCGTCTACAACAGGTGCTGCTGCTGGTGTACCTACATTGGGAGGTGAAAATATTTATATAACAAATGCTGGTGGAGATGTTTCAATAAATGGAACAACTACAGTTGTAGCAACCGACATAGTTGGTTCTAATGGTGTAGTTCATGTTATTGATAGAACTTTATTACCACCAACGCAAACAATAAACGAAATAGTAGGTGATTTTGCTGGTGGTGATCCAGCTGAATTTACATTGTTGGCAGCTGCTTTAGCTAGAGCTGGTTTAGCAGACTTTTTTGCGGGTGATGGTCCATACACAGTTTTCGCGCCTGTAGATGCTGCTTTTGAAGCTGCTGGCTTAGATTTAGCAACAATAAATGGTGCAGAACCTTCAGTTGTTGCAGGAATACTAACACATCATGTAGTTCAAGCAAATGTAAATGTATTTTCAACAGATTTAGTTGATGGTAATGTAACTATGTTAAACGAGCAAGATGTTACCATTAGTTTAGGTGATCTAACTGTTCAAGACGCTTCAGGATCTGATCCTGCCGCAGGTTTAGTACCAAGCCTATTAAATGTTTTAGCAACCAACGGTGTTGTGCATGTAATAGATAAAGTTTTACTACCTAGTGAATAAATAATTAAAAAAACAGCGGCATAAATAACATGGTGGTTCAAGCAACTTTAAACGATACATACAATTTACAGGGCATTATCGCTGTTGATGTAATATAAAAATTGTATAACCAAAAACTATCTTTAAAGTTGCGACCCCACCATAAACATGATTTTAGATTATACTTAATAATAGTTAGTTTGGTTTGTTGATTGTAGGCAATATAGTTCGACTAAAAATTGTCTATGAAAAAGGGCTCCTTAAGAAATTAAGGAGTTTTTTTTATGTATTTAGGTTTATAAGTAAAATCCTTTTCTTCAACTAGTTTGTTATTTTCATAAAACTTCCAAATACCATGTTTCTTTCCTTTTTTATAAAAACCTTCGGTAATTAGCTCACCTTTTGGATTAAAAAACTTTGCTTCTCCATGCAGCTCGTCATTCACATAATTAAAGGATTTTAAAACTACATTTTTTTCAGAATACCATAAAGAAGAACCTTCCAGTTTACCATCTACATAGTTTTGTTTTTCTGCTATTTGTCCGTTTGGATAATACACCAAACGCTCGCCATTTAAATTACCATTTGCATTATAATGCTCGATAGTTAAAAGCCTATCAGAATTTTTTTGGTAGTATTTCCAAGTTCCTATGTAACGTTTTCCATTCATTTGTCCTTCGCTAATAAGTTTTCCATTGGAAGATAAAAACTTTACTTCTGCAATATTATCATTCTCATTAAATTGCTTAGTAGCCGTTAAGACAGCTTTATTTTTTATGTTTTTATAAAATTTAAAAAGCCCAACTTCTTTACCGTGTAAAAACTCGCCTTCGTATCTTAATACTTTAGTCTCATCAAAATTCTTTTTCCAAATTCCGTGGCGTTTTCCACTGGCATCAAATTGATTAATGTCTTGTGCAAATATGAAACTATAATTAATTAGAAAAATTAAAAAGCTATATACTATCTTCATTGTAAATTGTTTATTTCGCTTTCGCGGAATTTATAAATTATTAACGCTTGTATTTTTGTTTTCTTATAACAAAAAAGCTGCCAAAATAATCATTTTGACAGCTTTTTATAATTTGATATAAGATTTACTTACGTTTTTGTTGAGCTTGTTTTTGCTTTTCTGCCTGCTCCATCATTTCAGCCATTTTTTTCTGAAAACGCCCTTGTTTTTTTGGCTTCTTTTTGTTTTCCTGAATTTGAGCATGAATTTTATCTTCATCGAGAATATAGTTTTTAATCACTAAAATGATTCCAATACTAATTAAGTTAGATATAAAATAGTATAAACTTAATCCAGAGGCATAGTTATTAAAGAAAAACAACATCATTATTGGTGAGAAATACATCATATATTTCATCATTTTCGCCATATCTGGCATACCTTCCTGTTGTGGTTGCGTATTCATTTGTTGCCCCGTTGTTAAACGCATATAAAAGAATATAGCTATAGATGCCAATAACGGAAATAAACTCACGTGGTCTCCATAAAATGGTATATTGAATGGTAGGTTTGCCACCGTATCGTACGATGATAAATCGTCTGCCCAAAGGAAACTTTTTTGTCTTAAATCGAACGCCGAAGGGAAGAATTGAAACAACGCATAAAACACAGGCAACTGTATTAAAGCTGGTAAACAACCCGCCATTGGGCTTGCTCCTGCTTTATTTTGCAACGCCATAGTTTCTTGTTGCGCTTTCATTTTATTGTTTTTATACTTCTCACGAATTTCGTCTAATTCTGGCTTTAAAATTTTCATCTTAGCCTGAGACAAGAATTGTTTGTATTGTACAAAAGACAACAATATTTTCACTAAAATGGTCATAACTACAATAGCAATTCCATAAGGCATAAAACCACCTAAGAAACCAAATAAAGGCATGAAAACATAACGGTTTATCCAACCAAAAATACCCCAGCCAAATGGTACAATTTCATCTAAGTTTCTATCGTAAGCATTTAAAACCTTGTAATCACTTGGTCCATAATACCAATCCATACTTTGGTTAATTTCTCCACCTTGTAATTCTAAAGGAATTTTAGATGCAAATTGCTTAGTATAAACTGTATCAATAGCTTCGTCTTCAACTAAATTTTCAGTTTTAATCTGTGCTGTTTTAAAAGGCGTATCAGTTAATAAAACCGAAGTAAAAAAGTGTTGCTTATAGCCTATCCAAGTTATATCTTCAATTTCTTCATCTGCATCTCTTGCTCCTGTATAATCGTCTTTTCCATCTTCATATTCATAATGAATATCGGTATATCTGTTCTCGTAAGAGATACTTTTAGCATGACGATATCCTTTTAAATCCCAATCTAAATTAACAGCTTGTGAACTGTTTATAACATCGCTTAAACCTTGAGAACGGATTGTAAAATCCATCATGTAATCGTTATCTTTAATCTCGTAACGGTACTCTAAAAATTTACTTTCAGATACTTTGAGCTTCATAGAAACCACAGTTACATCGCCATTTTTGGTAACTGTAGGCTGAAATGGTAAATCTTTAGTATTTAAGATTCTACTATCTGTCGTTCCGAAATTGATATTGAAAGACGCATTATTGTCCTTAATTAAATAGATAGGAACAGAATCAAAATCAACAAACTTTTTTAGTTTAACCTCAGAAAGATAACCTCCTTTGTTACTAAATTTTAATGCTAACAAATCACTTTCAACACTTGTTTCTTCATTCGAAGATTTTAATGCTGAATATGCAAAAGCACCTAGTTTATTGTTTAATTTGATTAACTCAAGCGAATCCACATCGCTTCCAACTGCATAATCCTCTGCTGTGGTAAATTTGGTTTGTTCTAATTCTTTAGCTTTATTTTCTGCTTCAACTTGTTCTTGTTTTGCCTTTTCTTGCGCTTCAAGTTCTTCTGGCGTTGGTTGATTTTGCCAAAGCATATACATTAATATTCCAAAAATAAGTATGAAACCTATTACCGAATTAATGTCTAATTTCTTTTCTTCCATGTATTCTTTCCGTGTAAATTAAAAGATTCCTATAAAAAAACAGGAATGACAATAGTTTATCAAAAAACTATCCACTATTTATTTTGTGCCATACTGACACCTTTTTTCTTTTTTTTATGAGTTAAAGCTGCTTTTACAAATGCTACAAATAACGGATGTGGATTAGCAACAGTACTTCTATATTCTGGGTGATATTGAACACCTACAAACCAAGGATGCTCTGGCAATTCAATAATCTCTACCAAACCTGTATCTGGATTTAAACCAGAAGCTACCATACCAGCGGCTTCCATTTGCGCTTTGTATTTACTATTAAACTCATAACGATGGCGATGACGCTCTTTAATACTTTCTGCTTTGTAAATATCGCGTGCAGCGCTACCCATTTTCAAGTCACAATCCCAAGCACCTAAACGCATGGTTCCACCTTTATCTGTAATGGTTTTTTGATCTTCCATTAAATCAATTACAGGATTTTTTGTATCAGGGTTCATTTCGGTAGAATCTGCATCTGCTATTCCCAAAACGTTTCTAGCAAATTCAATTACTGCCATTTGCATACCCAAACAAATACCTAAGAAAGGAATTTTATGCTCGCGTACATATTTTACGGCATCAATTTTTCCTTCAATACCTCGCTCACCAAAACCTGGAGCTACTAAAACACCATCTAAATGAGATAATTTTAGTTTAATATTATCGCTATTTAAATATTCTGAATGAATAGACTCAATATTAACTTTCACTTCATTCTCTGCCCCTGCATGAATAAAGGATTCTAAAATAGATTTGTATGAATCTTGCAACTCAACATACTTACCAACTAAACCTATATTGATTTCTGATGTTGGATTTTTATGGCGTTTTAAAAACTTATTCCAATTTTCAATATCTGGCTTTGTACTTTTAAGATTTAACTTTTTAAGTACCACTTTATCTAAACCTTCTTCCAACATTAAATTTGGAACATCGTATATCGTTGAAGCATCAATAGATTGAATAACCGCCTCTTCCCTAACATTACAGAATAAAGCTAGTTTTTTACGTAAATCGTCTGGTAAATCATGTTCTGTTCTACAAACCAAAATATCGGCTTGCACTCCACTTTCCATAAGTGTTTTTACACTATGTTGTGTAGGTTTTGTTTTTAATTCGCCTGCAGCAGATAAATAAGGAACCAATGTTAAATGAATAACAATACCATTGTTTTCACCTAAATCCCAACGTAATTGTCGTACTGCTTCTATATATGGTAAGGACTCTATATCACCTACTGTTCCTCCAATTTCAGTGATAACTATATCATAATCTCCAGATTTTCCTAAAATTTGAACACGTTCTTTAATCTCATCAGTAATATGAGGAACAACCTGTACCGTTTTTCCAAGAAACTCGCCACGTCTTTCTTTATCTATAACACTTTGGTAAATTCGACCTGTAGTTACATTATTTGCCTGACTTGTAGGTACGTTTAAAAAACGTTCATAATGCCCTAAATCTAAATCGGTTTCTGCACCATCTTCGGTTACATAACATTCGCCATGTTCATATGGATTCAATGTTCCTGGATCTACATTTATATAAGGATCTAATTTTTGAATGGTAACCCTATACCCTTGTGCTTGAAGTAATTTAGCCAGAGATGCTGCTATAATACCTTTTCCAAGAGATGATGTAACACCACCGGTTACAAATATGTATTTTGTTGTAGTTGTCATGTTGCGCTTGTAAACGCAGGCAAATTTACAAAATTAAAATAGTTATTGGCGAATTGTTTTAGTTATTTGAAAGCAATTTTTCAACAAAAGACACTATCTTAGTTTTCTAACTTAAAAACCAAAATGAAACCGAAACAATTAAAATAATTATCAAACTTACCTTGGAATGATTATTTTAATTGACAAAGGTTACATGTGACCATTGAAAAACAATAAGAAAAAACACATGAAAGTACTATTTATTGGCGGAACTGGTATTATTAGTTCTGCATCATCAGAATTAGCTGTAAAACGCGGTATTGATTTATATCATCTAAACAGAGGTGAAAGCTTTAGAAAGATTGAAGGTGTGAAAACAATAATCGCAGATATAAGAGATTTTGAAGCTACCAAAAAAGCTCTTGAAAATCATAACTTTGATGCTGTTGTAGATTGGATTGCCTTTGAACCTGAGCATATTGAAAACGATATTAAACTATTTACTGGTAAAACCAAACAGTTTGTTTTTATAAGTTCTGCATCTATTTATCAAACACCACCAGAACGTTTACCAGTAACTGAAGACACACCGTTATACAATCCGGTTTGGGAATACTCACAAAATAAAATTGCATGCGAAGATTTATTACGAAAAGCATATAAAGAAAATGGCTTCCCATACACAATTGTGCGTCCTTCACACACTTACGACAAAACTTTAATTCCTATGGAAGGTGGCTACACCGTTTTACATAGAATGAAAAAAGGCTTACCAGTAGTTGTACATGGAGATGGTTCATCAATCTGGACATTTACTAATCATCGCGATTTTGCAGTTGGTTTAATTGGCTTATTAGGAAAACCAGAAGCCATTAACGAAGCTTTCCATATTACTAATAACGAATTATTATCATGGAATGATATTTACAGAATTATGGCAAAAGAAATGGGTGTTGAAGCTAAATTAGTCACAATACCATCTGAATTTATTGCAAAATACGATAAGAATATTGGAGATAGCTTACTGGGTGACAAGATGTACAGTATGATTTTTGATAATTCAAAAATTAAAAAATTGGTACCTGAATTTAATCCGCAAATATCTTTTCATGATGGTGTAAAAGAAATAGTTGCTTGGTATAACAAACCAGAAAATCAAATAGTTGATGAGCATTTTAATGCCATAACCGATAAAATGATTGCAGATTACAAAAGTCTTTAACTCTTAAGCTATATATTAAAATGACAACCTTAAAAAATAGTTTTTTAGCAAACTTATTCTTAATTGTTCTATTATTTTCTTCATTGGCAAACTCACAAACAAAAGACATTATTTATTTATGGCCCAATGAAGTTCCAGGAGAAAAAAAAGCAAAACACCCACCCAGACAAACTGATAATAGAAGTGGAAACGTTATACGATTAACCGATATTACAAACCCTACTTTAACAGTTTTTAAGCCTGAAAAGAGAAATGATTCTGATGTTGGTATTATTGTTTGCCCTGGTGGAGGCTATCAATATTTAACTGTAAATAAAGAAGGTTATGAAATTGCCGAATGGCTAAACACACTAGGATACACAGCTTTTGTATTAGAATATCGAGTACCAGAAAAACAAGAAGGTGCATTAAACGATATACAAAGAGCTATAAGAATTGTGCGTGGGCATTCAAAAAAGTATAACATTAACCCAGATAAAATAGGAGTTTTAGGGTTTTCTGCCGGAGGAAGTTTAGCCGCAAGAGCTTCAACTAGATTTACTACAGACTCCTACTCTAAAATTGATGATTTAGATAATCTTTCTAGTCGTCCGGATTTTTCAATACTTATTTACCCTGCATATTTAGATAAAGGAGAAAACCGAAGTTTAACACCAGAATTAACTATTACAGATAAAACACCTCCGTTTTTTATTTTTGAAACTGCCGATGACCCTTACGGAAATAGTGCTCTTGTTATGACTACTGCATTACGCGATCATAAAATACCTGTAGAATTGCATTTTTTACCAGAGGGCGGACACGGTTATGGTATGCGCCCGGGAAATATAGCTGCAGAAACATGGCCTTCTTTAGCAAAAAATTGGCTACATTCTATGTTTAAACCTAAACTGGGAAGAACTCAAAATTTTCCAAAAGAAGTGGTTTCTGCACATCCAGTTTCTAAAAAAAAGAAAACTTGGGTATTTCTACTAGCAGGACAATCTAATATGGCAGGACGTGGTTTTGTTGAACCGCAAGACACCATACCGTCCAACCGTATTTTTACAATAAATAAGCAGAATGAAGTTGTTTTGGCTAAAGAACCGCTTCATTTTTATGAACCCAATTTAACAGGTTTAGATTGTGGCCTTTCATTTGGTAAAAAGCTCTTAGAACACGTACCAGATGATGTTTCTATAGTGCTTATCCCAACAGCTGTTGGTGGCAGCCCAATTAACAAATGGATAAACGATTCTGTACACAGAGATGTACAATTGCTTACTAACTTCAAACAAAAAGTAGAAATAGGCAAAGGTATTGGACAAATTAAAGGTGTTTTATGGCATCAAGGAGAAAGTGATACTGGTAACTCTAATGGTTATCAAGAAAAATTAGGGGAGCTATTTTCTAAATTCAGAACAATAACAGAAGATAAAAGACTCCCTATTTTAATAGCCGAACTTGGAAGCTACTCTACAGATAATGAAAGTTGGCAAAATATAAATACTCAAATAAAACAGTATACTTTAACCGATAAACATACTTTTTTAATTAAAACTACAGATTTAAAAGATAAAGGCGATAAGATTCATTTTAATGCAGAAGGACAACGATTAATAGGAGAACGGTTTGCTATTGAATACATTACATACTATAAAAAATAGAAAATCTGCTCAACTTGACTATATTAAATTTTTCAGCTACCTTAGTTTAACGATTGATATAAGTCATTAAAGAACGACGTCATATCATCGCATTGGCAGTAATTAAAACAAACATTATGAATAAATTCAAAAATATTTTATCAATTTCTTTAATATTAATATTGACTTTAAGTTCTTGCTCTTCGATTAAGACATTAACTAACGGAAAACAAATTGATAAAAAACTTGTTGGGAATTGGGAAGGTTCTGAAAATGACAAACAAGTTAAGGGGCTAAAAAAAGAATGGCTGATGACAAGGGATGATGATGGAACATTTACACTAAATTTTAAAACTATTTACGATGGAGAAACCGATGAATTTATTGAAAAAGGAAACTGGTGGGTTGAAGGAAATAAATTTTATGAATATCATACAAATTCTGACAAAACTGATAGTTATAAATATGTTGTTCTAAACAAAGACCAAGTTAAATTTGAAATGTTTAATACAGATGTCGACTTTGAGGACAAAAATTACACTTTTATTGACACAAGATCTTCAAATGCAAAATCAAGAAAATCTGTCAAAGATGGTTTGTCTATAGAAAATGCAGTTAAGGTTAAAAGTATTGCAGAAGAGTATGAATTTGCCAGAAATAAATGTCAAGGTTGCCAATTGTTAGGTCAAGCATTAATTGAACACAAAGGAAAACCTTATGATGAATTAAAATTTAAAAAAGCAGACGGACAAGAGATTTCATATTATTTTGATATTTCATCATTTTATGGGAAATGGTAAAAAACTACTGCCAACACCGTATAAAAAAAATTGCTCGTTTTAGTTAAACGAAAATCAAAATTTATCTTTTAGGATATTGTTTTTTAATATTCCGTATTAAATCTTCTAATCCGTTTAATTTAAGCTCGTAAACCTGTGTAAGCATATCGCCTAACTTCCCTTTTGGAAAACCTTTGCTATGATACCAAACCACATAATACTCTGGTAAATCTATTAAATACCTGTCTTTATACTTGCCATAAGGCATTTTGGTATGTGCTAAATCAATTAAAAATTGTTTATCTGGTAACATAAATAAAAGATTTTATTAAACAGATTGCCACAGTCGTTCCTCCTTCGCAATGACGTAAGGTTTAATCAACAGATTTGTATTTTGAAAGTTTTTTAAGTTCTGTCTCAACATAAATTTTCCATTCTGCCTGCGTTTCAAAATTTCTGGAATAATCGGTTTCACTGTCGTACTTATTTTGCATTTGTGCAAGTTCTTTATTAATAGTATCGTGTAACTGCTTTAACTCACTTCTTATGCTATTAGATACTTTTAATTGGCTAATTCTTTGCCTAAATTTTCGGGTATGTAATTCGGTAATATCAAAATGTAATTGTTCGTGCCCTAACACATGATGATCTGCTAATTCTATTTTATACCAAGATTGCTCTGGATAAAAATGAGCGTGTACTTCGGTTGTAAAACTAACCACTTTATTACTATCGGTTTGCGTTATAGAAAATCCAAAAGTAATACCCGAAGCAGTTATAGCTACAGCACTAGATCTATTATTAGGTTGTGCTTTAAAATCGTTCCAGGATAATTTGTAAGATTCATTCCAGGAAATTACGGGTTCATCGTTATGAACACTTAAAAACAAACATATAATAAAGAAAATTCTAAGCACAGAAAAACTATTTTAATATAAAACGATAAGCTTAATTGCTTATTGCTTTACCTCAACAATAGTTAAATCGTCGTACTTTACAAGATAAACAGTATCGTTATAATACCCTCCAAAAAGCTTCTTTTTGTAAGCAAACTTATTTTCTACATATTCTGTTAAAGGTGCGTTTTTAACAGACATATATAAATCTTCTGATGATACTAATCGTAACACTACATCCATAGTTAAATCGAAGCCTTTAACAGCTCTTTTATTTGGTGTAATGTTATAAATTTTATCGTATTTTTTTACAAATGCGTTATTATCATTCTCGCTATACTCTTTTGAAGTGGTTGCAAAATGAAATTGTAATTTTGATAAATGGGTATTGTTTATTTGATCGCCTTCAAAAGCAGAATTAATATTAGTTGTAACCAGTACAATTTCTGAAGGTTCTTGCTCTACTTCCTCACTCACCCTTTTATGTAACGATGCTAAAACACTTGTAACGTTAGAGGCAAATCCTTCGTTTGTGGTTTCTATGAACACAATGTTTTTTCCCGGTTTTAAAGCATCTTCTATATCTTCTTTTGTGACAAAAAACTCGTCTTCTCCTTTTTTGTTCTTACGTGAAAATACTTGTTTAGCTTGATTAAACTCGCGCTTAAGATCATTAGCTATCGCTGAAGTTTTAGTATCAGAAATAATAATGATATTACTTATTAAACTATCTGCTCTAACAAAATTAACCACTTTGCTTTTCAATAAATCGGCTGATGGTTTAGACTGAAAAACATTATCGTAGAGTTTTAAATTTTCACCAATTGGAGAAATTACCGGAGTATTGTACACCCTTAATTCTGAAGCCACTTTGTTAAAACTATCTGGTGTTAATGGACCAATAACAGCATCAACATCTTCAAAATTATTTTCGTTAAGTATTTTATCTACTTCACTTACTTGATACTTAGTATCGTAAACATCAACTTTTAAAGAAATTCCAAGTGATTTTAAAGAATCTATTGCCATTAAAACCCCTGAATAAAAATCTAAAGATGCATTTAAATACGGGTCTTTTTTTATACTACTTTTTGTATCTGAACTATTATCAAAATCTACACGGTTTAATCTAAAAGGAAGCATAACCGCTATATGTTTTGTATTAAAATCTGAAATACTATCAATTAAATTAATACGCGCTGAATCTGCTTGAATAACACCATTAGCCAAATTTGAGTACGGTATTTTTAAAATCATACCGTTTTTTAAACCTGTTTCTGCCAAACCAGGATTTAGTGTTTCAATTTCAGATTGCTCTAAACCTAGTTTAAGCTTTAAACGGTAAAACCCTTCTTTTGGTAATACTTTGTAGTAGCTGTATTTTTCATCAACCTCTTTTACTTCTTCGGTTTCTATGTTTGGTACATTAATTACTTGTCCTTCTTTTAAAACCTCACCCATATCTGGATTAAGTATTTCTAATTCATTTACAGAAATTCCAAACTTATAAGCAATACGCCATTTACCTTCTTTAGGTTGAACAGTATATTCTTGTGTAAGAGGGTTTTCCTCTACAACTTCAGTAATTTTATAAATTGGTATTTGAATTTTATCACCTTTACGTAATGGATTTGCATAAAGGAACGTATTATGCTTTTTTATTTCATCTTCTGAAATATCATATTTTTTTGATAAGCTATAAAGCGTTTCTTTACGTCTGGTTTTATGCTCTCTAAAACCTTGTAACTCTTTTACAATAGTAACTTCTGGTTTATTAGCCTTAGAAAGTGGAATGATTAAAATAGTATTAGCTTTTAACTCATTTTTTGCATCTGGATTTAAGCCATAAATATCTGAAGGGGTTACATAATAACGTTTTGCTATACTTTCTACAGTTTCGCCTTCTTTAACTTGATGTGTGCTAAAATTTTGTGCATTAACAGAAGTAAAACTAAATGCTAAAACTAAAATAAATACTAATAAAAATCTGTTCATATTGTAATTATCTGCTTGATATAAATATAATAAAACCTGCTTAATTTAATTATATACGTTTGTTTTTATAATAAAGACGATTACTTCTTAATTAAAAAGCAAGCATATATTTTTACTATTACATATAGCATGCCAAAATGGAAATTATTCCCATTCAATAGTTGCTGGAGGTTTAGAGCTTATATCATATACTACTCTATTAACGCCTTTAACTTTATTTATTATATCGTTTGATGTTTTTTGAAGGAATTCGTAAGGTAAATTAACCCAATCGGCAGTCATTCCATCGGTGCTTTCAACAGCTCTAAGAGCAACACATTTTTCGTAAGTACGCTCATCTCCCATTACTCCTACACTATTTACAGGCAATAACATAGCACCAGCTTGCCACACTTTATCGTATAAACCCCATTCTTTGAGTCCGTTGATAAAAATATAATCTACTTCTTGAAGCATTTTTACTTTTTCAGCAGTAATATCTCCTAAAATACGAATACCTAATCCTGGTCCTGGAAATGGATGACGACCTAAAAGCTCTGGATCTATTCCTAAAGTAGCTCCTACTCGTCTTACTTCATCTTTAAATATAGCTCGTAGTGGCTCAACAATTTTAAGTTTCATAAAATCGGGTAATCCACCTACATTATGGTGACTTTTTATAGTTGCTGATGGTCCGCCAGTAGCAGAAACACTTTCTATAACATCAGGATAAATAGTTCCTTGTGCTAACCATTTAACGTCTTCAAGTTTATGAGCTTCGTCATCAAAAACTTCAATAAATGCATTACCTATTGCTTTTCGTTTTAATTCTGGGTCTTCAATTCCAGCTAAGGCATCTAAAAATCGTTTGGAGGCATCAACACCTTTTACATTAAGCCCCATGCCTTCGTATTGATTTAAAACATTTTCAAATTCATTTTTACGAAGTAAGCCGTTATTAACAAAAATGCAATATAAGTTTTTACCAATAGCTTTATTTAATAAAACCGCTGCTACTGTAGAATCTACACCGCCTGAAAGTCCTAAAACGACTTTATCGTTGCCTACTTTTTCTTGAATAGCTTCAACCGTTTCTTCCACAAAAGAATCTGGTGTCCAATCTTGGTGTAGACCTGCAATACTTACTAAAAAGTTTTCTAGAATTTGTTTTCCATCGGAAGAATGATATACTTCTGGGTGAAATTGAATCGCATAAGTTTCTTCACCATTAATTCTATAGGCCGCATTTTCAACATCGTGTGTACTCGCAATTAGAACCCCATTTTCTGGTAGTTTTTTTATGGTATCACTATGACTCATCCAAACTTGACTTCCCGTATGAACATGAGCAAAAAACGGTTCATTACCTTTAATAAACGATAAATTTGCACGTCCATACTCGCGTGTATTTGAAGGAGCTACTTCTCCACCAGAAAAATGAGCCAAGTATTGAGCGCCATAACATACAGCCAATAATGGTTTTTTACCTCTTATTTCTGATAAATCTGGATGTAAAGCCTCTTCACCTCTTACTGAAAACGGGCTACCAGATAAGATTACAGCTTTGTAATCTTGAATGTTTGTTGGAATTTTGTTGAATGGATGAATTTCGGAGTAAATGTTGAGTTCCCTAACTCTACGGGCAATAAGTTGTGTGTATTGCGATCCGAAGTCTAAAATTAATACCTTGTCGTGTTGCATGCGCAAAAATAGGAATTGATTTTTTATTGACGAATTAGGTTATATATTTTTTTTATTAATTTTTAATTCATTGATTTTAAAATCAGTTTTATATCTTTTTCTGTGGTATCAGGGTTTATAAAACAAAATCGTGAAACAGTTTCAAATGTATTGCCGTTTTTCCATTTTGTTGGAGTTACAAGCGCAAACCCTTTTCTATGGTTTTCGTATGTCCAATGTTTATAGTCTTCTGGTTCCCAACCAATTCTTCTGTATAACACACAAGATAAACTTGGTTCTCTAACTAATTCTAAATTAGGATTCTCTTTAATCATTTTGCCCGCTATATTCGCTAATTCAATGCCGCGTTCTACAGCTTCTTTATATCTATTTGTGCCATGAGTAGCCAATGAAAACCATAATGGCAACCCTCTAACCCTTCTTGTTAATTGTATTTGGTAATCGGTTGGATTGAATCCGTGTGCCCCTTCATCTTTAAAAATTTCTAAATAAGAACCCTCTTGAGAATGCGCTTGTTTTGCTAATTCTGGGTTTTTGTAAATGACTGCGCCACAATCGTAAGGTGAAAACATCCATTTATGTGGATCGATAGTTATGCTGTCTGCTTTTTCTATACCTTTAAACAAATGCTTTACTGAATCTGCTACCAAAGCTCCACCTCCATATGCTGCATCTACATGAAACCAAAGGTTTTCATTTTCACAAACTGTTGTAATATCTTCTAAATCATCAATAATTCCAGCATTTGTTGTTCCTCCTGTTGCAACTACTGCAAATAAACATTTGCGTTGGTGTTCTGTTAAATTATTAATAGTTTTTTTTAGATCTTCTCCTGTTAAATGTTCTTCTGTATCTACTAAAATTATATCTACATCGGCTACTTTCGCCATCGCTTTTACAGATGAATGTGCTCCAATTGATGTTATTATTAGTCCTTTTTCTCTTTTGTAGTCTTTATTTTGTCTCCAATATTCTCTTGCTGTTACTATAGCTGATAGGTTAGCTGCAGTACCTCCACTTGTAAATACACCAAAAGCTCCTTCTGGCAGTCCTGTTAAAGACACCATCCATCTCATAGCTTCGTTTTCACAAAAAATACCGCCTGCTCCTTCCATCCAATAAGCTCCATGTATGCTAGAAGCAGATGTAACCAAATCGAACATTATTGCTGCTCTGGTAGGTGATGCTGGCACAAAAGCTAAATGCCTTGGATGGTCTATAGGCACATTGGCTTTCATTAGGTGCTTTTTCCATAAATTAAATGCAAATTCGCCTCCTATTCCCTTTTCTGTAACAGTTTCTCCGACTAGCGCTTTTAATTCTTTTTCACTTTTTGGCTTTCCAATTTTATTATGTGTTGACGATATTCTATCTATAGCATATTTCATGACATCTAAGGTCATTTCAACTAAATCTATATCAATTTTGTGCATTAATCCTAAGGTTTAAAATTGTTTACTAAACACTATGTAAATTTAACATTAACTGATGGATTACAAGTACTAAGTCCTTAATATTAAGTAAGCATTTGATTTACAGCAATCAAATAATTACTTTTATAAAAAAACACTAACCAACCTTTGATAATGAAAAAGATTTTTATCATTTTACTATTTCTCATAACTCCATACGTTTCTCTTTCACAAAACACAAAACTTATAGATAGTTTAAAGCTTGAACTAAAAAACAGAAAAGTAGATGATACCGTAAAAGTTAGTATTCTAATTAGTTTAAATGAGAAACTTAAGTACTCAAAACCCGAAGAAGCCAAAAATTATGCACTTAAAAGTCTAGAAATCTCTAAAAAAATAAACTATAAATTCGGTATCGCTTCTGGAAATATGCACATTGGCGACCATTACCTAAATAGAAATCAAAATGATTCTGCACTACACTATTACAATATTTCAAAAAAATATTTTAAAGACATTAATTATATAAGAGGTCTTATTTTTGTGAATCATGCTATGTCCATTGTTAAAGAGTCTACTGGAGAATTAGATAAAGCTATAGCCATTACCAGAGAAACATTAAAACTAATTAATGAACATGAAGAGGATAGCGATTCAAAAACAAAATTTATAGGCGCACAACATGACGCACTCTCTATTAGATATACAGAAAAAGGGAACTATAAAATTGCACTTATTGAAGCTTTAAAAGCCTTAAAATGTTTTGAAGAAATAAACGACGACTATAGAAAAGCTGGAGTTTTACAACAAATAGGTCAAATAGAAGCCAGTTTAAAAAACTACAAAACTTCAATTAAATACTATAAAGAAGCTATAGATATTTTTAATAAAGAAGAAGAAATATGGTCTTTAACCTATGCTAACATTTCTCTAGGTGCAGCTTATCAAAATTTAGAAGATTATGAAAAAGCTAAAAATTGCTTTGATGCCGCAATAGATTATGCAAAAAAAGTTGAAGATAAAATGGCTCTTGCCGAAGCCTTAAATTCTTTGGCTTCACTAGAATTAATTAACAAAAACTATTCTAAAGCAAAACAACTGTTATTAGATTCTAAGGAAATTTCAGAAACAGAGAATTTACAACTAAGTCTAGCTAATACCTATCAAAATTTAGCAGAAATAGAGTACTACAACAATAAATATTCAACCGCTTTAAACTATAATGATGAAGCTATAAAACTTACAAAACCCAATAATGCTTTGCCATATTTAAAAAGATTTTATGGGTATCGCTCTAAGATACTTCAAGCGCTAAAAAAATATGATGACGCTATTTTTTATCTAAACGAATCTCAAAAAATTAGTGATAGCCTATATTCAGTTACAAAAACACAACAATTAGAAGAATTAAAAACCATTTACGAAACCGAGAAAAAAGAGCAAGAAATCTTACTTCAAAAAAATGAAATTGACCTTTTAAAACAAAAAGGAGAAATAAATAATCTTTATAAAATTTTATTTGGTATTGGGTTTTTACTGTCACTAATTGCATTTTATGCTGTTAGACAAAAATTAAAACGGAGTAAGATTGAACGTGAAAAATTAGATTTAGAACTGGATTTTAAAAAGAAAGAGCTCACCACACATGCTTTACACCTTGCAAAAAAGAATGAAGTTTTAGAAAGTTTAAAGCAACAAGCAAAAGATTTTAAATCTTCTGAAAATAGTGTTAAAGGTTACAATCAATTAATTAGAACCATTAATTTTGATTTAAAAGATGATAACAACTGGGAAAACTTCAGTAAATATTTTGAAGAAGTACATAAAGATTTTAATAGTAATGTAAAACAACAATTCCCTAATGTAACTCCAAATGAATTAAGACTTATGGCTTTATTAAAAATGAATTTATCTTCAAAAGAAATTGCTAATATCCTTAACATATCTCATGAAGGGATTAAAAAAGCACGCTACAGGCTCCGTAAAAAATTAGGGATCACCACTGAAGATTCTTTACAAGACCTTGTGTTTAACCTTTAAAAGCAGGCTTTCACTAAAGGTGTCCACCATTTGTCCTTGGTATTAAATTATATGTCCACGGTTTGTCCATTACAAAATACAAATCGCATAAAATCAATACATTAGGTTTGTTGTGTCATTAATTTGGCAATACAGTTTTGTGGTGTCTTGCACTGGTTTAGGCTGCAGATATAACCTGTTGCAAGCGCTACAAAAACCAAACATTAACCACAAAACAATGTATTATGAAAAATTTATTCAAATTCGCACTTATTACAATGCTTATAACTTTATGTATATCGTGTAGCAAAGATGAAGAAACATTTATACCGAGTGCAAGCGATATTAATTCTACTATTGATGAAAATCCATCAACTGGAACAACTATTGGAACTGTTGCTACCAATTTAACTGGTACTCTAAATTACAATATTGTATCAGAATCTATTACAAATGCTTTCTCTGTTAATAGTAGTGGTGTTATAACTGTAAAAGATGCTTTAGTTTTTGATTATGAGGCCACAACAAGCTTAACAGCTACTGTTTCTGTAACTAATTCATCAGAAACAGCAACTTCCAAAGTAAGTGTATCATTAAATGATGTAGACGATATTATGTCATTTTTATCAACTTCTAGATCTGCTTATGAAGCTGCCACTAATAATAGTTGGATTCAAATTACTTCCGAAGAATACAATAGTCTTGCCGAATCCTTAAACCAAGTTTTTAGATCTGGAACAACAGAAGAAGAATACAACCACTCAAATACCACCCAAAACTCAGGAGGAGGACTTTACACCATAACCAATTCGCAACAGCCACCAATGCCAACAGGTAGTATTGTTTTTGCATTTAGATACAGAACTACAACAGGAGGTTCAATTTCTGGGAATAAAGTTAAACTTTCAAACACTAGTAACAACAGTGGTTTTGAAGACATAGGTACTGTATTACCTGACCATAATGCAATAGAAGACGATGTCTTTTTTGTTCTAAAAGGAAATGATGTAAAAACAACAGCAGAAGGTTACATAGCTATAATGATGGCTTCTGGAAACGGAATAGGTTATAAAACCATTTCTGGAAATGACACTTTTAATGTAGGTTTCGATGACGGCCCTGAATTAAATGATTCTAGAAGTGGAGCTAAATTTTTATTTCAAGGTTTAAGTAGTACGCAAAAACAATGGGATTAAGTTTTAGTTTTTGAGTTAGTTAGTTAAAAAAAGACTGTGCGAAAAAAGCACGGTCTTTTTTATAAAGTTATAATTGAAAACTCATTTTTTAAGGGTTGTAAACTTTCACTCAATTTTTTAATTAGCAATTCACCGTGTTCTAAATAGAATTCTGAAAAATTTGATTGTCTTTCTTGTAAGCTTTGATTTGGAAATAATTCATTTTGCAAATCTGTCATTCTTGAAACATAATCTGCCAATTTTCTTTTTTGAGCTTTTAACAAACGTTTTTCAAGACTCTCTAATCCTTTTAATTGCTTTGTTTCTTGAGCTTTTACCGCTCCTAAAAAAGACTTATCAGTTTGTTCTGCTATTTTATATAAATCTTTAAATTGTTCTTGTAAATATTTTTTTTGTGGTGAAAAATCTATGTCAAGATTAGATATTTCTCTTACTTTCTTATTGATAAACAAATCTCTTCTTAAAAATAAATCTTCATTAGAAATATTTAAATTTTCGAGTTTTTTATGCTGACTCTCTTTTTGAAGTAACACCGAATTTCGCAACAATAATATAGGAAAAGGCACCTCAACTTTATTAAAGTACGTTTTTAATTGAAACCAATAAGCCAACTCTCCACCACCACCAATATAACAAAGGTTAGGTAAAATGACTTCCTGATACAAAGGTCGCATTATTACATTTGGAGAAAAACGTTCTGGATGTTCTGAAACTTCTTTTAAAATTTCATTCTTGCTCCAAGAAATATTAGTATTTAAAACTTTGTAGACCTTGTCTTCAACAACAATACGTTCTCTTGAATTATCGGTTAAATAAAATAAATTAATTTCTCTTGGGTTTACCTGTATTTTATAATCTTCAGGCAATTCATTAATTTGTTTGTTGGTTTTAGAAACAGATTTAAAAGATGTTTGATTAAGTAATTCTTCTTCAATAAAAGGGATAAATTGTTTCTTTAAATCAACATTATCAGCATCAATTATAACTAAACCATAATCTTTAAATAATTCATTTACCAAAAAACGTGTAGCTTCGGCTAAAGTTTCATGTTTTAAATATGCTTCTTTGAAAAGCGTTTTTAAATACACAGCATTCTTAGAGTTTCCTAATTCGCTGGAATACACTTTAAAAACACTTTCTAATTCCTTAGTTAATAATCTACCTACACCTCCACTTGCATCTTTATTCCACTGTATTTTTTTTCCTTTAAAATTGAAAAAATTAATCTCATCAAAATCATGATCTTCAGTTGCCATCCAATAAATTGGCACAAAATTATATTCTGGATAAGTTTCTTTTAATTGTTTAGTTAAATTAACTGTAGAGATAATTTTATACAAGAAATAAAGCGGACCTGTAAATAAATTAAGTTGATGCCCAGTAGTAATTGTAAAGGTGTTTTCAGATTTTAAACTTTCAATATTTTGAGCGGTTGAACTGGAAACTTCAATACCCTTATTTTGATTTAAAAGAATATTGGAAAGCAATTCCCTTGTTTCCTTTTTAAAAGCATTATGCTTTTCTTCTATTTGGGATTTAAAATTCTCTATGTTCGGGAATCGATTGTAAAATGGTTTTAAATCTGAATTTTGTTCTAAATAATCACATATTAATGATGAGAAATAGCCCGTTTTGTTGAAAGGAATACTGTTTTGCTGCATATTCAAAATAAAAATCATGTAAATATACAGCTATTCTATTTTTTGAAATCTAAAAATTTCGTTAAGAGTTTATTTATTGAACTCTAAACTGAAAAACACCAGAATCAGAAGTATTACCTAATGCATCTCTAGTAATTATTTTCCAATAGTAAATAGTTCCAGAAGTTACTGAAACTGTTGTTTCTGTAGTATTAATGTTTGATGCATGAATATCATTTGCGGTTTCATTTGTTCCAAAATAAACATCGAAACCTGCAATATCATCATCTACATCACTAGCTGTCCATTGCAAAGTCACTGTATTAGTAGTTGGTATAGATTCTGCCATTGAAGGTGAAACTATTTCGGCAGGAAAAGGCGCATAAGATTGTGCTCCTGGACCAGCATTATAAAATTGCCATGTATCACTTTGTTCAGTTGTAGAACCTAAAACAGATTCAACAAACCACTTATAGGCTGTAGCCCTTTGAATAGTTATAGGGATAATATCCTCGTTAGTTTCTCTTTGAATTACGTTGCTTGTTGATAAATTTTCAATGGTTATTATATAATTATCGGCTCCGTTTGCTCGCCATTCAAAATATACCGTACTTTCAGTAGGTGTTAAATTTGTACCTTCATTACATAACATATTCTCTTGCGGAAAATATAATTTCACCCCAGAAATTGTTTCTTCATTGCCATTACCATCATCAGGATTTTCACCATTAGGATCGTTTCCATTAGAAGATTTACTACATCCAAAAACTAAAAAAGTCAAACAGAAAATATATACTACTTGTTTCATTTTTTTACAATTTTAAATGTTCTTAATGATTCTTTTGATTGAACAGATATTGTATAAAATCCAATTGAAAAACCTTCTGTATTAAGTTCTAAAATATCTATCTTTTGGTTTGTTAAGGTTTTAGAATACACTAATTGCCCTAAATAAGAATACATTTTTATGGTTATGTTTTCTCTATCAAGTTCTCCTAAATAGAGGTTTATTTTTTCCTTAAACGGATTAGGATAAGCCAAAATCTTATCTGACAGAAAAATATTTTCTTCATAAACACCTTGACATTCTTTATCTGTACTAACTTTTAGTGAATTTATCCCATTTTGCAAGCTTAATGTAACGGATGAATCTGTTGTGTTAAATTTCAAGCCATTAAAATCAATGTTGTAATTAGAGCTACCAGACATATTTATAGAAACTTGTTTACCGTTAGAAGATTTACCTGTTGTAACATCTAATGGTTCTGGTTGAATAATTACAATATCATAACAGCTCATATAATTTGGCCATTCTTCAATAGTGATACACATTTGGTAAGTACCAGCCAATAAATTTAATATGTCAATTTCTGTGGTAAAATGATATTCTTTTGAAAAATCTTCACCAGTTAAAGTTGCTGTGTAATTGTAATATTCTAACGTTGAAATATTAATTTTTCCGTTATTATTATTTAAGCAGGTTTCACCAGTAATTAAAATAGTGAAATTATTGTTTGGCAAACTTAAAATGGAACACCCGAATAAATCAACAGGATCTCCAAAAGGTGTATTTGGACATTGGTCATCTGCATTAGCAACACCATCATTATCGGCATCTTCGCAAATAGTTTGGTAATTTGCTGAAGCATCTTTATACCAACCGTTGTAAGTACCATCACTATTTGAAATGACTGCAACAGGATCATCAACCAAAATACAAGCCAAATCTGGATTATTAGATGCATTGAATGTTTTTAAATTTTCATTGTTTCCATTCTGAAGATTTAACTGGTCGCCAACCAAGAAATTAGATTGACAATACAAGGTCACCAAATTTGGGTTTAACGTGACATGTAATGCTGTTAATTGATTGTCTGAAACATTTAAAAGTTGTAAGCCGGTGAGATTATCAACATTCAAATTGGTTAACAAATTACTCGACACGTCTAAACTCACCAAATTTACATTTGAAGCGACATCAATTTCAGAAATTGTATTTTCTGAAATGTTTAAGTTCAATAAATTCGTTAGAGTTGACACATCTATTGAAGCTAAATTATTAGCTGAAACATTTAAACTTGTAAGAAGCAAATTATTGCTTAAATCGATAGTTGTTAACGCGTTGCCTTGAAAATCAAGAGTTGTTAACGACACAAAACCTTCAATACCTGTTGCGTCTAAAATACCGCTATCACTAACATTCAATGTCGTTACATTAGTAATATTTGAAGTCGGTATATAATCATCTAAAGTGCCTGAATCGAATCCTAATGAGATAAGAGCTTCCTCAAAAGCATCATCAGGCACATAGGTTTCACCGTAGCGACACTCAAGAGAATAATTGGCAGTAGCATCTTTTAACCAAGTTACACCACTAGGAACTGTACCAGTATCAGTTTCAATACAGGTTAAAGTGACGTTATTTTGCGTATTAAGGTCTAATAAGTTAGGATTCTGACCGTTTTTAAGGTTTAAAATCTCTAATGCATTTGATGCGCAACTCACATTAACCAATAATAGATTTTGTTGAAAATCTAACTCAATTATAGCATTAAAATCACAATTGAAACTAGCTAAATTAGGTAGAATACTAGCATCAAATAACGTAAAAAGATTGTTGGATATATTTAAATTTGAAATATTGATAGCTTCAGAAAGATTTAACTCATCTAATGTGTTATTAGAGCAATTAAGTTCAATCAAATTAATATTTTCAGTTAAATCAATTTCACTTAAATTATTGTTTGAACAGTTTAAATTTTGAAGCGCTGTAAAATCTTCAATTCCTGTTAAATCAACGATATTATTTCCGCTGATGTTTAAATTCGTTATCACTTCAATGGTTGTGGTTAAGACATAATCATCTAGCGCTCCTGCATCGAAACCTAAATCTATTAGAGTCTGTTCAAAATTATCATCGGGCACGTATGTTTCGCCAAATCTACAGTTTTCACTGAACTCAGTAGTGGCATCTTTAACCCAATTTTCTGGAATGGTGTTAACATCATCAACTTGTATACACGTTAAATTCGGGTTGTTACTTGCGGTAAAATTTAAAATATCACCGTTAATTCCATTTTGAATGTTGACAAATTCCAATTGATTGCCAGATACGTTTATTGTAATAGCATCTGGACAAAAATCTAATGGATTATCTTCATTTTTTGCTGGACATGCACCAATTCCTAAAGTTGATAAATCAAAATCGCCAGCAATTTGGTTACTGCTACAATTAAATGTTTTAAGCTGGTTTAAATTAGTAGGAAGTAACAAATCTGTTAACTGATTATTGCTAACATTCAGTTCAATTAAATTGGTATTAGCGCTTACATCCAACGTTGTTAGTTCATTACTTGAAATTACTAAATATTTCAGTATGAGGAAATTGTTAAGCAAGGTAGTTAACTCACCAATTTGATTATTATCTAAAACCAAAGCTTCTAGAAGAGGTGAATTTAAATCATTGATTTCAGTTAATTGATTTTGTGATCCAGAAACAGCTATTAAGTTTACTTTTCCAGATAGATTAACATCTGTTAAATCGTTATTTGAAAAATCTAAAACTTCCAAAGCATTATTTGAGGTTATATCTAACATCGTCAACGAATTAGACCTACAGTTTAAATCTATTAAAGCTGAATAGTTAGTTACAGAAAGTGTGCTTAAATCGTTATTTGAGCAACTCAAATTAGTAAGTGTATTATTGTTAGTTGCAACTGTAGATAAGGTTGTTATAAGATTACTGTCACAATTAACCTCAACCAAATTATTGTTATTACTTATATCTAAAACAGTTAATTTATTGTTAGCACAGTCTAATGTTTCCAAATTGGTATTTGGCGCTATGTTTAAATCACCCAAATTGTTATCTGCGCAAAACAAGGTCGTTAAATTAACTGTTCCTGTAGTATTCAATAACCCGTTTGTATTGGCTGTATTATTGGTTAAAAAGTAATTGGAACCGCAATACAGGTTTTGTAAATTAACCATATTGCTTACATCCAATTCATTTAGGTAATTGTTACTACAATCCAATTCTGTTAAAGATGCAAACGCTTTGATACCTTCTAAACTTTCAATGTTTTTTCCGCTAACGTTCAATGATGTAAGATATTCAATATTTGCAGTGAGTACTTGATTATCCAATGCTCCAGAATCTATACCTAAGTCGATTAAAGCTTGTTCAAAATTATCATCTGGAATGGTTGTAAACCTGTTAGTTTCACAATCGGAATTATAACTAGCAAAAGCATCTATTGTCCAGCCTGCTGGTATATTTCCAACTATGGCATTATCAACATTTATGCAGAATAAATTCAGATTACTTGTGGCATCAAAAACAGTTGTATTGGTGTTGTTTCCGTTTCTTATATCAACAAATTCAAGTGCATTATTGTTACATAAAATACTGGTTAAAGCGGTATTTGCTGTAAGATTAAGTTCAACAATGGTATTATCTGAACAATCTAAATCTGTCAACGCTATAAAATCTTGAATACCTGTAAAATCTACAATACCATAATTGCTCACATTTAAGTTAGTTTCTGCGCTAATATTAACCGTTGGCACATAATTATCTAGTGGTGCAACATCTAGCCCTAAATCGATTAAAGCTTGTTCAAAATTATCATCTGGAATATACGTTCCACAATTTACAGCGTATGAAGCCGTAGCATCTACACTCCATGTAACAGCTCCTGGAACTGCTCCAGTATCGGTTTCAATACAAAATAAATCAGGGTTGTTTATGGCTGAAAAATTTAAAAGATTGGCGTTTTGTCCGTTTTTTAAGTTTAAAGATTGTAATGCATTGGCATCACAATTTAAATTGATTAATGCTGTAAGATTACTAAAATTGAGAGACGATATCGTATTGTTTGAACAATTTAAATCCGTTAAAGCTAGATTATTTTCTATGTTCAATTCATCTAACATATTATCCGAAACACCCAGAGTGGCTAGATTGGTAAGATTGCTTAAATCAATAGTAGATAAATCGTTATTAGAAATATTGAGGTTTATTATAGCTGAGTTATTTGAAATATCAACGTCCTCCAGATTATTCATACTGCAATCCAAGGTTTGAAGTGCCATAAAATCTTCAATACCTATAAGGCTTTCAATAGTAGCATTTGAAATATTTAATGTGGTTATTCCATCAATATTTGCTGTTAGCACTAAGTTATCTAGAACATCATCGTAACCCAAATCGATTAAAGCTTGTTCAAAATTATCATCGGGAACGTAAGTGTAAATATCTGTACAAGTGGTTTCTCCAAAATAGGTCCAGTCATCTTTAGTCCAATTGGTATTTGGAGCAAATCCTGTATCAATTTGAATACAAAATAAATCTGGATTGTTTTCAGAAGTAAATGAGGTTATTAAATCATTATAGCCATTCGCAACAATTAGAGATGTGAGTTGATTATTAGACACATTGATTGAAGAAGCACCTTGACAAATAGTGATGGGATCGGTTTGAGGGTCTGGACAGGTAACTGTATTTATAGTACTTAAATCTAAATTGGAAATTAAATTACTTGAAACATCTACGGTTTTTAAAGACGTATTTATCGAAAGATTTAAATTTGAAATTTGGTTTGAGGCACAAAATAAACTTTCCAGATCCAGATTATTGGAAAGATCTAAACCAGTAAGTCTATTGTTAGAAACTGCCAAAAAGCTTAATATATTATTTTGGCTCACATCAACATCAATTAACCTGTTATTTGAACATGTAACGCTTTGTAATAAATTGTTGTTAGTGATATCTAAAGTTGATAATAAGTTACTTGAACAATCCAACACTTCTAATGCAGTATTAGAGGCTATATCTAAGCTTGTTAAATTATTTAGCCCGCAGAGTAATGTTTTTAAATTTAAATTAGCTGATACATTAATTGTAGCTAAATTATTATTGTCGCAAGCCAAAGTTTCTAAATTAACAAAATCCTCAATCCCATCAAGATTAGATATATTTTGATAACTCATGTTTAGTGAACTAACATTTTCAATATTTGCAGTTAAAACCAAACCATTATTTGCTATACCATCACCCATACTTGAAGCATCTCCGATATCAACAATGGCTCCATTTGTATTGTGTGTTTCTAGATAATTTTCAAAATTTGTATCAGGAATAGGTGTTGTTTGAGAATATGCTTGCGGAAGTAAAAACAACAACATACAAGTGTTCACAACAAAGCTTATTGCTAAATTATTTTTAAAACCGATAAATTTTTCTGGCATCATTGACAATTGAATTTAAAGTCAAATTTTTAGGTTAGTGTTTGCCTTTGTTGTTTTCTTTATGATAATGAATCTGTTTATCAAACTTTTCTTTTAGCTTCTGAATAGTTTTATTTTTAAAGGCTAAATCGTTTTTAATTTTATTCCAAAACATATCATTTTCATAATCAACACCATCTGCGCGCATTTGTTCTTCGGCCATTTTCAAACCTAATTCAAAATCTTCATTGGTAATTTCCCAGTACACGATTTCGCCTTCATCAGTGTCTACTATTTCATAATCTCTATTGCCATAATAATTCTCCAATTTGTTTTCATCATGATTGGCATTATCTTTCTTAATATGAGTTGTATCATTTTCTTGAAGAATATTTAATATATCTGATATTTGCTTTTTTAAGTCACTAATTTCTTGAGCCTGTTCTTCTATTTGTTTTTCTAAATTTTGTACAATAACATTATTATCGTTTCTATTTACGCCAACAGCAGTATTTACCAAATTAAAACCAGAAATATTATTGCTTTCAGACCATGCAGTACCAACTATGCTAGGTATTTGATTTGACTTGATCTTAGAAGGATGAACCGCTATTCCAATACCATCATTTTTTCCACTTGGTATAATGTAATCTCCAATTTTAACTTGCCCAAAGACTTTAACGGGTACTTGCCCCATAAAAGCTACTTTTTCATACTCATTTTCCCTGTTACTCTGTGGCATATTGCCCAATACAATAGGTTTTAAGGAAACTACCATAATCCTTTCTGCTCCTATTAGGTTTTTAGATATCTTCCCACCTTTTACACCAACCAAATCACCATAAGTCATTTTTTCTTTTATGTTTTCTCGCAATAAATACTCTGCATAATCTCCAGCACCTGAAGCATAGGTTACTCCTTGATATTCGATTTTATTAGCATCATAAGTATCTCTATTATCGTATGCTCTATTTCTTGCTTGTATAGCAGCATACTCTTTTACCGCCACCAATGCCACTGATAAAATTGATGCCGCTATATCTGAAAATCCTGGACCTGTCGTACAGGCTCCAAAGCCTAAACATGGTCGAAAATCTGTATATGTTGCCGCTAAATCTGCAGCTTCAATAGCAATATCAATAGACGCCCAGGTTAAATCTAAATTTGCATCTAAAATATCATAATCTAACGAAGATTGATCGAACAAATAATCGGCATTGTTTCCAAATTCATCTGGTATTTCTCCTTCAATACGTCCATGAAGCGTTGGGTATGCAAAAGCACCATCATCCCAAAAAGACACATAATTATTGCCGTTTCTTCCATATCCATTTACTTTTATAGCTATTCCCTGTGTACTGCCCTGAACTAATAACGGGTAATTTTCTATGTATTCACCGGGATTTTCTTCACTATCAACAATTTGTTCGTAAGGCGCGTCTGTAGTATAATTTATTGGATCGGTATGTACTGTAGAAGTAATAGTGACTTGTTGTTCCGTATCTATATCTACATCTCCTTCAAGTAGCGCTGAATTATTCACCGTTAAATCTTGTACCGTTAAACCAGTAAATATTGACTCACCAACCACCGATAAAGAACCGTTTAAAATGGTTGGCGCATCTAAATCTCCATCTGGTGGACCTATTAAAGAGTCGCCAACTATTAAAGCGCCTGTTAAATAGGTTGTGCTTTTATTGTTAACATTTAAGATATTGTTAAGTTTTGTTTCACCATCAACTGTTAAATCACCTGATAAATTTGATTCATTACCATTATTTACTAAAAGTCTACCGTTTAAATTTGTTTGCCCGTTAACGGTTAATTCTCTATTTAAAAATGTATCGTCATCAACATCTAATGTTCCTGTTGCTGTTATATTTCTATGATAAGCGTAAGGTACAAACGTAAGTACTTCTCTACTCATATCTACAAAACTATTTCCATTTCTAAAATCGATATCTACTTTTAAATCTTTAGAGGTACCATCCCAACTTATTTTTTCAAAATCGTCATGTTCTACAGCTCCTATGATTAAATTTATTCTTCCAAACTCATCAGTAGTTGTGGTTTGTACTTCTTGAAATTCTATTTGGTTGCCAGAATCAAAAATGGTAAATCTAATATCTACTGTTGTAGATGGTAAATAATTACCTTCTGAATCTACACCTGGTAATTCCAGAACATCTGGACCAATAATAACAGCTTGATAACTTATACCATCGGTTTGAGCAAATGATTTTAAGGTTAAAAAAAGGAATAATCCTAAGGTTAGTATACGTTTCATAATAGGGTTAATTTTAGTAAGTGGTAATTTATTTTTTTATGAGTTTTGCGTTAAATAGTTTATTGTTGGATCGTACTTTTAAAAAATATGATCCGCTAGAAATATGATTAAGATTTAGCTCTATATATTTTGATGGTGAAAAATTTCGATTATAAATAAGTTTTCCTGCTACATTAAAAACTAAAACTGAAATTTCACTTTCCATATCTTCTGTAAAAGAAATAGAAACAGATTGTTCAAATGGATTTGGGTAAACTGTTGCAGATAAATCATTATTAGCAAATCCTGCTTTTTCTACTTTAATTTTATCTATTGGTTGTTGATAGCCTTGTCTTAAATAATAACCATTGTTCGTATAAGTTCCTATAACGCTAGATTGACCTATACTTTGACTTACAGTATATTTACCCTTACTGGTAGTAATTATTTTAGATGATCCGCTTGTTCCCAAATTAGATCGTACAATAGAATACGATTTAGAGCTTTGAGCCTGAATTGAAAAAACAAAACAAAAAATAAATACAAAAAGTAATTGTGCTTTCATTAATTTAACTTTTTAAATATGAATGCATTAGCTTCAACAATAAGTCTAAACTAGTACAATAGTTACTATATTAAAAGGATGTCCATACTTTGTCCACCTTTTGTCCACTAAATAGACAGCATTTTTAAAAATCGCATGAACAATTTGGTAAGTTTATAATAAACCCTATTCCAAATTGATGTGCATTTAACTTTAATTTTTCGGCATTTTCACCACTACTTATTAAAACAGACTTACCATAAGAATAGCCTGCATAAATTGCGGTAGTATTTGAAATTGGGTATTGTATGCCAACCCCAGCTCTTAAAAACAAGATATTATTATTAAATTCTTCCTCTCCTACTAGATTAAACACATCATTATTTATGGTTTGGTTTCCTCTTATTAAAAACTCTGATGCAATAGACCCCTTTGCATAAAACGATAAATCTCTTAATTGAAATAATCTATAATCTAAACCTGCTCGAACGCCCAAATAACTCACATCCCATTCAAAAAAATTATCTACACTACTTTCGCTACCTATGGCTCCATAACTATTATATGATGCACCTAATGCTAAAAACAGTGTTTTTTCACTATTAATAACTTGCCGGTAACCCATACCAAAATAAGATTGAGATTTAGACAAAAGATTATCTAGAGGTAGTCCTTGTGAATTTTCATAATCAAAGGATGAAATAGTAGAACCAAGCTCCATATATAATTGTTGACTGAAGCTTGAAATACTAATTGAAAAAATAAGTATTGTTAATAATTGCCTTTTCATATTGTTATATATCTGTCACCAATTTAAATGTAACTCACTATAAAACAAATAAATATCTATTAAGTCCATAATTTGTCTATGACTTGTAAGCTTAAAAGTTATAAATCTTTGAAAGATGTAACTTCAAACTTAAATACTTGTCCACTATTAAATAGTTTGAAACTTTTATTTCTCTGAATTATTAATTGGTTTTTAAGTAATTTTGTATTCTAATTTTTATACTGTGTTAGACTTTCTACTTACAAGTGATGCTATAATGGCATTACTAACTTTAACTTTTTTAGAAATAATTTTAGGGATAGACAATATTGTTTTCATATCAATTGCCGCTAACAAACTCCCTGAAAATCAACGTGCAAAAGCCACAAACATAGGTTTATTGCTTGCAATGATTCAGCGTATTATACTGCTGTTTTTTGTTAGTTTTTTAATTGGTTTGAAAGAACCTTTTTACACTATTGAATTATCTTGGTTACATATTGCTTTAAGTTGGCAAGCTGTTATATTATTCACCGGCGGCTTATTTTTAATTTACAAAAGCACATCAGAAATTCATGAAAAAGTAGAAATGCCAGATCATGATGAAAACAGCCTAAATAAAAAGAAGTTAAAAAGTTTATCGCAAGCTATATTTCAAATACTAATTATAGATTTTATCTTTTCAATTGATTCTATTTTAACTGCTGTTGGAATGACTAATGGTTTACACCCTAACCATAATTACACCTTAGTTTTAATGGTGATAGCTGTAGTTATTTCTATAATTATTATGATTGTTTTTGCAAATCCGATACGAAAATTCATAGATACTCATCCAAGTATTCAATTATTAGGATTAGCCTTTTTAATTTTAATAGGATTTATGCTTATTACTGAAGCTGCACACTTATCGCATACTAAGTTATTTGGCAATGAGGTTGGTGCCATACCAAAAGGATATCTTTATTTTGCTATAGCATTTTCATTGTTTGTTGAATTTTTGAATTTCAGAATTCAGAAAAAAAGCAAAACATAGAGTTTTAATCTAAAAAATCCGTTTTTGGCATTTGCTTCGTATATAATATTCTAAACATTTGCCCCATGAAATGCTTAACCTACCAAATCAGTAAAACTACTTTTAGTTTATTCTTTGTTATTTTATTTTTTAACTGCTCTAAAGATAATCCTAAAGACAATTCTACAGTGATTATAAACAATCCGCTAGAAAATCCAGAAGATGGTCCGCCAGCAGGAAATCCAGATGGCAATTCTACTATACCTTTGGAAGCTAGTTTAGAGGATGTTTCTAATCCTGACACTATAATTGGTGATGGTACACCACAAAGCTGTAATTGTGATGCTGTTGTAGATGCTGTTGCAAAAGGTGGAAAAATAACTTTTAACTGTGGCACTCAACCTATAACTATTAAAATGGATAGGCCTGCAAAGGTTTTTAACAACGTAAATCCAGATGTAATAATTGATGGTGGCGAATTAATAACTTTGAGTGGCGATGGAATAACCCGAATTTTATACATGAACACCTGCGATCCTGATCAAGTTTGGACAACAGATCATTGCCAAAATCAAGATACACCAAGACTTACTGTTCAAAATATAACATTTGCTGATGGTAATTCAACTTCAGAACCCGAGTATACTGGAGGAGGTGCCATTTGGGTAAGAGGTGGTCGTTTTAAAGCAGTAAATTCTAGATTTTTTAATAATATTTGCGCCAGTACTGGACCAGATGTTGGCGGTGGCGCTATAAGAGTTTTTAGTCAGTATAATAATTTACCTGTTTATATTACTAATTGCACTTTTGGAGGTGCAGATGGCTATGGAAATATTGGTTCTAATGGTGGTGGCATAAGTAGTATTGGTGTATCTTGGACTATTATTAATAGCTTATTTTCTCATAATAAAGCTATTGGAAACGGTGGAAACCCTTCCCAAACAGGAACTCCTGGAGGTGGTAGTGGTGGTGCCATATATAATGACGGTAATACAATGTCTTTAAGTATTTACGGAACACGAATTGAAGAAAATGAAGTAAATGCCTATGGTTCATCTATTTTCTTTGTAAGTAATGACCATTCTGGCAACATTTTAATCGATAACTCGATAATTCAAAATAACATAGGCGGGTCTTGGTATCCCGTATATCCGAGTATATCGATGCACTCAGATACTTCTATACATGTTACAAACTCAATAATAGAGTAATGAAAATTCTTTTTGTTCTATCTAAGAAACAAACTATTTAATTAATTTAACTTTAGTTAATAAAAACCTAAAATACATCTGATTTTTAGATATTTACACCATTTTTTTGTAAATTAAGACCACTTCTAAACACAATTGTCATGAAAAAATCAGTCCAATTAACATTAATTCTAACAAGTGTTTTATTTTTATTTAGCTTAAACATAAAAGCACAAACTGAAGACGTATTTAAAGAACTTGAAGGCAAAGTAATTGATGGTGATACTAAAGCACCACTTATTTTTGCAGATATTGTTATAAAAGATTCAAACATAAGTACAGTAACCAATACTGATGGTGAGTTTTTATTAAAAATTCCTGAAAATCATTTTGAAGGTATCTTAACCATTTCTCATTTAGGATACGAGAAAAAAGAGGTCAAAATTTCATCAATACAGAATAATGAAAAAATAAGTTTAACTCCTGCCATTACAAAATTAGATGAAATAAGTATTACAGCAAGCAAAAAAGACGCAAGGGATTTGGTAACTGAAATGTTAAGTAAAAAAAGTAAGCTTTACAATACCAATAATACTTTAATGACGGCCTTTTACAGAGAAACAATTAAGAAAAGAAGACGAAATGCTTCACTATCAGAAGCTGTGGTAAAAATTCACAAACAACCTTATTCAAGTTTTAAAAAAGACAATATAGAACTTGTAAAAGCTAGAAAAAACACAAATTATAAAAGATTAGACACCATAGCTTTAAAGCTTCAAGGAGGCCCCTTTAGTAATCTTTACACAGATATTATAAAGTACCCAGAATATATTTTTACAAAAGAAAATATATTAGATTATGACTTTAGTTTTGACAAATCTACTCGTATTAACGAAAAATTAATTTACGTTGTTAATTTTAAACAAAAAGAAAATATAGACACACCTTTATATTTTGGTAAATTATATATTGATTCTGAAACTTTAGCATTAACCAATGCTACCTACAGTTTAAATGTTTCTAACAAAGAATTATCAAGCCAAATGTATGTGCGCAAAAAACCTAGAAAAGTTGATGTATATCCTACAGAAGCTACTTATCGCGTAAATTATAGAACAAAAGACGGAAAATGGCAGTACGCTTACAGCAACATTTCACTTACATTTAAAGTAAATTGGAAAGGAAAATTGTTTAACAGTATTTATACTTTAAATAGTGAAATGGCTATTACTGATTGGGAAATTAGTGAATCTAAATTAGCTAAAAACAGAACCCAATTAATAAGACCAACAACTATATTAAGTGAAAAAGCCTCTGGTTTTTCAGATCCAAGATTTTGGGGTGCTTATAACATTATAGAACCTGAAAAGTCTATTGAATCTGCAATTAAAAAAATACAGAAACAGCTTAAACGAACATAATTTAAAGAGTATTTAAAATAAAGTGGTCTGACCTTTATCTTCAGAATCTGAATCTTTATCAGAATCATTTGAACTGGTTTTACTCGAAGAGTCATTATTTGTTGTTGGTGAAGTAGCTTCAACTGTTTCTTCATCAACAACTTCTAATTCATCTGCATGTACTTCTTCGGGGGCTTCATATGGTAAAGACTCTAATAAATTAACCTGATTTACTTTATCCCTTGTTAATTGATTTCCTAATGCAGATATCCCTTTAACAGCAATGAATTCTTCAAGGTTTATTGCTAAATTATCTTTTCTGTCCTTACCACGTTCTTTAGCAAAAACAATTTCTGCCATAGGTTTCCAATCTGTAGAAACAATTTCTAACTGTGACTTTGGATTATCTGATATAAAAGACTCTTCTCTTCCTTCTTGTTCAATTAAAAAACGTTTTACATAATACAACTCCTTTTCACCGTTGTAATAAATGGCCGATATTGGCTTTTTAGGAATCCATTTTTCCATCACAATCATATCATCATCAAAATGCATAGTCACCTCTGGAGTTACCGTTTTAATCATTCCAGATTGTGTGATAATAAGCAATTTATCTTCACCTCTAAACTCACCAACCAATTCACCTCTTCCATCAACATTTAAGCGTTGTACTGTATCATCAAACCAAATTTTACGTGGTTTTAAAGTAGAAACACCTTTTTCTTTTAACTCAACGCGTTTTACAGAATATTTTGTAACGAGGTTCCCTTTTGACGTACGACCTTTAATAAGAATATCGGCAAAATCAATATCCCATTTTAGTTTTTTAATGCTTCCTGCTTGTCTTAATAAAATAGTCACAACCTCAGCTTCTCCATTTGGATTTGCAGAAAAATATAAAACTACTGATGATTTATTTCCGTTAGTTAAATCGTATTCTCTATCTCTGGTTGTACTAGTAACCGCAAAACGCTTTATATAAGACGGACCGCCTTTACCATCTCTATAAATCATGTTATAAATGGTACGTTTGTCTTTCTTTTTAAATACTGCAACATGGATAATGTCTTTACCAACAAACGTTTTAGAATCAACTTTTGTAACCATCATTTTACCCTCTTTGGTAAATACAATAATATCGTCAATATCACTACAATCGCAAACGTATTCATCTCGTCTTAACGATGTGCCAATAAAACCTTCTTCTCTATTAACATAAAGTTTGGTGTTACGAATTACAACTTTAGTCGCATCAACATCATCAAAAGTTCTTATCTCTGTTTTGCGTTCTCTACCTTCTCCATAATCTTTCTTCAACCTTTTAAAATATGCTATTGAATAATCTATTAGGTTTTCTAGATGATGTTTAACTTCTGCAATTTGTTCTTCTAAAGCATCAATTTTTTGTTGCGCCTTATCAATATCGAATTTAGAAATACGTTTAATTCTAATTTCGGTTAAACGAACAATATCTTCTTCAGTAACTGCTCTTTTTAAATGTTTAATATGAGGTTTTAAACCTTTATCGATAGCACTAATTACACCTTCCCAGGTTTCTTCTTCCTCAATATCACGGTAAATTCTATTTTCAATAAAAATACGCTCTAATGAAGCAAAATGCCACTGCTCTTCAAACTCTCCTAACTTTATTTCAAGTTCTTGTTTTAAAAGCTGAACGGTATTATCTGTAGAGCGACGTAACATTTCAGACACTCCAATAAACAAAGGTTTATTATCTTCGATTACACAACCTAATGGAGAAATAGAAGATTCACAACTTGTAAAAGCATAAAGTGCATCTATAGTTTTATCTGGAGATAAACCAGATGGTAAATGCACTAATATTTCAACCTCTGCAGCAGTATTATCCTCAATCTTTTTTACTTTAATCTTACCTTTATCATTGGCTTTTAAAATAGAGTCTATTAATGAAGACGTTGTTGTTCCAAATGGCAACTCGGTTATAACTAGAGTATTCTTATCTAACTGGGAAATTTTAGCACGCACACGCACTTTACCTCCTCTTAAACCATCATTATAGTTAGAAAAATCTGCTATACCTGCTGTTGGGAAATCCGGCAATATAGTAAAGCGTTTTCCTTGTAAATGCTTGATAGAAGCATCTATAAGTTCTATAAAATTATGTGGTAAAATTTTTGTTGAAAGGCCTACTGCAATACCTTCACCACCTTGCGCTAAAAGCAACGGGAACATTACAGGTAAATTTACCGGTTCTTTTCTTCTACCATCGTAACTGGCTTGCCATTCAGTAATTTTAGGATTGTAAACAACGTCTAATCCAAATTTAGAAATACGTGCTTCAATATAACGAGATGCAGCAGCACTATCGCCAGTTAGAATATTTCCCCAGTTTCCTTGAGTATCAATTAATAAATCTTTCTGCCCGATTTGTACCATGGCGTCTGCAATACTTGCATCTCCATGTGGATGGTATTGCATGGTGTGACCAACAATATTGGCGACTTTGTTATAGCGTCCATCGTCCAAATCTTTCATAGAATGCATGATACGACGTTGCACAGGTTTAAAACCATCTTCAATAGCAGGAACAGCACGCTCTAGTATGACATAAGATGCATAATCTAAAAACCAATCTTTGTACATACCAGTAACTCTGGTAATAGTTTCTTGGGGCTCGTCTTGTTCGTTTGTTAAATCGTCGTTTTCTTCTTCTATCATATTTCATATTCCTGCGAAAGCAGGGATCTCATTAATTTTATTCTCTGAATTTTCTATAATTTAAGTTCCAATTCATTCCCAAATCCATCCAGCTTGGATTCATATCTTCAATTAGCTTTATCTTCCACTCTCTTTCCATTTTTTAAATTGTCGTTCTCTAACTTCCGCTTCATTACCTTTTACAAATTCTTCAAAATAAACCAATTTATCACAATTGTATTTAGCAGTAAAAGATTTTGGAAACATTTTTAACTTATGCTCCTTGACTCTTTCATCAATATTATCAGTCATACCTATGTATAAAACACCTTTAGGTTTATTTGTTATAATATAGACATACCAATATTTCATACTTTTTTACTATAAGATTCCTGCCTTCGCAGGAATTCATTCTATTAAATCTAATTCAACTTTCAGATTTTCTATAATAAATTCTTGTCTTGTTGGTGTATTTTTACCCATATAAAATGATAACAACTCATCAATAGACATGCCTTCGTCTAACATAACAGGATCTAATCTAATATCTTCACCTATAAAATGCTTAAACTCATCTGGCGAAATTTCACCTAGTCCTTTAAATCGTGTTATCTCTGGTTTGGGCTTTAACTTTTCAATAGCATCTCGTCGCTCTTCTTCAGAATAACAATAAATAGTTTCTTTTTTATTTCTTACTCTAAACAAAGGTGTTTGTAAAATATACAAATGCCCTTCTTTGATAACTTCTGGAAAAAACTGAAGGAAAAATGTTATTAATAACAAACGAATATGCATACCATCTACATCGGCATCAGTTGCAATTACGACATTATTATAGCGTAAATCCTCTAAAGATTCTTCAATATTTAAAGCGGCTTGTAATAGGTTAAACTCTTCATTTTCATAAACAATTTTCTTACTTAAGCCATAACAGTTTAGAGGTTTACCTTTTAAACTAAACACTGCTTGTGTGTTTACATCTCGTGATTTTGTAATACTTCCAGATGCTGAGTCTCCCTCGGTAATAAACAAAGTGGTTTCTAAATTGCGTTCGTTTTTAGTATCTCCAAAATGCACACGACAGTCTCGTAATTTTTTATTGTGTAGACTTGCTTTTTTAGCTCTATCTTTTGCTAATTTTCTAATACCTGATAATTCTTTACGCTCGCGTTCTGCCTGCAAAATTTTACGTTGAATTTTCTCAGCAGTATCAGTGTTTTTGTGTAAATAATTATCTAAATAGGTTTTAACAAAATCGTTGATATATGTTCTTACCGTTGGATAATCGCCACCCATATCGGTTGAACCTAATTTTGTTTTGGTCTGACTTTCAAAAACAGGTTCCATAACTTTTATAGCAATAGCACTTACAACAGATTTTCTAATATCTGAAGCATCATAGTTTTTACCATAAAACTCACGAATAGTTTTTACAAGTGATTCTCTAAAAGCATTTAAATGCGTTCCTCCTTGTGTTGTATTTTGTCCATTTACAAATGAATGGTATTCTTCACTGTATTGCGTTTTACTATGTGTTAAAGCAACTTCTATATCTTCACCACGTAAGTGAATAATTGGGTATAACAAGTCTGATTCATTAATGTTTTCAGCTAATAAATCTTTTAAACCATTTTCACTATAATACTTTTCTCCATTAAAAACTATTGTTAAACCTGGGTTAAGGTAAACATAGTTTTTAAGCATCTTAACAACATATTCACTTCTGTATTTATAGTTCTTAAAAATGGTGTCATCTGGTATAAAAGAAACCTTAGTTCCTTTTCTACGAGAAGTATCTTCAAGTAATTCCTTATTGGTTAAATTACCTTGCTCAAATTCTGCGGAAGCAGACTTACCATCTCTTGTAGATTCTACTCTAAAATAGTTGGATAGTGCATTTACCGCTTTTGTACCAACCCCATTTAGACCAACAGACTTTTTAAAGGCTTTAGAATCGTACTTACCACCGGTATTCATTTTAGAAACCACATCTACTACTTTTCCTAAAGGAATACCACGACCGTAATCGCGTACTGTAACTTTAGTTCCTTGTATTGAAATTTCAATCGTTTTACCAGACCCCATAACAAACTCATCAATTGAGTTATCAAGAACCTCTTTTAAAAGGATATAAATACCATCATCTGGCGAAGAACCATCACCTAATTTACCAATATACATTCCAGGACGCATACGAATATGCTCTTTCCAATCGAGTGAACGTATATTATCTTCGGTGTATTTGGTTTCAACAGCCATAAAAGTGAGTAAAATTTTGTGATCGGATGCTAATATAGCACAACCAATTAAAAAATGAAATAAGAAGTAAACAAAGTAATTAACAATAAAAAACCAATGTTGTTGAGAAAATTGGTTTAAATATAAATAACAAAAAAAATTATTATAACATATAAACTAAACCTAGCAAAACTCTTGGCATTAAAGCAGGCTGTTTTATAGCTTTATTAGCATCTTTAAAAGTGAATTGAACATCACCATTTTGATTATTATTTCTTGGGTTTACATTGTCGTTATCTGGACTATATGAAGTATCGTGCCCCTTTAATGTATTATTAAAAAAATAATCTAACCCTATTGCTGTTAAAAAGTTGAGCTTGTCATTAATTTTAAATTGACTTTCTGCACCTAAACCTAATCCAAATTGTTTAGAAGTTACATCAAAATCTTCATTACCTCCAACGTATTTAAAATTAGCTTTAAAACTTGAGTATCTCGGTCCGAAAACTATTTTAGATGCTTCTGAATTTATAAAATCAGAATCTATCATAAAATCTAATCTGTAATCAAAAGCCTTTGCTTTTTCTTCTGGCACACCATTGGTTGCATTATTAATAAAAATGCGTCTGGCATCGGCAGAATTACCTGGATTTAATTTAGTTAAACCAACGCCTAATCTTATTTGAACAGGAAGACTCTCAAAAGGTTTTAAAGCTGTTGCGCTTAACTGAAAACCTAAACCTCTATTATATCCTGTAGAAAAACCTAGAGCTAATTTAGGTTCATCTGCATCTATTTGAGCATAAGAAAAGAATGAAATTATAAGTAAAAAAACGGTTAAAATTGATTGTTTAGTATTCATAAATTTGGAGTTTAATCTTATTGAACTAAGATTATTTACGAATACAAAAATGGTTTTGGATTATAAATTCATATATCTGTCGTACACAAATCGATGAACTGCATAACACTGAATAAAATTTATGTTTTTTTAGTTCTTTTTTAAGGATACCAATAGAATTCCAACAATAACTATTAAAGCACCTATTAACTGAAGTAGAGTTAGCGTTTCATTCAAAAAAATTGCGGCTAAAATTATTGTGGAAATTGGACCTATACCTGCAACTATAGCAAAATTTGAAGAACTAATCATTTTAATTGAAATCGACACTAAAAAAGATGGAATTACAGTAGCAAAAACTGCTATTAAAAACCCCAAAACATAAACTTCCCATGCAAAACTAAATAGACTAATTTTGCTAATAATAGAATAATGAATAAATACACAAATGCAAGAAACAAGCATAGCATAAGCCGTAAATTTAACAACACCAAATTTTGGAATTAACCAACCGCTACCTACTAAATATGAAGCATAAGTTATAGCACTTAGAAGTATAAAAAAACCTCCTAAGTAAGTATCTGTACCAGAGATAGCAACTTCATCAGAAAATGCAATAACAATACCTAAATAAGTTAATCCAATGGCTCCAGCTTGAGTTTTTGTAATAGGTTGTTTTAAAAACAATCTATTTAAAAGTAAAACAATAGTTGGATATAGAAACAATATAATTCGTTCTAAACTCGCTTTAATATAGGTAAGCCCAACAAAGTCAAAATAACTTGCTAAATAATACCCAACAAAACCAAAAAACACAACCCACACATAATCTTTATTTTTAATTTTTACATCGTTATTTTTATTACGATATATATAAGCAATAATGATATAAAAGGGGAAAGAAAACAACATTCTTAACAACAAAACACTAATAGCATCAACTTGATAATTATAAGTGAGTTTTACCATAACCGCTTTTGAGGAAAAAAGAACAATTCCTAAAACACCAATAATAATACCTAACCAAAAATGCCTTGTTGTTTGCATAAAACGAAGGTAGAATGGTATTACTAAATACTTTTTAAAAAAACTTGAGGATTACGATGTTCAGTAATAAATATCCCAAAAAGATTGTTTAAACCTAAAGACTTTCTGCTTTCTCTTTTAAGAAAGAATTTCTGGTTTTTAAAAGTTTAGTCATGTAACTTTTTAAAAAAATCCAATTTACAAACTTGCCTAAAATTCCATAAGGTAATTCAAAATAAAACCTATCAGTCATTATAGTTTTATCATCGCTTTCGCGGAAGAGGTGCTCATGCCTGTAAGATTTATAAGCTCCAAATGCCAATTCATCTACAAATAAATTTGGGGCTTCAAATTCAGTAATTTTCAACGTTAGATGTTGAACAAACCCCATATAATTAGCTTCCCATGTTACATAGTCGTTAAGTTCTACTAAACCAGTGGTTCTTCCAGCTAATGCAATTTCTTTAGAATGTTTTAGGTTTTTTTGATAAAAATCTACATCGCGTGCTAAATCAAAACAAGTTTTGATATCAGAATCTATTGTAGTATGTAGCTCAATTATAGGCATTACACATTAAACAAGAAATGCATTACATCACCATCCTTAACAATATAGTTTTTACCTTCAACACGCATTTTTCCAGCCTCTTTTACTTTAGCTTCACTACCGTAATTTACATAATCATCATAAGCTATAACTTCAGCACGAATAAAACCTTTTTCAAAATCGGTATGTATTACACCCGCTGCTTGTGGCGCAGTAGCTCCAATATCAACTGTCCAAGCACGAACTTCTTTTACTCCGGCAGTAAAGTAGGTTTGCTGATTTAAAAGCTTGTATGCAGAACGAATTAATTTAGCAGAACCTGGTTCGTCTAACCCAATATCCTGTAAAAACATTTGGCGCTCTTCATAATCATCTAACTCATTTATATCTGCTTCTGTACCTACAGCAAGCACTAATACCTCAGCACTTTCATCTTTTACAGCCTCTTTAACTTGCTCAACATACGTATTCCCAGAAACCGCAGATTCTTCATCTACATTACATACATACATAACAGGTTTATCAGTTATAAATTGCGATGGTTTTACAAAATCGTTATCATCATCCTCACTAAATTCTAAAGCTCTTACTGATGTTCCTGCTTCTAAACCTGCTTTTATTTTCAATAAAACAGCTTCTTCTTTTTGAGCATCTTTATTTCCTGTTTTGGCAGCTCGCTTTACTTTATCAAGCTTCTTTTCAACAGTTTCTAAATCTTTTAGCTGCAATTCCATATCGATGGTTTCTTTATCTCTAATAGGATTTACATTACCATCAACATGCACAATGTTATCATTATCAAAACAGCGTAAAACGTGTAAAATAGCATCGGTTTCGCGAATGTTTGCTAGAAACTGATTTCCTAAACCTTCACCTTTACTTGCCCCTTTTACTAATCCTGCAATATCAACAATCTCAACAGTTGCTGGAATTACACGCTCTGGATTTACCAAAGATTCTAATTTTTCTAAACGTTTATCTGGCACATTTACCACACCTATATTTGGTTCTATAGTACAAAACGGAAAGTTTGCACTTTGCGCTTTAGCGTTTGACAAACAATTAAAAAGTGTTGATTTTCCAACATTTGGTAATCCTACAATACCTGCTTTCATAATTTACTGAGATTTTTGCGGTGCAAATGTAACCATTTCCTTTGTTATTTTTTGTAACATTTTTAGGCTTAAATCGTTTATTAAATATAAACCATCATAAATGAAAAAAATAACCCTATTATTTATAATTTGTTTTAGTTGCTTTTATACATTTTCACAAAATATAACAACTAAGTTAATAGACCAGAATAGCAAAAGTCCCATTCCGTTTGCCAATATTAAAACTGGAGAATATAGTGGTGTAATTTCTAATGAAGAAGGTTATTTTACCATAAACACAGATAGTAACAACCTTAAAACCATTACTATTTCGTGTTTAGGTTATCAAAACAAAACAGTAAACATTCAAGATTTAAAAGCTTTAAATTATATAATTGCATTAAGTGAAGCTATAAACCAACTTAACGAGGTTTATATTAGCAATAAAAAACCTAATGCCGACTCAATAATCGCAAGAGTTATTGCCAAAATTGACGATAATTACGACTCCAATCTTAACAAATACAATATATTTCATAGAACAACAGATTATGTAGATTTTCAAAGTCTAGACTTTGAAATTGAAAAAGCTTCGCATGTAAAAAAGAAGAATCTTGAAGACGCTAATGCTAGTTTAAGTGCCTTATCCAAAAAAATACGCGAAAGTGATATGAAACATTTCACCGATTTTAAAGGCGAACTTTACAGCTTAAACAAAGACAGTAGTAAAATTGTAGTTACAAAAGCTACAAAACTTATAGATTATAAAAACGACTTTGAAGTAGAAGATATACAAACCAAAGCACAAAGTGTTATTTTAAAATATCTGGATACTACAAAAACCTATAAATTAAAAACTGGCATTTTTAAAATTGAAGATTCTCTGTCTTTAAATGATGATGAATTTAAAGAAGAGGAAGAAAAACACGAATTTGATTTAAACCATTTAAATAACGAAACCAAAAGTTTACTACGTCGTGGGCAGTTTTACAAAGACTCGTTTTTAAACAAGCTTTTAAACTCTAGTTTATATGATTATGTTTATGAAGATATTATTTATAACAATGGCGAATTAAACTATGTAATTACATTTACTCCCAGAAAAGGAAAAGCAAAATATAGTGGTAAATTGTATGTAGCAAACGATAGTTATGCCATTACGCGAGTTGATTACACTTATTACAAAAAAAGACATGGCGAAAAGCTAAATTTAAAACTTATTTTAGGTATAAAATACATTGCTAACGTTAGCGAAGGCTTGCTTTTATTTGAAAAAAACAGCGAAAACAAATACCATCCAAAATATTTAAAACGCACTACAGGTAGTTATTTTTATGTAAGTCGCGATATAAAGTTTATTGAAAATAGCAGAGCCAGAAATAAAGTGGGGTTTAGTTTTAAAATTGAAGGTAATAACCGTAATAAAGAAGAAATACTATTTACAGCAAATAATAAATTAAGTTTAAACGATTTTGTAGCTATAAAACAAAACAAAGTAGCGCCTTACACGGTTTTAAACGAATTTGAAAACACTATTTGGGAAAACGAAAACACTTTAGCGCCTTTACAGGAAATGAAAGATTTTAAGGTTGAGGATTAGATAGAATTTTTATTCAGTTTTGGATGTGGTTTAGTCATTCTAAAACACGAGGTTTGATAAAAAAATAGAAGCAATTAATAATAAACGTTATTGGTGATTCTTTTTAATTTTCTTAAATGCTTTGACCAAATGTCAATAGGTTGGTATCTGGATCAAGTATAGAGAATTCCTTTTGTCCCCAAGGTTTAGATTCCAATTTCCCATTTGGGTGAATAGTTACGTTATTATTTAATAATGTTTGGTAAAAATTGTCGATATCATCAGTTCTAATATAAACTTGTCCGTAATTATCTTCAGGAGCAAGTTCTTTAAATTCAAAGAAATGAATTTCTATTTTATCTTTTCTAACCATTAAATACCCTTCATAATCGCTTATTTCTTTAAATCCTAGCTTATTTACATAAAATGTTCTAGTAACATTTTTATCACGCATAGGTAATTTCGGATTAATATCGGTTAGCATAGTTGTACTATTAGTATTTCTAAATCATATTTTTCAATCCAATTTCAATATATCACGCCTGTTTAATGACCACTGACGTGTTTATGTATGGTAGTTGCGAGTCTTTCATTAAAATAGCCAAAGGAAATGAATCTATTGAAAATACGTAGGATTTTCCAAATAAACATTTGCCAAAGCAATTAATTACACACGTTGTTGTATGCAGTTTTTAAGGTAAACTATCAAATATTTTTTCCAAATATGATGCTTTCCATAATGCACCATAGATGTAAAGTTTATGTGAATGTGAAAAGACTCCCATAAATTTTGATTGACCAGTTACAAATGCATTTTTGCCATTTTTAAGTTTTACCATTTGATTACTTTTAAAATAAACTGGGGAACCAGACATTCCTGGGAAAGTTATAGCGTCAACCCACATTATTGGCTTTCCTTCTTGATCAAAATCTGGTTCAGATGCAATTAGTCCAGATTTCCATACAGGAAATGCAGGAAAACTTCTCACACCTCTGGGAAATCCTAAAATGAATACTCTATCAGTAGTTGTTATTTGGACTTCGTCATACGCTGATTTTTTATAATTAACTGGATAAGTTTTTACTCCAAGAGTATCTTTTAAAGGTAATTCAATTACGTCAACATATTCATTCTTTATTTTATTTTCATGCCATAATTTATTGCCTAATTTATCAAATAAATGTTCAGTTTTCAAAATATAAGTTCCCAAACTATCTGCATTGTGAAGTATTACAATTTTATTAGGTGCTACAGGTTTTTTTGGGTCAAGCCATTTATTGTTGAAAGGATTTTTATTAGTTATAACATGATAATTTGTAACTAAATAATTTTGAGTTTTTGATTTGATAATAAAACCTGTTGCGCTACTTAATTTAGTTGTGCCATTGTAAGTTTCTATATACAAACTTTGTAAAGACTCAATCTGCGTAATGGTTTGACTTATTGCAGATATAGGTAAAAAAAATAAAAATAGTATAAGGTTTCTCATTGTTAGAGTAAAGTTTGTTCAAATTGCATACAACGGTTTTATCTATGGTTAGTTGCGTGTTTCAGCAACTAATTTAGCAAACAAATCACAGATAGAAAATTCCAGCGGAATTTTCGTAAGTCGGCAGTGAACCAAACAATTAATTATACACGTTGTTGTAACTTGTTTTTTAAATTATTCCTTTTCAAAATAGATTTTTGTCATAATACTATCTTTAACAACAGAATCATTTAATACATAATCAAATGCAATATTAATAACTCCTAAAATCTCTTTATCTTCTTTTTCAAAATAAGCAATTCTATTTCCACTAAGAAGCATTTTTCTTTTAATCTGGAGTATTACAGATTCTTTTGTATTTACCGAATCTATTATTGGATTTGAAATAAATGTTTCTAAAAGATTAATTTCAGGTTTCATTTCAAACCCTTGAGCTTCTTTTAAAATATATGGCTTGTCATAAAATTCATAATTGACAATTCTAAAATTTTCATTTATAATACTTTTAGTTCCTTGATAGGTAAATTCAATCTCTAAACTGTCAATTGTTGTAAAACTATCCATATTTGTAGTAATTCGATAGGGTTCAACTCTTACTAAAGGTTTAACTAATTTATTAGAATGATTACTTGTATTTTCTATCGAGGAATTACTAAATAATAATATATAGCCGACAATTAAACCGCCAAAAATTGCAATTGTCCAAGGATCATATAATATCTTTTTTAGATTAATTTTCCATTTAGAAGATAGTTTTGAATATCCTCCAAATTTTAAAAACTCGTAACCTTTTTTTGTGATTTCTGGGTTTTTTAGTTGATAATTTGCATCAAATTGAAAATTTACTAAACCATCTTCATTCAGTCTTCTCAAATATTTCATAGAAGTATTAGTTAATAATTCTAATTGCTGATTTGGTTCATTTTCTTTTTTGAGTAGTTCTTTTAAAATATTATCTAGAGTTTTAATATCATCTTTGTCTAAACTTAAATGAGAGTTTGGGTTTGAAATATTTATGTTAAAATCTGTTTTTTTCATCTAAATAAGTTACAACGGTCTAGTGTATGATTTCGTTGCCTGTTTAAGCATTAAAGTTAGCGAATAAATCACAGATAGAAAGTCCGCGAGGACTTTCGTAAGTAAGCTATAACTAGCAATGAATTATACACATTGTTGTGCTTAGTTATTTTATCGTTGTCGTATAATAAATTTCTTTTCCGAAATGTGCCATAGTATCAATTTCTAAAAAATTTGAGCTCGGAACATTTTTTGGATACCATAAAATACCTTGTTCAATTTTGGTTGCAGTTAGATAATCCAATAGTTGGTCTTCGTGAGAATGAGTTTGTCTAATTGAAGGTCGTTTGAATTCAATTATTAGTTTTTCTTTCCCTAATTCGACCAACATATCCAATCTGTAACTTCTGTTTTTGTCAGAATGTTTAACGTCAGTTTTTACTTCAATTTCTTTCGATGCAGTTTTGATAAAAGCACTAAACATTCCAATCAATTCAAGTTCTTTAGTGTTAGAATTTAAAAGTTTATTTTCTGTAGAAAACTCTTTTATTAATTCAACTATTTTTTCGTGTAAATCTAAATCAGGTTTTTTAATAATTGCTTGAATTAACTTCTGCTTTTCCTTTTCATTTTTAAGTCTTTCTTTCTCGTTATCAAAAGCAAGTTTTTCAATGATTTGATTTAATAAAACATATATGTAAGCCGAAACGTTTACAATAGCTAAAAATGCCTCACTTTGGTCAAAGAATAGTTTAAAATCGTGAGTTGACTTATTCCTCCATTCTTGTCTGTAATTTTTAAAAAAGTGAAGAACACGTTCATTAAATATTGAATTTGTCTCAAAGAAATCCTCAATATCAACAGTTCGCTTATTGTTAGCTTGACTTTCAGATTTTTCAGCTAAAATCATATATGATTGCCTTAAACTTCCCTCAAAAGCTTGATTAGTTCTGTAGATTACATCTGTAAAATAGTTTTCATCTCCATTTAATCTTCCCTCTTTGTAGAAAAATTCAGCACGTTCAATATGAATTAGAACTTTATCTAAAGTCACAGCAGAAGATAATTCTCTTATCTCTGTTATTTGCTCTCTGATTGCATTTAAAGTGTCCAATTTCGGTAGTTTTTTCTAATTAAGCACAACTAAGGGATATGAATCATTTCACACTTCTACTTCACTCATTAAAAACCAATTACACCCACTAACAAGCTAAATTAATAGAAATGCCACACTATTGAAAGCGAAGTTATTAAGAGTTGTAAACAAAAAAACTAATCTTCTTTAACCAATGCAGTTTTTATACTTGTAAAGTTTTCTATAGCTGTTTTAGCTACATTAAGTGGCCTTAGCTCATTTTTCTTTTTAAACAAATGCCCTTCCATTCTTATAAGTACTTCATCAAGAATTTTTATGGCTTCGTTAATATGCGGGCCTTTATTTAGCATAATGCATTCTGCTTGTGCGCCTTGAGTAGCATCACTTATTTCTGCACGGGTTGGTATACCGGTTTTAGCCAAATTTTCAAGCACTTGAGTTGCCCAAATTACAGGTACGTGCGCTGCTTCGCATAACCATAATATTTGGTTTTGCACTTCAGAAATTCGTTCAAAACCTATTTCTATAGCTAAATCTCCTCGAGCAATCATAACGCCTATTTTACCCCTTTTCATTCCTTCAATTAATATATTGGGTAAATTTTCAAAAGCTTCTCTATTTTCAATTTTAAAAACAACTCCTAAATCACATGCCTTATATTTATTAAGCTCGTTATACAAATGTTTTACGTCTTCAGCGGTGCGTACAAACGAGTAGCCTACAATATCTGCATGTTTACAAATAAAAGGGAGTAACTCTATATCTCTGGCGGTTAAAGCTGGTAAATTAAGTACCGTATCGGGCAGGTTTATACCTTTAAAGGAAGATAATTTTGATTTATAACAGTCTGTAATAATTATTTCAATCTCGTCTTCTTTTTTTGATACCACTTTAGATTTTATCATGCCATCGTCAAAAAATAAAACATCACCTACTTTTACATCATCAATAATTTGATGTAATAAAACGCCAACTTCGGCTTTTTCAAGTTGTTCGTTATTTTTTCCGAATTTAGATTTCTTACCTAAGGTTTCTCTTTTGGTTAAAATAACATACTCACCCACTCGAATTGGAATACCATTTTTAACTTTCCCTTTTTTGCTAAGTATTTCAATTTTTGCGGTTCTTATTTTTGGCCCAGATAAATCCATATAAATCTTTACAGCTCTATCCGTTTCATTAGAAACTTCACGAATAATTGCAATAATTTTAGTCCAGATACTTAAATCGCCATGACTTAAATTAATTCTTGCTATTTCCATACCGTTTAAAACCATATCCCGGATAATTTGTTTATCCTCGGCAGCTTCAACTGGAATGGTAACCATTATTTCTGTAAAGTGTTTTCTTTTAATTGTGTTGAATAAACTGTTGGCGTGCTTTTTTAGTAATTTTTTGCTTTTACCGTAGCCTATAATTTCAATATTTGTATCTACATTAAAAGGGTGCTCTAAAACAAGGCATAGATTTCTAACAACGTTATATAGATTACTAAACACATAGCCTTCTCCTGTTCTTAATGAAGACAAACCAATATCTGATAATGTCTCGTGATACTTTCTTAAATCAAAACTTCTTAAAATAAGATACCTAAAAAAGTTTTTAGCACTTAATTTATAATCGTCATGAACTTGTACTATTTGTGATTCAATTGCAGATTCATTATCAATTATAACCTCTAAAATCTGTCTTAATTCCTCCTCTACTTTTTTTGTTTTCATACTTCCAATTTACCAATCAACATCTAAAAAAAATCTTTAATTATTTTAAGCGAATTCACTATGCTAATTTAACCATTTATTACAGGCTATTTTAGTTTTATTTAACAAAAAAATCCTGAGCAAAATGCTCAGGATTAAATATTATTTATCAATTGTAATTAAATATTAATTTAATCTTCTGGATGCATAAAACGTTGTTTAGCTAAAAGCTCTTCTTCGGTTTCAACATGGTCTTCATCAGGCACACAACAATCTACAGGACAAACTGCAGCACATTGTGGCTCGTCATGAAAGCCTTTACACTCCGTACATTTATCGGGAACGATGTAGTAAACCTCATCACTTACAGGCTCTTGTGCTTCATCAGCATCTACCTCATTACCGTTAGTAAGTACAATTTTACCTTCTAAACTTGTACCATCTTTATAGCGCCAATCATCGGCACCTTCATATATTGCAGTATTTGGGCACTCTGGTTCGCAAGCACCACAATTAATACATTCGTCTGTTATTATAATTGCCATAGTAATTTTTATTTTTAAAATTCAAGAACTCTCTATAGTTTCCTTAAATTTGCAGTTGCAAAAATAAAGCCAAAACCATTCATAACCAAATTAGAATGCAATTACAACAAAGAATTAACGCTTTTGTAAAATTAGGAGAATTTTTAGGGCAATTTTCTAATGAAGCTGTACAAAAGGATGATAATGTTAATCACAACAATTTATTCTTTGATGGTTTTAAACACCAACTAAAGTTAGCTGAAGAGCATAATGGTTGGTTTACACAGGAAAATATAAAGTTTGCTTTTGCTTCTTGGAATAAAGCTTTAACTCACGAAAACATCAACACTTGGTTGAAAGCTTATGACATTAATGTTTCCACACCAAAACAGGTAGCTATTATAATGGCAGGAAATATTCCGTTAGTTGGGTTTCACGATTTTCTTTCAGTTTTAATTACAGGGCATTCTGTGTTGATAAAACAGTCATCAAACGACAAACACCTACTACCCTATTTAGCAAAATATTTAGAGTATGTTGAACCTGATTTTAAAGGCAAAATAACTTTTACCGAAGAAAAACTAGAAAATTTTGATGCGGTTATTGCCACCGGAAGTAACAATACAGCGCGTTATTTTGAATATTATTTTAAAAGTAAGCCTTCAATAATAAGAAACAATAGAAATTCGGTAGCTATATTAACTGGTAATGAAACTCCTGAAGATTTAAAAAACCTATCGGAAGATATTTTTAGATACTATGGGTTAGGCTGCAGAAATGTTTCAAAACTTTTTGTTCCAAAAGGTTATAAATTTGATGCGTTTTTTGAAGCCATGTATCATTGGCATCCAATTGTTGATAAAGCAAAATATGCCAATAATTACGATTATAACAAAGCCGTTTATTTAATGAGTGAATTTGATATGCTTGAAAACGGTTTCTTTATGATTAAAGAAGATACAAGTTATGCATCCCCAATTGCTACCTTATTTTACGAATATTATAAAGACACAGATAGTTTAAAACAAAAATTAGAACAAGAAAAGCAACAAATTCAATGTATCGTTTCCAATGGTTTTACAGAAAATGAAATCGCCTTTGGAGCGACTCAAAAACCTAAACTTTGGGATTATGCAGATAGTATCGATTCTGTTGAATTTTTGTTAGCAATTTGATGAAAAAATTATTAATTTTTTAACAGGAAATACCCAATTAATTAGCACCTTTACATCTTTAAATTTCAAAACATAATAATGAAAAAACATAACTTTAGTGCAGGACCATGTATTTTACCTCAAAGCGTGTTATTAAAAGCGTCAGAGGCTGTAATGGATTTAGATAACAGCGGTTTATCTTTAATAGAAATATCTCACAGAAGTAAAGCGTTTGTAGATATTATGGAAAATGCGCGCGCATTGGTTTTAGAACTACTTGGTTTAGAAGGCAAGGGTTACAAAGCTTTATTTTTACAAGGTGGCGCGAGTACTCAATTTCTAATGGTTGCTTTAAACCTTTTAGAAAAAAGAGCTGGTTATTTAAACTCTGGTACATGGGCAGATAAAGCCATAAAAGAAGCTAGAATTTACGATGATGTATATGAAGTAGCATCATCAAAAGATGCTAATTACAACTATATTCCTAAAGGATATGATATTCCTGAGGATTACGATTATTTCCACTGTACGTCTAACAATACCATTTTTGGTACACAAATGAAAGAATTCCCAAACTCACCAATCCCTATGGTTTGTGATATGAGTAGCGATATTTTTTCTAGAACGTTAGATTTTTCAAAATTTGATTTAATATATGCAGGTGCTCAAAAAAATATGGGTCCAGCAGGAACAACTCTAGTAGTAGTTAAAGAAGATATTTTAGGAAAAGTATCTCGTAAAATTCCATCAATGATGGATTATAAAACGCATATCAGTAAAGGGAGTATGTTTAATACGCCTCCTGTATTTGCGGTTTACACGTCTATGTTAACACTTGAATGGTTAAAAGATCTTGGTGGCATTGCGGCTATTGAAAAAGAAAATGAAAAGAAAGCACGCTTAATGTATTCTGAAATTGATTTGAATCCGTTATTTAAAGGTTTTGCTGTAAGAGAAGATCGTTCTAACATGAATGCTACTTTTACTCTTGAAAATGAAAACCTAAAAGAAACTTTTGAAACTATGCTTAAAGAAGCTGGGGTTAACGGATTAAATGGTCACAGAAGTGTTGGTGGTTACAGAGCGTCAATGTACAACGCATTACCTTTAGATAGTGTAAAAGTTGTTGTAGAAATAATGAGTGAATTAGAAAGTAAAGCTTAATAAGTTTGTTGTAAATATTGGCTGTACTCAGTGTTTACTCAAACCCAAAATAATAAAATTTAATTTAAAGTTGAATTATTGAATGTTCACAGAACTTTTAACTTTTAACTTTTAACTTTTAACTTAAATAAATGAAAGTATTAGCAAACGATGGTGTTTCACAAAGTGGAATTGATGCATTGGAAAAAGCTGGGCACGAAGTAATTACAACTACTGTTGCTCAAGAACAATTAATTAACTACATAAACGAAAATGATATTGCTGTTTTATTAGTACGTAGTGCTACAACAGTACGTAAAGATTTAATTGATGCTTGCCCAGGATTAAAAATTATTGGTCGTGGTGGTGTTGGTATGGATAATATTGATGTAGAATATGCTCGCGAAAAAGGGTTAAGCGTAATTAATACACCTGCAGCGTCTTCTCATTCTGTAGCAGAATTAGTTTTTGGACACTTATATGGTTTAGCACGTTTTTTACATAATGCAAACAGAGAAATGCCTCTTGAAGGTGATAGCAACTTTAAAGGTTTAAAGAAAGCTTATGCTAAAGGAACTGAGCTTAAAGGAAAAACTTTAGGTGTTTTAGGTTTTGGTCGTATTGGTCAAGCTACAGCTAAAGTAGCCTTAGGAGCAGGCATGAAAGTAGTGGCTTTCGATCCATTTTTAGAAAAAGCTAATTTAGAATTAGACTTTTTTGATGGACAAAAAGTAAGTTTTGAGATAGAAACCATTTCTAAAGAAGATGTTTTAAAACAAGCCGACTTTATCACATTACACGTTCCTGCACAAAAAGAATATGTGATTGATGAAGCAGAATTCAATATGATGAAAGATGGTGTTATTATCGCTAATGCAGCACGTGGTGGTGTACTTAACGAAGTGGCACTTGTTAAAGCTATAGAAAGTGGTAAAGTTGCAAGAGCTGCTTTAGATGTTTTTGAAAAAGAACCTAAACCAGAAATGCAGTTATTAATGAATCCAGCATTGTCTTTAACTCCACATACAGGAGCAGCAACAAACGAAGCTCAAGATAGAATTGGTACAGAATTAGCATCACAAATTATTAGTATACTTGGGTAGACTAAAAACAAAATGTGACCTAATCGTTATATTTGAGTCCTAACTATAAACGTTAGGACTTTTTTTGTACATTAAGCATCCTATTTTTATTAACTTTATTAAAATTAAACTATATTATTATGTCTGGAATTTTAGATTTATTAAACAGTGACCTAGGAAAAACTATCATTAGTGGTGTTGCTGGACAAACCAATCAGCCTCAAAACAAAACACAAGATGTTTTAACAATGGCTTTACCTGTTTTAATGCAAGCAATGAAACGTAATGCTTCAACTCCTCAAGGAGCAGAAGGCTTATTAGGAGCATTAAACAGCAAACATGACGGAAGCATACTTGATAACTTAGGTGGCTTATTTGGCGGTGGTGTAAACTCTGATGTTCTAAACGATGGTAGTAAAATTTTAGGACACGTTTTAGGAGGAAAACAACAACGTGTTGAACAAACATTAGGAGCTAAAGCAGGAATGGATGCAGGTTCTGTAGCACAAATATTAAAAGTAGCAGCACCAATTTTAATGGGTGTTTTAGGAAAACAAACCAGACAACAAAATGTAAGCAACCCAAGCGGTATTGAAGGTTTACTTGGTGGTTTATTAGGTGGAAATTCTGCTCAACAAGAACAAAGCTTTTTAGAGTCTATTTTAGATGCTGATGGTGACGGAAGTGTAATTGATGATGTTGCTGGAATGGTATTAGGCGGAGGAAAGAAGAAAGGTGGCCTTGGTGGTTTACTAGGTGGTCTTTTTGGTAAAAGATAACAGACTTTCTTATTATAAAATCTTTAAAAGAGTCAAGCTAAAAAGCTTGACTCTTTTTTTGTGTTAAAAACACTTAAAAACAAGTATTTAAGGAACGGTTTTTGTAATTTTAGTTTTACGGACAGTTTACTCAACCAAAACAACAGTTAACTCATTCTTTATTTAAAGACTAAATGATGTGTTATAAATTTGCTTTATAAAATTAAACTCATAAGATTCATGAAAAATACAATATACATATTACTTCTTTGTGCATTTGTTTTTAATTGTAATACAACTAAAACTACCACAAACCAAAAAGATGAACGGTTAGAGAGTGTTAAAGATAATGACACCGTTACTATTGCTAATGATGATTTAGAATACCAGATAATCATCATAGAACCTGGATTTAATACTTGGCTAGTTAGTACTGCAAGACCAGAAGGTTACTATTCACAACAATTTCTGGAGAATAGAAATTATTTGTATGTAACTGAATGGAATCAACGTGTTATGCAACCGCAGCGTTTTAATCCAAACTTGTACGAATTACAAATTAATTACCAACAAGGTATTGATTATGGCTATGAGGTAAATTATAAACTATATAACTACTTCATTTATTTTCAATTAACTTATAACCAGAGGTTAGGTCCGTTTGTACCAAGAATTTAAAATTCTTTTCTGTATTTTTGCATCAAAATTGCAAATTTGGAAAAATTAAAAAAACGCTGGGGTATTGATAATAATTGGCAAGTTGTTGTTATTTTAATAGTATTTGCTGTAACAGGCTCTACAGCTTCATATATTGGCAAACCTATTTTAAACTTTTTAAATATTACTACCGAGAGTTTTGGAGTTTATAGTTATTGGATACTACGTATAGTTTTACTTTTTATCATGTATCAATTTCTATTGGTGTTTTTTGGGTGGCTATTTGGGCAACATAAATTTTTCTGGAACTTTGAAAAAAAGATGCTAACCAGAATTGGTCTTAAACGATTTATAGAGTAGTGAAACACATTAAGGAACATATCATTTTTAAACTTATTACGCTAGTTTTAGTTTTAAGCCTGTTTGTTCCTACTGTTGTAAAATTTACTCACGTTTTTGTGCATCATTCGCATAAAGTTTGTTTAGATGATACTACAACTCACATTCATGAAGTAGATTTAGATTGTGAGTTTCATAAATTTCAGCTCAATCAAAACTTCACATTTAATCAAACTTATTTACAATTATTTTCTCCTCAAGAAAAAGACATAGAAATTGTTTCACAATATAATTTCTTAAGTAAATTTCAACGTTTACACTTTTCGCTCCGTGGACCACCTGCTTTAATTTAATAGTATTAAAATATGCTGAAATCATTTTCAGCTTAAATCATTATTAAATTAAATAAATTCATATATGAAACTATTTTTAAACATATTGCTATTATTGGCAATTACTAACATATATAGTCAAAATAAAATACACGGTATTATAACAGATGCCAACACAAATGAAAAATTAGAATTTGTAAACATATACTTTCCCGAACTTGAAAAAGGCACTACAACTAATGAAAACGGAAAGTTTATTGTCGAAAATTTATCATCTGGAAATTACAACATCCTATTTTCTATGGTGGGTTATAAAACCCAATCATTATTAATAACTATTCCATCTAATGATGAAATAAAAATTAATTTAGTTCCTACTGCCATTGAAATGGAAAGCATTATCATTTCTACACCATTCCATAAATTACAGAGTGATAATGTAATGAAAGTTGAACAACGAAGTCTTAAAGATTTAAAAGCCAATGGCGCTGTAACATTATCTGATGGTATTACAAATATTGCCGGTGTAGAAAGTGTAACAACTGGATTAAGTATTGGAAAACCAGTAATTAGAGGCTTAAGTTCAAACCGAGTTTTAGTTTATACACAAGGTATTCGATTAGAAAATCAGCAATTTGGAGACGAGCATGGTTTAGGTGTTAATAGTACCGGAATTGAAAGCGTAGAAGTTATAAAAGGGCCTGCATCTTTACTTTACGGAAGTGATGCTCTTGGTGGTGTGTTGTATTTAAACCCAGAGCGTTTTGCAAATAACAACGAATCATCAGGAGATTTTAGAGGCGATTTTTATAGCAACACCTTGGGATATAGTACAAGTGTAGGTTTTAAATCATCAGGAGAACATTTTAAATTTTTATTTAGAGGAAATTTAACTGAGCATGCCGATTATGAAACTAAGGATTATAGAGTTACCAATACTCGTTTTAGAGAACAAGATTTTAAAGCTGGTGTTGGCTATCAAATTAATAGTTTTAAAACTGAGTTTCGCTATAACATAAACCATTCTAAATTAGGAATTCCAGAAGAAGTTGGAGTACAATCTAAAAACAAAACACCGCTGCTACCGTATCAAGATATCACTAATCATGTATTTAGTTCAAAGTCCACTTTATTTTTTAACGACTCTAAATTGGATATTAACTTAGGTTTTATTTATAACGACAGAAAAGAATTTGAAGAACATCATGAGGAAGAAGAAGAAGAAGAAGAACATGAAGAGCATGATGAAGATGAAGTTTTAGAAGCAGCACTTCACATGAAACTTAAAACGGCTAATTATGATGTGAAATATAGCTTACCAAAATTGGGCAAATTTGAGACTATTGTTGGAGTTCAAGGAATGAATCAAGTGAATTCAAATTATGGAGAAGAAGAATTGATACCTGATGCTACTACCAACGATTTTGGTGTTTTAGCAACTTCTCATATTCATTTTGATAAAGCCGATGTACAACTAGGTGCGCGTTATGATAATCGTTACGTAGATGTTGCTTCTGGACTTAATAAAAGCTTTAATAGTTTTAATGGAGCTTTAGGAGTTAAAACAAACTTAACAGAAAATATAACCACCCGAATAAACTTAGCAACTGGTTTTAGAGCTCCCAATTTATCTGAATTAACATCTAACGGATCTCACGAAGGCACAAACCGTTACGAAATAGGAAATAGTAATTTAAAAAGTGAACAGAATTTTCAAACAGACCTCGCATTAGAGTTTCAAAACGAACATATAGAGTTGTTTGCTAACGGGTTTTATAACAAAGTGAATAATTATATTTTCTTATCGCCAGACGGAACTTTTGTTGATGGAGATCCTGTTTTTCTATATTTACAAGACGATGCAAAACTTTACGGAGGTGAGTTTGGTTTTCATTTACATCCTCATCCTTTAGATTGGTTGCATTTTGAATCGAGTTTCGAAACCGTAACAGGAAAACAAAATAATGGCAATTATTTACCATTAATTCCTGCCAATAGTTTAACCAATATTGTTAGAATAGAGTTTGAAAAACCTTGGATTGAAAACGGATATGCTTTCGTAAAACTACGTTCTACATTTAAGCAAAACAATGTTAGTCCTTTTGAGACAAATACTAATGGTTATAATCTTTTAAGTGCAGGTTTAGGCGGAAGTTTTTCAGTATTTAAAAATGAATTATCTGTTACAATTTCAGGTAATAATTTAACTAACAAGAGCTACATTAATCATTTATCTCGTTTAAAACCAGATGGTATTTTTAATATGGGTAGAAATATAAATTTAGGGTTTACATACAGCTTATAAGCTTATAAATAATAATAAAAGCCAGTAATTATTTACTGGCTTTTATTTTAGCACGCTAACTCATTTTTGTAGAATTTTTAGTTATTTTAGAGGTGGTATATAATGTGGATAAACGTATTATCTTTATCCATATGTTGTACACAATTTAACCAAACATTTGTATGAAAGAAAATAAACATTATTTAATATTACCTTTTTTCTTGTTAGTAATATCTTGTTTAAATAATAAATCTTCAGATGAAACTATTGAGGTTAATTTTAGTCAAAAGACCATAAAAAATCAGATATTTAAAAATCCCGAAGCAAACAAAACGAATAGTATTGCTGTAGAATTCGCGAAAAAAGGAGAAAACATAAAAGCGGAAAATATTTTCCATGAAGCTTTAGAAATCGAGCCTGATAACTACACGATAATGAGCAACATTGGATTGAATTCATTAGCTCTTAAAAAATATGACAAATCAATTGAATTTTTAAAAAAATCAATTACTGCTTCTGATTCAACTTATTTTATTGCAAGTTCCAATTTAGGACTTGTCTATTACAAAACTTCTGAATATGAAAAATCTATAAAAATTTTAGACTTTGTCATTAAAAATTGTGATGATAAAGAAATTATTTTAGCTTCTTATATAAACCAAGCTTTTAGTTACTTATCAATCGGAAATTGTACTGAAGCTAAAAACAACTTAATTCTTATTAAGAAAATAGAATTTGAATACAATGCTGACGTTGAATATGTTGAAGAAAAATTAAAAAAATGTGTACAACAACGTGTATAATTAATTGCTTTGGCAAGTGCTTATTTGGAAAATTCCTTCGGAATTTTCTCGCGTTCGTTTTTGTTTACTAAATTAGTTGCTGAAACACGCAACTAACCATACACAACAACGTTAGGAGTAATAATGACCAAACAAAGTTAACTTCAATCAGTTATTAATCAGATTAAAATACAATGACTCACACCAAGACTTTTAAATTAGTATTTCTTCAAATACTAATTATAATTTCAACAAAATCCTTTTCTCAAATTGTTGACAAACACTACAATCATAAAACAGCAGCACTTGAATTAGAAAACGTAGCCAAAAAAATAAGCTCTGGATTACCATATAATATCAGTCCAAAATTAGTGCAGTATATGTATGAAAATCATGAGGATTTTCCGAAAATACCAGAAAACTCTAGTTCTAAAAATAAAATGGAAACCCTAGCCCCTACTTATACCTACATTAATTTAATCCTTAAATCACAATTGATTGCACCTCAGGATTCAATTTCTAAAAAACAGGCTATGTTAGCGGCTACTCTCGGATATCAATCTATTAAAATTATTTCTCTATCCAATGAATTCATAAATTCTCTGGATAAGGATGCTTATAATTACAAAACACGGGTTAGAGGATTTAATCAAGGAATAAAAGGCTTAAAGCAGTATCTTTTAGGCTATACTACAATGACATTTTTAGAAAATCAAAACCAAAATGTTGATGACATACTAATTTCAAATTTAAAAAATTTTGCTCCAAAAATCTTAAATGAATTTCCTAGAGATGAAAAAGAACTAACCATTCAATTACTAAAGTCATCAATAGAAGGGAAAAATGATATTCGATTAATAAATGAATTCAATAGTTTTATTGAATCACTATAAAGCAAATGTACTATTGCTAACATAGTCTATAATTTATTGCTAAGACTCTACTGCTTTCGAAAATCCTACGGATTTTATATTCGGTTTGTATTTGCTAAATTAGTTACTTAACAACACAATAAAAACGATGTTTAAAACCGTTGCAATCAATTAAAAATTATAACCAAAATTCAACAAAATGGGAAAAGCTTCAATAATATTAATAGCAATAGTGCTTTTTGTAATAATCACTTTTCTTTATTGGAAAATAACTAGAGGTTTTGGTGAAAAAGAATATGGTAAAAAGATGTGGGAAAATTGGGGAACTAGAACTTTTTATTGGACAGGTGCATTATTCATTAGTGGCGGTATTACAGTGTTGTTAATTTATCTTTTAAAATGGGGAAATGTTTTGGCTTTTTAGAAGTCAATAAACAACACCTATCCTCTACCTCAATTACAGTGAAATTTGTGAATTCTGTCATCTTGACATTTTAAAAAACTCTATAAGTTTATTTACTCTTTTTGGTATATTTTTTGAATTTTTAAGAACGAATATCAATTTTGTTTAATTTAAAAAATACAACTAAGATGAAAACACTTAAGTTAATCCCTTTGTTTTGTCTTTTATTTTTTAATTGCTCTGGGCAAGACAAACAAAAACGCGAAACAAATACTATTAAGCCAGATGAAAACATTACTGTAAATAAGGAATACGACGAGCATGGTAATTTAACTCGTTACGATTCTATTTATTCCTACAGTTATTCATCTGGCAACAAATTAAACGACAGTATTAAAATGCAATTTCAACGTCATTTTAATAATCATTCATTATTTAACGATTCCTTTTTTGATGATTTTTTTAAGCGCGATTCTATAACAGGACACTTTAATCACAAAAACTTTTTCTTTGATGGTTTTATGAATCAGGATGATGAAATAAAAAGTATGATGAAGCGTATGGATTCTATTCAACAATTGTTTTTCAACCAAAACCAAAGAAGCATTATTCCTGCTGAACCTGAAAAATCAAATCAAAAGAGAATTTAAATTAAGTATTAGTAAAGCGTTAAATAAAAATTAAAACCAGCAATTCTGCTGGTTTCTTTTTTATATTTGGTTGTTAGTTAACCAAACAAACTTATGCGAAAGCCAATATTTTTAAGTGTACTTTTACTTTTTACAAGCCTTTATCTACAAGCACAAAAACCCAAAGCACCATCTTCTACAGAGATATACGAAGCGATACAAAAACTAAATTTTTTAGGATCGGTTTTATACATAGCCGCTCATCCAGACGATGAAAACACCAGACTTATAGCTTACATGTCTAACCACGAAAAAGCACGTACTGCTTATTTATCGTTAACACGAGGCGATGGCGGGCAAAACCTTATTGGTCCAGAAATAAGAGAACTTTTAGGCGTGATAAGAACTCAAGAACTATTAGCTGCAAGACGTATTGACGGTGGAGAACAAATGTTTACCAGAGCTAACGATTTTGGTTATTCTAAGCATCCAGACGAAACTTTAGAAATTTGGAATAAAGAACAAGTGTTAAGCGATGTGGTTTTAGCTATAAGAAAATTTAAACCAGACGTCATTATTAACAGGTTTGACCACAGAACACCAGGTACCACACACGGGCACCACACCAGTTCTGCTATGTTAAGTGTTGAAGCTTTTGATTTAGCTAACAATAGCTCTGCGTATCCAAATCAACTCAACCAAACCAGTCTTTGGGAACCTAAACGATTATTTTACAACACCAGTTGGTGGCGCTATGGCAGTAGAGAAGCTTTTGATAAAGTAGATAAAAGCAATATGCTAAAATTTAATATTGGCACTTACTATCCACTTAAAGGTTTATCAAATAATGAATTAGCATCTTTGGCTAGTAGTCAGCATTTATGTCAAGGTTTTGGGCGTTTATCACAACGTGGTACACAAGATGAATACATTGAATTTTTAAAAGGCGAACCTTTATCAGACAGTAAAAACATTTTTGATGGCATTGACACTTCTTGGAATAGAATTCAAGGTGGAAAAGCTATTGGAGATATTTTATATGACGTTGAAACAAAGTTCGATTTTACAAATCCATCGCAACAAATACCTCAACTTCTTGAAGCCTACAAGCTTCTTGACAAAATAGAAGACCAACACTGGAAAACTCAAAAAACAAAAGCGTTAAAAGCTATTATTGAAATGTGTGCTGGTTTGTATTTAGAAGCTTCAGCTGAAACAAATTGGGTGACTCAAAATGAAGATGTTAATTTAAATATTGAAGTTTTAAACAGAAGCAATTTACCTATAACTCTGGTAAGTTTAAAAAACAGTAATGGTTTAACCATTTCAAAAAACATTCCTCTTGAAAACAATAACAAATATGATTTTAAAGAGGTTATAAAAATAAAAACTGACAATCCTACAACACCTTATTGGCTTTCAAAAAAGGGAACTTTAGGTATGTATCAGGTAGACAATCCTAATTTAATAGGATTACCAGAAACACCAAGAGTACTTAACATAGAGTTTAATCTTTTAATTAATAATGTGCCTTTATCATTCACAAAACCTATTATTCAACGTTACTCAAAACCAGATAAAGGTGAGTTATACAGACCATTTGAAATTATTCCTGAAGCTTCGGCTAAAATCACTGAAAAAGTCATCATTTTTAATAACGACCAACAACAAGACATCACAGTTATTGTTAAAGCTGGAAAAGACAATTTAGACGGTTATGTAGAAGTTTGCCATCCAAACGGTTGGAGTGTTTATCCAGAAAAACAAAAAGTAAATATTGCCAATAAAGGCGAAGAACAAACTCTTGTTTTTACAGTAATTCCGCCAAAAAATCAAAGTGAAGGATTAATTGGCCCAATTGTTCATATTGATGATAAAGATTATACTAAAGAACTAATTGAGATTGATTACGAACACATTCCGTTTCAAACCGTTTTACTACCAAGCGAAAGCAAAATTGTACGTCTAGACATCAAAAAGAAAGGTGAAAACATTGGCTATATTCAAGGTGCAGGCGATGTGGTTCCAGAAAGTTTACAGCAAATAGGTTACAATGTTTTAGTTATTAAACCTGAAGATATAAATACTGAAACTTTAAGTAGATTTGATGCCATTGTTGTGGGAATAAGAGCCTACAACACTCTAGAAGAATTAAAATTTAAGCAACAGCAATTATTTGATTTTGTAGCAGATGGTGGAAACATGATTGTACAGTACAATACCAGTTACAGATTAAAAGTTGACCAAATTGCACCTTACGAACTAAAACTTTCTAGAGATAGAGTAACTGATGAAAATGCCGAAGTCCGTTTTTTAAATCCGAATCATGAGTTATTAAATTCGCCAAATAAAATTACGCAACAAGATTTTGAAGGTTGGACTCAAGAACGCGGATTGTATTTCCCAGGTGAATGGTCTAGCGAGTTCACACCTATTCTATCTATGAACGATAAAGGTGAAACACCAAAAGATGGTAGCTTACTGGTTGCAAAACATGGAAAAGGTTATTACATGTATACAGGTTTAAGCTTTTTTAGAGAATTTCCAGAAGGTGTTTCTGGCGCCTACAGACTATTTGCCAATATGCTTTCTATTGGTAAAGAAGATTTACAACTGGAAGCCAAACTAAACGATTAAAGATGCCTGAAAACAAAGAAACAAAACAGCCTTGGTTAAAACTTTACTCTATTGTTTTAATTGCTAATGCTGTTTATTTCATTCTTTTTTACTTAATAACCAAAGCCTTTTAACCCTATGCAAGTCTTAAATTGGATTGATTGGTCTGTGCTTTGTGTTACGTTATTGGTTATAGTAGTTTATGGCACTTATCAAACCCGTGGCAGTAAAAATGTACAAGATTATTTAAAAGGTGGTAATACATCTAAATGGTGGACCATTGGTTTATCGGTAATGGCTACACAAGCTAGTGCGATTACCTTTTTATCAACACCTGGACAAGCTTTTAACGATGGAATGGGCTTTGTGCAGTTTTATTTTGGATTACCTATTGCCATGGTAGTTATTTGCATAGTTTTTATTCCGTTATATCACCGTTTAAAAGTCTATACCGCATACGAATTTTTAGAAAACAGATTCGATTTAAAAACCAGAACATTAGCAGCTATTTTGTTTTTAATTCAACGTGGTTTAGCAGCTGGAATAACCATTTTTGCTCCTGCTATAATTTTATCGGTAGTGTTAGGCTGGGATTTATTAACGCTAAATATTATAATAGGATTTCTAGTAATTATCTACACAGTTTCGGGGGGAACACGTGCTGTAAACGTTACTCAAAAACACCAAATGGTGGTTATTTTTATTGGTATGCTAATCGCTTTCTTCCTAATTGTAGATAAACTTCCGCAGGATATTACATTTAAAAAAGCTTTAGAAATTGCTGGAGCAAGTGGTAAAATGGAAGTTTTAGATTTCTCGTTCAACTTAAATAATCGTTACACGTTTTGGAGCGGAATAATAGGTGGTACGTTTTTAATGTTATCTTATTTCGGGACAGACCAGAGTCAGGTTCAACGTTATCTTTCAGGTAAATCGGTAAAAGAAATGCAATTAGGCTTAATTTTTAATGGCTTGTTAAAAGTACCTATGCAATTCTTTATTTTATTGGTTGGTGTCATGGTTTTTGTGTTTTATCAATTTAATGAAGCTCCAATTAATTTTAATCCAACAGCTACTGAAGTCGTTTTAAATTCTGAGTATGCTGAAGATTACAAAGCACTCCAAGAAGAACAACATGACATTTTTAACGATAAGCAAAAGATTATTGAAGCCTATATAAATTCTGAAACCCCTGAAGCTTCAAAATATATAACAATAGCTAATGAAGCCAACGATGAAATAAGAAGTGAAGCCAGAGCATTAATAGACAAAGCTTCAGAAAAACAGAACTTAAAAATAGAAAGCAACGATAAAGATTATGTTTTTATACACTTCATTTTAAACAACCTACCTCGTGGCTTAATAGGTTTATTATTGGCAGTTATTTTAAGTGCTGCAATGTCTAGTACTGCTAGCGAATTAAATGCTTTAGGTTCTACAACTACAATAGATTTATACATTAGAAATACGGGTGAAAAAACTGAAGATGAAAAAGTAAAAGCCTCAAGATGGTTTACGTTTGTTTGGGGTATTTTAGCTATTGGTGTTGCTTGTGTTGCTAATCTTGCTGAAAATTTAATTCAACTTGTAAATATTATTGGTTCTATTTTTTATGGTAATGTTTTAGGCATCTTCCTGTTAGCTTTTTTCTTTAAATTCGTAAAAGGAAACGCTGTTTTTATTGGGGCATTAATCACCCAAGTTATCGTTATAGGTTTATATCTATTAGACTTATACGAAATGATAAACCTTCCTTTTTTATGGTTAAACTTTGTAGGCTGCATCATAGTTATTGGTATTGCATGCTTACTTCAACTAATTAATCCAAATGACAAAACAATCACAACAAACAATTAATTGGGGCATTATTGGGCTTGGTAATATAGCCAGCAAATTTGCCGAAGACTTACTAACTATTAACGATGCTAAACTTTACGCTGTAGCATCTCGTACTCAAGAAAAAGCTGATGAATTTGCAGCTAAATACGGTGCTACAAAAGCCTATGCTACTTACGAAGATTTAGCAAAAGACCCTAATGTTGATGCGGTTTATATCGCAACACCTCACGTGTATCATAAAGACAATACCATGTTGTGTTTAAAAAAAGGAATAGCCGTTTTATGTGAAAAACCTTTTGCTATGGATGCTGAAGAAGTTGAAGACATGATTGCTTGCGCCAAAGAAAATAACACCCTCTTAATGGAAGCTTTATGGACATACTTTTTACCGCATTATCAATATGTTTTAGATCTTCTTGAAAAGAAAACTTACGGAAATATTTTGAAGGTTGAAAGCGATTTTGGGTTCCATAGAGCGTTTGATAATACGTCCAGAACTTACAATAAATCACTTGGTGGTGGTAGTTTGCTAGATATTGGCATCTACCCTATTTTTACTGCACTTTCTACTTTAGGCATGCCAAATAGTATTGATGCAGAAGCTACTTTTTTTGAAAACGGTGCAGACTCTACCTGTAATATGGTTTTCCATTATGATAATTGTGATGCACATTTAGAAAGCTCGTTTATTTCAAATAATCCTACCGAAGCCATTTTTTATTGTGAAAAAGCAACGATAAAAATAAACACTATGTTTCATATGCCAACAACCGTTTCAATAATTATTGATGGTAAAGAAGACATTAAGGATTTTGGCTATACAACCATTGGCTACAATTACGAAACCATACATTTTAACAACCTAATTAGAGAAGGTAAAAAGGAAAGTGATGTAATGACTTTTGATTTTAGCAGAAAACTCATAAAGCTTCTCGACGACGTTAGAGAAATTATTAATCTTCATTATTAACCCACAAAAGACTAGTTTTCATTACTTTTAGTTAATTTTATTTGTCTATATGTAAAGTTTATTTTACTTTTGATTTATCAATTTTAAAACGAACAAATCATGAAAACAAATTATTTATTACCGCACAAGTACAAAATCTTCGGTTGGGTACTTTTTATTATCGGAATTATTTCTGGAATCATATTTACTTTTGATGGTTATGAATCTAACTTTTTGACGACTAAAGTCCTTTCAATTTATGACGGACTAAACATTTCTGTTAACAATAAACCCTCTTTATTCAACATTCAAGAGAATAGTATTATTGATGAGCTCATTACAGTTTTAATCATCATTGGAGGTTTAATAGTTGGATTTACCAAAGAAAAAGTTGAAGACGAATTCATCTATAAATTACGGAAAGACTCACTAGTTTGGGCTATAATAGCAAACTATATTATATTACTTTTTGTAACTTTATTTATATATGAACTTGCATATTTTCATGTCTTAATTTTTAACATGTTTACACCTCTTATATTCTTCATTATCCGTTTTAATTTCTTAAAATTAAAATCCAGAAGTCATGAAGAATAATATAAAAGTACAGCGCGCCATACACGACATGACACAAGCCGATTTAGCTGAAAAAATAGGTGTTAGCAGACAAACTATTAATGCTATGGAGAAAAACAAGTACGTGCCTTCAACAGTACTTTCTCTTAAAATTGCTAAACTCTTTAAAAAGCCGGTTGAAGACATTTTCTTTTTAGAAAATGAAGATTAAACAAAAAACGCAACCAAAATTGGTTGCGTTTTTTATATCTAACATTCTAAAGATCTAAGAAGCCAAACTTTACATTGCTCCCCATTCTTTAAGAGAATCTTTATTCATTTTAACATAATCAGCATTACCAGAAGCTTCAGCATCTGCTAAAGATTTCTTTGCAATTTTAATAGCTCCTTTTGTATCTCCAGCTTTAACATAAATTAAACTTTGTTGTCTTAATTGCCAAAAACGTGGATTATCATTCATACTCATAGCTTTATCCATCCATTCTTTAGCTTTTGCTATATCTTTTCCCTCACTTAAATAATACGTTGCGGCAGCATAATAGTCGTTAAATCCTGGGCCACTTAAAGTACTTTCAATAGCAGCAGTTACAGCTTTATCTGTAGGTACTGTAAACGGAACAGCAACATAAGTTTTTTCCCATATAAATTCTAATGTAGCACTATTGCTCTTTAAATTATTAATATCAATTGTAAACGATTCAACATTAAAAGGAACCGGATAAACTGGTGCTTTAACTCTTGCAGCCACTTTAGTTTCATCTAACTCAGCTGGCGCTCCGCCTCCACCATATTCAGTGTAAAAAATAACTTCCCAAGAATCAGCCTGTGGAATAGTAAATATCGCATACGTTCCAGCTTTAAGTTCTTTACCATCAACAGCAACATCGTTACTAAATGTAATTTTTGTTCTGGCATTTGCTCCAGTTCTCCATACTTTTCCGTAAGGCACTAAATCACCAAAAACAGTTCTTCCTTTAACTCCAGGTCGAGAATAATCTAAATTTACAGTTGTTAATCCAACCATTTGTTCCACCTTAGACGACGGACTAGGCGCTGGTGTTTGAATTTGGGCATTTACAGAGTAAACCGTTGTAAAAGCCAATAGAATTAATAGTAGTTTTTTCATTTTGTGTTTTATTAAAAATTTAAGGTTAATTGTTTTGCTATAAATTTACGTATCAAAATTTCGTTTAATGTTAACAAAAGCTTAAAATAAGGTATTGTATTATTGAAGTACAATAACAATTATGGCGTTACCTTTAGGTCGGAATTTACATAATATTGTTTGAGAAAAACAAAAGGTCCTTAAAGCAAAAACAACTTTGTATTAAACAATTTATCTTCATAACAATAGGCACATTTACTATTAAATTTGTTATTGTAAAGCCATAGTTTTTAATAGCTGGTTTTAGTTACAAACTACTTAAAAAAGACATTTATTGCTAACAGTATATCTTTTAACAAAACATTTTGTTTAACTTTTAATTAAAATTGTTAAACATTTTGTATCTTTGTTGTAAATTAATGTGTTATGGCAAAGAAAAAAACAATTACAAAAAACGATATTATAACCTTTTACATGGATTATGTTTTAGAACATGACCAAAACCCAAAATCAGTTTTTGCATTTGCAAAGGCGAATAACTTTGAAGAATCCAAGTTTTATGAATTTTTTGCATCTTTTGAAGCTATAGAAAAAGGAATTTTTGAAGCTTTCTTCACTAACTCAATAGAAGCATTAAATAAAAGTGAAGATTATAAAATTTTTGATGCCAGAAATAAACTATTAAGTTTTTACTACACATTTTTTGAAAACTTAACAGCTAACAGAAGCTATGTTAAACATGTGCTTTATAAATACAAAAACAACTTAAAAGGGTTAAAAGTACTTTCTGGTTTAAAACATCATTTTACAGGTTACATAAATGATTTGGGGATACAAATGCTTGATATTAAACAAGAACAACTTGAAAAAATCCAAGAAAAAGCCCTAAAAGAATCGGCGTGGTTACAACTACTTTTAACTATGAAATTTTGGTTGGATGACACCTCTGCATCTTTCGAAAAAACAGATATTTTCATTGAAAAGTCTGTAAATACAACTTTTGATGTGCTTGATATTGCACCTCTAAAAAGTGTAATAGACTTAGGTAAATTCTTGTTTAAAGAAAAATTTCAAATGAATTAGAAGTGTATGAAAACTATTGATAAAATACCCACAAGTAAAATACAACGTGCTACTAAGTTAGTATCTACAGGCGCCAAAGTTGGTGTTAATTACCTAAAATATTATGGTGATAAAATTGTAAATACCGAAGAAGAAGCAAAAGAACGCCTTAACAAGAACAATGCTGCCGATATTTATGATGGATTAAAACAACTTAAAGGAAGTGCACTTAAAGTGGCTCAAATGCTAAGCATGGAAAAGAGTATTCTGCCACAAGCATACGTAGAGAAATTTTCTTTAGCTCAATTTTCTGTTCCTCCACTATCGCCACCACTTGTTATAAAAACGTTTAAAAAATACTTTGGAAAACATCCAAATGACATATTCGATACTTTTAACGCAACTTCTGTAAACGCTGCCAGCATTGGTCAAGTGCATATAGCAGAAAAGAATGGGAAAAAACTTGCTGTGAAAATCCAATATCCAGGAGTTGCGGAAAGTATCGCATCAGATTTAGCTATGGTTAAACCCATTGCTATGAGTATGTTCAATATTAAAGGAAAAGATTCTGATAAATATTTTAAAGAAGTAGAAAATAAGCTAGTAGAGGAGACAAACTACGTGTTAGAAATGAAACAAAGCAAAGAAATTGCTTTAGCTTGCTCCCATATAGATAATTTAAAGTTTCCAGAATATTATGAAGACTTATCGTCAGAGCGTATAATCACTATGGATTATATGCATGGTGAGCATCTTTCTGAATTTACTGCATACAATACAGACCAAGAGAAATCAAATAAATTAGGACAGGCACTTTGGGATTTTTACATGTTTCAAATTCATAAGTTAAGAAAAGTACATGCAGACCCACACCCTGGAAATTTTTTAATATCTGAAAAAGGAGAATTAATAGCTTTAGATTTTGGGTGTATAAAAACCATACCCATGGATTTTTATACACCTTATTTCGAACTAGCTAAAAAAGAAAACATTGATAATAAAGCATATTTTGTTTCAAAATTATATGAGTTAGAAATTTTAAGAGCAGATGACAGTAAAGAAGAATTAGAATTTTTTACAGAAATGTTTTATGAGATGCTAAGCTTATTTACTCAACCTTTTCATACCGAAACTTTCGATTTTTCTGATGCTAATTTCTTTGGTAAAATTGCAGAATTAGGCGAGCGTTATTCAAAAAGTACAGATCTAAAAAAGATGAATGGAAATCGTGGTTCTAAGCATTTTATATACATAAACAGAACATTTTTTGGACTTTATAACTTAATGTTCGATTTAAAAGCTAAAGACATTAAAATCAACAATTTCAAAAACTTATAATGGCCTATTTTAGTGAGAATGATATTGAAAAATTAGAACATATTTATAAAATTAATCTTATAAATAGTTGTTCTGGTTATAAATCTGCCAACTTAATTGGTACAAAATCTAATACCAATATAGAAAATGTTGCAGTTTTTAGTTCTGTTACTCACATTGGCTCTAGTCCTGCCATGTTTGGCTTTTTTTTACGCCCAACTACAGTGGTTAGAAACACTTACGAGAATATAAAAGCTACGGGGTATTATACAATAAATCATATTCATGAAAGCATTACAAAAGATGCGCACCATACTTCAGCAAAATATAATGCTTCAACATCAGAATTTAATGTAACTGATTTAAATTCAGAATACAAAAACAACTTTTTTGCGCCCTTTGTTAAAGGCGCACCCGTTCAAATTGCTATGAAATTTGTTGAAGAGTATAATATTAAAGCAAATAACACCATTTTAGTTGTTGGTAAAATTATAGGATTATATATAAACGATAACCTTATTGAAGATGATGGTTTTATAAACTTATCTAAGGCTAAAGTTGCAGCAATAAATGGACTAGATGGTTACGCTATTCCAGAGCATAAAAAACGTTTTGGTTACCAAAGACCAAAACAATAATGAATTTACATGAAAATTCTTGTTACAGGAGCTACAGGCTACATAGGCAAAAGACTAATCCCTTTTTTAATAAATCAAGGGCATCAGGTTATTTGTGTTGTACGTGATAGATTGAGAGCTGATAAAAGCTACAGCGAAGAAGAACTTATTTATGTCATTGAAGCCGATTTTTTAAAACCAGAAACACTTAGTAATATTCCCAAAGATATTGATATAGCCTATTATTTAATTCACTCAATGTCTAATTCTTCAAAAGATTTTGAATCGCTTGAAGAAAGTTGTGCTATAAATTTTAAAACATACATAGAAACAACAAATACCAAGCAAGTTATTTATTTGAGTGGAATAACCAATGAAGATGAGCTATCTAAACACTTAAGATCCAGAAAAAATGTTGAAGATATTCTGAAATCAAAAAAGTATGCGACTACCATTTTTAAAGCTGGAATTATTGTAGGTTCTGGAAGTTCTTCATTTGAGATTATTAGAGATTTAGTAGAAAAATTACCTTTTATGATTGCTCCAAAATGGTTAAATACAAAAACACAGCCATTGGCGGTTAGAGACGTGTTAACCTTTTTATACAAAGCTGCTGGACGTGAGAAACTTTACAATAAATCGTTTGATGTATTTGGTCCAGAAATTCTAACCTACAAACAAATGTTATTACAATTTGCAGAGGTTAGAAATTTAAAACGTTACATTTTAACAGTACCTGTAATGACACCAAAATTATCATCGTATTGGTTGTATTTTGTAACCTCAACATCATATAAATTAGCAACTTCTTTGGTAGATAGTATGGGAGTTCAAATTATTGGTAAACCCAGTAATATAAATAAAACTCTAAATGTAAAACCTATAACTTATAAGCAAGCTGTAGAGTTAGCTTTCGAAAAAATAGAACAAAACAGTATTGTTTCCAGCTGGAAAGATTCTATGATTAGTAGCGGACGCTTACGGAAAAACCTTCACAAATATGTAAACGTACCAAAATATGGGTGTTTTAAAGATATTAAAGAAAGACCTATAAAAGACACTAATAAAACCATTGATAAAATATGGCGAATTGGTGGTACAACAGGTTGGTATTACGGTACAATACTATGGAGAATTAGAGGTTACATAGATAAAATGGTTGGTGGTATAGGATTAAGGCGAGGAAGAACTCATGTATCTCAACTAGATGCTGGTGATGCTTTGGATTTTTGGCGCGTGATTTTTGCCGATAAAAAACAAAAAAAATTACTCTTATATGCAGAAATGAAACTCCCTGGTGAAGCTTGGTTAGAATTTAAAATAGAAGACAATCTACTAAAACAAACAGCAACTTTTAGACCACGCGGACTTTGGGGGCGAATATATTGGTATAGTGTTCTACCTTTTCATGGATTGATTTTTAAAGGTATGATTAACAAATTGGTTGATGTCTAAACACAAAAAACAACATTTACCAACAAAAATATGTCCGGTTTGTAAATTACCTTTCAACTGGAGAAAAAAATGGGAAAAGAATTGGAACCATGTAAAATATTGTAGTGAAAAATGCAGGAGAAACAAAACAACATTGCTTTAGTTTGGTTTAGAAATGATTTAAGAGTAAATGACAATGTTATTTTAAACCATGCCATTAGTAATCATAAGCATATTATAGCATGCTATTGCTTTGATCCAAGACATTACCAAACCTCAAAATTTGGATTTAAAAAAAGCGAAAAATACAGAGCCAAATTTTTAATAGAAACTATTCAGGATTTACGTAAAAATCTAAAAAAGTTAAATATTGAATTATTTGTTTTTATTGAAAAACCAGAAATAATCATTCAACAACTTGTAAGTAATCATAATTGTAGTACTATTTACTTTCAAAAAGAATGGACAAACGAGGAAACAAGTGTTACAAACCAAGTTAAGGAATCATTACCCAATAGTGTTAAAAGTATAAGTTTATTCGATCAGTTTCTTTATCATCCAGAAGATGTAAAAATTTCATTCACTAAAGTTCCTCATGTTTTTACCAATTTTAGAAAGCATGTTGAAAAAAACAGTAGTATCCAACCATCTGTAAATAGTAATTCTGCTGAAAAAATAAAGTTTTTAATTAATACAACGCCTATTCCAACACTTGAGGATTTAGGTTTTAAATCTTTTGAAACACACTCAAACACTGCATTTCCATTCACAGGAGGTGAAACTTCTGCATTAGAAAGATTAAATCATTATTTTTTTGAAACTAAAAAACTAGGCTATTATAAAAAAACACGAAACGGTTTAGTTGGTACAGATTTTAGTTCAAAATTTTCTCCATGGCTAGCAAATGGTAGTATTTCTGCCAGAACTATTTATTGGCAAGTTAAAGATTTCGAACAAATACATTTTAAAAACGAATCTACCTATTGGCTCGTTTTCGAATTGATATGGAGAGACTATTTCAAATACATTTCTTTAAAACATGGTAATAACATTTTTAAAATTGGAGGCATTTTAAATAGACATTATAATTGGAATAATGATGAAAAACTAATTGAGCAATGGATTAATGGTGAAACCCAATCAACATTTGTTAATGCCAACATGAAGGAGCTTAAAAAAACAGGTTGGATGAGTAATCGTGGACGCCAAAATGTGGCTTCTTTTTTTTCAAAAGAGCTTATGCTAGATTGGAGAATTGGTGCAGCATATTTTGAATCCTTACTCATAGACTATGATGTGCATAGTAATTACGGAAATTGGATGTACGTTTCTGGAGTTGGTAACGATCCTAGAGATAGAAAATTTAATGTTGAACTTCAGGCAGAACGTTATGATGCTAATGGCAAATTTCAAAATCTTTGGCTACAAGAAACCCTTTTTTAAATGAAAACACTTAGGCTCCTACTTGGTGATCAACTCAATATAAAACATTCTTGGTTTAATCAAACCAATGATGATGTAGTGTATTGCTTATTTGAAATGCGCCAAGAGACTGACTACGTTAATCACCACATTCAAAAAGTAATAGGTTTTTTTGCAGCAATGCGAGAATTTGCTCAAAATTTAAAAGACAAAAATCATAAGGTAATATATTATAAAATAAATGATAGCAAGAACACCCAAAACTTAACTCAAAACCTTTCAGTTTTAATTGAAGAAAACAAAATAGAGAAGTTTGAATATTTATATCCTGATGAGTATCGATTAGATAATCAACTAAAAAAAATTTGTAAGTCCTTAAATATTAAAACCGAAGTTTATTCTACTGAGCATTTTTATACAAAAAGAGATGATTTAGCTACTTTTTTTGATGGTAAAAAACAATATCTCATGGAGAATTTTTACCGTAACATGCGAAAGAAGCATGATATATTAATGGTTGGAGACCAGCCCGAAGGTGGTAAATGGAATTATGATAAAAGCAACCGTAACAAATGGAAAGGTGAGGTAAATATCCCAAATTACAAATTATTTAAAAATGATGTGTCAGAGATTTTAGAGGATATAAATAATGCTAAAATTAAAACCATTGGAAATTTTAACACAAAAACGTTTTCTTATCCTATTTCAAGATTCCAGGCTTTACAACAACTCAAATATTTTTGTGAGGAGTTACTTATTCATTTTGGCGATTTTCAAGATGCTATGCATACTGATGAAATTTACTTATTTCATTCAAGATTATCGTTTGCCATGAACATAAAACTAATTTCTCCTAAAGATGTGGTTACTACCGTAATGAATTATTACCGAAAACATGGAGATGGTATTGATATCTCGCAGGTAGAAGGTTTTGTAAGGCAAATAATTGGTTGGAGAGAATATATGAGAGGTATGTATTGGGCTTTTATGCCCGATTACAAAAACCTGAATACGCTTGAAAATAAAAATGAGTTGCCAGATTTTTTCTGGACAGGAAACACAAAAATGAATTGCTTAAAGCACTCCATAAAAAATTCTTTAGATAATGGATATGCGCATCACATACAACGCTTAATGATTACTGGTAACTATGCTTTACTTACTCAAATAAATCCAGATGATGTTGACAAATGGTATTTAGGTATTTATGTTGATGCCATTGAATGGGTACAATTACCCAACACCAGAGGCATGAGTCAGTTTGCAGACGGAGGTAAAATTGCAACAAAACCCTATGTATCATCTGGCTCATACATCAACAAAATGAGTAATTATTGTGGCAATTGTTATTATAATAAAAATAAAAAAACCGAAGATGATGCTTGTCCTTTTAATAGTTTGTATTGGAATTTTTTAGATGATAAAAGAACCTTTTTGGGCAATAATTACAGAATGGGTATGATGTATAGCTTACTCGACAAAATGAATAAAACAGAATTAAACAACATAAAGGAAAAAGCAAAACATATAATAGAAAACCCTAATGAATACTAAACCTAATTTACATATTGTTTGGTTAAAAAGAGACTTACGTCTATACGATAATGAAGCTATTTTTAATGCTATATCATCAGGCAAACGTGTTTTGTTGCTATATGCATTCGAGCCTTTATTGATAAATGACGATCACTATAGCCAACGCCATTGGGATTTTATTAAAGAATCCATAGTGGATTTGAATGAAGAACTTAAAACATATAATTCCAAGGTTCTGACTGTTAATGCTGATATTATTGTTACAATAAATCAAATATTAACAAACTATCAGGTTACTAATATGTATTCACATCAGGAAACTGGTATTTTAATTACTTACAATAGAGATAAGTCATTTAAACGTTATTGTAAAAACAATCTTATTAATTGGCATGAAAACATAAACAATGGCGTACAACGTGGTTTAAAAAACCGTGATAAATGGTTAGAATTATGCAATATGTTTTACGAAATGGAACCACTACCATTTTCACCCGATGAAAATCAATTATTATCTATTGAAGAAATAAATGAACTAGAGAAAAACTTTAAAATACCTAGCTTAGAAACAAACTCCAATAAACCATTTCAAAAAGGTGGAAGACAAATGGGTTTAAAATATTTAAACTCCTTTTTTGAAGAACGCTATATAAATTACATGTTTCATATTTCTAAACCCGAATTGTCAAGATCATCTTGTAGTAGAATTTCTCCATATATAGCTTGGGGGAATTTATCGGTTAGAGAAGTTTATCATCAAGCTTTTAAGCTTAAAAAAACATCAAAACACAAAAAAGCGCTAGAAGCCTTTATGTCTAGATTACGATGGCAATCACACTTTGTTCAAAAGTTTGAAATGGAACACACCATGGAAGAAGCCAGTATAAATAAAGGGTTTCACAAATTAAAAAAAAGTATATCTCAAGAATATCAAACGGCTTGGAAAACAGGGAAAACAGGTTACCCACTGGTAGATGCATGTATGCGTTGTTTAAATGAAACTGGATATCTTAACTTTAGAATGCGTGCTCTGGTAGTTTCATTTTTCACACACAATTTATGGCAACCTTGGCAGGAAGCTACTACTCATTTATCGCAAATGTTTCTGGACTTTGAACCTGGTATTCATTTTCCGCAACTGCAAATGCAAGCTGGGGAAACAGGAATTAATATGCTACGTATATACAATCCTATAAAAAATAGTTTGGAACACGATCCGGATGCCGAATTTATAAAAAAATGGGTTCCAGAACTCAAAAACCTAGATACAGTATTCATACATCAACCCTACTTAATGACAGAACTAGAGCAACAGTTTTATAATTTTAAACTAGGTATAGACTATCCAAAACCTATTGTAGATGTAAATATTACCAGAAAAAAAGCTACTGATACTTTATGGAATATGCGTGATGATGCATTAGTTAAAAAAGAACGATTACGCATATTAAAAAAGCATACTACAGCCAATACCTAAATATCAATAAATAATAGCTATACGATTATAGAAAATTATTTTGTTTAACTTATTTTAAAATAAGTTAAACATTTTGTATATTTGATGTAATCAATAACATATGATTTTAGATTCTACACATACAAACAAAGAAAATAAGTTAATTATAAACGATTTAGTTGGAAGACCTTTTACATTATTTGAATCCTTTAGAATGAAAGGTATAGGATCTAAAAGAATGATTATTGAAGATGTTAGTCCTAACCTAAAGACATACATGAATTTAGTTTCAGATATTAATTATGCTAACATAGAGTTAAGAACTGGAGGAATTTTAATATTCATAAACAAAGGCTTAAAAAATTTTACTTGGGCTATCCCCTATTACCATTTGGTACTTTACAAAATTAATGGAGCAAGCATTCATGCTCAAGGTCATTTTATTCGTTTCAAAAACAATAAAACATTTAAAGAAAACAAAAAGTTTTTCGACAAATTATTGGATGAAAAAATTAAGTACGACATGCAATACGATTTTCAATACACATGAATTTAAGCATTGAAGATACCGATAGAGTAATAGAAATGGCCTGGGAAGACCGCACAACTTTTGAAGCCATAAATTATCAATTTGGGTTAAAAGAACAAGAAGTTATAGAACTTATGCGAACCGAAATGAAACCTAGTAGTTTTAAAATGTGGCGCAAACGAGTTCAAGGTCGAAAAACTAAACATGAAAAACTTAGAACTTTTGAAAAAGGCAGATTTAAATGTTCTAGACAAAAACAAATTACACACAACTCAATATCAAAACGTTAACGTGCTTTGATTAAAGAGATGAGTTCTTTAAGACAGCACACTAAAAAGAGAAATATGAGCACAGACACTTTAAAAATCAAGAATAATGGTCATAAACTAAATGGGGTTTCAATTCATGATATTGGAGACGAACACCTTTACACAGGTTTAGAAACACCCATGAAAAAAGATGCGTTTAAGTTAACTGACACAGAGAAAAAAGAGCGTATAGCTATTTTATTTGAAGAAATAATGGATGTTATGGGATTAGATTTAACAGATGATTCTCTAAAAGGCACACCACAACGTGTTGCAAAAATGTACATTGATGAAATATTTTCTGGTTTAAATCCTCAAAATAAGCCTAAAGTGGCATTGTTTGATAACAAATACCAATACAATCAAATGTTGGTTGAAAAAAACATTACGTTTTATTCTAACTGCGAGCATCATTTTGTACCTATAATTGGAAAAGCACATGTAGCTTACATTTCTTCGGGTAAGGTTATTGGTTTATCTAAACTCAATCGTATTGTTCAGTATTACGCAAAGCGTCCGCAAGTACAAGAACGATTAACAAATCAAATAGCAAATGAGCTAAAAAATATTTTAGAGACTGAAGATGTTGCTGTAATTATTGATGCTAAACACCTGTGTGTTTCTTCACGAGGTATTAAAGACGATACCTCTGCAACAGTAACCACATACTACGGAGGTAAATTTAATAGTCCAGAAAAAATAACAGAATTACAAAACTATATAAATAATTAATATTATGGATTTAATAGACAGAGCATTAGAGTTTGAACAAAGAAAAATGAGATCATTATCAACAAGTGATCGTGTTAAACTATCTAGAGAAGCAAAAGCATTAATCCTAGATTTAAATCAGATTTATAAAGTAAAAAAAGACGAGAAAATAATGGATATCATGAAGCGTTTAACAGCAATTAAAAGAAAGGTTGAAAAACGACTTAAAGGAGCGCCGTTAACTGCTTAATTTTTTGAAAAAAGATTAAAAATAGCATCAAATAAAATAAATTATTAAATTTTTTATAAAATATCACCATAAAAATAGTAAATCTCATAGATTTTATTATATTGTCAAATTGTGGGAAAACCTATAGTTTTCTCAGACTAATAAAATTAGATTAAAGATTAAAAAGTTATGGAGATTATTGATAAAGCTCTAGAATTCGAGCAACGCAAACACACTTTTAAAACAACAAGTGAGCGTATTGAATCGTCTAGAGAAGTTAAAAATTTAATATTAAGTTTAAATTCTATTTATAAAGAAAAAAAGGATCCAGAGTTAATGGATCTTATGAAACGATTAACAGTAATTAAACAAAAAATTGAAAAAAGGCTAAAGGGCAGGCCATAATTAAAAAAAATGCCCTGAAACCATATGAAAACAATAATTGTTATAGGTGGTAGTAAGGGCATTGGAAATGCCATAGTTAAGAAACTACTCAATCATTCTAAAGTTATAAATATTAGTAGAACTTCACCAGAAGATAATCATGCTAATCTAACTCACTATTCTTGCGATGTAACTAAAGATGATTTTCCAACAATTGAATCTGCAGACGGTTTAATTTATTGCCCTGGTAGTATTAATTTAAAACCTATTTCCAGACTCAGTATCAACGATTTTAAAGAGGATTTTGAAATCAATGTTTTAGGTGCTGTAAAGGCTATTCAAAACTATTTACCAATATTAAAAAACGGTAATAATCCAGCTGTGGTACTTTTTAGTACTGTAGCGGCTAAGTTGGGTATGCCTTATCATGCAAGTATTGCTACATCTAAAGCTGGTGTTGAAGGTTTAGTAAAATCATTGGGTGCCGAATTAGCGCCTACTATTCGTGTAAATGCTATTGCGCCAACAGTTACTAATACACAATTGGCTTCAAAATTATTACGTAATGATAAAATGATTGAAAACATTACGGAAAGGCATCCGTTAAAAAAGTTTTTGAATCCCGAAGAAGTTGCAGATATGGCTGAATTTCTAATATCTGAAAAATCTGCTTCACAATCTGGTCAAATATTTGAAATGGATTGTGGTATTGTAAGTTTTAAAATTTAAATATGAATCCGTTTATGGCATACTTATCAACTTTATTTTCTAAAGCTAAACCAAAAAAGATGGACGTTAAATCTATTTATGATATTTCTATAAATAGTTTAACAGGAAAACCTATTGATCTATCAAATTTTGAAGGGAAACATATATTATTTGTAAATGTAGCTTCAAAATGTGGGTTTACACCTCAATATAAATCCTTGCAAGAGTTACACGAAAATTATAACGAAAAGTTACAAGTTATAGGTGTACCATGTAATCAATTTGGAAACCAAGAACCTGGTGATTCTAAAGACATAGAATCTTTTTGTGAAGTTAACTACGGAGTTACTTTTTTAATTACTGAAAAAATAGATGTAAAGGGTAAAAACCAACATCCATTATATACTTGGTTAACTCAAGAAGTAAACAACGGAAAAAAGAATTCTTCAGTTAAATGGAATTTTCAAAAATATTTAGTTGACCCTGATGGTAAATTAGTAGATTACTATTTCTCTTCTACAAGTCCATCAAGTTCAAAAATTATTAAACACTTAAAAAATTAACAGCTATGTTTGGATTATTTAAAAAGAAATCTGAAGCTGAAAGGCTTCAAGAAAAATTTAACAAACTTATGGCAGAATGGCATAAGTTATCTAGTATAAATCGTACGGAAAGCGATAAAAAATATGCTGAAGCTCAAGTTATAGCGCAACGCATAGACAGCTTAAAATCATGAAGTTAGTAAAACTTGTTATTGTATTTCTAGCTATCAATTTTGCAGCTTTAGCAATTGGAAGTTTGCTAATGAACAATGGCCCACAAACTGCTTGGTATGAAAATTTAAATCAAGCACCATGGACGCCTCCTGGTTGGGTTTTTGGTGTCGCTTGGACAACCATTATGGTTTGTTTTTCAATATATATGGCTTACTTATACAAGGTGTTTCCAACAAACAAAGTAATTACATTATTCAGTATTCAATTTATTTGTAATGTTATATGGAATTACATTTTTTTCAATCAACATTTAATAGGTTTAGGTCTATTTGTTATTATATTACTTACGCTTATAATAGCTACTTTTTTATTTTTATACACAAAACATCTCAAGTTTAAAAGCATTTTTATACTGCCCTATTTTATTTGGTTATGTATAGCTACATCTTTAAATGCTTATATTTTAATCAATAATTAATGAAGATTTACAGACTCCACAAAAAGCAAAATTTACCCATATCTATAGATGAGGGTTGGAATTTTTTATCAAACCCAAAAAACCTAAAAACAATTACACCAGATTACATGGGTTTTCACATCTTATCTGGTGCAGACAGACCTATGTTTGCAGGACAAATAATTCAATATATTGTAACACCAGTTTTAGGTATAAAAACAAAATGGGTAACCGAAATTACCCATAGTATAGACAAACAGTATTTTGTGGACGAACAACGTTTTGGTCCTTACGCTTTATGGCATCATAAACATTTTATAAAGGAAATTGATGGTGGCATTGAAATGGAAGACATTATTGATTATAAAGTTCCTTTTGGAATTTTGGGCCAACTTGTCCATCCTTTTTTAGTGAAACCTAAACTGGAAGAAATTTTTAACTACAGAACAAAAAAATTAGAAGAAATTTTTGGCAAGTATTAAATGAATCAACCTTTAAATATTTTCTGGTTTCGTCGAGATTTAAGATTAGACGATAATGTAGGTTTTTATGAAGCTTTAAAAAGTGATTTACCTGTATTACCAATTTTTATTTTTGATACTGAAATCTTAGAAAAACTACCTAAGGATGATGCTAGAGTTACATTTATTTTTGAAACGCTTCAAAAGATGCGTAAAACTCTTCAAAATGAAAACAATAGCAGCATCGGTATATATCAAGGAAAACCTATTGAAATATACAAACAATTAGTTAAAGATTATCAAATTAATACCGTTTTCACCAATCATGATTATGAACCTTATGCCATAAAACGCGATGATGAAATAAAAACTTTTTTATCTGAAAACGATATTGAATTTAAAACCTTTAAAGATCAAGTTATTTTTGAAAAAGATGAAGTTGTTAAAAGCGATGGTAATCCATATGTGGTTTACACACCATACATGAAGACTTGGAAAGAAAAGTTTAAAGATTATAACCTAGAAATATTTTACACCAATAGCTATTTAGATAATCTAGCAAACAACACACGCTTGCCAAACCTTAGTTTAAGCGATATTGGATTTACAAGATCTGAGCAAACTATTACAGATTACAATGTCACTCCTACTCTAATACAAGGCTACGAAGCTACCAGAAATTTTCCAGCAAAAGATAGCACCTCCAGATTAGGTCCGCACCTACGTTTTGGTACGGTAAGTATTCGTAAAATGGTTAAAAAAGCCATTGCCGAAAAAAACGAAATATTCTGGCAGGAATTAATCTGGCGTGAGTTTTTCATGCAGATTCTTTGGCAATTTCCTCATACAGTTAATAAATCTTTTAAAGCTAAATACGATCGTATAGAGTGGCGCAATAATGAAGATGAATTTAAATTATGGTGCGAAGGAAAAACAGGTTATCCGTTAGTTGATGCAGGTATGCGACAACTAAACCAAACCGGATTTATGCATAATCGAGTACGTATGCTTGTAGGTAGTTTTTTGTGTAAACATTTGCTTATAGATTGGCGTTGGGGAGAAGCTTATTTTGCAGAAAAGCTTCATGATTATGAAATGGCTAGTAATGTTGGTAATTGGCAATGGGTAGCTGGTTCTGGCGTAGATGCTGCTCCTTATTTTAGAATTTTTAATCCTACAACACAAATTGATAAATTCGACAAAAACTTAGAATACATAAAAACATGGGTTCCAAATTTTCAGGAATTAACCTACCCAAATAAAATGGTAGATCACAAATTTGCCAGAGAACGCTGTTTACAAGTTTACAAAGAGGCTTTAAATTAAATTGCTTTAATTCACATTTAATAACAAATCATTTTTGATGTTGCGATTATGATAAAAATCACAATATCTAAAATCCAAATTTCTTACTTTTAAAGCTAAATAGATTTTCATTTAATTTAATTTATGCTTTATGACCGATTTACAAATAGCCAAAACCATTACCTTAAAACCTATTACAACCATTGCAGAAAAATTTGGTTTAGACTCAGACCTAATTGAGATGTATGGAAAACATAAAGCAAAATTACCCTTAAAAGCAATTGATAGAAAAGCAGCAAAACAAAGCAATCTTGTATTAGTTTCCGCCATTTCCCCTACTCCTGCTGGTGAAGGAAAAACAACTATTTCAATTGGTTTATCTGAAGGCTTGAATCGTTTAAATAAAAAAACTACAGTAGTTTTAAGAGAACCATCTTTAGGTCCTGTTTTTGGTATAAAAGGCGGAGCAACAGGCGGTGGGTATGCTCAGGTATTACCTATGGAAGACATAAATCTTCATTTTACAGGCGATTTTTCAGCAATTGAAAAAGCTCATAATTTACTTGCCGCAATTATTGATAATAATATCCAAAGTAAAACAGCATCTTTAATGATTGACCCCAGAACTATTGGATGGAAACGCGTAGTAGATTTGAACGATCGCTCTCTAAGGCATGTTATTGTTGGATTAGGTGGAACAACTTCAGGCGTACCTAGAGAAACTGGTTTTGATATTACAGCTGCTTCAGAAATTATGGCTATACTCTGTTTAGCAGAAAACCTAAAAGACCTTAAAAATCGGTTAGGAAATATTTTTGTCGGTTATACTTTTGATAAAAAACCTATCTACGCCAAAGATTTGAAAGCTGAAGGTGCTATGACTGTTTTATTAAAAGACGCTATAAAACCTAATTTAGTACAAACTATTGAAGGTAATCCGGCAATAATTCATGGTGGACCATTTGCTAATATTGCTCAAGGAACTAACTCTGTAATTGCAACATTAATGGGAATGTCTCATTCTGAATATACAGTTACCGAAGCTGGTTTTGGGTTTGATTTAGGAGCCGAAAAATTCTTTGATATAAAATGCCAAAGTGCAAATTTAAAACCTAAGGCTGTAGTACTTACAACCACTATTCGCGCTTTAAAATATCACGGAGGAGCAGATTTAAAATCACTCACTACAGAAAATTTAGAAGCACTTAAAAAAGGGATTCCTAATCTGGAAAAACACCTTGAAAATATTTCAAAATTCAATATAGTTCCAATAATAGCTATTAATAAATTTTTATCCGATACTGATGAAGAAATACAATTAATTAAAAATTTTGCAGATTTAAATGGTATAAAAATAGCTGTTGCTGATGTTTGGGCTAAAGGTGGTGAAGGTGCATTAGGATTAGCACAGTGTGTGATTGATGTAATAGAATCTAACATATCTGATTTTAAACCACTATATCAATGGAAATCTGATGTAAAAACTAAAATTGAAACTATCGCTACAGAAATTTATGGTGCAGAATATGTGGAATACACCGCTAAAGCAAAAGCGCATTTAAACAAAATATCTAATTTGGGATTAAATGATTTACCTATTTGTATAGCAAAAACTCAAAAATCACTTTCAGATAACCCTAAACTTTTAGGTCGCCCAAAAGATTTCATTATTACTGTTAGAGAAATTGAAATCGCAGCAGGTGCAGGCTTTTTAATACCTATTACTGGAGATATTATGCGCATGCCTGGGCTTCCGGCTCATCCTGCATCAGAAAAAATGGATATTAATGATGATGGGGAAATAACAGGGTTGTTTTAAAATATACTAACTTAAAAATACGTACAAGTGCGTATTTTTTTTTGCCTTTAATAGTATTACTTTTGAAGGTGTAATATTACAAATCAACCTGTTATGATACGTTTACAATTAAAACCCTCAATTTTAAAAAGTTTGAATTTCAATAAAGAAAATGAATCTTTAGAAATAGAATTTAAAAAAGATATAAAAACAGCAAAACATATTGAGATTCCCTTATCTATTATAAAGGATTACGTGAACTCACTTAAAGAAAATATTCTTTTTGAAAACGAAGAAGACAACCATTCTAATTTAAGAATCGTGTATTCTAACTTTAAAACATCTTTAAATTAAGATTAAACTCTCTCAATCTTAGCACCAATAGCACGCAGACGTTCGTCTATGTTTTCGTAACCTCTATCAATCTGTTCAATATTCTGAATTGTAGATGTTCCTTTTGCAGATAGTGCAGCAATAAGTAACGACACACCAGCACGAATATCTGGCGAGGTCATAGTAGTTGCTTTTAAGGTCGATTTAAAATCATGTCCTATTACAGTTGCTCTATGCGGATCGCACAATATAATTTTTGCCCCCATATCAATCAACTTATCTACAAAGAACAAACGGCTTTCAAACATTTTTTGGTGTATTAATACACTTCCTCTTGCTTGTGTAGCTACAACCAAAATGATACTTAATAAATCTGGTGTAAACCCAGGCCAAGGGGCATCAGAAATGGTTAAAATAGAACCATCAATAAAACTTTGTATTTCGTAACCATCAGTATGTGCAGGAATATGAATATTGTCTCCTTGCTTTTCAACAGTTATTCCTAACTTTCTAAACACGTTAGGTATTAATCCTAAATCGTTCCAACTTACATTAGTAATAGTAAGTTCACTTTTTGTCATAGCAGCTAAACCAATCCAACTCCCAATTTCAATCATGTCTGGTAGCATCGTGTGCTCGGTTCCACCTAAGCTTTCAACACCATCAATAACCAACATATTAGAACCTACACCGCTAATTTTTGCCCCCATTCTATTAAGCATTCTACATAATTGCTGTAAATAAGGTTCGCATGCTGCGTTGTAAATAGTGGTTTGCCCTTCGGCTAAAACAGCAGCCATTAAAATATTTGCTGTTCCGGTTACAGAGGCTTCTTCAAGAAGCATATAAGTACCTTTTAGTTTTTTTGCTTCAACACCATAAAATTGTTCTTCTCTACTGTAACCAAATTTAGCTCCTAGCTTAATAAGGCCTTCAAAATGTGTATCTAAACGACGACGTCCTATTTTATCTCCACCTGGTTTAGGAATATAACCTTTACCAAATCGTGCTAACAACGGACCAACAATCATGATAGAACCGCGTAAACCTCGACCATCTATTTTAAACTCATCAGATTCTAAATACTTAAGGTTAACCTCATCGGCTTGAAAAGTATAAGTGCCTTTTGATAATTTTTTAACTTTTACACCAAGTTTTTTAAGTAAACTTATAAGTTTGTTTACATCTACAATGTCTGGTATATTATAAATTGTAATTAACTCTGGAGTAAGTAAAACGGCACATAAAATTTGTAATGCTTCGTTTTTGGCACCTTGTGGTTGTATACTTCCTTTTAATTGGTGACCACCTTCAATTTTAAATGTTCCCATGAAGTTTTAGTAGCGTTTTCTTTGTCGGTTAGATTTTTTATGATGTCCTTTCTTGGTGCTTGAATGTTTACTTTTAGTGCGTAATAAGCTGGAAGCGTCTGTTAAATCTTCTTCAGAATCTTTTAAATTAATTTTCCCATCAGAAAGCTCGTATAAATGTTCATAAATTACCGCATCTTCTACAGTGTCTTTATTCCAATTTAAAAAACACTTCTTCATATGGTTAGCAATCGTATAAGTTAGTGCTTCCTTAAGTTCACCTTCTTCCCAAGTATTTGCCACATCAATCATGGTTTTAATATTATTTCCGTAAAAACGATATTTAGGATGATTTTGTGGATATCTTAACGGCTCTGGGCGTTCTTCAAAAAGTTCTTTTGTAGGTTTTTCAAAAGGTGAATCTACATCCAATTCAAAATTAGACATAATGAAAAGTTGATCCCAAAGCTTATGCTGAAAATCTGGAACATCACGTAAATGAGGTTGCATATTACCCATTACGGCAATTATAGATTTTGCAACTTTGTTGCGTTCTTCTTTTGACTCTATGGTTTTTGCGTGATTAATCATTTTTTGCATATGACGCCCGTATTCGGGAATGATTAAATGTTCACGCTCTGTGTTGTATTCTAAGTTATCTATCAAAATTTAATGTGTAGAGTTATATGTTGTTGCATGTAGTTGATATGCTTGTGCAAAATACGAAAAAAAACTAAAGACTTATAACGCCTTCAATTTTTTCTGCAACTTCCTGATATTTTTCTATAACTGCATCCGGATTTCGCATAAGTAAATTAACAGAAACACTTGTGTATTTTCCGTTTTTAGATTCTACTGTATTAATAACAGCTCCCATGTTATCAAAAATAACTTCTAATTTAGCTATTTTAACAACATCTGATTTTACAATAAACTTGTATAAATACTCTGCAGGCCAACTGTTAGTTTGGTACAATTGGTTTTTTAATTTTTCGTAAAATTCTTCTGAATTTGGAGGTGTACTCATAGTTTCTTTTTCTGCTGCAAATATACAGTTTTGTTTCTATTTTTTTTATAGCAGTTAAATTCCGATTTTTACATCAAATTTTATACCATTGAACACAAAAAAAATTGTTATAACAGGTGGACCAGGAACGGGTAAATCTACATTAATTAACGCATTAATTAAAAAAGGTTACACGTGTTTAGAAGAAATATCGAGACAGGTTACTTTAGAAGCTAAAAAAGAAGGTGTAGATCAGCTTTTTTTAACCAACCCTTTATTATTTAGTGAACGCCTTTTAAAAGGAAGACAAAAACAATTTATTGATGCTGATGTTTATAAAAACACTACTGTTTTTTTTGATAGAGGTATCCCCGATGTTTTAGCTTATATGGATTATATTGGTGATACTTACCCTGAAGATTTCATTGATGCTTGCAACCAAGCTATTTATGATGCTGTTTTTATTTTAAAACCTTGGGAAGCGATTTATACAAAAGACAATGAGCGTTATGAAAGTTTTGACCAAGCGCTACAAATACATGATAACTTGATAAACACTTATAAAAATTATAATTATACACTTATTGATGTACCTTTTGATACGGTTGAAAACCGAACCAATTTTATTCTTCAAGTATTAGACATGTAAATGGAACACCCAATAAACATACTCGAGCGTTATTGGGGTTTTACTTCATTTAGACCTGAACAAGAAGCTATTATTAATGCAGTTATTGATGGTGAAGACTCTTTTGTTTTACTACCAACAGGCGGCGGAAAATCGTTATGCTTTCAAATTCCGGCATTAGCAAAAGATGGTATTTGCATTGTTATTTCGCCTTTAATTGCACTAATGAAAGACCAAGTTCAGCAACTAAACAACAAAGGTATAAAAGCCATGGCTATTACAAGTGGAATTAGTTATAGTCAATTAGACACGCTTTTAGATAATTGTATTTATGGCAACTATAAATTTTTATATCTCTCGCCAGAACGTTTGCAACAAGAGTTAGTGCAAGAACGTATTAGGCAAATGAATGTTAATTTAATTGCTGTTGATGAGGCACATTGTATTTCACAATGGGGAAGCGATTTTAGGCCTGCTTATAAAAACATTGCACTGTTACGTCAATTGCAACCATCTATTAATATTGTAGCTCTAACCGCTTCGGCAAAACCAGAAGTTGTAGATGATATTATTAAAGAACTGGATTTTATTCAACCTAAAATATTTAAACAATCGTTTTTAAGACCCAATTTAGCTTATATGGTGTTTCATGAAAATGATAAATATTACAGACTTGAAACTATTTTAAAAAAAAATCATGCATCTTCTATTATTTATGTTAGAAATAGAAAATCTACTCTAGAAGTAAGCGAATTTTTAAAATCTAAAAATATAACAGCTACGTATTATCACGGTGGACTTTCAAATCCTGAAAAAGATACACATATGACTGCTTGGTTAAACAACCAAAAACAAGTTATGGTGGCCACCAATGCTTTTGGTATGGGTATTGATAAACCAGATGTAAAAACAGTTATACATTTAAATTTACCCGAAAGCATAGAAAGTTATTTTCAGGAGGCTGGTCGTGCTGGTAGAAATGGAGAAAAGGCGTTTGCAGTTATTTTAAAAAACAACAGTGATGAAGTTTTAGTTAAAAATCAATTTTTGAGTGTTTTACCCACAGTTGACTTTGTAAAACAAGTATACAGAAAACTCTGCAATTATTTTCAAATATCTTATGGAGAAGGCGCTTACCAAACTTTCGATTTTGATTTTAACACCTTTTGCAAAACCTATAAATTTAGTTCAATACTATGTTACAATGCCTTATTGCTACTAGATAGAAATAGTGTCATCACTTTATCTAAACAATTTAAAAACAAAGTAACCGTACAATTTATTGTTTCTAACAATGCACTTTTTCATTATTTAGACACACATGAGGATTTTAATAGTATTGTAAAGTCCATTTTACGTTTGTATGGTGGTATTTTCGACCATATTACAAAAATCGATTTAGGCAAAATTGAAGCTAAAGCTTCAGTAACTGAAAGTAAACTTATAGATACTTTGCAACAACTAGAGCGTGATGAAATCATCAGTTTAAATTTAGCAAAAACTGATGCTCAAATTACATTTATAGAGCCAAGAGAAGATGATAAAACCATAAATAGAATTGCCTCAACAATAGAGCAACAAAACAAATTAAAGCAACAACAAGTTAAGGCTATGCTTAATTACGTTGAAAACGATTCAGTATGTAAAAGCATACAACTGCTCTCCTATTTTGGTGAAAAAGACACAAAACCTTGTGGTATTTGTTCGGTTTGCATAACTTCTAAAAAGAATGAGTCTCCAAAAGATATAAACACCATTAAAAAGGATGTTATAGAATTATTAGAAAACGGAGACAAATCATCAAGAGACATCATAGCACATTTAAAATATTCTGAAAACGACTTAAAAACGGTTATAAAGTTACTTTTAGAGCATCAAATTATAACATTAACATCAACAAACACATATAAATTAAGTCATTTATGAAATGAGCTTCGTTGAATTTTAATATTTTTTAAAAACACTGAGGCGAATTACATTTGACATAAAAACAGAATAAACATCAACAAATGAAAGATTTAAGAATCATATTTATGGGAACTCCAGATTTTGCAGTTGCCACCTTAAAAACATTAGTAGAAAACAACTATAACATTGTTGGTGTAATTACAGCACCAGACAAACCTGCTGGTCGTGGTAGAAAACTAAACGAAAGTGCAGTAAAACAGTATGCAAAATCGATTGGTCTAAATATTTTACAGCCAACTAATTTAAAAAACGACCATTTTTTAGATGAATTAAGAGCCTTAAAAGCTAATCTTCAAATAGTAGTTGCTTTTAGAATGTTACCCAAAGTAGTATGGCAAATGCCAGAATATGGTACATTTAACTTGCATGCTTCTTTATTACCAAACTATCGAGGTGCTGCTCCAATAAACTGGGCTATTATAAACGGAGAAACTAAAACTGGAGTTTCTACCTTCTTTATTGATGAAAAAATAGACACTGGTGATATGATTCTACAAGAAGAAATACTCATAGAACCAGATGAAAATGCAGGAAGTCTGCATGACAAATTAATGAACTTAGGAAGCCAATTAGTTTTAACCACTGTTGCTGCCATAGAAAAAGGTGATGTTAAAACGATTAAGCAAAAAGACACCAAAAACATAAAAACCGCCTACAAACTAAATAAAGATAATTGTAAAATTAATTGGAATGATTCTTTAGAAAATATATACAACCACATTCGTGGGTTAAGTCCCTACCCTGCCGCATGGTGTAAATTAATAAATGAAAATGATGAGTTGGATATAAAGATATATGAAGTTGAAAAAGTATACGAATCACATTCATTAAAAACAGGTACAATTATTTCATCTAAAAAAGAACTAAAGGTTGCAGTAGCAAAAGGTTACATAATTATAAAGGAAATGAAGCTACCAGGTAAGCGTACTATGGATGCAAAATCACTTTTAAATGGATATACATTTGAAGCAAATGCCAAAGTGCTGTAAACCCTTATTCTCATTGATATTGTAAAATAATCGACGAAATGCATTGTCTTTGTTAACAAAAGAGCTAAGTTATTAACAATAGCATGCATTTCCCTTGCTATTACTTGCGTGATTGCATAATCCGTATAAATTTGTAGAGGATTTAACAAAATGTTTAACCAATTTTATTAATAATTAAATTTTTATATTATGAACAAAACAGATTTAATCGATGCAATGGCAGAACACGCAGGAATCACTAAAGCTGCTGCAAAAAAAGCATTAGAGTGTGCTTTAATTGAAATTGAAGGAGCTTTACAAAAAGGAAACAGAGTTTCTTTAGTAGGTTTTGGTTCTTGGTCAGTATCTAAAAGAGCTGCTAGAGAAGGAAGAAATCCTCAAACTGGAGCAACTATCAAAATCAAAGCTAAAAACGTTGTTAAGTTTAAAGCTGGGTCTGATTTATCAAATGCGGTAAACTAATTACTTAGTAATTTAATATAGAAAAGGCCTTCATTAAATGAAGGCCTTTTTTTATATATCTTATCAAACAGTTGCATTTTTAATAAATAAATATTAGATTTAATTGCTAATTCCTCATAATATGGTTACAACCAAGCCCAAAAAAGGAAATTTATTGATCGCCGAACCTGCGATTATAGGCGATGTTTCATTTAACCGTTCTATCGTTTTATTAGCAGACCATTCGCAAGAAGGTTCAATAGGTTTTATTCTTAATAAACCACTTGATTATACCATAAATGATTTAATTCCAGAAGTTGAAGCCTCTTTTAAAGTATATAATGGCGGACCTGTTGAACAGGATAATTTATACTTCATTCATAAAATTCCACAATTAATCCCAAATAGCATAGAAATTTCATTAGGTGTTTATTGGGGAGGAGACTTTACTAAAGTTGCAGAACTTATTAAAGATAATACTATTAAAGAAAATGATATTCGTTTTTTTCTTGGGTATTCTGGTTGGGAATCCAGACAGCTTGAAGATGAACTAAAAGCTAGTTCTTGGGTGGTTACCGAGAATATTTATAAAAAGGATATTATAGAGAAAGATTACGAATCTTTCTGGAAAGAAAAAATGCTTGAATTTGGTGGTGAATACAGTATTTGGTCTAATGCTCCAGAAAATCCCAGTTATAACTAGCCTAATCTCACTTTTACATTTAATTTTTGAAGTAACATTTTTGAGACTTCATTTGTATACTGCTTTTTTCTGTATTTGCTTACTGGTTGTATACCAACAATAACATTTGTAATAAACATTTCGTCTGCTTTTTGCAGCTCAAAAGGAGATATTGATTCTTCAACCAACTCATAATCCGGTAAATTTTTAATAATATTTAAAAGTTGAGTTCTCATGACTCCTTTTAAACAACCATCTAAAAGTGGAGCTGTTTTTATAATTTTTCCTTTTACTAAAAAAATATTACCGTTTAGAGCTTCTACAACATGCTTATCTGTATTTATTAACAAACAATTATTCAAATTGTTTTCTTTAGCATAAATGCTACCAATGACATTAAGTGCTTTGTTATTGGTTTTTAATGTTGATAATAAGCTTGGAGAAAGATAATGGTCTTTAAACAAATCAACTTCATAAAAATCTGTATTCAAAATATAAAAATCTTCTTGAATTGATTTAACAGAAATTATAAAACTTACATCATTAGTTTCAGGTGTATATAATCCACCTTCATTTCTATGAACCATTAATTTAACACGAGCTGATGCTTTTAATAATTGATTTGCTTCTAATGTTTTGTTAATCTCTGCTTCTAAAAACTCCATGGTAAAGTTCATGGGTATTTCCATACGCATTATACGCATTGAAGCCATTAACCTAAAGTAATGATCTTCCCAAAACAATATTTTTCCATAGCTTGTTTTAATGGTTTCAAAAAGCGCATCCCCATAAGCATATCCTCTATTTGTAAATGATAAGTTTTTATTTTCGGCTAAAAGAGTTCCGTTAAAATTTGTCATAAAAAAATCCCGCTAATGATTAAAAGCGGGACAAATATAATTTAAAATATATGATTTAGAATTAGGCAGAACCTAATACTTGTTTTAAACTGGAAATTTGATTTTCCCATAACATTTTAGCTTCATCAATCTCATCTTCTTCAGCAAAATCGGTAACTATTAAAGACACATCTTTTGTGATTTCATCAACTTGAATTCTAATTTCAAAAAAGCATGTTAATTCGTCCTCTTCATCTTCCATCCATCTAAACTTTACGCGTTCTCCACTTTTCTTATTTAACAACTTTGCTTTTTCCTCGCTGTCATCCCAAATAAAAGTAAATAATTCACCTCTTGAGTTTACATTATCTGAAAACCATTCAGACAAACCAGATGGTGTTGATATGTATTGATATAATAACTGAGGAGAGGCATGTATTGGAAATTCAATATCAAACTTTACTTTATCGTCCATAAGTACTTTTAAAATTTATATTGCCCAATATATACATTAATTAATAAGTATAATAACTATTTTTAATAATATTTTACTCAACTTCTGTTTGCTTACAATAATATTGTTTTTATATTTGCAGCCTTAAATTAGGCGAGGTAGCTCAGTTGGTTAGAGCGTCGGATTCATAACCCGGAGGTCGGGGGATCGTGCCCCCCTCTCGCTACAAATGTAAAATCACACAAAACTAGCGGTTTAGGTTTTCTCTAAACCGTTTTTTTATGTCTACATTTAAACAAATTCTTACTTTTGCATACGAAAGTGAATACGAAAGTGCATACGATTTGTCAAAAAAGAAACTTTTTTCCAGTCCAAAAATCTATACAGCCAACGGAAATTTATCCAAGCGATGGTATGTGTATTTTTCCTTTCGAGACCCCAATACAGGTAAACTAAAGCGTCTCACCCCGTTTTATGGAACAGCAAACACTTATAAAACCAAGGAAGAGCGCATGGAAGTACTTACAGTATATCGTAAAGTATTACTCAAGCTCTTAAAACAAGGTTATAATCCTTTTAAAGATAACACTGCGTTATATCAAAAATTACATGGAAAAACTATAACCACACCTTCAATAACTGAAGAAAGCACCCAACAAAAAGAAGCGAAACAGAGCTTAAATCAACCCCGAGAAATGCCCAATCTATCATTGAGGGCTGCGTTTGATTATGGTTTAAAACTCAAAGAAAAATTAGTAGGTGTACGTACTTTAAAAGATTATAGAAATAAAATAGATCTGTTGTTAAAATGGTTGGATAAAAACCATCCAAATATTAAAACAATTGACACTTTAGATAAACAGTTGGTTCTTCAGTTTTTAAACCATGTTTTAGATAAAACCTCTCCACGTAATAGAAATAATTATCGAGCCGATTTAGGTAGCATTATTCAAGTGTTGGAAGATAATGATGTTATTGGACAGAACTTTGTAAAAAACATACCCATATTAAAATCAAAACCAGAACGCAATAAAACCTATACGTTAGAAACTCAAGAAGCAATAGATAAGAACATAGAACTTTCTATAAAGGAACAAGAGAACAAAAAGAATTAAACTATGCACAACACCGTGTATAATTAATTGCTTTGGTCGTTGCTTATATGGAAAATTCCTTCGGAATTTTCTCGCGCTCGTTTTTGTTTACTAAATTAGTTGCTCAAACACGCAACTAACCATACACAAGACCGTTGTACACCATTTGAGGAAATATGAAAATACTGACAATATTTACACTTTTTTTATTTATTAATTCTGGGATTATAGAGAATAATTGCGTTGATAATGTGAAAATCGGAATGGATATTTCTGAATTTTTAGAAAGTAAGAGAGAAATTTACAAAGTCAAAGAAGAAACAATAAATCTTGAAGGAGATGACTATCCTATTTTTAATGTTTATGAAAACTCTGAATTGATTTATGCTGTAGAACCAGACGAAAACGGAGAAAAAGTGTGGAGGATTTGGCTATATGGACAGAAGTTCAAAACAGAATTAGGAATTGGTATAGGCAATACTCTTGTTGACTTAAAAAACAAATATACCATTGACGATATATCAACAGCCGAGGGAAGTTTATTTATCTTGGTCAAAGAAATTGAAGTTGGTTTTGAATTAGATGGCTCTAAAATACCAAGAGAATGGTGGAACGAAATGAAGCTTGAGGAATTGAAAAATGATTTACCGATAAGTTTAATAATAATATAAAAACGGTGTACAACAATGCATAAAAATAATGCTTAGTTTTATACTTAATCAAAGTTTAGTGCTTTTTTGTTAGCTTCTGATTTTCCTTCGGAAAATCCTCGCATACAAACACGTAACTTTTCTTACACATAAACATTTTGCACAATATGAAAATCGAGATGCGAAGAATATTAATAGTAATATTTTTACTGTCAACCAGTTTCGGATTTGGACAAAATACGACCTCTGAAAATTGGAATGAAAATGATAAGGCGCAATACTCTAAACTAAAGGGATTAGCTAAATACGTGTATAACAAAGAAAAGTCTGAAATCTCAAAAGATAGTTTATTTGACAAATATGTCTTTTTCGACTATGTCCTAAACGATACTGTTTCTGAAAGAAGAGAAAGAAGAATTGTTGCGTTCGACACGCTTTTTTATTATTTCAAAAAAACGGTTGAAAGTATTGGATTGGAAAACTTGGATGCTAAACCAGTAAGATATTATAAAAATCACGAAATTTATAAGCCTTTCGATGAGGAAAAATCTGAACTGAAAACCGTTGGAGGAGAAAAAATGTATGCTAAAGATGACAACGTTTTTGCGTACTTCAGAAAGGAAGAGCCTGAAAATCCAATAGGAGTATTACTATTTGAACCTGAAACTGACAAATTAGGAGCTTGGATTATGATAAACCAAGGTGGATACAAATATTTTTTAACGTTTAGTCTATTATAAAAATACTGTACACAACAACGTATATAAAAAATTGCTGGTGTTGTGCTAAAACAAAGGTCGTTGCACGTTTGCTACGTCTGATTTTCCTTCGGAAAATCCTCGCACGCAAACCCGCAACTTTCCATATACAAACACGTTACAGGTAATTTGAGAAATCTCAGAAATAATATATGAAAACAACAGCAAAACATAATGAACGTATAGCAAAAATGACATTTGCATCCGTTTATCCTCACTATTTAACAAAGGTTCAAAAAAAAGGAAGAACTCAAGAAGAACTATACCAAGTGATAGAATGGTTAACAGGTTATAACGAAGCTAAAATACAAACATTGATTGATGAGAAAGTGACGTTTCAAACATTTTTTCAAAATGCAAATTTAAACACGAATGCTAACCTAATTAAAGGCGTTATATGTGGCTATCGAATAGAAGAAATTGATAATCCATTAACGCAACAGGTAAGATATTTGGACAAACTAGTAGATGAATTAGCTAAAGGTCGAAAAATGGAAAAAATTTTACGTGTCGGATGAATTTGAATGGCTACAGTTAAAGAATACAATAATCAACAATAGATTTAGTTAATTACTACTTAATTTTCTTTTTGGAAATTTTTAGCTAATTTTAATACAATGAAACCAATTATAAATACGTTTTATGCAATTTTAAATTGATTATAAATTAATAAAATGGGATTAAGAGCATCAATAATTCAACTAGATCAAGAATATCTTGAAAAAATAATTATTAATCAAACTGAATTTTTAAATATTGATCCTTCAGAAAACATATATAAATCAATTGATCTTGATAAATCTTGGGATGGTATTATTTTTTTGTTATCAAATGGTGGAACTTACAGGGATAGTAAAAAAGTTGTAACTAATATTTCACGCATTATATTAAGTGGACAAAATTTAACAGAACTAGATAACTATGGTATTACTGCTTCATATTTGACTTCAAAACAAGTAAAACAATGTATTAATGAACTTATTAAAATTACAGAGAAAAAGTTATATAGTCGCTTTGACTCTAAACTGATGAGTGATAGAGGTGTTTATGATTTTGATTCATTTATAATGAATCCTGACTTCAAACATTTTTTTAATTATTATCAAATAGTAAAAGAATTCTATAATGATGCTGCTAAAAAGGGAAAAGCTACTTTAACGTATATATCTTAATTAATATAATAATTAGTAGAACTTTATTTATGTCTAAACATTAAACAAAAAAGGCGAAACTAAAGTTTCGCCTTTTTTGTTTAATTAACTCTAAAATTATCTAGAATAATTAGGAGATTCTTTAGTAATAGTTACATTATGCGGGTGGCTTTCGTTTATTCCACTTGCTGTAATTTTCACAAACTGTCCTGTTTCTTTTAACGTTTCAATATCTTTTGCTCCACAGTAACCCATACCAGCTCGTAAACCTCCAATAAACTGATGAATACTTTCATATAAATCACCTTTATAAGGTACTCGACCTACAATTCCTTCTGGTACCAACTTTTTAATATCATCTTCTACATCCTGAAAATATCTATCTTTACTACCTTGTTTCATAGCTTCCACAGAACCCATACCACGATACGATTTAAACTTACGTCCTTCGTAAATAATAGTTTCTCCAGGAGATTCTTTTGTTCCTGCTAAAAGTGATCCTAGCATTACACAATCTGCACCTGCTGCAATAGCTTTAGGAATATCACCTGTGTAACGAATACCTCCATCTGCAATTACTGGCACACCTGTTCCCTTTAATGCTGCTGAAACCTCTAACACCGCAGAAAACTGTGGAAAACCAACACCTGCAACTACACGTGTAGTACAAATAGAACCTGGACCAATACCAACTTTTACAGCATCTGCACCAGCCTCAACTAAATATTTAGCGGCGGTACCTGTTGCAATATTACCAACAATAACTTCTAAATTTGGGAACTTTGCTTTTATTTCTTTAAGCACACTCACCACACCTTTGGTATGTCCGTGAGCTGTATCAATAACCACAGCATCAACACCTGCTTTAACTAAAGCTTCTGCTCTATCAATCGCATCACCAGTTACTCCAATGGCTGCAGCAACACGTAAACGCCCATATTCATCTTTATTTGCAATCGGTTTTTGACTTAATTTAGTAATATCTCTAAAAGTAATTAAACCGGATAGTTTAAAGTTATTATCAACTATTAATAATTTTTCTATTTTATGTTGTTGAAGTATTTTTTCTGCATCTTGTAAAGATGTTCCAACCCCAGCAGTTACTAAGTTTTCACTTGTCATAACTTCTGTAATTGGTCGTTTGTTATCATGCTCGAAACGCAAATCTCGATTAGTAACAATACCTTTTAAAGTCCCTTCTTCATCAACAATAGGAATACCACCAATACCATGTTCTGCCATGTTTTGTTTAGCATCTTTCACCTTTGCTGTTAACGGTAAAGTAACAGGGTCTATAATCATACCACTTTCAGCACGTTTTACACGTCTAACTTTAAGAGCTTGTGCCTCTATTGTCATGTTTTTATGCAAAACCCCTATACCACCTTCTTGTGCCATGGCAATAGCCATTTTACTTTCAGTAACCGTATCCATAGCTGCCGAAATTATAGGCACGTTTATGGTAATGTTTCTAGTGAATTTTGTTTGGATGTTTACTTCTCTTGGAAGAACTTCGGAAAAAGCTGGAACTAATAAAACGTCGTCGTAAGTAAGACCTTCTCCTAAAATTTTATTTTGATGTGCTATCATGATGCAATTACAGTTATAATTGCGTGCAAATATACAATTTAATTGAACACAAAAGGCTTCTTTTAATGTTAAGAAGTTATTAAGTAAAATAGGAACTTAAGTCTTTTGTACTAACTGTTTTAAAATAATAAATGTAGAAGCTGCAAAAGTAAGTGTCATTAATATTCCTGAAAACATAACGATGTATTTCATCCATAAAACACCTGTCCAGAGTAAATACAAACCTCCAAAAGTTAGTATTACAGAAATAAATGGTTCTACTATTAAAAACAATTTAAGTTTTTTATTAAGCTTGGTTATAGAAATGATAGCGCCAACTAAAAAGAAAATAATAGCCATAGATAATATATGGTTATGAACCAAAGTGAGCATTTCTTGATCACTTTTTTTAAAGCGCATTACCTTAGCATTTTCATCATCTTCGTTGCCTAAATACTGTTCTTCAATACCGTTAGGATTAGCAGAAGATGTTTCGCCTACAAATAATAGGCCTGTATAAAAACCAATACTTAATACTATTATAAACGCACCGATTAATAGCTTAATTTCTTTGGGAAGGTTTAATATTAATCCGTTTAGCTGCATTTACAGAATATTTCTACTGTGAAGTATTTTTAAAGATTCTAACAAATTATTCATAGCATTTGTCATAGAACGAACAGATATTGTAGCACCAGAAATAGCCATAATATTATCGCCGTATTTAAGCTGATCGCCTCCTTTTTTGCCAATGAATTGTTTTAACCAACGAGAGCTTCCTATTTCTCCTCCATATTCCTCTCTGTAGATTAACACTTTTGATTTTAGTACAATTAAGTCTTTATCTAACAACACAAAATAATCAAACTGTGCCGTTTTACTTGGTGCATGTGAAAGATAAGCATAACCTAAAAACGCATTATTTGCTTCTATTTTGAATAAATTATTGTCGTTGAATTTAGAAGGTAAATCTTTGGTGTTTTCTGAATCAATTTTAACTTCTGTAAAACTAAACGTTTCAACATTAAAATAGTTTTTAATTTCTTTGTCTACCTTTTTTTGAATGTTTTTTGGTAAACCAAAAGCCATTAGTGCGAAAGTTAAAAATAATATAAAAACCTGTTGTATTTTCATGCTACAAAAGTATTGTTTTTTATTGTTCTTACAATTAAAGTACCAAAGGCAATAATTAAAATTATTTTTTTTGATTCCCATTTTCTTGGGAATGACAATTTTAACAGAAACCTCGGGATAAAACCCCGAGGAATATTTTTTAAAATTGCCGTTGGTTTATTATGCGTTAGGGATTGAGGCTTTGTTGGAGCTCTCCTAATTTTAAATCGGGAAGCGACTGCCGAAAGCCCGACCCAATTGGGTAACTCCCAAATTATATTAGAACCAAACGCCTATACCAAAATTAAGTCTGTTGTCTACATCACCACCAGAAACTGCATTATCTCTAAATTGATAATCTGCTTTAAACACAACACCTGGTGCAATATGGTAACTTAATCCTGTTGTTAAATCATTGCGGTTAAAAGCATCATTTCTTGTTAGACTTCCCGCGGTTTCTGCATGTGTATCATACTGCTCATAACGTGCAAATGCAAACAAACGTTGTTCTTTTTCTTGAGGTAGAAGATTATAGGCTGCTTCTAAATACCATCCTTGTAAAGCGCTACCTAAATCACGACCTGTTAAATTGTTATAATCTTCGGTACCTGATAAACTTCCGTGTACAAATTGCCCACGTGCTGTGAAACGTTGAAATGCATAACGCGCATCTAAACCTATCATTGAAATACCAATGTTTGCACCAGCTAAATCCTCAACGTCATCTTCGGCTTGTGTATCTCCAAAATAACCTGAAAGTCCTAAACGCAATCCTGGAATTCCGTAATAATCGAATTTCATAGAAAGTGTTGGACTATCTATAGTAGATTGAATTGCTTTTTGACGACCACCACGTAAACCGTTTGAACCTCTTAAAACACCATTTACACCACCTTCACCATCAAAAGATGTAGATTTAAATCCATTAAAAACATAAGCTTGGTAGCCTAAAGATATTTCGTTAAATCTACCAGTAACACCAAAACCTATTTCTCTCCAAGTTGTTGGGATAATAACATTATCTAACGCTGGTCTTTCTACACCATTAAAAGTTGTTGGTTCGTGAAACTCATTAATAATACCAAAAGGAACTAACATTAAACCACCTCGTAAACTTACGTTTGAAGCTACATTATAATTAACAAAAGCTTGTTCTATAAATACTTCTTCTACGTGTTCGAACTCCACCTCTGTTACAAATTGAGTTTTATCGTTAAATTTATAACCAAAAAGTAATACTAAACGCTGTACATCTAACTCACCATTTTTTGCTTCAGGTTGGTTGTATGTTAACTCGCCATATGCACCTACAGTAACTGATTTTCCATAATTTCCAGAAAGAATACGTTGTGCTGCATTTAGTTGCTTTTGAGGGTCGAATGTAATTGAATCTTGTACGGTTTGTGCACTTACAATCGATACTAAGAATATTGAAAAAAATAAGGTTAGTTTTCTCATTTTAAAATTAATTTGTTGTTTTTATTTAGACTTATTACAAATAATATTTCATTTGAAGTTGCAAATATAAAACTCAGAATAAATTACACAAAGTTTATTTAGATTAAATTTAAATAAAGTTATAAAATAAATAGTAAAATATTGATTATCAGGTATTAAAATCAATGGTAAACCTTAAAGATTTTAGATGCTTCGTTGTGAGCACTTTCAAAACTTAACGCATTTAAAGTGTTTGCATTATTGGAAGTAAAATAAGATAGCAGTTTTTCTGTTGGCATATTACCTGTTAATTCGTCTTTTGCCATTGGGCAACCACCAAAACCTTGAATAGCACCATCAAAACGATTACAACCTGCTCTATAAGCAGCATCCACTTTTTCGAACCAGGTGCTTGGTGTAGTATGTAAATGTGCACCAAACTCAATATTTGGATATTTGGGTATTAGATTAGAGAATAAATAATCAATGCTTTCTGGATTAGAAGTACCAACAGTGTCACTTAATGATAAGATTTTAACTCCCATATTTGCTAACTTCTCTGTCCACTCTCCTACTATATTAACATTCCAAGGATCTCCGTAAGGGTTTCCAAATCCCATAGAAATATAAACCACAACTTCTTTATTTGATTTATTTGCAATTTCTAGAATTTCAGAAAGTGTTTCTACCGATTGAGAAATAGTTTTATGTGTATTACGCATTTGAAAGTTCTCTGAAATAGAAAACGGATATCCTAAATAATCAATTTCAGGATGTTTACAGGCATCGTTTGCTCCTCTAACATTTGCTACGATTGCCAAAAGTTTACTTGTAGTTTTACTTAAATCTAATTGAGATAATACTTCTGCTGTATCTGTCATTTGAGGAATAGCCTTGGGAGAGACAAAGCTACCAAAGTCAATAGTATCAAATCCTACACGTAAAAGCGATTGTATATACTGTACTTTTTGTGTAGTAGGAATAAATTGTTTTATCCCTTGCATAGCATCGCGTGGGCATTCAATAATTTTTACTTGTTTTGACATGTATTCAAAATAGGAGGATAAAAATACTATTAATTTTAATTAAGTGAACAATTATAAAAACAAGTTTTAACAACCTTAATGTAAGTCTGGCTAAATTCTATCGACTTTAAACCTATAACCTAAACAACTCAGCCATGAAAAAAACTATTTTATTAGTCTGTCTAATAGTTTTTTTAATTTCAAATGCTATATCCGCACAGAGTACTGCAACCTATAATATAGTTTTTGAAAGTTTATGGAATGAAACAGATCATGGCCCTTTACCACCTTCTCCACATTGGTCTTCTCTTGTAGGTGCAAATCACAATAGTAATATTACATTTTTAGAAATGGGTAGTATCGCTACGCAAGGCATAGAAAATATTGCTGAAACTGGTAACATAACTGTATTTAGAGATGATGAAGTAAACCCAAGCATAACCAATGGAAATACTGAACAATTCATTAATGGTGGAGGTTTAGGAAGTGCTACTGGTACAATTACCATTAACAATGTGGAAGTAAGTGAAGCATTTCCTTTATTAACTTTAGCTTCTATGATTGCACCTAGTCCAGATTGGATAATAGCCATAAATAGTATAAACTTAAGAAACGTAAGTAATACAGATTGGCAAAGCTTGATTGAGATTGATTTGTTTGTTTATGATGCGGGAACAGATAGTGGTGCAACTTATACTGCTGCAAATGCAGATATAACTCCACATATTGCAATTAATAGTCTTCAAGGTATTTCTCCTTTCAGTAATAATAGAGTTGGAAAATTCACCATTACTTTACAAAGTGTTTTGAGTGTTGAAGACATCGAGTCAATTGAAAACACAAAAATATTTCCAAACCCAACACAAGGAAATGTTACTATTAAAAATACCGACCATGAAGAATTAACCAAAATTGAAGTTTACAATGTATTAGGTAAATTAGTAAAAGAAATTACATTTAAAGAAAGTTTTAAAACCATTAACTTAAACTTATCAAGTTTAAAAAAAGGCATTTATTTAATAAACTTAAAAGACAAATACGAACACAGTAAAATCCAAAAACTTGTAGTTCATTAGTCGATAAAATCTGTACTTAATACACTAATCGATTATAATATAGTATTCAACGTTTTTTTTACCTAATGACTTCATTAGCACTTACATTTGATTAAATGTTTTGTCCCAATGAAGCTTTTAAATAGAGTTACTCTCTTATTTTTTTTAACATTAGTATCATACTCTCCTTCCCTCTTTTCTCAAAATGAGCTAGAAGCTAACTGCGGCAACACTACAACTACACAATCTGTTGATTTTTTTAATAGTATAAAACCTCAGCTAAAAGCATTTGAACGTGATTTTGCGCAAAAGAAATTCAGTAAAAATTCAAAGCATAAAGATGCATTAAATTCTGTTCCTGTAAAAGCTCATATTATTAGAAATTCTGATGGCTCTGGTGGACTTGATATTTATGATCTTGAAAAAGCTATTACAAATCTTAATAAAATTTATAAAGGCGCTTACTTAGAATTCTTTCTATTAGATGATGTTAATTATATAAATGACAACCAATTATATCATTTAAAAAAAGGAAATGAAAAAAATCTAATTACTGCTAATTATATTGATGCTGCCATAAATATTTATTTTATTGAGGATATTGAAAATGCGTCAGAAGAAAGTATTTGCGGTTATACAGATGATGATGAAAAAAACAATGTGATAGTTATAAAAAATAGCTGTGCAACTAACGATTCTTCATTGGCTCACGAAATGGGGCACTTTTTCTCTTTAATGCACACTCACGGACCAAGTAATACGAAACTTACCACTGAGTTAGTTGATGGAAGCAACTGCGATACAGACGGTGATGGAATTTGCGATACACCTGCAGATCCTAAACTTTCATCAAATACTATTGATAATTTTTGTGGATATACTGGAAAAGTCAAAGATGCAAATGGAGATACTTTCAATCCAGATACTGGAAACATTATGTCTTATTCCAGAAAAGCTTGTAGAAATCATTTTACAGAACAACAATTTGCTAGAATATATGCTTACTACAAATTAATTGAAGACCGTTTTAAAGCTTCTACTGATAAGGATCCTGATGTGATTATTAAAGAAGAGATAGCAAAATTATCAGATTTAAAAATTTATCCAAACCCTGTTTCAGATGGTAAAATTAACTTCAGTAGTTCTCAAATTGAAAGTTTGGTTTATTTTTTAATAACTGATTTTAGGGGGCAAATCCTTTCAAAAGGACAACTTACAAACGGAGAAATAGATGTAAACCAACTGTCATCTGGTAGCTACTTATTAGTTTTAGAGAATGCTGAAACCAGAGTAGTTAAAAAGTTCTTAAAGTAATTATTTATTAAGTATAGCTTTATTTATTCGTTTTACAAGACTCGGACCTTCGTAAATAAAACCTGTATAAATTTGTACCAAATCTGCTCCTGCATCAATTTTATCTAGGGCATCTTTAGCAGAATGTATACCACCTACTCCAATTATAGGAAAAGACTTTTTACTTTTATCAGCAAGATATTTTATCACTCTAGTACTTTTTTCTTTAATAGGTTGCCCGCTTAAACCACCATTACCAATACTTTCTAGTAATTCATTTGAAGCTTTTAAACCACTTCTATCTGTGGATGTGTTACTTGCTATAACACCATCAAGATTTGTGTCCTTAACCAGCTCTATAATTTCGTCCAACTGATTGGTATTCAAATCTGGAGCAATTTTTAGTAAAATTGGTCTTTGTATTTCAAAAGTATTATTGGCTTTTTGTACAGCACCAATCAATTCTTCTAAATAATCCTTATCATTAAGCTTTGCATGACTTCCTACATTTGGGCAACTCACATTTAGCACAAAATAATTAACATAAGGATGCAATGCATTAAAACACTCTAAATAATCTTTAGTATAATCTTCTGGTTTTGTATTTGTGTTTTTCCCAATATTACCACCAATAATTAATTTACCTTTATTCTTCTTAAGTTGAGTTATAGCAGCCTCTAATCCTTCATTATTAAAACCCATCCTATTAATAATTCCTCGGTCATCTTTTAATCTAAAGAGTCTTTTCTTAGGATTTCCTATTTGTCCTTTAGGTGTTACAGTACCTATTTCAATAAAACCAAATCCAAAATTTGCAAGCTCGTTGTATAAAACAGCATTTTTATCAAACCCAGCTGCTAAACCTACAGGGTTTTTAAAAGTTAAACCAAATAGTTTTCGCTCTAACCTTTCATCTTCAATCACATATAAACTTTTGAATAACGAATTAAGTCCAGGAATTTTTGAAGTGAATTTTATTAGTGAAAATGTAAAATGATGAATTTTCTCGGGATCGAATAAAAAAAATATTGGGCGAAGTAATAATTTGTACATCAGTATTATTTACGCAAAAATAGTTCTAAATAAAAAAATGAGCAATTCAAATGATAAAAAAACGCAATATCGTAACTTTATGCCCATAATTGGCTATTTATTATCCCGCTCAAACTATAAAATACATTAACAAAAAATATGATTTCAAAAGAACACATTATAAAACGATTTGTAAGTTACGTTACAGTTGACACAGAATCAGATCCAGATTCAAAAACGACACCAAGCACAAAAAAACAATGGGATTTAGCAAACAAACTGGTTGAAGAGCTAAAAACTATTGGTATGCAAGAAGTTACCATTGATGACAATGCATATATTATGGCAACTTTACCAAGTAATGTTGAGCACAATGTGCCTGTAATTGGGTTTGTTTCTCATTTTGATACGTCGCCAGATTTTACAGGAGCTAATGTGAAACCACAAATAATTGATAAGTACGACGGAAAAGACATTGTTTTAAATAAAGATGAAGACATTGTTTTATCGCCAGATTATTTTGAAGATTTACTCCTTTACAAAGGACAAACTTTAATTACTACAGACGGTACAACCCTCTTAGGTGCAGATGATAAAGCTGGTATTTGTGAAATAATTTCTGCTATGGAATACTTAATTAATCACCCAGAAATTAAACACGGAAAAATTAGAGTTGGATTTACACCCGATGAAGAAATTGGAAGAGGTGCCCATAAATTTGATGTTGAAAAGTTTGGTGCAGATTGGGCCTACACAATGGATGGTAGTGAAATTGGTGAGTTAGAATACGAGAATTTTAATGCTGCCGCTGCTGTTGTAAAAGTAAAAGGGAAAATTGTTCACCCTGGCTATGCCAAAGGAAAAATGATTAATTCTATTTATATAGCTCAAGAGTTTATAAACTCTTTACCTAGGTTTGAAACACCAGAACATACAGAAGGCTACCAAGGTTTTTTTCACTTACACGATATACATGGAAGTGTTGAAGAAACAACGTTAAAATATATTATTAGAGATCATGACAAAGGGCATTTTGAAGCTAGAAAAGAAGTTTTAGTAAAACTGACCAATGAGCTTAATTCACAATATGAAAAAGAAGTTATAGTTACTGAAATTAAGGACCAATACTATAATATGAAAGAAAAAGTAGAGCCTGTTATGCATATTGTTGATATAGCTGAAGAAGCTATGAAACAGCTTAATATTAAACCCATTATTAAAGCTATTCGTGGCGGAACAGATGGGTCTCAATTAAGCTATATGGGATTACCTTGTCCTAATATTTTTGCTGGCGGACATAATTTTCATGGACGTTATGAGTATGTTCCTGTTGAAAGTATGATTAAAGCAACAGAAGTAATTTGTAAGATTGCTGAATTGACTGCGAAAAAGAAATAATGTTTTTTTAAAAAACCTGATTGATATTAAATAAATGACAAAAAAAAGAACTTTAGCAATTGTTGGAATTGGCCCTAGAGGTTTAAATGCCTTAGAAAATTTCTTAATAGAAGTTAAAAAACAATCTTCTTCTATAAATCTCCTTTTGTTTGAAGAAACCGGTAATTATGGATACGGACATGTTTATGATATTAATCAAGTTGAAAGTAATTGGATTAATATAAACGAACGAATTTTAACCTTAAATGGACGTGATGAAATTGAATTTGATTCAACAATAATATCAGCTTTTCCATCGTATCATGAATGGATTGATAGAAACTATAATGAATTACCAAAAAATGAAATTGATACTTATCCACCTCGAGCAAAAATTGGCAAATACCTAGATCTAAGATTTCAATCTTTAATTAATCCGTTATTAAAAACCAAAATGGTTTCTCTTTTCAATGAAAAAATTAAGTATGTAGAATTAAATAATGATAAAGTAAGAATAAAAACTAATTCAAATACTTTTGAAAATATAGACGAGTTATTACTAACTATTGGCCATCAACCCACCAAACTATCAAAACAAATAATTGAATGGGACAAGTATTTTGTTAACAACAAACAAGTTAAACTTTTTAAATCGCCTTATCCAATAAGTGATTTTTTAAATAGTAAAGACTTAACACCTGAAAGTGTTGTTGGAATTCGTGGATTTGGTTTAGCCATGATAGATGTTGTAAGAGGTATTGCAAATAAATTTGGAAAATTTGTAATAAATAATAATACGACCAAAAGCTGTAAATATTATTCAGAGCATGACATTACTAATATGCTTATACCCTTTTCACTTGACGGATTACCACCAGCACCTAAACCTTTAAATGCTGAAATAGATGAATGGTTTAAGCCTACAAATAAAGAAATTATCACTTTCGAAGAAAACATCCAAGATTTAGATATTCAGAGAAAGGCAAAAAGCCCACAATTTTTAATAAATGCTATAACACCAATTATTGCCAGAGTGTATTCAAAACTTCCTAAAGCTTATTTAGGAGAACAATTCACTGTTAAAGACATTGAAAAAATTGCCCAAAATTGGTTAGAAGACTACAAATACGAACATGCTATAATTACTTCAAGAAAACTATCAACAAAAAAAATGATGCAAAACTTTGTAGGAATGGCAACTGGTAAAGAAGCTATTAATCTCGATTTTTGTATTGGTCAGGTATGGAGGCATTGTCAACCATCAATTTATGATAAGTTATCATTTAATGAATGTTCTGATGAAGTTTTTGCGGAAATAATAAAATTAGATGAAAGCTTAAAAAGATACTCTTATGGTCCACCAGTAGAGAGTATTCAGCAAATGCTAGCCTTAACTTCAGCAGGAGTTATGACATTAGATATGGTAAACGATCCTGAAATTGAATTAAATAATAAAGGTTGGTTTTTCAAATCTAACGGCGAAACTAGAACTGCTAACATAATGATTGATTCTGTTTTAGATTCACCTAAAATTGAATCTGTTAATTCGCCTATTGTAAAAAGTTTACTAGAGAATGATTTAATTGAAGCTGTTCATGATGGATTAGGAGTTTATACCGATGAAAATGGCTATGTAATAAGTAATGATATGAATAAAAAAATTCCAATTGCTTTACTCGGTAGATTAGCCAAAGGAACCATTATTGGTGTAGATGCTATATTAGAGTGTTTTGGAGACAGACCAAAAGCATGGGCTATAGAAGCTGCAAATAGACACTCAAACTGGTTAACTTCTAATCAAAATTAACAAAGATTAATCTTAAAAACACCATCTAGTAATACCAAACAATTAAATTATCTTTGCACAACTTAAATACAAACAATGCGCATCGATATAATAACTGTTTTACCAGAACTACTTAAAAGTCCGTTTGAAGCTTCAATTTTAAAAAGAGCAATTGAAGCTGATTTAGTTGAAGTTCATTTTCATAATTTAAGAGATTATACCACTGATAATTATAAATCTATTGACGATACCCAATTTGGTGGTGGCGCTGGTATGGTAATGATGGTAGAACCTATTGATAAATGTATTTCGGCTTTAAAAGCAGAACGTGATTATGATGAAGTCATTTATATGACTCCAGATGGTGAAACTTTAAAACAAGGCATCGCTAATCAGCTTTCATTAAAAGAAAACATTATTATTTTATGCGGCCATTATAAAGGTGTAGACCAACGTGTACGCGACCATTTTATAACCCGAGAAATATCAATCGGCGATTATGTTTTGTCTGGTGGAGAATTAGGAGCTGCTGTACTTTGCGATGCTGTTATACGATTAATCCCTGGGGTTTTAGGTAATGAAACCTCTGCCCTAACCGATTCGTTTCAAGATAATTTATTAGCACCTCCTATTTATACTAAACCTAGAGAATATAAAGGGTGGAAAGTTCCAGAATTACTATTTAGCGGAAATTTACCAGAAATTGAAAAATGGCGAGAAGAACAAGCTTACTTAAGAACCAAAGAACGACGACCAGATTTATTAGATGATTAATATGCAAAAACCACGAGTTGAATCCATAACAACAAAAAAACTAATTGGTCAATCTATAGAAATGTCTTTGACTAATAATAAAACTTTCGATTTGTTTTCTGGTTTTATGCCAAAGCGAAAACTAATAAATAATATAATTGGTGAAGCTGTGTATGAGGTTTGTATCTATGATGATTTGCATTTTAAGAGCTTCAACCCAAACAATACATTTAGCAAATGGGCAACTATAGAAGTTTCTAATTTTGAAAATCTACCTGAAGGTATGAAAGCCTTAACTATTAATGAAGGCTTATATGCCATTTTTAAATATAAAGGTTTAGCAAAAGATTTTGGTAGTTTTATGAGTTATATTTTTTCTGAATGGTTTCCAAAATCTGAATATATATTAGACAACCGACCACACTTTAATGTTTTAGGAGAACAATATAAAAACAACCATCCTGACTCAGAGGAAGATGTTTATATCCCAATAAAACTTAAAGCGTAGCTTGTGTTAAAGATAGTAAGGCATCCTTATGCCAAGGCAAAAGATATAACCTTTCAGCTTCGCTCAAGATAAATTCCTAGCCTGATCTTTTTACAAAAGGAAACACCAAAAAAAATATAAATAAACGTTGCATATTATTAATTAATAGTTATTTTTGCAGCCAATTTCGGGTTAACCTCTGGCGAGAATCGTGAATGTTGTTCTGAATTAATTATTATTAAATTTAAAGATATGGAATCTTTAGTAAAGTTTATACAAGACGAATTTGTAACAAAAAAAGATTTTCCAGAGTTTGGTGCTGGAGATACAATTACTGTTTACTACGAAATTAGAGAGGGCGAAAAAGTTCGTACTCAGTTTTTTAGAGGTGTAGTAATTCAAAGAAAAGGATCTGGATCATCAGAAACTTTTACAATTAGAAAAATGTCTGGTACAGTTGGTGTAGAGCGTATCTTCCCAGTTAACTTACCTGCATTACAAAAAATTGAAATCAACAAACGTGGTAAAGTACGTAGAGCTAGAATTTACTACTTTAGAGGTCTTACTGGTAAAAAAGCCAGAATTAAAGAAGCTAGACGTTAATAAAATACTATTGCATTTGCAGTTTTTAAAAGCTTTGACATTTGTCAAGGCTTTTTTTATTAACCATTGTTAATAACTATGGTTTATAAATAGTTGATATCTAATTGCTTAAAAAAATTGCATTTTTAAAATGTAACACTATATTAGCAGAAGAAATAATAACAACTCAGGTTGGTTTCGTCTCAACAACGAATTTATATTATATTCTAAATAAGGTAACGTTCTTTATAAAATTGTTTTTTGAGGTTTAGAAGCTGTCACGTGTAGGCGTGTATAAGTTATAAATCATGATACTATAAAAAGTGTCACACGTACAAGCAGGTGACAACTAGTATAGTTGAAAGCTTAAAAAGTAACAGAAACGAAAGTGAATGTTATGTAATTAGAGCAATGCTTATAGTAAATTTAACGTGCAAACGAAGAGTAAGTTGTAAGTATCAAGAAAAACAATTAACAGAAACATATTGGTAATAGGTCAATACATTTTGAAAATTACTAAATGTTTCATTGAAATAATAGTACTTGAATTGAAAAGATTTAGATGAAAATTTTAAATTGATTTAGTAGCAATACTAATTAGGTCACGTAATGTTATTTCAAAAAAGCCATGTCAGAGAAGATTAAATTCTTTAGTGATATGGCTTTTGTTTTTTAAAATCTTTCCGTTTTATTAATAAATTCATACTGTAACTCTACTTTTTTATAATTATAGCAATTATAGCCAATTTGATTATTTTCATTAGGTTTTAGAATATTTATAAAGGTCATTTTTTGTATATTCGCAACGCTAAAAACGAAACTGATTTTACTAAATCTAGTTTTAGCATTTTAATAATTCTAAAAAACGACCTCAATGTCTAAAATTATTTATACAAAAACTGATGAAGCTCCGGCTTTAGCAACACGTTCATTCTTACCTATTGTTAAAGCTTTCGTTAAATCTTCTGGAATTAATATAGAAACTAAAGATATTTCTTTAGCTGCTAGAATTTTAGCTGTTTTCCCAGATTTTTTAAATGAAGATCAAAAAGTTTCTGATGATTTAGCAATATTAGGAGAGTTAGCAAAAAAACCTGAAGCTAATATTATAAAATTACCAAATATTAGTGCTTCTATACCTCAATTAAAAGCAGCAATAAAGGAATTACAATCTCAAGGTTTTGCAATACCTAATTATCCTGAGGAACCAAAAAATGATTCTGAAAATGATATTAAATCGCGTTACGACAAAATTAAAGGAAGCGCTGTAAATCCAGTATTACGCGAAGGTAATAGTGATAGACGTGCTCCAAAAGCGGTTAAGAATTATGCTAAAAAGAACCCACACTCGATGGGAGAATGGACTAGCGATTCTAAAACACATGTTGCAACTATGAGCAGTGGAGATTTTGCTCATAACGAAAAATCTCTTACCCTACCAGAGGCTACAAATGTTGTTATTAAACATACAGACAAAAATGGCAATTCAACCATTTTAAAAGATAGTTTCCCTATACTTAAAGGTGAAATAATTGATGCTACAGTAATGAGTAAAAAGGCTTTATTAAGCTTTTTTGAAGAGCAAGTAGCAGATGCACGCGAAAAAGGTATTTTATTTTCATTACACATGAAAGGTACCATGATGAAAGTGAGCGACCCTATTATTTTTGGTCATGCAGTAAAAATATATTTTAAAGATGTTTTTGCTAAACATGCAGCCATTTTAGATGAAATTGGAGTAGATGTAAATAATGGATTAGGTAACTTACTAAGTAAATTAGAAGAATTACCTGAAGCTAAACGTAATGAAGTTCAAGCAGATATTGATGCTGCATTTAAAAACGGACCTTCAATTGCTATGGTAAATTCAGATAAAGGCATTACAAATTTACACGTACCAAGTGATGTGATTATTGATGCATCAATGCCAGCAATGATTCGTACATCTGGTAAAATGTGGAATGCTGATGGTAAACTTCAAGACACAAAAGCTATTATTCCAGATAGTAGTTATGCTGGTATCTATGCTGCAACAATTGATTTCTGTAAAAAACATGGTGCTTTTGATCCTACAACAATGGGTACAGTGCCTAATGTTGGACTTATGGCTCAAAAAGCTGAGGAGTATGGATCTCATGATAAAACTTTCGAAATGTCTTCTGATGGCATAGTTGAAGTTATTGATGCGTCTGGAAAAGTTTTAATGCAGCACAGTGTTGAAATTGGTGATATTTGGAGGATGTGTCAAACAAAAGATGCTCCTATTCAAGACTGGGTTAAATTGGCAGTTACTCGTGCAAGAGCATCAGAAACACCTGCTGTATTTTGGTTAAATGAAAATAGAGCTCACGATGCTGAATTAATCAAAAAAGTAAACACCTATTTAAAAGATCACGATACTTCTGGACTAGATTTAAGAATTTTAGCGCCTGTTGATGCTACTATTTTTACTTGTGAAAGATTAATTGAAGGTAAAGACACTATATCTGTTTCTGGAAATGTATTACGTGATTATTTAACAGATTTATTCCCAATTTTAGAAGTAGGTACAAGTGCAAAAATGCTATCAATAGTACCTTTAATGAATGGTGGTGGTTTATTTGAAACTGGTGCTGGAGGTTCTGCGCCTAAGCACGTTCAGCAGTTATTAGAAGAAAATCATTTACGTTGGGATTCATTAGGTGAATTTTTAGCATTAGCCGTTTCACTAGAACATTTTAGTGAAGTAAATAATAATGCTAAAGCTAAAATACTAGGTGAAACTTTAGATGATGCTACCGAAAAGTTATTAGAGAATAAAAAAGGACCTTCTAGAAAAGCTGGAGAATTAGATAATAGAGGTAGTCATTTTTATTTAGCTATGTATTGGGCACAAGAATTAGCCAATCAAAATGAAGATGCGGCTTTAAAAAATGAATTTACAGGAATTGCTAAAAATCTAGCAGACAATGAATCTAAAATTGTAAATGAATTAAATGAGATTCAAGGTAAACCTGTTAGCATTGGTGGTTATTATGAACCTAATGAAAAGTTAATTAATGAAGTTATGCGCCCAAGCAAAACTTTTAATTCAATCATAGAATAAATTATTGCACTATATAAATTATAAAAGCTCCTATTTTTAGGAGCTTTTTTTCTTATTTTTATAAAAAAATTCTTTATCGGATGAAAAAACCATTATGGTTTCTTGCTGTATTTTGTTTTTATATTATTTCTTTAAATGCTCAAGAAAAATTCACATTAAGTGGTATTATTTCTGAAGAAAAAAGTAATGAAACACTTATTGGAGTAAACATTATCATACAAGAATTAAAAACAGGTGCTACCACTAATGAATATGGTTTTTATTCTATAACACTACCTGAAGGCACTTATAATATTGTAATTAGTTATTTAGGTTTCAAAACAATCTCTGAAACCATTATACTCACAAAAGATATAACTAAAAACTTCAACTTATCAGAATCAACAGAAAATTTAGATGAAGTAATTATCACAGGAAATATTGAAAAACTAAACATTAAAACACCCCAAATGAGTGTTAATCAATTAACAGCTGCAACCATTAAGCAAATTCCAGTAGTACTTGGGGAAGCAGATGTTATAAAGTCTATTCTCTTATTACCAGGTGTTACTAATGCCGGAGAAGGTTCTTCTGGATTTAATGTTCGTGGGGGAGCTACAGATCAGAATTTAATCCTGTTAGATGAAGCCACCATTTTTAATTCATCACATTTATTTGGGTTTTTCTCGGTTTTTAATCCAGATGCTATTAAAGATATCAAGCTTTTTAAAGGTGGTATTCCTGCCAGATATGGAGGAAGAGTTTCATCGGTATTAGAGATTTTTCAAAAAGAAGGAAACAGTAAAGAACTAAAATTTAATGGTGGTATTGGGGCTGTGGCTAGTAGGCTGTTAGTAGAAGGTCCAATTCAAAAAGATAAATCGGCTTTTTTAATAGGTGGCAGATCTTCATATGCACATTTATTTTTACCTATTTTTGATATTGATAACACTGCCTATTTTTACGATCTAAATGCAAAAATCAATTTTAAACTAAATGATCGAAATAGTATTTTCCTATCTGGGTATTTTGGTCGAGATGTATTTAGCCTAAGTGATCAATTTGTTAATACCTATGGCAACGCTGTGGGAAATTTGCGTTGGAATCATTTATTTTCAGATAAACTTTTTTCCAATCTTTCTCTTATTTATTCTGATTATTACTACGGATTAGAATTGGATTTTGTAGGCTTTAAATGGAATTCTGGAATATCAAACTTCAATATTAAATACGACTTGAAACATTATATTAATTCTAAATTTCAAGTTAATTATGGCATTAACAATATCTATTATAAATTTAATCCTGGAAAAATAGAACCAAATACTGAAGAATCTGGTATTGTAGAAGAACAGCTCATTCAAAAATATGCTAATGAGTTTTCTGCTTATGTTGATATTGAGCATAATATTACTGATAAATTAAGTTTAAATTATGGCTTAAGATTTAGCAATTTTATTAGGTTAGGGCAAGATGAGCTTAATGTTTATGAAGACAATAAACCTGTTGTTTTCGATCCTTTTCAACTCATATACAAAGAAGCAGATCCAATTGGTGTTATTAACCCAAATAGAGGAGATCATTTAGCCTCTTTCAATAATATAGAACCACGTGTTTCTTTGGCTTACATCTTTAACGAAAATAGTTCTGTAAAAGCTAGTTATATTAGAATGGCACAATATCTTCATTTGCTTTCTAACACTAGTTCACCTACTCCATTGGATGTTTGGACACCTAGTGGTCCGTTTGTAAAGCCGCAATTGCTCAATCAGTATGCTCTTGGTTACTTTAGAAATATAAAAGAAGGTAATTATTCTTTTGAAACTGAAGTTTTCTTTAAAGACATTGCCAATAGAATAGATTATATAGATGGTGCCAACTTAATAGCCAATAATGCTATAGAACAGGTTATTTTAAATGGTGAAGCCAGAGCTTATGGTTTAGAAATTCTTTTCCGCAAAAACGAAGGTAATCTTAAAGGATGGCTAGCTTATACATTATCTAAATCTGAGCAAAGAACAGCAGGCAGAGAAGTAACCAATACTCAAAGAACACCTACAGAGTTAGGTATTAACCGTGGAGAATGGTATAGTACACCTTATGATAAAACACATGATGTTTCTGTTTTTGGGAGTTACGATCTAAACAAAAAATGGAACGTTAATACTACTTTTGTATACCAAACTGGACAACCAACTAATTATCCTATTGGGCAATTTGAGTTTCAAGGATTAACAATTCCATATTATGGTTTACGTAACAAACAACGTTTACCGGATTATCATAGAATAGATGTTTCTGCCACATTAACACCCTCTAAAAATAAAGATAGAAAATTGAAATCTGAATGGGTTTTTAGTATTTACAATTTATATAATAGAAAAAATGCAGCTTCTATCAATTTCAGGCGAAATCAAGATACAGGCGTTAACGAAGCGATAAGAACTTCCATTTTCGGTATTGTTCCAGCTGTTACCTATAATTTTAAATTTTAAAATGATGAAAAAAATCTTTTACATATTAGTGTTTTCAATTATATGTACGAGTTGTGAGGACGTCATAGAAGTAAATGTAGATACTGAAGACCCCCGTTTAGTCATAGATGCAATTATTAGGGTAGATACAGACCGCCAAACTGTACCTGTTATTATAAAAGCAAGTACTACAAGCTCATTTTTTGGTGAATCACAGCCTGCTAAATTGGATAACATATATTTGTTTTTTGAAGAAAGCAATACAGCCATACTATTATTTGAATTAGAACCGGGTACAGGCATTTACCAACCTTCAGAAGATGAAGTGAATCCTGATGAAATTTCAACTGAATTGTTAAGCTCACAAAGTGTTATATTATCTATAACCCATAACGGTCAAAGCTATTTTTCCAGAACACAATTTGTCCCAACTGTACCTATTGACAATATTTCACAAGGTGAAGGCGGCATTTTTAATGGCGATGAAACCGAATTAGTAGTTACTATTAACGATGTATTAGACCGTGAGGATTATTATTTATTTGATTTTGATAAAAATGAATACATCCCAAGTGAGGACACGTTTTTTGATGGACAAACATTTGAATTTTCATTTTTTTATGAAGACCAACTACCTACAAATGAAGAACTAAATATTAGTATTTTGGGTATAGACGAAGATTTTTACAATTACATGAATCAATTAATTGTACAAAGCGGGAGCAATAATGGTCCATTTGAAACACCAGCAGCAACAGTTAAAGGAAATATTTTCAACGTTACAGAAATTGATAATATAGATTATTATGACAATGTTAATTTACCAGATAATTTTCCATTAGGTTATTTTGCTATTTGTCAAACTTATAATTATACATTTATAATAGAATAATAAAATCAATGTTCTCTAAAAAATTCACAAAAACTACCGAGCAAGACTCAAACTATAATCATCTGGAAAAGATGAATCTTTCAGAACTGCTTAAAAACATTAACAACGAAGATAAAACAGTTCCACTGGCTGTTGAAAAAGCACTTCCTCAAATAGAAATACTAGTTGAGCACATTGTAAAAAAACTGAGCCAAGGCGGACGTTTATTTTATATAGGTGCAGGTACAAGTGGACGATTAGGTATTTTAGATGCTTCGGAATGCCCTCCTACTTTTGGCGTTTCTCATGATTTGGTAATCGGACTTATAGCAGGTGGAGATTCTGCCATTAGAAAAGCTGTAGAATTCGCTGAAGACTCAACAACTCAAGGCTGGAAAGACCTTAAAGCATATAAAATAAATTCAAATGATATTGTAGTTGGTATTGCAGCATCTGGAACCACACCTTATGTTATTTCTGCTTTAGAAACGTGTAATCAAAACAATATTATAACAGGTTGTATTACATGTAATCATAATAGTCCACTATCGTTAACAGCTCAATTTCCTATTGAAGTTATTGTAGGTCCAGAATTCGTAACAGGAAGCTCTAGAATGAAAGCTGGTACTGCACAAAAATTAGTGCTTAATATGATTACTACATCTACCATGATTCAACTTGGACGTATAAAAGGCAACAAAATGGTGGATATGCAATTAAGTAATAATAAGCTAGTAGATAGAGGCACAAAAATGCTAATGACGGAACTTAATCTAGACCAAGAAGAAGCAGAAGCGCTTCTTAAAAAACATAAAAATGTAAGATTAGCAATTCAAAATTTTAATAATGACACAAAATAAAACAGATAAACCTTTACTTTTTAAAGGTATTAAAATCATGGTATTTGCCTTATTAAGTCTTTTTATGGGACCAACATTTATGCATATGGCTTTAATCAACAAAGAAAAACCACTCTATATCCCTTTGTTGATTGTTGGTTGTTTAATTTGTGCCATGGCAATCATATTAATGTTTAGAGGTATTAACACGATTATGAATAGTATCTTTAAAAAGAAATAATAAGCTTAAAATAACTTAACAAGTTTGTCTGGTTGAGCGCAGTTGAAACCTAATTAAAAAACTAGTTTTATTTTAAAATAACCTATTCATTACTGAAAATTCAGAATAGTTCTAATGTCACTTCGAGTGAAATTCTGGGAGAATTTTGTATCGAAAAGTAATTTTTTAACAGAAATTTATTTGTTTTCGATACATCACACTCTGGCGTGATACTCAAACTGACATAAATTCCTTATTAATTAATCTTGATATTTCGGCGTCGTAGGATTATACCCAAATTCTGAATCATCAATAATAATCCCCAAACTATCAAAAATATAATTGATAATAGCATAATGATGAATGGTATGGCTATTCGCTTGTGCCAATAAAGAACCGTAAGTATAAGGAATTTCAGTTTTTCCCAATCCTAAATCATCAGTAACCAAAATTGTGTCATTCATATCAAATGATGCTGCATGCAACCTACCAATTATAGAGTCCAAATAATCTTGAGCACAAGTACAATCTGCTTCAACAGCTTTATTTCTACTTCTAGCGGTTAAGTCTACTTTGTTTTCAGGATTAACATTAAAAATGCAATCATAAAAATCTAAAATATGTCGAATATGTGTTCCAATACTGGAGTGATACGGCGGAACAGAAGCATCACATAATTGGCTATTGGATAAATGATCTAATAAAACTTGAGATTTTTGAAGTGTTTTTAAAGTAGATTGGATAATTATATTCATAAGTTTAAATATAAAAAAATAAATTGAATGAAGATTATTATCAATTAGTCTTGTATTCTTAATATCCTTACATAGTACTATATGAACATTAAATTCTTTTTTGAGTCTTATAATTTAAGGTCTTTATGGTTTTTAAAATTATAAAACTACAATTATCTTATTAGTGAAAAATGTCCATTTTTTTTCACTATTGAGTTATCTTTAGTAATAAATTTAATAGTAAACCAATAGTCTGTTGAAGGTAACTTTTCACCATTATTTGTTCCATCCCAATAGGACTTATTTTTGTTATCTAAAACTGCAACTAATTTACCATATCTATTAAAGATTATAACTTCCATAGATTCATACATATTTTTGTTAACTCCAATAATTCCCCATAAATCATTAACTCCATCATTATTTGGTGTAAAAAATTTAGGATACCCCAAAACAAATATTTGCTTTTGAATTATATTATTACATAAACTAAAATCTCTAACATAAATATTATTAATTCCAGCAGGAACATTATGAAATGTATACTCATTTGATCTACCTGAAAAGTTACTATTGTTAATAGAAAATTCATAAATTTCGTTTCCTAAAATACTGACATGAATTTTATTATCATTACTAAGATCAATTGTTTCAATTCTATCAAAAACCGGAAGGTCAATCTTCGTTACTGTAAATGATTTTGAGTTTGAACATTCTATGTTGTTTTCAGTTCTATAAGCTATATGAGTATAAGTATCAGGAATTGTTGTATTGAAATCTTTTTTAGTTGAAACTATATCATTGTTGCTATTTATCCATTCAAATCGATCATTAAAACTATCTCCAGATAAAAATACCGGAACATCATTACAAATAATATAAGTATCGTCTAAATCTATCACAGGGTAAGAGTTTACAAATAAAGAGATGGGAGCTATACCAGTACATTTCAAATCGTTTTCTTCAGCTCTAACCCAAATTGTTGACGAAATAGAATTATAAAACCGTGCTGTAATTTCATTTTGGGTAGTTTGTGCATCAAGTAAGGTAGGAAAAAAACGTAGATTAGTTGAACTTGTTAAATTAACTTCAGATCTTATATCATCTCTTTTATCTGCTAAAGGAAACCTACCAATCACATTATTAGTTTCTGTATCTAAATTTCCACAAGCATACATTTCAGAAATATTTCCTAAATCAACAAATACAGCATATAAAAAAAATGAGGAAATTTCATAACAATTGTTTTGATTAACTACTCTAATAAATATTTCTTGATTAGGATTAGTATTTGTATAAACCTCTGGATTAGGAATTCTATTAACATCTTGGTCTGCATCTATTCTTTTTTCATAGAAAAATAAATCTTCATTCAATATTGGGTTAGTGATTTTGTCTCGAATATTATAAAGATTAAAAATTGAAATACCATCTGTATCATTATCGCACTGAATTAATTCTTGATTTTCTATAAGGTTTGGTAGTTCGTGTACTCTAACTTTTTTAGTTACTGTGATGTTTCTGTTATTTATATTAATATTTGCCGTAACAGTAAAATTACCAGAATTAGTATACGTATGTTGAGGGTTAATTTGATTAGATATATTACCGTCACCAAAATCCCAATTCGCAGATGCTATATCAGCATAAGTATCTACTTCAAAAGGCATAGAAATGCCTAAACAACCATTTTCAGCTAAAATTCTTGTTCTAAAATAAGATTGGATAAAAGTAGGTAAACCTAATCTTGATTTATTCGGAGTCAAATTAATTACATTATTAACATAATTTGCATCAACTCCAAAATTTTCTGGAGAAATAATTTCTCCAAGAAATTCAGTTCCTTGAGTATCGCTTATTGATAATGCTCTATAAATTTTTCCGTTTTTAGCAAGCTGCAAACTGCCCGCAGATAGCTCACTTACTTCTTCATGTAAAGAAGTTGCATTTTGTTGTGGGTTTGGGTTTGCTAAATCATATTGATAAAGAATATTTTTCCTTATAGTCTCAGGCTGAAAATCAGTACTATTTTCAGTAAACATACCCTGTCTTATCAGAGAAACATATAAATATTTTGAATCATTGGAAAATTCCACACCATATGCCGACACTACTTCAAAAAAAGTAAAAGAAGTTAAAAGATTTCTTTTATTATTCACGATTCCATTTGCAGAATCAAAATCAAAAATCATTAAATGATCAGATAATTCTTGCGGTCTATAATTAGCACAAGCAATTCTTTTCCCATCAGGAGAAAATTTCATAACTCCTTCTTGAAGTCCTTTATAAAATAAGTTATCAGTTATAATAGGATTGTCAATACTACCATCAGTATTTATCTTATAGGCATAAAATGAGGTATATTCATCATTATCATTTTTCCTTGTAGACATTAACCAAATAGATTTTCCGTCAGTATGATGTACTGCAGATAATTTACCAATCCCAATACCTGCTAACAGATCTCTATTTTTATCTACAATTTCTCCTGAACCATTATTCAAATTCATATCTATAACAGAATAACGCAAACCAGAAGACGAGGTAACTGTAAAAATATAATACATATTATTACGATCTGTAATCGGAACAATAATTACATTTAATAAAACATCAGGTTCAAGTTGGGTAGGGTCTACTCCTCCTCCAAGAGGTTCCAATAATACCCCATTAATCATTATCGTATGATTTTTATTCCATACATTAATACCATTAGTATAAAACTGAAGATTACCATCTCTATCTGAAATTGTAGCACAAGCGTCAGTTGATATCATATTACTATCAAATAATACTTGTGGATTCTCTTGTAGTTCAAAATATAACCCAGCTTTTTCCCCAAAATACCAATTATTTGTTTCGTTTTGACAAAATATGCTTGTACTAATAATAATGAATGAAAAAAGTAAATACTTTCTCAATAAAACATTTTTGTACTTAATTTTTAACAATCTCATTTTATTATAAACCATTAATGAGCTAAAATAACTCTTAAAATTATACTTATATATTCTAGATAATTAAATATTTAAACTTTTTTAAAGACTTTTTAAATACAATACTAAAACAATAAGTTACATTATAAATTTACTCATTCATATTAAATATATAATTGTTGAAAGATAGTCAAAATGACAATATAATCAATTGTGTAGTAAATTACATTCCTATCGCTCCTTCAAGCATTTTTAACAGTATTAAATTTTTAGTTTAAGCTAAAAAAAGTCATTCTGAGGAGCGCCTAAGCGCGACGAAAGAATCTGTTTTAAACTTATATCTACTTCCTCAATTCCTCAACCACCAAACGCAGCTCCCCATAACTATACTTATCATCCAACTGATGTTTTAAATCCGATAAATTCTCAAAGGTCGTCTTCGGAATAATAGCCTTCAACTCCTCATAAAATTCAACCGACATCAAATCCGTAACCTTCACTTCACCCGTTGCTATAAAACTAGCCAAATGCCCAATAATCGTATTCACATTCAATTCACGAGCATCAGCAATCTCGTCAATAGATATTCCAGATTTAAAAAGTGTTAATGATTCTTTTTTAGTATCTCCCTTTTTCCGTTTAGGCTTCTCAACATCAAAAATCTCAGCTTCAGCCGATGTTTCAATATCATGCTCATCACAATAGGCTTTAATCACTTTTAGAATTGCAGTACCATATTTTTCAACACGGGTTTTCCCCATACCATTAACCTTCAACAACTCCTGTTTGTTGGTTGGTAAGGTCTCACACATGTCATACAAAGCCTTCTGAGTAAAAATCTGATAATGAATTAAATCTTTAGCATCAGCAATATCATTTCTAAGGATGCGTAGTTTTTCAAAAAGTTCTACATTGCTTGTACCATCAATAACCTGTTTTCTAGGTTTCTTAGGCACCTCTTTCCCCATAAACACAGATTTAGCTCGAAGTTCCAAAACCCGTTCCGCTCCAAAACCATTAGCTAAACCTTTAAAATAAAGCAATTTAACCGACAGTAAATCTTCAAAAGCATCTAGGTTTTTAGTAAACTCACTACCAATAGCTTGATTATCTGTAGTAAAGGCAAACGTTTTTAAAGGCGTGGTAATTTTAGTTTCCGTTTCGGTTTTAAAATAGCCAATTCCCTTTTTAAAACGGTCTTGAATCACGTTATTCCCTTCAGGTAAACCATCCGTTTCAGCAAGTTGTTTCAATTGGGCATTAAATCCGTTGGCCACTTTTAAAAAATTAGTCACCGTTTCTTTAATAGGTAAAAAGGTAGCTTCAACAGGACCTTGAATCACGGTTCTATTCTTATAAAAGATATCTAAAATCCTGTTCAACGGATACAAAAACTCATAAAAAGCAAACACTTCCGCAATCAAATCCAACTGAAAATTGGTCTGCGAATCTGCTAAAACCTGCTCATCGGGCGCATTTTGCTCCGCATTCTCATTAAACTGTGTAACATTGCCATCGCTAATAATCTGGCTCGAATGTATTTTACTCTTCAACACCAAACCTTCTAACGATTTACACCTACTCAACGCCACATAAGTTTGCCCATGCGCAAAAGCACCTTGCGCATCAATAATCGCCTTTTCAAAGGTTAAACCCTGGCTTTTATGTATGGTAATACTCCACGCTAATCGCAATGGCATTTGGGTGTAACTCCCTATTTTTTCTTCAGTAATCGCTTTGGTTTCAGCATCAACACTATAATTAATATTCTCCCAAATTTCGGGCGTTACGTTAATATTAAAATCATCATCAGGACAATGCACCACCACTTCATCGGCATCCAACAAAATCACCTTTCCTATTTTCCCGTTAAAGTAGCGTTTCTCTGGGCTGCTATCATTTTTTACAAACATGACCTGTGCTCCCACTTTAAGTTCCAATTGTTCTGCATTTGGGTACGCATATTCAGGAAATTTCCCATCCACTTCCGCCTTATAAGTAAACGTCTTGGTGGTTAACTTCTCCAACTCTGCCCTATTGGTTGCTTCCGCTTTATTATTATGTGTGGTTAAACTTATGTAACCCGTATCAGGCTCGGGCGTAAAATCAGGTATAAACCGTTTATTTAATTCTACAGCAGCAGCTTCACTCAATCTATTTTTTCTAATTTCGTTTAAGATGTCTATAAATTTCGGATTCTCCTGCCTGTAAATATGCTTCAACTCAATAGTAATGGCGTTACATTGCTGAAACGCATGACTACTAAAAAAGAACCCATTGCTATACACATGCTTCAACAACTCCCACTCCTGCTCTTTTATAACTGGCGATAGTTGTTGTAAATCGCCAATCATTAACACCTGCACGCCACCAAATACTTTGTTGCGGTCTCTAAAACGGCGCAAGGTTCTATCAATACCATCCAACAAATCGGCGCGCACCATACTAATCTCGTCAATCACCAACAAGTCCATCGACTTAATAATATTAATCTTCGTCTTGCTAAACTTCCTATTAAAAACCTTGCTCGCATTCAAATCTGTATCAGGTAAAATAGGACCAAAAGGCATCTGAAAAAACGAATGTATCGTCACCCCTTTAGCATTAATCGCCGCCACACCCGTAGGCGCCACCACCACCAAGCGTTTTAAACTACTCATTTTCAAACGGTGTAAAAAAGTGGTTTTACCAGTCCCCGCCTTACCCGTTAAAAAAATCGATCGGTTGGTATTATTCACAAACGCCCACGCCAATTCCAGTTCCCTATTTTCAGCCATTAAACCCATTAAAAATTTAGAATTTCAAGATAATAATTTGTCTTATGTTTTGGGTGGTTTTTTAAATTTAAAATTAAACAATAAACAGCCTGTGGCTGTTATAAAGTGTATAACTATTTAAAAACTGCGCTAGAAGTTTATCCTGAGCGCAGTCGAAGGGTTACTAGTTTTGGCTCAATGCGCGCCTCGCCAAAAGCTAACCACTGCTATCGCTCCCGCAACTTATCAGCCAAGGCTACGTTTTTTTACAAAAAATGTAGACAATACTCCGTTGTACAACAATCTATATATTCTCAATTTTGTAAAGCGAAATTTTTTTTATACAATAAAGTTTAATTATTTATGAACACTTCATTTGAGAAATCAAAAAACTCTAAAGTAGAATGGCTAACTCCACCAGATTTAGTTAAAAAATTAGGAAGTTTTGATTTAGACCCATGCGCTCCAGTCGATGCTCCATTCTATCATGCTAAAAATTATTACACAATTAAACAAAATGGCTTATCAAAAGAATGGAGAGGTAGAGTTTATTGCAATCCTCCTTATGGAAAAGGTATGGAACTTTGGCTTAAAAAATTGAAATGTCATGGCAATGGAATAGCCTTAATATTTGCCAGAACTGAAACAAAATGCTTTTTTAATCATGTTTGGGATTCTGCTGATGCCTTACTTTTTGTAAAAGGTAGGATTAAGTTTTACCATATTACAGGAGTACAGGCAGGAACACCAGGAGCACCAAGCGTATTTATTGCATACGGTAAAGAAAATGCAAAAGCTCTGAAAGATTCAGGGATACAGGGGAAGTATCTTGATTTATAATTATATTATTTCGTAAATTATGAATTCTGCTACATTAAATTCAGCATCAAGAATCCAGTCATTTTCTATTAATAATTTCTTTAATGCTTGATCAGAATTATTAACATTTTCAACTATACCAATAACTTGTAGATTTTCTACAATTTGATTTTGATTTGGAGCTAAAGTTTCCCCTTCTGGTGTGATTATAATGAATTTTTTCATAAAGTAATCTTCTTATAAATACCTCTACTTTTAAATTCAATTAGACCTTTATCTCTTAAAAGTTGTAATTGTTGCCTAATTTTATCTCTAATGAAATTATTACCCGGATATTTTAATTTAAGTTGATTTTCAAATTTATAAATATCATTCAAAGTAAAACTATCATTTTTAATAGCATCTACACAATTCATAATATCTAAAATCCAACCTTTAGAATTAACTTTTTTAGTCTTTAAAAATTCTGTTCTCTTCCATTTTGATTGAACTTTAACTTTTGATATTATTTCAGAATTTTTAACAAGAAAAATTCTTCCGTTTTCGGGTATTTTTTTTAAATCAATATTACAACCAACCCAACCAGCTCTTCTCGCATTATCAGATAAAGGCTTTCTTTTTTCAATAATATCAGAAATAAAATAATGTTTAGGAATAATCATAAAGTTATTTACTTTCCATTTTGTTTTATCATATGTCAAGAAGAAAAAATTAGGATTTTGAATTGAATTGATTCTTTTTATCATTGTATTATAAGCACCATCTACTATTTTGCTCCCTACTTTTATACCTCTTTTACTTTTTAATTCGAATTGTTCTAAACAGGAATTACAATAGAAATCAGCAACAGGCTTATTGTTTTCATATTCAATAAGTGAAATTTCACCACAATTAGGGCAATAACTATTATTCTTCACCCAATCTTCTGTCAACACTCGTGCTATTTGAGAATTGCTTATATAGTCATTCGTTGAAGTAATATTGAAAGATAAATCCATTTTAAGCAGCAGTTGGAAAAGAGACTTTATCATTTGTATAAACTCCTTTATTTAATAGCTGACAAGTTGCTAATAAATTTTCTTCATCACAAATTAGAGCTGTTTTATAACTCCCTATGGGAACATTAAATCCATTAGATTTATTCACTCTATATAAACCATTAAAACATGTTCTGTTCAAAAAGATAAATAAAGAAGCTTGTACTACATTATCTGATTCACGAGTATTAAATAAAGTTCTTTTTTCATAATAATATTCCTTTCTCCCATCAATATCATTTATAAACTTATGATATTGTGATTGCCATTCATCTAATTGTTCAATTACTTCTCGAACATTATTTCTAATTGTGATATATGTATTTGTAAGATCTGTGTTAATATCATTTATAACAGCTTTTTTTATATTAGGATATTTATTAAGCATCCAAAACATTACTGCTCCACTACCTACAAAAGGTTCAATGAAAGTAAATTCTTTTTTCTTAAAATCTTGTGGTAAAGAGTTTTTAATTTCATTAATTAGTTGGCTTTTTCCACCAGCCCATTTAAGAAACGGTTTTGCTGTTTTCAATTATTCAGGTTTTATATTTCTCAAATATAGCAAGTATAAATTCAATATGAATTGATGAGTTATCAAAGTTTTTAACACAAATAACTTCATTATCCCTGTAAAAGATATTATTTGTTTTTGAATACAAAAAACTCTTAAGAAATAAATGCTAAGTATTTATAAATTAACTAACACCTTTCTAATTATCTTTTGAATATCGTTATTATCCTTTTGCGGTATTAAAAAAGGTTCTAAATCTTGGGTGTTATTAATGTGTTCTGTTTTATCTATAAAACCATAACCTAAATAGGTACCTTTTTCAATCATAATAAAGGCATCTTCTTGGGCGTGTCTGCCTTTTTGTTTTAAAACAACATCTTTACTGTTGTTATTTAGGCTGTCTATAGCTTGTAACACGCGTTGGTTATACTGCTCATAAGGTTCTTGGTCTTTACAAATGCCTTTACAGGTATGTATTTTAAAATGGTTGCAGCTGGCAACAGCTTCTTGTAAATGGCAATATTTTGGGCAGAGTTCAAACTGGCTACACAACTGTTCTATATGTTGGCGGCATTCGGTTATAGAGTTTAAAGTCAGTATTGGGTTTGGTGTGGCTTTAAGTGTATTATATGCCATATGTATAATGCCTTTTCGGTCGGTATAACTAAAAATAGCATACATTTTCGTGGCACGTTTTGCCACTTGGTTGTATTCTGGGTAATGCTGTTTAATGGCAGCATCTTCCATAAGTAACGCTATAAGTTCGGTACCAGAAAGTGCAAAGTCTATATGGGCAGTCTCTCTACACATAGCCAAAGATTTCTTAGTTTTACTATAAAAATGACTTAGTACACGCTTTTTTATGTCTTTAGCTTTACCAACATAAATAATTTTACCCTTTTTGTTTTTAAAATAATACACACCAGGTGTGTTTGGTAAATTATTAAAAACCGCCGTTGGTAAATGTGATGGTAATGTCGCTTCTTTAGATGATTTTTTTAAAAACTCATTAAATACCGTTTCCGCTTGTTCTTGACTAAGTAAGCGCTCAAACAAAATAACGGTAGCTTCAGCATCGCCTCTAGCCCGGTGTCGGTCAACAATATGAATATCTAAAGCATTACTAAGTTTTCCTAAACTATACGATTTATGTCCAGGAATCAGTTTTCTAGCTAACCGTATGGTACACAATTTTTTTCTGTTAAAATCTATATTTATGGCTTTAAATTCATTTCTAATAGCGTTGTAATCGAAATTTACATTATGTGCTACAAAAATGCAGTTTTCGGTAAAAGATAAAATGGTGTTGGCGATTTCAGAAAATGTAGGAGCATCAGCAACCATACCATTATCAATACCTGTAAGCGCAGTAATATAATCTGGAATTAATAGCTCCGGATTAATTAAAGAGGTAAACTCATCTATAATTTGAGTACCATCATACTTAAAAATAGATATTTCGGTAAGCTTATTACTTCTTCCTGTGGTTTCAACATCTATAATCGTGTAAATCATTTTAAATTTATTCTGAGGCTTTTAATGGTATCTAAGAATTTTAAAGATATTAATAAATAAGATAAATTATAGAATATAAAATAAGCTGTTATCCTTTTGGGTTAAATTATTAGTTAGAATGTCAGTTCGAGTGATTCCGATATACATCGGAATCGTATCGAGAACTCTTTTTTAAGCTTAAACCCCTATTCTCGATACAAATTTCACTCATTTCAATCGTTAAATTCACTCGAATTGACAGAATGTATCAAAACATGACATGTAATGATGATAAAATAAATAATTCAGTATAGCCTAAAAAAGGTTGTCTTAAAAAGTATAGGTTAACGAAATGTCACATTGAGCGCAGTCGAAATGCTATAAAATCTAGATACTAAAAAGCTCCATATAAAAAATATAAAGTACTTAAAAAAAGGCAACGACTCTACGCTCTCCAAATACAGTACCATCGGCTCTAATAGATTAGATTGTTTTTAGTTCAGTTTATCGCAAAAAAAAATCCTCAATCTAAAAATTAGATTGAGGATTCAAAAAAGGCAACGTCTCTACGCTCTCCTAATGTATTACCATTGGTGCCGATGGTATAACTTTAAATATTTCTGAGTTATTTCACCATATGCCAAAAAAAACCCTTCATATTTCTATGAAGGGTTTCCAAAAAAGGCAACGACCTACTCTCCCACAAATGCAGTACCATCGGCGCTAATGGGCTTAACTTCTCTGTTCGGAATGGTAAGAGGTGAGCCCCATCGCTATAACCACCTTAAATTTTAAGTTAACAGTTAATAAGTTATAGTTAACAGTCTTTAAACTGTTCGTTTTTAACTTTTAGTTGTTAACTGCAGCTTTTGCTGCAAATATCTTAACATATTGAAAAAAGGACGATAATCGTCGCTATACATGAACTTATTAATAATTGTATTGAACTTATAAAAAAACAGGCGTACAATAAGCCTATGGGTTATTAGTACTACTCGGCTATGACATTACTGCCTTTACACCTATAGCCTATCAACGTGGTCATCTTCCACGACCCTTTAAAGAAATCTCATCTTGTGGTGGGTTTCGCGCTTATATGCTTTCAGCGCTTATCCCTTCCCAACGTAGCTACTCAGCAATGCTC